>CAUSBY010000004.1:0-310396 GCA_963530025.1 uncultured Weeksellaceae bacterium
ACCCGCGACCTCCGCCGTGACAGGGCGGCATTCTAACCAGCTGAACTACCGGATCTCTTGCCATAACTCAAGGTTATTACCCTTTGTTATTGTGGTTGCAAAAATACAACAATAATCTATATCTGCAAATTAATTTCAAAAAAAAACGCTTTCCAAGTAGAAAAGCGTTCATTTTCAATTATATTAATTTCTTACAAGAAAGCATTCAGCTTCTCAGCGATTACTTCTTTTGGTGCTACACCTACGATTTTATCTACAACTTCTCCGTTTTTGAAAATTAAAACGGTAGGAATATTTCTGATTCCGTAATCTACAGAAATCTGTTGATTGTTATCAACATCTACTTTACCTACCAAAGCTTTACCTTCAAAGTCAGTTGCTACTTCTTCGATAATTGGTCCAAGCATTCTACAAGGTCCACACCAAGCTGCCCAAAAGTCAACCAAAACTGGTTTATCTGAATTCAATACTGTTTCCTGAAAGGATTGATCTGTAATTTCTACTGCCATGATTTCTTTTTCTTAATTGTTTTATTAAACAAAATTACAAAATTTAATTTTTGTTTCTTCTGTTGGTTATCTATGTAAACTATCAGCTTTTTCTATAACGAACTGTTTTCCTATATCTTCTAACGCATTCACAAATGCATCAATATCAGACTTTTTCGTAAAATGACTGAATGAAACTCGAACTGGTGTGCAATTATCCAAATCATCCTCAGATAAGACCGACATCAAAACCATAGACGGTTTCGAAGCACCAGAACTACAAGCACTTCCTTGAGAAATGGCAATTCCTTTCATATCTAATTGCAATCCTATTAATGGATTTTTATAAGGGAGCAAAAGATTCAGAACTGTGTACAAGCTGCTGTTTTCTACACTTCTTCCATTGAATTTTACGCCCTCAATTTTTTCTTTTAATTGCTGAATTGCATAATGCTTGATATCGAGAATATGATTGCTGTAATCTTCCATTTTTGCCTGAGAAATTTCCCAAGCTTTTCCTAATCCAGCAATTCCTGTTACATTCTCAGTTCCTGCTCTAAGGCTTCTTTCTTGAGGTCCTCCAGTAATGATTCCTTTCAGTCCTGATGATTTTCTCACGAAAGCAAATCCAGCCCCTTTTGGTCCGTGGAATTTGTGCGCACTGCAAGATGCAAAATCAACTGGAATTTTAGAGAAATCCAAATCCAAATGCGCCATTGTCTGAACCGTATCAGAATGGAATAATGTATTATTCTCTTTACAAAGATGAGCCACTTTTTCGATATCAAGAATATTCCCAATTTCGTTGTTGGCATGCATCAATGTTACAAGAGTTTTTTTGTCTGATGATTTTAGAACTTCCTCTAATTTATTCAAATCAAAATCTCCGTGGGAATCTGGTCTTAAATAAACCAATTCCACACCTTTCAACTTCTTCATTTCAAGGCAGGTTTCAGCTACGCATTTGTGCTCTAGAGCCGAAGTTATGATTCTCTCCACGCCCAGATAATTGACAGCGGATTTTATAATCATATTATTGGATTCGGTTCCACAAGATGTGAAAACGATTTCGCCTGGCGTTACTTTCAAAGAATCTGCAATCTTTCGCCTTACTTCTTCTAAAACAGTCTTGGCTTCCTGTCCCAAACTATGCGTGGACGACGGATTGCCATAATTGAATTTCATTACATTCACCATACAGTCTATCACCTCATCATCGAGAGGCGTAGTTGCTGCGTTATCCAGATAAATTCTTTCCATTTTTATACGATTAGAAGCCAGAAAAAAGGCTGAAAAATTAAAGCACTAAATTAGTGAAAAAATCGATAATGAGATTCATTTGCAAATTTGAACATTGCTTTGTCTCCGGAAGTGTCTCCGAAAGCTATGATTTTATCAAATTTCTTGTCGTCAATTTCCAGTTTAATTCTATTAACTTTCTCTTCTTTATTACAGTTTTTTCCAACGAATTTTCCAGTGAAAGCATCGTCTTTAAACTCTGCCTGCGTAGAAAGTAACTTCATATTAAATTTCTCAGCAAATGGTTTTACCCAGATATCCAAAGAAGCTGAAACTATATAAGATTCTGTATGAGTTGTATCGATATTATTAATAAAGTCCAGCGCATTTTCTCTGAAAAGGCTTGGATAATTTTCTTCGAAGAACAATTGCGCTTTTTTCTCGATTTGATATCTTGATTCGCCTTTTAATATTGAGGAAATAAAACTTTTCTTAACTGCTTCTGCGTTCGCCAATTTCATTTTCAATAAAATAAAAAGTGGAACGTGCTTCAAGAACTGAACCGAATATTTTGCAGGATTATAAAACTTCAAAAACAAAAACATTGTGTCTTTGTAAGTTAAAGTTCCGTCAAAGTCGAATAGATATAATTTTTTCATCATTTTAGGGATTAGGAATTAGTTTTAGGCTATAAGTTAGGAAATAATTTCTAAAATCACCCAAATCCTATTACCTTAAACCTAAATTAAAGCTTCAATTTTTTAAAAATAAACTCAGGGATATTTCTGATTATCATCATAATAATTGCCCAAATTGGTAAAACGTAAGCCACGTTTTTTTTATTTTTATAAGCTTTATAAATTGCTTCTCCTGCTTTTTTCGGAGTTGCAGTCAAAGCTGGATTCAGAGGTAAACCTTCTGTCATTTTGGTATCCATAAAACCTGGTTTTACTGTCAGAACCTGAATCTTTTTATCAAATAAATAATTCCTCAATCCACTCAAATAAGCTGTTAATCCTGCTTTTGCACTTCCGTAGATGAAATTACTCTGCCTTCCTCTTTCGCCAGCAACCGATGATAAAACAATCATAGTTCCTTGTCTTTTGGATTCCATTTTTTTAGCAAAAAAATTAAGTACCGGAACTAACTTCGCATAATTAACATCAATAATTCGAGCCGTATTTTCGTCATCATAAAGACCATCTTCTGTTCCTAAACCAAGATAGCCCGAAGCACAAAACAATAAATCGGAGTTAATATTTTCCAAAGTTTTATAATCAATTTCTTTCATCAAATCCAGAGAAATAATCTCAGAATGTTGAAGAAATTTCACTTGAAGATGCCCAGCAAATTTTTCTGTCGTTTCCGGATTAGAACTTAATAAATAAACTACAGGGAATTTTTCTCCTTTAGCCAAACATTCTTCTACAAATGCTTGAGCAACTTCGGAATTGGAACCAAGAACAATCATAATTATGAGTGATGAATTATTAGTTATTATTAGAATTAGTTATTACTAACAATTCTTTTATGTTGTAATGAAACGAATTTAGATGAATCAACGTTTTGAAGATAATTAGTCAGAGAAGACTTACTCATACTATCTTTCGTCAAATAAATTCTGCCTCCGAAATTTTCAACGATTGTATCCAATTGGTCAACCAGTTTTTTCAATCCTTTGTTGACTTTAAAATCTAAAGCCAATGTGTAACCTTCTTTTGGAAACGAATTATAAGCTAATGGATTATCTTTCCCAAATAATTTTAAAACAGCTAAGAAAGAACCGTTTCCACTATTAGCAATAGCTTCCAAGATTTGTTTCATTCCTTCTTTCCCGTTTTCTTTTGGGATTACCATTTGATACTGGATGAATCCACTTTTACCGTAGATTTTATTCCAATCATTTATGACATCCAAAGGATAGAAAAAGGTTTCATAATCGATGAAATTATTAAGTTGTTTCTTTGTTTGTTTATTGTAATAAAGAAAATTGAAAATCTTAATTGATAAAGCATTCAAAACAAATCCCGGGAAATAAAAAGGAATTGTCGGTTTGAATCTTTCTTTAAGCTTTAAAGATTTTTTTTGAAGATTTGACGGCAATTCAGCTTTCAGAGCGTGTTCTCCTCTCATCAAAATAGAACGTCCTAGATTTTTTCCTTTTTGGAAACAATCAATCCAAGCCACATTGTAAGTCCAATCTTCGCTTTCATCAAACAATTTGAAAACCTCATCCAGATTTTCAGCTTTGATACTTTCTTGTCGGATATAAGCGGATTCTATATTTTTCAGTTTGAATTTCGCTGACAGAATAATTCCCGTCAAACCCATTCCACCAATTGTTGCCCAAAATTTATCAGAGTTTTGTTCTCGGGAACAAGTAATTACTTCTGAGTTTTCATTCAATAATTTGAACTCAGTCACATATTCTGAAAAGCAACCTTCAGCGTGGTGGTTTTTACCGTGAACATCCGATGCAATGGCGCCTCCAACAGAAACAAACTTAGTTCCAGGTGTTACATACAGAAAATAACCTTGTGGAACTGAAACCTCTAAAACTTCAGACAAAAGAACTCCCGATTCGCATTCGATGATTCCGTTGAGTCTGTCAAAAGAAATGAATTTATTAAGTCTTTTGGTTGAGAAAATATGTTCACCTAGAGAAGCATCACCGTAGCAACGTCCGTTTCCACGAGCAATGACTTCGTTATTTTCTCTTACAAATTGTTTGATTTTAGAAACAGAATCATCCGATTTCATTTCCTTCTCTACGATTGGAAAATTTCCCCAGTTAGTTACTTTCTGTACAAAATTCGGCTTCATCTTTAGGTTTTTAGTTATTTAAAATTGAACGCATTATTCAACTTTAATATTTTGATTTATTTCTTAAAATAGATTTGTAAAAGAAAAACGATAACCCAAAGGACAATTGTCACTTGTATATATCGGTCTTTGTAAACGATTTTGGTTGGCGATTCGGTTTTATTATAAACTAAAGTTTGTTGTAAATATCTTAGAAAAGCAAACACCACAAAAATCACTGTATAGAAAACTCTTGGATGAAATCTCGCCTGAACTTCTGGAGACAAAGTAAACATCAGATAACAAATAATCGCCAAAGTACAACTGATTGACAAAGCAATATCTGCAAACTGAACATTATACCCGTCCAAAGCTTTTCTCGTCTTCCCTGAAATTTGAGCATTGATTAACTCGCCTCTTCTTTTTCCTATTGCAAGAACTAACGCTAAAACGAAAGTCAATAAAATTGCCCAATTAGTTACTATAACTCCCGTAACATAACCGCCTGCTAAGACTCTAAGAACAAAACCAACAGCAATGATGCAAATATCAACAATGGCTACTTGTTTCAGTTTGAATGTATAGAAAAGATTCATCACAAAGTAAAAAGCGATAATCACTCCGAATTTCCAAAAATTGGTATGGAAAATATAATTTCCGATAAAAACTGATGAAATTGATAAAATAATTAAGAAAGCAAATAGAATTTTCGCACTCGTCTTGGAAACGGCTCCACTTGCTAAAGGGCGATGTTTCTTTTCTGGATGTTTTTTATCCGATTCTATATCAAAATAGTCATTAATGATATAAATAGAACTCGCTGTGAATGAGAAAACTAAAAAAGCAAAAATACTTTCGTAGAATAAATGCGAATTGGTAATCTTACCTGAAAAAAATAATGGAGCGAATACGAATAAGTTCTTAACCCATTGTTCTACTCTTATTAATTTTAAATAGTTTTTCATCAATTGTTCAATAATCTACAAAAGTAGCATTAAAATAAAAAAACCGCAAATTGCGGTTTATTATTTATTGGTAAATTAATGAATATTAATTTCCTTGTGCGTCGTTTATCATTTTTTCGTTAGCTGTAATCGCAAACTCTACACGTCTGTTTTGTGCTCTTCCTGCATCTGTATCGTTACTAGCAACGGGACTGGATTTCCCTAAACCTTCTGTAAACAATCTAGAAGCAGAAACTCCATTAGCTACAAAATAACTTTTTACAGCAGCTGCCCTTTGTCCTGAAATTTTTATGTTAACAGCATCTGTACCAATACTATCTGTATGTCCATAAATATTGATATTGGTATCAGGATTGTTCTTAAGAACAGTTACCAATTTGTCAAGGTTAGACTTAGCTAAAGTTGTTAAATTTGATGAATTAAAATCAAAGTTCACTGTATTCTCGTGAAGTGTAATTTTGATTCCTTCTCCAACTCTTTCAACTTCTGCACCAGGCAAAACTTCTTTGATTTCTTTGGCTTGTTTGTCCATTTTGTTACCGATAACACCACCAGCAACTCCTCCAACAACTCCACCTAAAACAGCACCAAGAGGCGCATTGCCACCTTTCCCAAGATTGTTTCCTAAAATCCCTCCAAGAACAGCACCTGCAGCGGTACCAATTGCAGCTCCTTTTTGTGTATTATTAGCATTCTGAACAGCTTCGCAACTTGTTAATAAAAGTGAAGCTGAGATAAAAAATGCAGCTATATTTAATTTAGTGATTTTCATTATATGTATTTTATTGATTATTTACCAGTTCTTACAAAATTATATCTTACATCCATTGGCGAACCATCTGCATTTACGGACTGAACCAATGTAAAACTATTTTCAGTTGGATTCTCTAGTTTCAACATATAACCTGCGGAAACTCGTTTTGCTTTTTCTCCTTCACCAACTTTTTTAATCGAAACGTTACTGAATTTATCAACACTAAACGTGATTGCCTGCGTTCTAGCTGGACAGTCTCCACCTCCATTTAACGTATATGCTCCAGTGTAATTATTTGGAACTAGCTTCCAAGAACTGCCAACAAAACAATTGATATCAGCACCTTCGTCAAAAGGTTTTATTTTAAAAGATTTGTTGTAATCTACATCAGAGATTGACCATTCACCTTTTAATTTCATAACTTCAGAACGTACTGTCTGAGCTTCACCTGCAGTAACTCCAGTTTTTTTTGAAGCACAAGATGTAGAAATCAAAGCGGCTCCAATAAATCCTAAAAAAATTAATTTTCTCATAGTTTTATATTTACTGCTAAGTTATTACAAAAAATTATGCCAAATGATAAAAAATAAAAAATCTGAGACGGTCTCAGATTTTTTATTTTAAATATTGATTTTATAACTTACTCTTATCTATCGCTTTATGCGTTTTTTTCTTAACTGGTTTTTTTACAGATTTTGAAGGAGCTTCAGCTTTGTAAAAATTCTTGTAAGCATATTCCGCTGCTTTCGCAACATCTATCACACCATTTGACCTTGATAATTTATCGAATCCATTGGTTGCGTTTACATTTGTTGTTTTAACAAGAGATTCGATGATTTGTTCTGGTTTCAGATTTGGCATATAAGCTAAAAGAACCGCAGCAGAACCAGCTACAACTGGAGAAGCCATAGATGTTCCCTGAAGATATTCGTATTTCCCATCCGGAACTGTAGAATAGATTTCTGAACCTGGCGCAAAAACATCTACCATTTTCTCATCGTAGTTAGAGAAACTTGATTTCAAAGCGTTAGCATCATTCGTATTAGAACCAACTACAATCATATTGTTGATGAATGGTTTCTCGTCTGACTGAGATTTGAAATTAGTTGGGAAATATTGATGTTCTGCAATATCTTCGTTCTCGTTACCTGCAGCTTTTACCAAAAGAACGCCTTTGCTTTCCGCATATTTGAAAGCGTCCCAAACTACATTTTTACCTGGAGAAACAGGTTTTCCAAAACTCATATTAAGGATTCTTGCACCGTTATCAACTGCATATCGAACTGCATTTGCAACGTCTTTATCTCTTTCATCTCCGTCCGGAACAGCTCTCACGGTCATAATTTTCGCAACTCTAGAAGCTACTCCATATTGAGTTTCTGAACCATTTACTAAACCAGCAATAATCCCCGCAACGTGAGTTCCGTGTTTTGCATCTGGACCTTCGTAATGGTTGTTACCATAATTTTTTTCAGAATAATCGTCATAATTATCACCAACGATTTCTTTTCTTGGGTCAAAATCAAGGTTGTAACCTTTCTCAGCTTGTGGCGTGAAATAATCCAAAGCTTCTTTCATCTGACCTTTCAAATAAGTTTCTACCTCAGCAGAAGGCTTTCCTGCAATCTGAGGGTCGTTAGCCATTTGAGATAAAACCTGCATTGCCATCGCTTCCTGTTGATTAGAAGGTTTGATACCTGCTAAAGTCTCTTTCGTAAGATTTTTACCATCCAATAATTTTATCATATCAGGAATGGCATTATTAATCATCGTATAAAGCTGAAGGCTTTGTTTTGCTTCCTCACTTTTTTTGGTAAAGACATCTTTTGCCTTCATATACATAGCAAAATCATCTGGCATCTTAGCTTGATTCTCCTTATTCTTAGTAGAATCATCGCCTTCGAAAATAGGCTGATACTTTTTCACGACTCTCGTCACTTCCATATTATCAACATCGATATCGCCGTTTTTTCCTCCTAAGAAATTCCAGCCGTGAACATCATCGATGTATCCGTTTCCGTCATCATCTTTGCCGTTGTTAGGAATTTCGTTCGGGTTTGTCCACATATTTTTAATCAATCCCGGATGGTCAACTTCCACGCCGCTATCCAAAACTCCAACAATTACAGTTTTTGGTTTCAGACCTTTGGATTCTAAAAACTTATAAGCATTTTCTGTATTAACGCCATAAACTTTTGTAGTTGCATAATTTTTATGATACCAAGTTTTTTGGTCTTTATCTTCCTGCGGAGAAGCTGTCTGCGCGTGAATCAATCCAAATCCTGCATATAAAAAAGCTGCCGCTATCAATAATTTTTTCATAAGTATAAATCTATTGTTTTTAATTGCCTTATGTTATCGCTTGTTTTGCTAATCTTTAATTAGATATTTTTCCAGTAAGCGATTTCATATTAAATAATTATTTTAATTAAAGAAAATCTCATTTGTAGAGTTTCGTGGCTATTAATCGAGTTTTATATTTTTGATATAAGTCAAACTTTCTGGTCCAATGTTACAAAGCAAGTCCAGAATAGATAAATCTTTTATAAATCCGTTCTTGTCCGAAAAGCTTTGATAGTATTCTTCAAACTCAGATGCTGATTCGGATTTTGCAGAGAATTTTTCTCTGTAATCTTCTGCTTCTGGGTTTCTGAAATATTCGTTGGTCAGTTCATACTTTTTTTCGGTCTTCAGAATATCAAGAATAATACCTAAAGCTTTGAGATTAAATTCTTTTAAAGAAACAATCTGTTCCGCATATATTTTCTTGAGTTTATCTTCGTAATATTCGAAATAAGGTGTGCTTTGATAAGCTGTTTTGATGGATTTCCAATGGAGTTTTTGCCAATCTTCTGCAAAAGAAATTTCTATGTCTTTGATTTCTCGTTTTCCTGTATGTTTGATTGGAATAATCAATGCTAATTTTCCGTTAGCGCCGTAGATTGATGCTCGGTTTCTGTAAGTCTGTTTTGGAAAGTTTTCGAATTGTTCGAAATCGACTTCGTTTTCTTCATTTAAGAATACTGAGAACCACGAAACTGGCGGTAAATAGAATATTGGTAAAAGAACTTTTTTCATATTTATTTTTGATAATCCTTTTTTAAATCATTCGAAAAGTTTAACACAAAGCACACTAAGTTTTTTTCACAACTAAATGTTTTTAGGCTCACAAAGGCGCTTCGCTTATATAGGCTTTAAATGGTTATTTGAGGATATTAATTAAAAAAAACTTTGTCAAAGATAGTAATCTCTGACAAAGTGTTGAATCTTTATTTCGAAGGACAAATCCCATAGCCCCGATTGTAGTGAAAATCCTTTTGCTTTTTTTTCACATATGAAAAAGCAAAAGATTGCAACGGAAAGCGGGATTAAGCTCCTAAATTATTTTAAATTAATCTTCTTCTTTTTTCTTTCCGAAAAGTTTGGCAAAATAATCCCAACCGAAGAACAATACCAAAATAATCACAGCAACCCACCAATAGGACGTTTTGTTCGCTTCACCTGTGTTGGTTGCTTTAAACATTCTGTCCCAACGGATTTTTTTGCCCGGAGCTTGGTAAGTTGAGCTAGCATCGGAGAACAATCCTTCCACACTCATCCAAGTGAACATCGGTCTTCCAACGATATTTTCTTCTGGAACAACTCCGAAAAATCTTGCATCCAAAGACGCATCTCGGTTATCCCCAATCATCATATAATAATTTTGTTTGATGGTATATTGATTGGTTTCTTGTCCGTTGACGTAGATTTTTCCGTTTTTGTTTTCAAGCTTGTTGTGCTCGTACTCGGAGATAATCCACTTGTAAGTTGGTAATGTTTCTTGGTCTAACTTTACAACATCTCCTTTTTTCGGAATTCTAAGCGGTCCATACCAATCTTGATTCCAAGGTTTGTTGATTGGATAAATGGACTGTGTTGTATCTACATTTTTGGTGTAAGCTGTTTTATCTGCATTCAGTTTGTATCTAACTGCGCCCTCTCCTTTTTCTTCAATCATTTCCTTCATCTCAACAACTTCAGGAAGTGCTTTGATTTCTTTTGCAGTCTGGTCTGTCAAACCTTGGAAAGCATATAAAAACCCTGTATTAGTTTGATTTTCCTGAACAGGAAGGAAACCGTAAGCTTTGTATAACTGAGGAATATTAAGCTGAGAGCTAGTTGTCACCAAATAGCCGTGTTGCTGATACTCGTCTCCAAGAATTTTCTCCGGTGCATTATTCACAAATAATCTTCCAGCTCTGAACTCGATAACGTCTCCAGGAATACCAACACATCTTTTTACATATGGGTCTTTTCTATCTGTTGCAACGTGAACAGAATCCTGAGGATAATTGAAAACTACGATGTCATATCTCTCAATTTCGTCATAACCAGGAAGTCTTAGATATGGTAATTTAACCGCATCAACATAAGATTTTGGGTCGTCTTTTGGATTTCCTTTTTGTCCTGTATCGAAGATTGTTCCTTGTAAAAATGGTAATGCGACAGGTCTCATCGGCATTCTGTAACCGTAAGCCCATTTGTTAACGAAAAGAAAGTCTCCAACTAATAAAGTTCTCTCCATTGAACCTGTTGGAATCCCAAATGGCTGTGTAATAAATGCGTGAATAATAGTTGCGAAAACTACCGCAAAAGTAACTGAACCTAAGAACGTCTCTTTCTTTTTGCTTTCTTCTTCCTCTTCTTCAGTTTCAATTTCTGGGTCTTTTCCATAATTGACTGTTGCCATAAAAATGAAAGGCAGAACTACTGTTAAAACTCCATTCAAAGCACCTCTCTTTCCAAATTTTTTCATCAAGAAAAGGTGAAAAACAGACATCATTATTGGACCAACGATTGGTAAATACGATAAAATCGCCCACCATTTTGGATGCTTGGTTTCTTTGAGGATAATCAAATAATTATAAAACGGAATGAACGAGAATAATGGGTTATGCCCCATTTTCTTGAATAACTTCCAAGTTGTAAGTCCCATCAAAACACTGATGATAAGGACATAAACTGTATAAGTAATAATATAATTCATAAATATTTCATTTGGCTTCGGCTTTAGCTTTCAGCAATTTGAGTAATTAGTTTTTGATGTCTAGTTTTTGTTACAGTTTTTTTACAAACCTAAAACATCTTTCATTGCAAAAACACCTTTTTTATCAACAATCCACTCAGAAGCAATGACTGCCCCCAAAGCAAATCCGTTTCTGTTGAAAGCTGTATGTTTGATTTCTATCTCGTCCACTTCTGACCTGTAAAAAACACTATGAGTTCCTGGAACTTCATTTTCACGAATCGCAAATATTCCTAAATCTTTATCTTTGGTTTCATCCAGTTTCCAAGCTTCGTATTTAGAATTCTCAATAATTCCTTCTGCAATAGAAATAGCAGTTCCACTTGGTGCATCCAACTTATGAATGTGATGAATCTCTTCTAACTGACAAGAATATTCGTTGACATTATTCATTAATTTGGCTAATTTTTCGTTAAGTGCAAAAAATAAATTCACTCCTAAACTAAAATTAGAACCATATAAAAATGCGCTATTATTATCTAGAGTGATTTTCTCAATTTCCGTTTTTTTGTCCAGCCAACCTGTTGTTCCACAAATTACCGGAATATTGTTTTCCAAACAGACTTTGATATTTTCAAAAGCAGCTTCAGGATTGGAAAATTCGATTACAACATCTGCATTGTTAAGAGATTCCTTCGTTGGCGTTTCTCTTAATCTGGCAACCACTTCGTGACCTCGGTTTTGGGCAATCTCATCGATAATCTTCCCCATTTTTCCGTAACCGACCAATGCTATTTTCATTTTAATTATAATTGAAGTGAATATTTTTTTAGAATTTAAAACTGAGACTTAATCCCGTTTTTGCAGGAGAAGTTCCAAGTTGATCGTTAATCATTGTTGGCATAATTGCAAGATCCGGATCGTGGCGACCCTCATAAAGGTGAGCATCCACCACAGCATCTACAATATTAAGAATATAGATCAAAGCAGTTATTCCTATAGCATAATCACGCTGTCTTTTAGACGTATCCTGTGCATTTCCTAAAACAGTTTTCGTAATACCATTGATATCTGAAAATTCATGCGGAAGACCGTTAAGTTCTGCCACATAAGCATTCCTGTAACGTTTATATTGTTTATCGTTCCAAAGTGCAATACCAACTCCTGTCCCAACAGCACCCCAAACCAAGGGGATTTTCCAATATTTCTTATTATAGTATTGTCCTAATCCAGGCAGAACTGCAGAGTAAAGACCTGCTTTTGTGGGACTTAGTTTGGTGATTTTTGCAGGCGCATTCTTGTCTGTTATCTCTTCCGTAATCTGAACTTCAGATAATGGTTTTGCAGCAGGTATGCTATCTTTCGGATGATTTTCCACACGTATCGTATCATTCCGATTCACTTGTGAAAGAGCAAAACAAAAAGAAAAGAATAAGAAAATTGAAAGTGTTTTTTTCATTTACCTAATATGAGCAAGAATGCTTTCCAGCTCTTCTTCATTTTTAAAATCAAGAACGATTTTTCCTTTTTTACCGTTTGCCGAAGTTTTGATCTCGACATTCACGTTCAGAATATCAGTTAGATTTTTCTGGGCTTTTTTCACGTGATTTGGAACAATAATCTGTTTTACAGACTTCTCTGCTTCTTGAGAATTTTTCATCTGGCTAGCCAACTGCTCAGATTGCCTTACGTTGAGTTGATCCTTGATGATCTTATCAAACAAAGTTTGGCGTTTTTCGTCAGAATCCAATCCCATTATTGCACGACCATGACCTGCAGAAATCTGTCCACTTCTGATTCCGTTCTGGATATCTGGAGATAATTTTAAAAGACGGACACTATTGGTAATGGTACTTCTTTCTTTTCCAACACGCTGGCTTAAATTTTCCTGGGTCATTCCAACCTCATCCAAAAGTCTTTGATAAGTCAAAGCCACTTCAATCGGGTCAAGGTCTTCTCTCTGGATATTTTCTACCAAAGCCATTTCCAGCAATTCCTGGTCATTAACCAAACGGATATAAGCAGGAATAGATATTAATCCCGCAATTTTGGAAGCACGGAAACGTCTTTCTCCCGAAATGATTTCGAATTTGGCGCCATCTTTTCTAAGTGTTACAGGTTGAATAATCCCCAAACTCTTGATAGATTCCGCTAAATCATTAAGTGCTTTTTCATCAAAAAAAGTTCTTGGCTGATTGGGATTCGGGTAGATATCTTCAATTGGAACTTCCACAATGTTTCCTACCAACGTTTTTGCTCCTTCATCAGAAGCAGAATTGATATTCGTTTTGCTTTCTGCGTTCAGGATTGCTCCCAAACCACGTCCCATTGCTCTTGTTTTGTCTCTCATTCTTATAAATGATAATTAATAAATGATAATCAATGAAATATTATTTCAAAAAAATCATTTTAATTCTTGATTAATTTTTCGTTCTTCAAAAGTACTTCCTCTGCCAACTGAATATATTGAATTGCGCCTTTGCTTTCCGCATCATATTTCAGGATACTTTCCCCAAAACTTGGTGCTTCGCTAAGACGAACATTTCTACTGATAATCGTTTCGAAGACCATTTCAGGAAAATGCGAATTCACTTCTTCCACAACTTGATTCGATAATCTCAAACGACTGTCATACATTGTAAGTAGCAAGCCCTCTATATCTAGATTCTGGTTATGTATCTTCTGAACATTTTTTACTGTATTGAGTAATTTCCCAAGACCTTCCAATGCAAAATACTCACATTGTATTGGAATAATCACAGAATCTGCAGCAGTTAAGGCATTAATAGTAATCAATCCTAAACTTGGTGCACAGTCTATAATGATATAATCGTATTGGTCTTTGATTGACTTAAGAGCCTCTCGCATCATATATTCTCGGTTATCGCGATCCACCAATTCTATCTCAGCCGCTACCAGATCAATATGGGAAGGGATAATATCTACGTTTGGCGAACTGGTAGGTAGAATGCATTTGGAAACATCTACGCTATGTTCCAGTAAATCATATGTAGAAAAATTAACCTCCTCTACTCCCAAACCAGAAGTTGCATTAGCCTGTGGATCTGCATCTATCAAAAGAATTCTCTTTTCTAAAACACCTAAAGCTGATGCAAGATTAACGGCAGTTGTCGTCTTACCAACACCTCCTTTCTGATTCGCAACGCCAATGATTTTTCCCATAAACATGTATTTAATCCTCAAAAATACAATTTTTTAAGACTAAGAATGTTTTGAAAATCCCACATAGTCGTTAAAGTATTGTTAATTAATTACTTGAGAAATAAAAAAATTATCCACATTTCCTTAGAAAATGTGGATAATTATATGATAATGATAAATTAAAAATCAATATACAACTGAAAATCAATCTATTCTATTTTCATAGAAATCGGCATTCTGAAAGAAGACCTTACAGCCTTACCTTTTAATTGTGCAGGCGTCCATTTTGTTTTGATGGACTTCACAGCTCTTTCCGCTTCTGAGTTGAAATCTGAATTTGAACCATTGATTTTCAAATTGGAAATACTTCCATCTTTTTCTACAACAAAAGTAATTACTGCAGAAATCATTCCATCCTGACCAACAGATTCCGTATCAAAACCTTGAGCCACTTTTTGACGGAAAGAATTTATTCCTCCTTTGAAATCCGCAGCAACATCAGCTTCATTTTGATTTATAAGTTTATTTGGGTCTTCAACAACTGGAGGAGCAACTGGAGCGGTATAAGGAGCAACATTTGGCGGCCCTGTAACAACTGGCGGAACAGAAACAATATTAGTTTCTTCTCCTGGTGAAGTCGCATCGCTATATGCCGCATTTTTTTTATCTTCTTCTGTCGGAACTGGTTTTTCTTTTTTCACCACTCTTACGGGTGTATATTCTGGCGATTCAACAGTTTTAATTTTTGTCATAGTAACGACTGGAGTCGCTTTTATGATTTCTGGATTATCAACATTATCCAGAACAACAGTTCCACCTATAGGAATAGTTTCAACAATTTTTTCAGGTGAGAAAGCAGAAATAACTAATGGAGTAACTGATAATAAACCGAAGAATGAAACACCAACGAGCAATGCTTTTGTCAATTGGTTAGAATACTCATTTCTAAGAGCATAAGCGCCATAAGCTTTATTTCTATTGGAGAAAACGATTTCGTCCAAGTTGTCTTTCCCGAAGATAGCTGATAGATTTTTCATAACTAATAAATAATTTTAAATTAAACGATTGGTAATATTTTTTCTAATTGAATGAAAACCTATCAAATAACATTCCATTTTATAGACTAAAAATCAAACAAACTATGAAATACATAAATATTATTTAATTTAATCAGAAAATTATTAAACTTGTAATGAAATTATGGTTAATTTAATATGATGAAAATCAAACTGTTTTTATGTCTTTTTTGGAGTTTCTGGATCAACGCTCAGGAAGGTTTTGTTTTGGAAAACACTGATAAAACCGTCATCAAATTTAAGCTGATCAACAACCTCATTTTCATCCCGATGAATGTAAATGGTGTGGAACTCACTTTCATGTTGGATTCTGGAATAGCAGAAACCTTGCTTTTTAGTTTAGAAAACAAGGAAGTAGATTTTAAAAACATCGAGAAGATCACTTTCAAAGGACTAGGAGAAACCGTAAGTGTGGAGGCTTTGAAATCAATAAAAAATAATATCCGAATCGGAGAAAATTTTGTCGATAAATCCCATACTGTTTTCATTGTTTTGGATGAAGACTTTAATGTTTCCCAAGATATTGGTGTTCCAGTGAATGGCATTATAGGTTATTATTTTTTCAAGAACCATCCCATCGAAATCAATTATCTAAAGAAAACTATCACGGTTTATAAAGACAGTTCCAAATTCCCGAAAAGGGTGAAAAGATATTTGGAATTCCCGATGAGTATTGAGATGAACAAACCTTACATGTTCGCCGACGTGGAAATGAAACACGAAAAACAAAGTTCAAAACTTCTACTCGACCTTGGAAATACAGATTCAGTTTGGTTATTCCCGACACTTATAAAGGATTTCATCTACAATCGTCCAAATATTGATGATTTTCTGGGAAGAGGCTTCAGTGGAGATATTTTCGGAAAAAGAAGCAGAATCAATTCTTTATCGATTGGGAATTTCAAACTCAATAAACCAATTGCATCTATGCCAGACGAATTTTCTATCCAGCATTTGAAATTGGTAAAAGACAGAAAAGGTTCTATCGGATCAGAAATCTTTCGAAGGTTTGCAATTATTTTCGATTATTCTGGCAATAAAATTTATTTCAAAGCCAATCAACATTTGGACGACCCTTTTCTTATAGACGGAAGTGGGCTTGAAATAAAACAAGATGGACTGATCTGGGAAAAAGAACAAGTGCAAGTAAAGACCTCGAAGATAAATCCATCAACCAACGAAATCAATGTGATCAATAATAATCCAGACTCTTTCCAGTACAAATTCACACTGAAACCTGTCTTTATAGTTTCCGGTACCAGAAAAGATTCACCCGCGCAAAAAGCCGGAATTTTGAAAAATGACGAACTGATCACCATTGACAATAAGCCCTCCAAAGAAATGACAATGAGCAAAATACATGCTATCTTAAAAACCGATGTCAGCAAAAAAGTAAAACTCGAGATCAAAAGAAATGGATTGCCTATGAAAATTGATTTCACATTGGAAGACCCAATTCCTTATATTGAGAAATAATTATTGGATTTAAAATTAAAAAAACATGAGCGAGACTTTGAACCATATTAGAAACAGACCGAGATTCAAGCTTTATACTGATCTTTCTTTGGAAGAATATGAGTCTAATTTGAAAAGTTATCTGGACAACAATAAAGACAAATTCTACGGAAATATCAATAAAGAGGTGGCGACCATATTCGTAAAGACAGCAGAAGAAAGTTATTGGAAACCGAATTTGGCACTTAGAATAGAAAAAGAAGATGATACAACCGTGATCCGTGGAATTTTTGGACCAAGTTCTTCTGTTTGGACATTTTTCATGTTTCTCTATTTTCTTTTTACGATTGCCTGGATGACATTTTTCACGCTCTATTATGTGGAAAAACAAATCAATACCAACAATTATCCGTGGGCATTGCCTTGTTCGTTTGCTGTTTTGGCATTAATTGGTCTTACTTACTTTGCTGCAAGATTTGGACAACTAAAAGCTAAGGATGAAATGGGAGAATTAAGGAAATTTGCAGAAGAATCCACTCTTCATACAGAGAAAAAAATCAGCTCTTGATTTTTCCTACTTCGATAAAATGTTTGAGTTTCAAACCGATCTTCATTAGCAGATATTGGAATGGCTTCTGTTTTTTATAATATTTTCTAATAAAAATATCCATCGCTCCAAAAAATCTATTGAGATAAATCTTATCTTTCACAGTACTTTCTCCCTTATAATGAAGGATAGAGTATTTGCCGTAATAGAAATTCTTGTAGCCTTTTCTAAGAATCGTATAACAAAGGTCAATATCTTCTCCATACATGAAATAGCGTTCATCAAAACCACCAACTTCGTCATAGACAGATTTTTTCATAAGAAGATTAGCACCAGTCATTACGGTAACTTCAGCAATATCGAATTCATCTACATCGTTTCTATAATAAGTTTTGGAATCGTCCCGAAGTTTTGTGAATAATTTCTCAAAAGAATTAATCAATGCAGGAACCGACCTTTTACTTTCTGGTAAGAATTCACCTTTTGCGTTATGCATCCTAAGTCCGAGAGCCCCAATATTCTTTTGATTATCAGCAAAATCCAATACTTCTTTGAAATAATCACCTTCTATTTCCGTATCTGGATTCAGAATGTAAACGTATTCGCCTTTTGCGGCTTTTACTCCGATATTATTGGCTTTGGAAAAACCAAGATTGTCTTTTGATTCAATGAAATTTACAGTTGGAAATTCTGCAATAAGGACCTTCCAAGAAGAATCCGGAGAAGCATTATCCACAACAATAATCTCATATTCAAAACCATGAAAATATTTTTGAATAGAAAGGATGCAGTTTCTTAAAAGAGAACTTACCTGGTAATGAACAATAATAACACTCAGTTTCATACGCCTGCTTCGTTATATGATGTTCTATTGATAATGGATCTGCCAAGGGAAATCTCATCTGCATATTCCAATTCATCACCTACAGCTATTCCGCGGGCAATATTAGAAAATGCGACGTCTAGATTTTTAAATTTTTTATAAATGTAATAGGCAGTAGTTTCTCCTTCCATTGTCGAACTTAACGCAAAAATCACCTCTTTTATTGTGTGGGAACTTATTTTTTTTTCCAAACTATCAATTCTTAGCTGACTTGGACCGATACCTTCCATTGGAGAAATCTTTCCACCCAAAACCAAATATCTTCCTTTGTATTTTCCCGTATTCTCTATTGCCATTACATCTCTTACATCTTCTACCACGCAAAGCAATTCTGAATGTCTTTTATCATCACTACAAATATCACAGATCTCATAATCGGAAAAATTATGACATTCTTTGCAATATTTGATATCAGTGACCAGATTCTGTATTGCGGTTCCCAAAGAGACTCCTTGGGAGGATGGCTGACGAAGCAGATGTAATGCTAATCTAAGAGCAGACCGTCTACCAATTCCCGGCAGCCCTGCAATCTCTTCTATTGCTTTTGATAATACTTTACTTGGATAATCCATTACTATAAACAAGATTCAAGATATAAGAATCAAGATAGAATATTTAGTTCTTATTTATTTTTTCGTAGGTCTGGAAACAGAAGTCATAATTGTTTTTGTCATCTTTGGTGTGACAAACTTCTTCTATTTTTCGCCAGAACTTGGGACTTATATTTGGAAAAAAAGTATCTGCTTCTACTTCCGCATCTACTTGTGTGATTTCTAATCTATCAGCAAACTCCATGGTTTGTTTATAAATCTCCCCACCTCCGATGATAAAAATATCCTCGTTGATCTTTTTGGCAAATTTAAGAGCTTCTTTCAGCGTAGAAACAATCAATACCCCTTCCTGAAACCAATTTTCTTTTCTACTTACCACAATATTGGTACGGTTTGGCAAAGCTTTACCGATACTCTCATAGGTCTTTCTTCCCATGACTACTGGATGATTCTCTGTCAAAGTTTTGAAATGTTTCAGATCTTTTGGAAGATGCCAAAGTAGCTGATTGTCCTTTCCTAAGGTATTATTTTTTCCTATAGCTGCAATTATCGTGGTCATAACTTTACAAATCTACATTATTCTGCTTAATTAAGAAAAATTTATGAGACCTTAGTTTTCATAATTTCGTATTTTTGGGCATTATTCATAAATAATCAACCTTTCCAAAAGGATTATGAAATCAAAATTTGGAAATAAAACAACGACTTTTAAATGAAAAAAATCCTCATCACTTGTTTCGCATTACTGATACTTGCCGGCTGTAATAAAGACAAAGACATTTTGAATTCTTTGAACGAACATAACATCGCAGTACAAAACAAAGGTTATCATTTTGGAGACAAATTACAATTGCCCCAAGATGTTTTGGATTACGCAGAAGCCATCACTATAAGTTATGGAGATAAAGAAACAAGTAATTTAGCCATTGACCCCAATTTTTTCTCTTTAGGAGAAAATGATGTCACTTTCAATATTAAAACCAAAGGTGGAGAAGTTTTGCAACAGGACGCAACTATTAATGTTTTTGCTAAAGCCAAAGCAAGAGCTATTCCTTATGAGATTGCAAATCAATATCCACATGATGTAGATAATTTCACAGAAGGCTTTGAAATTCATGGAGATGTAGTCTATGAAAGTGTCGGTCTCGAAGGCAAATCGAAACTGATGAAATATACTCTTGGAAGCAGAACGCCTCTTTTAGAAGTTGCTCAACCAAGCAATATCTTTTCTGAAGGAATTACCGTTTTTGGAGACAAAATCTATCAATTGACCTACCGTTCTAAAAAAGGTTTGATCTATGACATGAACATGAAACTTATAAAGGAATTCGATTACCCTGCAGAAATCGCAGAAGGCTGGGGAATGACGAATGACGGGAAAAACCTGATTGTTTCTGATGGAACTAAAACTGTTTATTTCCTTGACCCTGAAAATCCTTCAAAAGTAGTAAGAACAATCGCCATTGCAAGCGACAAAGAAGGTTACGACCAGATCAATGAACTAGAATACCACAACGGCTCACTCTATTCGAACGTTTGGCAAAAACCAATCATTCTTCAAATCAATCCTGCGAATGGAGAAGTAACCGGAATTATCGACCTTAGCAATATTGCCAAACAAAATACTTCTGGAAATGACGATGTCCTGAACGGAATTGCCTTCAAAGGTGATAATATGCTCATCACAGGAAAGAACTGGAGTAAAATCTATGAAATCATTATAAAATAAATCACGATTTAAATACAAAAAAATACCTTCCAAAAATCTGGAAGGTATTTTTTTATTGAATCACTGGCTCAACAGATGTTGGTTCATTTTTCACAAAAGTATATTTGATATTCAATTGTGTATTTTCAGTGAATGTCTTTTTTGTCTTGTAATAGGTACCTTTACATACCTCGGAAGTCATCTCGTAATCACCTTGTTCCAAAATAACACTCTCTGCTTTTTTTGAACTCACAGGTATGCTATAATTTTTCGCTCCTGCAATCTTCATCGTAAAATCGCAATCAGAATCATTATTGATGATCAGCACCATATTTTTATTAGATGTATCTGAATTGAAAAGCTGGTTCAGCAAATTCACCGCTTTATCTTCTATATTCAGTTTTGGCTGACTGGGCTTAATTTGGTCTATTTCCATTGACACTTCTGAGTTTTTCCTCAAAATAGGAGAAACAGAACTGGTTGCACAACTCGTCAAGCAACCACCCAAAATAAGCAAGATCAGTTTATTCATCTTTTAATTTAAATTTTATGTAAGTGATCGTTTTTCCTTTGGAAGAAAATAGTTCCTCATAATAGGTTCTCACATCTCTAAGAAGCGGCGTGTCCGGCTGATATTCTGGAGCTCCGTAAATATCGTGATGCGCAGTCAATACCTCATGTCCCAAACCTTGCAACAATCCTAAAGTATATCCATGAAGATATTCTGAATCTGTCTTCAAGTGGATTATGCCATCTTTCTTCAAAATACGTTTGTATCTATCCAAAAATTCCGGATTCGTAAGCCTGTGCTTGGTTCTTCTGTATTTGATCTGAGGATCAGGAAATGTGATCCAGATCTCCGAAACCTCATTTTCAGCAAACACTTGATCTATAAGCTCTATCTGAGTTCTAAGAAAAGCCACATTCTTTAATCCTTTATCAATTGCCTCTTTTGCACCGAACCAAAATCTCGCCCCTTTGATATCGACTCCAATGAAATTCTTATCAGGAAAAGCTTTCGCCAACCCTACAGAATATTCCCCTTTTCCACATCCAAGTTCTAAAACAATAGGATTGCTATTTCCAAAAAATTCTTGCCATTTGCCTTTGTGCTCAAAATCATTGATGGCTTGTTCCCTTGTGGGCTGTATTACGTTAGGTAAATTTTTGTTTTCTTCGAATCTAGCAAGTTTGTTTTTTCCTTTTCCCATTTAAATGTTTTCTTTCCAATTTTAAAAACGCAATAAAAATAAACAATTTTAATGATTTACAATAAAATAATTCATTATTATTAATTAATATACACAAAAAAATACTTTATTAATTCACTCCGCTTTCAGCAACCTGCATCAGGTGGGAGTTTTGTAATCTTCTAAGATATATCGGCAAATACTTCTCTATATAGACTTTGGCGGCCTCATAATTATCCGACTCCAGAAAGACCGTGATATTATCCGAGCTGTAAACGAACTGCAGGAAATTTGGGATCAATTCCTTCGGAATTTTCATTCTGATAAAATAATCGTCTCCGTAATAATTCTGTAAATCCTTGATATGTTTGCTCATTTTTTCATACTGGTAATACCGTTCTTTCTTTTTCTTCTCGCCTGATATCAAATCGAAAATACTATCAATACTAAAACTCAATCCTTGATTGAAAGACAATACAGGAATATCCGGCGATGTCCCATCCCCTTTCGGTTCTGGCAATCCAATCATTTTCCTTAGTTCAAACGCTTTTTCGGAAGATTTCAACATCGCTACATCTCTCCTCAGATTACCTGTAGGACGGAAAGAACTTAAAATAACCTCCTGAATCTCATAATAAGCGATTTGTAATTCTATAAAAGTTTTGTTTCTTTCCAGCATCTCCTTTGTTGCTGTAATATCTTTTCTATCTGTCGCAATAGAAGTGAATCTGATGATGTCACCTTCTTTTGCAATGATCCGGAACTCACCATTATAATTCGCAACGACACTTTTGTGCTCATTCACATTGGTCACATAAACCTGATTAAGATAAAGGCTCGATTTGTCCCTAATGTAGATTTCTCCATTCAGGAATTGCCCATAAACACAGGCCATGCAAAACAATGTTAAAATTGTGAATATCTTCTTCATATCAATCGGCAAATTTATAGAGAAATATATGCAGAATCATTACAAAAAAAAGCCGATAAGGTTAAAATTTTATTAAACTTTATCGGCATATTGTTAAGTAATTAGAATTAAAAACTTTAATAGAAAAGAATTGTTAAAAAAAATCTAGTCCAAACCTCTATTCTTAAGATGAATCCAGCCTTTCATAATATCTGGCTCCGCATTTTCAAAATCCTGCCACTGAAGGAGGTACCAATAGGTTCCAGTAGAAAGAGATGTTCCATTTATTTTTCCATTCCAAATAAATCCATTGGAAAGCGAACCTTCGAAAATCCGCTTCCCATTCCTATCAAAAATTTGGAATTTCGGATTAAGTTTATCCAAAAGCATCGACATATCTATTATATCATTTTTACCATCACCATTAGGTGTAATGATATTTGAGATTCCCACAACCAAAAAAATCTTCGTTACAGGATAGCAATTATCAGCAGATTTTACATAAACCGTATAGCTCCCTTTCCCATTTTTTATTGGAAGCGTACTAGACGAACTATAATCTGAAGCCGCAGGAAGAAAATCCTGCGCCCCATTTTTTTTGATATAATATAGATACGGAGAATTCCCCTTGGACACATCTATCGTGACAGAAGCGCTTTCTTTTACATCAATTTTATTAATCGTTGGCAATTCAAAAGCTTTGAGAGCAATCTCTGCAGGTTTGTCTTTGTTATCACAACCATAGACATTAGTCACCATTACGTAGACACGTTCATCAGGTTTAGATTTATAGTTTTCCACTTGATGATAGGGATCAACAGAATCAGTCTCTGGGATTTTTTGTGTTAAAGTAAAATCTTCGAAATACTCGTACTTATCATAAGTCGGATCTTGATTGATAGGTTTTTCAAAAACAGCTCTTAGATTATATACTCCATTTCCACCAAAATCGACACATTGCACATCTTGCATATTTGTTAAATTGATATGAGCGATATTAACCGTAACTGTAACTTCTTCGGAATGTGGAAAAGGAGCAATTCCTTCTATATAATATTTGAAAGTTATGGTTTTTAGATTTGTATCATCTGGATCAAAAAATATTTTGTGGGCAGATTTATCATAATCAACTTTGCCATCTTCTGCTTGTTTTGTAATTAGAACATTATCCCAATTAATAGAGTTTAGTGGGTCTGAGGAAAAAGCAATTGGAATTTCTAAAGTTTTGCAACTACCCGTTTCCAAGGTTTTTGTTGTGAATTCTGGGCATTTGGTATAAGGAAACACATCAGTTGTGAAGGTTCCACAACTTAAATTGAAAATTTTGCAATAGTAATTCCCAGAACCATAGCTTTCCGGATCTATGGAAAATAAGCCTGCTCCGGATGCTATCAGCTTACCATTATGATACCACTCATAAGAATCATACCCATCTCCGACCTGTAATTTGCTTCCGATGGCGCAATCTCCTGTTTTTGTAATCTGAGGAACTGAACTAAAACCTCCAAAAAAACCTCCAAAGCCAGCATTTAAATTGCCACCCACCAAACTAGCCGTTACAGCTTTTGTGGAATATATCGAAACGTTTCCTTTTATATTTTTCTTTATAAAGAGTTCCCAGTCAGAAGTTCCCGATACTGGATAAGGTCCATGTAAACCGTTTAAAACCTCATCATTCATTGTAACCTGAGCGCCTTTCTTTGTAATAATGTTAATACTGGTATCGAAATCATCTTTCGTCCCAATTTGATTGACTGCCGGCAACTCAACGATTTGATTAGGCAACAAACAATTAAGTGCTGGAACCATATTCATCCCACCAGAATAAAACGGATATATGATATTATTAGTCCCAGATAAGAGTTGACATACATAGATATCTTCTGAACTTTTGATATACATATTATAAACACCACTGCCTTGATTTTTATAAAATGATGAAGCATACAAAGTTTTAGACTGACCTTTATCAAGTGAATAAACAGTAGGACTATCATTAACCGTGAACTTCGTGCCATTTTTGGTAGCCAATACAATTATGCGCTCCATATCTGAACCTCCTCCCCCAGGAGGATCCAGAAATCCATTTCCTTTCGTCATCACATATTCTCTACCCAGGCGGTTGCTTGGAATCGCCTGATCCATAAGGATATCATCTCCACTAAAACCAGATGTATAAGTGCCATTGAAATTGCCATTTGTAACACTAATGGGTTTATCCGAATGAATATTAGCTCCTCCCAGACCCACAAGGTTTTCATAGGGGTCACTTAAAGATTTTCTGTAGGGCACAACGGCTATATATGATTCACCTTTGTTAAGTTTTATATTTAATTCCGTTGTCTGTGAGTTATTGAGGAATAAAACATTGGGATCATATCCGCTTATTTTGACAGACGTGTTATTTTCTGTAGCTAATATATTAATTTGAGTATTTTGATTATGAACCGGGGCAGTCCATGAAGAAAGAGGCGTCATGACTGCAAAAAAATCTGTTCCAAGCCCCGCAAAACCTTTGGAGTTAATAATCTCCGCATCTGGACCTCTCAATATTCTTAGATTTGCAAAAAATTTGCGACTGCCCATAAGATACAATCCTTTTTTTGCAACCAAGAATGTGTGTGACGGATTGGTAGTGGTTATCACATTTGGCGGAATTTTGATATATTTCGGATTACCTTTTCTTATGATAACTTTAGCAAACTCAACCTCTTCAGAATACACAACAACCTCAAAATCATCCACAGAATCGGTCGATAGATATAAAAAATCACCATTCAAGCTATTATCATAAATAGGATTCGGGTTAGTGTAAGTATCATACATTGGCGCAAACCAATGTTCCGTATCCATCTGAGCAGATATCTTTATTGATAATATAAAAAATAGCGCAATTTGTAGAGCTTTATTCATTGAATTAATTTGGTTATTAATACAAATGTAAAAAAAGCAATTTATTACATCAACAATATTTAATTCCTACTTTTCAATAAAATCCAGCCTGTATATTTTACCGGTGGAGAATTTTCAAAATCCTGCCATTCCATTATATACCAATAGCTGGAACTTGGTAAAGACTTTCCATTTTGTTTTCCATCCCAAATGTAGTGATTGACATCATCCCCCTCGAATAGTTTTTTACCTTCCCTATCAAAGATTTGGAATTTCACATTCTTTTTAAGAGCAAGGTTTGACATATCTAAAATGTCATTGACACCGTCACCATTAGGCGTAATAAGGTTATAAATCTTTATTACAGAAAATTCTTTTTCAACAGGATCGCAATTATCTGCAGAAACCACATAAGCCTTATGCAATCCTGGAGAAAGATCTGTGAAAACATTTGAGTCTTGATAACCCCCATTATCTATTGCAAATCTATAAGGCTTTTTCCCACCATTTGCAATGATTCTCACACTGCTGCCATTGATCTCAATATTTTCTATTACAGGAAATTCTGCGGCTATTATCTCTACATTTTGTTTATATGTACAACCATTATTAGCAGTGAGAATCACGAAATATTTACCAATTTCTAAATCAGGCATTGTTTCAAAACTACCAATAGATGTTGCTGGATCCGATTCTTTATACCATTCATAAGAATCAAAACCAGAGCCAGCATACAAATATGTTTTTGTTCCTGGACAAATTGTTTTATCGCCCAATTCATCAGACTTTTTAGGTAGTTTGATTTTAATGGTCAATTCTGCCACCGAAAAACAGCCCGTAGCACTATAAAGTCTCACATACAAAAGTTGTTGCTTATTAACATCAATTTCATTGATATTATTGATAGAGCTAGAATTTTGTGCATCAGATTCTTTGATATAGAATTTTGCCGATACCGATGGATCATTTGTAAATAACACTTTATAATCATCAAGATTCTGGATGAGTTTCCGGCTATCAAAATCATCGTCACACTCTTCTACAGATATTGGTGTATTAATTATAGGAAAAAAAACATTTTTTAATTCTATTTTCTGAATAGCGGTACAGTTTTTAGAATTTTTGATTCTGACATATACAGCTGCATCTGCGGACGGATAATTCATGAAATCTTTAATCTCATCACTATTAATCTCATATTGTGCTCCATTGGGAGTTTTATAATAAACTTTCTTTACAGAGCTATCAGAAGTCACATTAGCTTTTCTAAGATCAAATTCTGATATTCCAGTAGATGTACATCCTATCAAAACATCATCTTTCCCAACGACCTGGTTGATCTGTATTGTAGCTTGAGCAATTTCACAATCAGGCAAAATATCTTTACCACAAAATGAAAACTTAAAAGTATCTATTCCTGATTCTCCAGAATTAGCTGTATATTTTATTTTTCCACTAGGAAGAACATTCGCTATACCTTTTTTTGCTGGTTCAGTAATAACGGGCATTCCTGGAGTTTGTGTACTTAAACTAAATTCTGGCGTAATATCTGGTATTTCTGAGCAAGTTTCGTAGTTTACATTCGTATAGGTTGTACAATTGTAGAATTTAAATTCATCAGTTTGGATTTCCGGGCAAGATCCTTGTTGAATTCTAGCTCTATAAATTCCTGCTTTTTGAGGATAATAATAAAATACTTTATTGGATGGATGCACAGCTGTCACGGGTGCATTCACAAATATTCCTAACTCATTTTTTATCTCCCACTGATAAAAATCAAAACCTTCAGTAACTTCCAATTTAACTCCCGGAAGACATTCGCCTTCAGTTTTCAAAATTAAAGGGATTGATGAAAAGCCCGCAAAATACCCACCATAACCAAACGCTCCATTACCACTAGCAATCCCAGCTGTCACAGCCTTATCTGAGACCACTGTAATATTTCCTTTAACATTTGGGATAGAATAAGAAACCCATTGTTGACTTGCTGCTATATTTGAAATATCATAAGGACCATAAACAGAAGATGGAACCACTCCATTAATTTTAACAGTAGCTCCTTTTTCTGTAATGATATTTAATTTGGTAACAAATCTATCATCAGGGTCTGTTTCCTGAATCTTATTAATATAACTAATCTCGTCTATTTTACGAGGGAGATAGCAATTGAGTGGTGGAATATAATTCATCCCTCCAGTTGCTAGTGGAGAATTCCCTTCCTCCACACCACCAAGTAGCTGATAAACATATACATTCTTATTAGTCTTTACATGTAGGTTATAATGTCCATTTCCTCTATCAACGTATTCTGTTTCTTCTACACGGTAGTAATCTCCTTCGTTAGCCAATACTTTTTTTGGAGTAACATCATCATTTAGATAAATTGAAGTGTTTTTTTGAGTAGCAACAATAATGGCCCCCTCCATATTATTGCCAATTTTCCCATATCCTTTTACAATCACAAATTCATCCCCTAACTTATTAACTGGAACAGATTGATCCATAAGAATATCTGAGCCATTTGCTGTAGTAGACGCATACTGACCGTTAAAATTACCATTTGACATAGAAATAGGTTTGTCGGATGTGATTTTCGCTCCAATAAATCCATCTCTATTATCCGGATTAGTGGCTCTTACATCCAAGATATATGACTCTCCTTTATTTAGTTTAAAGGTAAATCCAGTTGCGTAGCCGTATGTATTAAAGTCTATATTTTTTTTAAAACCATCTATAGTAACTGTAGTATTATCTTCCGTTGCAAGAACACTTGCAGAAGAACCAAAACCGTTGTTATTAAAAGCATTAGGAGCCATAACTGTATAGAAATCGGTTCCAATACCAGCTGTCCCTTTAGATGTAATAATCTCTGAGTGATTAGCAACTCCAAAGCGAAGATTAGCAAATAATGGTCTATCTCCTTTTACATACAAGCCTTTTGTAATAATTGTATTAAGCTCAGGATTATAATCATCTGTGATAATATAGCTACGAGGTATGTCTACGACACCAGGCGAACCTTTGCTGATTGTTTTCTGCCCTATTAAAGTATTATTATTATAAATTGAAACCGTAAAGGGCGTGGTTTCATTAGTCGAGAGATGTAAAAATTGTTCATGCCCGGTCAAATTCGTCTGCCCATCATACATTGGTGCAAACCAATGCTCTCTATCTAATTGCGCAAATGTTTTTATGGAAAAAATAAAAAAAAATAGAATTCGTAAAACTTTCTTCATAATAATAATTGGCATATTATTACAAATGTAAAGAAACAGATTAATTAAATCATTATTATTTAATTCCTATTTTTCAAAAGAATCCAGCCCGTATACTGCACTCGTTTAGGATTTCCAGTTTCATTCCATTCCAAAATATACCAATAGGATGATGTGTACAACGGTCTCCCATTCAGTTTCCCGTTCCATATATATTGATTTTCAGGACTGCCTTTGAACACCAAGACTCCATTTTTATCATAAATTTCTAATCGAGGTTCTAATTTTGTCATCAAATCAGAATAGTCAATTACATCATTTTTCCCATCATCATTAGGCGTAATGACATTTTTAACATTAATGATAGAAAAATCTCTTGTCACAGATCCACAAGCATCCATGACCATAATAGTATGATCTCCTTTTGGAATATTTTCGAACACATTAGAAGAAGATGTATTTTCTTTCCCATCTAAAAAATATCGATACGGTGCAAGGCCGTTCGATACAAGAACAGTTGCATTGTTTCCTTCTATCAAAACATTATCTATTACTAGGTCTGCAGGTTCTGAAACTTTTACAGATTGCCTATATATACAACCATTGAATCCAAGTTCTACCCAATAATCGCCAGCAGGCTTATTTCTCACAATTCGTGTTGTTTCACCTGTACTCCATTTGTAAGAAGTAAACCCAGTTAAAGTACTCGAGTCTATTCCATTTCCAGCATCTAAATCTACAAAAGCCCCTTTACATATAATAGTATCTTTAAGCACTGTTGACCTTTTCGGTTGTTTGAACAAAAGCCTGAACAATCCATAATTAGGACAAGAACCTGCTGCAGAATTTTCTATTCTTACATAATAAGTCACATCCGAATTAGTTGGAGTAAGTTTTGGATTAATATTGGTAACAGTGGAAGAGCCTCCTTTTTTAGCTTCAGCTTCTGTTTTGTAAAATGTTTTATTGGTCCCTATAACATTGGTCATCTCACTATCCACAATAGCTTCTAGGTTCACATCTTTAAATCCATCAAGATTATCATCACAAATATCAAAGGTCGGTGTGACGTTTTGTGCATAATTCATAGAAAGTGGTTGACCATGGTAAAACGACACCTGATAAGAATCTGGTGCACAGCTGAAAGCACCAACCGTAACGGTAATAGTCTCGGGATTAGTTGTAAACTCAAAATCATCACCAGGTAGAATTTCCGAGCCACTTTGCCTGTAGTATTTTACATTAAAATCTCTATTAAAATTGGTAACAATCTGATTTGTAAATTTGGATAATTTCTCAACATATTTTCCATCAAAATCTTGATCACAAAGAGGAATGGAAGAGTTGTCTATTAGAGCAATAGGAGCATTTTCCACTCTAACATTTCCCGCCAATGTACAACCACTGCTCAGTTCGACTTTAAGTCTGTAATCTCCAGGGATGTTTGTTTTATACAAACTTTGATTTGTTGGCAAACCTAAATCAACTCCATCTTTATACCAATAATATTTTGCACCAGAATCATTGATATCTCTGGGGTCTTTAGGTTCTAATGTCACATCGCTCCCATTACAAAGGATAGCAGAGTCATCCGTCTGTATAGCTGGTAAGAGGTCTATATTTCCTGTAAAACTACCAGCTTCCAAAAACACAGCAGAGTCATACTGAGAATTAGCATTTCTTCCCTCATCTGCAATGACCAGTTTTATATGATATAGCTCACCCGCTACAATATCTGCAACAGCCGTTAGTATTTTTGTCTGTCCATTAAAATTGGTGGGAGAAACAGATGGATTACTAAACCCAATAAAACCACCGAAATATTGAACATTTTGAGGAGTACATCTTCCTTGATCAGCACCACTAACAGTCGTGGAAGTGACAGGAATATTACTTCCCGGCACCAATGCTATATTTCTGTAAGACTCACTATTATCTGCTTTTTTGAGCAAGAAAGCAAAGGCATCAGAATATTGACAGTTATCTGGACGATATTCCTCTGACAAAAACATATATCTGAAACTGACCTTATTACTTAGAGATGATTTAAAATCAAACTCCAAGATTGTGGCATTAGAAAGATTTGATAAAGGTAATCCCGTTGCCTCTGCGAGATCTGGATCACCACCCCAGTTAGTAGCTGTTACACTCTGCACACTTGAAGACTTAGGTCCCGGAGCTAATAGCACATTTCCCGTTGACAAGATAATTCCTTCATCCATCCCGAACGAGCTGGTTCCTTTGCCAAAATATCCATAACTTGAACCGGGCGCTGTAATATTACCTCCCGTAACTGAAACATTAGAAATCGTTACGCAACTGGAGTTTTTTGCACCAATAAATTTCTCTACCAATTCCTGTGGCGAATATGTAGTATTATCCACCGCAATCTGCGCCTCCCCAAAAAAGAAAAAAAGCACAAAGCAAATCACATAGATCCTGACAAATAATTTATTAGAATCAACCTCTTTCATTTAACATAATTAGTCTGCAAAAATATTCAATATTTATGACATAAAAAATCCTGCTGTAAAATACGGCAGGATTTAAGTTATTTTTAAGTCTTAAGATTAAGAAAGAGCCACTCTTACAAATCCTGTTACTTTAAGATCAGCGTTTACAGATTTTACATAATCAGCTACTGATACGCTAGAATCCTTGATGAAATCTTGGTGTACCAATGTGTTGTCTTTGTAGAATCTCTGCATTTTACCTTTCAAGATATTATCGATGATGTTTGCAGGCTTACCTTCTTCAGTCAATTTGTGTCTTTCGATCTCTAATTCTTTATCGATAGTTTCTTGAGAAACAGCAGTCTCATCAAGAGCAATTGGATTCATTGCAGCAACTTGCATAGAAACAGATTTCGCAGCTTCGTCAGCTCCGTCAACTTTTGCAGAAAGAGAAGTGATAGAAGCGATTTTGTTTCCAGCGTGGATGTAAGCTCCCAAGAAAGGACCTTCGATTCTTTCGAATGCTCCAATCTCAATCTTCTCACCGATAACACCTGTTTGCTCAATTAATTTGTCAGCAACAGTCAATCCGTGGAAGTCTGTAGCCAATAATTCTTCTTTAGTAGCAGCAAAGATTGCCATTTCAGCTAATTCATAAGCCAACTCGATGAAAGCTTCATTTTTAGCAACGAAATCAGTTTCACAGTTCAAAGAAATAACAACTCCTAAAGTACTATCTTCGTTTACTCTTGCGATAACAGCTCCTTCAGAAGAATCTCTGTCTGCTCTGTTAGCAGCTACTTTTTGTCCTTTTTTTCTAAGGATATCAATTGCTTTTTCGAAATCTCCTTCAGCTTCTACTAAAGCTTTTTTGCAGTCCATCATTCCTGCACCTGTGGTGTTTCTTAACTTTGCTACGTCTGCAGCTACTGGTGTGTAAGACATAATATTGATTATTTTTATATTTAATTTTGATTTCCTCCTTCATGTTTTTCAGCGTGCAAATATAGTGATTTTTATAAAAAAATAATACATCTAAATATTCTTAGTTAAAAATAGCATACTGACAGTATTTATCGAAAATCAATCAAAACCCAACATTTATTTAATCAAAATTATTAATGAATATTACAAGATTTGATCTATTTTTACGTTCATAATAAAATTAGTCCTTAAATATAATGAAGAAGTTATTTTTCCTTTCATTTTTTTTTCTATCGATAAGTATATTTTCACAAGTAAGCGTTTTTGAAGCAAAAAAGACCACAGACAGAGCCATTGTGGAAAAATTCATCCGCGACAATCCCAAACATCCCGCTGTTCCAGAATTACAAAAGAGAGCATTAACTTTGAAATATGCAGGTACGTCTATTACCGCAAAGCCGACTATCTCGCAAATGACTGAAAGTAAAATAGAAAAAACATCCAAAGTAGGAACTTCTGAAGCCGAGGAACCAACCAGAACAACCACCAAAGGAGAAGCAGGAAGAAGCTCCGCTACAAAAGGAGAACCTTCTCAGCAAGCAAAAAACACGGCAGCACTACTGACAAGTCTTTTCAACAACAATCCCAATAAAAAAGAAGCCATCGTTCAAATTGTAAATAAGTCGGCTTGTAATCTTGTAGTAAAGATTAGCGGAAAAAAATTCTACAACCTTACGGTTCCATCTAACGGACAGAATTACATCCTTGTAGACAAAGGCAATTACAATGTAACCACCGCTATATGCGATGCAAGTTATAATCAAAACAAGGCAATCACAAAGGACATCATCATCACACTGAATGTCGCAAAATAACGATATTGAAAATCTTATATTTCATACTAATATTCTCTTCTATTCTAATATTCTCACAGGATAAAATCAGTCTGGATCCTCTAGAGCTAAAAGACACCAAAGAACTCTTGGGAGACGATTACGAAAACATCTATATATATAAGAATAGAGATTTGAGTCTGACCAAATATAATTCTGTCGGCAAACAACTCGGAAAAATCATGATGACTTTTCCCTACAAGATCCAGAGCGTTACCAATCCTCTTAACATTGTAATGTTTTCAGAAAATGCCCAAGAAATCAAATTTCTGGATCAAAATCTGAATGAAATACAAAAGATCAACCTGAGTTCTAATTTTGGATTTACAAAAGCAATTTACGCAGAAGACCTTCAATTTGCATGGTTGTTGGATGAAAGCAATAAAACTCTTTTACAATATAATTTCAGGACCAATTCTGTCATCAGTTCTTTTCCTTTCAATATCGACACACAATCACTCAAAGACTTCGTAGTATATAATAACAGGATATATATTCTTCGAGAAAACACTTTTGAGGTTTATAACACCAAAGCAACCTTACTCTATTCTACGATCATTTCCAATGCAAGAAAACTCAGAAGAATCAGTGATGATGTTTTGATATTTGGAAGCCAAACCGTTCAAAAATTTGATGGGAAAAACCTCTCTGAAATCTTCAAAAATGAAAGCGCAAAAATTGTGGATAAAAATAGCTCCGGATTTTTGGCACTCATAAAAGACAAACTTTATCTTTACAAAAATAATTGATAGTCGATAAATCATATATAATTTTACAGTTTCGATTTATCAATATTATCATTTATTAATCATAACCCATCAATTATATATACAAAGAATGCACATCGCTGTTACGGGAAATATTGGAGCTGGAAAAACAACCCTAACCACAATGTTATCAAAACATTACAATTGGGAAGCTCAATTTGAAGATGTAGATCACAATCCTTATTTGGATGATTTTTATAGCGATATGTCAAAATGGAGTTTTGCTCTTCAGATTTATTTCTTGGGAAGTAGATTTCGTCAGGTAAAAGAGATTCGTGAGAGCGGAAAAAATGTGATCCAAGACCGAACGATCTATGAGGACGCTCACATTTTTGCAGAAAACCTTGCTGAGATGAATCTCCTTTCCGAGCGTGACTTTAACAATTATTTATCAGTTTTCCGGTTGATGAAAGACTTCGTTTCGGCACCAGATCTGCTAATTTATTTGAGAGCAGACGTTCCAACCTTGGTAAGACAGATATCAAAAAGAGGAAGAGAATATGAAGCTGGAATCAGTATAGATTACTTATCAAAACTCAATAATAAATATCAAAACTGGATAGAAAATTACAAAGAAGGCAAACTTCTTGTGATAGACGTAGACAATCTTGACTTTGTAGAAAGACCAGAAGATTTTGGTTCCATCCTGGAAAGAATAGATGCAGAACTGAACGGTTTGTTTTAAATTATTTTTGGCGAAATAGTTTATCAAATCACAAAATTACAATCGCCAAAGTTATAATTCAAAGCATCGTTATCATGATAAAAGTAATTCATAACAACAGTTGTCCTAAGTCCAAAGCTATTTTGGAATATCTGGACGAGAATGATATCAAGTTTCAGATTATTGATATCGACAAAGATCCATTGAGCCTGTTTGAATTAAGAACCTTATTCAAAAAACTGAATAGGAATCCGAGCAGGGTTTTGAGACACTCTACAGAGCTTTATAAAAAACATTTCTCAGAATCAGAATCTGTGAATGATGAGCAAGCTTTGGAAGTAATTGCTCTTAATCCAGAATTGATACAATGCCCAATCCTTATAAAAGGTAAGGTTGCAATGTCTGGAAACCCGTTGGAGAATGTAAAATTTTTTATAGAAAACTAAATTATTCTAAAATATACAGGAACGGACGTGATATATTAATTATCAAATATTTCACGTTCGTTTTTTATGAATTATTTTTAAAATAATTTGGCTATCCGGAAAATAATCCTTTATTTTGCACTCTCAAATATTCATTAGTCAAAAGAACATCGAGATATGTCAAGAATTTGCCAAATAACAGGTAAGCGTGCAATGGTAGGAAACAATGTTTCTCACGCTAATAACAAAACGAAAAGACGTTTTGAAATTAACTTGCTAGAGAAGAAATTTTTCCTTCCTGAGCAAGATAAATCAGTAACCCTTAAGGTTTCTGCTCACGGATTAAGAATTATCAACAAGATTGGTATAGAAGAGGCACTTGAAAGAGCTGCTAGAAATGGATTTATTAAAAACACTACTAAGTAATGGCTAAAAAAGGTAACAGAGTTCAGGTAATTCTAGAATGTACTGAGCACAAAGAAAGCGGAGTAGCAGGAATGTCAAGATACATTACTACAAAAAATAAAAAGAACACTACAGAAAGATTGGAGCTTAAAAAATTCAATCCGGTTCTTAAGAAATATACTGTTCACAAAGAAATTAAGTAATCTATAAAAATATTTTACAATGGCAAAGAAAGTAGTAGCAACACTTCAAGGTGGAGCTGGTTCAAAAAAAATGACAAAAGTAATCAAAATGGTTAAGTCTTCTAAATCAGATGCTTACGTTTTTGAAGAAAAAGTAATGAACGCTGACGAAGTTGAAGGATTTTTGAAAAAATAATTCCTCACCCGAATACAATATAGAAACTACTCTTTTTTAGGGTAGTTTTTTTGTTATATTTGTTTTAAATAAATCCGGATTCTAAAACATTGAATCTGAAAAATAAATTATCAATTATTATTGATTAATTATAATTAAAAATGAGTTGGTTCAAAAAAATATTTAAAAAAGAAGATAAAGAAACGCTTGACAAAGGTTTGGAAAAATCCAGCCAAGGTTTTTTTGATAAAATATCCAGAGCTGTAGTTGGAAAGAACACAGTAGATGATGAAGTCTTGGATGATCTAGAGGAAGTTCTTATCGCTTCCGATGTAGGTGCAGAAACCACCATCAAAATCATCAAAAGAATAGAAGACCGTGTTGCAAGAGACAAATACGTCAATGTCAATGAGCTTGATAATATTCTTAGGGAAGAAATCACAGGTCTTCTTTTGGACAATCCACATCTGGATACAGACAACATTGATATAAGCAAGAAACCTTACGTGATAATGGTCGTTGGCGTAAATGGTGTTGGAAAAACAACAACCATTGGAAAACTGGCGCATCAATTCAAATCTCAAGGATTGAAAGTAGTTCTTGGCGCTGCTGATACTTTCCGAGCTGCAGCTGTCGACCAATTGGTTATTTGGAGTGAGAGAGTTGGTGTTCCTATTGTGAAACAAGAGATGGGCTCTGATCCAGCTTCTGTTGCATTTGACACAGTTCAGTCTGCAGTTGCTCAAAATGCAGATGTTGTCATTATAGATACCGCTGGAAGATTGCACAACAAAGTGAATCTAATGAACGAATTGTCCAAGATAAAACGTGTGATGCAAAAGGTAATTCCTGATGCTCCACACGAGGTTTTATTGGTTCTCGACGGTTCTACCGGACAAAATGCGTTCGAGCAAGCTAAACAATTTACAGCTGCTACGGAAGTAACCGCATTGGCAGTAACAAAATTAGATGGAACAGCCAAAGGAGGTGTTGTAATTGGCATTTCCGATCAATTTCAAATTCCTGTGAAATATATCGGTGTAGGGGAAAAAATCCAAGATCTTCAGATTTTTAATGGTATGGAATTTGTTAATTCCTTTTTTAAGAAAAGATAACAAAATCATTTGATCTTAATATTAACATTAAAAAATTAAACTATGGGTATTTTAACTTGGATTATATTCGGCCTTATTGCCGGAGCAATCGCAAAAGCCATTCATCCTGGAAATGATCCTGGAGGTTGGGTTGTAACAATCATTATTGGAATCGTAGGTTCTTTCCTTGGTGGAGCAATTGGAACTTATGTCTTGGGATGGGGCGATGTAGATTCTTTCTGGAGTCCGAGAAGTTGGCTTCTAGCAATTGGAGGATCTGTCCTTCTTCTATTCTTATACAGAATGGTCACTAAGAAATAATGGATATTATTCATTAATATTAGAAAAAGCAATAAAAAACGCATCAGAATCACTGATGCGTTTTTGTTTTAATAATAAAATAGCATATATTTGAATAAAAATTAAATTAAAGTATGAAGAAAATCTTTACTACTCTTTTTTCATTTGGTATGGTCGCAAGTGCTTTGGCACAATGGAGTCCTACTTCTATGAAAGGAGAAAAACTACGTCAAACTAGTGCAACAAGTTTCTACTCCGTTGACCTGAATTCACTTCGTTCACAATTAGCTGATGCACAACCGACAGGAAAGAATAGCAAGCCTGTTATCATCAATGTACCTACTTTGAACGGAAAAATAGAAAAATTTGCTGTTTATAGCTTACCTGTCGTTGTACAATCTTTGGCAGACAGATATCAATTGGGATCCTATGTAGGAACAGGTATTGATGACAAAGAAAAATATATCAGATTTTCTGTAGCTCCAAATGATTTCCAATCCATGATCATCAAAAATGGTGTTTATGAATTCATAGAGCCTCAGAACAAAGAAAAGACTGTTTATGGTGTTCATCCAAAAACTAATAAAACCAGCGGAGAAAAAGGTTCTTGGTTATGTGAAAGTACAGAACCACTTCTTACGAAAAAGCAAATAGATAGACTTTCCAATGGAGCAAGTTTTGCGAATGACCCAAAAGATTTTGCCAAATCTTCCGATCAAAAATACAGAACAATGCGTCTTGCAATGTCTACAAATGGAGAATATACTACTTACTTTGGAGGTGTTGCAGGAGCCATAACACAGATTAATGCAACTTTAACACGTTGTAATGGAATTTTTGAAACAGATTTTGGATTACATTTGATTGTACAAGATTTCCCTCAGCTTATTTATACAAATGCATCAACTGACCCGTACGGAACTACATTAAGCGGATGGAATGCCCAACTTATGAACACACTTCATAATACTATTGGTGACAATGTATTTGATATAGGACACATGTTTGGTGCTTCTGGTGGTGGTGGAAACGCTGGTTGTATCGGTTGTGTTTGTAGCAATACTTTGGCCACCGGTGTTTCCACAAACTCATCCACAGCTAATTATAAAGGTTCAGGAATCACTTCTCCTGCGGATGGAATTCCTCAAGGTGATAACTTTGATATAGATTATGTTGCTCACGAAATCGGACATCAGCTTGGAGCCGACCATACATTCTCACATGGTATCCAATCCTCTCCTCATAATACTGTACACATGGAACCTGGTTCAGGCTCTACTATTATGGGTTATGCAGGAATTACTGCTGCTGATGTTCAACCACATTCTGATCCTTATTTTCATTATGGAAGTATAAATCAGGTACAAGTAAACTTAGCTTCTGCAATTAAAACCTGTGATATTGAAACTGCAGTTACAAACACTGCCCCAGTAATTGCTACATTGCCAGCCTATACGATTCCTAAAGGAACAGCATTTGTACTTACTGCCCAAGCAACAGATTCCGAAAGTGACCCGATTACTTATTGTTGGGAAGAGGTGGACAATGCTTCTTCTGCAGTGACATCTGTTACTGGAAACAATACAACTGGCGCATTATTCAGATCATTAACTCCAACGACCAGCCCAACAAGATATTTTCCAAAATTATCATCAGTTCTTGATGGCAAGTTAACAATCCCTGCTGATTGGGAAACTGTTTCAAATGTTGCCAGAACTACAAATTTCAGAGTTACAGTAAGAGATAACAATCCTGACGTCACACAAAGACAGACGCAGAGTGCATTACAAACAATCACTGTAGGTAGTGCTGGACCATTTAAAGTAACTTCAACAAAAGTCTATAACAATGCTTCCGGGATATTTTCTTGGGATGTTGTAGGGACAAATGCGGCTCCTTATAACGTATCTAATGTCAAAATAGATTATACAACAGATAACGGGGCAACTTGGACAGATCTAGTAGCATCAACTGCTAATGATGGATCCGAAGCATTAATATTTTCAAATATTCCTACAGATACATCAATCATTGTAAGAGTATCTGCAATCAACAATGTATTCTATGCTGTTGGTAAAGTAACTGTTTCTGCAATGGTAAATTGCGATGGTACAGCACCTGCAGGTGTTGCAGTATCAAGCATTACACAGACAGGCGCAAAAGTTGATTGGGAAGCTATTACAAATGCGACTTACTCATTAAGATACAAAAAAACGACAGATACAAATTGGACAGTTGTAAATGCTATTTCCACTAATACTTATACAATCTCTGGATTGGAAGAAGATACAGAATATAATGTAGAAGTTGCTTCTATCTGTAGTGGAACTACTGGAACTTATTCCAGCAAAACTTTCAGAACTGCAGGCTTAGCTTATTGTGCAGTTGCTTCTTCTAACTCTTCTGACGAGTATATATCAAAAGTAGTAGTAACTCCAGCTAACGGAGGTTCAGCAATGACAAGTAATTCTGGCGCAGGTTATTATACTAACTATGGATCTGATAATACAAGATTAGTTCAATTGGTAAAAGGCTCTGCCGGAAATACTGTAGCAGTTACAAAAGCTTGGACAGGAAATACCTACAGTGAGGCTGTTGCAGTTTGGATAGATTTTAACAGAAATGGAACTTATGAAGACTCTGAGAAAGTAATGACAAGTGCTCCTAGTACAACAGCTACAGTTTCAGCTACTTTCGATGTTCCTTCTACTGCATACAGCGGAGATAAAACAGTAGGAATGAGAGTTATTATGAGATATTCTACAGCTCCTACAGGTCCTTGTGCATCTTTCGTTTATGGAGAAGTAGAAGATTATGCAGTTAAAATTTCAGAAGAAAACCTTGCGGTAACAGATGTTAAGAAAAATAACATCAATATTTATCCAAATCCTGCAATTGATGTTATTAACATTTCTAATGTTTCTTCTAAAACTAAATTTGAAATCTATTCTGTAGGTGGACAATTGGTAAACCAAGGAACTACTGATGGAAAAGTAAACGTTTCTAAATTGACAAAAGGTGTTTACATCTTATCTTTAGAATCTAACGGAGAGAAATCTCAAACTAAATTCATCAAGAACTAAAACTTAGTTTATTGAAATAACAAAAACACCCCGAATCAATGATTCGGGGTGTTTTATTTTTAAGTTTATTTTTTTAATTAAGGTCTTCTATAAAACCCTCTGTTGCAATTCGCAAAGTTTCTTGGTCAGAATTGTTATAAATGATGTAGTCTGCCAATTTACATTTTTCCTTTTCAGGCATTTGTTTTTGAATGACAGCTTCTACTTCTCTGTAAGTTTTACCATCTCTATCCATCGTTCTTTTGATTCTGAGATTATCATCAGCTGTAATCAAAACAGACTTGTAACATTGTTGGTTTAATTTAAGCTCGAAAAGAATCGCCGTTTCTTTAAAAACGAATTCTGACTTTTGAGTATTTACCCATTTTTCAAAATCTATTCTTACAGCCGGATGAATCAAATGGTTCAGTTGTTCCAAAAGTTCCGAATCATTGAAGACTTTTTCAGCAATATATTTTCTGTTATAAATTCCATCAGAATAAGTTTCCTTTCCTAAAAGTTCAATGATTTTTTCTTTAAGGACAGAATCTTTGTTGACAATATTTTTCGCCTCATCATCTGAGTAATAAACCGGAAATCCTTTTTCTTCTAGAATTCTTGCAACTGATGTTTTTCCTGAACCAATTCCGCCAGTTAGCCCAATTATCTTGGGTATGGGAATGTCTTCGTCTTGAGTTGAGATTGTATCTTTTATATCCATAATTTAATATCCAAAAACTTCATTAAAACTAAAAGTCTGGTCAAGCTTCACACCTCTTTCAGTCATTTTAAGACTTGCCAATTCATTATGAGCATCGTGTTCGAAGAACAATAGATATTCGTTGTCTACACATTGCTTCAGAAATTTGCCTTTTTCTTCCATTGTCAGCATTGGTCTAGTATCATAACCCATCACATAAACCTGTGGAATATGACCAACTGTCGGAATCAAATCCGCTGCGAAAACAATTGTTTTTTCCTGATATTGGAGAACAGGAAGCATTTGTTTCTCTGTATGTCCATCAACAAAAATAACATCCATTTTCAAATCAGGAGCAAATCCATAATTTCCTGTTGTTGGTAATGGCAAGAAATTGAGCTGTCCACTCTCTTCCAAGGGAAAAATATTTTCTTTCAAGAAACTTGCTTTCTCTCTTGGGTTTGGTTCTGTTGCCCATTTCCAATGATTTTCATTCGTCCAGAAATGTGCATTTTTAAACGCTGGTCTGTAGCCAGATTTGTCATCATTCCACTCTACAGCACCACCGCAATGGTCAAAATGAAGATGCGTCAAAAAAACATCCGTAATATCTTCTCTTACAAACCCATATCTCTTCAAGTTTTTATCCAAAGAATCGTCGCCCCAAAGTGAATAATGACCAAAGAATTTCTCGTCTTGCTTATCTCCAAGTCCGCAATCAATTAGGATTAATTTTTTACCGTCTTCTACCAAGAGAGAACGAGTTCCTAATTCGATAAGGTTTCTTTCGTCAGCAGGATTTGTTTTTTCCCAAAGCGTTTTTGGAACAACACCGAACATTGCACCGCCATCAAGTTTAAATTTTCCACATTGGATTGGATAGAGCTTCATAAATATTTTAGTTTTGGGAGAGCTGTTAAGTCAAACTTTTGTTTTTCTTCATCAACTCTGCAATTTTTTTATCGTTATCAAAATCTGATTGCCCTAAATTAAGAATAATATTTTCAAAATCATTGTCTTTTCTATTTTGACTTAATTTATTTGCGATATAGATTTCTGTTGGATAAATATTAATTCCAAAAGCGCCTTTCATTTCTTTTCTTACCAGCTCATCACCCATCTTTTCAACAAACATCGGACATTTCTGAACTTTCTCATATTTAAAAGTAAGTTTTTCCAAATGTCGGTAAAGTTCCTCATCGGTCATCAATTTCACTTTTCCACGAATTTGAACCGCTTCGTAATTCCAAGTTGAAACATTCGGTTTCTCATACCAAGAGGACGAAATATAAGAATGAGCGCCTAGAAAATCACATAAAACCTCATCATCATCTTTCAAAACTTTGGCTTGAAAATTAACTTTAGAAATATGTGTTTCAAGATGAAAATTACCATCATTTTCATTCAACAAAAACATCGAATGTGTTGCTGATAATTTTTCTTTATCGGAAATCAAAAGAGCAAAAGCATTTTCGTTGATGATTTTTTTCATCAAGTCTCGGTCTTCGCTTTTGTAGATTTTTGGAATGAACATTATAATGAAAGATTAGTTTAGAATAACTTATTAAAACAATTCGCCAGGATTCTTAGGTCTAGAAATATTCAAATGTTTGTACGCTTTGTCAGTCACTTCTCTTCCTCTCGGTGTTCTAATGATAAAACCTTCCTGAATCAGAAACGGTTCATAAACTTCTTCCAAAGTCTCCGGATTTTCTGCGATAGAAGTAGCCAAAGCAGAAATTCCCACAGGTTTTCCACGGAAATTCTCTATCATCACACGCATTATTTTGTTGTCCATATCATCGAGACCAAATTCATCAACATTTAAAGAATTAAGAGCAAACTTTGTGATTTCGATTTCGATTTCTCCATTTCCTTTGATTTCGGCGAAGTCACGAACTCTTCGCAAAAGCGCATTGGCAATTCTTGGAGTTCCACGGCTTCTTCTGGCAATTTCGAGTGCTGCATCCTCATAGATTTTTACTCCCAAAACCCGTGCACTTCTTTCGATAATCATTCCGAGAAGTTCGATGGTATAATATTCTAATCTGCTTTGGATTCCGAATCTTGCAAGCATCGGTTTTGTCAACATTCCGCTTCGTGTAGTTGCCCCAATCAATGTAAAAGGATTAAGTCCAATCTGGACACTTCTTGCATTAGGACCAGTTTCCAACATAATATCAATCTTGTAATCTTCCATTGCAGAATAGAGATACTCTTCTACAATCGGAGACAAACGATGAATTTCATCTATAAAAAGAACATCATTCTCTTCAAGATTAGTCAATAATCCAGCTAAACTCCCTGGTTTATCGAGAACTGGACCAGAAGTAATTTTGCAATTAACCCCTAATTCGTTAGCGATAATATGTGACAAAGTCGTTTTTCCTAATCCCGGCGGACCGTGCAAAAGAACGTGGTCGAGAGCGTGACCTCGATTCTTAGCCGCCGCTACAAAAACTTCGAGATTATCCAATGTTTTTCTCTGTCCCGCAAAATCTCGAAAACTCTGCGGACGAATTTTTTCTTCCTGAATCAAATCGTCGTCAGAGTAATTGTCTTTATCGGGATGTAAAAAATCGGGCATTGTTATTAATTAATTTAAGATGAAGAATGATATCCAAAGATAGAGAAATTTTAAGGGACTTTTGGATGGTCTTTCTCGGTTTCAGAGATGATTTTTTTTAACTGGATTTTTTCTTCCTCGGTCAACTTTCTTTGAAAGAATCCACTTTTTAAATCTTTATCAAGATATTGTGGAAAAATCCCATAATAATCATAAAGCTTCAAATCATAAATATTAAGTGAAGGAAAAAAATCTCTATCAAAAGGATATTTTGGAACATAAAAATTCAAATTACCAATCTTATATTCTGAATTGATATTGATTAAATTATTTTCTTTTGGTTTATAAAGCTGAGACCAACTAAAAACTGACATCTGTTTCCCAATATTGAACTTTTGGACAAATCCTGGGAAAATGAAAATCACAGCAATAAATATGGAAATAAAAACCGTTGTAAAAATAGCTTTCGATTCTGAAATATTTTTGACCAATAAAAATATTGCAACTAGATAAACATCAATAAAAAATCGATATTGCGCTGAAAATGAAATTATTAAAATTGATTTTAAAATTAAGAAACCTAATAATAAATAATAAAATCTTTCCTTTTTCTTAATTGTAAAAATTGCAATAATCAAAAGCGAAACAAAAATTCCAACATTCAAAATAGTTTTGTAACCAATTAAAAACCAATAGTATATTTTATCAAAAAAATCAAATTCTGAGACTTGCTGATAGGAATATTTCATATCATAAGATTTCAGCAAACCAACTTGTGAAGAATAAGTCAACATCTCTTGACTCGGTTTCCAAGGCAAATCCAAATCAATAAAAGAAACTGGAAAAACAGGAAAACCAAACAACCAGATATTTTTCATCACGAATAGAACTCCAAAACCAAAAACGGAAATCAACCATTTGAAACTGAATTTCTTTTGATTAACATCTTGTAAAACCACAAAAATTGGCAACCAAAAAACTATCGGTTTGATACAAAATGCAAATATCGACAAATACAAAAGAATTGGGCTTTCTCTTTTATTAATCAATTCATTAATGACAATTAAAGTGATAATTAATATTGGCAAATCCGGGCTTGGCTGTTGAACGAATAATAGGAATATTGGAAGAAAAAACAACAGAAAATATTGTTTTCTTTCATAAATATAAATCAGAAAAAGCAACAGCAAATAAGCATTAATCTTGAAAAACACATCTATAAAATGCGAAAAAACGGCTTGATAAATATGCCAAAAAGATGTTTGTCCTAATAATAAATCAAGATTCGAAATTCCTTTTACAAATCCAAATTCTTTCAAATAAGAAATCGTAGGAACATAATAACTAAAATGGTCAAACAAATATGGCGAAAATGAAGCCGAAAAAACAATCACGAAAACAAAAAAGTAAAACCAAAAATCAAATTTGATATTAATTTGAAACCGCTTTTTTTCAATTAATAAGCTTCCAAATCCTATCAATCCTGTTATTATCAGAATGATTTCCAGTAATGAATTCAGCGGAAAAAAAAATGCTGAAATTGTAGAAAGAAAGGTAATGCCAATAATTCCTAAAAAAGAAATCAAAACAAAACTTTGGTTTTCAACTTTAAGACAGTTCTTGATGATAACTCCGTTCCCGAAATTAACAATAAGCAATACCAAAACCGTGATTAAAATTGAAAGCATAAAAAAAGATTGCCCATAAAAATAAGCAATCTTTCCGTGTTAAAATATATATGAAGAAAATTTACTTCTGTACGCGGCCAGATTTTCTGTCTTCTGAACGTCCAATCGTATAGCCTGTTGCTCCTCCTGCAACACCTCCAATTACAGCACCAAGACCTGGATTCTTTTTGGAGATAATCGCACCAGCCGCTGCTCCACCAACTGTACCAATAACCGTGCCTTTTGCTGCGCTACTCCACCCTTTTTTCTGAGTTGCCGTAGTTCCAGCTGAACTTGATGAGCCAGAATTAGACGCTGTTGAACCCGAAGAAGAGCCACCACCAGATGATGAACTTCTTTTAGAAGAAGATTTTCTGGCTACTCTATTAGCTTCGGCTTTTCTATCCGCTTCTTTCTCCTCTTCTATTTTGTTAAGACTGTCTTTTTGTTTTTCGAAAGATATTTTTTCTTTCTCTATGGCGAGTTTTTGTTTTTCTAAATCAATTTGTCTTGCTTGATAATCTAATTTTTGCTGTTCAAGAGATGCTGTCTGTATCTTTTCATCCTTATTACAAGAAGATAATAGTAACATTGTCGCAAATCCTGTTAAAAATAACTTTTTCATAATCGTTTATTTTTTCACAAAATGTGAATTATTATTAAGGACTTTCCAATTATGATTCCAAAATAGATTACAAACTGTTAAAATTTGTTAAGAGCATATATTACATTGTACAAGTTTATATAATTTTTTCTCTTTAACTTTGGCCTCTACAAGGAATTAATGAACATTTTATTATTTATTAATTTCTTTTCGAAAAAAAAACAAAAACTAATGAATTACATAGCTTCTATTTTAGCTAAAAAAAGAGACCTTGCAAAAAACGAAATGGAATATGAAAAGAGTATTCTTTTTGATGTTTACACGTTTGCATTAGTTTTTCTTTTATTGTCTAATGTAGTTCTTAATGTGATTCTCAATCATCCTATCAATTGTATAATTTTTGGAAGTTTTACTGTTTTTATGCTGAGCACTTTATTTTGGTCTGACAGGATAAGATTCAATCCAAAATTATTGATGTTACTTTTCTTTTTCCTGGGAATAATGATTTTTTATTTTGATACTATTTCGGGAGAAGGCTGTATGAATTATCTATCTTATGTTTCTTTGACAATTGCTGTTGCTTTTTTCTTTGATTATATCAGAGACCGCTGGATTATCTTTTTCTTGGTGTCATCCTATTTGATTTGGTTCTTGACGAATGCAACTACAGATTATTACCTTAGCAAATTTTATAATCAACACCTGACTGCTTTAGAACAATGGTACGTAAGAATCTACAAAATCATAGAAATTTCTTTTTGTACTTTCATCGGGATGTATTTTATATATAGGAAAGAGCGTGTTCTTGTAAAATATTATATTGAAAAAGAAAAGCTAAATGCCATAATTCAGAAAACAGATAAGATCAATTTCTCTGGAGAACTGTATGACCTTGCAATGAGTAAAAACTCGCTTTTCATAACCTATTTCAAATCCCAATTTCCAGATTTTTTTGACAAAATCTTAATCGTTTCACCCAACCTCATTTCTACAGAATTAGAGATTTGCGCCTTACTCAAACTCAATCTCAGTACAAAAGAAATCGCAACAGCGACCAATTCAACAATCAGAGCTATCGAGAATAAGAAGTACAGAATCCGTAGAAAACTGAATATTACTTCAGAAACTGACATAAACCTTCATATTATCAATAATTTTTAATTCTAATTTACAAATAAATCATATTGATTTTCAAACAACTAATTCTTTTTTAAGTTATTTGAAATCTTTTGAGTATATGTAAGTAAATAGATAAGTAGCAGATTCTTTTTTCTTGATTTGAATAATTTATATTATTGCACTGTCAAACAAGACAACAGTAAAAAGCACATAAGATTTCTAATAACACAAATGTTCTAAAAAGCTGCAATTTTCAAAATCAAGGAGATTTTTAATTTTCTTGGAAAACAAAAACACAAATGGAAAATCCGGAATCTAGATTCCGGATTTTTTTCTATGAATAGTAAAATTATATTTAAAGAATTAAAATAATTCTTTTCTAATAATGTTCTGAGAACGTTCTGGTCCTACAGAAACCAGATATACATTGATTCCCAAATGTTCTTCTATAAACTCGATATATTTTTTCGCATTTACAGGAAGTTCATCATAAGTTCTTGCATTGGTAATATCCTCTTCCCAACCATCTAATTCCTCATATTGAGGTTCATAATCATAAAGCTTGGTAGTAGAAGAAGTGAAATAATCGATAATCTTTCCGTCTTCTGTTTTATATTTGGTCGCAATCTTCAAAGGATGAATCCCTGTAAGAACATCTAATTTAGTAATGACAAGATTGTTAATCCCATTGATCATACAAGCATGTTTAAGAGAAACCAAGTCTAACCAACCTGTTCTTCTCGGCCTTCCAGTTGTAGCCCCAAACTCAAAACCAATTTGTCTGATTTTTTCCCCTAATTCGTTATCCAATTCTGTTGGAAAAGGACCATTTCCAACTCTTGTAGTATAAGCTTTTGCAACACCTATAAGGTTTTTCAATGCGGTTGGAGGAACACCAGCACCTGTACAAACACCACCAGTAGAAGGCGAAGAAGATGTTACATAAGGATAGGTTCCAAAATCAATATCCAGCATAAGAGCTTGAGCACCTTCGAACAAGATATTCTTTCCTTCGTTGATAGCTTCGTTGATCTCCAACTCAGTATCTACTATTCTATCTTTAAGTTTTTCTCCCAGAGCGATGAATTCTTGATAAATCTCTTCAACATCCAAAGTTGGTTTTTCGAAGTATTTTTCAAAAAGTGAATTTTTTGTTTTCAAATTCTTTTCTATCTTCTCTCTCAGAACTTCAGGGTTCAAAAGATCGATCATTCGGATACCTACTCTTGCAATTTTATCTTCATAGCAAGGGCCAATTCCTTTTTTGGTAGTTCCAATCTGCGTTCCACCTTGCTCTTCTTCTCTATAAGTATCCAGTAAAATATGGTAAGGCATGATAACGTGCGCTCTTCTGCTGATAAAAACATGATCTGTTTTCAGACCTTTGCTTTCGATTTGTTCAATCTCTTTGATGAAGGCTTTCGGATTTACTACAACGCCATTTGCAATGATACACTTTCCTTTACATTGCAAAACACCTGATGGCAAAAGGTGCAAAACGAATTTCTCATCTCCTACATATACTGTATGACCGGCATTATCGCCGCCTTGAAAACGTACTACATAATCTGATTTTGCAGATAAGACATCGGTGATCTTTCCTTTTCCTTCGTCCCCATATTGGAGACCTACAACTACGTAAGTTGACATATTTTTTTACTTTTTTTAGATTATTTGCAAAGTTATACTATAAATATGGCTTAGCAAAATCATACAAAATAAAAAACCCTCTTACTATTAATAAGAGGGCAAAAACACAAATGATGAAAAAAAATCATAAATGCAATTTGAAATAACTCGAAAGCTATTTCGCATTTACAATACAATTTTCGTTGCAAAAATCGTACAAATTTTCTAATCTACCATCAAAAAATCATATTTAATTTTAAAAAAAATAAAAATTTATTGAAAAAGCTTATTGAAATCAACTATTCTCCACCTATTTACTATTTTCAAAAGCAAAAACTACACATTATTGATTTATATAAAAAATTAATAATAATTACTATTTTCAATCTGTAAACAGAATATATTTAACCAAAAACATTAAATTAATTAAATTTTAAACATTAAAACAAAAAATAATTTTATTTTTGAATTAGTAAATCTATTTTTGCAATATAATTTTAACAAAAACAGAAAAACAAATAAAAATGTGTGGAATTGTATGTGTGTTTGACACCAAACAAAAAAATGAAGCGATAAGACCTCAAATATTAGAAATGTCTAAAAAAATAAGACACCGAGGTCCGGACTGGTCAGGAATCTATCAGCATGACAATGCTATCTTTTCCCATGAAAGATTGGCAATTGTGGATCCAACATCCGGAAAGCAACCATTATTTACAAAAGATGGAAAAGTAGCTTTGGCAGTAAATGGAGAAATATACAATCATCAGGAACTAAGATTAGAATTCCCGGATTATGAGTTCTTAACTCAATCCGACTGCGAAGTGATTTTAGCTCTATATAGAAGGGACGGAAAAAATTTCTTGGAAAAACTGAACGGAATATTCGCTTTTGCATTATATGATGAAGAAAATGATGCTTACTTAATAGGAAGAGACCACATGGGAATCGTCCCACTATATATGGGATGGGACAAAAACGGAAGTTTCTATGTTGCATCTGAATTGAAATCTCTTGAAGGTGTCTGTAATAAAATAGAAGAATTTTTACCTGGACATTTCCTTTACAGTAAAGATGGGCAGGAATTACAACAATGGTACAAAAGAGACTGGACAGAGTTTGACAATGTAAAAGATAACGAAACCGATATCGCTGCCATCCGTAAAGGTTTGGAAGAAGCAGTTCACGGACAACTGATGAGTGATGTTCCTTATGGGGTTCTACTTTCCGGAGGTTTGGACTCTTCTATCATCGCTGCGGTTACTGCAAAATATGCAAGACAAAGAATAGAAAGTGGCGACACACAAGAAGCTTGGTATCCAAGATTGCATAGTTTTGCCGTTGGGCTGGAGGGTTCTCCGGACTTAGCTGCAGCAAGAAAAGCAGCTGACCATATCGGTTCTGTTCACCACGAAATCAAATATACCGTTCAAGAAGGTTTAGATGCTATCAAAGATGTAATCTATCATTTGGAAACTTATGATGTGACTACAATCAGAGCTTCTACTCCGATGTATCTTTTGGCAAGGGTTATCAAATCCATGGGAATCAAAATGGTGCTTTCCGGAGAAGGTTCTGATGAGCTATTTGGAGGATATCTGTATTTCCACAAAGCACCGTCAGCTCAAGCTTTCCATGAAGAAACAGTGAGAAAACTAGGCAAACTTCACCTTTACGATTGTCTAAGAGCCAACAAATCTCTGATGGCCTGGGGAATCGAGGGTAGAGTTCCTTTCCTGGATAAAGAATTCATGGATGTTGCAATGACCATCAATCCAAAAGATAAAATGGTAACGCCGGAAAGAATGGAAAAATGGGTTCTTAGAAAAGCTTTTGAAGACATTCTTCCTGAAAGCATTGCTTGGAGACAGAAAGAACAGTTCAGTGATGGTGTTGGTTATTCCTGGATCGATACTTTGAAACAAGTTGCCGAAGATGAAGTAACAGATGAAATGATGGCCAATGCGAAATTCAGATTCCCAATCAATGTGCCGATGAGTAAGGAAGAATATAGATATAGAACCATATTTGAAAGTCATTTTCCAAGTGATTCTGCAGCGAGTTGTGTTCCTTCTGTTCCATCTGTGGCTTGTTCTACCCCAGTCGCTCTAGAATGGGATGAAGCTTTCAAAAAAATGAACGACCCGAGCGGACGTGCTGTAAAAGTTCACGAAACGGCTTATTAAGAAATTTATTTAAACTAACTATACTACACGAAAACCACAAACTTAAGTTTGTGGTTTTTATTTTTAATCAGGATTAAAAATTCAATAATTCCTTTTGTAAGTACTCCCAGGATTAAGGAACTTGACCTTCTCGCCATCATCTACACGGAACAAGGTTTTAATACTTATATTCTTTCCTTTTGGTTTGGGTAGATAACACATAAAATGCAAGTGCGGCCCGTCACTCCAACCAGTATTTCCGCTTAATGCTATTATCTGACCCTTTTCCACTTTATCTCCGAATTTTACTTTAGCCCCATTCATCCTGATATGATAATACTCTGCGATTGTCCCATCTGAATGAATAATCTTTACAAAGTTGCCATCCTTTGCACAAGATCTATCGGGACATCCGATATTGCTGCTTTGTTTTAGTCCTATTACATAGCCTCCTCTTGCTGCCAGAATCTCTGTCCCTTCCGGCATTTTGAAATCGAGAGCATTCTGATTCTGATGTGTCTGCCATCCGTCATACCCCTGCGAAAGTAAAAATTTTTCTCTTTTAACATAGGGGAGATCGTAAACATAATCTGAATCATAATATTCTTTCCACAGATTTCCTACAGACATTCTAAAAAAAGGTTCTTTGACTTTAAAAAAAGAAATATCTTTTATAACAAACGGCTTTTGATTGTCCAGCGGAACGAATTGTGCTAGCTTCTGCTTAAATGTATTACCCTCAATCACGTATTGTTTCTTGAAATGTTCTCCAACAGAACGCATATTCTCCCCTTTTGGTTGCTCAGAAAACTCAAAAGAATAAGGATAAGGATCATTATTATCCATAAGGACAGTGATTGTATCTTCTTTCTTCTGATAATAAAGCTTGAAATGGTATTCCTGCGAGAATAGAAAGCAATATTTTAAAATCGCTATCAGATAAATAGATCGTTTTATCATATCAATGTTATTAGTCTGAGATGATCATTTCAAAACTTATTTTGTAATGCTTATCCTTGTATTTGGGTTTCACCCAACCGCTTGAAGAGAGGAACCAATCATTGTTTTCATCATCGGCTTTTTCCAGAGCAATGTTCGGTTCGATCATATCGTTTAAAGATCTCTTTTTTTCTGTGGACAATGCTTTCCCATCTATAGAGATTACCTTATCCGCATTTACAATATTAAGAGGGATATTGATCCATTCGAAACCTAAGAAGAGGCCTTCCTTTGGTAATATCAATCCGTTTTCTGAAACATCTACCTTATTAATGGTCTTACCCGGTTTACAATTGACCACATAACCGGAGTTTCCGTAGAGAGCACCTGGTTTTCCATTATCATTTTTGTAAAATCTGAAGATAATAGGTCTGGTTTTTCCATTCAAAGATGATGATAAAAAAGTGATGCTTTGTATGAAGGATATATCGGGATAATCTGCTTTATATGGGATGTACTCTGCTCTGCTAAATAACTTGCTATCCCCCGCCATATAGTTGATAGAGCTCTTATCTGCTTTTCCGATTGTAACCTGAAGCTTGTTTTTAGGAATCGAGCTCGTTTTTTCAATACCTTCCATAGACTTCAGCACGAACTCTTTTTGGTTGCTGTCTGGGAAGAGGTCTTCAAAGCCGATAGCAGTTATTTTGGAAACCTTCTCTCCCTTTTCCAGTTTTAGTCTTCCTTTTTTATCCGTGTTTTTGAAATAGGGTTTATCTTCAAAAAACACTTTTGCATATGCAATAGGCTTATTATTCTTCACAGTTACGGTATAACCGGTAGTACTTTCGGCACTTTCTTGTGCAAAAAGAAAGGAAGTAGTGAAGATTGATAATAATATTAGTTTTTTCATCTGTTTTTAAAAGAAAGCCCTATTGTAAAAGCTTTCATTATTGTTTTGTCGTGCAATATTCTTAGGAAATTAATAGAAAAAAACCGTATCGTCAATTCACAATATTATAGTCACATAAAAAGCATAAATTGCAAATCCGCACTATCACGGGATCTTCAAACTTACATCAATGTCTTGTACATTTTTCAAATTACAGGTGTATACAGTATCATTATAAATTATTTTTGAATTTTTTACAATTACATTGTTTTGAAATGATAGATTTTTATTAAACTCAAACGGATGAAGACATGAAATCCTAAATGCAGAAAATAAATTATCTTGAGATTCTTCGGTTTGAAACTCAAACTTCTTATAAAGGTTTTTCATCTTTTTATTATTATAAATATTCCAAACCTTTTGTGCATCATTTTCTGAAAACTCATAGCCATAATGTTTATAATTAAGCCAGTTATAGAAATTTTTAGATTCAATATATTTCATATCGTACTTTCCATTTTCCAGACCTATAAGTTCATAATCGTGTATTTTATTTTTTTCGTAGTCATATATTGTACCAAATAACCTGTCAGATGTTCTTTTGGTTTTTAAGTAATAATTATCATTATTTGTATTAATATATACTACTGATTCCGCATTCTTTCCATTATATTCTATAGAATAGATTACTTCTTTGTTGAATTCATATGTCTGAGCATACGATAAGGTTAAACTGAAAATAAATCCAAAGAATATTACTTTACTAATACATCTCATAATATTATTCATTTAATAAACAACTTTAATCCTATCATCCATTTCTTCAATGTCTTGAAAAGCGAAGCCTGTGAATCTTTCTTTCTCAAAAAAAACTTTTTTCTACTTACGTATTTTGAAAAATCAGAACTACATTATCAAAATTTTTATTCTCAATATCATTTTTATGAATACCAAAATAAGCAATAGCATCACCGAAACAATGAAATCCAATTATGGTTGAATCATAAAAATTTACCTGAAGTAATAATATAAAATTTCCCTCTTGGTCTTGGATGATTTTCATTTCTTCTTTTTCTCGTGGAATGTGTTCATCCAATTGCAAATATTTAGTAGCCCACCAATATCTAACTGTCCCTTGAACAGCTGTAGGATGACCTAATATTTGATGTTCAATATCGTGCTTAATATCAGTTGTATTAATGAAAATTTCAGATTCAATCTCATCAAGAATATTAGATTCTTCTTCGGAAATATTATGTTTTTCCATAATATGTTCCTGATAAGATGGGAAGGTCAATCTTTCGGAGAATATTATTTTTTTGTCATTATCGTTTATAGTGGGATTACTGACACCGGGATAATTCTCTGAATAGATTACTTTGAATTGTCCCTTTTTATCCGGAAACTCATTTTCATTTTTTGATACAAAAAAATATAATATTCCTTTTTTAGGTAATAGTGGTTCGCTGTGATTAATTTCTGATAAATCAATTTGACAAAGAAAGCTTAGTTTTTCATCATTATACATTGGCCAATCAGAATTTATGAGCCATTCAGGAGTTTCACCAACCTTAGAAAATGACAAATTATTAGAATCAATTAATCTGAACTGAAAACCAGTAGATAATAAAGACATAATCTTGTCTTTACCTACAGTGAAATTTTTTGAAATTAAATCTAGTATGAACTCATTAATGTTTTCCATTCTAATAATTACATTTTACTTTCATCCTTTTATGCTTTTCCATATACTTTTTCTCTTTCAGAATGTAGCCATTCATTTAATGATAAATGGCTTGGTTGAAACTCTATCCCTGTGCATCCTGCTGATTCAATTTCGGTTTTTAGTTTTTCAGATACAAGATATAACCCACTAAAAACATAACGTAACATAACGAAATCTGGAGTAATATTTTCTTTTAAGATTAGTTTCTCTATAGTGATTAATTCTGTTTTCTCTTGAGCAACTTTAATGTATTTTTCAAACTCTTTTAAATTTTCAACACTTAAAAAAACCATTTTAGTTTCATAGGTAGTTTCGAAATCATCTGTATGTTTTTCGTATTTTATAAAAGAATTTTGAAAATCAATAAATTCTTGATTAAAACTATATCCATTAAAAATCCAATAATCTGCATATTCTACATCATTTTTTATAACAGGACAATTAATAAACTCTCCTTGATTTTCTCCGATATGCTTTTCTAAAACTTTCTTTAGCTTTCCAGATAATAATAAATTCAAATTAAATCCAACATTTCCAATTTCAATTAAATCCGTTAAATTAGCTTTTTTATTCAAAATTGGCGTGGCAAGAATAACATCATTTGGAAACTTTTTAAAATGAATGTTACCCATAAAATTAGGTGTGTCCCAAATATGACAATAATACTGAACACTTTTTATTTGTGGATAGGATCCTTTTATTCTTACGTTTAATGTATTTCTTAAAAAATAATATTTCATATCTAAAAAGTTAAGTCATTAATTTTAATATTTGGATTATTTTGGATTGCAGTTTTAGCTTTTTGTATTACAAACATAGCAAAATTATATGCTTGATCAGGTGTGGCATTGGGGTTGGAACTATTCCAATTATTTAAATATGTTTTGATAATATTATTATAGTTAGAATGACTTCCTACATGAACAGCACTGTTCACCGGAATTCCATTCAGCGCCTCATTTATCATAAATGCATTTTTGGAAAGCATTGCTTTTTGTATCACAGGATTGGTCTGTAATGCAAAAGGTATTATATGATGGGCAATTCTGCCATCGTTTTTTACCATCCCTAAAACTTTTCTAAATAACTGTTGATTTCTCGCTACTTCATAAAATCCATCAGCATTTTTTACAATGGCTAATGAAATACCACCTGCAACTGTTTTTATAGCAAACTTAGCACCCGTTGCTCCCCATCCGGCAATCGGTATAGCACCAGCATAACTTAAGCTGGCATTCAAGGCATCGCCTTCAATGGTGTAGATTGCACCATTTGTTATATCACAAACCTCTCCTATGACAGGAACAGTGCCAGCAATATCCAGAAGTAAATGCAATGTTTCTCTGCCAGCATACCAAAAGACTTTTCCTTTGCTCCAACTTGGATAAAGTTTTCTTAGTAATTTATAATTTGCAGCAACTAATTTTACTTTTTCTCTAGCCAAAGCATTGAAAAATAATCCTACACAGCAATTGTTGTTAAGCACATATTCGATTTGTGTTTCTGTCATATTGTCTATATCGGCGTATGCTCCAAAGGCAGCGAAAGCCTCGTTGGTCTCCTTCACATATTCTTCTTCATATGGAGAATTAGCAATAGAGAGGTTTATCTGGATAATATCATTGAACTCTTTGAGTGATAGTTTTTTGATATTTTCTGTATAGCTCGTGGGATATCCTGTAGAAAGTATATTGTTTAATTGAGTGGTGCTTAGATTATGAATAAAAAAATAGGTATTAAAGCTTTGCCAGTCTATATTAGGATATATATTAAACAGATAGGTGTGGAAGGTATTCAGCTTAGTGATTAAAACATTTGTATCTGGTTGTGGATATGCAAAAGTATAATCATTAAGCATATCTTCCACAAATCTTGATTTTGCCAACGTGTTATTTGTAAGGCAATTTTTAATGGTGTTAGTAAGGGTAGACCTACCTTGTAAGTAGTCCAGTTGCTCGTCCTGCAAAGTAATACCATAGTCATAAAGCGATTTGAATATGGCCCTTACATTTCCATTGTAATTGTAAATATTAGGATTTGCCAGATACCATGGAATACTGTTCTGATTACCGTTACCTGTTCCGCCACCATTATTCCCGCCTGTATTTCCTCCTGTACTGCCGGTATATGTTCCTGGAGAGCCTAAAGAATAACAATATTTGGACACACAAAGATTGCATCTGTCACAAGTTCCTGTCTGGCACGATCCTCCTCCTACACAGGCATAGACGTCAATACACTCCATGACCTGCCTATTACTAGCAGAGGTTTCCACATTTTCAATTTCAAATGTTTTGAAATCATTTTGCTCATCCTTGAAAACATTTTCAAAGAAATCTCCAGGTATAGGAGAATATTTTCTTTCTCCAAAGATTTTATGGTCGAAGGATAAGAATGTCATCAATACACTCTCTCGTATGCTCTTGTCAATCTCTTCATTATTGACAAATTCTTCAAGTTGCTCATTCGTAACAGTATAAATATTGGGACTGTCAGAATCGGGGTTTTCTACATACATCACCGAGGAAAGAAAATTGTCCTCTTGTCGCAATGGGATGATTAGGGTTTCCGTTGTTTCCTCATTTCCTTTATTGGTGGTGTCGTGGTTATGATTAGAATGAAGATTTGTTTCGAGCATAGAATTCCAAATGGGGATTCCCGTTTTATCCGAAATGCTTGAAAGAAAATCAATTTTACCGTTAATGGTTTTTAGTTTCCGGATAGAATTGGAAACTAGTACCGCATTTCCCTTCTTGTCAATGGTTTCAGTGTTTTTAAAGAATTCTTCTGCACGATTACTTTGTTGCTGATTGGTTACATAATCAACTTCTTCTCTACAGTTTAATACAAGGAATGCCAGAAAGGCAAACCATAGTAAATAGGTTTTTCTCATAGTGTTTTTGTTTTTAAGTTTATAAATGTAATTACTTTAATATTAATTACATTAATTTATCAATTAAAAATTATAAAAAAATGCAATTAATTAATTTTGCTAAATTATATTAAATTATTCAAATAGGCAAATTTGCCTATTTGAATTTTATACTAAAATCCAACCTTTGCTTTATGCAGGAAACGGATTCAATAATATTAAAAAAAATAGGGGACAAAATCCGCGAAATCCGTCTTCAGAAAAAAAAGACTCAAAAAGAACTTGCTTTTGACCTAGATATTGAAATCTCTCAAATAACAAGAATAGAAACAGGAAAAATTAATACATCAATACTTAATCTTATAAAAATATCCAAAGCCTTAGAAATAGACATCAAAGAACTTTTTAATTTTAATATAGATACAGACAACAATTATTAGAAATAGAACTTCGAAGTATTCTTTATAATAAAACCCCACAAACTCTAAGTTTGTGGGGTTTTATTTTTAGCAAGTAATTGCTTTTTACGTTTTTCTCTTCTTTTATAGATGATCTCAGTGATCTTTCCGCCAATCCAGGAGAAGGGAAAGAATATCAGGAATATCGATATCTTGTAAAAGACAGGATGATAGGGATAAATAATAATATCCAACATCGCAATGAACAACATGATGAAACCGATAAGGATGGCATAGGCTACTTTGGCATATTTCACGATCATGGCCGTAACCACACCACCAAAAGTAACACCCAATCCTCCGAAGAACAAAAGTGCCACAAAAAAGGACTCTTTGTGTTGAACAGACCTCAGCAATGTCTCCCAATGATCAAAAGGCGCAAACTGCTTATAGGTGACCCATGAGGAGTCTATCTTTATCCCCAGTGTGATAATGAGAGCAGCGACCAGCAAACCAGCCAAAACACCTAATGTATTCCTACAAAAATTCATTTTTTAGTCTTTGAAAGCGATCATAGAGATCTCCACATCTACATTTTTTGGAAGGCAAGAAACCTGTACTGTTTCTCTGGCAGGATATTGATCATTATTGAAATAAGAAGCATAGACCTCATTCACCACTGCAAAATCGTCCATATTCTTAAGAAAGATAGAAGCCTTCAAAGCATTATCAAAATCCATATCAGCAGCTTTTAAAATAGCTTTCAGGTTTTTCATAACCTGATGCGTTTCTTTTTCTATCCCTTCTACCAGCTTTCCAGTTTCTGGATCCACCGGGATCTGACCGGAGATATACAATGTGCCATTTACCAATGTTGCCTGAGAATACGGCCCAATAGCTGCCGGAGCTTCTGATGTATGAATGATCTTCTTCATTTCTTAATATTAATTTTTACAAAACTATACAAATTTTCCTTAAATCCTAGAAAGAGCTGTTAGGTTGCGTGAAACTTCTCTCTTTGTACTTCACTGCATCTTTTAGGATATTGGCTTTGATACCGATAAAGAAATCATAGACTTTATATTGACCGAAAGGAACCCAGTTGAAAGTGATCGTAAAACTACGCTGATCTCTTGCAAATCCAATTCTTGTCATTGCCAGTTCTTTTCTTTCGACATCATAACTTGTACTTCCGTTGATGTTCCAATAAGGTGTCAGTTTTATACTTCCGTCCAAACCTACAGTTGCTGTTGTAGTCCCCTCCCTAGACAAGGCTCTTGTATAAGCATAGTTGGCATTCACATTCAAAGTCCAAGTCGGCTGATAATGGGAATAATTGTCATCATCGAAGAAGTAGTTCTCATTCCGGATCTCTCCTTTCTTTTTATATTTTTTGGCAAGTTCTTCTTTCTTTCCGAAAATAGCCTCGCTCATAGGATAAGATAATTGAACATTGATTCCCTGAAGACTGAAATGTCCAAATTGATCCGTTCTCTCACCCGTATTACTACCTTCTGTAAAAACGATCTTGTACGGTTCTAAGGTAAGGCTGGAGTTGACATTCAGTTTATTATTGAAGAAAGAAGATTGTGCACTCACGCTGAATACCGACCATTTATATTTCTCTGCAGCAAAGTTATAACCACCGGAAATATTAAGATTTTCAAAGATCTTCACTTTTTTCACCCCGGTAGAATCTGTCTTAGACTTCACTTTCATCTCCAAGTTATTAGAAATATTGAAGCCCATGGTTTGCTGGAGTCCCGATGAAGGCGCCCCATAGATACCTCCTTCAAAAATGGAGTAAGGTGTCATCTCCCCTCTGGCATTAGAATAATTTCTGAAATAACCCCAGCTTCTATCTCCAAAATCAGGAGAGTAACTAAAACTCATGCTTGGCGTTATCATATGACGGATTGCTACAATAGGAGAATTTTTATTAAAGTTCTTCTGACCATATAAAACCGTCTGCAAACTTGCACTTGTAGAAAATGTAGTATAACCGGCAACATTGCTTTTGTAATTATCTTCCACAAGGTTGGTCAGTGGATTATAACTTTTTTCCAAGGTTTTTGTCGTCAAAACATTATCTGCATTGGCCGATAAGGTGAAGGTGAAATATTTGGCAACCGTAGTATTGGTAGAAAGTGAAATATTGTTTTTGGCTCCGGTTTTCAGGTCTTGCCACATTTGCTGTTTGAAAAGTGCATCCTCTGTAGTGGTCACATAATTACTAAGCGCAAAGCCTGTATTGATATTAATGTTTTCCAATAATCCTGTTCTGACTCCGGTTTTGGGCTTGAAAAGATAGAACTGATTGACAGCAATTGTCATATCCGGCAAACGAAGATCTGTTTTACCAGTTGCAAAATTCTGATTATAAGTAGCACTTGCACTTATTGTTATAGGAAAATCCAGAAACCTTTTGGTAACATTAACTCTGGATGTCTGAGTCGTATTTAGTACATTCCCATTGAAGATATAGTTGTTATTGACAGTATTGTTATAGAACTTACTACTGACAATATCCACACTCGCATTGAAGGTAAAATACGGATTGGCCTTGGAATCCTGAGAGTGCCTCCATGCTATTCGGAAAGTCTTTGTTTTGGAATAATCATCCAAACCTTTTATCCCACGAACTGTATAACCATAATCCGCTGCAAAATTCCCGGAATAGCGGTATTTTTTAAGATAATTAAGTTCTGGTTTAAGGTTCCAGCTCCCTTTTGTATAAAGGTCGGAAAGAATCTTCAGATCAAAATGGTCTCCAATCGGCTGATAATATCCCAGACCGTTTAAGAAAAATCCAACATCCTGACGCTCTCCAAAACTTGGAATCAAAATCCCCGCAGCTCTTTTATCCGAAAATGGAAGAATTGCAAATGGAAGAACTAAAGGCGTTGGAACCTGCTCTATAAAAAACTGGAAAGGTCCTGTAACAACTTGTGAATTAGTTTTCCCTTTCAGCAACTTTATATAAGCCGCCGAGATATGATAATCCGGTAAAGAATCTTTCTTTTTGATATAATACTCATCGGTGGTCATTATAGCATGGCTCATTACATACACCGAATCATTATATTTCTTGGTCTTCTGTGCTACGATGACACCTTCGTTCTCTTCGGTTCTTGCATTGAAAGCAATTGCCTGTTTTGTTTTGGTATTATAAATAACCTCGTTGTACTCATATTTTTTCCCACCTTGGGTAGCAATTGCAGGTTTGATGATCTTTCCTTTCTCGTCCTGTTCTCCTCTTGCATAGATCTTCCCTGTTTCCCAATCGAATCTGATATAATCCGCATCTATCTGCATATCCTGATAGATGATCTGAGCATTTTTATGAAGCGTGGTTTGCTTGTTGGCAATGGATGATCGGTTACGATATTCCGCCTTCATCTTTACAACATCCTCCAATTGTTCTTTGGGAAGGATGGTGTCTTTCTTTATATTTAAAGAGTCTTTGTTTATATTTATAGAATCTCGAACATCATTCTTTTCAACAATATTTTTAGGCACAGTTTGTGATAAAATATTGTTAAAAATTAGGATATTTAAAATTAGTAATATACTTTTGAAAATACTTCGAGCCAATGCAGTTATTCTGAAATTGGGTTCAAAATTAATTAAATTTTAAAGATTAAAATGACCAGCTTCAAATTTTATAATAAAATTTTCTTTCTGTTAACATTTTTTATCGGTTTAAGTAACTATTATTCACAGAAAAAATTTACAGTTGTTTTAGATGCAGGGCACGGTGGCAGTGATATTGGTGCTAATAGAAACTATCCTGACATAGGATCTGTTCAGGAAAAGAATGTTACCCTCGGCATTGTTCTAAAATTAGGAAGAATGCTCGAAAAGAACAAAGACTATAAAATCATCTACACCAGAAAAATAGATGAATACCCCTCTTTGACAAGCAGAACTACTCTTGCCAACAGGAGCAAAGCAGACCTTTTCATATCTGTACACGTTAATTCTTCTCCCAGCAGAAGTGCAACGGCACAAGGAACCGAAACCTTTGTCCAAGGACCTAACCAGAACAAAGCCAATCTGGATGTTGCAAAAGCAGAAAATGACGTGATCTTCTTGGATGAAAAAGATAAAGAAAACTTTGCATCATACAATCCTAGCTCTCCAGAATCGCTTATTGCGCTTAAGATCCAGCAAAGCAAGTATCTTGAGGCCAGCCTTATTATTGGTGGATTGGTAGAAGAGAATTTTGTAAAAAAAGACAAAAGAATGTCTCGTGGTGTAAAGCAGGAAAATCTGCACGTTCTAAGGATGAATGCAATGCCATCAATCCTAATAGAAACAGGTTTTGTTAATAATTATGATGATGCCCATTATATATCAACAGAAGAAGGGCAGCAAGCCATTGCAGAAAGTATTTATAACGCAATAGTAAGTTATAAAAAACTAGTTGATCGAAACGTAAAAGAACCTGAACCAGAAAAACCAGTAGAACAACCTCTGAAAAATGATTTCAGAATCTTACTAATGAGCAGTCCGACCAAATACTCTGAGGAGGATCCAGCTCTGAAAGGGTTAAAATACATTTTACCAATCAAAGAGAATGGATTCTACAAATACTACTACGGAACAACCAATTTTTCTTCTATAAAAGATACGAATCTAAAAACAGCTAAAGACGCAGGATTCCGAAACTCTATGGCAATCAGTTTTGTTCCAAATCAAACTTTAGGAGTTGGTTATTACACATTAGAAATTTATGTAGGAAAAGATAAGTTGGATTCCAAATCCAACATCATGAAATCCCTTCCTGATATCGTAAGAAACAAAGAAAATGGAATCTTCTATTATACCAATGGCAAATACAAAACTTTGGAAGAGGCTGTAGCCGCACAAAAAGAATTGGAAAGTAAAGGAATCACAAATACTGTTATTGAGAAAAAACTGAAATAGACAAAATCATTTGCCTGAACAATTTAAAGTCTCTATTTTTGCAGTCCACAAAACTAACGGCCTATTCGTCTAGTGGTTAGGACTCAAGATTTTCTTTCTTGCAACAGCGGTTCGATTCCCCTATAGGCTACTTTATTGACAATCAGTAATTTACTTATTGTTTCAGTTGATTAGGGACTTCGATGATTATTGGAGTCCTTTTTTATTTATCAAAATGTTCTTATAAAGAAAGCATCAATACAAAGTAATGGCAATTATATGAAATGTCCTTTCATTCAGAGTTTTAGTAAATATTGGGCAGGATATAGCTATCCTATAAAGTCCCTTGTTCAAAAAATTAGGGACTAAAAGTCGAGTAGTTAATTAGATTCTATTGGATTTCATTAGACAATAACAAACTAACCTCTCCCCGAACGTTGGATAGACTTACAAATAACAATTGATTTTCAATAAATTAACATCTATAATCATAGCCATCACTAAGTCTGATACACTTATTATGTCTCTCAATCATTTAGCATATGTTTTTTCTACAAAAAAAACGAGAGCAGGTTATCCTTACTCTCATTTTTAAATTTCTTAATTACTATTATTTCTGATTTTCCACTGTTTAAAGTATAAAACCGTAGTAACATGACCACATATCTCTTATATCCCCAACAGGTTACATTACCTATTCATCAGCTACTTGAATTTTTATAAGTAATATCAATCTGATTATTCTGATTTAATGTAATACCATTATTATCATTGTCATCTTCTTCGACTAAAAATAATTTATTCTGTCGTATTAGAATCCATTGATAAGGGTTAATACATATATTGTCTTCATTAACGACTACGACTTCATTAATACTTTTAGAAATAGCTATTCCCAAAGAAATGTTATTATTGAGCTTAAGCTCTCTAGTTCTACTTTCATCTATACAATAAATATTTAACTCCATTTTAAATTCAGAAACATCATCCAATATTCTGTTTTCAAATTTAATCAGACTCTGTTTTTCATCTAGTAGATTACTTATATCTTCTATTTCACAATTAAAAATTTCTTTCAATAATTCAATTATATAATGATTACTTTTTTTTCTCTTTAAATAACAAATAAAATGAATCATACTAATATTTTTTTATAAAATCTTTTGCAAAGTTAACATCTGTAGCAGATACACCAGCCCCTTTTAATGCTTGATTTATTTTGTTTGTGGGCACTGTTTTCATCAATTGTATTGCCTTAATTTGTCCTTGAGATAAATCTTGAAATTGAGGAGCTCCACCACTTCTCGGAAATAATGTTTGTCCTTCATTTTTCATACCATAAATTCTACCATTAATCATTACATCTCCATTACCATTATTTGCATTTGAAAAATTACCCGCATTGTATGCTGCTATATCCAAATCTAATATTTCTTTTGGAGCGAAAGTTCCTGCACGTGTTTTTCCTCCTGCTATTGAAGTCGAATTTAGATTGTGACGACTATTTATTTGTGCTGAAAACTTTGAGCTGCTTTTAGGAGCATATCTAGGATATCTAAAACCATTTGCATCTTGCATCGCTGACCCAAAAGCCACAGCAATTGATAATAAAACTCCTTCATTAGTGTCAGGCATTGTAAAATTACCTGGCATACTTGAATGAGCTAAATCTTCTGCAGCTTGTGCTGTTCCTGGACTAACCGGAGTATCAAGCCAAGAATTAATATCGTCAATAAAATCACCTGAACTTATCTGTTCCGGTATACCTGGTTCAACAACCCCTTTTCCTTTTGAAGAACTATCGTCTCCTACGTTATTACCTCCTCTATTCCAACCAATGTCTATGTCAAACCTTCCGTGTCCTATATTCCACAACCAGCTCCTACCTGTATCCCAGTTATCAGGGTTGATATCAATATATTCAAGTCCCTCAAGTTCGATACCATCCGTCAACCTATTCTCCGAGAAGTTATAATGTGATTGATAAGCATATTTCTCACTTAACGGGTCCACATTGAAGAATCTTCCCATGGACGGATCATAGTTCCTCCATTTGAAGCTGTAGAAACCTGTCTCCTGCAACTCCTGCTCCTGGAACTTGTAGTTGTAAGGTATCGATATAGGGTCATATAGCGTGACACTCGGCAGCTTATGGTTCAGCCCCAGCGGGTAATAGTCATTGGTGTCCTTTCCCTCGATGGCGTTCGTGAGCTTGTTCCTGGAGAAGCTTACCCTGTTGTTGCCGACCTGGTCCTTGTACTGGTAAATATACGTTCTGTTCACATAATCATAAAACCCTTCCACCGTCGGGAAGAACTGGAGCTCCATAGACACATCTCCTCCAGACGGACCAACCACCACTTGTTCAGGCGCACGTTCCTCAGATTCGAAAACTTCGGTCTGACCTGCTTTTGTAGCTTTCACAATGGATGGGTCATCGCTTTCCATTGCCGTTTTCAATCCCGCAGTGAGAGGCGATACATATTGGAACCCGTCCAGATATTCTGTGATTATAAATTCCGGACCTGTCACATACCTGAACTTCTTATAGAGCTTCACACCATCTGCCCTATATACGTTCTGGGTGTTGACAACCTCATTTTGAAATGTCTCATCATAATTCCGTATCAATGTAGGAAGGTTGAGAATATTATAAAGAATAGGTTGGGTAATGGTCTTGTCCGGCATTATCGTCATATTGCCATTCCCGTCATACTCATTGATCCCACCGTTTCCGTAGTAGCCACTCTCATTCTGTGTGTGGTCAATGATCTTGAACAACCGGTTCGTGGCGTTCACTCCGTCTTTATAAAAATATTCCAGCTCATCTGTCTTTGCCGGCACATTATACTTGCCGACCAATCCGAAACGGTTCAGCTTTGTAATGTTCCCATTTCTGTCATACTCCATACTTTCATTGTAAGTATCTGGGGTTATGACGTTGGTATCTATCTTACGATATTTGCTTTCTCTGAGTCTATCAAGCTCATCATATTTATAGTAATACTTTCTAAGCTCGGTATTATTAGCATACTTCCATTGGACCTCTGTTATATTACCATTATATTTTCTGTAACCGGTATCCGGATTGTCCGAGGTCTGCTCAGGGTCCTGATAGTGGATCTTATAGGCGAAAAGATCGTTTCCTATATTTGTCACATCATTGATCTCTTTGAGCCATCCCCTGATATTGTATTTGTAATCGATCTTCTGGAGATCATTGCCAACTTTTTTGTTCTTGAGCTGACCTATCCTGTTGTATTCATTCTCCGTAAGCAGCTCTTCCGGCTCACTGTCCACCTGATGATAATGTTTTACAACATATTGTTGTGGAGAGTATTCGAAACGTTCTTTGATTCTTACTTCCGTTGCATTGACATTGCGTTTATGATTCGTGTATGATTCCAGAACCTTACCACTAAAATCCAATACATTTTCCACATTGGTATATCCGTTCAGGTGATTGGTGGTGTAAGTTCCTATAGGTCTGGATTCCAGGTCATAAAACATATAGGTCTTTGTCCAGCGGCTGTCCTCTATATTTCTCAAAAAACTCGCTGTAGGAAGACCTTTTGTGCTTATCTTCGCTTCGCTGTTATATTCGGACGCTGCATAAGCATTGGTCAGCACCTTTTGATTCCTGATGGAGGAAGGAATGGACGGAGGTGGTGACAAAGTTGGATAAGTATCATAATAATTGACCGATAATAATGATGATATTGTTGTTGGATAACTAACATTGGTGTAATGTAGCGCAAATGCCAGAACAGAAACACCTGCCCCAGAGACTCTTGTTTCATTCGTAATGGTCTGCGTATCCAGAGAAGACTGGATATCCTTTCTGCTTCTGTTATCTGATGTGATTCCGGTATAGATGGTTCTTCCTAGATTGTCATATTTTGTAAATATCCAGGAATCAGCAGATGTCCCGGAATTTCCAAGCCTCAAATTGATATCCTGATAAAGAATCGGCATATCATGTTTGTTATATACGATGTATTCCCACTCTTTTCCCGGTAATTTTTTTTCTACCAGCCTGTTCCTGTAGTCATATTTATATTGATAGCAAAGATTGCTCAGAATCGTAGAAAGCGTTTTCCCACCATCTACTTCTTCAACTGCCAAGGGAGGAATCACATACGAGAGTTGGTCATATTCATTATAAATATAATAAGTATCTATATTACCATTGGCAGCCGTATATCTTCTTTGGAGAATGGTTTGTCCTTTTCTATTTGTAAAAGCTGTGACCTCATTATTATCCTCATCTTTCACTTTGTTTTTGAAAAGTTCATAGTTGGCATATACCGCATTGGTAATAAATTTGGTAGTGGCAACATTATCCGTCCAAGTGGTCGTTGTAATAAAATTTTTGACATTGTCATTGAAATTGGTATCATACACATAGGTCTGCGGTTTATTCTGCCAGGCACTTCCGGGAGCCGTCTGTCCCATAACTCTATTTAAAGGGGAATCATCCAGTATGGTATGGCTGAACGGTGAGGAGTCATTGATCTCATTAGGGTCTCCATAAAAATTATTGGCAGAGGTTTGGACATTAGATTGTATGTTACCGTTACCTGTCGTCATTGGTGCTGGGAGCCAAGAATCTACCTGTCTGCCATACGGATCGTATACAATATCCTGAACCAGATCTTCTCCAAAAGGCGATGACTTGATAGCAATGTTTTGCTTGGGTCTACCTAATCCATCAAAATAAGTGATGCTCTGAACCTGAGGTGCACTTGCATTACTTTCTGTTATTGGTGTCAGATAATTTCTTGTATAAACATAATTATGTCCTAGGTTGGCATTTGTATTACCAATGGTATTAGAGGGCGGAACTGTTTCTGTTGCCGGGTTACCTATCTTGGCTATAAACACTGTCGGATTGCCATTATAGCTACCATCATTTGAATTGGCATGAAAGCCCGGCAACATACGGATACTGCTAGCATCAACCACAGTCTGCGGTGCAGAATAGCCATTAAGTATCTTCTGGGAGTAACCTGCAACACCACAGATCAATCCTAATGTTATAAGTATCTTCTTGTGCATAAGATGACTTTTATGATTACATACTAGTTTTTGTTTTTCTCAAGCTTCTCAAGTCTTTCCAGTAGAGACTTGACCTGTTGGTTTTCCTGTTCCAATTGCTTGATCTTTTTATTCTGTTCTATGGAATATAGCGTCAACTCTTCAATTTTCTGAAGAAGTTTGATCTGAAACTCTCCCACGTTCACACCATCCTTCTCCATTTCACTGGCAGAAGCGATCTCGGGCAAATGTCTTTTTTCTTTGATATGCTTCTCGACCTCCTCCAAAGTTGGTAAAGAATAATTATCCTCAAATACGAAGTCTGCTGTCGGACCTTGGGTTACCTTGACCTCACGGGCTTCCAATCTTCCAGAAGCCGCTATATTACCATCGTTGAAAACGATCTGTTTCGGCCAATCCCAGCCACTGTCATCTGCTTTTCTAGGCACCATATACATACTTGTGATATCTCCTCCTGTGGCGAACATCCATTTCTTATCAATTCTATTACCTGCCTGATAGTTCACCGCACTGAGTGCTATCTTCTCAAGAACATCCAATCTCTCTGAAGGATTGGGCACACCTATACCAACATTCCCCGTATTTCGTATGGTCAATAATCGGTTCTCGTCCACTGACCCTCCTTGTGAAATTGTCAGGTCATTATTTGCCCCATTTGTTGTACTAATATGAAACCAGCTTCCTATATTGGGAATGAAAGTCACCGAAGACCTGTTCTGATAATTGATAAAGGTCTTTTGGGTGTTATCTGTACCTATATCTAATTTTGACTCCGGATTAGGAATACCTATCCCTATATTGCCTGTAGTTGAAGTGCTTACTAATCCCCAGGGAGTATATAACTGAGCCTGTGCAATGGTAATTATCAGTACCAATGCTGTTGATATTATTTTTTTCATAGTTTAATTTTTATTGTTTGTAATTATTATATAATCAATTTATAGAATTATTTATTATAGCTAAAACTTAAGTTAATTCTATCACTGCTGTTGCCAGCTGAAGGACTTGTACCACTTATTAGTGTAAGAATTATCTTACCACTTGTATTAATAGTTATTCTCCAATTTCTATTTGTGGAAGTCATATTAGTAATAGAAGTGGAAGACGGTATACACGCTGAAGATACAGTTCCAACGTCAACCCCTCCAGACCAGCTCATATTCGTGCCAGCCAAGTTCGGTGGAAGTAAATTTAAATATACCTGTACGCTGTTTGTCGTGATCTGTTGAAGGGATATATAATTATCTGTTTGACTAGCAAAATATGTAGCCCTATTAATTACACAGGATGTAAAAGCTGTACATGTACCGTTGCTATTTGCATATGTCTGTCCATAAGTATCTATTTCATCCTGTGCCTGTTGATCAGCAGCACCTTGACTTATGTCAGAGAAATATTTATTTGCTGGGACTGAATATGTTACAACAGATCCATTTCCAGAAGAACAGTTATTTTTAGTAAAGGGCTGACTTTTTGCACCATTATAAAATACTGAAGCCTGACCTGCATAGTGATAATTATATTCTTTAATAATTCTGCCGTTAAGATCATATATTCTTTTCAAGCGATTTAAAAAATCATATTCATACGTTTCTCTCATACCATTCGGCGGAGTGACACTTTTTACACCAATTAATGGATCTTGAGTATAAGTGGTAATCTCATAATCTTTAAACTCATTTTTTGCTCTAAACAGATCCAATTCTTTCTTTAAATCATTTTCTGTCGAATTATTTTTATCTAAATTAGAAAGTGTAACAATATTTAACTGAAGATAAGATGTACTTGTAGGAGTTTGTACTCCAAATGCAGACATCACTTGTTCATATGTTGCTCCCACGATTTTTGCAATTGGCAATGTCTGATTGTAACCATACAGATAAGTTGTGGAAATTCCATCTGATGTTGATTGGAGAAGATTTCCTTTATTATCATATCTATCAAATTTACCAACTTCATAAAAATTATTTTGTGCTGTCGCAACAAGTGTCTGCACTGGTAATATTTTATTACTTGTTTTCGAATCCTTTGAAAAGATAACTTTAGACCTGGATGTAGAAATAATGCTTGTCTGGTTCTGCCCAGTAAAATCCATTTCACCTTCATTATTGTAAGTGAGTAATGGCACATCGATTTTATTGATATCTACTAATGACTGTGCAAAAGGCTCATTTAATCCTGTTGATTGATATGGATAAATGTACTCAGTGAATCTATAATAAGGATAACTGCTGCCATTTTTCACCTTATGATATTGATACAATAAATTTTGAGTTGTTGTATCATGATCGAATTTTTTTTCTTCAATTACATCACCTGCTGGTAAAAAATTGGTAATCTTAACATAAGACAGATTATTATATAATGAATTATAGGATTGCTTTGTAGAAATTAATTCTGCAAAACTTTGGTTATTATCTCCCGAGGTGTTTGGTTTTTGTATAACATTAGCACCTTTTACATAAAACTCATCAATTGGATTCGGGTTATAATCATTTTCTACAAAACTTTTATAAACATTTTCCTGCATCTTTACCTTGTTATTGAGTTTATCATAAAGATGCATGAAATGTAGCTTTCCTCTTAATCTGCTTCTGTCAATATAAGTTTCATTACCTAACGCACTGTTAAGAACTAAAAAGACTGACATACAGTGACTGGTAAAATGTGTGACACCAGATTGGGTAATGTGACTTCTTGTCTGAATATTAGGATATTCATCATTATAATATTCATATATGGTCTTAATTCCGTTTTCATTTTCTTCAACCTTTGAATAGCCTATGAAAAAATTATTAAGTATATCATAATTGATTCTAGAACTATTATATAAAAAGAAATATTTATCAAGATTGTTAATATCTAAAGCACTTATATTAGGCGGACCAGGCAAATTTGCATCATATAGAGTGCTACCAGGATGACCCACGTAAGGTACATTAAAAAGGTAACCACTGCTATTAGTTCCATTGGTGTAGTAATAATTAATTAATCTAGATGGTGAACTAGGACTTTCTTGTAAAATCTGTTGTTTGACTCTTACTCCTCCTCCTTTAAGGTTACTATCCCATAAACTGAATGTATTACTTTCGAGATCAAAAAATTTGCTACCTCCTGTTGGGAATGTAACCTTTTTTAAAGACCATGTTCTTGCAAGTTCGTTAGGCTCTTTATTTATAATACCATTCAACAAATAATGATTATTATCTGTAGATATATTATATGGCAAAAGGCTGAACTCTCTCTTACCAGGATAATAGTAGTACTTTGAAGATTTGGCAATATTTGCAGCTAGATTTATTTCCACTTGATTACAGTATCCAAAAAAATCTTGAAAAGGAGAACCTATATTTGGCATCTGTATGTCCTCATAATAGTCGAATTGATAGTTATTTTTGCCTCGTTCTTTAACAGACAATAATTTTAATCTCTTACTGTATTCATTTTTCTGCAATGTTGAATAAAAATAATCTTGCACTAATTCAAATTCATTTATAATCTTCCCATTATAATCTTTAATCGTGACATTTGTTAAGGCTTTTCCATTATGAAGGTCTGCTCTATCTTGATTGTAATTAAATTCAACACTCCCTGTAGGAAATGTAATTTTTTTTATGCGTTTGATGTTTAATCCGCGATTATAATAAAATGAACCCGGGGTATCTGATCCTTGGGGAAGATAACAAGACGATTGAGTATTAGATAAAGTAGGTTTAACACCACTACAGTCATAATAATGATGGTTAGTCTGGATTGTATTTATATCATTACTACTCTCAGTTGTATAATCATCATATATAAAATTAATTTCTTGTCCTGTAACATTATCAGTGATTTTTGAAACATGCCAAGAGCTAACCCTTGGAAAAGTACCTGCTATACTTCCTAAAGCATCATATACATTGCCCGAAGCTGCGTAACTGTGATTAATATCTTTATCCTGAAAATAATATCTTATCCCATCTTTGGTAGTGATTGTAAAGTTATCATAATCAGTCACACATTGTTGACTGTTAACATTTTCAAGATTACCACTAAAATAGTTTGTAGTAGTTAAGTAATTATATTTCTTTGTAATAACATTCCATTCAACTGTAGTATTCTTTTTATCCAGATCCAATACCGTATCTTTATTTGTAAAAATAAACCTTGTTTGATTTTGGGGAGAATTGAATTTAAAAAAATCAGGAAAATAATCTACTTTTGTTAAAGGAGCGGTTGTAATTTTCCCAATTTTGTAAAAATAACCAGATTTCATTCCCGAAACTCCAGGAGGATTGTATTCAATTTTATTACAGTCCTCATTTGTTTTATATACATTGGGGAACGTCTCCCAATCGGCATCACCCACTATTGTTCTATTAACAAAAGTATCTGTTACACTCCATCCCAATCCTACATCCGAAGCAACACTATTAACCTGAACTCCTCCTGCAGCATAATTTAAGGAGATTGGATATGTAATATTTCCTGCTTTAATTGTAAAAATAGGAATTGAAGTACTGGCTTTGCCGTTATAATAGTTTACCGATGATTCGCTAAATCTCTCCATATTTGCAACATTTGGAGCTGCCATATTGGATACAAGACTGCTGGCGTTTTGAGCAGGTACTTCTTGGGCTATATGATAAAGAGGTATTACAAAAAGTAAAAAATTAAATATATTTCTCATAGTTATCATTCTTTAACAATTTTAGTAGTTAGTTTTTTGTCTTTTTGTGTCGGGATGTTTGCTTTAATGATGTAAACACCCTGTGGTATTCTTGAGGTATCGACCTTTGTAACCTTGTTCTTCGTTTGTAGCTGTTGAATGATTTTTCCTGTCATATCGTATAGATAGATATCTGCACTATCGAAGTCAAGTCCAATCTCCACATAGCAGTAATCCTTAACAGGGTTTGGATAGATCTGCATAACCTTATTCTCCATCAAATCCTCAACATCGCTATCCAACAATTTCACCACCTTCCAGTTTTCCTTGCCCAATTCTTCAGCACTCGTCCCTGCCAAGACATATGATCCGTCTCTGTTCAGTAATGCCGATGTCAGTCGTTCTTCATTCTTCTTATCTTTTCCTTCAACATACTTTCTCCAGACTTCCTTGCCATTCTTATCAATATATAACATCCAGAATGTTTCATCGTCTTTTTCAACTTTACCTTCACTCTGAGTATACCCCCCAACTAAAAATCCTTTTGTTTCAGAATCGGAATTTTCAATAGTATTAAGACTCATTAATACATCCCTGTTCTTGAAGTTATAAGATCGTTGCCATTGTTCATTACCATCTTCATCAAATGCCAATACCCATAAATCCGTACCCTCTTCCAACTTGGCTCTCTTATTACCGGAGGTCTCGGACCGGCTCTCGCCTCCGATGATGTAACCCGAATCGGTCAATGCCATTGTTCGGACATGATCATCTTCACTTCCTCCAAAGTTTCTTTCCCACTGAACATTGCCATTCTTGTCCAACTTCACAATCCAGTAATCCCCCTCACCATAATTTCCAAATGATTTGCCATAGAAGTTAATATCATAGGATTCTGGATTTTGTTTACTTGAGGATGATGTACTTGAGGATGATTCAGAATTATTGGTATTGGACAATGTTGAATTCAAATCCTTAGAATTGATTTTTGATTTTGATTGTCCTTCATAAACCCCACTCCGAGAATAGATACCCATCAAAACTCCACCATCTTTTGTGGGAATCACTTTCTCTACTTCATCAAGTCCTTTTCCTCCTAAGATCAATTGACTGATGATTTTTCCAGTTTTATCCAACTTTATTACAAAAACATCTTTGGAACCATAACCTAATTTGGGATGATTTGTGGAACCTGCAACAACAAAACCTTCGTCTGTGGTTTGTGTAACACTTCTGGCTTCTTCACTGTATCTTGTCCCAATGGTTTTCTGCCATTGTTCCTCGCCATTTTCATCAATCTTGATGATCCAGATATCCGATGAACCATTGGATCTATCTTTTTTGTCTAATGCCAATGAAGAGTAGGAGGTACCTGCCAATAAAAATCCACCTTCACGGGTCGCAACGGTGGAACTTAGATAATCATGTTGGTTACCTGAGAAATACTTCTCCCAAACTTTCTGACCTTGTTGATCGAGTTTGAGAATATGGTAATCGTAACCTTTATTTTGATTACCTCCTGTTGGGTTCTGATTTTTTTGAATAGATGATCCGGAAACTAAGTATTGTCCGTCTATGGTAATCGCCAATCCTGAAAGAAAATCCTGTGTTCCAGATTCTAAATTCTTTTGCCAGCTTACTTTTTGAGCATAGGAATAACCCATAGCAAGGATTCCCACGCTTATGCAGAGTTTTTTCATTGGTTAATTTTTCGGTGTTAAATTAGCAAGTTTTTAACAAACTTTACAACAAATTTTTATGTTTTTTATTATGTTAAATAGATTTAATTAATAAGAATTATTGGTATTTGTAAACTAAACCGGTCGTGTAAGTAAAACTTCGTCCCCTTAAAATATTGGTAAGTCCTAGATGTCCCCTTGTTAAAATGTTATTAGGTAAGATGTACATATTTGGTTTATAAAAGCTGATGCAATGCAAAAATTCAACATTCTATAAAGTCCCTATTATTAAAAATTGGGGACTAAAACCAGAATAGTTAATTAGATTCTATTGAATTTCATTAGAATACAGCAAATATCAAATATCTGATTATTAAAAAACTAAGCCTTTAAAATATTATATTAGACTACACCACGATTCCCCTATAGGCTACTAATAAATTAAAAAGCTCTTCTTTCTGAAGAGCTTTTATTATTATATTTAAATCAAGTATTCTAACGCTTCAAATAAAAATCCTTTCCCAAAGATGGAAAAGGATTCAATCAATCTCTGTCATCATTTGTTTCTAAACAATAAATAATCCAGCAATTGCAGCTGCATCACTTCCGCTTAAAACTTCATCATAAGCCGCTGAACCAGCTTCCGCTCCAAAAGCAGTTGCCGTATTGAAACCAGCCTGAACTGTAACACCTTCACCTGCATAGACAGGATTGGTTGCCGATGGCATATTACCGCCATTTGCCAATTCTATCCAGCCTTTGTTCGCTCTCATTCTTCTGACCTGAGATGCGTGTCTTGCCTCCACAGAATGAATTTGAAGTGCCGCCGTTAAAACATCTTTGTTAGACATTACATTTCCTGCTTGGCCTTTGTATGCTCTTACGCCAGTATCTTCAAAAGCCTGAGCTAAAATCAAAAATTGTTGATAATCTGTAAAAGGCGTGAAATTTCCGCCAGCTGTAAAATCAAAAGTTGGTTTTGTTTTTGGAGTTTCGCCTAAAGAAGTCAATGCACTTTTAAGAAAACTTACGTGTGCTGTTTCGTGTTTGGAAATTTGAGAAAAAACCGTTCTGTCAGATGTTGGAATCAATCCTCCCGTCGCCAAACCAATTCTGTAATATTCGTCTTCCAGATATTCTAAAGTCAATGCCAATTGCAAAGCATCTGTTAAAGGCGATTTAAACATAGTCGCGCTTGAAGATGTAGTCTCTGCCTGTAACGGTGTTGACATCAACACTCCTAATCCAAGTGGCACAGATGCAACAGCTGCTTTTTTACCAAAATCGGCAATGCTGGATAAGGTTTGTAATCTTGAAGCTTCTCCTGTGAAAAATTTGTCATTAGAGAGCTTATCTAATATTCTAAGAATGTTCATAATAATAAATTTTGAAATTAATAATTGATTAAATACCTCTCTCTTTCCAAGTGAATGGTGTTTTGATAAATCCAGCTGCAACAGTCACGATATCTTTCGGTTCTTTTGCAACATCCAATCCCATAGCATTGATGACATCGTCTCCAGAGAAATCTGCTGATTTTGGATTGATAAGGTCTCTAATTGCCGCTGCATGTCTTGCTTCAACAGAAACGATTTTACCTGCAATTACAAGATAATCTGCATTCGTAATGTATTTTCCAGCTCCGTTGTAAGCTGCAACACCTGTATCTTCCAAAGCTTTTGCCGTTGCAAGTACAGAATTTCTGTTATTAAAATCTACTCCTGGATATTGGAATTCCAAAGTAGGTAAAACATTAGAAGTCGCTCCACTGATTGCCGCTTTGAAGAAATCTCTGTGGATTACCTCGTGGTGATACAAATCTGTGAAAACTTCTCTTTCCGCACTTGATATTCCCATATAGAAATTATTCACAACTTTGGTATAGAAATCCGCTTCTAATTGCTCAAGGGCATAAGCGTAATTCAAAACACCGACATCACCTTTTCCTAAATCAAATACATTACCTCCAGGATTGCTGATAAAATCATCGTCGTCATTACAACCCACAAGCGCCAATCCAGCAATTGCCAGTCCAACACCGCTGAGTTTCAAAAAATTTCTTCTATTAGTATCCAAGGTGGCTGCACCATTGGAAACACTGATTGTTTTTTTCATAATATTATTTTTAAAGTTTGGTTTCAAAAATTAAAACCAGCATAAAATATTACGCTGGTCTCAGATAATTATTAAGGCATCAGAACTGTATCAATTACGTGGATAACACCATTGGATTGATTTACATCTGCGATGGTCACTTTTGCATCATTTCCTTTTGCATCTTTTATATAAAGGTCTTTCCCTTTTGTCCAGAAAGTTAAACTCTCTCCTTCTACAGTTTTCATCATTGCTTTTCCATTTCCTGATTTTACGGCTGCCCAGATTTGCTGTGCACTATATTTTCCTGCCAAAACGTGATAAGTTAAAATCTTGGTCAGCATTTCTTTATTTTCTGGTTTTACCAGATTATCAACTGTTCCTTTTGGAAGTTTTGCAAAAGCTTCATCTGTTGGAGCTAAAACGGTGAAAGGCCCTTTACTTTCTAATGTTCCCACAAGTCCAGCGGCTTTAACTGCTGCGACCAAAGTTTTGTGGTCTTTGGAATTCATTGCGTTCTCAATGATGTTTTTGGATGGATACATTGCTGCACCGCCAACCATAACTGTTTTTTCTTTCATTGCCTGCGCAGATATATTTCCACCGAATGCGAATGATAACATTACCATTCCGAATGCTGCGATTTTTGATTTTGAATTCATTTTGATTATTTTTTGATTAATATTAAATGTTTGATAAAATTACTTACGAGAATCACATAGATTCGGTTTTAAAGTTTTTGATATTTTATTTTAACCCACTATCAATCAGTCGATTATTTTTCATTAAATCCGAAAAACGATATTCAAATGTCAAATGTTCCTAATCTGCGAAGCGCGCCCCGACTTGAGTGGAGCTCTTTTTGTGAGGAGGAACGACGAGCAAAAAAGCGGGAACGGAAGGCGGATAAAGGCGCCCAAATAATTATTCTGAAAAACAACATTTTCACTTTTTAAAAAATAAACGATTATTTATAATTAATTGATTACATTTGGATTATAATAAACCTATTATTAAAACAAAATATTCTGAAGACGAACTGATTGTTTTGCTTAGAGACAAAAGCGAAGCAGGCTTTCAACACCTTTATGACCACTATTCTGGTGCGTTGTATGGTGTAATTCTTCGAATTGTTCAGTCAAAGGAATATACCGAAGAAATCATTCAGGATGTTTTTGTGAAAATCTGGAACTCAATCCATCAATATGATTCTTCCAAAGGCCGTTTCTACACGTGGATGATTAACATCTCCAGAAACACCGCCATAGATTATCTAAAATCTAAAGGTTTCCAAAATGAACTGAAAAACCAAACGATTCCAGATTTCGTATATAACAATACAGAATTTTCGACGACTAATGATTCATCCGATTTCATCGGGCTTAGCAATGTGCTTGAGAATTTGGAATCAGACAAAAGAGAACTTATAAATCTTGCTTATTATCAAGGATTTACACAAGTTGAAATTTCTGATAAATTGAAAATTCCGCTTGGAACAATAAAAACGAAAATGCGCGGTGCGCTGATGAAATTAAAGGACTTGTTAAAAGATTATCAATAAAGTGAACATAGAAGAATACATATCATCCGGAATCATAGAATCTTATATTCTAGGTCTTGCTTCTCCCGAGGAGGCAGGGATTTTGGAGTGTGTAATGAAGAATAATGTTGAGGTAAGAACAGCATTCGAAGAGGCACAAAAAGTTTTGGAAGATTTGGCGACTGCTCAAGCTGTTACGCCTCCTAGTGACTTGAAATCTAAGATTTGGGGTAAAATTCAGCAAGAGCAAATTGTTGAAAATGAAAATCCTATCATTTCTGAACAATCGGATTTAAAAATTGGAGAAATCACTCAAGAAGTATATCCAAACAAAGCCATTAATTGGCAAAAATATGCGATTGCGGCATCGGTTCTGTTTCTTGTAAGTATCATCGGAAACTTTTTCTGGATTAATGATATTTCTAAAAACAAAAAAGAAATAGCTGAATTAAAAACTCAAAAACAGTCTCAAAATCTTGCCTTACAAAGTCTTCAACAAAAATTAGACATCATTTCCGACCCAAATATCCAAGCAATTGCTCTAAAAGGTGTGGAAAAACATCCAGATTCCAAAGCTCTCGTGTATTGGAATAAAGAGTCTAAGGAAGTTTATCTTAACGCTAAAAATCTACCAAAAACTCCCAAAGGAATGCAATATCAGCTTTGGGCAATCGTAGATGGCAAACCTGTAAGTGCCGGAATGTATTCTGAGGATAAAGATTCTCAAATCGTTCTTTCCAAAATAGAAAAGCCCCAAGCTTTTGCGATAACGCTTGAAAAACAGGGAGGCAGCGATGTTCCAACAATGGAAAATATGTTCGTGATTGGAAACATTTAAATTTGGATATCAAAAAAAGTTGAAAAAAAATTTTCAAAACATTTTGAATTTTAAAAAATATCCATACTTTTGCACCGCCTTAGAGGAAAGATAGTAAATCTTGATAATTAAAAATGATTTTAGAATCATTAAATTAGTTTCAAACTAGGCAAAATAAAATTTTAATTTTAAAAAAAAGTTTGCAAATTAAAAAATAGTTTTTATCTTTGCACCCACATTTGAACGATATGGCAAATCATAAATCAGCATTAAAGAGAATTAGACAAAACGAAGTAAGAAGACTTCGTAACAGATACTATCACAAGACTGCAAGAACAGCTTTGAAATCATTGAGAAATGAAGAAAACAAAGCAGTAGCAGTTGAGCAGTTACCAAAAGTAATCTCTTTATTGGATAAATTAGCTAAGAAGAACATTATTCACAAGAATAAAGCTTCTAACTTGAAAAGCAAATTAACTAAACACGTAAATAGTTTAGCTTAATATAGTCCTTGGCCCGTTCGTCTATCGGTTAGGACCTCAGGTTTTCATCCTGGTAAGAGGGGTTCGACTCCCCTACGGGCTACTTAAAATACCTTCACTAATTTTCTGGAGGTATTTTTTTTAAAGATTTAGAATCTGTATTTTTCATTCAGAATAATATAGCTAAATTAAACAATAGAAAATTAATTAGGCCCGTTCGTCTATCGGTTAGGACCTCAGGTTTTCATCCTGGTAAGAGGGGTTCGACTCCCCTACGGGCTACTTAAAATACCTTCAGAATTTCTGAAGGTATTTTTTTTGCTTAAAAATCAATGTCTGATTCATCTATGAAATCTGTCGGTTTATCTATTTTTATTTTGATTAATTATAGAGATTCTTACCTTTGACAAAAAAATACATATGTACATTATTATTGCAATTGCTTTGGTTCTTGTAACCTTATTCCTTATCAATTCAAAATTATTCGATGGACTGCGAACAAGAAAAACCAGAAGCTTCGAATTTTTCATTTCTTTGATTTCAACTTTTACCGGTTTTTTTATCGCACTAAGTCTCAATACCATTTTATCAGACATCAATCAAAAGAAAAATCTTGTTAAGCTCTTGGATGCGACCAACCTTTCTTTGGAAAATAGCGTAATGAAAACTCAGGGAATGTATCTGAATGCTGCTAAAAAAGGTACAGACATCTCAGAAATCATTCAATATTCTCCTGTAGAAATTCCAAAATTGTATAGTAATCTTGAAACTAATTCTTTGGTAAGCGATTATTTTTTGTCAAATGCATTTCAGGCATACATTTTGTGTAACGACAATCTGCAGACTTTTGTAAAAAGTGCTAACGCAAGCAATGCAACGTCAGAAAAGAAAACTTTGATATTGGAAAAATATCTTGCTTATCTTAATCTGGCAAAGCAAGTGAACACATTAGAAATAAAAAGATTGAACGGAGATATCTCTCAATCAGATGAAGACCAAGAGCTGCAAAAATTAACTAAACAGATTATTAACAATCAATAATACAATGAAAAAAACACTTTTGACACTGGCTTTGGCTGGAATTACATTAACTGCTAACAGCTGCAATAAAACTGAAACTGCTGAAACAAAAATAGATTTCACTCAGTCTTACGAAGATGCTGCTTTGGCATTATCTACGGCTCAGAAAAATTACGAAGCTGCTTTGGCAACAAATGACCCTGTAAAAATTGAAGCTGCCAAGAAAGAATTGCAGGCTGCTCAAGAAAAATATGTTGAATCTAAAACAGCATATATTGCAGAAGGCGGAACTGTAAAAACAGAATATGAAAACTATCTGACGACATCAGCTCAAGTCTTGGGTGCTGAAGCTTCTAGTACAATTAATAATGTTGTTAAAAAATCAGACAGTATCATCAGCGGAACAGTTGCAACTGCGGTTGAAAATAAAACTACTGAAGTAAAAAATAAGCTTAATGCTGAAAAAGCCAAGCTTACAGAAGATGCAAAAAAAACGGTATCAGATGTAAAAGCTTCTGCAGATAAGACAAAAGAAGATTTCAAAAAGTCTACTGATGAGACTAAAAAAGCAGCAAACGAAGAAATCGATAAGGCTAAAAAGAGTCTTAATAATCTTTTAGGGAAATAATTACACCTAATCTTTATACTATATTTCAAAAATCCTCAGAAATTTCTAGGGATTTTTTATATTTATAGATATCAACTTATTATGAGGTCATTTTCAAACCTATTTTTCCTATTCAGTTTTATTTTTGTTAGCTCCCAAACAGTTTACTATACACCGAGTGGGCAAAAATACCACACAGAAAATTGTAGAATGGTAAAAAATGTTTCTAATAAAACAGACCTTAATTCTGCTTTGGAAAAAGGATTGACGGCTTGTAAAATTTGCCAGCCAGTTTCTACTTTAGCCATCGCTGGCTCAGGAAAGAAAAAAATTTCTGGAATAGAAGCAACAGTTCAATGTAGAGGAACTACCAAAAGCGGAACACGATGTAAACATAAAACAAGCATTGGGAATAGTTTCTGTTTTCAGCATCAGCCTTAATTTTATATCTTTGAAAAAATATTCTGAATGAAAATCCTCATCATAAACGGTCCAAACCTCAACTTACTTGGAACTCGTGAACCAGAAATCTACGGTTCAGTTACTATGGAAGATTATCTTTCTGATTTGAAAAATGAATTTTCTTCTGATGAAATTTCTTACTATCAATCCAATATTGAAGGAGAACTGATTAATCGTTTGCAGGAAGATGATTTTGAAGCTGTAGTCATTAATCCAGGTGCTTTTACTCATTATTCTTATGCGATTTCGGATTGTCTTAAAAATATTAGCAAACCGAAAATAGAAATTCATATCAGTAATATTTACAAACGTGAAGAATTCCGGAAGAAGTCTGTGACAGCGGAAAGTTGTGATGCTGTGATTTCCGGATTCGGGATGAAAGGTTATAAATTAGCTATCTTAAGTTTAAAATAAAAAAAGAATCTCGATTGAGATTCTTTTTAGTTTATTCTATTTTGACAAAGAACTTGCCGACCGGTGTCCCATCTGCCATATTGCTTTTGGCTAATATCAGCCAATATTCTCCTTTTTGTTTTGTATCATATTCGATTGTTTGAGAAAATGGTCCGTCAAAAGTATTATCTGGCATTCTGATTTGATTGAATCTCAAATTCATTGGTTTTTCCGTTTTCAAATAACCTTTGATTATTGGTTGATTAAGGTTTTCTAATTTTAAAATCAGTTGGTCATCTGGATTTTTGATTTCTAGGTTTAATCGGATTGGCATTTTTGATGCGTCAACTGTTACAATATTTTGATTGGATTCTTTTTCGGTTTTCAGAATGGTTGATAAGGAATCAATTGGTTTTTCAATTGTTGTGATAGTATCAACTTTTGTGTCTTTTACTTCTGGTTCTTTTTTGCAGGCAACCAAAAATAGAGGAATCAAAGCCAGATATTTAAGAGGCAGAATTGTCGCAACCCGACTTGAGCGGAAATCCTTTTTACGCAACGAAGTGGAGTGAAAAGATTGGGAGCGGAAGGCGGATAAGTTGCCCAAATTATTATTCTTTTTCGATTTTAATAAATTCATAGTACAATATTTTTGAGAGAAAAGTTTCTCTTTGGTAAGATTCGATTCTTTTTTTGAGTTGGTGTTCTACTTCAAAATTTCCTGTTTTCTTAGCGTAATCCAGCAAAATCTGTTCGTTATAATTGATGGAAGCCAAGTGATAATTTTCTGCAAAATCCCTTCTTTTGATGTTGTTGGACGTAATAATTCCGCCCCAATTGATGTAACTGCAAACCAAAATCAAGCCATAACAAGCCCAAAACATTTGGTTGAAAAGGAAAGCGTTGGTCTTCTTTTTCTGAATCTTGATAAAAGTGAAAATCAAACCAATCAAAGCCATTGTCAAGAATCCATAAACGCCCAAACGTTTGTAAGTCAAACCATAATTGATGATATATTCTGAGTTTTTGAGCGATGCAGAAATCACTAAAACCGCATTCAGAACAATCCAGATTTTTGCAGAAATTTTCAGAGATTTTGCTTTTTCATCGAAATTAAATCCTTTTTTGAAATAGAACAGAATCACAAGAATTGCCATTATGATTGACATTATCACAGCATTTACGCGTTCGTGAGTTTCGGCGCTCAAACCGTCAGCTGATTTTGTGACTTCGAAAAACTGTTCGTAATTGTAAGTCGTAATGAAAACTAAAAGCAAGATATTAAGCGCAGAAAAGGAAACCAATCCGCTGGTTCTTTCAGAATCGATATCAAGGAAAGAAAAGGTTGGTTTTTGAATTTTCACTAAGCCTGAAAAATCGTCATTCAAATAATGATTTTGTTTAAAAATAAATCTTTCTACTCCGAAATTCCAAAAGATAAATCCGATGTAAAATCCGATAATTGCCACAACAACAAAAATCAAAGGTTGAAACTCGAGTTCAGAATCTCTGAACAGATTTGCAAAATGGTCGCTACCTTGAGCGTAAATGAAAAAGAAAATTGTGATAAAAAATGCCGGAATCAAAATCATCGCAATGAGTTTTTTGGCAAAACTTCTTTCTTTGTATTTTTCGTACCATTGCTCTATGTTGAAAACTCTTCCCAAGAATGTGAAGAGATTCAACAATAGAACTTCAATATATAGAAATGGTTTTAGTTTCGGGTAAGTTCCTTTGAACCTCAGCAAAAACACAGCGACAAAAACAGCGACAAACGAAATTGCATCTCCAAACCAAGCGAATGCAAAAGATGAAAAAATGGAGGTTACAAAAAGTGTAAGAAACGTTCGGGTTCTGAATTCGGGTTTGGTTTGAGTATAAGTCAAAATACTTAGAAATATTCCAAAAACCCCGAGGTTAAGGGCGATATATTCTTTGTAGAAAAGAATGATAACGGCGAAAACTGTGATGAAGATTAAATGATGTTTTTTCATAATTATAATGTTTTATTAATTAAAAAATAATTGGAGTTTAGTAAAAAACTGGAGTTTCTTTTTGATGAACGAAGTCTTTCACATTTTCGAAATTTTGGAAAAGCAATTTCTCAAAATCCCAATGATAGAAAGGTCTCATACTTTTTCCTTTCTTGTAAGCCTGAATATAAATCTTGAAATATTCCGGAAGAATAAGACTTCCAAGGACAATAGCAGCGAGAAGATGTGCATTCATTTTTCCATTACCTAAAAGTAAGAACTGCATCGCAATCTCTTCCTCGAATTTGGTTCCACAATCTGTAAGCAGATGATGAACATCGTGATTTTCCATTTTGGGAATCATTGTAAAACCGTGCTTTTTATAGAATTCGCCGAGTTTCCTGCCCAAAGTATCTTCTTCAAAAGCCAATAATTGTTGTTGGGAAAACGCCCATTGTCTTTTCTTTTTCTTAAAATATTTTCTGTAGAGTTTTTGTGTATTATCATAAACAAATAGTAGAAATTGGATGCGTAGTTTTTTCATAATTATATTTTTAAAATTGAGAGTCCGATGAAATAATAAAGAATTGCGATGGGAATATTAATAAGTAAAATCAATGCAGATTTGCATATTTCAGCTTTGCATTGCGGTTTAAACATTCCAAAAAGAATTAATCCAAAGAATGCTAATGAATTGACAATCGTTCCATAAATCAAAAGCAAATAACCTCCAATGACAAAATACCCATTGCTAGAAATAATGTATCCGAAAAGACAGATATTACCCAAAATAAAAGAGAGCCAGAAAAGAAATTTTCCAATGTGAATGATTTTGAAATTTTCCATAATTTGTTGATTTTGATATTATATAGATTTAAGAGTAAACAATGTAATCTCCGGTCTGCAATTGAATCTGACCTGATAAGAATGTCCCAAAGCACGATTGATGTAAAGCATTCTTCCGTCTTCCAAATTGATGATTCCGGAAGTGTATTTTCTATTTTTTACAGGGAGAATCAAAGGTGGAAGAAATGGAGGCTTCGCTTGTCCACCGTGTGTATGTCCTGAAAGAATCCAACCTTTGTAATTGTTCCAAACATCCAAATCACAGACATCGGGATTGTGACAAAGGACGAGATTGGCTTCATCTGGATTGATTGTTTTTGTTAATCTTTCTGGATGAAAATTCATTCCCCATAATTCTTCGAAACCGAAAATATTGAGTCCTGAAATATTGGCTTTCTCATCTCGAAGCATTTGGATTTTGGAATCGTTTATAATATTTGAAATTTCATCGGCTACATATTCTTCTCTCCATTCTGCACCGTAATCGTGATTACCAAGAATTGCAACAGTTCCTAAAGTTCCGAGAACGGCTTCTTTCATTACTGTTTTCAGTTGTTCAAATTGTTCAGGATTATCTTCCCAACAAACGAAATCACCAGTATAAACCACAATATCTGGCTTGTAAGCTTTCGCTTTTTTGAAAGAATCAATCAAATAATTATAATCGAATCTATTTCCGACGTGTAAATCTGAAATCTGCATCAGGACTTTGTTATGAAGTTTCGAAGGCAGATTTTTGATTGGTAAATCTTGTTTGACAAACTCCAACCAAAATGGTTCTATCTGCCAACTGTAAAACAAAGAAAGTCCGGCAGTTGCTAATAATGATTTTTTGATGAATGATTTTCTGGTCATATTTTGCTTTGAATTTCAAACTTTTAGGTTAAATTTTATAGGCTAATTGAGATTAGTAAGAGCCAAGCGACAGCAATAAAAGGAAAATTGAAAAAGAGAATAAAGATTGAAATCATAAATTCTTTTCTGTTCTCAAGAAACACATAAATCATTATTGCTTGAAAGAGAATGAAAATCGAATTAATGAAAAAATTAATACCTGTTATTAGAAATAATGCAAAGATGTCTGCAATGTTTTCAAAATAATGCGTAATTAAAATTATAATTAAGCCAATGAACCAACTGCTAGTAAAATAAATAAACATCGCATTTTTCATAATATAAAGTTCTTTGAATTACAAAGTAAATTTTCAAAAAAAATCGGGAGTTATCTTCCCAACAATTTTTCCAAGTTATTGATATGTTCTGTGAAAGCATCTCTGCCTTTTTGCGTTACTCGATAAGATGTTTTTGGTTTCTTGCCTACAAATTCTTTTTTGATTTCAATATATTCGGCTTTTTCTAGGGCCGAACTGTGGCTTGCAAGATTTCCGTCGGTGGCGTTCAGAAGATTTTTCATTTCGGTAAAATCAACCCAATCGTTGACCATAAGAACGGACATAATGCCCAATCTTACACGGCTTTCGAATTCTTTGTTGAGTTGATTAATGTTTAACATTTCTTCTAATTATTAATTGGCTCCCATTCTCCTTTTTTGAAAAACATATTCGAATAAGGTCTAGTTTTAAAAACTAAATAAAAATCCCGAGAGTTCCTATATAATGTTGGCTCTGATTCTAAAATAAAATTTGGATTTTCATTAATGATTTTCAAATGTGGACTTACTCCTCCTTCTATAAATTGAATTTTTCTTTTATAAATCTTTAATATTTTGTTTTCATTTGTAATATATAGATTCAATTCATCATCTTTTGTGATTTCGAATCTATAATGATTGTATTGCCAATCAGCATTTTTTCCTTTAAAAAATCTTCTATCAACAATGTATGTTCCATAAAAATCCTCCTTATCTATTTTTGTGCTATATAAAAAATTAAAAATAATAGCTACAATAGTAAGTGACACAACTACAATCCAAATTCCAACAGAAAGTCTTACAAATATTTTTTTCTTTGTTAAATGATAAATGGATAATAATATAAGAGTTATAAATCCTAATAATAAAAATAGTATTAGAGAAAAAAACATCCACATAATTTTATTATAAAATAGAATCAATCATATTTTCTATACATCAAAATCCCATAAAAAATATGCAAAAATCCAAATCCTATTGCCCAAAATATCAGTCCCCAACCAAGCCAAAACAAAGCAACAATTCCAAGAATAACTTCACAAATCCCGAGATATTTGACATCGCTTAATGTATATCTTTCTGCATTAATCAAAGCTAATCCATAAAAAATGAGCATTGACGGCGCAATTAAAGGAAAATAATGATGATACCAAAGTGCGATACAGAAAAAACCGCCTGCTACTAATGGAATTGCAAAGTTGAATAATAATTTTTTTGTAATCGAATCCCAAATTTTCAGATTTTTCTTTTTACTCTTTCTTGCTGTGAAAATATATCCGCTGGAAATTGCCAAAACTAAAATTACCAAAGCGACAAAGAATAATTCTTTTGCTAAAGCTGGTCCGTAAATATTTCGTTCGCCATCAAAGTAATCGACTCCTTCTCTTTGGAAAATGGAGTAAACATAAGCAGAGCCAAGCAATGCGACAATCCCTGCAACAACACCAGACAAACCACTTAATGAAATAAATCTTGAACTGCGTTCCATCATTTGACGGATATGTGCTAATTCATCTTGGTAATTTTTCGATTCCATAAAAAGAACTTTGAATTACAAAGTTATAATTTATTTTAAAACTCCAAAATAAATTTTGAAGTTTTTTGAATATTCATTTTTTATGTTGGCTTTTATTCTAGCTGAAACCCCCTAGCCCTGATGGGAACGGCATCCTTTTTTGTTTTTTATCTGTAACTTTCTAATTGTTGGCAAAACGTTCAAAAAAAACAAAAAAGATATAGTGGACAGCAGGTTCCTGGCTCCTGAAAAAGATTTATGAAATCCTTAAGATGTGTTTTTAACAGAAAATGTTATCTTTGAGAATAACTAATTTTATAGCAAATGAATGATTCATTAATGGTTTCTCAGTTGTCAGAAATCGAAAAAGCAGAATTTTACAGAAAAACGTATATGCACGTTGCGGTGGCAATCTTGGCTTTCGGAGCGGTGGAATATCTTCTATTGAAAACTATTCCTTTGGAAACGGTTTTGTCGATGATGACTGGAAAATATATCTGGTTAGCCGTGATTGGCGTTTTTTGGTTAGCATCTATGTTGGCTACTAAATTATCGTTCTCGCTTTCCAGAAATACACAGTATCTTGGTTTAGGATTGTACGTTTTGATAGAAGCGGTAATTTTCCTCCCAATGTTAGGAATCGCAAGTGTTTACGCTCCACAAGTGATTACTCAAGCAGGTTTGGTAACGTTATTTATGTTCGCAGGATTAACAGCAACCGTGTTTTTCACGAACAAAGATTTTTCTTTTCTTAGAAATATCATTGTGATTGGCGGATTTGTAGCGTTGGGAATTATTATTGTGGGTGCGATTTTCGGGTTCAATCTTGGACTTTGGTTCTCTCTGGCAATGGTTGGATTAGCGAGTGCGAGTATTCTTTATGAGACTTACAACATCAAAAATATCTACAACAAGGAACAATATGTTGGTGCGGCGTTGCAAATGTTTGCGTCGATAATGCTTTTGTTCTGGTATATTTTGAGAATTTTCTTGAGCAGAAGAGATTAAGACTTAACCAATATCAATTATTATAGAAGTGTTCGGAAGTATCTGAGCACTTTTTTTATTGTATTATTTTAACACAAAGTGCGCAAAGATTTTTATTAATTATTGAAAACATTTTTAGGTTCACAAAGGCGCTTCGCTTAGAGAAGTTCCTATTTCGATGGTTTTATTTTGTTGAGAATATCTAAGAGTTCTGAGGATTTTAGGTAACCGTTGTATTGAAAAATAATTTCGTTTTGAGGATTTAAAATGATTAGACTTGGATAAGTTGTTTTTCCTTCTGTCAGGGTTTCTGCGAGTTCGTGGATTCCTATATTGATTCCTGTTGGTTTGTAATGGAATGTTTTTCCTGCGAAATTAATATCCCGTTTTTCTTCTGCATTGAATCGAATGAAATAGAAATTTTGATTAATGTTTTCGGTAATTTCTTGATTTTTGAAAGTCGTATTTTCCATTGCTTTACAGTAGTTGCACCAATCGGTTTTGATGAAAATTATAACATTTCGAAGTTCTGATTTTTGTAAATTTTCTAATTCTTCAAATTGATATTTCTTAATCTGAGAAAAGCAAATTCCGGAAAGTAAAATACTTCCCAGAATTGTAAACCTTGATATGACATCAAGAAATTTCATCTTAATTAAAATTGAATCTAATTCCTAAAAAACCTCTGATTCCCTGATTCGGAGCATACACATAAGAAGTATCAAAAGGTAAAGGATTGTCCGGCGTTGGTTCTCCAAAAGGGTCATTTGACCTTGAAATAATAAATGGATTTCCTTTGTTCGGAGTCCAATTGAGCAAGTTTTTTACGCCTGCATAAATTTCAAATTTCTTGAAACCATCGTAAGTGAATTGGATATTCTGAATGCTCCACCAAGGAGATTTTGGTTTTCTTGGGTCAAGCCCTCCTAACAAAGGCAAACGCATCGGGCTGTAAATATTTCCTGTGTAATCAACCGATAAATTCCAAGGTTTGATTTTATAAGAAACTGTCCAAGTTCCTGTGAATTTTTCGGTCAACATTTGTTGTTCTGTTATTCCATTTTCCGTCAAGGTATTTTCCATTAAAGTTCCTCCGAGAATGAATTTCAAACCATTAGTAAAAGTCAAATCCGCGTTTAGGCTGATTCCTTTGCTCACAGCGTGACCGTCTAGATTATCATAAATAATTTTATTGGAATCCGTTTCGTAATCAGGAACAATTCTGTTGGTGAAATAAGTGTAAAAAGCAGAAGCTTCCAATCCGACAAAGCTTCCTGAATCAAAGTAGATTTTTTTAACGAAATTCAGATTGGAATTGTACGATTTTTCTGGTTTTAAATCATTAAGAATAATCACATCTCTAGCTCCTGTCAAAGCAGCGTGGTCTTCTGTGAAAAGATTAACCACTCGGAAACCTGTTCCTGCATTGAATCTCAAAATATTAGTATCGTTAATAGACCATTTGTAAGCTAATCTTGGCGTGAAAATACTCCCGTGAATATTATTGTGGTCATATCTGAAACCTAGCAAAAGTTTGTGTTTCTCCGCCAAAGTAATCTCATCTTGAAGGAAAATTCCGGGAAGCCAAGTTTTTTGCGCTTCCAATTCCGTTACTGGCGTATTGTCATCATAATAAGTATATCGCAACGCCGTCCCCGCCAACAAATCGTGATTACCTAATTTCTTATCCCAAGTCAGTTGCCCAAAAGCAATTTTCTGATTGGCAATGTAAGAAGTCGTTCCGTAACGGCTGTCTTGGTCGTGATTAATCAATGAAAAAGCAAAGAACATTTTTTCACTCACAGGAAGCTGATAATTTCCCAAAATCTCTGCTCGATTGGTGTAGATACTTTCTCCATAGATTTGGTCGCCTCCTCGGAAAGATTTGTTCCAACGGACATCGCCACCCCAACGGTCTTCATACATATATCTTCCGGCAATTGTGAATAGACGATTTTCTTTTCTTTCAAAATTCCATTTTTGAAAAACGGAAATTCGGTTTTGTACAGTGACGTCTGTAAAATTGTCGTGGTTGTTATCAATTTTATTCTGAAAATTAAAATAATTAATTCCTGTCAAAACACTCGCCTTTTTCCCAGCATTGAATTTAAAACCCAAATCCACATTATATTCACCCCAAGTTGTGGACATCAAATCTACTGTTGCCAAAGGTGCATTCTGAGGTTTCTTTGTAATAATATTAATGAGTCCTCCAACAGCCTCGCTTCCATAAAGAGAAGAAGCAGGACCTTTTACAATTTCGATTCTCTCTACCAAAGAGTTTGGGATTCCGGAAAGTCCGTAAACTGTTCCTAGTGAACTCACGATTGGCATTCCGTCAATCAAAACCATTGTGTAAGGTCCTTCCAAACCGTTGATGTGAATATCACCCGTGTTACAAATATTACAATTAAGTTGAGGACGAACACCATTGATATTTTGCAAAGCATCAAAAATACTTGGTGTTGGATTTTTTCTGAAAAACTTTGGTGTGTAAACTTCCACGGGAACCGGACTTTCCAAGCGATTCACTTCTTTCATTGTTCCGGAAATCACCACTTCATCGATATTAGACGTTTTAGATTGTTTCTCTTCAAGACTGATGCTGTCCGATTTCTGAACATTAATTGTGTCCTTTTTTATTTCCTGAGATTTAATAAAAATCGAACCTGTCAAAAGGAAGACAAAAACAAATAAAGAAGATTTAATAATCATAAAACAAATATTTTTCATTGACAAATATATAAATGTTAGATTAATCTAACAAATTAATTAGTCAAAAATAAAATCCTCTTGATTTTTCAAAAGGATTATTATAAATTTTATTCTGATTGCTATTCTAAACTGTCAAGTCCAAACCTCCGAAATTACCGGAACTCATCATTACAAATGCGCCTTTGGTTTTATCAAGACTCTCCCAATAAGCGTGCAAATCTTCCGCATTAGTAAAGACTTTAAGATTTTGATTCTTGAATTTTTCTTTGATTAATTCCGGAGAAATAGGTTCCATTCTTTTAATCTTCAAAGCATCTTCCGAATAGAAAACTACAGCATTATCCAAACCGTCCATTGCGTGGTCATATTGTTCCAAGAAAACCGGATTGAGGCTGGAATAAGTGTGCAATTCCAAAAAACCAAAAGTTTCAGTTTTTGAAAATTGTTCTGCAAAAGCGGAAACAGTTGCTTTTACTTTACTTGGTGCGTGTGCAAAATCTTTATAAAGCAAACCTCTGTCTTTTCTCTCCACTTTTTCCAATCTTTTGCTCGCCCCTTTGAAACTCATAATCGCTTCATAGAACTCCTCTTCCATAATTCCCAATTGAGAACAGATGAATCTTGCACCTTCCATATTCAGGAGATTGTGTTTTCCGAAGACTGATAAAGGAATGTCTCCCATATCAGTTTTCAGGTTTACAATTCCATTAACTATTTCGTATTCTGGCGTTTTGTAAGGGATTTTTCTGAAATAATTTTCGGCACTTAAAACCACTTTTACAACTTCTGCATCTTCTTCGTTATAAACCAAAACTCCGCCCGGAGTAATACTCGCCACGAATTTTCTGAACTGCTCAACATAATCATCAAAAGTCTTAAAAACATTGATATGGTCCCAAGCAATTCCGGAAATCAAAGCGATATTCGGTTGATATAATAGAAATTTTGAACGCAAATCAATTGGTGAAGACAAATATTCGTCACCTTCCAGAATCATAAAATCATTATCATTCGTGATTTTCACCATACAATCGAAACCTTCCAATTGTGCGCCGACCATATAATCGATGTCTTTCTGATGAAAATTCAGAACGTGAAGAATCATTGATGTAATGGTTGTTTTCCCGTGAGAACCACCAATTACGACTCTCGTTTTTTCTTTGGATTGCTCGTAAAGAAACTCAGGATAAGAATAGATTTTCAATCCCAATTCTTTCGCTCTTGCCAATTCTGGATTGTCTGCGTGTGCGTGCATCCCGAGAATGACAGCATCAATATCCGAAGTCAGTTTTTCGGGAAACCAACCTAACTCTGCAGGAAGAATTCCTTTTCTTTCTAATCGAGATTTTGAAGGTTCGAAAATAGCATCATCGGAACCAGTTACCTGATAGCCTTTATCTTTAAGCGCAATGGCAAGATTGTGCATCGCAGAACCGCCAATGGCAATGAAATGGGTTTTCAATTCAATATAATTTTACACAAAAGTAAGGAAAGATGTGAGATGATAGAAGTTAGAAGAGAGATTTTTGGAAATAAAAAACCTGATTTTTTACAATCAGGTTTCGAGGATATTTATGATAAAGTGGTTTGGAGCTTGGGACGTTCGTATTCTATTTTCAGTTCTTCGCCAGTTAATGTAAAATAGATATTTTGTAATTGGTGGAGATAACCACACTTGATGTAGTTCCCGAAAAATAAAAATCCTTCTAAAATTTTATTAGAATTGAGGTCAAAATCGTATCGGCAATAGTTTGGAAGGTCGAATCTTATTCTGCTTTGAGAACGATAAGCCTCCTTAAATCCAAGTCTTGAAAACCATTCGGCAGTCAACGCAATTGGTTTTAGTTTTCTAGAATCAATAGCAGTTTCCGAATCAATTTTCACAAGGATTTCTTCATTAATATTTTCCATTCCGATAATTGGCACAATCGAGTCTTCATACATGAGCAGATTGTTGAGTCTAAGTTCTGTCGCTTCCATATTAATTGTGATTTATGAGTTGTGATGTGTGTAGAACTTAGCTAACAAAACGTTTGCCAACTTGATACATATTTGATATTAAAATGAAATTATGATTGAAAACTTAATATTAGCAATTGTAAGCTACCGCTTCGAGGTCGCTTCGTCATTTCTCCATCGTTTGCTGCTTGTGTCCTTATTATTGATAATTCAAAAACACTGGAGAACAATAATATTTTATAAAAACAAATCTTGGTAAGAAAATTATAATATATAAACCATAAAAATTAAAATTGTAAAAATAAGTAGGAGGATTCTTCGTTGGTCTTCCTATTTTTTTGTTTACATTTGAAAACAAAAAACCCTAAAACATTTGATGTAAATGAATTAGGGTTTTGGAGGTGCCTAGCGGATTCGAACCGCTGTAGATGGTGTTGCAGACCACTGCCTAGCCGCTCGGCCAAAGCACCATTTTGTTTGGTTTGCAAATTTAGTGTTTTTTTTCAAATTTCAAATTTTAGAAGCTTTAAATTTCAAAAAAAATTCGAATGATTGCAAAATCTTGATTTTGAAGACCAAATTCATCATAGCCCTGATTGAATCTCTTTTATTTAAATTTTTAGAAGAATTGTCGAAACTTCGTTTTGTAGTGGAAATCCCACAGCAAGCGTTGGAAAAAGCAAGGCGCGAGGAATTGCAACGGAAAGCAGGTTCCCGGCTCCTAAATATTAATGATTTACATATCTTTAATTGATTATTACAATCTTTATTTAGGTTCTAAATAAGTATCTTTGCAAAAAAATTTTGAAATAATGGATAATTTCCAACTTAATACTATAGAAGAAGCACTCGAGGATTTGAAAAACGGCAAAATGGTCATTGTTGTTGATGATGAAGACCGTGAAAACGAAGGCGACCTTATAGCCGCAGCAGAGCTGACTACGCCCGAGATTGTCAATTTTATGGCAACTTATGCAAGAGGTTTGATTTGTATGCCGCTTACAGAAACGAGATGTGACGAATTGGAGCTACACTCTATGGTTTCAAATTCTACCGACCCGAAAGAAACGGCTTTCACGATTTCTGTTGACCTTTTAGGAAAAGGTGCTACCACAGGAATTTCTGCTGGCGACCGCGCCAAAACCATCCAAGCCATTATGGATTCTAATACAAAACCTGGCGACTTGATGCGACCTGGACACATCTTTCCATTGCGCGCAAGAGAAGGTGGCGTTTTGAAAAGAGCCGGACACACGGAAGCAGCAGTTGATTTGACAAGATTGGCTGGACTACAAGAAGGTGGCGTTATCTGCGAAATCCTGAACGAAGACGGAAGTATGTCTAGATTACCTCAACTTTTGGAATTTGGAAAGAAGCACGATTTGAAAGTGGTTTCTATCGAGGATTTGATTCATTACAGAATAATGAGACAAGGCGACCTTGTGGAAAGAATCGAAGAACGTGATATCAAAACTCATTTTGGGGATTTTAAATTTTATGTTTTTGAAGAGAAACCAACGGAACAAATCCATTATGCTTTGACAAAAGGAGCTTGGTCTGCAGATGAATCTATCCTTGTGAGAGTACAGTCAACAGGAACTTATTTTGATGTTTTCAGCAGATTGTCTAACGGTGAACATCCATTGATGCAACAAATCACTGACCTCATCAATGCTGAAGGAAAAGGTGCTGTGGTTTTTATCAACAATGTTTCTAACAAAGAAAATACACTGAGCCGAATCAAACATTTCCTGAATTACCAAGACGGAACGAGCGAACAACCGACAATTGCTCCTAACTTCCGTGATTATGGCATTGGAACTCAGATTTTGAAGGACCTTGGAATTAATAAGTTTAAAGTCATTACTCAGAATCCTAATATCAAACCGATTCTTTCTGGTTATGATGTGGAAGTGACTGAGATGATTTGTTTGAAATAGATTTGAAGACAATAGACGGATAGATGATAGATTTTATTATTTATCATTTTAATTAAAATAGAAAACGCTCCAATAATCGGAGCGTTTTTTTGTCTTTATTCTTTTATCTTTACTCTAAAAGTCTAATTAGGCCAAGCATTATTCTTAGGATTAATATCCGGAACAATAGATTGCGGGTCCAATTTTACATTAGTAACTTCTTTAGTCGAATCGATTTGGAAAGTCCATTCTGTATTGCGTTTCCAAACTTCAACTGGTAATTTGACAGTTTGCGTATTTCCATCTTTGAAAGTTACCAAAACAGTTGTCGGCATTGGTAGCTGTCCAATATTTTCAACCGTGATTTGCGTTCCGTTTTCGAAATCGCCATTCACTGGTTTTACAGCTTTCACAGCTTGGTCAACTTTCCACTTGTTCATAAACCAACCTCTCCAGAACCAGTTCAGTTCTTCGCCGGAAACATTTTCCATCGTGTGGAAGAAATCCCAAGGCGTCGGATGTTTGAACGCCCATCTATGAACATAAGTTTTGAATGCCTTATCAAATTTTTCAGGTCCAAGAATAGTTTCTCTCAAAATTCCCAATCCTACTCCCGGTTTGAAATAAGCCAAAACGCCAATACTTCTTTCCTTCATATTATCTGGACCAACCATTATCTGCTCAAAGTTATCACTCTGAACAAATGGTCCAATTTTACCGATATCCTGCTTATGATAATATTCGCCTTTGTTGAAAGCTTCGGTTGAGCCTTCATTGATAAATGTATTGAATCCTTCATCCATCCACGCAAACAATCTCTCGTTAGAACCAACAATCATAGGAAACCAAGTGTGTCCAAATTCGTGGTCAGTCACGCCCCAAAGTCCTTCTCCTTTAGAATTTCTATGACAGAACACAATTCCGGGATATTCCATTCCGCCTTCGTTTCCGGCAACATTGGTCGCTGCTGGATAAGGGAATTCGAACCATTTTCCTGAGTAATATTCGATAGAGGCTTTTGTATATTCTGTTGAACGTCCCCAAGCTTGGTCGCCTGCACTTTCTACAGGATAAGCAGAAATTACCAATGATTTTTTACCACTTGGAAGATTGATTCTCGCCGCATCAATAATGAAAGCCGCCGACGAAGCCCAAGCAAAATCTCTCGCTTTTTCTATTTTGAATTTCCAAGTTTTTGTTCCTGAACTATTTCCTTTTCCTAATTCAGATTCCGGATGAATCATCACAGTTTTTTCACTGCTTCTTGCAGAATTCCAACGGTTGATTTCTTCTTTAGAGTAAACTTCTTTTTCGTTCAATAATTCTCCAGATGCCACCACATAATGATTAGCCGGAACAGTAATATTAGCAGATAAAGTTCCATATTCCAAATAGAATTCTGAAGCTCCAAGATAAGGAAGTGTGTTCCATCCCATTACATCATCATACACGCACATTCTCGGATACCACTGCGCCAATGTGAAGATTTTTCCATTCTTGGTATCTTCAACGCCCATTCTGTCAGAACCGTATTTTGGAGATAAGAAAGAATATTCGATTTTTAATTTTGCAACACCGCCATTAGCTTTCAAATCACTTGGAAGGTCAATCTGCATTCTCGTATCGGTAACAGTATATTTTACATCTTTCCCGTCATATTTTACAGATTTGATTTTGTAACCGCCGTCAAATGTTTCGCCGTGAGCTCCATTTCTACTTCCCGATAATGGAACAACAGCATTACCTCTGGAATCTTTAGCAAAAAGATTTTGGTCGAGTTGTAGCCAAAGGAAACTCAATTGGTCAGGACTATTATTGGTATAAGTAATTTCTGCTGAACCAGTCAATTCATTGTTAGCTTCATTAAGGCTGACATTCAATTGATAATCTGCTGAATTCTGCCAATATTTATGTCCCGGCTGTCCGCTTGCTGAACGGGTTTCAGTTCCTGTTTGAGGATAGAAAAATGGCTTAAAAGCTTCTGTATAATCATACTTTGGAGATTCCTGAGCGTAAGAATTGCCGACAAAAGCAAATATCGCTACAGCAGAAATCAAATTAGGGAATTTCAATTTCATTAGGTAAAAAGATTTATAACATTTAAAAATAGGTAAAAAAAATCTCAAATTTGTTACAAAACAAAATGAATATTCGAAAAAAAATGCAAACTTTCTATTATTAATGCGATTATGATTTACTCATTTCAAATCATTTATTTACGATTTTGATTAAAGAAAACGAAATGATATTCTATCGATTTGCTCCAATATTCGGAATTATGATTTCCCGGTTGGAGCATTAATGTGAATGGCAAATTTTCTTTTTCAGCGAATTTTTTCAGATTCAAAGTATTGCTCAGCAAAGGGTCTTCTGTTCAGCAATCTATCAAGAATGGTTTTGAAATCTTATTGTTCTTTATCAATTCTTTAATATTATATTGACTCCAATTATTCTTTGTTGGATTTCCCAAAAGCTTAACCAAATCATCACTTAATCTTGAAGATTGAAAAAATTTAAAACTAATATCTTTTAAAGATTTAAAGTCCAATTCCAAAGCTCCACTTGTACTTGATGCCGAATTAAAATAATCCTGATGCTCAGAAAAATATCGCAAAGCGCCATAACCGCCCATACTCAATCCAGAAATAAATATATTTTTTGAATCAATATTAAATTCCTGATGAATTTTCGGAACCAAATCTTTGAAAAAGAAACTCTCCATCTGCGAACCTTTATCAAAAGGCGAATCCACATACCAAGAAACAAAACCGTCCAGACAAACTATAATCGAATTGTATTGATTCGCCAGTTTTTGCAAATCGGTTGTCCTTGGCCATTGTTTATAATTCTCGCTGTAACCGTGAAGAAGATAAACCAAAGGATATTGCTTTTGCGGAGAATAATCCTGAGGCTGATAAACCAAAACCGAGTCTTTCTTCGATAAATACTGAGAATCCAAAACCCACAATTTCTGTGCGCCTATCGTAATCATAGACATTAAAAATAGAATAACTACTATCAACTTTTTCATTCTAAATAATTTTGATGTAAAGTTCTGGTTACACCGAAACAAAATCAATAACGAACAAAATTGTGAGCTATGAGAAAAGAAAATTCGTCCAATTATATTAATGAACAATATCTCTATCAGGTCTGTGAACTGAACTCTGCAGTCAACGTCATTAGCGGACGTTGGAAATCACAGATTGTTTACTCAATTTCCAAAGGTTATAATCGTTTTAATTTGATAAGAAAAGAACTCCCGCTTCTCAGTGAGCAGGTTTTGGGAAGACAGCTGAAAGATTTGGAGAAACACTGTATTATTTTCAAAAGAGAAATTCCCGAAACCATTCCAGCTGGAATAGAATATATCTTGACCGAAAAAGGAGAAAGCCTTGTTCCTATTTTACAAAACCTTTGTGATTGGGGAAAAGAATATGAAAATCAACCTGTGAAATTGGCGATAAAAGAAAAATCCCTGACTGTTTAGAACAATCAGGGAAAATATTTAGTTTGATTTCTTCGCTTTAATCATTGCTTCCAACATATCCCACATCTCTTGCGGGATATCTTCCAGCATATTAAATTCTCCAGCGCCCTGAAGCCATTCACCTCCGTCAATCGTTACCACTTCTCCATTCATATAAGCCGAATAATCAGAAACCAGATAAGCCGCAAGATTGGCCAATTCCTGATGTTCTCCTACTCTTCTCAAAGGCACTTTTTTCCTCATATCGAATTTCTCCTGCAAATCTCCTGGAAGTAATCTGTCCCAAGCTCCTTTTGTAGGAAATGGTCCTGGCGCAATTGCATTGAAACGGATTCCATATTTTGCCCATTCTACTGCCAAACTTCTTGTCATCGCCAAAACACCGGCTTTTGCACAAGCTGAAGGAACAACATAAGCCGAACCTGTCCAAGCATAAGTTGTTACTATATTAAGGACTGTTCCTGGAACTTTATTATCAATCCAATATTTCCCAATGGAAAGTGTACAGTTTTTGGTTCCTTTCAAAACAATATCCAAAATCGAATCAAAAGCAGAATGCGTCAATCTTTCGGTTGGTGAAATAAAATTTCCGGCAGCGTTGTTCAAAAGGATATCAATTCTCCCGAATTCTTTCAAAGCTGCTTCTTTCATCGCTTCTACTTCTTCCCAATTTCGCACATCGCAAGCCACACAAAGTACTTTTCCGCCAGTTTCATCTTCCAATTCTTTTGCTGTTCCCTGAAGTTTTTCCAAGTTTCTAGATGTGATAACTACTTTTGCTCCAAGTTGAAGAAAATATTTGGTCATTGCCTTTCCAAGACCACTTCCGCCACCCGTTACGATAGCCACTTTATCTTTTAGTGCGTCTTCGCGCAACATTGGTTGTGTATATAAATTCATAATTAAAAATTAAGGATTTGTGCTTGTGGTAAATTTATATTTTTATTTCTTAAAGAAAATTAACAAACGTTATGTTCAAAATACAATCGTAAAAATTATACCATATTTGTTTTGGCTACAACAATCTTTGATTCGGTCACACGCAGGATTTCATTCTTGCCCAACTTTGCATTGTAAATAATTAATCAATTAAAAACAATCAAAAAATGAGTACAAAAAAAGTATGGTTTGTGACAGGAGCGTCAAAGGGTTTAGGTTTAACATTAGTCAAAAAATTATTGGCAGAAGGTTATTCTGTGGCAGCAACTTCGAGAAATATTACTGAACTTCAAAAGGCAATTAGCGAAGAACATTTAGCTTTTCTACCGTTAGAAGTTGATTTAGTGAATGAAAATTCGGTTTCAGAAGCTGTTTCAAAATCGATTGAAAAATTCGGAAAGATTGATGTGGTTGTGAATAACGCTGGTTATGGACAATTGGGAACTTTGGAAGAAATCTCAGACCTCGAAAGCCGTCAGAATTTTGACACGAATGTTTTCGGTTCTTTGAATATCATCAGAAAAACAATGCCTTATTTAAGAGAACAGAAAAGTGGCTTCATCATTAATATTGCTTCAATCGGGGGATTGACGGGAGAATTTGCAGGTTGGGGAATTTATTGTGCAACTAAGTTTGCAGTTGTTGGATTTACTGAGGCTTTGGCGGCGGAAGTAAAAGAATTTGGAGTCAATGCAACTGTGGTTTATCCCGGATATTTCAGAACTGATTTCTTGACTGGTGGTTCACTTAGAACTCCGAAAACTGAGATTGAAGAATATACTGTTGCAAGACAACTTCAAACAGCGCACGAAAAAGACATCAACGGAAATCAGCCCGGAAGTCCTGAGAAAGCGGCAACTGCAATGATAGAATTGGCAGAAATGCAAAATCCTCCGGTTCATTTGGTTTTGGGCTCTGATGCTTTTCAGATTGCTGGAAACAAATTAAATGCACTTCAAAATGAAATTTCTGATTTCAAAACATTGAGTACATCCACAGATTATTAACTTTGTAAAGGCAACAGCCACAAACTGTTGCCTAATTTTGAAATAATGACCAACAGAAAATTATATACAGTCGACACGATTGCTGAATTCCACAGGATTTCAGGATTGCCTAAACCTCAACACCCGTTGATTAGTCTGGTGGATTACAGCTTGGTGGAATATCAAATCGAGGAATCGGAAATCAGCTGGATTCAGGATTTGTATTTTATGGGGTTCAAGCGTGATATTCAGGGAAAATTGCATTACGGTCAAAGTCAATATGATTTTGATGAAGGTTTGATGTGTTTTATTGCGCCGAGACAATTGGTGAAGATGATTATTGACAAATCAGGCATAAAACCTTCAGGATATCTTTTGGCTTTTCATCCCGATTTTATTTGGAATACACCTTTAGCAAAGACAATTTCCAATTACAAATTTTTCGGTTATGATGTGAATGAAGCATTATTTCTTTCCGAAAAAGAAGAGGAAACTTTAATCGGACTTTTCAAAGGAATTGAAAAAGAATATCAGTCGGGAATTGATGAATTCACACAAAATATCATCATTTCTCAAATCGAGGTTATTCTGAATTATTGTGAACGATTTTATCAAAGACAATTCATTACCAGAAAAAAGAGTAATCATCAGGTTTTGGATAAATTAGAACATATTTTGGATGATTATTTCAAAAATGATGTCATCAACAAAGGCTTACCAACTGCGAATTATGTTGCTGAATCTCTGAATATTTCAACTAATTATCTAGGAAGCTTATTGAAATCTCTGACCGGACAAACGACACAACAACACATTCACGAAAAATTAATTCAAAAGGCCAAAGAAAAGCTTTCTACGACAGAACTTTCTGTAAGTGAGATTGCTTATGAATTGGGATTTGAACATTCTCAATCTTTCAGCAAATTGTTTAAAGCTAAAACGGATATTTCGCCTTTGGAATTTCGGAAGTCATTTAATTGACATCAGTAATTCTCATACAACATCCGTCGTTTTGCATACACCGAATTTTTAATTTCTGCTGAATTTTGTATCAATAAAATTGAACAATATGAAATTGAATCAAGTAAAATTAGGAAGCCAAGGTTTAATCGTTCCGAATATCGGTTTGGGATGTATGGGAATGACAGGTTTCGGTGATGCCGATATGTACGGAAAAACGGATGAGAAAGAAGCGATTGCAACCATTCATCGTTCTTTGGAACTGGGTGGAAATTTTCTCGACACCGCAGATTTGTATGGTCCTTTTAAAAATGAACAGTTGATTGCTAAAGCGATTGAAGGGAAACGTAATGAATATATTATCGCAACAAAATTCGGTTGGGAAATTGATGATAATGAGCAAGTGACTTGGAAAATCAACGGTGGTAAAGATTATGTGAAAAAATCTGTTGAACGTTCTCTGAAAAATCTAAAAACCGATTACATCGACCTTTATTATATGCATCGTCTCGATAAAAATGTTCCGATTGAAGAAACGGTTGGAGCAATGAGCGATCTGGTGAAAGAAGGGAAAATCGGTTACATTGGTTTGTCGGAAGTTGGTTCGGAAACAGTGAAAAGAGCGCACGAAGTTCATCCGATTTCTGCAGTTCAAAGTGAATATTCTTTGTTTGAAAGAACTGTTGAAGAAAAAGGCGTGATTAAAACTTTGAATGAATTGGGAATTGGTTTCGTGGCGTATTCTCCGCTTGGAAGAGGATTTTTATCGGGAAATATCAAAACTATTGATGATTTGCCGGAAAATGATTTCAGAAGAGGAATCCCTCGTTTTCAGGGAGAACATTTCCAAAAAAACATTGAGTTGGTGGAAGCGATTGAAAATATGGCGAAAGAAAAAGAAATTACTTCTTCTCAATTGGCTTTGGCGTGGATTATCAGCAAGGGAATTTTACCGATTCCTGGAACGAAACGCAGAAAATATCTTGAACAGAATATTGAAGCGAGTAAAATTGTTCTCAGTGAATCTGATTTACAAAATCTGGAAAGTATTGTACCTTTGGGAACGGATACAGGAGCGACTTACGATGAGTTTGGGATGGGGCTTTTGGATTATTAGTTTTTGCCACGAATGCACAAATTTTATTTAACCACAAAAGGCACAAAAGTTTTCTAAATCTTTATTTAGTTTATTTTTAAACTTGAAAAAAAAGAGCATATAAGTTTTTTAAAAATCTTTGATTTTTATTCTTTTGAGTGCTTTGATTGTCTAACTATTAGACAGCAAATATCTTTTGTAACTTTTGTGGTTAAACTTTAATAATTTAAACGCAATACGAATGCGCCCCGGCTTGAACGGAGCTCTTTTTGCGGAACGAAGTGGAGCAAAAAAGCGGGAGTGGAAGACGGATTAAGGCGCCCAAATAACAATTATTACCTTTAATATTTAGAACCTAAAATTATGAACACGATAAAATCTATTTCAGCTTTTCACAGATTGTTGTCGCTTCCGGAACCGAAGCATCCGATGGTAAGCGTGGTAAATCTTTCGGAAAGTGTTTTTATTGAAGATGATGTCTGGAAAGGTTTTGTGAGCCGTTATTACTGCGTTGCACTGAAACGAAATGCGACCGGAAAAATAAAATACGGACAGCAACATTACGATTACGACAAAGGTGTTTTGAGTTTTACGGCGCCAAATCAGGTTCAATATCTCGATTTGAAAACGATGGATTGTGAAAATACTGGTTATCTATTGATTTTTCACGAAGATTTTCTATTGAAACACTCTTTGGCGAATACAATTTCATCTTACGGATTTTTCTCTTATGCTGTGAATGAAGCGTTGCATTTGTCGGAGGATGAGGAAAATGATTTGCTTGAAATTCTGAATAAAATTGATAAAGAATGTCAACACATCGACCAACATACTCAGGAAATTATTTTGTCACAGATTGAGTTGTTACTGAATTATTCGAAGCGTTTTTATGAAAGACAATTCATCACGAGAAAAAGTGGAAATCATCAACTTCTGACGAAATTTGAAACTTTTCTGAATGATTATTTTGCTCAAGAATCTTCTGAGAAAGGCTTATTAACCGTTCATCAAATTGCTGATGCGATGAATCTTTCTCCAAATTATCTGAGTGACCTTTTGCGTGTACATACCGGACAAAATACGCAACAGCACATTCACGAAAAGTTGATTAGTAAAGCGAAAGAGAAACTTTCTACGACTGAATTATCAGTAAGTGAGATTGCTTATGAACTGGGATTTGAACATTCGCAGTCATTTTCTACATTATTTAAAAAGAAGACGAGTATGTCGCCGTTGGAATTTCGGCAGTCTTTTAATTGATATTTTTCTCTCGCAGATTTTGCAGATGGAGCAGATTTTTTGTAATTCATCTGCAAAATTTGCTTAATCTGCGAGAGTTTATTTATTTTCAAAAACATCTTCCCTGATGTTTTTTTTATGACTTATTCCCCACTCAGCCAATGACATAATTACAGGTTTCAACGTTTTGCTGTAATGAGTCGAAATGTATTCTACAATAACGGGAGTTTGGTCAGCGTGAACAACTCTTTTCACAAATCCGTTGAGTTCTAAATCTTTTAACTCATTCGATAACACTCTTGCGGAAATTCCGCCAATTGTTCTCTGCAAATCATTGAAGCGGACATTTCCCAATTCCTGCAAAACAATGATGATTTTCAGTTTCCACTTTCCTCCGATGACATAAATGGCATCTTCCACAGCAGAAAGACTTTCGCCACATCTTCCTCTGCAGACAATTTCTTCGGTTTCAACAGGGTTTTCCATAAGACTGATTTTTTAAACTAACCAAAAGGTTACTACTAACCTTTTGTTCACTACTTACTTTTGATAAGCAAATGTACATAATTTTGCTGAAGAAATTTTAATTATTAAAAAATGAATTTTTACTTATGAAAAATATACTTCACATTATTTCAAGTCCGAGAACGAATGGTTCGGCAAGCAGAACTTTAGGAAACGCTATCGAAGAAAAATTACAAGAAGCTTATCCTGAGCATTCGATTACAACTTTGGATTTATTGAAAACGCCTTTCCCGCATCTGGGAGAGGAGCAGGTGGATTCTTGGTTTATTCCTGCAGAAAACAGAACGCCAGAACAAAATGGTGCGGTAAAACGTTCCGACGATGCGATTGCACAATTGCAGGCTTCGGATATTATTGTGATTTCGGTTCCGATTTATAATTTCGGAATCCCGTCTGCTTTGAAAGCATATATCGACCACATTGCCCGTGGTGGAATGACTTTCCAATATTCTGAAAACGGTTTTGAAGGTTTGGTTAAAAACAAAAAAGCATACATCGCAGTTGCAAGTGGTTCTGTTTTTTCTGAAGGCGATTATCAGTCTTACGATTTTGTGGTTCCTTATCTGAAAAGTGTTTTAGGATTTATCGGAGTGACGGACGTGAGTGTTTTCCGAGCTGAAGGTTTGGGACTTCCGCATCTTCAGGAAACGGCTTTGGAAAAAGGAATTGAAAGCATTGTGATTGCTTAATTTTAATTAATTGTTAGAAATAAAATCCTATTACAATATTAAAGACTTTTGTCATTCTGACGAAGGAAGAATCTCAACAAGAAAAAGATTCTTCACTCCATTTCATTTCGTTCAGAATGACAAATTCAAAAATTATAATCTATTCTTCCACTTCGAAAAGCAATCGCTCTCCGAATTTTTCTTCATTAATTTTTCCGTTTTCGTAAACCAGATTTCCGTTGACGAAAGTATGAGTGACTTTTGAATGAAATTCAGTTCCTTCAAGCGGGCTCCAACCGCATTTGTAAAGAATATTTTCTTTTTCAACCGTCCAGTTTTGATTTAAATCCACCAAAACCAAATCAGCTTTATAACCTTCTCTCACGAAACCTCTTTTTTCGATTCTGAACAAAATTGCAGGATTGTGAGCCATTTTTTCCACAATTCTTTCCAAAGAAATTTTCCCGTTTTTAAAATTCTCTAACATCACTACCAAAGAATGCTGAACCAAAGGTGCTCCTGAAGGACATTTTGTGTAGACATTCTGTTTTTCTTCCCAAGTATGAGGTGCGTGGTCTGTCGCAATTACATCAATTCTGTCATCCAACAACGCTTCCCAAAGTCCATCTTTATCTTTTTGCGTTTTTACGGCAGGATTCCATTTGATTAAACCGCCTTTTGTTTCGTAATCTTCATTCGTAAAAGTCAAGTGATGAACACAAACTTCCGCTGTAATTTTTTTATCTTTTAAAGTAATATCATTCCTGAAAAGTTCAGTTTCAATTGCTGTTGACAAATGGAAAACGTGAAGTCTTGCTCCGGTTTTCTTTGCCAATTCAATCGCTTTTGAAGAAGATTTATAACAGGCTTCTTCACTTCTAATCAAATGATGAAATTTCACAGGAATATCTTCGCCGTATTCATCCAGATATTTTTGAGTATTGGCTCGGATTGTTGCTTCGTCTTCACAGTGAACTGCAATCAGCATTTTGGTATTGCTGAAAATATTTTCCAAAGTTTCAGGATTATCAACCAGCATATTTCCTGTTGATGAACCTAAAAACAATTTGATTCCGGGAACGTCTCTTGGATTTGTTTTTAAAACTTCCTCGAGATTATCATTAGTTCCGCCCATCATAAAACCATAATTGGCAAAAGATTTTTGAGAAGCGATTTCATATTTGTCAGCCAACAATTCCTGAGTTACAGCATTTGGAACCGTATTTGGCTGTTCGATAAAACTTGTCGTTCCACCGGCAATGGCAGAACGGGATTCTGATTCGATGTCGCCTTTATGTGTTAAACCCGGTTCACGAAAATGAACTTGGTCATCAATCACACCGGGCAAAAGATATTTTCCGGAAGCATCTATAATTTGGTCTGCTTTTTCAGAAATATTTGGTTCTATCTTACAAATCAAATCATTTTCGATAAGAATATCACTTTCAACAATCTTTCCTTCGTTGACGATTAGGGCATTTTTTATTAAGATTTTCATTTTACTTTTTTTAGATAGAAACAAAATTAAGTTTTTGAAAATGATTACTCAACTTTTTGAATTATTAAATCATCGCAAAAATTATTTGACTAAATTGCTTCAAAATTCCAAAGAATGTTTTCGAGAAATCACATCGCAATTCTATTTGTTTTAATTACTTCATTGTTTAGTTCTCAGAAATTAGAAAACCTTGTCAAATTCGTGAATCCAATCATTGGAACCGAAAAAATGGGACATACTTTTCCAGGTGCAACAGTTCCTTTTGGTGCTGTTCAGCTAAGTCCGGAAACAGATTCTTTATCTTATGAAGTCAATGGAAAATATAATCCTGATGTTTATAAATATTGTGCAGGTTATCGATATGAAGACAAAACCATTGTCGGATTTTCGCACACACATTTCAGTGGAACCGGACATTCGGATTTGGGAGATTTTCTGATAATGCCAACAGTTGGAAAAGTGAAATTAAACCCAGGAGCTGCACAACATCCAGAAAGTGGATTTCGTTCCAGATTTTCTCATCAAAATGAAAAAACAGAAGCTGGATATTACAAAGTAAAACTCGACGATTCTAATATTTTGGCAGAATTAACGGCAACTACAAGAGTTGGATTTCATCAATATACTTTTCCAAAATCTGATGACGCGCATATTATTTTGGATTTGATGTCTGGAATTTACAATTACGACGACAAAAATGTCTGGACTTATGTAAGAATTGAAAACGACCACAGAATTACAGGCTACCGACAAACAAATGGTTGGGCAAGAACGAGGACGGTTTATTTTGCAATGGAATTTTCGAAGCCTTTCAAATCATACGGTCAGAAAAATTTTGATTCCAAGCAAGCTTACAGAGGTTTTTGGAGAAAATGGAATCAGGATGAAAATTTCCCTGAGATTGCTGGAAAGAAAATCAGAATGCATTTTGATTTCGATACTCAAGAAAATGAAAAAGTTCAAATCAAATTTGCGCTTTCGCCAGTCAGTCAAGCCAATGCTTTGGAAAATTTACAAAAAGAAACACCAGATTGGAACTTTGAAAAGATAAAATCTCAGGCTCAAAATGATTGGAATAAAGAACTTAATAAAATTGTTGTCAATACAATTTCTGAAGACGATAAAGTGAATTTTTACACGGCAATGTATCACACATTCATCAATCCAACAACTTATATGGATAGCAACGGAGAGTATAAAGGTCTTGACCAAAATGTTCATCAAGCTAAAGATTTCACGAATTACACTACGTTTTCACTTTGGGATACTTATCGGGCTTTGCATCCGTTTTTCAATATCATCCAACCAAAACGAAATGATGATATGGTAAAATCGATGTTGGCGCATTATGACCAATTCAGTTTGAAAATGTTGCCTGTTTGGTCTCACTATGCTAATGAAAATTGGTGTATGAGCGGTTATCATTCGGTTTCCTTGATTGCTGACGCGATTATTAAAAATACATTTACAGGAAATCCAGAAGAAGCGTTGAAAGCTTGTATCACGACTTCCAACAAGAGAAATTATGAAGGCATCGGGGAATATGTTGACAAAGGCTACATCTCCGCAGAAAAAAACGGAACATCTGTTTCCAACACTTTAGAATATGCGTATGACGATTGGGCAATTGCTCAAATAGCAAAAAAATTAGGCAAAACTGACATCTATAATGAATATCTGAAACGTTCTGAAAATTGGAAAAATGTTTTTGACAAATCGATTGGTTTTATGAGACCGAGATTGTCTGACGGAAGTTTCAAAAAAGAATTTGATTTGCTGAGTACGCACGGACAAGGCTTTATCGAAGGAAATTCTTGGAATTATAGTTTCTTCGTTCCTCACAATCCGAATGGTTTGATTGATGCGATGGGTGGAAAAAAGAAATTCGGAGAAAATCTTGACCAATTATTTACAATGCATTTGCCGGATGAATTTTTCGCTGATACGGAAGACATTACACGAGAAGGAATCATCGGCGGTTATGTTCACGGAAACGAACCGGCGCATCACGTCGCTTATCTTTATAATTTTGCAGGGCAACCTTGGAAAACTCAGGCTCAAACCCGTAAAATCCTGACTATGCAATACAAAGCAAAACCAGACGGATTGGGAGGAAATGATGATTGCGGACAAATGAGCGCGTGGTATATTTTCAGTAGTTTAGGTTTTTATCCTGTTTCGCCAGGTTCTGATGAATATCAAATTGGAAGTCCAAGCGTGAAGAATGCAACTTTGAATCTTGAAAACGGAAAAACTTTTGAAATCGAAGCTAAAAATCAGTCCGATAAAAATGTTTATATCGAAAAAATCGAACTGAATGGAAAAGCAATAAAAGACTTCACTATCAAACATCAGGATATTATGAATGGTGGAAAATTGATTTTCTATATGACCAACAAACCGAAGAAATAAAATTGAATTTTGACAGAATCAATTAATTTTGCAAAAATTTTCGAACTGAAATCAAAATGAAGAAACTTCTCGGACAAACCGCTCTTTATGGATTAACGACTGTGATTATCAGACTTTTCCCATTTGTCATTAATCCAATTATTACGAGAACTTTTGGACCAACTGCCTATTCTCCTTTTGCTGATTTTTATTCTGTTGCCGGCGTTATCGCCGTGCTTTTGACGCACGGAATGGAAACTACTTTTTTCCGATTTGCCTTAGATGAAAAAGACGATAGAAAACTTATTTCAACTTCATTTTTCAGTGTTTTGGCGGTGACTTTGGTTTATCTGATTTTCACTTTATTTTACAGGCAACCATTAGCAATTGCTTTCAAAACTCCAGACCAAGTTGACTTATTGGCAATCTTAACCGTTACTTTAGCTTTAGACGCTTTCTGTGCAATGCCTTTTGTAATGTTAAGGAAAAACGAAAGGCCTTTAAAATATGCTGGAATACGAATAACTAATGGAATTATCAACTTCCTTTTAGTCGTATTTTTTATCATTATTCTGCCAAAATATCCAAAAGGGATTTTCGGATTGAAATACAGTCCAGAGTTTGGAATAGGTTATGTTTTTGTGGCTAATTTGGTTGCAAGTTCAGTAACATTTTTGATGTTATCACAAGAATTGTTAATCGCAAGAATAAAGCATTTCTCTTGGGAACTTTGGAAAAAAATGATAAAATATTCCTGGCCGATTACCATTGCAGGTCTAGCCGGAATTATCAATGAAACTTTTGACAGGCAATTTTTAAAATTCCTTTTACCCGAAGAAATCGGAAGACACGAATTAGGTGTTTACGGTGGTGTTGCAAAAGTTGTGACTTTTGTGATTCTTTTCCGTCAAGCATATTCTTTGGGAATTGAACCATTCTTTTTTAGCAATTCGAAAAAAGAAAACGCCAAGGAAATGTATGTGAAATTAATGGATATTTTCATTGCTATTAATTGTTTGATTGTTTTATTCTTATCCGTCAACCTCGATTGGATTGCGAAAGTTTACATCAACAATCCAGAATATTATGAAGGCATTGGCATTCTTCCAATTTTATTCTTCGCCAGTTTATTTTTAGGAATTTATCTCAATCTTTCGATTTGGTATAAGTTGACAGATAAAACGATTATTGGAGCTTATATTTCCGCAATTGGTGTTTTCATTACCATAATGATTAATTTTTACTTTATTCCCAAATACGGTTATTGGGCTTCAACTTGGGCAACTATAGCAAGTTACTTTTCAATGATGGTAATATCTTATGTTTGGGGACAATATAAATATCCTGTGCCGTACAATATTTTTAAGAATACAATTGTCATTCTAATAACCATGTTGGTATCACTCATATGTTATCAATATTTAAAAGAAAACATTTGGTTAGGTAATGTTATATTTATACTTTTGGCAACGATTTTATTAATAAAAGAGAAATTAATTCCTCAGAAAATATTGAATAAAATCGGAATAAGATAACAACTCAAACTATCTATTAATCAATTAATAGCAAAAACTCAACAACAAATCTATGAAGATAATAGTTCCCATGGCAGGTCGTGGTTCAAGACTAAGACCACATACCCTGACAGTACCAAAGCCGCTAATCCCAATCGCTGGAAAACCAATCGTACAAAGATTAGTAGAAGACATCGCAAAAGTAGCCAATGAACCTATTGAAGAGATTGCTTTCATCATAGGAGATTTTGGACCAGAAGTAGAAGCATCTCTTATAAAAGTAGCTGAAAATCTAGGAGCAAAGGGAAGCATTTACACACAAAATGAACCTTTGGGAACAGCTCATGCAATCAACTGTGCAAGAGAAAGTATGACCGGACGTGTTATTATTGCATTTGCTGATACTTTGTTCCGCGCAGATTTTCATTTGGACACCAATGCAGATGGTGTAATTTGGGTAAAAAAAGTTGAAGACCCTTCAGCTTTCGGCGTTGTAAAATTGGACGATTATGGTTTCATTACAGATTTTGTAGAAAAACCAAAAGAATATGTTTCTGACCTAGCAATCATCGGAATCTATTATTTCAATTCTGCTGAGAAATTAATGGCAGAAATTGACTATATAATGGACAACGATATCACTGATGGTGGAGAATATCAATTGACAACAGCCCTAGAAAATCTTAGAGCAAAAGGTGCTAAATTCTCTCTTGGAAAAGTAGATGACTGGATGGATTGCGGAAACAAAAATGCAACAGTTGAAACTAACAGTAAAATCTTGGAATACGAAAAAGAATGCATGTCAAAATATCCAGAATCTGCCGTAATTGAAAATTGCATGATTATCCCTCCTTGTTTCATTGGAGAAAATGTGAAACTAACGAATTCTAGAATTGGACCGAATGTTTCTCTTGGAAAAAATACTGTGGTTATCAATTCCAATATCGATAATTCTTTGATTCAAGAAAATACGATTATTGATCACGGGAATCTTAGTAATTCCATGATTGGGAATTCTGCCAAATACTTTGGAGTAGCAAGAGAGATTTCTTTGGGAGATTATTCGGTTCTTGACTTCCTTTCAAAAGATTAATTTTAATTTAATAACATATTAGCTTTGTCAAAATTCAGAATTTTGACAAAGCTTTTTTTAGATATCAATCTGGAAATATATGTCAGTTTTTGGCGTTAATATTGTTAGACCTATCCTAAAAGAGTTTATGAAACCACACATTTTAACTATACTTTCGGCATTATTAATAACATCTTGCAGTGTTCAGAAAAAACAAACAGAAAATCTGCCTGTAAGTACTACGAAACCAATTGAAAACAATTCTCAATTTTTCTCAGCAATCGAGAAAAAATCTACTTTCGACGCCGTTAAAATCAATAGTAAAATAGATGCAAGAACAGGCTCATTCATTCCAACTTTGGACGCAGTAATCTATATTGAAAATGGTAAAAAAATATGGATGAATTTGGTAGCTGTAATTCTTCAAGCAGCAAGAGGTGTAGCAACTCCAGAAGGTGTGAAAGGTTATTATAAATTGGACAAAACATACATCGATTCTGATTTTGGTTATTTGAATAAATTACTTAATGTTAATTTCATCGATTATAATTCATTACAAAATCTACTTTTGGGAAAAACCTTCCTACCCGTTTCTGATGAGAATTACAAATTAACACCCAATGTTCAAGGGTTCAATCTATCTTCAAAAGAAACTCAAAAAATCACGGAAAACGGAAAAACAACCGAATATAATATTTCTTTGGAATACGATAAAGACTTGAACTTAAATCATGTTCTATTGACCAACATTTCGAGCAACGACCAACTGGAAATCACCTATTCTAATAGAGAAATCTTCAATAACGAAAGCTTTCCAAAAAATGTTAAAATAATTATAAAAGCAAAGAAAACGGACGAAATATTAATTGAAAATACGAAATTTGATTTTTCCCGAATGGAAACTACTTATTCCGTTCCTGCCAATTACAAAAAGACAGAGATCAAATGATTAAGAAATTAAGCTTTTTTATAAGTATCATCCTTTTCGGAAGTGCGTTTGGACAAAAAGATAAAGAAGTGCTGCAAAAGCAAAATGCAGACTTGAAGAAACAGATTACCTCCCTCAATGCGACATTGAACCAAACCAAGCAAGAATCCAAACTTTCTATCTCTTACCTCAATGCAGTAAATCAAAAACTTACACTTCGTGAGAAAGTTTACAACAACACTCAAAAAGAGAAGAGATTCATTGAGGATGATATCTACAAACGTCAGTTAGAAATCAACAAAAATAATCGTGAGCTGGAAGTTCTCAGAAAAAATTATGCAGAGATTCTGGTAAAAGCTTACAAAACAAAAGGTGTTCAAAACAAAGTCACGTTCATTCTTTCCTCCAGAAACATGGGGGAAGCGCTTAGCAGAATAGAATATCTAAAAAGATATTCCGAATACCAAGACAAGAAAGCAGCAGAAATTTCTAATAAAGCGAATGAAATTAAGAAGAACATTACTTTAAAGAAAAAATCAGTTTCTGAAAAAGAAAACCTTTTATTGTCACAGAAAAAAGACCTTGCAACAATTGAAATAGAAAGAAAACAAAAACAAGACCTTCTGAATGAATTCAAAAAGAATGAGACAAAACTAACCGCTGAGCTGAAACAAAAACAAGCACAATCCAAAGAGCTTGAACGACAAATAAGAAACATCATCGCAGAAGAAATCAGACTTGCAAAAGCAAAAGAGGAAGCAGAAAGAAAAGCTGAGGCAGAAAGAAAAAGACTGGCCGACATAGCTGCAAAAAAAGAGAAAGAAAGAATAGAAGCTGAAAACAGGAAGAGAATCGCTGATGCAGAGGCGGAAAGGAAAAGAGCGGAAGCCGAACTGAAAAGAGCAAACGACCTAGCTGCTAAAAAATTGGAAGAAGAAAGAAAATTAGCTGAAACAAACAAAGCTGAGGAAAGAAAAGCTGCTGCAGAAAAAGCGACTAGAGAAGCTGCGGAAAGAGCAAAAGCGGCAAACGACAAAGTAGTTGCCGCAAAAGCTAACGAAGCGGCAATCAACAAAAAGAATGAAGATGCAAAAGAGGAGGCTGAGAAAAAAGTCATGAAAAGTTATGGTGTAGGATCTACTGTCGGAAGCAATTTTGCAGATAACAAAGGTAGAATATCTTTCCCTGTAGAAAAAGGAAGCGTTACTCACCGCTTCGGACGACAACCGCATCCTGTATTCAAAAATATTGTTGAAGATAATATTGGAATTAAGATAGCAGTTTCACCCGGCACAAAAGCAAGATGCGTTTTCCCTGGCGTAGTATCCAGCATACAGTCTATCAATGGCAGCCGCACAGTAGTGGTAAAACATGGTAATTATTTCACTGTATATTCTAATTTGGCTACAACTTTGGTAAAAGCCAACCAGCAGGTTTCCGCAGGAACGCTTATTGGTGAGGTTGGTAGTGATTTTGACGAGTCTATAACTTTAGATTTTCAAATATGGAGCGGTGAAAATCCGGTAGATCCCTTAGGATGGGTTTCATATTAAAAAATACTTTAACTTTGTAAAAATTTTTAAGATGACATTATCCACAGTTATATTAAGCTTGTCTTGGCAACATATACTAATTGTTGCTTTGATATTACTTCTATTATTCGGAGGCAAAAAAATTCCTGAATTAATGAAAGGCTTGGGCTCAGGCATCAAGGAGTTCAAAGATGCAGTAAAAGATGAGGACAAGAAAAATAACGATTCTTCCTCTACCTCGAATAACAATCCTTCTTAATAAATCGAAGTATTAATGAGTTTGACAGAAAAAGCGTGGGAAATCTTTAATCAATCGGTTAATGATTATCACATTACAGACAACGTAGATTCACAAGAAAATAATCCATTCCAGGCTAATAGTTTGGAATGGATTTTGTATTCAAAAAATTGGATTGATACCGTTCAATGGCATTTGGAAGATATTATTCGTGAAGAAGATATCAACCCGGTAGAGGCTTTAAAAATAAAAAGAAGGATTGATAAACTTAATCAAAAAAGAACCGATCTTGTCGAGCAAATCGACTTTTGGTTTTATAAAAGTTTTGAAAGTATTACTCCTAATTCCGACGCCAGAATCAATAGCGAAACTCCAGCTTGGTGTATAGATAGATTCTCAATTTTATCTTTGAAAATTTATCATATGTCTATAGAAGCTTCTCGTGAAGATGCTTCTGAGGAACACAAATTACAATGTTCTCAAAAATTACAAATCCTTTTGGAACAACACAAGGATTTGTCAACAGCAATAGACCAGCTACTTGATGATATAGAAAACGGTAAAGTTAAGATGAAACTTTATAAGCAGATGAAGATGTATAACGATGAAAGCCTTAACCCAATCCTGTATCAAAAAATGCAGAAAAAATGAAAAGTTTCAGTAAACTTTTAGCGATATTAGTAATAATAACTGTTATAGATTCTTGCTCTACAAGCTCAGCAGCATCAGATGATTTACATTCTGGTGCTGTTTCAGATACCTATGCATATCTTTCACCAGAAGCTATTGTTTACGCCTCATCCATTTCAAATTTGATTGCTACATTTCCAAAATTCAGAAATGACGCAGTAAACAGAGAGGTTTCCTCTTTAAAAGTTTCACTGTCGGATTATTTGGGAGCTGTGCGAGATTTCAATCAATCTACCAAGCACAAATCTTTAGCAGATTTTGAAAAATATTACAAAAAAATTCAGAAGCTAAGAAAATTCTTGGTAAAAGACGATGACGAGGTTCTGAATAGATATATGGTGAAGATTAAGACCAATATCAATCTTTTAGAAGCATCCCAGTCAAAAACTGAGGAAACAACTTCTATGTCCTCAAATTAATATCTACTTTCCTAATTTAATGTTACAATTACAAGCAGAATCGAATGTTCCCACAGATTTTGGGGAGTTCAGAATGATGGCTTTTTCTGAAGATGAAAAAGATTGGATGCCACATATGGCTCTGATTGCTAAAAATACAGACCTAAGCAAACCTGTCAATGTAAGAATCCATTCAGAATGTATTACGGGTGAAGTTTTTCATTCTCAGAAATGCGAGTGCGGACAGCAACTGAATTCCGCAATGCAATATATGCAGGAAAACGGAGGCATCATCATTTACCTAAGGCAAGAAGGACGCAATATTGGGATCATCAACAAACTAAAGGCCTATGCATTGCAAGAAAAAGGTTTTGATACAGTTCAGGCCAATCTAGAACTTGGTTTACCCGCAGATGACAGAGATTTTGGAATTGCAATAGAAATGTTGGAAAAATTAGGTGTGAAATCACTAAATCTGATGACCAACAATCCTGAAAAAATACAGATCATAAAAGACAGTACAATTGATTTCAATTCCAGGATACCGTTGCAAATCAAGTCTAATGATTCGAGTGCTGGTTATCTTAAGACCAAAAAAAACTTTTTTGGACATCTTTTGGATGATGAGAATTCATAAAATCTCACAATTATAAAAAGCAAAAACCCGTCGATTGACGGGTTTTTTATTTGAAAAAATCAAATAATATTATTTTTTCGTAACTCCAGAAACCGCAGTAGCCAAATCAGCTCCAGCTTTGAATTTTGCAACTTTTTTAGCAGCAATTTTAATTGGTTTCTTAGTCGCAGGGTTGATACCTTGTCTAGCAGCTCTTTCAGAAACAGAAAATGTTCCAAAACCTACTAGAGAAACTTTACCTTCTTTTTGCTTAAGTGTTTCTGTTACATTAGCAACAAATGATTCCAAAGCTTTTTTTGCAGCAGCTTTTGTGATTTCTGCATCTTTTGCGATAGCGTCGATTAATTCAGACTTGTTCATAATATTTATTAATTAAAGTTATGTTGTTATAGCAAATATAAGACAATTTTGATATCATGCAAATATTTTTATAAAATTTAGTGAAGAATCTATATTTTCATCTGAAATGATGAATTTTTGACAAATCAATAATTTACCAAAACACTCACTTTACTGTAACGCTTGATTATATAATTCCCACTATTAATCAATAATCGAACCAAATTAAATGAATTCATTTCAAAATTAATAAATTCACAAAATTTAATATTAATTGCATAATGTCTTATAATATCTATTTTGGATATTATTTTTTTTCCAATTTTATTTATTTAGCGTAAATTTGCGCCTATGTTAATCGAAGTTTTTAAATCGAAAATCCACAGAGTCCGTGTCACTGCATCGGACCTTGATTACATCGGAAGCATCACTATTGACGAAGACCTTATTGAGGCTGCAGGTTTGATAGTTGGCGAAAGAGTTTACATCGTAAATGTCAATAATGGTGAACGTTTTGACACTTATGTTATCAAAGGAAAAAGAAAATCCGGAGAAATCTGCCTAAACGGTCCGGCTGCAAGAAAAGTGCAGAAAAATGATGTCATTATTATTATTGCCTATGCACAAATGACACCTGAGGAAGCAAAAGATTTCCAGCCAAAAATTGTTTTCCCAGACGAACAAACTAATCTTCTAACATAATAATATCTTGGAAGAAAAGAAACCGTCATTACTCAAAAACGTTCTTACAGTTTTAATTTCTATTGCAATTGCAGGAGTTTTTCTTTGGGTTGCTCTTAGAGGATTAGACTTTGATAAAATCAAAAATTCTTTGCAGAAAGCCAATTATCTTTGGGTTTTGTTTGCAGCTGTTTTTGGAGTTTCAGCCTACGTTTTTCGAGCTGTAAGATGGAATCTACTTCTTGAACCAATGGGTTACAAAATCTCCAACAGTAATTCGTTATGGTCACTTTCTTTTGGATATCTTATGAATCTTACTATTCCCAGAAGTGGTGAAGTTGCACGTTCAACAGCACTTTATGGCGTAGAAAAAGTTCCTGTCGACAAATCTTTTGGTACGATTATTCTCGAAAGAGTTGTTGATTTGGTTTGTATGGGAATTTTTGCATTATTGACATTAATTTTCAAATATGAGGCATTAATTGCTTTTTACAAATCTGCGACTCAACAAAAAGAACAAACACAACCCCAATCAGATTCTAATACGTTTTATATTATTTTAGGTTGTATTGCTTTAGTTCTGATTTTATTTTTCATTTTCAGAAAATCATTACAGAAACTAAGCATTTATAATAAAATAATAGATTTTGGAAAAGGAATCTTCGAAGGCTTAAAATCTATTTTTAAACTTCATCAAAAAGGAAAATTCATTCTTTTGACTGCAGGAATCTGGATTTGTTACTTCTTCGCTTCCTATTTGGTTTGCTTTTCACTTCCGGAAACGTCGAATTTTACGTTTGCTGACGGATGTTTTATTTTAGTTGTCGGAACATTAGGAATGATTATTCCTGCAAGTGGCGGAATCGGTGCTTTTAATCTTGCAATGAAATTCGGGTTCACCGCATTGTTCATTTCAATGGGAAAAGACGCGATTGAAGGTGGAGAATTAGGTCTCGCCTATTCTTTCATCACATTGCCTTTACAAATCCTGATTATGCTCGTAATGGGCTTGATTTCGATTCCAATGTTAGCGAAGAATAGAAAGATTTAATTCATAAAAAAAAGCCAAATATTATTTGACTCTCTTGACTTACTTATTTTTATTTTAAATCATCAAATTTGGCCTTCATAGTTGGATTGCCGTAAGTTAATTTCTTGATTGTCAAATCTTCTGCTTTATTATTCGCAAGTCGCAAATTGTTAACTGAGGACAGCAATGCATCTTTCGTTTTTTGAAGATGCGTTATTGTTTTGTCAATTTCTTCAACCGCAGTTTTAAATTGCCTGCTCGCTAATTCATAGTTCTTCGCAAATCCTTGTTTAAAGGCATCTATTTTTTCTTCAAAATTGGTAATGTCAACATTCTGGTTTCTAACCAAAGCGAGTTCCTTTTTATATTGTAAAGAATTCATTGCCGCATTTCTCAAAAGTGTGATTATCGGGATAAAAAACTGTGGACGAACGACATACATTTTTGAAAAACGATGCGAAACATCTACAATCCCAGTATTATAAAATTCATTTTCAGATTCTAATAATGAAACGAGAACAGCGTATTCGCATTTTTTTTCACTTCTGTCTTTGTCTAATTCGCGGAAGAAATCTTCGTTTCGCTTTTTGGTTGTAGTTTGGTCGGCTTCATTTTTCATTTCAAACATAATCGAAATAATTTCGTTACCAGACTCATCAAATTCTCGAAAAATAAAATCACCTTTACTTCCCGAACGAGAATCATTATCCTTTTCAAAATAAACATTTGGAAAAGCCGTAGCACGCAGTTTATTGAACTCGACTTCACAATGTTGCTCAAGCGTTTCGCCAAGCATTTTGGTGGAAAGTTTGGCTTTCATATCTTTTACTCGGTCGATTTCCTCATCCTTGAACTTGATGATAGCATCTTTTGATTTGAGTTTTTCATCAAACTGCTCTTTCAAAGATTTCTCCGAAAGTTCTTTTTCTAAATCTTTATTTCCTAACTTATTACGAAGTTCCGTTTTTTCTTGCTCGAGATTATTTTTTTCTTTTTCAACTTTCTGAACGGCTTCTGAAATTGCTAACTTCTTTTCGGTTTCAGCTTTTTCAATTTTTGCTTTGAGTTCAAAAATTTCTTTTTCTTTTTCAGAAACCTTTCCTGCAATCTCTAATTCTTTAACTGATTTTAATTGTGAAATCTCCGCATCTTTTTTAGCAAGCTGTTCTTGCAGATGACTTTTGAATTTTTCTTTATTAAGTTCAATCTCGCTGTTTTTTTCTTTTTCAGCAAGTCTTAATCTTTCTTGAAGTTCTTCTTCAAACTGATGATTGCGAACTTGTTTCAGAATCTCTGCAAATCCTGCTTCGTCCACTTTAAAAGCTTTTTTACAATTTGGACAAATGATTTCGTTCATAATAATTTTGGAGTTTCGTTCAGGCAAGGTACAAATTAATCAATAAGTTTGGAAATTAAATCAGCAATGATAACATCCAATCGTGGTCTTCAATTTTTTTGACATTATTAGATTTAAACTTCCAATTTCGCTAAATTTGTATTGTGAATCCCAATCTAGAACTTCAGCTCAAAACCCTTCCTTCGGAACCCGGCGTCTATCGTTATTATGATAAGAACGACCAGCTTTTGTATGTAGGAAAAGCAAAGCAACTCAATAAAAGAGTTCTTTCTTACTTCAACAAAAATCTCTTAGGCTACCGAACACGGATTATGGTTTCTAAGATTCATAGATTGGAAACAACCGTTGTAAACAGCGAATATGATGCGCTTTTATTAGAAAACAATCTTATCAAAGAACATCAGCCGTTTTACAATGTAATGTTGAAAGATGACAAAACCTATCCTTGGATTTGTATCAAAAATGAAGATTTTCCACGAATCTTTCTTACCCGAACCAAAATAAAAGACGGTTCCGAATATTTTGGACCTTATGCCAAAGTGAGACCTGCAAGAATTCTTTTGGATACAATTAAAAATCTTTATAAAATCAGAACCTGTAATCTGAATCTTGCTCCGGAAAAAATTGCCGACGGAAAGTATAAAGTCTGTCTAGAATATCATATCAAAAACTGCAACGGACCTTGTGAAGACCTTGAATCCAAAGAAGATTACGACGAAAAAGTAGAAGCAATTCGAGGAATCATCAAAGGAGATTTTCGTTTTGCTAAGAAATATCTTGAAGACAGAATGTACCGTTTTGCGGCGAATCTGGAATTCGAAAAAGCGCAGATGCTGAAACAGAATATTGAATCTTTGGAAGATTATCAAGTGAAACATACTGTTGTAAATCCAAGCATAGATGATGTGGATGTCTTTGGTATGACAAGCGATGAAACGGCAGCTTATATCAATTATTTTAAAATAAGAAACGGGTCGATTGTTCAGAGTTTTACGACAGAAATCAAGAAAGTTTTAGAAGAAACAGATGAAGATATTTTGGAAGAAGCAATTATTGAAATTCGTCAAAAATTCTTGTCTGAATCAAGAGAAATTTTGATTCCTTTTCATCTGGGAATTGAAATCCCGAATGTAAAATTAATTGTTCCGAAAGTCGGTGACAAGAAAAGAATCGTGGAACTTTCTGAAAAAAATGCCAAAGAATATCGTCTTGAAAAACTGAAACAAGTTCAAATCGTTGACCCAGAAAGACATACGAATCGAATAATGGCAGAAATGCAAAAACTCTTGCATATGCCTGTAGAACCAAGACATATCGAAGGTTTTGACAACTCGAATATTCAAGGAACTAATCCTGTCTCTGCTTGTGTGGTTTTCAAAGATGGGAAGCCAAGCAAAGCAGATTACAGAATTTTCCATCCGAAAACTGTAGAAGGGCCAAATGATTTTGCAACAATGGAAGAAGTCATTTATCGTCGTTATAGAAGATTATTGGACGAAGGCGAACCTTTGCCTCAGCTGATTCTGATTGATGGCGGAAAAGGTCAATTATCTTCAGCTGTTAAAAGCTTGAAACTGCTTGGGCTTTACGGAAAAATTACCATTATTGGAATTGCAAAACGTCTCGAGGAAATCTATTTTCCAGAAGATTCAATTCCATTGTATATTGATAAAAAAGCGGAAACACTAAAAATCCTACAGCGTGTAAGAGACGAATCTCACCGTTTTGGCGTGAAACATCATAGAACGAGAAGAAAGAATTCTACCATCAAATCTGAGCTGGAAGAAATCCAAGGTGTTGGTCCAAAATCTATCGAACTACTTTTATCAAAACTGAAATCAGTCAAAAGAATCAAAGAATCAGACTTGGCAACTTTGGAAGAAATCCTAGGAAAATCTAAAGCGAAAATCGTTTGGGAGTTTTTTAATTCGTCTGAAAATTCATAACATCATAACTATCGGAATTCTTCTCGGTAATTCTTATCTTTGCAACCTAAAATTGAAAAATGAACAAATACATAAAATTTGTAGTCGCAGCAATCATCATCGCTTTAGGTGTTTACTTGATGTTCAATCGTAATATTGGGTGGGGAATCGTTTTGGTTGTGTTATCTGCAATTCCTATCGCGCTTTTCTTCAAAAACGAAAATATTCTTTTAGCTTTTTGGCAACTGAGAAAACAAAATATGGAAAAAGCGTCTAAGTTTTTATCTAATATTACTAATTATAAGTCTCAGCTTCATAAGAGTCAATACGGTTATTTCCATTATCTACAAGCTTTGACAACAGCGCAGGACAATCCACAAAAAACTGAAGGATTAATGAAAAAAGCCTTGGATTATGGTTTGAATATGAAGCACGACAGAGCAATGGCAAAATTGAATTTGGCCGCTTCTGCACTTTCAAAAGGTAGAAAAAATGAGGCTCAGAAACTTCTAGACGAAGCGAAACAATTGGATTCTGCAGGAATGATGACCGACCAAATCAAAATGATGAAAGACCAAATGAAAATGCCGACAATGCAGAAACATATGCATAACCCAAATATGAGAATGAGAGGAAAATTCCACTAATTGAGATTTTTTCAACAATAAAAAAGGAGCGAAAATATTTTCGCTCCTTTTCTTTTTCAATCTTTTGATTATTCAACAATTAGTTTCTCTGAATAAACTTTGTCGTCAATTTCGTATTTCAACAGATAAGTTCCTTTAGGATATTTGGAAACGTTGATTTGCAGTTTTTTATCAGTTGCATTATTATTGATTGTCTGCAATAGTTTTCCTGTTAAATCATAAAGTAGAACTTTAGTTGGCCTAGCATTTTCCCAAGCCAAGTTCACAACATCTTTTGCAGGAATTGGATAAACACTTATTCCATTTTTCTGGAAAGATGCGACTCCCAAAGTTTTTACTTCAACAGTTGCCTGATAAGGTTTGAAGTTCTGTTTTGTCGCAGTGATTTTCAAAGATTCTCCATCAGAAATCCCACTCAAATCGAATTCAACATTCCCGTTTTTGCTGTGAGCTGTCGCAATAATATTTCCATTTTTAGTAAGGGAAACAACCGCATCAGATTCTTCACAAGCGATTGTGAGCTTTTGGGAAGTTGGGTCAATTTGATTTGGATGTTGTAGTTCCAAATCTTTGGTCGTATCATATCGAAAAACAGTGGTCGGGTCGCCAAAAAGAACCCAGGTCTGCATTACTTCAATTGCGTCTGGAGATGCATTATAGCTATCCAGCATTCCTATTTGCGAGTTATAGAACAATCCGCCAATTGTTTCCTTTTTATTATCATCATACATTTCTGTCAGGATATTCGTCATCTCATCCTGAGTTTCCATTGGTTCCGCCCAAGCCATTAAAATTGTGGACGCAACAGTTGCAATAGCTCCAGCGGGAGAATTGTTATGACTTACTGACATAAGGTCTTCCGCTAAGCAAGTTTTCCCAACAAATGTTCCATTATTACAAGCTACGGAAACCACAAAAGGATACTTACCATTATTTTGTAATTGCTTAACATACGTAGATGTATAATTACCTGTTATCATAATATTAAGGTCTCCGTGTCCTGTGTAATTGAACAAGCCTACACCAGCATTCATAGCACCGTTAATCATTGCAGGTATTGGTTCTCCATCTGCATCTTCTCCACCTTGTGACCCTTGATAAAACTCGTGAACAGTTTGATAACCATAATCTCTCAACTGAGTTCGGATTTTTCTAAGATGTACATAATCTATCTCGCCATCATTTCCTTCACCATCACCTTCGTTAGAAGCCATTCCGATAGCATTTTTCATCCAGCCACCTGCAACAGGATTTTTTTCATATTCCAAAACTCGGTCTGTCATTGTTTTGATTCCGACGCTATTTCCGGATAATCTTCCCACAAAAACTTCTGGATAATAATCACTCGTCAATTGTCCATAATAAGAATCACTCCAAAGTTTCTCACCATAAACATTAGTTCCGTAGCTATGAGAAACAACATCTCCAGAATCTCCAACCAAAAGGACATAAACCAAATTAGGATTGGATTGATAAAAATTTGCGATATAATTTTTGATTGATGTATCCGTAGTTCCAGTCGATGTTGTGTTCACAACTGTCGTTTTGATACCTTTTTCTCTCTTCCAACTTACTAAAGAACTTAATTGATTTTCAAATGCCGGAGCTGTAATAATCAACAAATCTCCTTGTTCTTTAGCAGGAGTATATTTGTCTGCCGTTGTCTTATAATTAAGATAATGTTTTGAATAGAGCTCGTTAAATAAAGTATTATCCGTTTTCTTGCTAGCGATTTCATTTGTCCCCTTTTTATTATTAAGGACAACTTCTACTCTCAGATTTTTATAAATTCTAAGTTTGTGCTGAACAGGATTATACTGATAAGGATAAAGTGAAAATGTAACACCTCTTGTACTTCTCAAAATATGAGGATTCCCAAATTGAACCAATTTTCCAGGAAAGAAATCATCTTTTTTGTAATTCTCTCCAAAAACATACGGAATGGTTTCGGGGTCTGTATTTCTTTTTAGACTTCCTTTGGACGGAACAACATCAATATTATCGATATCTTGGTAACTGTCAAATACTATTTTATATTCAAAGTTTCCTTTTTCTGAAAGCTGAATAGATTTGGAAAAATAAGGCATTGCAGGAGCGCCCGCCTCAGACATCAGAACCGAATATTGTTTGGAAAATGTATGATAATCTTTGCCATTAATTTTTTTTCCAGTTTTTTCAAAATGATTCAGTTCAAAATCAACAGTAATGTTTTGATTGTCAGAATTGATTAATTTAAAATCTTGTGCAAACGAGTTTCCTGAAAGAAGAACCAATACTAAAGAAGAAAATAGTATATTTTTTTTCATATCAATTGTTTTTTTTATCAAATATATAAATTTTAAACAAATTAAATTTATATTTTACAACAAAAACAAAGATTATCTACATTTCTTCATTACTTTCGTAACCATAGAACTTCGGGATTCTCCAATGGTATTTTACTGCCAAAGTTCTTATAGCAACAATCAAAAGAATCGTGAAAATCTGAACCAAAGTATAAGACCAACCTGTGAATTTTGACATCAATAGGAAAATTCCGCCACCAACGATACAAGCCGTTGCATAGATTTCTTTTCTAAAGATTAATGGAATTCTATTCAGTAAAATATCTCGGATGATTCCTCCAAAACAACCCGTAATTGTTCCCAAAGTCAAACAAATCAATGGATGAAAGCCCAATGTAAGACCTTTCTGAATCCCAATAATTGTAAATAATCCCAGTCCGAAACTATCGAATATAAATAATGTCACTTTGAAGTTTTTCTCAATGGATTTGAAAATCATAGAAAAGACGCAAGTGAAGAATATCAATGAACAAGTCAACATATCGGTCATCCAAAAAACTGGAACATCCAAAAGCAAATCCCGAACAGTTCCTCCTCCAACTGATGTCACAAAAGCAATAATCAAAACACCGAAAGGGTCAAGACGTTTCTGCATTGCCGCAAAACTTCCCGACATTGCAAAAGAAATGGTTCCTAAAACCTCGATGATAAAATTGAATTGTTCGTGCACGTTCTGAGTTTGAGGATTATAGAGTTGTTGTGTTTGTAAGTTAAATTTATGCTTCGAATTCTACCAGAACCGGACAATGGTCAGAATGTTTGACTTCGGCTAAAATTACAGCTCTTGTCAATTTCTCTTTCAACGGTTCGGAAACGAAATTGTAATCCAAACGCCATCCTTTGTTTCTTGCTCTGGAACCCGCTCTGTAACTCCACCAAGAATATTGGTCTGGCTGGTCATTGAAATATCTGAAACTGTCGGTCAAAATATTTTCATTCATAAAGTTGGTCATCCATTCCCGTTCCATTGGAAGAAATCCGGAAGTGTTTGCTAATCCAATTGGATTGTGAATATCAATCGCTTCGTGACAAATGTTGAAATCTCCGCTGATAATCAAGTTTGGAATAGTTTTTCTGAGTTCTTTGATATAAGCTAGAAAATCAAAACAGAATTGCATTTTGAAATCTAATCTCTCAATATTGGAAGCCGAAGGAACATAAACCGAAATCACAGAAAACCCGTCGAAGTCTGCTCGAATAACTCTTCCTTCATTATCATAACTTTCGATTCCACAACCATATTCTACGTGATTTGGTTTTACTTTGGAAGCAATTCCTACTCCACTGTAACCTTTCTTAACTGCGGAATGCCAATAGCTGTGATAACCTAGTTTTTCAAAACTATCGATATCAATTTGGTCATTTCCTGCCTTACTTTCCTGAATACAAATTACATCTGGATTGGCGACATTGAGCCAGCCGAGAAAGTCTTTTGTAAATGCGGCTCGAATTCCGTTGACGTTGTAGGAAATGATTCTCATTATTTTACAAATGGTAGGTTATATTTTAGTCCAATAGAAGCTACATTCCTCTGTAGATAATTTCGGCTAATATTTAATAATCCAAAAATTTCAAAATCTTTATATCGGAAACCAGCTTCTAAATTGTTAAGAGTTAATAATTGCGAAACGTTTTCCTTTACTATAGGATTTCCAGAGTAAAACGTTCTAGTAACATAATTACTTGAAACCCAATTGAAGGCATAGGCACCTATAAAAACTTTATAATCTTTTTTATTTAATGGATAGTATCTCAGTATTAATCCAGCATCTATTTGATTCGTAGAATTTGTATAATGAACCATTGTTTTTTCCTTATCTGTATCAAATGAAGTATAGTTTACAGCAAGTGCAATGGAGAAAGAATTGTTTACAAATGGCATATTACGTTCAAATTCCAATCCAAAAGTATAAGAACCCTTGACATCATAAATATCATATTTTTCTTTACCAAAGTTATTAGCAGCTACAATTTTGAGATAATTTTTAGTAAAATCAGTTTTAATTGTTTGGTTCGTATCTCCTGCACATTCATTGGCTTTCTTGAAAAATTTTATAAGCTCTGAATCAGAATATTTCACATAATTTACAGAAGTTTTTTGACACGCCAAAAGCTTCAAATCATTTCTAAATTCATTATTTTTAACGATTGTATTATCATTATCAGGGTGATAATATTCCTTATACAACAATGGTTTTATTAAATTATCGTTAGTTGAATAAAAAAATGCAGTATTTTTTCCGTCAGCATATTTATAAAGTGTATTAGTTCCTTTTACTAGGACTTCTAAAATTAGATTTTCTTTTTGAATATTAAATTTCCCATTATATGAAATCTTATTTTGAGCTTCATCATGTCTGGAAATCTCTATATCTGCTTTTACAAATTCTCCATAATTATTTATAACTACACTTTTGATTTCATTCTTGTTGTAAGTTTTTTCCATAGAATTTTCAGAATCTTTGAATCTAAACGATTGTGGTGTCTGATATGGCATATTATAAAACACTAAACCCGAAATTTTTGAATTATTTTCTAATGTAATTTCCGCTGGTTTAAAATTTTGAGAAAAAGTAGTAATACTAAATAGTAGTGTAAAAATCTGTAATAAAAATTTCATAGTGTTTAATTTTGGGCAAAAATATAAAAAAAGGCGGAAAAAGTTGCCTCTTTCCGCCCAATAAACCCAAATCAAATAAACTATGAAAAAACTACTTGGGTTCTAGTATGCTTATCGGTATGATGACCTCCTCTAGGGAAATCCCTCCGTGCTGATAAGTGTCTTTGTAATAATTCACAAAGTGATTATAGTTCTTCGGGTATGCTAAAAATATATTGTTCTTTGCGAAAATATATTTGGAACTCAAATTTCCTTTTGGTAGAAAAAGTTTGTCGGGATTGTTAATCGCCCAAACGTCTTTGTCCTCGTACGTCAAACTTCTTCCGGTTTTGTATCGGATATTTGTAGAAGTTTCTCTGTCGCCAACTACCTTACTAGGTTTTTTAACATAAATTGTGCCGTGGTCGGTTGTAATGACCAATTTGAATCCATTTTCTGCGGCAGTCTTTATAATTTTAATTAAAGAAGAATTCTCGAACCAGTTATATGTTAAAGACCTAAATGTTTTATCATCTCTAATTAATTGATTTACAATATTATTATCTGTTTTTGCGTGAGATAGAATATCAATAAAGTTGTAAACAATTACTAATAAATCATTGTTCTTATGCTGATTGAAATCATCCAAAATCTTTTTTTCGAAGTCCGAATTTAGGATTTTTAGATATTTCATTGATTTGCTGGACAATCCCAAACGTTTCATCTGGTCTTCCAAGAAATCTCTTTCGTGCTCGTTTTTGTTACCTTCTTCATTATCATTGAACCAATATTCTGGGAATCTTTTTTCGATTTCAGAAGGCATCAAGCCTGCAAAAAATGAGTTTCTTGCATATTGAGTTGCTGTTGGCAAAATACTGAAATAATAATCCTCGGAAGTTTTGTTGTAAAACTTGGTAAATAGAGGTTCTATCACTTTCCATTGGTCATATCTCAGGTTATCTATCATCAGCAAAAGAACTTTTTCTTTTTCCAATTCCGGCTTCACTTTATCTTTGAAAAGTGTGTGGCTCATCATCGGTTTCTCATTGCTGTGAAGCCAATCTTCGTAATTGTTCTCGATGAATTTTGAGAATTGGATATTGGCTTCTTCTTTTTGATTTTGTAGCAAATCTGCAAACTCATTATCCGAAACTTTATCGAATTTCACTTCCCAGCTCAAGATTTTCTTGTAATATTCTGCCCAATCTTGATAAGTTCTGAGGTAAGACAACTCCATACTCAGATTACGAAACTCCTGCTGATAATCTACAATTGTTTTTTGCTCAACCAAAGATTCACTTTGCAATATTTTTTTAAGTGACAATAGAACTTGATTTGGATTAACAGGTTTCAAGATATAATCTGAAATCTGAGAACCAATCGCCTGCTCCATAATGTGTTCTTCTTCACTTTTCGTAACCATTACGATTTTGAGTGCATTGTCTTTTTCCTTAATCATCGGAATTGCTTCCAAGCCAGAGATTCCCGGCATATTTTCGTCAAGAAGAGTTAACTCGAATTTTTCTTTTTCTATCATTTCCAACGCTTCATTCACATTATTCACGGGTGTAACGTTGTATCCTTTATTCTCTAGGAAGACGATGTGTGGTTTCAGCAAATCGACCTCATCATCTATCCATAAAATTTTTCTTGACATATATTTTTTATATTTAAGTAGTTCGTATCAAAATTATAACCAAAGTATCATAATTATATTTTAAATAACAGATTTGGTGCGTTAAATATTAGTTAAAGGAAATTTTATTTTTGAAAATAATAAACCTAATTAATTTCACCCATAAAAAAAACAGACCTAAAAAAGTCTGTTTGTAATTTTTTAATTAGAATAGCTCATCAATTCCTTCTTCTGAGCATTGTAGAGATGAAACTCCAGCATTTTGAAAGAATCTCTAGGAATGATGGTTACCCATTTTTTGTACTTCAAAAACCATTTGTTTTGGATACTTGCCAACCCTTTGGTCAGATAAGCTTCCACAAATGGATGCACGTGTAGGAAAAGCTTTCCTTTTTCTGTCTGCATAAGTGTTTTGATGGAGTCTTCCATCTTTTCGATAATCACGATTGGAGCGATGATTTCGCCGTCTTTGTTAGGGTTTTCTTCAGATGTTTCGATGTGCTTTTCTGCGCGCACACGCTGTCTTGTCATCTGAATCAAACCAAATTTTGAAGGTGGCAAAATCTTGTGTCTTGCTTTGTCACGCTTCATTTCTTCACGAAAATGTTCGTATAACTCCTTCCTGTGTTCAGGGTCGGTCATATCGATAAAATCGACAACGATGATTCCGCCCATATCTCGAAGACGTAACTGTCTTGCGATTTCTGTTGCTGCCATTTTGTTGACAGTCAAACCGTGGGTTTTGTTGGTAGATGATGAGGAAATATTATTTCCAGAGTTCACATCTACAACGTGAAGTGCTTCTGTGTGTTCAATCACCAGATAAGCACCTTTGGAAGCCGGAATATTCACGTGTTTACCGAAACTCTGCTTCAGTTGTTTCTCGACATTATAATACTCCAAAAGTGGAATATGCGAATCGTAAAACTGAACAATATTTTTGCGTTCCGGAGCAATGACTTCTATATAAGCTTTCATATCATCAACCATCTTTTCGTCATCACAAATAATGCTTACGAAATCCTGATTGAAGTTATCTCGGAGAATCGAAGATGCTTTATCTTCTTCACTCAAGATTTTACTAGGAACTTTATTTTTCTGAATATTCTTAAATGTCGATTCCCATTTTTTCACCAGCTGATTCATATCATTATGAAGTTCAGCTACTTTTTTTCCTTCTGCAACCGTTCTGATAATCACTCCAAAACCTTCCGGACGAATACTTTCTATCAAAGTTTTAAGTCTGGTTTTTTCTTCCAGATTACTTACTTTTTTGGATACAGAAATCTTATTATCAAAAGGAATTAGAACCAAAAAACGACCTGTAAGAGAAATTTGTGTAGAAATCCTTGGCCCTTTTGTAGAAATAGGTTCTTTTGTAATTTGTAATAATACCAAATCTCCTGCTGTAAGCACTTTATCAACAGTTCCTAGCTTGTCTATATCTTTTGCAGTTTCAAAATTTTTAAGACTTGGCGATTGTTGTTTTTTTGAGATTGTATTTTTCAGAAATTTCTGATAGGAAAGGAATTGCGGACCCAAATCCTGATAATGCAAAAACGCATCTTTGTCTGTCCCAATGTTGACAAATGCAGCATTAAGATTGGGTGCCAGTTTTTTAATTTTACCTAAAAAAAGGTCACCGACTACGAAATCGGTTTTTGTTTCTTGTTCGTGAAGTTCAAAAAGGCGGCCATCTTCCAATAAAGCAATTTTTGAAGCATCTCCCTCATTGGAAATAATCAGTTCTTTTTTCATAACTTCATAAAAAGGTTTTATTAAAATTAGGTTGTAAATATAAAACAAAAATATAGCTGGCAAAATGCCAACTATATTTAATATGTTTAAGACTCAAAAAGGCTAAATTATTTTTTCTTTTTGTGTCTGTTTGCTCTTCTTCTTTTCTTTCTTTTGTGAGTTGCAACCTTGTGTCTTTTTCTCTTTTTTCCGCTTGGCATAATTTATATTTTTTTATACTGTTAATACTCGATTAATTATTTTACTGCAACTTTGGTCTTTACTTTTTCTACAAAAGTTTTTGAAGGTTTGAAAGCAGGGATATTGTGAGCAGGGATTTCTATCGCTGTATTCTTAGAGATATTTCTTCCAGTTTTAGCTGCTCTAGTTTTGATGATGAAAGAACCGAAACCTCTTAAGTAAACGTTATCTCCGTTATACATAGACGTTCTGATTTCTTGCATAAAAGCTTCGATAACTTTCTGTGTATCATTCTTTTCTACTCCCAGCTTGTTCGAGATGGTATTTACCAATTCTGCCTTTGTCATTTTCTAAAATTCTTTATATTTTTGGTGTGCAAATATAAGACATATTTTTGAAAACAAACAAACAAAATGCTGATTTTCTTCACATTGGAAAAAAGCTTACAAAGTGGTATGATACCAATGCCAGACAACTTCCTTGGAGAGAAAACCAGCATCCTTATAATATATGGATAAGCGAGATTGTTTTACAGCAAACTCAGGTAAAACAAGGACTCGGTCATTATCTCAGATTTATCGAAAGATTTCCCACAGTTAAAGAACTTCACAATGCTTCCGAAGATGACGTATTATTATATTGGAAAGGTTTAGGTTACTATTCTCGAGCTATTAATCTTCACAAAGCAGCTCATCAGGTTGTAGAAGATTTTGGTGGAGAATTCCCTCATCATTATAATGATATCTTAAAATTAAAAGGTGTTGGAAAATATACAGCTGCCGCGATTGCAAGTATTTGTTTCGAGGAGAAAGTTCCTGCAGTTGACGGAAATTTTTATCGGGTTTTGTCAAGGATATTTGCTGATGATTTTGACATTTCAAGTTCCAAAGCTTTTCAATATTTTTCTGATTTAGCCTTATTAATTATGCCCGATGACAAATCTGGGGAATTCAATCAGGCGATAATGGATATTGGTTCGGAGATTTGCAAACCGAAAAATCCAATTTGCAGCGAATGTCCAGTAAACGATGATTGTTTAGCATTTGAAACTGGTAGAATTTCAGAATTCCCTGTTAAAACTAAGAAAGTAAAAGTTTCAGATTTGAGTTTGAAATATTTCTTTGTTAAATTCAAAAATCTATTCTTGATTAAGCAAAGAGGAAATGATTTCATTTGGAAAAAACTTTATGAATTCCCGACTACAATCTCTTCTGAATGGGAAAATTTTATCATTAATTCTAAAATCATCAATCACAAATTAACTCATAAAAACTTAGCAATAGAAATCAACACTATTGAATTAGATTCAAAAAAAGAATTCGAAAAATTCGCTTCTGATAATGACTTTTTAATTGTTGATGAAAAACAAGCCGATGACAAATCTTTCCCTAAACCCTTGGAAACTTTTTACAAAAATATTGGGAAACCAGAAATTGGAGAACTTCCGTTTTAAGAATAATTAAAATTTTCATCCTAACTTCATTATATTTGCAAAAATTTGGTTCCGAGTTTTTCGGATTAAAATGGGAATGAAGCGCAATCCTTCAACTGTCCCCGCAACTGTAAATCGCAAATTAAGATTTTATATTCTTTGCCATTGTCTTTAAAAAGTACGAGAAGGCATAAAATCAGCGAAAGTCAGGAGACCTGCCAATGATAAATTTATTAAAATGCTTTCGGAGGAAAGGCAGGTTATGAAGAAACAGCTATTTACATTTTTTTTCATTGGATTATTGCATCAGGTTTCCGCTCAGGAATCTTTGATTGACACCGTATTTATTGATAATCAATTCAGTAAAGTTTCTAAAACTGCAAAAATATCAAATCTTAATTCTGATAAAATTCTAGAAAACTCGACTTCTTTATCGGATTTATTGAGATTTCACTCCAATGTTTACATCAAAGAAAACGGACGAGGCGCAACTTCTTCGCCTTCTTTCCGAGGAACAACAGCACAGCAAACAGCTTTTGTCTGGAACGGAATTAATGTGAATTCAATTTTTCTGGGTCAAGGCGACATCAATAATATGAATCCTTTGAGCTACGAAAATGTCGGAGTCAAATTTGGTGGCGGAAGTGTGATTTATGGAAGTGGCGCAATCGGCGGTTCTATTCATCTTAACAATGTTCTTGATTTTAACAAAGGTTTCAACGGAACTTTGTTTTCGGAATATGGTTCATTTGGAACGAGTAACTCTCTTGCTCAAGCGAAGTTCAGTAATGAGAATTTTAGTTTTAATGTTAATATCAATCATTCCAGAAGTGAGAATGATTATGAAGTTCCTCAAAGAAAATTCATCAATCGAAACGGAGAATATCAGAATACGAGTTTCAATCTTGGTGTAGCTTACAAAATCAATCCGAATAACGAATTCTATTGGCAAAGTCAACTTTATGACAGCGACCAACACTACCCGACTTTTGAAGAAAGCCAAACCAAAACAAAATATCAGGTTCAGACTTTCCGAAGTTTGGCTGGCTGGAAATTTAATTCAAAATCGATTAAAAACAATTTCAAACTCGCTTATCTGGAAGACAACTTTCAGTATTTTGGAGATATTAATAAAAGTAAAACCAGCGGGGGAACTGGGAAACAATATATTATCAAAAATGATTTTGATTTCTTAGTTTCCAAAAACTCGTCTTTCAACCTCCTTACAGAATATCAATACAACGAAGCGGAAGGTTTTGGCTCCGGAATCCAAACTCCGAAAAGAAATCTTGGAAGCTTTTCTTTGCTTTACAGAAACTCTGCTTCCGAAAAGTTCTATTGGGAATTGGGCGCCAAACAAGAGATTGTAGAAGATTATAAAAGTCCATTTTTGTTCTCTGCAAGCGGAAAATATTCGGTCAACAATTGGTATCAAACCACTTTGAATATTTCGAGAAATTTCCGAGCGCCGACGTTCAATGAATTATACTGGAAAGAAGGAGGAAACCCTGATTTGAAATCGGAAAACTCCAGTCAAGTAGAAATGTCGCACAACTTCAGTTACAAGAATCTCAAATTAGGAATTACTCCTTATTACATGCACATTGTTGATAATATCGTCTGGGTTCCAGTTACATCAATTATTTGGACTCCAAAAAACATAAAAAAAACAGATTTGTACGGAATTGAGGGAAATTTGTCGTTTGATAAAAACTTTGGAAAACATCATTTAACAAGTAATATATCTTATTCCTACACAAAATCTATCAATCAGGAAACCAAGAAACAACTGATGTACGTTCCATTTCACAGAGCTAATTTTAATATTAATTACAACTATTCTTTTATCGGATTTTTTGCACAGGCTTTCTATAATGGGAAAACTTACACAGACAATACCGAAAATAATTTTATGAAGGAATATATGATTCTGAATTTGGGAACCTTGGCAAGAATATCATCAAAAATCCAGCTTGGTTTTAAAGTCAATAATATTACTAATCAGATTTATCAGACGGTTGATTATTACTTTATGCCGCAAAGAAATTACGCAGTCAATCTTAAATTAAATTTTTAAAATAATAAATAATTTACATATGAAAATCAACAAATTACTAACCGGACTTTTCGCTTTAGTCCTTTTGACATTTGCAGCTTGTAACGATGACGATTTTGATTTCAACAATCAGGAAACATCTTACAGTGGAATTTTAGTAACAAACGAAGGTAACTTTACAACACCTAGTGGAAGTGTTTCTTTTATTCCATCCGATATCTCTACGATAGAAAATGATATTTACAAAAAAGTAAATAATGAAGTTTTAGGAGATGTTGTTAACAATATTGCATTTTCTGGTGACCAAGCTTATATTGTTGCTAACAACTCCAGCAAAATACAGGTTGTCAATCGTTTTAGATTTAACAAAACAGCTACTATTACTGATAATATTAATCAGCCAAGGTTTATCACTTTTGCTAACAACTATTTCTATGTAACAAACAGCAAATACGGAGAATTCAACTATGTTTCTATTTACAATGCTTCTAATAATAGTTTTGTGAAAAAAATTGACTTTACAGATACTGTGGAAAGAATTGTGTCTGCTGGCAGCAAAGTTTTTGTTCAGAACGCTTCCTTTGGATTTGGTAATACTATTACAGTTATCAATAGTGCTAATGAAGTTGAGAAAACAATTTCAATTCCTCACGGACAAATTACTAAAACTATTTCTTATGATAATTCTGTTTATACACTAACAAATGACTATACAGATACTTATCTATATCAAATCAATGGAACTGGAGAAATAATAAAAGAAACAAAATACACCGGAATCGCAAACGGAGAAAACCTAAGTATCGAGAATAATAAAGTTGTATTCAATTCAAAAGGAAATGTTTACGTAACAGATTTATCTAGTACAACAACACCTTCGGCTACTTTTACAATTTCACCTTTCGAAGATTATAAAACGATATATGCATTAGAAGTTCTGAATGGCAAAATTTTCATTTCTAATGTTAAAGATTATATTGAGGATTCTCAAGTCTCAGTTTATTCATTAACTGGAAACCTTGAAAAAACTTTTACAGCAGGCAAAATTGCTGGAGGTTTTTATAAAAATTAATTTTTCATCATTTGTGTTTTTAGGACTCTGCCAAATTTATTTTTAGCAGGGTTCTTTTTTTTATTTTAAATGACAGAAATCATTCTTTTCACAAATTTTAAGCATAATTTTTGATTGTTCTAAAGCAAAATAAAAACCTTAATTTTATAAAAAAATCGCAATGAGGGAAAAGATTGTTATCATCGGAGGTGGATTTGCAGGTTTACAACTTGCAAGACATCTTAATAATCAAGGAAAATATAAAGTAATGGTCATCGATAAGATGAATCATCATATGTTCCAGCCGTTATTCTATCAGGTTGCGACTGGACGAATTGAACCTTCTAATATTTCTTTCCCTTTCAGAAAAATCTTCCAGAAGTCAAAGAACATTCAATTCCGAATGACGGAAGTCAAAAAAATCATTCCTTCTGAAAATAAAGTCATCGGCGATGATGGTGTTTTTACTTACGATAAATTAGTCATTGCGACAGGTTGTAAAACTAATTTTTTCGGAAATCAGAAGATGCAGAATTTGGCTCTTGGAATGAAAAATACTCAGGAAGCTATTACGATTCGAAATCATATTTTGATGACTTTCGAAAAGATGATTATTGAAAGAAAATCTAGCGACGATGGAAACTGGAACCTCGTAATCGTAGGAAGCGGACCAACCGGAGTAGAATTGGCAGGCGCATTTTCTGAAATGAAATCTCACATTCTACCAAGAGATTATCCTAGAATGAACTTTGACGACCTTAATATTGTTTTAATAAGTGCAGGCGACAAACCGTTGGAAGCAATGAGTCAGGAATCTCAGGATGCTGCGGAAGATTATCTGAAACAACTCGGTGTCAAATTTCTAAAAAACGAACGCGTTACAGATTACGACGGAGAAGTCATCAATATGGCAAGCGGGAACTCAATCCCAACCAATAATGTGATTTGGGCAGCTGGAGTAACCGGAAATATCATTGATGATTTTAATAAAGAAAACTTAGTTCGAAATCGATATATTGTTGATAGACACAACAAGGTTAAAGGTTTTGATAACATTTTTGCCATTGGCGATATCGCTTATATGGAAACGCCGAAATATCCACAAGGTCATCCGCAGGTTGCAAATGTCGCCATTAACCAAGGGAAAAATTTAGCGAAAAATTTCAAAAAAGATTCTGAAAAAGACTGGACAGAATACGAATATATCGACCGCGGTTCTATGGCAACTATCGGGAAACACAGAGCGGTTGTTGACCTTCCAAAATTCAAATTTCAGGGATTTCTTGCTTGGTATCTATGGATGTTCTTACATTTGATGCTGATTCTGAGTGTCAGAAACAAACTCGCAATTTTCTTCAACTGGATGTGGAGTTATATCAACAAAGACTCTTCATTAAGGCTGATTATTGCGCCGTCTAAGAAAAATCCTACCGAACAATAAATGAGAATCGATATCATCAGCGTACTTCCGGAACTTATGGAAAGTCCTTTCAAAACTTCAATCTTAAAAAGAGCGATGGAAAAAGGATTGGCAGAAGTTCATTTTCACAACATCAGAGACTGGAGCATTGGCAAACATCGACAGATTGATGACGAACCTTATGGCGGAGGAGCTGGAATGATAATGATGATAGAACCATTGGACAAATGTATTTCTGAACTGAAATCACAAAGAGATTACGACGAAATCATCTATCTCACACCAGACGGCGAAACTCTGAATCAAAGAATTGCCAACACTTTATCCATCAAAAAAAATCTGATTTTCCTTTGCGGACATTACAAAGGCATTGACCAGCGTGTCCGTGATTTGCATATCACAAAAGAAATCTCAATCGGTGATTATGTTTTGACTGGCGGAGAATTAGCGGCTTGTGTTTTAGCCGATTCTGTTATCAGATTATTGCCCGGCGTTTTGAATGATGAACAAAGTGCATTGACGGACAGTTTCCAAGATAATCTTCTATCTCCACCAATCTACACAAGACCAGAAACTTACAAAGGATTATCTGTTCCAAAAATATTATTGAGCGGCAACTTTGGAGCAATTGAAGATTGGTTGCACGATGAAGCCGTTAGAATCACGAAAGAAAGACGACCTGACCTTTTGGAGTAAATCCATTCATTAAATTAAAAACTTAACCAAATTAAAAAACACAAATGAGACATTTTTTGAAACTGCCTTTCTTTGTTGTGGCTTTTTTATTGATTACTTTTAATTCTCAGGCTCAACAAAAAGACAATTCTTTTTTAAAATCTATTTCTCAAAGTCGTATAGAAATTTATTCTAAAGCTTATGGAAATAGAAAAAATCCAGCGATTATTTTTATCCACGGCGGACCGAGAGGAAATTCGACACTTTTTGAAGGAACCGCTACTCAAAAATTAGCCGACAGAGGTTTTTATGTTATCGTGTATGACAGACGTGGCGAAGGACGTTCTATAGATTCAACTGCAACTTTTACTTTTCAGGAAGCTAATAATGATTTGAATGAGCTTTACAAAACCTATAATTTCAGTAAAGCAAATATCATTGCTCATAGTTTCGGAGGTTTGGTTGCAACACTTTTCGCAGAACAGAATCCTGAAAAAGTATCATCCTTAATTTTAGCCGGAGCATTATTTTCTCAGCAAGAAACTTACGACCATATTTTAAATTCAACCAGAATAAATTATCAAAAAACTAAAGATAATTTGATGCTTTCTAAAATTTCTGAAATAGAAAAACTTCCAAAAAACTCCGCTGAATACAGAAAAGAAGTTTATGAAGTGGCTAGCCAAAATAATTATTTTAAAATGCCGTTTCCAACAGCAGATGCTAATCAACTTCGAGAAGAATATGAAGCCAGCGAATTTGGGAAAAATAATATCAGAAATGATAATGCGCCTATTTTATTCTATCAAAATGAAAGCAGAAATAATATTGACACAAAGCCAATTCTGAAAAAACTGAAAAAGAAGATAAAACTATTTGCAATCTACGGACAGCAAGACAATATATTTTCGTCCAGACAACTGGATGATATGGAGAAAATTGTAACAAAAAACAATTTCAAAATCATTGATAATTGTTCTCATTATCTATTTGTAGACCAACAACAGACATTTCTTGAAACAGTTGACAAATGGCTGAAATAAATACTTCTAATTACCTTGAAACTTAATCAAAAAAAACAAATGAAAAACTTTTTCAAACTAGCTTCGGTTACTATTATTATATTATTTACGTCTTGTAATTCATCGGCTCAACAGAAAGACGATTATTCGGTAAAAATTGACAGTTTAATCAAAACTACAAATCCTAGAAGTTTCAATGGTGTAGTTTACATTCAGCAAAATGGAAAGGAAAAATATGCGAAAGCTTTTGGTTATGCTGATTTCAATAAGAAAACACCTTTGAAAATCACTGATAAATTTTCGACAATGTCGATTGCCAAGCAGATTACTGCAACATTGATTCTGCAACAAGTAGAAAAAGGGACAATTGATTTGCATCAGCCAATTCGAAGATATTTGCCAGATTTCCAATATTCTTGGGCAGATACAGTGACTGTTCACAATTTACTCAATCACACTTCGGGATTGTACAGTGATGATTTGAAACCAGATTTGAAATTTAAAACCGGAAAAGAATTCAGTTATTCTAATGTTGGATATTATGTTGCAGGATTGGTTTTGGAAAAACAAAGCGGGAAAAGTTATCAGGAATTGGTAACGGCTTTATTCAAAAAATGCAAAATGAATGACAGTTATTATCCTACCGAAATCAGCAGTAAATTTTTGACAAAAGGTCATACAATTAGAAAAGACGGAACTTTTAAATTGAATGAAAAATCAGAATTCAATCCCACTAATTATTTTGGAAGTCATTTGATTGTTACAGCTCCCGATTTAGCCAAATGGAACGAATGTCTGCACAATGGAAAATTACTAAAACCTCAAACATATAAATTAATGACCAATTATTCGATAACTGCTACGCATCCAATATTTGGTAAAAATCCGATTGGTTACGGTTATGGATTGAGAATTAATGACAAAGCTGACATTTCCGAAACTGGACACACAGGTTTTCATCCAAGCGAAGGTTTTACAGCCGTGAATTTATATTATCCAAAAACAAAAACTAGCGTAATTGTAATGGAAAATCAAGCAAATGAAAACTTTGACATCGCTTATTATTTCGAAGAACAAGTGAGGAAAATTGTTAAGGAAAGTCAGCTTTTGAAATAAGTTTAAAATCGAGTTTTGCAATCTGTTCAAAAAATAATTCTTTATCTTTATTTAAAATTGGATTTATGCAGAAGACGGTTTATAATAAAAGTGAATTACGGGAATTTGTGAATGACAGTATTTCAGGAAAAGTGAAAACTCTGGAGTTTTATCTCAACTTCTCTCTGGAAGCCAGCCGAGACATCAAAAAAACTTCGAAATACGATTCGATAAGAGAGGAAATTCAGGAGGAGATTTATCATTTGGATAGACAAATGGTTTCGCTTAAAAGTATGCAGACACAAATGCGAAAAGTTCTCAATTCTGTTTCCGAGACTATAAAACTTGGTTCACTTGTTATTACCAATAAAGCTCGTTTTTACATTTCTGTTTCTTTGGGAGAATTTTTCTTTCAAGGTGACCGATTCTACGCCATTTCTCCAGAAAGTCCAATGGCGCAGATAATGTTGGGAAAGAAAGTGGGTGACGATTTTGTCCTTAATAAAATTCATCAGGAGATTGTGGAGATTCTTTAAAGTCGGATGCTGGATGTCAGACGTCCGAAGATTCTCACTTGTTTCTTTTTACTTTGCTCTTGTTTCTTCTTTCCCGTATCTTTGAACTATGGAAAACGCAACAATTCTCAAACATATCATAGAAGAGCGCAGAAGCATCTTCCCAAAAGATTACACAGACAAAGAAATTCCACAACATATTATTGACGAAATTCTCAGCAATGCTGTCCTAGCTCCCAATCACAAACGTACTAAACCTTGGCGTTTTAAAGTTTTCAAAGGCGAAGAAAAACAAAATCTTGGGCAGGAACTTCAGAATATTTATAAAGAAGTTACACCGGAATTTCAGTTTCTGCAGAAGAAATATGATGATATTGGGTTCAAAATCTCGAAAGCTAATGTTGTGATTTCTATTGTGGTTGAATTCAGTGGATTGGTTCCTGATTGGGAGGAAATTGCAGCAACGTCTATGGCTGTTCAAAATATGTATCTCACTTGCACAGCTCACAGAATTGGATGTTATTGGAGTTCTCCGAAAATCGTCAACAATTTGAAAGATTCTTTAAAAATTGAGGAGAATCAGCAGTGTTTAGGATTATTCTATATGGGAAGTTTGGATTAAATTGATTTCTCTAAGCCACAAAAGAATTATTTGAAAAATAAGTGATTTAAAAGACAAAAGTTCCTACTACAGAAAAAACCCATAGCCCTGATTGTAGTGGAAATCCCACAGCAAGCGATGGAAAAAGCGCGAGGAATTGTAACGGAAAGCAGGTTCCCGGCTCCTAACATTTGGTCTGAGAGTTTGCGTGTTTGAGAGTCGGAGAATTTTTCTTTTTTGATTGTTAAATTATTAGACTTTCAGGTTGTTAGATTAGATTTTTTTCATATCTTTGCACACTTAATATTTAACCGGGACGTGTTCCCAAAATTTTTAAACATATGTCAGTAAAAATCAGATTACAAAGACACGGGTCTAAAGGGAAACCTTTCTTCCACATCGTAGTTGCAGATGCAAGAGCTAGAAGAGATGGTAGATTCATCGAAAAACTAGGAACTTACAACCCAATTACAAACCCAGCAACTATCGACTTGAGCGTTGATTCTGCTGTTAAATGGTTGAACAACGGAGCACAGCCAACTGATACTGCAAGAGCTATCCTTTCTTACAAAGGTGCTTTGTACAAAAAACACCTTCAAGGTGGTGTTGCTAAAGGTGCTTTTGACGAGGCTGAAGCTGAGAAGATATTCGCTTCTTGGGTTGAGGCTAAAGATGCTAAAGTTCAAGGTAAAGTAGAAGGTTTATCTACAGCAAAATCTGACGCTAAAAAAGCGGCTTTGGAAGCTGAAACTAAAGTAAACCAAGCAAGAATTGATGCTGCTGCTAAAGCTGAAGCAGAGGCAAAAGCTGAGGAAGAGGCTGCTAATGCTCCTGCTGAGGAAGTTGCAACTGAAGAAACTGCGACTGAAGAACCAACTGCTGAAGCAGAAGGGACTGAAGAAACTCAGGCTTAATTCTTTACAAAAAGATACAAGACAAAGACACGAGATTATCGTGTCTTTGTTGTTTAATAAAATTCATCATCGGAAATAATGAAAAAAGAAGATTGCTATTTTTTAGGAACTGTTACAAGAACTCACGGATTACAAGGTAATGTTATCCTGAAACTCGACACAGACCAACCGGAAATGTATGATAAATTGACTTCTATTTTTTTAGATATAAATGGTTTGCTGGTTCCTTTTTTTGTGGAAAAACAATCTTGGTCCCGAGGCGACACGAAAATCATTACTTTCAAAAATTCTTCCGAAGCATTGGTAAATCAATCGATTGGAAAAGGTGTTTACCTCCCGCTTTCTACGCTTCCTCCATTGACAGGAAAAAAATTCTATTATCACGAAGTGATTGGTTTTGAAATTCGTGAAGAGGATGGAAAAACTTGTGGAAATATTGTTTCTATAAATGACCAGACTGCTCAAAATTATTTCATTCTAGACCTTGTCGGAAAAGAAATTATCATTCCTATTATCAAAGACTGGATTCTGGAAGTGAATCGTGAGGAGAAATTCATTAAGATGTTTTTACCAGAAGGTTTGATGGATGTTTTCCTTATTCCTTCGAAAAAGGACGAGTAAGAAATTACTCATTCAAAACAGAAGGTAACAGATATTCCTGAACTATTTTATCGGCTTGAGAATGTGCGTAAGGTCTGTTATAAGCTTTTGCAGTGATGACTATTACAATTGGAAGTCCTTTAAAGATGATAATCTTGTTTCCGCCGTTTCCGCTGGATTGATAAGATTCATAACTTTTGTTTCCTACTTTATAAACTTTTCGCCAGAACAAGTAACCATAACCTTCTGATTCTTTGTCATCAGCAAAATAATTGGTGAAAGATTTCTGAATCCAGGTTTTGTCTAAAATCCTTTTTCCGTTCCAAGTTCCATTGTTTTTATAAAGCTGTCCGAATTTGGCAAAATCCAAAGCTTTCATTCTTAATCCGCCAGCTAAGGACGGTTTTTGCTGAGGCGTGAATTGCCATTTGTAATTAGTAATGCCAATTGGTTGGAATAATTTTTTGTTCGCATAATCTTGCAAACCATTCGGAACAGATTTGTCCAGAATATCACCGGTTACAACAACTCCGGCTGTGAAATAATGCCAAGTTTTTCCAATCTTATTTTCAGTCATTGGTAAATCCAAAGTGAACTTTACCCAATTATCCGTCGGATACATATTTTCTTCATTTCCAGCAGAATCAGAATCTGCATCGTTTCCATCAAAAGCAGAACTCATTGTCAATAGACTTTTGATGGTGACGCTATCTTTTTTCTCAGAATAATTTTTGAATTGTTTCAAATCATAGAAATTCTTCAAAGTTTGATTTTCATTTTTGATATAACCATCTTTAATTGCGATTCCCATTAAAGCTGAAGAAAAGGATTTTCCGACAGAACGTGTGTCATTCAAACTGTCTCTATTGTAACCGTTGAAGTATTCTTCAATTAAAAGTTTATCATTTTTAATCACAACAATTCCTGTAATTTCCCTAAATCTGTTTTCTGCAATTTTTTGATTCAGAAGTTTGATTTTTTCTTGATTGATTTTCTCGTTAGAAACTTTCCAACCGCTACTCGGTTTGATTTTTTGAACTGCAATTTGTTCTTCGGAAACATTCTTTTTCGGAACAATTAATTGGATTTCTCCTGATGCGATTACGTTTCCAACTTTCAATGTTGAAGTTTTCAAATATGGTTTGATTTCAATTTTCAAAGTATGATTTCCTGATTCCAACGCATCTACTCCACCATTGGCAAAATAAAATCGAGACCAAAGATACCTTCCCCAAGAATCTTCATTTTTTGTATTTAGAAATGGAATTCTAAAATTGGTTTTGATTTTTTTATCATCGAGTTTCCCCGCTCCAGAATTCAGGTTTTCCGTGTAAAGCAATTTTCCGTCAACATAGAAATTGAATTGGTAATTTCCTTTTTTAAGCAATTCATCCGCAGTTAAAGAATTATCGAGCTGATGAAGATAATTGACCAAAGAATTATCCAGAAAAACACGAACATCAAAATCTTTATCTTCCTGAAAAGTCATTGTTTTAACAAAATCAGATTCTTGGAGATTGTCAAGCGGAACAACTTTATCCAAGAACAGAATTTGATTCAAATGTTTTTTCTGAATAGGATTTTCGATTTTTTCAGGCTCAATAATATTTTTAGTTTGACTTTGAGAAAACCCGAAGATGAAAATTAGGAGAATAAAAAAGATTGATTTCATTGTAAATTTTATCAGACAAATGTAAAACATCAATTTTGGAAAAAATAGAATGAAATTAACATCGCTACTATTTCAGCAAGTTTTTATACTTCAAAGGTGTAATTCCGATATTTTCTTTGAAACATCGGATAAAATGACTTTGGTCTGCAAATCCAGATTCTAAAGCAACTTCGGACAAAGAATCATTTTGATTGAGAAGAATTAATGATTTTTCAACTTTCAGTTTTCTGATATATTCTCCCAAATTGCATTGGAAATATTTCTGAAAATCTCTACTCAAATGCATCGGATGAATATTGAGTGTTTTTGAAAGTTCTGTGAGATTCAATTTATCCGTAAAACTTTCGTGAAGAATTTCATCAATCTGACGAACCCAAACTGGCGTCTTATCAGAAGAACTTTTTTGATTGGATAATTGACTGAAAAGATTGAGCAAAATCTGATTAATACTAGCTTCAAAAGAAGTATCACTCAATTTTGATTCTTTGAAAATCCTGTAAATCAATAATTTGGAATCTGGATTTTTGATATTGAAGCTTCCTTCGACATTTTCCTTTGAAATCTGAAACCTTTCAAACCATTCTTCCGTGATTTCAAGATGAAAACCTCGTGTAAAAATATCAGGTTTAATATTGTAATGTGCATCTTCCCAATGATGATAAAGCAAAGCTCCAGCAGAACAATCGTAGATTTTTTTCTTGCTGCCTTCCTGCATATTTCCCTGAAGCAAAAATGTGAAATAAGGATTCTCGTGGTAATGCCAATCGACGAAAGAATGCGTATATTCTGTATCCGTAATGGTCAACCCATCGAAACTCAGCTTTTCATTGGTCTGTCCGAAAAATTCGCCATTACGAAGGTTTTTCATATTTACAGTTTTTGTTTTAGATTTTCAATTTGTTGGTACATTCTATTGAAAAACAGTTTTCTATCTCTGTTTCCAGCCGTGTTCAGAGATTTACAGTTTTTGATTTGATGTTCAAAATAATTAAGAGTTTCTTTACAGGTTTTTGAATCATTTATTAATAAATAACCAAACATATTGCACGGAATCGCCAAAGTTGATTGTTGCCCGTTATTAATAAAAATATCATTGGAAAGATGAACCAATTCGTTTTGATAAATTTGAAAACGAGGATTAGTTTCCGTTTTATTTTCGATATAACGAATCAAATCATCCACTTCAGAAAGTATGTTCATCGCATCTTCTTTTTTGAGAAGTCCAATTTCAAAATAAAAAGAAATCTGCAAAAGAATGCTGGAAATCGTCATATCGTTCCATAATTCTATTACATTTTGTTCTTCGTAAATCTCTCTCAGAATTTTTGTTTTTGAGTTAAATTGTTGTGGCTGAAAATCCTGAAACGGAATAAAAACCTGCTTGGAATTTAGCAGATTCATCCAAACATAAATTTTGAATCTTGACAAAAGTGTATCCGAAACCGTATAAAAAAACGGAATATCCTTCGCCGAATAATAAATCACAGAATCTACCGAAAAAGTGATAGAACTTAAAATATCCAAAGTGTTATCAAAAAACGAATGCAAATCCTCAGTTTTATTAACTGCTTTTGTCTTCTTTACCAAAAGATTGCTTTCATTTTCTAAAAATTTATCCAAAGAAATATTATAAAACTTAGCCAATTGCAGGCTTTCTTCCAAAGAAAATTTAGACTTCATCGAGGTTCTTCTGTGCGCTGCGTCGTAACTTATGTTGAGGACATTCGCCAACTCATCGTTCAGAGATTTGTCTCCGATTTTGTTTCTGATTTCTTTCAATAAAAGTTCCTGATACACTTTTTGCGATTTTCACAAATTTAGAAAAAATATTAATTCATTTCCGCATTTATAAAGCTTGGTTTCAGAAATAATTTTGAAGTATAATTTAAAATTCAGAAAATGAAAAAATTGGTTTTATTGTTCAGTGTCGCATTGCTTAATGCAAATTGCACAGGTTTTAAAAACCGGACTGGAAGTGGAAGTTTTAATAAAAATAATTTGAGCGAAATTGACGGAACTTACAAAAACATCTCTTCTTCTGGAGCAGAAACTCTCACCCAAGTTTTTGATAGAAACACCAATATGTTTGCTTTTCTCAAAGGTGGAAATAATAAATATGACGAAAAAAAAGATGTGAAATTAATATTGAAAATAATTAACAATAAAAAGTTGAATGTCAAAATTATCGATTCTGAAAATCTATTGTTTGACAAAAATCTCAAAGTAAAATTAAAAAAAGATGGCTTTTTGTATTTAAGGGAAAAACAATTTATGATTGAAGGAATTCCATTTGTTGCTGGAGGTTGGAATATTCAAAAGTCTTGTTTTACAATAGACAAAAATCACAATTTACAAGTTCAGCTCAACTATTTTTTCTATATGGCAATTTTAGTTGTAATAGGCGATATTAAAACAACTAATTCTCATTTTACTTTTGAAAAACAATAAATTAATTATGAAAACAATCCCCTATTTATTAATCTTATTAAGATTACTTTCAGCAATCGCCATTCTATATTTAGGATATTTCTTTGGCGAAAAATCAAGAACTTTGATTTTAATTCTAATGTATTTTGGATTATTAACCGATATTTTTGACGGAATCATTGCGCGCAAAGTTGGCGTCTCATCCGAAAAATTAAGAAGATTGGATAGTCAAACCGATTTGGTTTTTTGGCTTTCAATTGGATTTGCAACTTATTGGTTGAATTCAGAAATCATAAAAGAACATTGGAAAAGTATTTCTCTGATTTTTGGAATGGAAGCTTTGTGTTATATCATCAGTTTTTGGAAATTCGGGAAAGAAACTTGTACGCACGCTTGGATTTCCAAACTTTGGGGATTGAGTCTGCTAATTGCATTCACGTTTCTAATAGGTTTCAGTACAGCAAATTGGGCATTTTATTTATGTTTGATTCTTGGCTTAATTTCTCATATCGATGTCATTTTAATCATTTTGATTTTACCGAAATGGCAATTCGATGTTCCGAGTTCTTATCACGCTTGGAAAATTCGTCAGGGAAAAAGCATTAAAAAATCAGTTTTATTAAATTGATTTGATAGAAACTGTAAATGTAATTAAGGACTTACCTCGATTTTTCCTAAATTTGCACTCACTTAATTTTAAAACAGAAACTTTCCAAAAGTTTATACTAAAATGAAAAGACAAACGATTAAAGACCTATTGGCAGATTACAAAAAAGTATTACATCACGACATTACCGTACAAGGTTGGGTAAGAACGTTCCGTGCAAACCGCTTTATTGCGCTTAATGATGGTTCTACAATTAATAATTTGCAAATCGTTGTTGATTTTGAAAATTTTGACGAACAAATCATAAATAAAATAAGTACGGCTTCTTCTTTGAAAATTGTTGGGGAAGTTGTAGAAAGTCAAGGTGCGGGACAAGCTGTAGAGATTGTGGCTAAAAAAATCACTATTTTAGGAGATAACTTTACAGAAGACAGAGATAAAACGATTCTTCAGCCGAAAAAACATTCATTGGAAACTTTGAGAGAGCAGGCGCATTTGAGATTCAGAACTAATTTGTTTGGAGCGGTTTTCAGAGTTCGTCACGCTGTGAGTTTTGCGGTTCATCAATTCTTCAATCAAAATCAGTTTTTCTACATCAACACGCCTGTAATTACCGGAGCTGATGCAGAAGGTGCTGGCGAAATGTTCGGTGTTACCAACTTTGACCTTAATAACATCCCGAAAAACGAAGACGGAGAAATAGATTTTTCTGAAGACTTTTTTGGCAAGAAAACTAACTTAACAGTTTCCGGTCAGCTTGAAGGTGAAACTGCTGCAATGGGATTGGGAAGAATTTATACTTTTGGACCGACTTTCCGTGCAGAAAATTCTAATACAACTCGTCACTTAGCCGAGTTTTGGATGATTGAGCCGGAAGTTGCTTTCAATAACTTGGAAGACAACATCGATTTAGCAGAAGACTTCTTGAAATATGTTATTAAATATGTTCTTGAAAACTGCAAAGATGATTTAGATTTCTTAAACAATCGTTTCGCAGAAGAGCAAAAATCAAAGCCAGAAAAAGAAAGAGCAAAAGAAGGTCTTATCGAAAAACTGGAAAATGTAATTACAAAGCGTTTCAAGAGGGTTTCTTATACAGAAGCAATTGAAATCTTGTTAAATTCTAAAGAAAATAAAAAAGGAAAATTCCAATATCCAATCGAAGAATGGGGTGCAGATTTGCAGTCTGAGCACGAGAGATTCTTGGTTGAAAAACATTTCGAAAGTCCGGTTGTTCTTTTCGATTATCCGAAAGAAATCAAAGCTTTCTATATGAAACTGAACGATGACAACAAAACTGTTGCAGCAATGGACGTTCTTTTCCCTGGAATCGGAGAAATCATCGGAGGGTCTGAAAGAGAAGCAAGATTGGATGTTCTGAAAACTAAAATGGCAGAAATGCACGTTGACGAACACGAACTTTGGTGGTATCTTGACACTAGGAAATTCGGTTCTGTCCCACACGCTGGATTTGGTTTAGGTTTGGAAAGACTAGTTCTTTTCGTAACAGGAATGACCAACATCAGAGACGTGATTCCTTTCCCAAGAACTCCGAAAAATGCAGAATTTTAAATTCAAAAAAATATTCAAATCCCATTCTTATTGAGTGGGATTTTTTATTGATAAAAACTCAGAAAAATTAAATTCCATAAATTTGAAAGTATTAAAATAAATCTCAATGAAAAAAATTAGTGTTTACATCTTGACTGTGGCAGCAACATTTTATCTTGAATCTTGCTCTACATCACAGAAAACCCAAGTAGAAGAACCTAAAAAAGAAGTAGAAGCGCCGAAGGAAATCAAAGAAGAAGGACTTAATATTTCTTATATGGACAAATCTGTAAGGCCTCAGGATGACTTCTATAATTATGTCAATGGAGGCTGGATGAAAACTGCGGTAATTCCATCAGATAAACCAAGCTGGGGTTCTTTCAATGCGTTGAGAGAAGATGTAGATGTGGCTTCATTGGATATTTTAAATAAGATTCTTTCGGAAAAATTCAGTTCTAATTCTGAAGGCGAAAAAATTCAGGCACTTTACGGAACTTTCATCGATTGGAATAAGAGAAATGCGGAAGGAATCAATCCTATCAAATCTCAATTAGCTAAAATAGATGCGATTAAAAATGTAAAAGATTTGCAGAAATATCTTATCGAAGCGACTCCTTCAGGCGACAATCCGTTTTATGGATGGCGAGTAAGCGCAGATATGAAAAATTCTGTAATGAATGCGGTTTATCTTGGCGGACCAAGTTTAGGTTTAGGTAAAGACTACTATCAAAAAGTGAATGAAGCCAACACAAAAACATTAGAAGAATACAAAGGTTACGTTGCGAAGCTGGAAACTGTTCTTGGAAATAAAACTCCGGACGCAACAGCTCAAAAAATTGTAGATTTTGAAAAAAAATTGGCTCAAGACCTTTTGACTTTGGAACAAGGTCGTGATGCGAATTTGCGTTATAATCCTAAAACTATTGAGGAATTAAAACCATTAGTAAAAAACGTTAATCTTCCTGATTATCTGAAAACAGTTGGTGTTAACACAGATAAAGTGATTATTGGAGAATTGAAATATTATCAAAATATGGATTCTTGGATGACCGATAAAAATATCGGGCTTATTAAAGACTATATGAAATATGACCTTTTGAATGGCAATGCAGGAAATCTTGACCAAAATCTTGATAATATCCGTTTTGATTTTTATTCCAAATATCTGCAAGGTCAGCAAGAACAGCGTTCTATGGAAAAACGTGGACTTGGTGTGATTAATGGTGTTTTGGGAGAAGCTTTTGGAAAACTTTATGTAGAGAAATATTTCCCTGCAGAAGCGAAACAAAAAATGGAAACTTATGTAGATTACATCAAAAAATCTTTCAAACTACATATAGAAAATCTGGAGTGGATGTCGCCTGTGACTAGAGAAAAAGCTCTGGAAAAACTTGCCAAATTCAAAGTGAAGATTGCTTATCCTGACAAATGGAAAGATTATTCTAAATTAAATCTTCAATTAGCTTCCAACGGCGGAACTTACTATAATAATATCGAGAAAATCTCTGAGTGGAATTATGCCAAAAACTTGGACAAAGTTGGAAAACCTGTTGACAAGACAGAATGGGGAATGTCGCCGCAAACTGTAAATGCTTACTATAGTTCTTCCAATAACGAGATTGTCTTCCCAGCGGCAATTTTACAGCCACCATTTTTCAGTTTCAATGCAGACCCTGCAGTGAATTTTGGAGGAATTGGTGGTGTAATTGGCCACGAGATTTCTCACGGATTTGATGACAGCGGTTCTAGATTTGACGGAGACGGAAACCTTAACAATTGGTGGACAGAAAGTGACAGAAAAAACTTTGATGAAAAAGTAGGTCAACTCGCTGCACAATATGACAAATACGAACCCGTAAAAGGAAGTTTCGTGAATGGAAAATTTACAAGTGGGGAAAACATTGGAGATTTAGGTGGAATTAATGTTGCTTACACAGCTTTGCAGATGTATCTGAAAGACCACGGAAATCCCGGAGAAATTAGCGGTTTGACTCAAGACCAAAGATTCTTTATGAGTTGGGCAACGGTTTGGAGAACCAAATCCACCGATAAATATATGACCAATCAGGTGAAAACTGACCCACATTCGCCGGGTTATTATAGAAGTTTTGGACCTTTGGTCAATATGGATGCATTCCAAAAAGCATTCGATATAAAACCTGGAGACAAATTGTATGTTGCTCCGGAAAACAGGATAAAAATCTGGTAAAATAAAAAGAAAAAACCTTCAGAAATTCTGAAGGTTTTTTAATGTTAAATATCATTCATCAAAAATCGTGCTAAACTTGTTGTTTTTAAAAAATAATTTTCTAACTTCGTGGAGTTGACTTTAATTGACAAACACCAAAATTATGCTAAAGCAAAATCTACAACTTAAACTCGGACAAAAATTAGCACCTCAACAAATTCAGTTGATGAAGTTGATTCAGCTTCATACTTTAGAATTTGAAGAAGAATTAGAAAGAGAGCTTGAAGAAAATCCTGCTTTAGAAAAAGTAGCGGACGAAAATTCCGAAGAAGAATATTCCAAAGCTGACGAAGAATATGAAACAGAAGGCAACGAAAGCATCGAAACAGATTTTGATGTTGACGAATATCTTTACGATGACGAGCCAAGTTACAAAACAGCTTCCAGCAACTATTCTGCGGATGATGAAGAATTTGACAATCAGTCATTATTGACAGAGGGGCAAACGCTTTATGATTATCTTTTGGAACAGATTCGTCTTTCAAGCATCGATGAGGAAGATTTGAAAATTGCAGAATATCTTATTGGAAATCTTGACACAGACGGTTATTTGAGAAGAGAAATCAAATCAATTGTTGACGACCTTGCTTTTTCACAAGGCGTTTATACAACACAGGAAGAAGTGACCGATATTTTGGAAAATTATGTTCAGAAATTAGACCCGCCAGGTGTTGGAGCCAGAGATTTGAGAGAATGTCTTCTTTTACAAATTGAGAAAAAAGTGAGTTCAGATTCATCTGTAATTTTGGCCGGAAATATTTTGCGTAATCAATTTGATGCGCTTGCCAACAAACATTACAACAAGATTCTTCAGAAATATGACATAGATGAAGAAGATTTGAAAGGTGCTTTGGGTGAGATTTCTAGATTGTCACCAAAAGTTGGTGGAAACTTTGATACGCAGACGATTACCATCAACCAAGAAATTATTCCTGATTTTGTAATTCAAGTTAAGGACAATCAAGTAATTCCAACATTAAATAACAAAAACGCACCTTCTCTACGTGTTTCTGATGAATACAAAGAGATTTTAACAACTTATTCTCACGATAAAAAATCAGCAGAACATAAGCAGGCCGCGCTTTTCATCAAACAAAAACTGGATGCTGCAAAATGGTATATTGACGCAATTAATCAAAGACAGAATACACTTCTTCAAACCATTACTGCGATTGTGAAACTTCAGAAAGACTATTTCATTTCTGGAGATGAGAAAAACATCAGACCAATGATTCTGAAAGATGTTGCTGACATTACAGGATTTGACATTTCTACAATTTCCAGAGTTGTGAAAAGCAAATATGCTGACACACCGAACGGAATTGTTTATTTGAAAAACTTATTCTCAGATTCTTTGACGAATGACGATGGTGAAGAAGTTTCCACAAAAGAAATCAAACAACATTTGCAGGAAGCAATTGATAAAGAAAACAAGAGAAAACCTTATACAGACGACGCTCTTGTAGGAATTTTGAAAGAAAAAGGTTACAACATTGCAAGAAGAACGATTGCAAAATATCGTGAACAACTGAACATTCCAGTTGCGAGATTGAGAAAAGAATTGTAAAACAATATAATCCCGAAGTTATTTCGGGATTTTTCTTTTTATTTAACATAGAAAAAACATCAAACTAGAAATATTGTTAACATTCCATTAAAGTTATTTAGAAAGATTACAAACTGTATTTTTCTGACATTTCTCAATGTTATATGATTCAACTATTTTCTAAATTTGTGAAAATTCAAATAACAATAGAATTATGGCAGGTATTACATCTTCTATAGGAAGAAAATATGCTATGGCACTTTCAGCAATGTTCTTGCTGATTTTTTTGGTGATGCACGTATCCACCAATATGATTTCAGTCTTTAGTGAAGACGCTTTCAACACAGCTTCTCATTTTATGGGATACAATCCGGCAGTTCAGTTTTTGATGCAGCCGATTTTGGTTTTCGCTGTGGTTTTCCACTTTGTAATGGGATTCGTTCTTGAAATCAAGAATAACAAAGCAAGACCCGTAAAATATGCTATGAACCAAGGTTCTGCAAATTCTACTTGGATGTCTAGAAATATGATTATTTCTGGAGCTGTTGTTTTAGCATTCATTGCTTTGCACTTTTACGATTTCTGGGTTCCGGAAATCAGCTATAAGTACATCCAAGGCAATAATCCTGACGAATTGAGATACTGGGAAGAATTGCACCACAAATTCCACGATGTTTGGAGAGTTGTTCTTTATGTAATTGCCTTTGTATTATTAGGATTGCACTTAGCACACGGATTCCAATCTTCTTTCCAATCAGTTGGAGCAAGACATCCAAAGTACACGCCTTTTATCAAAGCTTTCGGAAACTGGTATTCTGTTATCATTCCGTTAGGTTTCATCATCATCGCAATTTTTCACTTCGTTACTCAATAATAAAAAGTAAATTATGAGTTTAGATTCAAAAATTCCTCACGGTCCGCTTAAGGACAAATGGAAAAATCATAAAGACCATATGAACTTGGTTGCTCCAAACAACCGAGACAAAATAGATATTATCATTGTTGGGACAGGATTAGCTGGCGGTTCTGCTGCTGCGACTCTTGCTGAACAAGGATACAACGTAAAAGCATTCTGTTATCAGGATTCTCCAAGAAGAGCGCACTCTATTGCGGCTCAAGGTGGTATCAATGCTGCTAAGAACTATCAAGGAGACGGAGATTCAACTTACAGATTGTTCTACGATACAATCAAAGGTGGAGATTATCGAGCAAGAGAAGCTAACGTATATAGATTAGCAGAAGTTTCTGCAAATATTATTGACCAATGTGTTGCGCAAGGTGTTCCTTTTGGTAGAGAATATGGTGGACAATTAGATAACCGTTCATTTGGTGGAGTTCAAGTAAAAAGAACTTTCTACGCAAAAGGACAAACCGGACAACAGTTATTATTAGGAGCATATTCTGCAATGAGCCGTCAAATCGGTAAAGGTAGAATCCAAATGTTCAACCGTCACGAGATGCTAGACTTAGTAATTGTTGACGGAAAAGCAAGAGGAATTATTGCAAGAAACTTAGTAACTGGAGAAATCGAGAAACATTCTGCACACGCAGTTGTAATTGCTTCTGGAGGTTATGGAAACGTATATTTCCTTTCTACCAATGCAATGGGTTCGAACGTTTCTGCAGCTTGGAAAATCCATAAAAAAGGAGCGTATTTCGCAAACCCTTGTTATGTTCAGATTCACCCGACTTGTATTCCCGTTCACGGAACTCAGCAGTCTAAATTGACTCTAATGTCAGAATCTCTTAGAAACTCAGGAAGAATCTGGGTTCCTAAGAAAATTGAAGATTCAGTCGCAATCCGTGAAGGAAAACTGAGACCAGAAAACATCAAAGAAGAAGACAGAGATTACTATCTTGAAAGAAGATATCCTGCTTTCGGAAACTTAGTTCCTAGAGACGTTGCTTCCAGAGCTGGAAAAGAAAGATGTGATGCTGGTTTCGGAATCGAAAACAACGATACAAAAGAAGGTGTTTACCTAGATTTCTCTACAGAAATTATGAAAAAAGGTAAAGAAGCCGCTATCGAAAAGCATATTCATAATCCAACGGAGCAGCAAATTTACGACCTTGGTAAAAAATGGATTGAGGAGAAATATGGTAACTTATTCGTAATGTACGAAAAGATTACTGCGGATGACCCTTACAAAACTCCAATGAAGATTTATCCAGCGGTTCACTACACAATGGGTGGAGTTTGGGTTGATTATAACTTGCAATCTACAATCCCTGGATGTTTCGTAGTTGGAGAAGCTAACTTCTCAGACCACGGAGCGAACAGATTGGGAGCTTCTGCTTTGATGCAAGGTTTGGCAGACGGCTATTTTGTTCTTCCTTATACTATTGCAGATTATCTTTCTGCAGACATCAGAACTGGAAAAATTTCAACAGACACTCCAGAATTCAACAATGCAGAGAAAGAAATTAAAGATAAAATCGATTTCTTCTTAAATAACAAAGGAACGCATTCTGTTGACCATTTCCACAAGCAATTGGGACACATTATGTGGAACAAAGTTGGAATGGGAAGAACGCCTGAAGGTTTGAGAGAAGCTATCAAAGAAATCGAGGAAGTTAGAAATGATTTCTGGAAAAATGTAAAAGTTCCTGGTGATGCTGATAACTTGAATCCAGAATTGGAAAAAGCGTTCAGAGTTGCTGATTTCTTAGAATTAGGGCAATTGATGGCAATTGATGCGCTTAACAGAAACGAATCTTGTGGAGGACACTTCCGTGAAGACCACTCTACTCCAGATGGAGAGGCAGAGCGTGATGATGTGAATTACAAATATGTTGCCGCTTGGGAATATAAAGGTATGGACATCAACCAGTCTTTGGTACACAAAGAAGACTTGGTGTACGAGAACATTGAAGTTAAAGCAAGAAGTTACAAATAATCTCCATTCAAAAATATATAAAAATGAGTGCAAAAAAAGGCTTAAATCTTACGCTGAAAATTTGGAGACAAAAAAATAATAAGTCGAAGGGACAATTCGATACCTATAAAATTTCTGATGTTTCTACAGATTCTTCATTCTTAGAAATGTTGGATATCCTGAACGAGCAGTTAATCAACGAGGGAAAAGACCCAGTTGCTTTTGACCACGATTGTCGTGAAGGAATCTGTGGAATGTGTTCACTTTACATCAATGGTAGAGCGCACGGTCCGGATACAGGAATCACGACTTGTCAGCTGCATATGCGTCATTTCAAAGATGGCGAAACTATTCACATTGAACCTTGGAGAAGTGCTGCTTTTCCGGTAATCAAGGATTTGGTGGTTGATAGAAGTGCATTCGACAGAGTGATGGCCGCAGGAGGATTTGTATCTGTAAATACTTCTGGAAACACTTTGGATGCAAACGCAATTCCGGTTCCTAAAGAAGATGCAGATAAAGCAATGGATGCTGCCGCTTGTATCGGTTGTGGTGCTTGTGTGGCAACTTGTAAAAACGGTTCTGCAATGCTATTTGTTGGAGCGAAGGTTTCTCAGTTCGCATTGTTACCACAAGGTCGTGTAGAAGCAAAAAGAAGAGTTCTGAATATGGTAAAAGCAATGGACGAAGAAGGTTTCGGAAACTGTTCAAATACCGGAGCTTGTGAAGTAGAATGTCCAAAAGGAATCTCTCTGGAAAACATCGCAAGAATGAACAGAGAATATGTTACCGCAAACATTTCTACAGCTAATTCTTAATAGATATTAGATTCTAGAAGTCAGATTTTAGACTTCTTAGAAAATATAAAACCGATTGAAAATTCAATCGGTTTTTTTATTCTGATGAAGCGACGAAGTCGCGAAATGTTGGTAGAATTTAAAAGATAAGAGGTGCGAAGCACCGACATATTGATTTTATTAAATTACAAATCAAAAACACTAGGTCGTTTAGTCACAATGCAATCCTTGACCCAAAGCATAAAACCCATTCCAAGATAAAACAAAAAGAAAATCCCAGCCGTCGCAAACGTAGAATAAATAAAGAAAACACGCAGTTTAGACACAGGAATTCCGAGTTTGGTTCCGTATCTTGTCAAAACGCCAAACCATTCTCTTTCCATTTTGTGGCGCAAACCGTTAATAACTTTAGGTTCTTTCATTTTCCTTAATCTGGTTAATCATCTGCCTTCAGCAACTGAAAACCGATACTGCAATTTAAGCATTTTTTCTGATTGCAGAATACTTTGTACTGATAAAGAAATGCCTGAGTTTGCAATGCATTTTCGAATTTCAGACGCAACTTTTTCCATTCATCCAAAACCGAATTTTTTTCAGGTTTCATTTGTTTATAGAAATCGAAAATATCATCAACTATTTCCGGATTATGATTTTTGTGATAAAAATATTTCAATGGTAAAATCGTATTAATGATAATCAAATCGATAAAATCCTGACTGAGATATTTCTTACTTTCAACCGATGAAATCTTCCCAAAATTGAAACGATTGTCCCAATATTCAGAAGCTTTGACATCTTCAAAGATTTTGTATAAATCTTCAATAGATTTTGCTTCAATCAATTTTGAGAAAAGATTAGGTTGAGAATAATAAAGATTCGCTAATTGGGATAATCGGATTGTCGGAAAATTGGGTGGACGAAGTTTGGAAAATTTCGGATGAATTCTAAAATCTGAGATATTAAATTTCACTTTCAAGAAATCAAATTCACGTTTCCAGATTTGCATTATCTCATCTTTTGATTCATCCAAAAATCCACAGATTCCAAAGAACAAAGCTTCTAAATGAATATCATTTTGTTTGATTTTCTGAATCACAGAAAAGTCCAGACTTTCCGCCATTTGAAGAAAAATTTCTGCATTTACCTTCAATCCGAAAGTATAAACCAGATTTTGAAACAAAACCGCTTCATAATTATTTTGGTTTTTGATTAATGATTCTTCGAAGATTTGACACTTGGTTTCTAACTTTTTGAGCAAAACCGTTTCTTCAAAAAACAAAGGAATTTTATTCTCATCAAACAATTCTTCACACGCGATAAAAGAATGTTCTTGACTCAAATACCGATGTTTCTGAATCAATTCCTCATCAATATAATTTTTGAGTTCAAGAGTTGGAATATTCTGTTTTTCTAATTCCGGAATATCACAGTCATTGATATAAACAGCGTGGAGAATAAGATTTCCAAATTCTGGATTACCTGAATGATTATGAAAAAACCAATCGGAAGCTTTGGTGTGAATCTCGATATTGCCTGCAAAAATCAGGTCGTCAATCTTAATTTTGGCAAAAAGAAAATCTGGACCAGAGTTCTTATTCCATTCTCCAAATTCTAAAATTTCGAGTTTCCTTCCGTCTGTGAAGACAAAATCAAAGTTCCGGAATTTCTTAAAATTCCAGAGATATTGTAATATTTCTTCATTCATTTGTGTGTATGATTTTCGTTAAACAAAAACCCTTTCAAAGTATAAAGCTTCGAAAGGGTTAAGTTACAGAAATATTTTAATTACTTTTTGTTTAAATTGAAATTAGCGCAAAGTCTGCAAAGATTTTTTTACAATTACTGAAAATATTTTTAAGTTCGCAAAGACGTAAAACCCATCAAAGAAAAATATCATTTCCAAATTATTTGTCATTCCGTAGGAATCTCGACAGTTAAGTTTAGATTCCTACGAAATGACAAATTGGGGTTTTTAGGACAATTGTTATTTGTACGCTGAATCTGCATCCCGACTTGAGCGGAAATCCTTTTTACGCAACGAAGTGGAGTGAAAAGATTGGGAGCGGAAGGCGGATTAAGATGCCCAAAATAAATTATCTCTTATAAAGCGGAGTTCTTTTCGCCAAATAATCTAAAGTGGTTTTATAAGCATTTTCATATGGCCAAAACGAATTATGATTCTGCGTAAAAAGATTATCTCCATTGATAGAAAAAATGTTCATTGTAATGCTGGTCTCATAATTTTGGTAAGTTCTAGTGGAAGATGAGTCTGTAGAATTAACTTTCACACCGTTGTTTTTTTGCGAAGCGTTGGTCTGAGAACTTCCGTAATTGGATGTGTAAACTCCCGATTTTTCTATGGAAACCAAACCGCTGATAACATATTCCACATTTAGGATATGACAGACTTCGCCCATTGTGAAACCTTGAAGATTGCTTTCATTGATTCCCGCTTTGTACAATAACGCATTGGTTTCCGTCGGGTCTTGGAATTTGAGATTCTGTTTTTTGGAATTGAAAATCGTGTAAGTTTCCTGTTGGATTTTTTTCGTCATTGTTTCGTTGGTTTTCTCTTGGTCTTTCACATAACCGAAAGGCAGAATTGCCACTTTGTTGTGATAATCTCCAACTGCTTGATTGGATTTTGTTGAGGCATTCATATCATTAAGATACTCGATGCGTCCGGAAGAAAATGTGATTTTCGAAATGTCTTTTTTGTTGAGCGTGTACTCCAAAGTTTCGTTCTGATAAATAAACTGAATGTCATTCGGATTGTACTTTACGACTTTTCCACGCACTTCTTTGCCGTCCGTCATTGTAACTGTGTCGATTTGAGAATACGCAAGAAAGCCAATGAACAAAAAGAAAATAGCAAGAAAATGTTTTTTGATACTCATAATGTTGTGCTTTTGATGATTTTGTAAATTATTAGAAATATTTTTCTCTAATTTATAAAATAAAATTTAACAAAACATTAGTGTTCAAACAATTATGAATTAAAACAACAAAAAAGTCGCAAAATTAATTTGCGACTCATTTATATTTAAATAAAAATTTTTAAACTTCTTTATATTTTGCTTCTTCAAATTTTGCGATTGTATTCTCATACATCTCGATATAAATCGGAAGGATATTTTTCAAATCAAAGTGGATGGCCTGAGCTTTCGCATTCTTCTTCATTTCAGCGAGAAGATTCTCATCACTCAAAAGCTTGATACAATAATTTGACATCGCTTCCACATTGCCTGTTTCTGCCAAAAATCCGGTTTCTCCCTGAATATTAACTTCCGGAATTCCGCCTGCATTACTACTGATAACTGGTGTTCTCGCCGCCATTGCTTCCAACGCCGCCAAACCGAAACTTTCCTGTTCTGAAGGCAGAAGAAACACATCAGAAAGCTGTAAAATATGGTATAGATTATTCACTTTTCCAAGTAACTTGATTTTCCCAATCAAGTCCGGATTATGTTCCATAAACTCGGAGATTTTTTCCATTTCCGGACCTTCTCCTATGATAATCAGTTTTGATTTTACTTTTTTGTTGACATTTTTGAAAATCTCCAAAACATCCTGAATTCTCTTAACAGGGCGAAGATTGGAAACGTGAATCAAGATTTTTTCATCATCACTCGCAAATTGTTCTCTCTGGCAAGTCGTACATTCTTCGAATTCAGAATTATCAATAAAATTCGTAATTACCTGAATCTCTTTTTGAATATTGAAAAACTGAAGTGTATCTTTTTTCAAACTTTCGGAAACCGAAGTTATCGCATCACTTTGATTGATAGAAAACTCAACAGCGTGTTTGTAACTCGGGTGTTGTCCTACCAACGTAATATCCGTTCCGTGAAGCGTTGTTACTAATGGAACATCTTTGTTATCTGCTTTCAACATTTGCTTCGCAGTAAACGCCGCATAAGCATAAGGAATCGCATAATGTGCGTGAAGAATATCCAACTTATAAAGATTCACCACACGATAAATCATCGATGACAATGCAATATCGTAAGGCTGATACTGGAACAATGGATATGTCTGAACGTTCACTTTATGGAAAAAAATATTCGGATTGGTAACATCCAAACGCGCCGGCAAAGCTGAACTGATGAAATGAACTTCAAAGCCTTTATCAGCTAAACTCATTCCTAATTCCGTTGCCACAATTCCGCTTCCGCCGTAAGTTGGATAGCAAAGTATTCCTATTTTCATTTTTTCTTGTACAATGTATTATGTAAAAAGTATAAAGACTTTTTTTGCTTTTTAAAGCGTAACAAATTTACTCAATTACAGTCTTAGAATTTTTGGTTTCTAAGCTATTTTTTCTATCAGTTTGATTGGCTTATTTTTTTGCTTCAACATCCATTCCTATTCCGAATTTCAAATTGTCATTTATCAAAACAGGAAGCCTTCCCCAGATTTTTGTTTGACCAAGTATTCCGTTAGCTGTTGCTTTCATTGAATCGTCATTATTCTCATAAGAAACCAGAACTGTGGAAACCTTAGAAATATCAATATCTTTCAATGCATAAGGACTTCCGAAAACATCCAAAATCACATTTTGATTTTTGCTTAAATCTGACAAAATCTTCTTACTTGCATCGGAGATTTTATACGGTTTATAAGCTGTAGAATTATCTTTATGGAAACCAACAATTACTTTTGAATTGGCTGGAATTGTATCTATTTCACCTGATTTCTTAATAATTACAGTTGTTCCTGTATTCAATTGATTGAGGAAAGTTTCATAAGGCGCTTCTTCCAGTGGAATGTAATAATAAGTTTCTTTACAATCCAAAGGCAATAACTTTTTATCATCTTTGATTAATGTCAAAGCATTCGCATACATTTTCTGAACTAAAGCAGAATGTGACACATTATTCAAATCCTCATTAACATTTTCAGGATTAATGTTATTGTATTTGTCTAAACCTAAATAATACTTAGTTAAAAGAATTTTCTTAACGCTCTCTTCTACTCTATTTTGAGAAATTTCGCCTTTATCAATCGCTTGCTGAATCAGTTTTTTACCCGTTGCAACATCTTGAGAAAACAGCATAATATCATTTCCAGCTTTGAAAGCCATTGCATCCAATTCTCCCGCTTTAAATTTGTTGGCGACTGCGCCCATATTAAGTGCATCTGTGATAATCAAACCTTTGTAACCGAGTTTTTCTTTCAGAAGTCCGGTCACAATTTTTTTAGAAACCGAAGCCGGAATTCCTTTTTCATTTTCCAAGGTCGGAACGTAAAGATGCGCTACCATTACCCCACCGATTCCTTTATTCATTAATGCTTTGAAAGGCGCTATTTCGGTTTTTTCTAATCTTTCCAAATTGTGAGAAACAACCGGCAAATCAAGATGTGAATCTTTATCCGTATCACCGTGACCAGGAAAATGTTTTATCGCTGCCAGAATTTTGTTGTCCTGCAAACCATTAGAATAAGCCAAAGCTGAATACACAACATTATTTACATCCGAACCAAAACTTCTGTTTCCAATGATTGGGTTATTTGGATTGGTATTGACATCTACAACCGGTGCAAAATCCCAATTGATTCCCATTCTTTTACAATCTTCTGCAATCTTCGCAGACATCTCATAAATCAGATTTTTATCCTGAATGGCTCCTAAAGATATTGCCCAAGGATATTTATGTGCTTTTGCAATTCTTTGGAACAATCCCCATTCTGCATCCATACCGATCATTAATGGAACTTTTGATTTGGCTTGAAATTCATTAACCAGATTTATTTCTCTCTCTGCATCGTCCTGCATTAGAATCAAACCACCGATTTTATCTTGATTAACAATATTTCTAATTTGACTGATATGAGCCTCATCTTTGTTCGTGTAAAGTGCAACAATAAATAATTGTCCCAGCTTTTCATCCTGCGAAAGAGAGTTGCAAGTTTTATCAACCCAATCATTCGCTTTTTTGATTTCCGAACTGGAAATATTTTTAGGCTGATACTGAGTGAAATAAAATGGAGAAATAAAAGTTATTATAATAAGACTTAACCTTTTCATATTTTGAAAATCTAAAATTCAGAAAGTTTCCATAAAGATATTAATTCCACGGAAAAAAGCTATTTTTATGGTCTGTAATTTGTAATTAAATTTTAACGTAAATATCTAAACCTATGAAAAAATTATTTCCTTTTGTAATTGTAGCCATTTTTGGCTTTTTACTAATAAGTTGTGACCGCACCGAATATGTTGACAATTCTGTCCCTGCAGATTATCCAGCTGTTTATGATTTGACCAATGTCAATTTTTCATACGATACATCAAATCAAACTGGAACTATTTCTAGAGAGTTCAACAATGCGATGTATGACAGCGATATTGTTTTGGTTTACAGAAGAGTTGGCACCGATAGTAATACAGCTGTTTGGCAACCCTTACCTCAAACTGTTTATAATATCGTAGTTGGTACAGAAACCAACCACGAGTTAGATTACACATTTGACTTTACAAAATATGATTTTGCTATTTATGCAAGTGGAACATATAATTTAACTTTGACACCTCAATATATAAATGGACAGACTTTTAGGGTTGTTTTGGTTCCAGCAGTTGCAGGAAAGAATGCTAATTCTGCAGACCTTTCTAAAATGTCTTACGAAGAAGTTATCAAAAAATTCAGTATTGACGAAAGCAAAGTGGGAACTTTATAATCTCAACTTTTCCAAAATAAATTTAAAACCACAGAATCTGTGGTTTTTTTTATTGTTAAAAATAAATAATACTAAATTAGTATGAATTGAAATTTTTATTATTAAATTTGTTATTACCTAATTACAAAATATTAAAAATATGTCTATTAAACTTGGCGATACCGCTCCGGATTTTGATGCAGAAAGCAGTTTAGGAAATCTTAATTTTTACGAATACTTAGGAGACTCTTGGGGAATTCTTTTTTCTCATCCCGCAGATTATACTCCTGTTTGTACAACCGAACTCGGTAAAACATCAGAACTCAAGCCCGAATTTGATAAAAGAAACACCAAAGTTTTGGCTTTGAGCGTTGACGGAATTGATAATCATAAAGGTTGGATCTCTGATATCAATGAAACTCAAAATACAGAAGTTGAATTCCCAATCATTGCAGATCAGGACAAAAAAGTTTCAGAATTGTATGACTTCATCCATCCTAATGCAAGTGCAACATTAACGGTAAGATCACTACTAATCATCGACCCAAATAAGAAGGTAAGATTGATCATCACCTATCCTGCTTCAACCGGAAGAAATTTCACAGAAATCCTTAGAGTTCTGGATTCTTTACAATTGGTAGATGGTTATGGTGTAGCAACACCTGTTGATTGGAAAGATGGGGAAGATGTAATCATTCCGCCAGCTGTTTCGCAAGAAGATGCCGAGAAAAAATTCACGAAAGGCGTAAAAGTCATCAAACCATATTTGAGATATACTCCGCAACCTAACAAGTAAGGTCAAATTTTTCTAATTCCTAATTAAAAAAGCTCCAGAATTTGGAGCTTTTATTATATCGAATAATTATTTTCAATTTAATTTGCGGAGAAAACTTCCTTAGTGAAATCACCATTGTTTTTAGGAATTTCTATGACTATGTTTCCATTTTCATAATAACCGATTGTTGATTCACCAGAGCCTAATTTCACTCGAAAAACATCTTGTTTTGTTGTTGATCTGAAAGTAGCAAAAGGAACAGAACTGTTTCCATCGACCAAGATAAATTGGTTGCTGTCAATTTGAATCTTCTGCAAACTCAAACTTGCATTCTTATATTTTTGCGCTGTTGGAGTCTGAGCAATTTTAACGTCATTACCATTTTTAGTTTCTTCTACAGGCTTAGATTCTGCGAGTTTTTCAATTTCAGGGCTAGGATTAGAAATAGAAATTTTAGCCAAACTTTGCTTCAAAGCATCTTGGAATCCTGGCTCGAATTCTTTAATCGTACTGCTTCCTTTTTCTGAATAAATCACTTTGCCATTGCAATCTTTAAACTGAAGAATGACTTTGTTTCTAAACATACTTTTATCATCCAAAATATCGGCATTCACAATTTTACAGGGATTCATCAATGCATCTTGCGGCCATTGGCTCTTAGTTTCGGAAAGAACAATATATTTTTTCGACTTCAACGACCTTTCTAATAAAGTACTTAATCCGTAAGATTTGTTTTCTTTAAAATCACTGAATTCTGATGGAATTAATACATACTTGTAATCGGAAATAATTTGTGCTTTGATTAAAACAATTAGAAAAACCGAAAGTAGAATTGAGAGCTTTTTCATAGATGAAAGTTAGTTATTTTTTAATGAATTTTTGAGAATAGGATTTCCCTGATTTTGTTTTTATATCTACTATGTAAGATCCTTTATTCAATTTGGAAATATCAATTGTTTGATTCTCTCCCGTATATTTCCCTGTTGAAACTATTTTTCCAGAGTAATCATAAATTAAAAATGACTCTGTTTTTTGTAATGCAGCGTCTTTAATTTTAATAAAATCACCACTTGGATTGGGATATAGTAACAGTTTTATTTTCTGATCAGAGCTATTTCCTGTTTCATCAATACTAAGATAGATTGGCAGTTCTGTGGTCACAGAATAAAGTTCTACTCCCGAACTTTCTGTTTTTCCGGCAAAATGGAGCGTTTCTCCATCCGAGATGAGTCTATATATAATCAAATCTTCCTGATTGTCTGCATTAGTAACAGCAGTATTCAAAACTTCACTTGGTTGGGAACCACCATTGTTTCTCCAGATCTTATTAGAACTTCCGTTCAAATAATATAAATAGCCTTTTACACAATTAGCCGTTACAATTCCGCCATAGTTTTGCTGAATACTATAAGTTCCTTCTGGTGTTCTATCGGTTTTAAAAATCTGATATGTTGTATATTTATCAGAACCTGTCAATAGGAATGTATTTTCACCACAATTGATGACATCTAGTTTCATAAAATTTGCATCTGAAGTATAAAAATGTTTTTCTACACCATTCTCAGTAACATAATAATCGGCATCATTTCCAACTCTTGCCATGACATACATTAGATTATTATTAATACTAACATCCATAATACTTTCTTCCAGATTTTGACCATCTGCATTATCTTTATGATAATAGGTTTTTACTTTCGATAAACTTCCTGTTACAGAGTCATAGGACCACATTTCAGAATTGGCGCCATACTTTACTTTATTTCTGCTCAATAAAAGTTTATTATTGAATACGCCTAATAACCTTGGATTTCCATCTGAGCCATCCGCATTATCAAACGATATGACTTTGATTGTATTAGCAGTAGTACCATCCGTTTTGTAAATAACATTCTTATTATTCTCTTTGACTAGAAAATAAAGGTTCTGATTGTACAAATAACTTTTTTCAGAATGCGAGTAGATACCGTCTGGCTTTGCCAAAGTAAGCTCCTTTATCAGTTCTGGTGATTGTTTGTCATTATCTAGCTTATATAGCTTCGAAGTTGGCAAATAGCTGTTGGAAGTGAAAATAAGCAATTCATTATTTAGATTTTCGAATAGATCGTCACTAATGATATTAAGTCCATAAGAAGCCCCCACTGATTCTGTTTTCTCAGCAGTTCCGTCGGTTCTTATAATACTGTTAAGTGTTGTACTATAAAATGAATTTTTCAAATAAAGATAATTTCCAATTTTCATCAATTGTCCTTTCGGTAAAGTCTGACCATATTTTGGAAATAGATCTTTGATAAGTTCTGGTTTATGAGAATTCTTATTCATTCTAAAGAACTCATTACCATATTTTTTACTTTCTGCCTGAAAAATCAAATCTTTCTGTTCTGTAACATAAAAAGTAGTCGGATCTGCAGAACCAACAGAATTAATGTCTGTTAAGTTCTTGTAAGTATTCTCTTTCAGATTGTAAGTGAATAATTCTGTTCCATAATCATCATTGTCATATATAGGAAAAATTATTTCATTCTGATTCAAATCTACAAAAGACTGGTTTCCTGGATAAACCGATACTGGCAAAGGTGTAACAGTTCCATCAATATTAAATACAAAATATTTGTAATCTGAAGTCGCTGAACTTGTATTAAAAATAATATTGTTTCTATCAGAGCTTACAAAAGCTTTCTCTATATATTGACCAATGCTATTTACTAATGATGTTCCATCCGAAGTTCCGTTCGTTTTCCAAATTTCCATTTTGAAAGTTCCCGGTATATTGGATCGGTTAGAGGTAAAATAAATCTGACCATTTAGATTGAATAAAAAATTATCCGATGCAATAAATCCTGTCGCATTTCCTGGAGCCAAATCTTTAACAATATGAGTTCCGGCTTCTGATCCATCCGAGATCCACATTTCGTAACCGGTTTGTGGTTCATAAGCGGCAAAAAGTATTTTATCCTGATAGGCAGTACCTCGCAGTGCATAGAAATAATCAAATTTTCTGACCATTGAAGTACCTTCCGAGGTTCCGTCTGTTTTCCAAAGTCCGTACAAATCCTGTCCATACATCGCTCCAAAATACATATAATCTCCACTTACAACTCCCAAAAATTTGGAATCTATACTTGAATAAGTTGGATTGATTTCTTTCAATTTTTGAGTTCCCGCAATCGTTCCATCTGTAAACCAAACTTCTTTATTAACGGGCTCATCAGAAGCACCAAAATATATTTTGCCTTTGAACGCTGTGAGCCCATTTAATCCAATTCCACCTGACAAAACATTATTGAAGGTTTTTAACAGAATAGTTCCTGATTGCGTTCCATCCGTTACCCAAAGATCATTGCTTGAAATCAAATAAAACTTTCCTTGATATTCTATGAATTCCGAGATCTGATTGATAGATGAACTTAAATCTGCAAGTTTTTTTGTTCCTTCAGATGTTCCGTCCGAATTCCAAAACTGCCAATTGCTGCCCGTATATCTTAGAAAAAACAACTTTCCAGATGCTGCAATTTGATATTCATTAATAGAAGGATTATAAGAAGAAAGTAACAATGTAGTCTTTTTACTTTGCAAATCATAAGCATACAAATTACTTGTGCTTTTATAATCTTGTGCTTTAAAAAACACTTTATTATTAATTTTAATGAGATTACTTGGAGAACTGTCTCCGGAATAATTAATCTCATTAAGTCTTACATCAAGCGTTTGAGAATAAAACAAGCTAAAAAAAAACAGCAAAAACAGAGTGTAATTTTTTTTCATAGATTATGGTTATTGTTTTTTAATTTCTAAAACCGTGTATATCCAATTTCAGAGAAAAGAAGTTGGAGTAAAAATTAGAACCACCAATTCCAGAGTTGGTAATCGCATAGTCCAAAGTCAAGCCTTTATATTTGATTCCAATACCTGCACTTGGTTGGAAAGAGACTTTTCTTTTCAAATCCTCGATATCTGAAAGTGTCTGGAATCTATTGAAACCTAATCTAACAAAAATCATGTCTTGGAAAATCAATTCTCCACCAGCATAAGGTGTGATACTTGCAAAATCTGTAGAAATAAGAGCTGCTGTTTTCGCAAAATCGATATTCACTCCTGCTTCAGGTAAAAGTTTCAAATCTCTATTGAATTCAAAAGTCTTGCTTACTCCAAGATTTAGTTTTGGCATCGTGATTTCCATTTTGTCCGTCGGCGCAGGGTTAAATTCTTCACCATTCACAACAGCAGACAATTCTTTCTGATTGATTGTCCAAAAATTGACTGTGGTTGTAGCATCTCTTAACATCAATCCATAATTCCAGTCTGTATCGGAATGGTAGATTGCTCCAAAATCAAATCCAAAACCATAACCACTTGCAAATTTCCCTACATTTCTATAAACCACTTTTGCAGTAGCTCCAACATCTAGTCTGTGATTCCCATTCGGATGGAATGCGTAAGAAAATAAAGCTGCATAATCCGAAGTAGAGAAAGAACTTATCTTATCATAATCTATATTTCCTTCGGAATCTATTAATTGAGTTGTATTAAGAATATTATCCACACCCAATCTTACTAATGAAATTGCAAAAACACCATTTTCATTATCCAAAGGCTTCGCATAAGCGATATAATCGTATTTTGCTATTGATTCAAAATATTCTGCGTGCATTGCAGCCGCTTGCCAATCTCTATCGATTTTCAACAATCCTGCAGGATTCCACATCGGGGAATAGACATCATCCTGATTAGAAACAACAGCTCCTCCCATTGCCAATCCTCTTGCGCCAGCACCGATATTCAGAAATTCATTAGAATATTTTCTGATGATTTGGGCATCAAAGATTTGACAAAATATAATCAGTAAAAAAAATAAAATTCTTTTCATCAAAAACTGTTTACAGATGGTTTGGTTCTGCAATTGTATCTTCTTTTTTTCGTTTCGATTTTATAATTCCGTTGATAACAATTGCAAGAATCATCACCAGAGAAGCAATATAAAAAACAGGACTCATATGTTCTGAAGCTCCAAAGATAAAAAAAGCCAGAATAATCCCATAAACTGGTTCCAGATTTACAGTCAAAATCAGTGTAAAAGGTGATATGAATTTCATTAGTTTCACACTTTCAAACATTGGATAAGCCGTAAAAACAGAAGCCAACAATACTATTAACGCAATATCGGTATAACTTATTTCGCTGACAGAAGAAATTTGTCCCGTAAAAAGAAAATATAAACTGATGATCAACCACCCTCCAGCAATCTCATAGAAAATTATATTTCCAGAGCTCGTTTTCCCAAAGATTTTTCCATTGAAAACCGAAAATATTGTTCCGAAAAGCGCGCACAAAATTCCGTAGAAAATCCCTTCTTTGTATTTAAGTTCCGCATTGAAGATCAAAGAAATACAAATCACTATAATCAGCCCAATGATTACCTCTATCCAATCTGGCTTTCTTTTGAATACCAAAGGCTCTATTAATGAAGCAAACAATGTAGATAATGATAGGCAAGATAACGCAATAGATACATTGGAAACCTTGATAGATTGGAAAAAGAACAACCAGTGGAAAGCCATTACACTTCCTATAGCTATCAGTTTCAATAATAAGGTCTTTGTAACTTTTATACTTTCTTTTTTGAAAACTCTGATGTACAAGTATAGAAAAACAGCAGCGATTGACATCCTGTAAAAAACAAGGACATTAGCATCCGTCGAAATCAGTTTTCCTAAAATAGCTGTAAAACCCCATAAAAAAACGATAAAATGCAACCTCAGCAAATAAGAATTCTTCATTAATATATTATTGATCTTTCAGTTTGCAAACTTATGATAAAAATTACTGATTACTAAAAAGTAGATAAGGCAAAATCATTTTTTGTTCTTCGGAATATTTGCATCAAAAAATCCGTACAAAATCTTTATACGGATCTTTTAATAATAACTTATTAAAAATAAACATAAACTAACTAAAAATTCATTTCATTTTGTTTATGTAACGCAGAAAAACAAAAAATATTATGTTAAGTTTATCTTATGACACAATTGCTTTGTCATTATCTAAAAAATTTTATCTTTAACACCAAAGAAAAAACCTTATGGATATAGAGTTCAACAAAAGAGAAGATATCAACAAACTTAAACTTTCCGATACAAAGAAAATCCTATCAAAAATAAAATTGGGAGGCGGAGAAAAAGCCCTTCAAAAACAACGCGACCAAGGAAAAATGACTGTCCGAGAAAGATTGGAATATCTTTTCGATAAAAATTCTGAATCTATAGAAATCGGTGCATTTGCAGGTTACGAGATGTACGAGAAAGAAGGCGGCTGTCCTGCTGGCGGTGTTGTCGTAAAAATCGGATATATTTCTGGAAGACAATGTATCGTAGTTGCGAATGATGCAACAGTAAAAGCCGGAGCATGGTTTCCAATTACAGGAAAGAAAAACCTGCGAGCTCAGGAAATAGCTATGGAAAATCGTTTACCAATCATTTATTTGGTAGATTCTGCCGGTGTTTTTTTACCAATGCAAGACGAAATTTTTCCAGACAAGGAAATGTTTGGAAGGATTTTCAGAAATAATGCTAAGATGAGTTCCGCAGGGATTGTTCAGATTTCGGCCATTATGGGAAGTTGTGTAGCCGGCGGTGCTTATCTCCCAATCATGAGCGATGAAGCCATGATAGTTGACAAAACAGGAAGTATCTTCCTAGCCGGAAGTTATCTTGTGAAAGCTGCAATTGGAGAAAACATCGACAACGAAACTCTTGGAGGTGCAACTACACATTGTGAGATTTCTGGCGTGACAGATTACAAAGCAAAAAATGATAAGGATGCTCTTGATAGAATTAAAAATATCATGAAATCAATCGGTGATTTTGTTAAAGCTGGATTCGATAGAATAGAAAGCTTTCCTCCAAAAGAAACCCCTGAAAATATTTTTGGAATAATGCCAATCGCAAGATCAGAGCAATATGACACTTTAGAAATCATAAAATGTCTTGTTGACAATTCTGAATACGAAGAATATAAACCAGATTATGGAAAAAGCATTATTTGTGCAACTGCCAGAATTGATGGTTGGAGCGTAGGAATAGTCGCCAATCAAAGAAAACTGGTAAAAAGCGGCAAAGGTGAAATGCAATTCGGTGGTGTGATCTATTCTGATTCTGCTGATAAGGCAACACGTTTTATTGCCAATTGTAATCAAAGAAAGATTCCTCTGGTCTTTCTTCAAGATGTGACAGGTTTCATGGTCGGTTCGAAATCTGAACATGGCGGTATCATCAAAGATGGAGCAAAAATGGTAAATGCTGTTTCTAATTCCGTAGTTCCGAAATTCACAGTGATTACTGGAAATTCTTACGGTGCAGGGAATTATGCGATGTGTGGAAAAGCTTATGACCCAAGATTAATCGTAGCTTGGCCGTGGGCAGAACTTGCAGTAATGGGCGGTTCACAAGCAGGGAAAGTATTATTACAAATTCAGGAATCTGCACTTAAAAAACAAGGGAAGGAAATATCAGAAGAAGAAAGAAAAGAAATTCTTGATAAAATATTGGCAGACTACAACAGACAAACCCAACCGACTTACGCTGCAGCAAGGCTTTGGACGGATGCAATCATTAATCCTGTAGATACCAGAAAATGGATCAGCATGGGAATAGAAGCTGCCAATCATGCTCCAATTACAGAAAAATTCAATCTCGGAGTGATTCAGGTATGATTTTTGCATTCAAAGGAGGAATTTAAACACAAAACATGAAAAAATATTTATTTATGATTGCCGGATTTCTGGCAATCAATTCCTCTTACGCACAATGCAACATTACTGGAAGCAAAACCATTGCTCCGAATGAAACTACAACATTCACAGTAGATGTAAAAGCACAATGTGAAGAATGTTATTTCTGGAAATCCTCCAATGAACAATTCTTTAAAATAGATGGAAACAACAAGCTTAGCAAAGTTAGCCTCACTGGAAAAAGCTTTGGTAAAACTAACATTTCTGTATCCATTCTCACCGATCAAGGTCCTGTACAATGTGAAAAAAGCATAGAGCTAACTGATCTAAAGCAAAGCCTTGCGGAAAATAATTGCGGAATCAAAATAGATGACTTCAAAGAGGTAAAGGTCAACGAGACCACTATTTCTTTTTTCCCAAATTCTAACTCTGGAGATTATCTTTATAAATGGAATGTAACTTATGCGAATGGAGAAAACCAAGAATCCGATGAGAAAATTCCTCAATTTTTCTATTCCGACATTAATTATATCACATTGGTAAAACTGAAAGTTTCCAGCAAATCGCCTATTTGTTCTATGACACTTTCTAAAAAATATGAACAAAATTTTTGGAAACCCACAACCACAAAAGTAGGAAACATCGAACAAAAAGCCTACTCACCCGGAAGTTACAGCGAGTATGTGAAATCCGATGAGAAAACAAAAACTGATATCAATAATATCAATCAAAAGTAATATTAGCTTTACTAATTGACATTTATAAAAAATCAAAGCTTCCATTCGTGGAAGTTTTTTTGTGTCTTAATTCAAAACTAAATTTTAATAAAATTAAAATATTTTTTAACTTTATTAAAATTATTATTACATTTGTAAAATAAAATTAGAATTAATGAAACTTCCTATCATATGCCCAAGTTGTGACCACACGCTGAATGTCAGCCAGATGACTTGTCCATCTTGCGCAACTCAAGTGAATGGCGATTACGAACTTCCGACTCTTTTGAAACTTAACAGAGAAGAACAGGAGTTTGTCCTCAATTTTTTTCTTTCCAGTGGAAGCATCAAGGAAATGGCAAAACAAGCTGAATTGTCTTATCCAACAATGAGAAACAAAATGGATGACCTCATCGAGAGAGTGAAAAAACTTCAAAACTGAAAACTATGAAAAACATTCCTGTAAGAATTGGTTGGGAATTATTGCTTTTCGTTTTTGTAGTAATGATTTTCTCGACTTATCAAGAAATTTTAAAACTTAATTGGAAAGCTTTGATATCTCCAATTATAATTCTCGGATTGGTTTTCGGACTTTGTTTTTCAATCAAATACAAATTAGACCAAGAGTTTTTCTACATCAAAAATTCGATTTTCAGGACAACTAAAATTGATGTTAAAGAAATCTACAAAATAGAAAAAACTTGGAATCTACTTTCCTCACCAGCTCCGAGCGTTATTGGAAGAGTTGAAATCTATTTTAAAAATAATAGCATCGTGATTTCTCCAAGAAACTTCGAAGAATTCAGAAGTGAACTTCTGAAAATCAATCCAAATATTAATGTAAAAGAATAAACTATGACCTGGAAAACTATTTTTAATCCGTTTGAAAAATTTGATGAGAAAACGTTGTTCGTTGTTGGGATTGTTTTTCTCGTTCTGCTATTTCCAATAGGTTATTGGACGAGCGCTTATTTTACCAGCATCTACAGAATCGCCTATTTGGAAACAAACAACTTCTATGGCATTATTGTTCCTACAATTATCAGTTTCGTTTCGCCAATTATCATACTGTATCTTTTAGGAATTGCCATATACCGAAAAACCAGAATTATTGACATCATTAATACAGTTTTGATTTCACAGATTCCTTTGATTGTCTTATTATCAACAGAAAAAATACAGTATATGAAAACTGTTGGCAACAAGGTAAGAGCTTATCAGCTTCATCCTTCCGGCACTTTTCCTTTTCTGGACTTTATAATATTGATGCTCGTGATTTTCATTACAGTTGGTAGTTTGGTCTACAGCTTCGTTCTTTTTTATAATGGTTTCAAAACCGCAACTAATATTAAGAAATGGCAACACATTGTACTATTTTGCGTAGTCACATTTCTAACCGTAGTCATTTGTCAGATATTCAATAACTAAATACTAGATTTTTATGAAAACCAAATTTTTATTGGTGCTGATTTTATTAGCACAGACTTTTTACGCCCAAGATTTAACAGGTTCCTGGACAGGAGAAATCAACCTTGGAGCGATGAAACTTCCTCTAATTCTTAATATTAAGAAAGAAAATAATGCTTACGTTTCTACCGCCAGAAGCCCAAAACAAGGCGACAAAGTCATTACTGTTGACAAAACCGAATTCGCCAACAACGAATTGATTTTCGAAATGAAAGATTTGGATGCATCTTACAAAGGGCAATTCAAAACAGACCATTTTGAAGGGATTTTTACTCAGCGTTCCAGAGATTACAATCTGAATTTTTCTAGAATTGATGAAAAAAGCGCAGAAAAATTAACCAAAGAACCCAGAATCCAAGACATCGGAAACAGAGAAATTAATACTAAGAAAATTGATGAGTTCTTGAATTATATGACTGACAATAAACAGTCTATTGGAAGTATTTCGATTTTCAGACACGGGAAAGAAGTTTATCAGAAAAACTTTGGTCAAGATCAATTGCCTAATGTAAAATGGGATTCCAACACAAAATATCAGGTTGGCTCTATCAGCAAATTATTTACCGCAATTATGTTGATGCAACAAGTAGAAAAAGGAAAACTGAATCTCAGCGACAAGCTTTCCAAATATTATCCAGATGCTCCAAATGCTGCCAAAATCACCATCGAAAATCTGTTAACTCACAAAAGTGGTCTAGGAGATTACGCAGGAGAACATTACCAATGGTTGTTCAAAAAACCAGTTGGAGACAAAGCGATTCTTGACACGATTAAAGTTCAAAGTGTAGAATTCCAACCAGGAGAAAAGACCAGATATTCCAATTCCGGCTATTATCTATTGAGCAGAATCCTTGAGAAAGTTGCTAAAAAACCTTACAATGTTCTTTTGAAAGAAAACATCACAAGCAAAGCAAATCTGAAAAATACTTTTTCTGTTCTGGACAACCCAACCAATGTTTTCAAATCTTACGAAAACCAAGATGGAAAATGGGTAGAAGTTGAAGACTTTGATTTTCATAATTGTATTGGTCTAGGCGACATTGTTTCGACGCCTAATGATTTGAATCTTTTCATTAATGCTCTATTCAACGGGAAATTTGTGAAGAAAGAGACACTCGAAAAGATGATGCCAACGCCGAAGAAGCCTTTAGATTTTGGATTAGGAATAATGGCTGTTCCGTTTTACAATCAGGTTTCTTTTGGTCACGGTGGCGATACAGCCGGAAGCCACGCTATTACATCTTATAATACGAAAGAAGATTATTCGGTTTCGATGATTATTAATGGTGAAGAATATCCTCACAATGAGTTGGGAGTAGGAATCTTAAGTTTAATTTATGATGCAGATTATACTTATCCAAAATTCGGAGATGATGCAACCAAATCTGTAGATACCCCTGAGAAATTCCAAAAATACATTGGCGATTACACTTCTCCCGATATTCCTATGGATTTGAAAATATTTTCACAAGAGGGAAAATTACTTGCTCAAGGAAAAGGTCAATCTTCTTTTGATTTGGAATATGTGGAAAAAGATGAATTCAAATTTACACCAGCAAAGATTCAGATTATCTTTTCTCAAAATCAATTAAAGTTGATACAAAACGGAAAAACTTATAACTATACCAAGAAATAAAAAAAGATGTGCATCAGTTGGTCAACTCTTGCTTAGGTTTTAACCAACTCCTGCGCAGGAGTTAATACAAAGATGCGCACCTTTTTAGCCATCTCTACGCAGGAATAAAAAAAAACGAGGCTTTTCATTAAGATTAGCCTCGTTTCATTAAAAAACACAATTATGATGAAAATTTATTTTCTGATAACTTTTGTCGTTTCTACGTTCCCATCAACAATACTTCTTACAAAGTAAACTCCTGAAGGTAAATGAGCGAGATTTAGTTGAACTTTACGCTCATTCAAAACTTTGGAAACAACTTCTTTTCCTGAGATATCAAATACCTTTACAGACTCGATCTTCGAATCAGATTCCATAATGAAGATATCTTGTACAGGATTTGGATAATATTTAATTGAAATTTTATTAATATCCGAAACAGCCAATGTTCCAACATTTAAACTATAATCCTCTACCTGACCGTAATATGAATTTCCGCAAGGTGTTGTATTTGGGTTTGAGATAGCGCCGTAAAGTCTCACTCTCATTTTCGTTCTTCCTGCTAAAATTGTTGAAGGAATCGTAATCACGCCATTCCAAGGCGAGGTTTTATAATTGGATGTCAAAACTTTTTCACCTGCATCATCAAAGTCTCCATCCTGATTGAGGTCAATCCATACGATCACCTGATCATAATCCGCAGAACCTGTGGTCGAAGATGCTACGAAATTGTAGATCTGACCAGGCGTAACGTTACCAATAACATTCGAGAAATCTTCGTATCCTGCAGTAGATGTGGAATTATTATTAATACCTGCAAACGTCACATTAGCAATCTTTTCAGAAGCTAAATAAGTAGATCCTGCTGCACAATAGGTATAAGCACCCGTGAAGAATGTAAGATTAGCATATGTTCCCGTTGTACCGCTACAAGCCGCAGCTACATTCACATCATACGAAGTATTGATTAACAATTGTGACAATGTGTAATGATTTGCCGTAATATTGTTGACCTGCGTCCAATTGCTTTCAGACGATTTTTTGTACCTCAATGTATAAGTCGCATTGGCAACCAGATCCCAATCTATCGTTGCAGAAGTCTGCGTAACGTTGCTGGCTGACAAACTCGATGGAGCAGTACCATCACAAGCGGCAACACTTGCCACGATAACATTTCCAACAGCGTAGAAGACATTATCCACCGCTGAGATTCTCACTACAATATTAGAATTAGTTGCAATTGCTGAAAAATCAAGCGTCTCTGAACCATCATTCTGTGTTGAAGAAACTAAGACATTCCAAGTCAAACCTTGGTCTGTTGTATAATCGATCTTGACATTAGAAACATTATAAGGCACAAGGTTAGTATTCGCAACATCCCAAGTGATCGTACTCGGAACATTATTATAAACCTTATCTGTGGTCATCTTAAATGGTCCATCATTCCCTACCGTGATTATTTGAGACCCGATTGTAGTTTGCTGTTGTGTAACATCCGGATTATTATCTCTTACCAAAACTCGGAAGTTCATTGTTCTTGCGACATTTGAAACAGCTTCCCAATCTGTAGTGCTTGAAAGGTTTCCATTGATTACATTGCTCAACTTTGGAAAATATCTATAAGGTAATGAAGAAGCTACGAGAGATCTGAATTTTGCGCCTGTCGTATTATCGCCTGTTACATTAGTCACAGCAGATGTTGCCAAATCATATTCTTCCCAACTGTAAGTCAGCGGGTTACTTTCAGAATCAGTGGCAGTGGCATTGGCAGTTAGTACAAAAGCAGTCCCTTTTGGGATAGTTCTGTTTGCTAAAGTGGCAACAACAGGAGGATTATTATCAATTGAATTGCTAGTTCCGCAACTCTGCGCATTGACATAATTCTGGACCTGCTCTATACTTCTGACATGAAAGTAAGAATCCGAATAAGTTTGCACATTGGCATTGGTTATACCTGCATAGCCCATAATAGTAGAGCCTGACCCTGGTTCCATATGTGCTGTATCATTTGGTGCAGATTGAACATCTATCGAATAAGTATGATCAGCCCCAAACTGATGTCCCATCTCATGAGCCACCAGATCTATATCAAAGCGTTCTCCTTCTGGACCGCCCGTTCTCGGCGTACTGAAAGCAGCTCCTTTAGACTTGGCATCGCTTCCACTGGATGGATTTCTACATACATTTCCAACATCTCCTGCTGATCCAGAACCTCCTGCCCTTCCAAATAAATGCCCAATATCATATGCATCATTTCCTATGGTTGCAGTCAAAGTCTGCTGTAGTTCAAGATTCCAAGCTCCGCCAATACCCAGATTTGCATTGGAGTAAGGATCGGTTGATGGATTTGTGTAGATCAATTGTGGCAAATCCAACACGTTCATATGAATCGCAAAATCCCTTTCGAAGACACCATTCACACGTGTAATCGTTGCATTGATTGCAGCTGAAGCCTGAGCCACACCACCAAAGTATTGTGTATATTCGCCAATCACAGAAATCGCCAGCCTGTAAGTTCTATATTTTCTATCGCTGGCTTTGCTGAAGTCTGTTGCAGAGTTGGAAAAATTAGAACGTTCTGCTAATTGTTCAATTTGTTTTTTATTGATCTGGGGTTCAGAAGTTGTACAAGAAAAAGCATTACCACCGGCCTGTTTTTCGGTTTTAGGGAAAACCCCGTAAACTGTTTTTTCTTTGTTCAATGGTTCAATAAATTCGTATTGACCATCTTTGAATATCATCGATTGCAAGTCATAAGGCGAGACACTGAACCTCACATAAACCGTAGGATCACCAACTTTCGCCCCGACATAAGAACCCAACTGATAACGGTCTGCCAAAGACTTTTCAACAACAGGTAAGCTGTAAACCTCAAACTTCTCGATTCTACCATCTAAAGTTGGTAGCTCAATGATGGTAGGTTTGCTATTTTTTCCTGTTTCTTGCGCATTCGATAACTGATTTCTTATCAAATCAAGATCAAGGGAATAGAATCTCTTAGACTTTGTTTCTTTCAGTGACGTAGAACTCCATTGAGCCGAAGCTAGAGCAATTCCACCACAAAGAGAAAGAACCGCAAAAATTTTCTTCATAATATAATTTTACAGATCATCCAAATCATCAATGTTAAAAAACGAGGCCTTTCGAACAGATCAGCCTCGTTTAAAATTAATAATTATGATGAATAGATTTACTTCTTAATAACTTTCGTCATTTCTGTTTTCCCTTCCACAACTGTTTTCACAAAGTAAACTCCGGAAGACAGTTTGTTAAGATTAATGACATTAGAATTATTGATTTCCTGGATCAATTGTCCTCCAACATTATAAACTGAAATTTGATTCACTTTTTTGTCAGATGCAACGGTCAAAACATCGCTTACAGGATTAGGATAAACCTGGATTTTTGATTTATTCACAACATCACCAACAGCCAGAGTAACAATTGTAAATTCGTCTGCTCCAATATCCGGAGTTGATGTACTTCTTGTAGCACCATCAAAATCAGTAGGAACATCTGCTAAAACAATACCTTTGTTATCGATTACAGAGTTTTCCGAGTCCTGAGCAATATGCAAATCTGTATCAGAGATGAATTTTGGAAGTGCTTCTAAAGAATTATCATTTCCCCCTAGAATACTTTTCATTCCTGCAATATCTGTAAATGCTGGCGGACCACCTGGCGTTTGACCTAGAGATGGGCCGGAGCTGTAATAAATGTTATTATCTATATTAGAATAAGTTGCAGCCACTGGCGGAACCGAAATTGCATAAGTTGGTATAGTAGTATCCGTAAGGTTAACAACAAAAATATTATTTCTAAGATCTATTGCTCCTGCTGTAGAAACAGTAGAACTAAATGCGATGGGAACACCTTTATTAGTTCCGTCATTTTGAGTTTCTGTCAAATAAATCGAATTGTTATAGACTTTATAACCCGTCCCAGCATTGATCAAGATACCTCCTGTATAATTGGCAGATGAAGTGTTTGCTGCAAAACTGGATATCTTTGAAATGAAGTTATTACTTACTAATGTATTAGACGCTGTCCCTGCTGACAATATTATAGCTTCTGCGCCATAACCCACAGTTGTAGCAGTTCTTAAACCTACCAGATTATTGATATCATTCTGGCTGATAATAGTTCCAACAGTTGAACCTCCTAAACCAATTCCTGTAACAGAACTATTGAATCCATTACTGGATAAGTTAGAAATCTTATTTCTAAGAATTTTGTTCGCTGAAGGTGCATTTCCTGCGCCGGCATTGGTAAATATCTGAATCCCAGTCACACTACCTCCTCCTGCATTATTTACTGTTATGTTATCAATGATATTATCTGAAACTGTAGTATTCATAGCAGCAACAGCTAACCAGATTCCACGTTTACCTTCGTTTGATGTATTTTCGAAATTACCAATCTTGTTCTCAGAAATCGTAACACCGTCTGTTCCGTTTAAATAGATTCCCATGAATCTGTTACAATTATCACCGCTTGTAGATAAATCATTTTTAGTGATAACAGAGCCTGAGCCATTTCCTACAGCAGATACCGCAATCATATAAATCCCTTGGTAAGATTTCTGAATGGAGTTGTTTTCTAATCTGATGTTATTAAAATATCCTGCAGTCTGTGCTCCAGCAGTATTACTTACAATAATTCCGCTCCCTGCAGTTTTTACACCGTTGATAATGGTTGTATTTTTTACAGTAACATTGCTCAGTGGATTTGCACTATCAGATGATCCCATCCCAATAACGACAGAACCCGTAGCAAAGCCATTTATAATGGATAGATTTCTACTGTCTGTCCCATTGTTACTTCCATCAATCGTTACATTACTCCCCAAAATTCTAAAAACAGGACCAGCTGTGGTAGAGTTGGTAATTGTAGCAGTAGTTCCAACTGCTGGTTTTAATGATACGGAAGTAAAGTTGGAGCTACCTGTACTCCTGTTCAGAACTGCTGTTGCCGTTTCAGAAGTATTAGCCGTGATCAAAATATTGATAGCTCCTTGGTGCGTTCCAGCATTGATAGCATCAAAAGCACCTTTTACTGTTGTATAAGTTGCCGTTTCCGTTCCGGAAGTTGCAGTCACATCAACTTGTGCAAATGTTACAATCCCTATAAAACTTGATAAAAAAAGTATAGTTTTCTTCATATAAATTAATTTTTGTTAGGTTAAATTTTGGCAAAAAGAAATCGGCTATCGAAAAGATAGAACTTGAACAATAGCCGAAAAGATTTCTAATTTTATTATTTAAGAATCGTAATTAAATTATTTCTTAATTACTTTGGAGGTTTCTGCTTTTCCTTCAACATCAGTTTTTACAACATACACACCAGCAGATAAACTGTTCATATTAACAGTGTTGGTATTTTGGACTGTTTTTACCAATTGTCCTGCTGTATTGTAAACAGAGATAGAATTAACTTTTTTATTAGAAGAAACTGTCAATACATCTTTTACTGGGTTAGGATAGATCTGAACTTTGTTGAAAGAAGTTTCATTGGTAGCCAAAGCCTCTTTTACATTAAGTGTATAATCTTCTACTTGCCCACTAGTATAGTTACCACAAGCTCCTGTTGGCCAGAACATCGCAAAAGTAGATGGAGAATTAACTTTTAGAAGTCTTAATCTTGTATTACCAACCACAGCATTATCTGGAACTTTGATATTAAGTTCAGCAGACATATCATCCATACCTGTACTCCCTTTTACAAAACCAATTCTGTAGATCTCGTTTGCGTTATCCAATGTTCCGTTTTGGTTCCAGTCTATGAATGCTGTGAAAGTACTTACTTTCCAAGATCCATTGGCATTTCCTTTAACGGTGATTTTATATTCTTTTCCTCTTTCAAGGTTTCCAACTTTAGAAACAAAATTCTCATAAGAACTACTTGCATTAGGATCAGAAGCATTGGAAATATCAGCAAATGTAACTGAAGTGATAGGTTCTGATGTTGTTGCAGAAACACTACAGTATGAAGATGTACTTGGATTATTTGGAAGAACTCTTATTTTCGTGCTTCCTTTACGCCCTTCACCAGACCAATCATTATAACTCAAACTCCAGTTACCTTCTACCGGCTGTAGAGGTACCATTCCAGCTGGTGCGAAAAGTCTTGAATTACTATTGAATTCCACATCCAACTCTCCATTCTCATCGGCATACATTTCCTCATCTTTATTCAGCTCCCATCCGCCTGAAGCAGGATCACCAACATTGATTTTCACTTGCCCATAAGGAGTCATGTTTTTAACTTTCACAATTGTTCCGAGAGCAAAATCTCCCATTTTAAATTCGGCAGGATCAGCAGCACCAGTGATCACATCATATGGAGCTTTGATAACAGTATAATTTCCCGATGCTGTTTTACCAGATCCATCTTCCACGTTAAGTGTGTAATAACCTAGCGGCGAAGTATTGGTCCAACCGTTGAACTGGAAAGTAATATTTCCGCTGGCATCAGTTGTAGATGATAAAGACCTCAATGCACCTTGTGGATCTACAGATGTAAATTTTATATTTGAGTTAGCAGTAAAACCAGTACCTGTAACTTTGATTCCGTAAGCCCAATACCAGTATTCCCAAATACTGTTTTCCGCAGTAGTCGTTCCAGGAACTGTTGTATCTATTGATATTGTCTGAGCAGATAACATGCCCGACAAAAGCAGAGAAGCAAAAAAAGCGTTTTTCAATTTCATATCATTCAATTTTAAATTATGGATCAAATGTAGCTATGAAATTGATGAAAAGAAAATATTTACTGTTTAGAATCAGAGAATTTACAAGAATTAAGACATACTATTAAAGAATCAATCAATTGAAAATCAAATATTTAAAATCAACACAATTCAAAAATCAGTCATTTGCCATTTTCAAGTGGTTTATTCTTTTTTTGATATAAAATAAACTTCCGATTGTAAATAAAAATATCAATATAATAAACAAATAGAACATTTTCTGGTTATTTTCCAATTCTGAATTTTGAGATTCTATATTTTTATTCAGTAAATCGGAAAAAGATTTTTTCTCTATTTCTTCATTTTTTATTAGATTATTTTCCAGCTTCCGGTTATAGTAAAAATACTTTTCTTTGTTATTCTGCCCAAGATAATTTTGGCTCAAGGCATCATAAACTTCTATAAGCATTCCTATGTTGGGTGTATTTCCTATCTGCTTTTCGGTTTCCAACAAAATGTGATTGGCTTTGTCAAATTCTTTTTTATTTTCATACGCAGCAGCCAGACCAATTCGGGCGTACGAATAGAACTCAGATATTTTGTAACGTTCTGCCTCTTTTATAACTTCAGAGAAAATAGCTTCCGCCTCGTTGGTTTTTCCAACATCTATCAGGGAATAACCTTTCTGGATCTTGGTGATATTCTTGTTCAGGATACTGCTTCTGTCGTTGATTTTGTTATACTCGTTGATAGCCTTGTCAAAGTATCGAATCGCAAAATCAGAATCGAGATTATCTTTATAAATCAAAGCTTTGACAAAATAAATATTCGCTGTCACAAGATTCACAGAATTATCATTCAGCAAATCGATGATCGTTTCAGCTTTGTTAAGATAATTGATCGCTTTCTTGTTGAGCTTCAGAATATAATATTGATTTCCGATAAAGCCTAAAGCATTGATCATCATGAGAGAATCTTTTGCTTTCTGCGAATTATCCAGGGATTCGAAGCCAAGTTTCAAAGCAATAGAAGAAAGATGTTTTACAGAATATGCGCTTCCTTTTGCCAAAAGCAGCTTGCTCCTTAGTCTGTCATCATCTATTTTCGGTTCTATCTTTTTCGCCATGACCAGAGCAGAATCCGGATCCACAAAAGACATCCTGTCTGTTTCCGTTATTTGTTTTTCGAGCAAAGCATTACTTTCCGATTGTGCAAAACCGAAAATTGATATAAAAAACAACAAAATAAACAACGCTTTTTTCATCTCCATCATTTATTTTTCAATTGTTCGATAAACTGTGACGGACTCGTTCCTGTCACATTCTTGAAAATCGTTGTAAAAGTCGTTCGTGAAGCAAAACCCGCTTCTTCCGCAAGGTAGCTTGTCTTGTATTGCAAATACTCGGGATTATTTTCCAGTTTATCCACTATATATCTAACTCTCAGTTCGTTAAGATAATTACTAAAGTTTTTCTCTTTATGTTTATTGATGATCTCAGAAAGGTATTTTGAGTTGGTATCCAATCGTTTAGCCAATACAGCCAAAGACAGATGAGGATTCGTAACCTCTTTTGAACTTTCAAAAACTTCCAATTTGGAAAGAATTAGATTTTCCGTTTTCTCCGGAATCACGAATGCGTTACTTGCCTGAAAATCTTTCAGTTGATCACTTAATTTCTGCTCATATTCTTCGTAAATGACCTTTTTTTCCCATTCTGCATTTTTCATATTCACCCGACTTCTCAAAATCAAAAAGTAGATCAGAAAAGAAATAACGCTTACCATCGATATTACAAACAAAGCCAGTAATATCTTATTCTGAAAATCCTTTTCCGAAAGATTTTTATGCCTTTCATTCTGATCGACAAGATTGATGACATTCACTCTTGCATTCTGTTGATCAGCGATTGAAAGCTTCAAGATTCTGACATATTCTTTTCTTACTCGGAAGCAATCTCCTGCATTATTGTCGCTACAAACCTTCTGAGACCAATTTTGATAGAGGCCTTTATAAAAAACATCACTGTATCGAGGATATTTTTTCTTTAAATCAATTAAATCTGATTCTTGAAAATCATTGTTGTTGATTTTCGATTTCAGAATGATAATGTCAGACAAAAATTTGAAATAAGAATTATCTTTAAAGTCCGATTGATTTACAGGTTTATTCTCGATTTCCGATTGGAGCAGTTGCAGTTGCATCCCATAGGTTGGATACAATTTGGACTGTTGATCTTTATTTTTTTGAATTAAGACCAGACATTCTTTATATTTTTTCTCGGAGAATAATTTCTGAATTGCCAATTCATCTCTCCAAAGATTCACAACATTTTTCTCCTCACCTTTCAGAGATTCTGCGCTTTCGTCTAATTCCTGAATAGATTTATCAGCCGCATCCGTAAATCCAGTTTTCAGATAGATCTTCCCTATCAGATATTCGTTTTTTGAACTGAGAAATTCATTTCTGATATTTGGGGAAATACGGTCTGCAGAGATAAGCATAATGACAGCATCGTTATATCTTTCCAAATCGATATAAATTTCTGCCTGCAAAAGACAAGAATTATAAACATCTTCCTGAGTTCCAAAACTTTGATTAGCAACAATATATTGTGCCGTTTTCAGAGCTTTTTCAGGATCAGAATACATCAGAGCTTCAACGTCTTTTGTCAGATTTTGGGCATCAGTAATTTGAGCGTCAGCCTGTAACGCTAACATCAAAAAAATCACCAATAAAAAAACCTTTTTCAACATACCCAGATCAATACCGAAACCAAACAATAAAGATAAAAAATTCTGAGGTCAAATCAATTTTAAATTTAAAATAAGATGGAATGGGATTAATTTTCCAAAACTTTTCCAGTAATCTGTTTCCGATGCTGAATTCCCCATTCTGCAAGATGTTCGATGATTTTTTTCAGCGTTCGGCCGTAGTCTGTTAATTCATATTCTACGCTTATTGGTTGTGTATTCAGAACGGTTCTTTTTACCAACTGATTGATTTCTAAATCTTTCAATTCACTGCTCAGCATTTTTGCAGAAACGCCTTCAATTTCTTTCTGTAAATCTGAAAAACGCATTTTATCATAACATAGAGTTGCAATGATTGCGATTTTCCACCTTCCTTTCAAGATATCCATCGTATCCTGAACGGCAGCAAGATTAGATTTTGGACATTTTATTTTCATAAAGAACTTTTATTTCAGATTATATTAATTTTTCATTAAATCAAATTTTTAAATATTTGATTATCAAATAAGTTACTTTTTCGTAACGGTAACTTTTTGTAACTTGATTACAAAAATAAACTTTTCTTATTTACCTTTGAATCTTCAAATCAAAAAATTATAAAAAATGAGTTTATTAGAAGACTTGAATTGGCGTTATGCAACTAAAAAAATGAACGGAGAAATTGTTCCTCAAGATAAAGTAGATTACATTGTGGAAGCAGCAAGATTAGCTCCATCTTCTTCAGGTTTACAGCCTTATAGATTATTCGTAATCACTAACAAAGAATTATTAGAAAAGATTCAGCCGATTGCTTTTGACCAAGTTCAGATTACAGGAGGTTCTCATCTTTTAGTTTGGGCAGCTTGGGACGGTTATTCACATAACAGCATTTCCGAAGTTTTCGAAAAAACCACAAGCGAAAGAGGAATTCCAAAAGAAGCAATGGATGATTATAAAACCAGACTTTGGGGAATGTACGAACCTCTTGGAAACGAATGGCACGCAACTCACGCTGCAAAGCAGGCTTACATCTCTTTCGGATTGGCAATTGCTGCAGCTGCGGAACAAAAAGTAGATGCAACTCCAATGGAAGGCTTCAACAATCAAGCTCTTGATGAAGTTTTAGGACTTGCTGAAAAAGGTTTGAAAAGCGTTGTAATTTTACCTTTAGGTTACAGAGATACAAGCGGAGACTGGCTGGTAAATCTGAAGAAATACAGAACTCCAAAAGAAGAATTCATCACAGAAATCAAATAAAAAAAGCGGAAATTAATTTCCGCTTTTTTGTTGTTTATTAATATCCCAAAAGTTTAAGAACATCTTCTGCTCTTTGCTCTTCTCGGAACAATTCATAAGTGAAATTTCCGTCTTCATCCTTATCAATCAAAATATGTTTTGGCTGAGGCATCAAACAGTGATGAACACCGCCGTAACCGCCAATGGTTTCCTGATAAGCGCCTGTATGGAAAAATCCGATGTACAAAGGTTTTGTTTCGTTGAAAACCGGAAGATAAATCGCATTCGTATGTTGTTCAGAATTATAGTAATCATCTGAATCACAAGTTAATCCACCAAGAAAAACCCTCTCGTAAGAATCATCCCAACGATTCAGTGGCAACATAATAAAGTGACGAGAAATTGCCCAAGTATCTGGCAAAGTTGTCATAAAAGACGAATCAATCATATTCCATTTTTCTCTGTCGTTCTGACGTTTCTGAGAAATAATCTGATAAAGATGTCCTCCACTTTCTCCAACCGTAAAGCTTCCAAATTCTGTATAGATATTTGGTTCTTCGACACCTTCTTCTTCACAGAATTTTTTGATTTGAGAAACAATTTCGTTTACCATATATTGATAATCGTAATCGAAATTAAGAGACGTTTTGATTGGGAAACCGCCACCGATATTCAATGAATCAACTTCGGGAGCAATTTTTTTCAATCTTGCATAAACGCGAAGACATTTGTACAATTCATTCCAATAATAAGCCGTGTCCTTGATTCCGGTATTAATGAAAAAGTGAAGCATTTTCAGCCTTGCATTCGGATGTTCCGCAATTTTCTGGCTGTAATAAGGAATAATATCACGGTAACCGATTCCTAATCTCGAAGTATAAAATTCGAACTTCGGTTCTTCCTCAGATGCGATTCTGATTCCAATATCAAAAGTCCTGTCAATGCTTTCTGTCAGCTTATCAAGCTCTCTGTAATTATCAAGAATTGGTGTGATATGTTCAAAACCATTATTAATTAGTTCTGAGATTTTCGCTAGGTAATCATCCGTTTTGAAACCGTTGCAAATAACCTCGATATTTTTGTCTACTTTCCCTTTATCATAAAGCGATTTGATGATATCCATATCGTAAGCAGAAGACGTCTCCATACTGATATCATTCTTCAAAGCTTCTTCCACAACGAAAGCAAAATGGCTGGATTTTGTACAGTAGCAATATCTGTAATTTTTGCGGTATTCGGTTTTTTCAAAAGCCTCTTTGAACCAAAACTTTGCCCTTTCTATATTCTGAGATATTTTTGGTAAATAATTGAACTTCAAAGGAGTTCCGAATTTTTCCACAACTTCCATCAGGTTAATATCGTGGAACTTCAGATTATTCTCTTCTACATTGAATTCTTCTGTAGGAAAATAAAGCGTTTGGTCAATTAGTTCAGAATATTTTATTTTCATTTCTGGCTAAAAAAGTTAATTGGTTTTACGATGCAAAAATGATTAAAAAAACTGAATATATACGTTAATAATTCTATAAAAATTAATGAATTAATTCCCGACAAAAATCAGTAAATCCCCTTTTTTATATTTAATCACAACATCTTTATTTTCAGCAATATTCCGAGTTCCAATTCTTTCTCCCAGAATCAAGTCTTCTTTATACAAAGGCCATTTCAACCCTTTTGTTTCGATGTTTTTAGCGATTGGAAAAGGCATCAAGGAAATCATTTTTGCTTTGACATCAGAAATTGTGAATTTTTTCGGAATAAAGTAATATGAAGAATATTCATCAAAAAATTGAAGATTCACTTTATCTTTAAATGCAAAAGCGACACTCAGGTTCCCAAGAAAATGGTCCTGCTCTCCTCCACTTCCCCCGTAAACATCAACGTTATCAAAACCCTTTTCGATAATAATTTCTAAAGCTTTATGGAAATCTGTTTTATTTTGGTCAGGCGTTTCTATGATTTCAAATTGATGATTTTGAGCTTGCTGAATAATTTCTTCTTCAATTTTATGTGAATCGAAATCTCCCGAGATAAAATCCAATTTATCCAAAGAAAATTTCAATTGCTTCAAATAATGAAAAGCTCCGTCCGTACAAGCTATTAAATCATAACCTGACAAATTCGGAATCACTTTCGGAGAATCTCCGTTGATGAAAAGAAGTGCTTTTTTCAATTGCTTATTAATCTATAAAAATTTAAATATTCTTCCCAATTATTATTTGAATAAATGTACAAATACCCATTTGTATGACAACAATCTCTGTAATAAATTATTGCAAATTTTTTATCTACAGAAAAAATGGGACTCGAAATGGAATAAAAATCACGGTTTTCCTTCTCAATCTTATCTTCTTGATTTTTTAATTCTTTATGGCATTCCTTTACTTTCTTATCTTCACTCCAATTAGGATTTATCTTTACTACAATTTGATTATATTTTTTATTTCTGATAATGCTGTCAAACTTCTTTTGACCTATTTTTTTGTCAACTAAAATATATTCATAAAGTGCACTTCTAAATTTGGGAATTTTATCATCTGAAAAAATATGCGCTTTCTCCAAATTATAATCGTTCCAATTAATTTCAGATTTTGAGCTTATAAAATCATCTTTTCCGAAAAATGGAATTTTAAGTCCTGAATCTTCAATTGATTCATTCAGATAATAGACATCAAAATCTGCTCTAAAACTTTTATCTAATAAATTATAATATTTAAAATCTTTTGGAAGGAAATCTTTTGTGAAATTATTCACAAGACTTTCTGTTTCAAATTTCTGAGAAAAAATAAAATTTGAACAAAATAAAATAATTAACAGAAAAAATTTCTTCATTGAGAGAATATATTTCAATCTAACTTCTCTCATTAGGATTCCAATATTCCTCAGACTCATTATTCAACTTAGAAACATATCTTGCCAAAACAAAAAGGTAATCCGACAAACGGTTCAGGTATTTGATTAACTCCGCTCGTACTTCTTCTGATTGATTAAGGAAAACCAAACTTCTTTCCGCACGTCTACAAACCGTTCTCGCCACGTGAAGAAAAGTCGCAGCTTTTCCGCCTCCTGGTAAAATGAAATATTGCAAAGGTTCAACTTTCTCTTCCATTTCATCCATCCAGTTTTCCAGTTCTTCAATTTCTTTATTAGAAATCACGAGTGGCAATCTTGCTTTTCCATTAGCCAAGAACAATTTATCAATCGGAGTTGAAGCTTCCGAACCAACGGTAAACAAATCAAACTGAATTTTCTTAAGCTGAGCAATCACATTTTCATCATCAATGTGAGATTTAGCAACGCCAATATTAGCATTCAGCTCATCGATATTTCCATAAGATTCTACTCTTGGGCTGGCTTTGGAGATTCTGCTTCCGCCGTAAAGTCCGGTTTCACCTTTGTCGCCAGTTTTTGTATATATTTTCATTGTTTCTTTTTACGAAAGTTTAAAATTAAGGTTTTCTTTTTGAATGCCAATTAAAACACAAAGGCACAATGAATAATCTAAAAATAATAAAATATTAAGGCACAAGGTTTGAAAAATCTTTGATTTTCTTTGTGCCTTAAAAACACATCAATGACAATAAAACCCTTCGTGCCTTTGTGTTAAACTCTAATAATTCTTAACTTGCTGTTATGAAAAAACCTTTTCAGAAAACAACCAATCTTATCCATATTTTCAATCAACTGAAAAGTTTCATAAAACCTTACAAATGGATGGTTTTCGGGACTTTAGCGTTGACTTTTATAGGTGCTTTGTTTGCTCAAGTTAACCCGATTGTTTTGAAATATACAGTTGACGAAGTCACAAAACTTGTTGGTCTACCAAATCCTATGCAGGAAGGAATTCACGTTTTGATTTTGATTTCGATTATACTTTTGGGAAAAGAGTTAGCAAATATTTTTATTCAGTTTGGGCAGAAATTCTATGGCGAAAAAATTAGAATTAATGTCAGTTCAGAATTGGCACAAGCGGCGATTGACAAAATCCTGACTTACAGAATTGCTTATTATAATGACGACAGACACGAATCAGGAAAACTTCAAATCCGTATCGACAGAGGAATTGAAAGCTTGACAAAACTTGTTCAGAATTTCTTCATCGACATTCTTCCCTTATTTTCAACTGCAATTATTGCATTGATTGTGATGTATATGCAGAATCTTTACGTTGGGTTGGTTTCTACTTTTGTGATTCCGATTTACTTTTACGTGACTTCTCGACAAGCGAAAAAACTAGGAAATGTAAGACGAACTTTAAGAAATCAAAGAGAACAAAAAACATCCGGACTTCTGAATCTCATCAATTCCATAATGGTGATTAAGAGCTTTGTCCGCGAAAGATTCGAAGGTAGAAAACAATACAATCTCCAAATGCAATTGATGGAAAGTCAGTTGTACACAAGACGAACCAGTTTTATTTTCGATGGATTGAAAACTTTTATCGAGCAATTTGGAGTCGTTTTAATCATACTTTTGACGGTTTATCTTGTGCTTGACCAGCAGATGACGATTGGTGCGATTATGCTTCATATTATGTTGTTCAACAACGTTTCTGCGCCTATTCGTCAGCTTCACAGGATTTATGATGATATGAATGATGCATTTATTTATGCCGAAGGTTATTTTGAAATCCTGAATGATGATGACGAAACCGAACCGAACGGAACAATTAATAATATTCCAATCCAAGGCAGTTTTGAAATCAAAAATGTAGATTTCACTTACCCGAATGGAATGAAAGCTTTGAAAAATGTTTCTCTCAAAATCGAAAATGGGAAAACGACAGCTTTAGTTGGATTGAGCGGCGCTGGAAAATCGACTGTTATCAATTTACTTTGTAAGTTTTACGAACCTGATTCCGGAGAAATTCTTTTGGATGGCAATAATCTGAATGATTTCGATAATGATTATCTGCGTGATGACCTTGGTTTGGTTCTTCAAAAAAATCACATCTTCAAAGGAAGTATTGAAGATAATATCCGATACGGAAATCTGGAAGCCACTTTGGACGAAATCAAAGAAGCGGCGACAAAAGCTTATCTTCACGAGCAGATTTTGGATTTACCGGATGGTTACAATCACGATGCGACACAACTTTCCGGAGGTCAGCAACAAAGAATTGCGATTGCAAGATTATTTTTGAAAAATCCACCGATTATTTTTTTGGACGAACCAACGGCAAGTCTGGATGCGATTGCAACGGAACAAATCAAAAATTCTCTAGACGCGATTAAAAAAGACAGAACCGTGATTATTATTTCGCATTCGTTGTCGCAGATTTTGGATTCGGATATGATTTATGTGATGAAAAAAGGCGAAGTTGTGGAAAACGGAACACACGAAGAATTGTATGAAAAAGACGGAACTTATCGTGAAATTTTCGATGCTTCCGCAAGAAGTTTGAATCTTGACCGACTTGTGAAAACTTACAAAGATGAAAACTAGATTTATAATATTATTTCTATTAATAATAAGTCACTGGACATTTTCTCAATTATACAAGTGTCCTTTAAAGGAAGGAATTATCTCGTATCCGAAACCTAGTAGAAATTCAAATCCTGATTATACGACAATTCGTTTTCTATCAAAAAATAAAAAAGTAATTAGTATTTCAGAAGGTTATGTATCAAAAATTTCACTTTTAAATTCGAGTTATATAGTTTTTATTCGAAATGAGAAAGATGAATTTTTCGTCTATTCAGATTTAAGCAAAGTGTTTTTAAAAGAAGGTGATAGAGTTATTGTGAATCAAAAAATCGGAAATGCTATGAGTGAGGACGGTGGAAGTAGTTACACATTTTCAATTCAACATTATGATAAAACAGAACCTACCAAAATTGAGATAGATTGCTAAAACGTTAAGGATGAATGAAGACCATTACATAAAAAAAATCGACCGAGTCACATCGATTCTGACACAACTGCAAACTAAATCGATTGTCCGAGCACAGGATTTAGCTGATAAATTTGATGTCAGCATCAGAACAATTTACAGAGATATCAAGACTCTGGAAAATGCTGGAATTCCGATTTTTGGAGAAGCAGGTTCTGGCTATTCTTTAGTTGACGGTTATAAACTTCCACCCGTGATGTTTACGAAAGAAGAGGTTCTAAGTTTCATTACTGCAGAAAAACTGATGCAGAAATTTTCTCACGAAAGTCTCGATTCTCATTACAATTCCGCAATGGAAAAAGTGAAAGCAGTTATTAGAAATTCAGAGAAGAATCTCGTTCGGAACATTGAAAATCAAATCGATATCTATTCTTACCGACCTGAGAAATCTGATAATATCAAAAATATCATTCCAACAATTTTGGAAAGCATTGCCGATAAAAAGCAACTAAAATTTCATTATCAAAATGTGAAAGATGAGGCTAGTGAAAGAATCATCGAAGCGGTCGGGATTTTCTACGAAGTCAATTATTGGTATGTGATGGCATTTTGTACAATGCGAAAAGATTTCCGGCAATTTCGTGTGGACAGAATTTTGAAAATTGAGAAAACTGAAAATCCGTTTCATCAAGAATATGGGAATGTTGGCGATTATCGAAAAAAATCAAAGAATCAGAAAGTTGGCGTTAAGCTTTTGGTTGAGAAAAAAATCTTGCCTTTTCTCGTTAATTCTAAAAAATATTACGGATTGATTTCGGAAGAAGAAAATGATAACAAAATGCTGATGACTTTTGAAACCGAATGGATTGAAGAAGGTTTTCCACGCTGGCTAATTACGTTTGGAGATTTTGCAGAAATCATAGAACCTGATTATCTTAAAGACACAATGAATGATTTAATGAACAAGATTTCTAACCAATTGAACAAAAAATAAAGCCTGCCAAAAAGCAGACTTTAAAATCAAATCAAGCGTATAAAATTATCTTTCTCTTTCCCAAAAAAACGGAGGCTCAATCCCCAAAGCTCTCAGATAAACATAACCTTGACCTCTGTGATGAATCTCGTTATCCACGAAATAAAGAATATTCTGATAAATCGGAAACTCGTACTGTCCAAAAAGGTTAAACATCTCCTGAAAACGCTCTTCAGAAATTTGTGAAAAATATTCGTTGATTGTTTCAGTTTCTTCATCCCATTTAGCAAGAATTTCTGCTTTTGTAGTTGGTTGGAAAGCTTCTTCATTGAAAGCATCGATTGTTTGTCCAACGATACTTTTAAGCGCTGGTCCGCCAATTGCCAAAAGTTCAAGAGCCAATTTTGCGAAAGGTCTCATTCCACCGATTGAAAACTCGAATAAATCTTTCTCTGGAAAAGCTTCAATGACTCTTCTAGTAAGATTTCTGTGTCCTTGCCAATGGATTAAAAGTTGTTGTGAGTCTAAGACTTTTGCGTTTGCGTTCATAATAGTTTGTTTTATTTGATACAAATTTATGGCGCAGTTGTGACAACTGTATGTCAGTAGTAATTTTGGAAAGTGAAATATTTTATCGCAAAGTCGCAAAACTATTTTTAATGTATTATATAAAGAAAGTCGCAAAGTTTTCCTTTGCGACTTATTATATATTTTGAATTTTAAAAATCTTGTGCCTTTGCGATAAAATCTAAATCTTCTCAAAACGGAAATTCTCCCCAAGATAAGCTTTCCTTACATCAGGGTCATTTGCCAAATCTTCAGGAAGACCTTCTTTCAGGATTTTCCCTTCGAACATAATATAAGTTTTGTTCGTAATCGCTAGCGTTTGTTGTACGTTGTGGTCGGTAATCAGGATTCCAATATTTTTCTCAACCAAAGACCTTACAATTTTCTGAATATCTTCCACTGCAATCGGGTCAACTCCAGCAAAAGGTTCATCTAGAAGGATAAAATTAGGACTTGTTGCAAGACAACGCGCGATTTCAGTTCTACGTCTTTCACCTCCTGAAAGCAAATCACCTCGGTTTTTACGAACGTGTTCCAAATGGAATTCTTCAATCAATTCATCACATTTTTTCTGCTGCTCTTTTTTGGAAAGCTTTGTCAATTGCAAAACACCCAAAATATTATCTTCAACAGACAACTTTCTGAAAACCGAAGCTTCCTGAGCAAGATATCCGATGCCGTTTTGCGCACGTTTGTACATCGCATCCTTCGTAATATTTTGCTTATCCAGAAAAACATTGCCCAAAGTTGGCTTCACCAGTCCTACAATCATATAGAAAGAAGTCGTTTTTCCTGCTCCATTTGGTCCCAAAAGCCCAACAATTTCTCCTTGCTGAACCTCCAATGACACGCCTTTTACCACCTTTTTCGGTCCGTATTCCTTGATTAAATTTTCTCCTCGTAAAATCATAAAACAAAGATAAATAAATTTTTATCTTCTACTTACAAAAGATTTGGGCGTGCCCCTCGCCAACTCTAAGGCAACAACTCGGGTCGGGCTATCCACTGCAATCTTTTATGTTTTTAGCAAAAAACACAAAAGGATTTCCGTTACTATCCCTCACGCGCTTCGCAATAATCGAACATTTGTCATCAATAACAACCCAATTCATTTTAACAACTCATCATTCATAACTCATAACTACTTTGTACATTTGCAAAAAATCTTAAAATGCTCATAGAAAGCCTTCAAAACGAAAAAATCAAAAGACTAACCCGACTTCTATCAAAAAATCAAGACAGAAGAAAAGCAGGCGTTTTCATCGTAGAAGGTCAGCAGGAAAACGAAAGAGCATTACATTTTGGCAATCAACCGGAAGAATATTATATCTGCGAAAGTATTTTCAATGGAAAATTACCAGATACTAAAATTCATTTTGTTTCCGAAAAACTTTATGAGAAAATTGCTTATCGCGGAACAACAGAAGGCATTATTGGAATTTATAAATTAGAACAAAGAAATCTTGATGAATTCAAACCGAAACAAGATTCTGCAATAATCATTTTAGAAAGTGTAGAAAAACCGGGAAATCTTGGAGCAATATTAAGAAGTTGCGAAGCTTTTGGAATCAACGCTTTGATTGTTACTGACCCAAGAACCGATTTTTACAACCCAAATGTGATTCGTTCAAGTGTTGGTTGTCTTTTTGGAATGAATATCTTTCAAGCTTCCAACGAAGAAACTTTGGAATTTTTAAAAATTAATGAATATAATATCTTCACAACTTTTATGAGTGATGATGCGAAACATATTCAGGAGAAAAATTTGAAACCCAAATCTGCTGTTTTATTCGGAACAGAACATTCTGGTTTAAGTGATTTTTGGAATGGAAAAGGAGAAAATGTTTTGATTCCAATGTCCGGAACTATTGATTCTCTTAATTTGAGTAATGCAGCTGCAATTACCTGCTACGAAATCTTGAGACAGAAATTAGAAAAATAAAAAAACCACTTCAAATTGAAGTGGTTTAAAATTCTTAACTTGGTTAAGATTATTTTTTAGCAGCAGCAGAATCAACTTTAGCAGCAGCAGAGTCAACTTTAGCAGCAGCAGAATCAACTTTAGCAGCAGCAGAGTCGATAGTTGCAACAGCAGAATCAACTACAGCAGAATCAGCAGCAGCAGTATCAACAGTTTCAGTTTTTTTACAAGCTACAAGAGCAACAGCAGCGATAGCAGCTACGAATAATGACTTTTTCATAATAATAAAATTTAAATTGTTAGTTAATAGATTGTCCATTATTTGAACAGGGCAAAATTATACCGATAAAATATTTTTGTTTTGAAAATTAATTGTAATATATTTGTAAAACACGATTTACAAATCAGCAGAACTGAAAATCAATAAATTAAGAACAAATATAATTTTGAGCGACACAGAATTTTCACACTTCCAGTCATTAAAAACTGCTGTTCAAGAGAAATATCTTGAGACACATTCGCCGTCATATGATGATATTTCTAAGTGGAAAGGGATTGACATTATTTATTTTCAAGAAGACCTTCGACAAAAGGCAAAGGGAAATATAAGTGAAAAAACTTTCTACACTTACTTCAAGAACAATGCTCAGGAAAAAATCCCAAGAATTGATATGCTGAATATACTAGCTGTCTATTCCGGATATAATTCTTGGTCAGAATTTAAGAAGAAAAATCCTTTAGCCCTTGTAGAAAAATCTGCATTAATTGTACCTAAAGTCATCAATGAAACAGGAGTACAGATTCCTGAAGTTATAAAAACTGAAGAAAATACTCTTCCAGAAAAAACAGCAAAACCACTTGTTTCTATAGATAATCAAGCATTTGATGAAATTAATCAAAATATTAATTTCAATAATGAAAAGCAGAATTTTCTCAAAAGATATCTTTGGTTAGGGATTTCAGCATTTTTATTTGCTGTAGTTCTTGTATTGGTCTTTTATGACAATCTATTTTATAAAAAATACACTTATGCTTTTACAGATGCAGACAGAAACTCATCTATAAAAGGAGAGCTGGATGTAAAAATCATTAGAGAAAATGAATCTCCAATCCTCTTCAAAGTAAAACCAAACTCACCTTTTGTTTATGAAACAAAAAGTAAAAGCCTTAAGATGATTATAGCATCTCCTTTCTACAGAACGGACACAGTGAGTAGAGATTTGACAAGTGCTCCAGAATCAGAAAATATAGAACTGAAACCTAATGATTATGCAATTCAGCTATATTATTATTCAAAATCAATCATCGATTTTAAGAAAAAAACAAATGAACTGAATAAGCTTATTAGTGATAATGCTTTGATTTATCAAGTAGTTGACAGTGATATTTACGGTATAGAAACTATGGACAAGCAGAAGTATATCTCGCTGGTTACGCTTCCTACAACTTCTCTTGAAAATCTGGAAGTGATAGATTCTCAAATGAAAAATGGAAAAATTGTAATGATTAAATTCAAAATTACTGACGATGAAAAATCAAAATAAAATATATCAATTCATAATAATTCCGACATTGATAATCATTGGAATTATTTCTTGTAGTAAAAAATACGAAGGCGAAGAAAACTCTTTGGAAACAATTAGAAATGCCAACAACAACGTAAGTTACTCCAAAACAAAACTAGATAGCTTGCAGGCAACCAATATGATTACTTCACAGAAAGTTCAGGATTTGCTGGATTTGTCTACGCTCTACACTTCCGGGAATAAGGATACAGAAATAGATTCTGTAATTTACACGCAGATGCAGGCGCATTTTCTGACAAAAGATTCTAATAACCTGAAACCATTGCTAAAAGAAATGGATAGTTTGAAAGTGAGATTTGCAAAAGTGAATAATCTGACGACTTCAAAATCTGTTATAGACAAAGACACTTTGGATTTTGCCAATTTTGATGTTGAATATTACGATAATAAAAGGACTTACATCACAACAGTCAATAGAAAAGCGCAATATATGCTGAAAGCTTCTCCTGTAAAATTCCAAAAAGAATTCAAATTCTATTTCTCAAATTTCTACAAGAAAGATTCTGACACTATAAAAACAACAAAACCCGCTCAATAGCGGGTTTTGTTTTAATTAAATCTGGGATTTAATTATTTTTTGATTTCTTCTTTAGCAGCTTTCTCGTCAGCTTTTACTTCAGCTTTAGCAGAATCAGCAGTAGCTTTCACTGAATCAACAGTAGCAGTTGCAGTAGAATCGATAGCAGCAACAGCAGAATCTGCAGTAGCGTCTACTGAATCAACAGCAGCAGTTTCAACTTTATCAGCTTTGTTACAAGCAACTAGAGAGATTGCAGCGATAGCAGCTACGAATAATGACTTTTTCATTTTTTTAAAATTTAAATTATTAATATTATTGTTTGTGAATTATCGTGTTATAATTACAAGACAAAGGTAGAGTGGTCTGACAAAAATCATTAATAAATAACTTGTAATCTCATTGTAAATTTATTTACAATTTAACATCATTGATTTTCAACATATTAAATTAGAACCGAAAACATTCCAAAGGTGTAATTAATCCATCTAAAGGAACATCTAATTCAAAAACATCAGAAATACTTTCTTTTGGAGGAAAGAAATTTAAGCCAATTTTATTATGAATTTTATAATTACCAGAAAAGAAAGAATCATAGAACCCTTTTCCATATCCTACTCTATTTCCAAATCTGTCACAATATAACATAGGCGTCAAAACATAATCATATTCAACATTAGCATCAATATTAGAAATAGGCTCTTTGATTCCCCAACTATTGATTTCAAATTCAGAATCCGGAAAAATCTCTACAGAAATCAATTTTTCATTTTGAATTTTCGGTACAAAAACTCTGATTTTATTTTCAAAAAAATAATCTATGAAAATCTGAGTATTGACTTCTTTAAGCTTTTCAATTTGCGAAAAAATATTAACTTTTTGATTTTCAATAACATTAAATTGTAAAATGAAATTTTCTAATAACTTTTGAGACAAAAAATTGACCTCATCTTGTGATAAGGCCATTCTTTTTTCTTTATAAATCGTTCTAAGTTCTTTTTTTGTAAGACTAAGATTCATTATTAATCTTCCAGAATTTTATATAATTTATCCGATAATCTAACTCTGAATGGAATCTCAAAAGTGATTTGGTCTCCAACTTTAGCAGTTTCAGAAGAAACGCCATTAGCGAATATTTCTTTTATAGTAAACTCCTGTTCTCCAGTTGTTGGACCAGAAACCAAAACTTTATCACCTATAGAAAGTTCTTTGTTTTCAATTAAAAACTGTCCGATTTTAGATTTAGAATAGTAATGCTCTCCTTTTCCAATCAAGACTTTTTTTACTTTTATTTTCTGACGAATATCTTTGGTTTCTGGTTTTGCTTTTGCCAAAGTCTGGGTAGACAAATCTCCAGAATGTTTAAACTTCAAAGCATCGGACTTACCTTTTCTGAACACTTTATTACCGACTTGCAAACCTTTTCTTCTTGCAACTTGCTCTTCTTGAGGCAAATGAATTATCTCGTGACATTCAGTTGAGCAAGTATTTTCCATTACAGCTTTACATTCGTCGCATTGGATAAATAATAAATGACAAGCATCGTTCGCACAATTAGTATGATTATCACAAGGTTTTCCACATTGGTGACATTGAGAAATAATATCATCCGTAATCCTTTCGCCTAATCTATGATCAAACACAAAGTTCTTTCCAATGAATTTACTTTCAATATTCTCTTCTTTGATTTGGCGTGTATATTCAATAATTCCGCCTTCTAATTGGTAAACATTTTTGAAACCTTGATGTTTGAAGTAAGCACTCGCCTTCTCACAACGGATTCCGCCAGTACAATACATCAAAAGGTTTTTATCTTCTTTGAAATCTTGTAATTGTTCATTAATAATCGGCAAACTTTCTCGGAAATTCTCCACATCAGGCGTAATTGCGCCTTCAAAATGTCCAACCTCACTCTCGTAATGATTTCTAAAATCAACTACAATCGTATTCGGACTCGCCAACATATCATTGAATTCCTGAGCTTTCAAGTGAATCCCTTTATTGGTAACATCAAAAGTTTCGTCATTAAGACCATCAGCAACAATTTTGTTTCTGACTTTGATGGTTAACTTCAAAAAAGAGTGATTATCCTGCTCAACAGCTACATTCAAACGAATGCCTTTCATAAAATCATAAACTTCCAGCGTATCACGAAAAGCATCGAAATTCTCCGCAGGAACACTCATCTGAGCATTAATTCCTTCGTGTGCAACATAGATACGACCCAACGCATCTAGGGCATTCCAAGCAATAAATAAGTCGTCGCGAAATTTCTTAGGATTTTCAATTTTGGCATACGCATAGAAAGACAATGTAAGGCGTTCCTTACCAGCTTCATCAATAAGTTGAGCTCTTTCTTCTGCGCTTAAGGTGTTGTACAGTTGCATGCTATAAACGTTTTAAGTGAGAAAAATAATGGTGCAAAGATAAGAAAATTGGTTGATAGTTTTCGGTTGACAGTTATCAGTATTTGGACGTGCCCCTTGCCAACGCTAAGTCTAAGCTCGGGTCAGGCTATCCATTGCAATCTTCTATGTTTTTAGCAAAAAACATAAAAGGATTTCCGTTACTATCCCTCATGCATTTGCAATTCGAAGGTTCGTATATTGATTATAAACCTCATAGGTATTTAACACCCGTGAGGTTTAAAATGTTTGTACGAATTAACATTTAGGCTACGCTCCAAATTTATCTCAATAATAAGCTACCACGTTCTGTAATTCCTGAAGAAGTAAGCTCATAGTACAAAACTTTATTTTGAGAAGTCATGGATTTTAAAGAAAAATACTCTCCTATATTTAGTTTTAAATCATTTAATAATTTCCCGGAAGCATCATAAAACTTTACGTTACACTCACCATTTTTACCAAAAATTTTAAAGCTATCTGATTCCTTACTATATGCAAGTGTAAAAGCTTTCTTTTTAGCAACTTCTTTGGTGTTCAGAAATTCACTATCACAGGATTTTCCGGAAGAGATATCTTCAAAACAAGTCAACCAGTTTCCTCCTTCAAACATCCGACCCCCTGGCTTGTAAAACAATCCCGTGTTGGAGCCAATTCCTTCGTATATATTATAAGACCCATAATCATCAATAGAAAAACTCTTCACATTTCGATTAAATACTTTGCCGTTGACAATACTTTTAACTTGATTTCCATCATGATAATTATTATTTGTTAAATATAAGTTATTCGGAATCTCATCTCCAATATTCAGCGAAAAATCATACATCAAAACATCAGAATTAGATTGTTCATCATAATAATAGATTTTCTTTTCATCAACATTTTCTCTAATCAATTTAAAAAAAACATCAGAACTTTCTACAGGAAAACATGGGGAAGGATAAAGAGAGGAATAGCAGTATGTATTGAAATATAACTTTTTATATGTAAAACCGTTTTTGGTTTCTTCACCATTTATAAAATGGTAATATCCTGTAATGGAACTTGGTCCACCAAAATTATAATTAATATTAGTTTGGTACCATTTGTTTCCTTCTTTTAATAAAGGAACATATTCCTGAGATGATAATTCTTTTATAAAAAAAGATGCAAAAAGTAGTAGATATTTTTTCATATGATACAGTTTTATTCAAAAATACAATTTTTTCTATTTAATTTTCAATAGGTTACTTAATCAATTAAAAGTTTCAGAAAATATTTAAATCTTTAGCAGGACAAACAACCAGCTGCATACAATCATAAAAAATAAATATATTTACAACATTAAAATTTGAAAAATGAAGAAAATCCTTGTTTCTGTTGTTTTGATGACAGCAGTTTTTTCACAAAACATTAATGCTCAAGAAATTACACTGGACAAAATCTACTCCGGCTATTACCGAGGAAAAGGGATTGCAGGCATTGCCTCCTTAAATGACGGTGAAAACTACGCAACCATAGAAAAAGACGGAATCGCAAAATACAGTTACAAAACTTTCCAGAAAGTTGGAAATATTGTAGATGGAAGTTTCGAATCTTACATTTTCTCTCCAGATGAATCTAAGATTTTGTTACAAAAAGAAAGTCAGGATATTTACAGACATTCATTCTTGGGGAAATTTGATGTAAAGGATTTGAAATCAAATAAAGTAACTCCGCTTAACAACGGAAACTGGATTCAGGAACCGAAGTTTTCTCCGGACGGAAGTAAAGTCGCTTTCATTGTTGACAATAATTTGTTTTATCAGGATTTAACTTCCGGAAAAATTACTCAGATTACGAACGACGGAAAGAAAAACTCAATTATCAATGGACTTGGAGACTGGGTTTATGAAGAAGAATTTTCTCACGCCGATTATTATCAATGGAACAAAGCAGGCGATGCGATTGTTTTCGTAAGATTTGATGAGTCGAAAGTTCCGGAAATCTATATTCCAATCTACGGAAAATCGCTTTATCCAACTGAGATGCGATACAAATATCCAAAAGCTGGAGAAACCAATTCGACTGTTTCTGCTAATCTTTATCAATTAAATTCAGCAAAAACAACAGCTCTGAATCTTGGAAGTTTTGAAAATCATTATATTCCTCAACTTTGGCAAACGAACGATGCGAATGAAATTGTCATCGCAACCAGCAACAGACATCACAGCAAAGTGGATTTGATAAAAGTGGATACAAAATCCGGAAACTTAACCAAATTATTTTCAGAAACAGACAACGCTTGGATAGAAACCGACAACCTGACTTTGGAATTTTTGGACGATAACTCTTTCCTTTGGGCTTCGGAGCGTGACGGTTACAGACAACTATATTGGTACGACAAATCTGGGAAACTGAAAAAACAAGTAGCAAAAGGCAATTGGGAAATCACAGATTATTATGGTTACAACCCGAAAACCAAAGAAGCTTACATCCAAACTACTGAAAAAGGAAGCTTGAACAAAGTAGTTTCAAAACTGAATATCAATTCCGGGAAAACAACTTTAATTTCTTATCCGGAAGGAAACAACTCTGCAAGTTTCAGCAAGTCATTCAGTTATTTCATTAATACCAATTCGACAGCCTCTTCTCCGAACAAATATGTTTTGAAAGATGCTTCGGGAAAGGAAATCAAAGAACTTCAAAACAACAATGAGTTGCTTTCTAAACTTCAGAAAGACAACTTTGTAACAAAGGAATTCATTACCATTCCAAATTCTGTCGGCGACCAATTGAATGCTTGGATTATCAAACCAAAAAACTTTGACCCAAGTAAAAAATATCCGTTATTTATGTTTCAATATTCTGGTCCGGGTTCTCAGCAGGTTTCCAATTCTTGGGACGGCGGAAACGGAATCTGGTTCGAAATGCTAGCTCAAAAAGGTTACGTTGTAGCTTGTGTTGACGGACGTGGAACAGGTTACAAAGGAGCGAAATTCAAAAAAGTCATTTACAAACAACTTGGAAAATATGAAACCGAAGACCAAATCACGGCGGCGCAATGGTTCGGAAATCAATCTTACATTGACAAAACCAGAATCGGAATTTTCGGATGGAGTTTTGGTGGTTATATGAGTTCTTTGGCAATGACAAAAGGAGCTGATACTTTCAAGTTGGGAATTGCTGTTGCGCCGGTTACGAACTGGAGATACTACGACAGCGTTTACACAGAAAAATTCTTACAAACGCCACAGGAAAACCCGGAAGGTTACGACCAAAATTCGCCAACAACTTTTGCAAATTTGTTGAAAGGTAAATTCCTTTTGATTCACGGAACAGCTGATGACAATGTTCATTTCCAGAACTCTATGGAATTTTCAGAAGCCTTAATTCAAAACAAAAAACAGTTTGATTTTATGGCTTATCCGGATAAAAACCACGGCATCTATGGCGGACAAACCAGACCTCAGCTTTATGAGAAAATGACGAATTTTATTTTGGAGAATTTGTAATTATAAATTAATATTAAATATAAAACCGTTCAAAATTGAGCGGTTTTTTTATTGAGAACCAGTCGGCGAAACTCCAAAATATTTTTTGAAACTTTTACTGAAAGAAGATAAATCTGCAAAACCACAAATCATTGCAATATCAGTCAATGAAAGACTTTTGTCTTTTAGCAGATGTTTGGCAAATTCCAATTTCTTCTGCGTTACATATTGATATGGGCTTACACCTAAAATTTGCTTAAATAATCTATAAAAATGATATTCGGAGATGGAAGATTCTTTGGCTACAGATTCAATATTTTTAATGGATGTAAAATTCGAATCAATATGATTTTTTGCGGCTAAGATTTTTCTATATAATGATTTTCGAGTTTGTGATTTTACAGTTTTAATATTCTTCAGCTGAGAAAATCCGGCATAATGAAGTGATACAATATTTTCCGCCAATTGATAATAGAACTCTGAAGTAAATTCGAAATCATAATTCTTTTGTTCTAAAATTTGTTGACTGATTTTACTAATTTTTTCGCCAATGATATTCTGAGAAAAATGATATTTATTTTCAACGAAATCTTCAGAAACAAGGTACTTTTCAAAATCAAGGTCAGATTCTGTTAATTCAGGAAAATGAAATCCGCCAGCAACTTCAGAAATAATGTCGGGCGAAATATCAATACATAAACCTTTTACATCTTCATCACTCTGAATCAGTAATTTTCCATTGGAAAAATGATTTCCAAGCAAAAATTCTCCTTTGGAAACTTTGAACAAATTACCGTCTATCAAATATTGCTCACAACCTTCTAAAACGAATTTCAAACTAAAGCTCCTGAACAAAACATCTGTCCGCAACTCTCTGAACGACGAATAATTAACCAAGCTACTTTGTCTTGGCAATTTGATATTCTTGAAATTATTTTCAGAAAGTCGGTTGAACATTTTTAGTTTTCTGAATGAGTAAAAACTAAAATCAAAACGTTACAGATTTCAATAAACTTTAATAAAATATTTCCGACCACAAAATTCACATACGTTTTTTTAGAGAGAAATAATTTGCGGTTTCTTTTGTGACTTTTGTGGTAAAAAAATCTTAATCAAAAAAAATCAGACCCGGAAAAATCCCAATCTGATTAACAAAAAACTAAAATGATGAATTTAAGTTATATTTTCACTCGGCTTTGCTCTGTTTCCGAACCACCGGATTGTCTGATTTTCAAATTATTCCCTTTACTGAAGCGATAAGAGAACGACAATGTCACAACTCTGGAATCCAAATAACTGAACCAGCCAGCTTTCGCATTTTGGATATTTCGGATTTGACCTTCAACTTGATTGGTGTAAAAAGCATCTGAAATATTCAGTTTTAACGTTCCTTGGTCTTTAAAAACTTTAGTAGCAATTCCAGCTCTTATTGAACCGATTGGAGAAATCAAAAACTGCCCTGAAAGTATTGTACTTTGATATTGCCCAGCCAACTCTGCGCTCCATTTTTTACTGATGATAAATTGATTTGTCGGCATTATGACCCAATTCCATTTGGCATCACTCAGATATTCTGTGTAAACTTTACTTTCAAAATAATTGTGCGTCATTTCCGTGTAACATTGCAACGTCCACCATTTTGTAATCGCAATATTTCCATTGAAAGAAAAGCCATAGGAAACCTGCTTCGCAAAATTCCCGGGACGGCTGTAATAGATGCCATTTCTCTGTTCATTGGTCTCTGAAATCAAATCGTCTATATAACTATAATTGAATCCGAAAGTATAATTCTTTTTATAAGTATAATTAAGGTCTGCATTGTAAGAAAAAGTCGGTCTCAAAAACGGGTTCCCGCCATAGAAAGTATAATTGTCCATTGGATAAGTGAACGGATTCATATCTTTATAATTCGGTCGGTCAATCCTTCTTCCAAGCGACAATCCCACGACGTGATTTTGTAAAGAATCCGCACGATATTGGATGAAAAATGTTGGAAAAAGACTCGTATATTTTTTTGTAAAAGTTGTATCCACTTTTGTAGGATTCCCGTTTCTATCGCCTTTGATATCAGAATATTCCATTCTCAAACCAAGTTGGATTGATATTTTTTCAAAATCCTTGGCATAATTCGTATAAACTGCGTGGATGTTTTCTTTATAATCGAAATTGTTTGAGAAAGTATAATTCGGGGTTTCTACTCCATTCTCTACATCACGAAAATCCGCAACATTTCCTGTTTTTACAAAGCTGGATTTCATTCCGAAATCAAGACTTCCTTTCCACCATTCGATTCCACTATAATCTGCTTTGAAGGCTTTAATTGTAACATCAGAAGGCAACCTGGAATCGATTCTCGTATCACTTACAACAGAATTATCCGGATTCAAGACTTTATTAAATTGACTTTGATTGATTTTCGAATCGTATTTGATATAATCTGCATTGACAGTCAATTCCTGTTTATCTTTAATTTTTCGGGTCATATTAAGATTCACAGAACCGTTTTTGAATTTGATATCCATAGGAATATCAGCTTCAATAGTGTTGATTGTCTGCAAATCATTATCCTGAATTGTTGCGTTATTAACAGTATTTCTTTTTGAAGGATTGATGAAACCATTCAAAACAATACCAAAAGTTGTTTTATCATCCGCATAGAAATCGGCTCCGATTTTCAGAGAATTGGTTCTGTTCTTTGGCGTGATGTATGAATTCTGAGTAAAAATCGAAGTTCTTTCGCCTGCAGGATTGAAATATTCTCTCGTGATTGTCAAATCCTGATAACTTTCGGTTTTGTTGACACTGAGATTGGTAAAGAAATTCCATTTTTGGATTCTGTAATTGAAATTGGCGCTGTTTACACTTCGCATATATTTTCCTTGTCCATAAGACAAATTAAAGCCTCCGTTGAAACCTTTTGCCAAAGTTTTTTTGAGTCTGATATTGATGATTCCTGCATTACCGGCTGCATCATATTTCGCTGGAGGATTGGCAATCACTTCTATGCTTTCTATGCTAGACGACGGAATCGAACGGAGATAATCCGCCAAATCCGAACCCGATAAATAAGTAGGTTTGTCATCGATAAAAATCTGAACACCACTTTTCCCACGAAGCGAAACATTTCCATTGAAATCTACATTTACCGACGGAGATTTTCCCAAAACATCCAAAGCCGTAGTTCCTGCATTACTTATCAAAGCATCCGGATTAATGACAATTCTGTCAATCTTCTGAGTCACGAAAGCTTTTTTTGCCGTAATAGTTACACCTTCAATTGCTTTTGTTTCTTCTTTTAAATTAATATCTGGAATATTGATAATAGATTCGGAAGATTTGATGATTTCTGATGTGTATTTTTCATAATCATTTTGTTCTACAACAATTTTAGCTTCATCAAAATTCACATTTTCTATTTCAAATTTCCCTTCTTTGTCCGTGATTGCAGCTTTCAACGTTTCCTGATTGGATGCGTTGATGAACAAAACCTGAACATCAGAAAGCGGTGCGGAGTTTTTCCCAAGAATTTTCCCGGAAACCGAATGTTGTTGAGCAAAAATCGCCAACGGGCAAATGAATGCAAAAAGAAAAAATAGGTTTTTCATCATAGTTTACTTGTTGATTATCTTATGAAGCCATTTTCCAAAATCATAACCATTTTGAAATATGTAGATAAGTATCAGCACAAAAAACATTGTTACTAATACTTTGAAAATTTTAGACTTATAAAAATCTGGCTTATTCATTTTTTATTTCAAAACTATCGAATACTGATAATCTTGACTTGTCAAATCCTGCTAATTTTCAATAGATAGACAGTTCAATCTAATTTTTTATTACATCAATTAAATATAAAATCCTATTTTTGGGAACGTTGTGAAAATTGATACTATGAAGACTAAGCATCCAAAAGGTTTACCTTTTCTATTTTTTACCGAGATGTGGGAACGTTTCGGTTATTATTTGATTCTCGGAATTTTTGTTTTGTATCTGATAGAACCACAAGGTCTGAATGGAGGATTGGGAATTCCTGATAAAGATGCCGATGATATCTTCGGGACTTTTATTGCGCTCACTTATCTTACACCGTTTCTTGGCGGATTTTTGGCTGACCGAGTTTTAGGTTATATCAAATCCATTTATCTTGGCGGTGTTCTTATGGCAATTGGCTATATCGGTGTTGGAGTTTTCAAGGATTTGCCTTTGTTTTATGGTTCTCTCGCATTGATTATTATTGGAAATGGTTTCTTTAAACCGACGATTTCTACACTTTTGGGAAATCTCTATTCCGAAGAACCTTACAAAGCGAATAAAGATTCCGGCTACAATATTTTCTATATGGGAATTAATATCGGAGCGTTTATCTGTAACATTATTGCAGCGTTTATGCGGAATAAATTCGGTTGGGGCGAAGCTTTTATCACAGCCGGAGTTGGAATGTTGCTTGGGCTTGTGATTTTTACAATCGGATTAAAACATTACAGACACGCAGCGATTATGAAACCGAGCCAAGAAGGTGATACCAAGCTGTCTGAAATCCTAATGAAAGTTTTTGTTCCTGCAATTGCTGCGGGCGTTATAGGCTGGTTTGTTCCGACAATGATTCTGGGAACTAATATCTTTGGAAGTACCAATACGGATGCATTTATTTTCGCTTGTGTTCCTGTGATTTATTTTTATGTTTCTCTTTATTTCAAATCCAATCCATTGGAGAAACCTGCGATTGGTGCATTACTTTCAATATTCCTGATTAGTATGTTTTTCTGGGCAGTTTTCAAACAAAATGGAACTGCGCTGACACGTTGGGCCAATTATTACACAGACAGAAGCGTTTCCGAATCTGTTGAAAAACCTTTGGCTTCACTTTATTTAGTTGAAGAAAAAAGTTATGCTGATAAAGAAACTCCAATTTTTGATGAGCAATTCCGTTCTCAGAAAGATGCTGACGGAAAAACTTTGAAAGAGACAGGAAAAGACATTTATTTTAGAAATATTTCTGCGGAAAGAAAAGCAGAACTGGAAACGAAAACCGACAAGCCTGTTTTCCTTTACAACACAGAACTTTTCCAATCCATCAATCCATTTTGGGTAATTGCTTTAACGCCAGTAATCGTAGGTGTTTGGGCAATGCTGAGAAAACGTGGAAAAGAACCTTTGACACCGAGTAAAATTGTTTTAGGACTCTTCATAACTAGTTTATCTTGTTTGGTAATGGTTGGTGCTGTTTACGCAGGGAATAATGGTGCTGAAAAAGTCTCTGCGCTTTGGTTGATTGCCGGATACGGTGTTGTAACGATTGGGGAACTTTGTCTTTCGCCAATGGGATTATCATTCGTTTCCAAATTATCTCCTGCAAGATTAACTGCTTTAATGATGGGTGGATTTTTCTTGGCAAACTCAGTTGGGAATAAATTATCCGGAATCCTTGCGAGCACTTGGTACAATTATGAAAATAAAGCCAATTACTTCTTGGTCAATTTTGGACTGTTGATTTTCGCAACATTATTGGGATTGATGATGTTGAAGAGATTAAACAAAATTATGAGAGAAAGCGGACACTAAATTATAATTGACTTTCTACAAATAATAAAATGATTGATGATTAAATATTGTCAATCATTTTTTTTAACGTTGAATTGTTGCAGCCCGACTTGAGCGAAAATCCTTTTTACGCAACGAAGTGAAGTGAAAAGATTGGGAGCGGAAGGCGGATAAAGCTGCCCAAATAATATTTAAATTTTCTGAAATGCTAATCTTGGTGTTCCGTCCGCAACGTAAATGATTCCGCATTTTTGATAACCGAGCCTTTCCAAGACTTTTTGCATTGCGATATTGGTTTCGTGTGTATCGATTTTAATATTCGGGAATTGGGAAAAACACCATTCAAAACAGAATTGTGCAATTCCTTTTGCGTTGCCATTGGAAGCGATACGATGAATCACGCCATATTTTTCATCATTTAGCCAAGTCCCATTTTCGATTAAAGAATAATTGGGGTCATCGCCGATAATGAAATCGAAGGTTGCAACGACCTCATCATTATTAATAATCAAAAAATTATAACCTTTTTCCACACTTTCCAACATCAATTCTTTTGACGGATAACCGTTGGTCCACTGAACTGTATTTCCACTTTCGCGCATCAACTGCCTTGCAGTATTGATACAATCCATTATCTCATTGATATCTTCCGGAGTTGATTGTCTGATTTCCATAATGTAAAAATAATCTAGTTGAATGTGTTAATCGTCTGCAATTTAACTTTCCCGTTTAGGAAAAAAAACTATATTTGTTACCTTTAAGAAAATTTAACAATTAATTTATATGGAGACAGTTCAGACTAGTTCAAAACATCCTAAAGGCTTGTGGGTCCTATTTGGGACGGAGATGTGGGAGCGTTTTAATTTTTACGGGATGAGAGCATTGCTTACCTTATTTATGGTAAACTCTCTACTGATAAGAGAAGCCGATGCTTCTATCATCTATGGTGGATTCTTGGCATTGTGTTATTTAACGCCACTTTTAGGAGGTTTCATTGCTGATAGATATTTTGGAAACAGAAACTGTATTATTTTAGGAGGAAGTTTGATGGCAATTGGGCAGTTCTTGCTTTTCTTGAGTGCTTCAACTTTTTCTGACAACCTTGGCGGTGCAAAAGGCTTGATGTGGCTGGCACTTTTCGTTATTATCTTCGGAAACGGATTCTTCAAACCGAACATTTCATCAATGGTGGGAAGTCTTTATCCAAAACAAGAAAAATCTAAATTGGATTCTGCTTTCACTATTTTCTATATGGGAATCAACATTGGAGCATTCTTGGGTCAGTTTATCTGTCCGTACGTTGGTGATGTGAAAGATGCTGCTGGAGTAAGAGATATCTTTGCTTTCAAATGGGGTTTCCTTGCAGCTTCTATCGCAATGTTGATTGGAACTGTGACCTTCTTTATCCTTAAAAACAAATATGTTGTAACGCCAGAAGGAAGACCAATTGGTGGATTGCCAAAACATAACACTAGCGAGGATTTTGAAGAAGGAGAATCTCAGACTGCTAAATTCTCTGGAAAATTCATTGGATTTGCGACTGGATTGTTTGTAGTACTTTTCTTCGTATTCAGATACTTTTTGGTAGGTGAATTTGGATTCAACTCTGTAGAAATGGGTCAATTGATTAAAGGAATTATTTATCCTTTCATCTATGCGGCTGGTATTTCATTAGCATTCTTAATTATGAGTTCTGCTGAAAATAAAATCGAAAGACAAAGAATCTGGGTTATCTACATTGTTTCGTTTTTCATTATTTTCTTTTGGGCTGCTTTTGAACAAGCTGGTTCGTCACTAACCTTCATCGCAGATAATCAAACTGACAGAACATTCTTATTTGGCTGGCAGATGCCTGCGTCTATGGTGCAGATTTTCAATGGTCTATTTGTAGTAATACTTGCTGTTCCTTTCAGTATCCTTTGGGATAAATTAAGAGCAAAAGGAAAAGAACCAGTTTCTCCTTTGAAACAAGCGATTGGTTTGGCTTTGATTGCATTATCTTATTTTATCATCGCTTATAACGTAAAAGACCTTGGAAACTCAGGATTATTAGCTATCAAATGGTTGATTTTGCTTTATCTAATCCAGACAATGGGTGAACTTTGCTTATCGCCAATCGGATTGTCTTTGGTTGGTAAATTAGCGCCAAAAAGATTCTCATCTTTATTGTATGGTGTGTTCTTCATCGCCAATGCTGCAGGTTATGCTTTAGCAGGAACTTTGGGAGCAATTATCCCTGCAACAGGAGACAAATTTGCAAAAGCACAAGAAATTGGTGTAAACCTTCAGGATGTTCTGGACAAAAAAATAACATTGAATGCAGACCAAGTAAAAGCTTTCTCTGACGCACAATTGCCAACAGAATACACTACATTTGCAGGTTTCACAATCCACAATCTTTTCGAATTCTTTATGGTTTTCGTAGTTCTTTGTGGAATTGCATCTGTGTTGCTGGCTTTCTTATCGCCTGTTCTTAAGAGAATGATGCACGGTGTGAAGTAAAAATTTTCACATTTATTTATAAATTCAAACCACCGTTTAGGTGGTTTTTTTATTTAAATTTGTTTGTATTTTTAACATAAAACAAAATTATATTCGATGAATCTTACACTTGAAGAAATTCAGAGTTTCAAAGGCAAATATCCTAAACAACTCTGGTATCTTTTTACAATAGAAATGTGGGAACGTTTCTGCTTCTACGGAATGAGAGGAGTTCTCGTAATCTTTATGACCGACCAGCTTGGACTTTTTGAAAAAGATGCCAACTTGAAATACGGAGCTATTCAAGCTTTCATTTATGCATTCACATTCATCGGAGGTATTTTTGCTGATAAAATTTTAGGTTTCAAAAAATCTTTGGTTTTTGGCGGAATTATTATGTCATTAGGCAATCTTATTATTGCTTATAATCCTCACGATTTATTTTACTTTGGGATAACGTGTTCTATTATTGGAACAGGATTTTTCAAACCTAATATATCTTCTATGGTCGGAGAATTATATACGGAAGATGATGTACGAAGAGATGCCGGCTACGGAATGTTTTATGCAGGAATTAATATTGGCGGACTTTTAGGAGGCGCACTTTGTGTCTATCTTGGTAAATATTATTCTTGGAGTCTCTGTTTTTTAGCTGCAGCTGTTGTTATGATAATCGGTTTGATTACCTATTTTATCATTAAGAAATCTATCGAACCTATTGGAAATTCTCCTTTGCTTCACAACACAAAACAAGTAAGAACTCGAAAAGAAATTCTTGTAATCATTGGAGCATTGATAACACTTCCGATTATTTATATATTAATTCAAAACAGTGATTTTACAGATTACTTTATGTACGGAATTGGAATTATTTCACTGCTATATCTTGGATATGAAATTCTGAAACTGGATAAAAGTTATCAGAAAAAAGTAATCGCAGCTTTTATATTCATTGTGATGTATTTGATTTTCAATGCAATTTATGAACAAAGTGGAGGTTCATTATCGTTGTTTGCAAAAGACAATTTAGTCGACAATCTTCTGTTTTTTCACATCGACCCTAACATTATTAATAACAGTTCTAACTCATTTTTCATTATTATTTTCAGTCCATTAGTAGGATTATTGTGGGTTTGGCTAGCTGATAAAAAAATAGAACCGAACACTATTATTAAGTTTGGGATTGGATTCCTCTTTTTAGCTCTCGGATTCTTTTTATTTTATTCATTAAAGTTTTTTGCTAATGACGAAGGAAAATCGTCGCTTAATTTATTCACATTCACTTGGCTGGTAATTACATTTGGTGAGTTATGTCTAGGACCAATTGGTATGTCAATCATAACGAAACTATCTCCGAAAAAACTCTTTGGAATGATGATGGGAATGTGGTTCTTGGCAAGTGCATTTGGGCAGTTTTTTGCAGGAAAAATTGGCGCAGAAATGTCCGAAGCTAACACTGGTGGAACCTTAATGAGTAAATTACTGGCTTACACGGAAGGCTATAAAACATTAGGTATCTATGCATTGATTGCAGGAGTTTTATTGATATTAGCTTCACCAATTGTAAAAAAACTGATGCAGGGAGTAAAGTAAAAAAGTAATTGAAACGTCTAAGATTATGTGAAGCTGACAAAAAGAATATAAAAACCACACACAAATGAAAAAACTAATACTAATATTTCTTTTAACGATGGGATTCTCCGGAATCGCACAAGTCAATTGGATGACACTTTCTCAGGCTTTGGAAGCTCAAAAAAAAGAACCAAAGAAAATCCTAATCGATTTCTACGCGGATTGGTGCGCACCGTGCAAAGAGATGGAAAAAAGCACTTATAATCATCCTGAGATTGCCAAAATAATCAATCAAAATTATTACGCAGTTAAGTTTGAAAGTGACGGAAACGACGTCGTTAATTTTGCAGGACACAAGTTCACAAACCCAGATTACAAAAGCAAAAAGGGAAAAAACGGACTTCATCAATTCTCGAAATATATGAACATCAATATCATCCCGACAATGGTATTTCTGGATGAGAAAGCGGACCCAATTACAAGTTTATCAGGAGCTCTAAAAGCCAAAGAAGTTGAACCTTACTTTACGATGATTGCAACCAATGAGTACAAAAATATCAAGACTCGCAAAGAATGGGAAAATTATCAGTCAAAATTTAGGTCGAAAATAAAATAAGTTTTTTTTAACATTTCAAATCCTTTTGAAATCTTCATATAGAGTGATTGGTGAAATATATTTCATTTTTCTTTTGTGACTTTTGTGGTTATATTTTATTTCCCGAAATTCGTGGGAATAATTTTCCTTAATTGACTTTAGAAACTTCCATAGAATTTCTCAAAAACATCGGAACCGAACGCGCAAAATTGATAAAAAACGTGTTGGGAATCTCGACTGTGGAAGATTTGCTGACATTTTATCCAATCCGATATATTGATAAAAGTAAAATCTACAAAATCGGAAACCTTACGAAAGAACAGGATACCGACATTCAGTTAAGAGGAAAGATAACGGATATTCAGGAAGTTGTTTACGAAAAAGGGAAAAAACGACTTTCAGCTAAATTTCGTGATGAGACGGGAACGATGGATTTGGTTTGGTTTCGATATACGAATTGGATGAAAGATGCAATTCCACTCAACAAAGAAATTTTCATTTTTGGAAAAGTCAGTTTCTTTAATGGGAATTTTTCTATGTCTCATCCGGAGATTGAAGCTGATGAAAAAAAGGCTTTATACGGAACACTTCTACCGGTTTATCCCGGAAGTGAAAAACTCAGCAAACGAGGAATCAGTAATAAGTTTTTTCAAAACGTCATCTACAGTCTTCTTAAAGACTTACCCAATTTGATTTCGGAGAACTTACCTAATTATTTGATGAAATCTTTGAAATTAATGGATAGAATTAATGCTTATTATGACATTCATTTTCCTAAAAATTTCAAACAGTTTGAAGAAGCTGACAGACGATTAAAATTCGAGGAAGCATTTTTTTTTCAGTTGGGTTACGGATTGAAAAAACTTCATCAGAAAACAAAATCATTCGGAAATCCGTTTCCGATTGTCGGTGATTATTTCAATAATTTCTATGAACACAATCTTCCCTTCGAATTAACCAACGCCCAAAAACGAGTTCTGAAAGAAATCAGAACCGATATGAAACGTTCAACCCAAATGAATCGGCTTTTGCAAGGCGATGTTGGTTCGGGAAAAACAATGGTTGCATTATTAACAATGTTGATTGCAATGGATAACGGTTTTCAATCTTGTTTGATGGCTCCGACAGAAATTTTAGCTCAACAACATTTTAATTCAATTCAAGAGTTATTAGAAAATACCAATATCAACGTCCGTTTATTGACAGGTTCTTCAAAAACCAAGGAACGAAGAATTATTCACGAAGAATTGGAAAATGGCGAATTATCAATTCTGATTGGAACTCACGCCATTTTGGAAGATAAAGTAAAATTCAAGAATCTTGGTTTGGCCATTATTGATGAACAGCACAGATTTGGTGTAGCACAACGAGCGAAACTTTGGGCAAAGAATAATATTCCGCCACATATTTTGGTAATGACAGCAACGCCTATTCCTAGAACTTTAGCGATGAGTTTTTATTCTGATTTGGACGTTTCTGTGATTGATGAATTACCTGCTAATAGAAAACCGATTATTACCGCTCACAGACGAGAAAAAGACAGACTTTCGGTTTACAATTTCTGCCGAGAAGAGATTGAAAAAGGTCGTCAAATTTACTTTGTTTATCCATTGATTGAAGAATCGGAAACGCTAGATTATAAAAATCTGATGGAAGGTTTGGAAAGCGTGATGAATTTTTTCAAAAGTTATAATGTAACGATGGTTCATGGAAGAATGAAACCTGCAGAGAAAGATATCAATATGCAGTTTTTCGCTTCCGGGCAAGCACAAATTATGGTCGCAACAACCGTAATCGAAGTTGGCGTTAACGTTCCGAATGCATCTGTAATGGTGATTGAAAGTTCGGAAAGATTTGGGTTATCTCAGCTTCATCAATTGCGTGGACGTGTTGGAAGAGGTGCAGAACAAAGTTATTGCATCCTGATGTCAGACGATAAACTGAGCAAAGAAAGCCGAACGAGAATCAAAACGATGGTTCAGACCAATGACGGTTTCAAAATCTCGGAAGTTGATATGGAATTGCGCGGTCCGGGCGACATTCTGGGAACTCAACAAAGTGGTGTTGTGGATTTTAAAAAACTGAGTTTGATAGAAGATTCGGTAATTATCAAGGCTTCGAAACTGGCTGTAGAAAAGATTCTTGAACAGGATTCTCTTCTTAATCATCCGGATAATCAAATGATGAAACAATATTACATCAGACAATACAAAGGGAAAAATAAATGGGCACAGATTTCTTAGGTCAGCTTGTTTAATCTGACGAGAAAATCATCTTTTCTTCTTGACGAAACTTCTATTTCCACACCATTTTCCAGTTTTACAAAACCGCCTTTGCCTTTGTTGTAACTTCTAATGTAATCTAAGTTAACAACATAGGAATTATTAATTCTGAAAAAATCATACTGTGATAAAACCGATTCGAACTCTTTCAAAGTTCTAGCAACTGTAAAGGATTTTTGGTCTTTCAGAAACAATGTTGTATAATTCACATCACTTTTACAATAGAGGATATCCTGTGTAGAAATCATTTCGAAGCCATAGATTGTAGGAACTGTGATTTTTTTGTTTTTCTGTCTAAGATTATTAAAATTTTGAAGTAATAATTCGAAGTTATCTGTGGAACTGTTTTGTCCTTGGATTTTTGTTTTTAGCTTCTCAACAGCAGAAACTAAATCATCGGAATCAATCGGTTTGAGAAGGTAATCTAACGCACTGAAACGAAATGCCTGAACCGCATAATGTTCAAAAGCAGTCATGAAAATAATTTCAAAATCAATCTTATCAAATTTCCTCAACAAATCAAAACCTGTTGTATCGTGAATCTGAACATCAAGAAAAATAACATCAGGCTTCAATTCATTGATTTTATTAAAAGCTAAATCAATATCCTGACAACTTTCTACAATCTTAATTTCCGGACAATAATCTCTCAGCAAATGTTCTAGCCTGTTGATGCAATGTTGCTCGTCATCTATTATTATTGCGTTCATATTTCTTCTAATGGTAATCTCAGTTCTACTCTAGTTCCTGCTTCCAAATCCGTATAAAACACACCTGAATCCGAATTTTTAGACTTCTCAAACAAAGCAATTCTTTCTCTTGTAAGTTTCACACCGTAAGATTTACCCAAATTTTCATTTGGATTTTTTCGCCCTATTCCATTGTCTTCTATTGTACATTTTAACAAATCTTCTGTTTTATCGATGTGTATCGTAATTTTCCCATCATTTTCTTTTTTTGAAAGTCCGTGCAAAATACTGTTTTCCACAAATGGCTGTAAAATCATTGGAGGAATAAGAGTATTTTCGGGATTGATATCATCAGCAATTTTGACTTCGTAATTAAACTTATTTTTAAATCTCAAGGATTCCAAATCCATATAGAATTCCAGTATTTTCAGTTCTTCGGAAAGTGGGATTTCTTTTTCTTCAGAATTTTCCAGAATTCCTCTCATTAGTTTTGCAAATTTTCCCAGATAATAATCCGCAGATTTAGCATCATTTTTATTGATGTAATCTGCAATAGAATTGAGTGCATTGAAAATAAAATGCGGATTCATCTGAGCTCTGAGTGCTTTAAGTTCTGTTTCTGATATTTCAGCTTTCAATAGAATTTCCTTTTGTTCCACTTTGATTTTCTGTCTTTTTCTAAAACCTAAGAACAGAAAAACACTTGCCAATAAAGCAATGCAGCTTACAGTAATAATTGCATTTCTAATCACTTTCTGTTTGTCGATTTCTGCTTTTGCAATAGTTTCTTTTTTATCGGCTTCATATTGCATTTCTTTTCTTGCAATGTCTAATTTCTTATCCGCATTAAGAACTTTTTCATTGATTTCGATATATTTTTTGTATGCTTCCAAAGCTTTTTCGTATTTGCCGCCTTTGGTGTAAATGTCAGAAAGTAACTGGTAACGTTCCGCATCCTGTCTTTCCAAAGGAATGTTCAAAGATTTGGTAAGAGCCTTACTTTCTTCCAAATACTTTTCAGCTTTGGGAAAATCGTCCAGATAAAAATAAGTTTCGCCAATACCGGAAAGTATATCTTGTTTTGTTATAAAATCCTGCAATTGGTCACAAAAATATAGCCCTTGTTTATAAAATGATAAGGCTTCTGTAAACTTTCTTTGGAAAGTTAAAGTCTGTCCTTTATTGTGGAAATATATTGGATAGATATTGATGTAATTTATTTTTTTTGCCAGATTGTAAGACTTGTCGAGATATTTTTCCGCTTCAGAATATTGCTTTTTATGCAAATAGGACAATCCCATATTGAGAGCAAGAACAGTTTCTATATTTTCGTCTTTATATTCGGATAATATTTTTTCAGCTTTTTTTTGATACAGAAGCGCTTTGTCATCATCTTTGGTAAAGTTGTAGATATTCCCGATATTAATATAAATACCAGCTTCAAACAATTTTTTCCGGGCAACAGGTGCATCGAAATTATCCATCACCTTCAAAGATTTTAATTGATATTCAATAGATTTATCATACTTCGACATTACTTCATATAGGGCTCCTTTTTGTCTCAATGCTGAAATGACACCTCTTTTGTATTTCAAATTCTCAGAAATAGCCAATGCTTCATCTGTATATTTCATTGCCTTCACAGGATTTGTACGAATAAGCTGTTCGCTCATTATCATTAGAGTAAGGGCTCTCACTGTATCTTTTTTTTGATGAACTTTTATAATCGACTCAAGAGAATCTAATCGCTTAGCTTCCATTTGTGGATTCTGCCCATAAAAACATAGAGAAATGAAAAAAGTGAAAATGTTTAATAAAATTTTCATTCGAGAGGGGTTTAGTTTTTAAGTATCGCTAAGTTAATGAATTATACTTCTCAAATAAATAGATTCCAGCAAAAAATAAATGAAATGTATCAAAAAATAAATGGTACAGTCCCGTAATTAAAATCACTTATAACTTAGTATAAAATTTTAATTATGAGAACATTTAAAATAAACTACTTATCATCTTTTACAGCATTAATATTATTACTTGGAAGTATTTATGCTATCGCACAAACACCTATCTTAGTAAAAGACATCTATTCGGGAACCAGCAATTCTAATCCCGAACAACTCACCGATGTGAACGGCACATTATTTTTTGTAGCAACTACCGGCACCAGCGGAACGGGAACAGGAAAAGAACTCTACAAAAGCAACGGAACAGACGCAGGAACAACTTTGGTAAAAGACATCTATGTAGGCGGAAACGCCAATCCTACCAATCTTACCAACTGGAATGGCACGCTTTATTTTACTGCTACCGATGCCACACACGGTACGGAGCTCTGGAAAAGTGATGGAACTACCGCAGGGACAGTGTTAGTAAAAGACATCAGAAGTTCCACAGCAAGTTCCAATCCTGCTAACTTGTTCGTGTTCAATAATGCTCTCTACTTTGTGGCAGATGATGGCGCAAGTGGCTATGAACTTTGGAAAAGTGACGGTACAGATGCTGGAACAGTATTAGTAATAGATTTAAATACGGGCTCCGCTAGTGCACTCGGCAATTCTGCTACAAACAGACACTTCGAAATAATGAGTAATTATTTCTATTTTATGGCTGAAGGTTCCAGTGCAACAGGATATGAACTCTGGCGCTCTAACGGTACAGCAAGCGGAACGACATTGGTAAAAGACATTTATTCCGGAACTGGAGACGGATATCCCAACCACTTTAAAAATATCAATGGAACACTTTATTTTTGGGCGAGAACAAGTTTAACCGGTTATGAACTTTGGAAAAGCGATGGTACTACAAACGGAACTGTAATGATAAAAGACATTTATATAGGTACCGGTGCTAATAGTGGTGGTTGGGAATACAATACCCAAACAGCCACCTCAACACCTGATTTTTTCCAATTAGGAAACAATGTCTATTTTACAGCACAAGACGGAAACACTGGCTATGAACTTTGGAGAACCGACGGAACAGCAGCAGGAACAGTTCAGGTAAAAGACATAAAACCTGGAACAAACAGTTCCTTCATAGGAGGCGGATATACTTATAATAATGGTTATTCTGGTCTTACACTGTTCAAAAATGAATTGTATTTTTCGGCAGAAGATGGCACAGTTCAGCCTTATCACGGAAACGAATTGTGGAAAACCAACGGTACGGAAGCAGGTACGATGATGGTAAAAGATATTGTTGCCGGAACGGGAGATTCCACTCCAGAGTTTTTTACTATATATAACAACACTCTTTATTTTGTAGCAGGAAGTAGCGTAGGTTCCCGTGTACTATGGAAAACCACAGACGGTACAGAAGCCAGTACAGTCTCTATAAGCGGTGTCTTAAACCCAAATTATCTTACGGTTTCAAATGGTATTTTATATTTCTCTGCTTACGCCAGTTCGGGAAGTGTGGGAACAGAGCTCTATCGATTTGATATGCAATTGGGAACTGACGAAACAAGCAAGACAAAACAAATTATGCTATATCCTAATCCCGTAAAGGACATACTCAATTTCTCGGAAGAAGTTTCTAACGTAAAAGTAGCAGACCTTTCTGGTAAAATAGTAAAACAAGTTTCTGCCAAAGGCAAAATAGTAGATATTTCTACCTTACCAAAAGGCGTGTACATCATCTCAGCAACTACCAAAGAAGGTAAAGCTAATCATCAGAAAATTATCAAGGAATAATTTCATTTCAATCCAGCCTTCATAGGTTTCAGAATCGATGAGGGTTTTTCATCCAACATTTTAAAACTCTAAAATAGATTATATGGGTTATTGGAAAGATTACGAAGACGGAAGAACAGGAAATCCTTTGGGAACACCTTGGTCTGCGGGTTATATAGAGGGAGAAAATGAGAGGAGGAGACAACAATGGAATAATAATGGCGGCAACGGAGGAGGAAATGGATGTGGTTATATCATTTTGATTGGTATTGCGCTATATGTTTTGATATCGATATTTCCAATTGTAGTTCCTGCGGCTATTTGGGCTGTAATCTCGGCAATTACTCTAAATAAGTTCGGTGATAAAGTATTATCAATTTCTTATTTACCAACATTCAAGCAAGCTTTCAAAGCTGTTTTCTACACATATTTGTGGTATGTCTTGGTTTGTACAGCTGTTGGTTTTATAACAATAATATTCATCAATCCCACGCTCGAAACAAACCAAATAGAATACGGCAAAATAGGTCTTTTAAAATTGGGTCTAAAACTGTTTGCTTTACAAATACCGAATTTTTTGATAGCAGGCGCAATTTTCCGTCGATACTTAAGTAATTATCTTGGGAAGACTGCTATTTCTTACTGGAAATCAACTTTGTTCATAAGCATTGCCTTAATCGTTTGGTTTGTAATGATAGGCCTAGAATATTATTTTCTGGCAGAATATAATCCCGAACTATTTCAGCAGATTATAGAACATGCAAAAGAAATTTACCAATAAGAAAATCACAATTTTCGTGAATTTTAAAAATAAAACAGAATATCATGTACAAAAAAATATTTACAATCTTAATGACCATTCCATTTTTCGGATTTGGACAAAGCAAAACAGAAAAAGTGGCCACACAAGTAGGAGCTGCAGCTGTAGTTACGGCGGGTGTTATAGGTCTTTTTAAGAAAAAGAAAGATAAGAACAATACGACGGAAACGCAAAATCCAACAAAGAGTAAAACTTCTGCAAATCCAGACGGTACATATCCCGTAAATACTAAACCAGAAGAAATTCTTTTCAATATTTATAAATGTCCTAGTTACAAAGATTTTGAAGTAGAAGTTTCTACTAATGAAAAAACTGGAGAAATTATTTATCAAAAACAAAAACATTGCGTTTGGAAACCTGAAGCTACAGATTTTACAAATTTTGATGAAGAAAGAGCAAAATATTTACGAGAATATGCACCAACTCTTGCTACAAAAGTAGATACAGTCATGTCCTTCAAGCAAAATGGAATTAATAATACAATTTTGGCAACCGGGTCCTATTTCATCTCTGAAAATAACGACATTGAATCTTCCCATGTTGCCAGCGTTTTAACCGGAATTATCAGACTTCAAAATACAGATGAAAAATCAATGAAACTTGTAAGTAATCAAAAAATCATGACTGAATCCGGAGCTTGGGGGAAACCTGGACGTATAAGCATTTTGCAAATTGATGATGAAAACATTTTTTATAAAATGGAATCCTCCGATATGCATCAAGGTGTGGTAAATTCTTTAACCGATATCTATAGCTTGAATGGAAACCTTTTAATAGGATATGAAGATTATGACAGTTCAGGAATGAATGACGAAAATTATGATACTCATGAAACAAAAATGGAAATAGATAAAGTCGGAAAAATCGTCAAATTAATTAGTTCCAATAAAACTTATAAAAAAGGAAAAGTCATAAAAAATTCCAAATCCATTAAAACCTATCAATACGGAAATGGAACTATTACAGAGATGAAAATATCAACTCCGAAAAAAGCAAAATAAAAAAGCCAACTAATAAATAGCTGGCTTTCTAAATTTAAAAAATAGTATATGAAGAAAAATTACTATCAGGCACTTGCTTGATTTCGTTCTGCGACAAATCTAAAATTATACATGAAATATAATTTTAATGAATCGTTATGTGTTTATTAAAGATTAGTAAAAATCAATTCAATCAATATTCAATAAGAATTAACATTAAGTCTATCTCAAATCCAAAAACAGAATTGATAAAATATCTTCATATATTTATTCATTTAACAATCAATCAAATACTACATACTCAGCAATTATTCCAACTATAAAAGAGAATTTTGATTTCAAGTCCAATTTTCACCTTTAACAATTTATTCAAAAATCAAGTCCAATTTTCATCAAAATAGAAACACAAAAAAAGCACTTGCTAATGAACAAATGCTTTTTATATTATTTAAAGTTCTTCCTTAAGTATAAATTCCATCAGATAGTCATCCATCACATAACCATTACCGATATCAAAAATACCGTCATCATAAACTTGAAAACCTTGAGACTCATAGAAACTTTTTGCATGATTATACTTGTTAACAGCCAGAGTGATTCTTTTATCACCAATTTTTCTTACTTCTTCTTTTATAAAATCTAAAGCTTTTTTCCCCAATCCTTTTCCTTGAGCCTCTTTCAGAAAATAAATCCTATGTAGTTTGGTCGTTCCCAATTCCTGATGAAACTCGAAGCCGATAAAGCCAAGATATTCATTATTTTCTTTGATCAGATAATATTGGAAATTCGGATTTTCTAAATGAATTCTAATAGCATCATTAGAATACATCAAATCCAACATGTAATCTATCTGTTCTTGTTTTAAAATATCTGCATAAGCAACATTCCAGGATTTTTTCGCTAAATCCTGAATAATTGGAATATCTTCTAATTCTGCTCTAACAATCATAAATTTAAAAAATTTCTTTAATAATCTCTAAAGATTTCGGTTCTCGAAAATCTGTAAAATGGTAATAAAAATAAACCAAAATAGAATCCAGAAAGTTTTGTTTTCCTATTCTGCTTAGTTTTATATCATAAGGATTTTGAGAAATAATCAATTCTTTCCAAATCGAGGAAATATCTCTATCGAAAAAATGATGTGTTTCTCGCTCTTCAAAGTTTCCTGATTCGGGATTTAAGTAAGTTTTATCTGAGAATAAAGGTTGTAGTCCTTGTTGTTTTAGAAGTCTAAAAATAAATATCAAGTGCGACTGAAAATTATCCATTTGCAATTGGTTCAAAAAAACAGAAATTTCTGAATAGATATCAGCATTTTGATTTTCATTCCTCAAAACCTGATTCAATAGATCGGAAATAAAAAACAGAATTGAATTTTTTCTAATATCCGCGCTAAAAAGTTCCGAGTTTTTCTGCTCTATTTTAGTAATATTTTGAATATTTTTTCTCTTGTCTGAAGTATAAAGTATCAATTCATTTAACGGAAAAAGGAAAGCTTTCTTTTTATTCTTTGGAGCATAAATACCTTTGGCAAAAAAACTTTCGAATCCGTTTTCTTTGCAAAAACAATGGAGAACAGCATCGTGATCTCCATATTTTGTATAAGACAGTAAAAAAACCTCTTGTGTCATTGATTAATTTACGACAGCTATTTTGGCGGTTGCAGTATCAGTTCCATCTTCGTTTGTCATTAAGACATAATAGATTCCGGAAGCCACTCTTACACCTCTTCTATTGTTGAGGTTCCATTCGAAATAACCTCCGTTAGCTACTGCAGAATGTATAAGGTTACCTGCTGCATCTGTAATTCTTATATTGGTTTTAGATGCTAGGCCTCGGATTCTTACATTTCCTTTATATTGAGCATATACTACAGGATTCGGATATACTAACACATTCCCAAAATTAGATGTAACTTCTGTAACATCACCTTGATATACCATAATTCCATCTATCGTAGCAAAATATACCTTTCCTGTTTTTTCATCTATTTGGATATCTGTTACGCTATCATTAGGCAATGGAGAATTGGCCTTTGTAAAGTGATAAATAGTATTATCCCCATTTGGACTAATATAGAAAACGCCCCCTCCAGCAACCGACACCCATTTCTGATTCCCAGAATCCGGAGTAATTTGCAATATATTAGCATCTCTAAAGAGTTCCTCTGCCAAACCATTTTCTTCTATTATAATATCATCGGCTTGGGGATTATCTTCTAAAATTGCTGATTTAGGATTTGAAAGTACCCTAAGACCTATCGCTCCCCCAATCCAAAGATCATCATTTTTATCGAGTGCAGCTGATATGACCCCTCCCTCCGGAAGGTTATTATTGACAGTAAGTACTTTAAATTTATCATCTGCGGTAGAGCTAATTGTATTATTATAATCATACATAATAAGCCCTGTAATTCTTGGAACCGGTATATACAAGACTCCGTCTTTCGCTAGTGGTTTTTGACCTCCATTTGATATATTTAGATTTTTCTGGACTAATTGATCAGAATTTCTATCCAAATAATAATATCCTGTGCCTTCTGCATTATCCATCATTGCTGCTGTACAAATCAAATTACTGTTACTATCAAAAATACACCCAATAGGTAAATCTTTATAAATATTTGAAGGATTTATCACATATGATTTTATAAATTTATCATTTGACATTTTATAAATTCCCTTAAAGGAATGGTATTGTGGAAATGTATAATAATTTACAAAAAAGACTTCTGTTGGATCCGAAGGATTGGGAACAACATCTAGAACATTATAGTATATACTCGTGTCATTTTTAAATAAATCTGGATAAATCCAAGAATTGCCATCGAAATGATAATAGCCTAATGGCTTGGGAATTGATTCATTATATTCTGATCTTGCGCCCGTAGAAACATATATATGTCCATTCAACAATGATAACTTATATGATGTATTATTAAATGGACCATCAGGTTTCAAGCTGTTTTTTTGTTCATTATAAATCCCTGAAAGCAAAGTTCCTGTAAATAGATTATTATTGTAAATTAAAGCTGTATTTATATTTTCTCCTGCATCAAAGGTTTTCTGTTGCGCACCATTTGTACTATAAATATATACTTGAGATTTATCTGTAATTATAATTTGGTTGTCTGTAACTCTTACATCTTTGACATCTACGAATTGCCTGTTGATTGTAGAAAAACTATTACCAGCTCCATATTTTACTTGAAAATAAAATGTATCTGTACCTGTCATTGTCTTCTTTGCATATGCAATCGCATTTACAGCATCTACTTTATTGAAAATCCCAGCTTCAATTATATTTGAAGTTAAATTCCATTCAGAATAGATAGCAAAAGTGGAATTAAGCTCATGTTTTTTCAAACCCAAATTGGTTGCAACATATACAGTATTATCTTTAAGAACAGCAGCATTTACGGCTTCGTAATTTGTACCTGTTGAGAAAAAAGCCGTATCCCCAAACTCTCTTTTTGTAATATTAAAAATCGATACACCATATCCCACAGAGATGATTGCCTTATCTCCATTTATAGAAATATGATTAATCTTTTTACTGCCGTTATATCCTGAGTTTAAAGGAATATCTACAATCAAAAATATTCCATTGGGAGTAATGACATCCATTGATCCATTTTCATAACCTACAATACCCGTCTGAGTGGCTGCATTATAATCAAATGCAGAAATCTTCACTTCGTGCAGACCATTGGCTTTTGATAATTTTTTGATTTCACCAGTAGCCGGATAATAATAGAAAATCCCATTTGCTGTAGCGGCGATAAGACGATCTCCATCCTCTCTAATTACTTTTACATTATTGTAAGAGAAAAGATCGCTCCATTTACTAGACTGTGCCTGAGAAACAAGAGTTATAAAAATTGATATAATTAATAAAATTTTCTTCATCCTAAACTATTATGTTTTCATCTATTAACTGATTATTCCACGAAATATTTTTCACATTCTTATTTTTATCGAAATAAAAATCTAACCTTCCCAATAAAATCCCAGCCCAGCCTACTTGGTTTACAATCACATTTTTATGGGCTTTATTTTGGAAACTGAGTGGTTCTGGTAAAAAAGTATGGGTATGTCCTCCTAAAATCAAATCTATTCCAGAAGTTTTTGCTGCCAAATGTTTGTCGGAAATCTTCTTCGGATCATCTTTATAATCAAATCCGATATGGGAAAGACAAATTACCAAATCACATTTTTTCTCATTCCTCAAAAAATCAGAATAATGTTGCGCTATTTCTATTGGATCATGATAAATGGTTTCGCCATAATTTTTTTTCCCGACCAATCCATTTAATTCAATTCCGACTGCGAAAATTCCGATTTTGATTCCATCTTTTTTGAAGATTTTATATTGTTCAGTTTTTCCGTCAAGGATTGTATTTTTAAAATCGTAGTTGGAACAGATGAATGGAAATTTTGCATTTGGAAGAACTTTCAAAAATCCCTCCAGTCCATTATCGAAATCATGATTCCCCATTGTAGATGCATCATACAGCATCATGCTCATCAACTTAAATTCTAATTCACCGCCGAAAAAATTGAAATATGGTGTTCCTTGGAAAACATCCCCGGAATCCAAAAGCAAAACATTTTTCTCTTCGTGTCTGATTTTATTGATCAATGATGCTCTTCTTGCAAAACCACCTTGATTTGGATTCTTTGTATAAGAAGCATCAAAAGGCTCTATCCTACTGTGTTGATCATTGGTATGCAAAATTGTCAGCTTATGAGCTGATTCTTTCTTCAGAATATCGAATTGGTCAGCCAACAAAAGATTCGGAGAAAGCGTCAAAGCAAGACTTCCGCCACCTACATATTTTAGAAATTCTTTCCTTTTCATTATTCCTGCACTTTTTTATTTTTGAATATCAACCTTACATCATCTGGAGTAGAGATTTCTGGATTTTGTTTGAATTTTTCCAAGAAAAGATCACGCATTTTGATTCCAGTCGACATCATCTCTCCTTTCCCAAAGAAAAACATATTATCGCCTCCCAAAGCCAAATAATCTGAAGTTGCAATGTAATAAGTCTTATTGTAATCAATAGTTTTTCCGTTGATCAACTTTTTGGAAATCGTATTATTTTCATCCGTTTCTATGACCAAATGGGAAACTGGATTATTTTTTTGAGTTTTCAGATAGTAATCAAATAAACCTTCTACATCTTTTCCGTTCATTTTGATGATGACAATCTCATTTTCAAAAGGCATTACCTCATAAATCTGTTTCGTAAGAATATCACCTTTCGGAATGATTGTTCTGATTCCACCAATATTGATAACTGCAGCATCTATAGATGGAATATTATTCTTTTTTGCCCATTCATCGGCACCTTCAAATGTATAATCAGCAAGAAGATTTCCGAGGTTGCTATTATCTCCTGATTTATTCAGTTCTACGTTGGTATGAGAAATTTTGGTATTCATTTTACCTTCCAACTCGTGTTTATAAGGTTGGATGATAGCATCTATCGCTTTATCACCTTGTAACTGGTCGGTAATGTAAATGTTTTTTTCGGTATGAATATTTGCAATACCGAGCGGTGTTTTACATCCGACCAAAAGCAATCCAATGATTCCGAATACAAGAAATTTATTCTTCATTTTTTATTTTCAGTTTATTTAGAAAATAGGAATACAAATCTAATGATTTTAAGACTTCTAAACCAACTAATTAATTATTGGCCAACCAAATGAATCGTTAATTTTTGTTCAAAAGTAAAACAGTATCTTTTTTAGATGAACCCAAATTATCATCTTGGTCAAAGGTTTTGATAGTTACCCTAAAACCTGATTTTTCTAATCTTTCAGCCAAACCTTTTACAGAATAAAGTCTAACATGATCTGCCTGTCCAAAATATTTCAATCTATCTGCATCTGTTTTTGCTTCAGGCACTTCGTAGATTTCACCTTCTTTGAAAGGTGTTTGAACAAATATTTTCCCATCTTTTTTCAAAACTCTGTAAAGCTCGGACATTGCCTTTGCATCATCTTCTATGTGTTCCAGAATATGATAACAGAAAATATAATCGAAAAAATCATCTTCCACAGGGATATTTGTAATATCATATTGATATTCTGCGATAAAATCCGTAGAAAGATCAGTTGGGAAATACTGTATATTCTTAACCTTTTTAACTCTCCTGTACAAAGATCTGGAAGGTGAGAAATCTAATAATTTGATTACTTCTTTTCCAGAATATTCTTTTTTAAATTCAGAAAAAAGTCTTCTGTCTCTAGGCATACTTCCGCAACTTGGACACAATTTTTCCTCACGCTGATTCAATAAAAATTTTCGAAACTTTTTTTCACAAATCGTACATTGATAGGAATTTCCAATGTAATAGAGGTATATTATTTTCCGAAAAAAACTCTCATTTTTTATTAAGAAATCTTTTGGCAGGAGTTTTTTTAAAGTATTATAAAGCATTCTTCAATTTTCTGAAATGGAAATTTTAGCCCAAAAAAGACCAAATAATCACAAATATAATATTTGTGAGTTTATTAAAATAAATTAAATTTGATAAATTTAATTTTAAAATAAAAAATGGGTCAGTTAAAAGGCGTAGGTGTTGCTCTGGTAACACCTTTCAACGAAGATCTTTCAGTAGATTTCGACTCTCTTACGAGATTAATCGATTATAATATAGACAACGGAACCAACTTCCTCGTTGTCTTGGGAACTACAGCAGAAGCGGCAACGCTTTCCAAGGAAGAAAAGGACAAGGTAATTGCTCATATCACAAAAATCAATAACAATAGATTACCTCTTGTTTTAGGAATTGGAGGAAATAACACTGCCGAGGTTGTACAACAAATCAAGGAAACAGATCTATCTGATTTTGATGCAGTTTTATCGGTTTCTCCTTATTACAACAAACCGAATCAGGAAGGACTTTATCAGCACTATAAAGCTTTGGCCGAAACTGGTGAAAAAATCATCATTTATAACGTTCCAGGAAGAACTGGTCAAAACGTAGAAGCTTCTACAACTCTAAGACTGGCAAACGAATTTCCAAATCTTTTTATGGTTAAAGAAGCTGCTCCAAACATTCTTCAATATTTTGATATTTTGAGACAAAAACCTGAAAATTTCTCATTAATGTCTGGCGACGATGAATATACTTTACCGGTAACTCTAGCTGGTGGCGATGGTGTGATTTCTGTAATCGGACAAGCTTATCCAAAAGAATTTTCAACAATGGTAAAACTGGCTCGCAACCGCGAAGTTGATGAAGCTTATAAAATCCACAATTCCTTGGTAGAAATCACAAGATTGATTTTTGCTGAAGGTAATCCTTGTGGTGTGAAAACTATTTTGGCTGAAAAAGGAATTATCAAAAATTATTTGAGACTTCCCCTTGTTGCAGCTTCAGAAGGACTTCAGGAAAAAATAAAATTAGAAATGCAAAAATTAGATCATTAATAAACTTTAAAACTTAAATTAAAAACTCAAAATGGAAACACAAATGAAAACGTATGACTTTTCTTTCAAAGGAAAAGGCGGAGAATTTTTTGGCGTAATAGTAGTAAACTGGCTTTTAACAATTATCACTCTAGGGCTTTATTATCCGTGGGCAAAAGAAAAAACGCTTAAATATCTTTATTCTAACTCATATCTGGAAGGCGATAATTTTCAATTTACAGGAACAGGGAAAGAGATGTTTATTGGATTTATAAAAGTTTTTGGAATTGTTGTGGCATTCTACATCGGGATTATCATAGCAATAAAAACTCAGAACACATTTCTGATGGGGATTTTTGTTTTTTTATTTTATGTGTTTTTCCTGGTAATTATTCCTTTCGCCATTCACGGATTTTACAAATACAGAATGTCCAGAACCAACTGGCGAGGCGTAAGATTTGGCTACAGAGGCGACAGAGGAACATTGATGAAAATATACTTCAAAGACTTATTCCTTACCATAATTACTTTCGGAATTTATAGTTTCTGGATGACTACGGATTTGCGTAATTATACATTAAGCAACGTGAAATTTGGAAGTGCTGAATTCAGGTACAAAGCCAGTGGAAGTGATTACTTCTGGCTGAATGTCAAAGGTATTATTTTGACATACATTACTTTAGGAATCTATGGATTTTGGTTTCAGAGAGATATTTTGAGATTTTATTTTGATCATTTGACATTGCACAACGGTAACGAGAAAGTGAGATTTCAATCCAAATTATCTGCAGGAGACATCTTCGAATTATTGATTATCAACATGTTGATTTTGATGTTTACACTAGGTTTAGGCTATGCTTTTGTAGAAGTAAGAACTTTAACAAAACTTTTCAGCAAAATAGAAATTGTTGGAAACATCAATTTGGACAATTTGAAACAAACCGAGGAAGAATACAAAAATGCTTTTGGAGATGAGGCTTTGGACGCAATGGATCTTTCTGGTATCATCTAAATGAAAATCTCTACAGAAGCAAAATATTTTGACGGAAAAACTTCTAAACCGCATCTTGTGGAGTTAGAAGTTTTTCTTCATAATCAAGTTTCTTTTTATTTTGGGAATAGAAGATTAGTTTGGAATTTTCAGGATATTCAGTTTGAAAAAAATGGAGAAATATTAACTCTTACAAGAAAAGAGAATCTTTCAGAAATTATCAAAATTGACAATCTCGAAATTGCTGATAAAATTTACAAATCTGCAAAAACATCTAAAAACCTCTCGTGGTATCAGAACATTTTGGATTTTGGCCCAAAGTTTTATTTAAGCGCTTTTGTCTCTGTTATTGTTCTTATTGCTTGTTTTTATATTTTCATCATTCCATATGTCAGTGAAAAAGTAACTGATATTTTACCTGTCAGTTTTGATGAAGAAATTGGAAACACCAGTTTTCAACAAATCAAATCTACTTCTGACATTGATGAAAAACAATCTGAAAAACTTCAGGAATTTGCTAATCTTATTGATTTCAATACCAATAGAAAACTTAATTTCAAAGTTATCAATGATGATGAAGTCAATGCTTTTGCTTTACCTGATGGAACTGTCGTTGTTTACTCCAGCTTACTCTCCAAAATTGAAAATCCTGATGAATTAGCTGCCCTTCTAGCACACGAGGTTACCCATATCAGAGAAAGGCACAGTACAAAGATTTTGGCTAGCAGTATTGCAGGATACGCCATCGTTTCTTTAGTTGTTGGAGATGTGAATGGGATAATGACAACTTTAGCGAATAACGCCAATGAACTTAACAATCTTTCTTTTTCCAGAGAATTTGAACAATCTGCAGACAAAGGCTCTTACGAAATTTTGAAACAAAATAAAATCAATCCAGAAGGAATGTACCAACTTTTCAAGACACTTGACACAAGTGATAACATAGATGTTCCAAAAATATTATCTACACATCCATTGACCAAAGACAGAATAGAATATTCAAAAACATTGATTAATAAAAAAGAATATTCTTTTTCTTCAAATTCTGACTTACAAAAAGCTTTTGATGATTTGAAGAAAAACTAAATAAAAAAGGTTCAGAAAATTCTGAACCTTTTTATTTTACATATCCAATCTGATTTTATAAACATCAGAACTATTCCTGACAATACCTTCTTCAAAGAAACCATTATTCTGAGGAATCAGTTCTATAAAATCAAAGACTTTACAATCTTTTGGTAAACCGGAAAAAACCAATGTAAACCAATAATCTTTTCCATAAGGTACATCTGTCCAATGAGGAAAAAGACTAATGTTTTCAAAATGAACAAGTCTGGAAACGTGCTCAGATTGTCTATCAATCAAATAAGTTGAAGACCAAATCCTAATTTTCTCCTCAAGAAAAAAATCAGATTTGTAACAGCAATGCAAAATCACCTGCTTCTCCTCTACTATCTCTGACTGAATTTTATCGAGAATCTCCTGAGAAATCCTTGGTTTTACAATAGTTTCGCTCATTAGATATTAAATCATTTAATACTCCAGCTCTAGTTTTTCTTTAGAATAATCTCTGATTTCATTGATTAAATCTGGATATTCTGCTAATTTTTTTCCATAGCTTGGTATCATTTCTACTAACTTATCTTTCCAATCGGTTTTCAGTTTATCTGCAAAACAATTTTCAAGAACCATAATCATCGCAAATGCGGATGTACTTGCTCCTGGAGAAGCTCCTAAAAGTGACGCTATATTTTTGTCTTTGTTCACAACTACTTCTGTCCCAAACTCCAATCTTCCGCCTTCAAAACGATCTTTTTTGATGATCTGGACTCTTTGCCCAGCTGTTTTCAGTTCCCAATCTTTTTCCTGAGCATCGGTCACAAAATCACGAAGATGCGACATTCTCTGAGATTTGTTCATCGTTACTTGCTGAATCAGATATCTCGTCAATGGCATATTGTGCCACCAAACGCCGAATAGTGAACGGATATTTTTAAAATTAACACTTTCTGGAAGATCTAGATAACTTCCTTCTCTCAGAAATTTAGTAGAAAATCCTGCAAATGGACCAAATAGAAGAGCTTTTTTACCATCAATAATTCTAAGATCCAAATGAGGAACAGACATTGGAGGTGCTCCAACTGTAGCTTGTGTGTAAACTTTTGCATTGTGTTTTTCTACCAATTCTGGATTCGTAGACACCAACCATTGTCCACTTATCGGGAAACCGCCATAACCTTTACTTTCCTCAATCCCAGAACTATCCAACAATGGCAGAGCATAACCTCCAGCTCCAATGAATACAAAATCAGCATTCACAGTTTGTTTATGAAGATTCTTCCTATCGTTTACCTTCAAGTTCCAACTTCCGTTTCCATCCGCATCGATGTCTTTTACTTCGTGGTAAGTGAAAACTTCTACAGATTCTGTTTTGTTGAGATGTTCAATTAATTTAACAGTGAGTTTTCCAAAATCGACATCAGTTCCCAAATCCATTTTTGTAGCCGCCAACTGGTCTGTCGCCATTCTTTTTCGCATCATCAGCGGAACCCACTCTTTCAGTTTCTCGTGATTGTCAGAATATTCCATTCCTTGAAATAATGGAGATTTTTGCAGAGCATCGTGTCTTTTTTTAAGAAATTTCACATCTTTTTCTCCAAAGACAAAACTCATATGTGGACAAGAATTGATGAATTCTTTTGGATTATCGATAATGCCTTTATTAATCAGATAAGACCAGAATTGCTTTGAAACTTCAAATTGTTCAGCAATATATTCGGCTTTTTTGATATCAATTTTCCCTTCTTTCTCAGGTGTGTAATTCAGTTCACAAAAGGCGGAATGTCCTGTTCCTGCATTATTCCAGGCAGATGAACTTTCTTTTGCTACTTTTTCCAGTCTTTCGAAAATTGCAATTTCCAGTTTCGGGTCAAACTCGTGGAGCATTGTTGCCAATGTTGCGCTCATTATCCCGCCACCAACCAGTACAATATCGTATTTAGGTTTTGGATTCATTTAATTTAGATTTTTCGAGTGCAAAATTACTGATAAATGTCAACTATACAATTCTATCAATTTATAAAAATCTTACCATTTGTTAAGAAATCCGAATTCTTGCTATAAAATCAGTTCTGAAATTTTAAATCATTAATTTTGCATAGTCTTTGGAAAATTCAAAGCAAAAAGAATGAAAGCTTTAAAAACCCTTAACCCCTATTTCTGGAAACATCGCGTCCTTTTATTTTGGGGATTTTTATTCATTATTTTGAGTAATTTTTTTGCGATTTATAAGATTCAGTATATCGGACAAACTATTAATATTATTGAAAAAAATTATTCTACACTCAATTTATCAGATAAAGCTGGATTGATTGAGAATGTTCAAAATAATTGGGCATACTTCAGAGTGATTTTCATCAATTCAGGAATCTTGATTGGATGTTCCTTACTTTCTGGTTTCTTCACTTTTATGATGAGACAAACCATCATCGTAGCATCCAGAAGAATAGAATATGAATTGAAAAATAAAATCTACACGCATTATCAGGAATTATCCATTACCGATTACAAAAAGACAACTATTGGAGATTTGCTGAACCGATTGAGTGAGGATGTTGTAGCCATCAGAATGTATCTTGGACCTGGTGTGATGTATGTTGTCAATTTGATTATTCTATTAATCATCACGAGCGTTTATATGTTTATGACGGATTTACAGATGACACTGTGGACGCTGATTCCTTTGCCAATTCTGTCTTTTGGAATTTATAAAGTGAGTGACATCATCAATAAAAAATCGAAAGTGATGCAGAAGAGCCAATCTGGAATTTCGACTTTCGTACAAGACAGCTTCTCTGGAATCCGTGTTGTGAAATTTTTCAGTAAGGAAAGATATATTGAGAAAAATTATGGTATTAAGGTTAAGGATTATCAGGACAAAGCACTTGATTTGGCAAGAACCGAAGCTTATTTTTTTACGATTATCATTTTCGTTATTGGTCTTCTAAACGTTGCTATACTTTACATTGGCGGGCAAAAATATATTGCCGGAGAAATGAGCGTGGGAACCATTGCGGATTTCTTTATGTACATCAATATGTTAATTTTTCCTTTCTCAATGTTGGGTTGGGTAACCTCCGTCAATCAAAGAGCTGACGCCAGTATGCAGCGTGTAAATGAGTTCTTGGAACTTCAATCGGAAATCGTCAATACCAATAATGAAGTTTACCCAATAACTGGAGAAATTGAATTTCGAAATGTAAGTTACACTTATCCAAATACTGGAATTAAAGCCATCGAAAATCTAAGTTTCAAAGTTGACGCTGGAAAATCTCTTGCGATAATGGGAAAAACGGGAAGTGGAAAATCTACAATCGCTCAATTGCTTTGTCGATTAATCGACCCTGACGAAGGCGAAATTCTCATTGATGGAAAAAATCTGAAAACTCATAATCTTAAATTATATCGAGACAAAATTGGCTACACACCGCAAGAAAGTTATCTTTTCTCTGACACGATTGAGAATAATATCGGTTTCGCTATTGACAAGCCAAATCATAGCTTGGTAGTAGAAATGGCGAAAAAAGCGGATGTTCATAAAAATATAGAAGAGTTCAAAGAACAGTATGAAACTATGGTAGGCGAACGTGGCGTAATGCTTTCTGGTGGGCAAAAACAGAGGATTTGCATTGCCAGAGCAATGATAAAACAACCGAATATTTTAATCTTCGATGATTGTCTTTCTGCCTTGGATACGGAGACCGAAGAGAATATTCTTCAAAACATTGACAAAGACCTTAAAACTACGACTTCTATCATCATAACTCACAGAGATTCAAGCGCAAAAAGAGCTGATGAAATCTTATATTTGAATTAATTTTACTGAAAATTCGATAATAATTTTATTAAATTTTTAAGAAAAACACTCGTTTTAAAGGTTTTTTTAACAAATAATTTTGAATTACGAAGAATTCTATTATATTTGTTAATACACATTTCTAAAAAATAAATAACAATGAGTGATTATAAGGAAAGACATGAGAATGAGATTTTCACTAAAGTGTTGAAAGCAGGCAGAAGAACGTATTTCTTTGATGTGCGAGAGACTAAGGCAGGTGATTATTATTTGACTATTACAGAAAGTAAAAAGAACTTCGGGGAAAACGGAGAAGCAACTTTTGAAAAGCACAAGATTTATCTTTATAAAGAGGATTTCAAAAGCTTCCAGGAATTATTCAATGAATCTACAGACTTTATCATTCAGCAAAAAGGTGAAGATGTAATCTCTGAAAGACACGACAAAGACTTCAAATCAAAATCTTTTACGATAGAATCTGACGACGAAGTTTAACAAAATAAAATCACATCTTAGGATGTGATTTTTTTATTAGCTGAAATCAATGTTCTTTTTTTCTTTAGAAAAGGACTTTCTATAAAATGCCAAATTAATACAGAGGATAAAATAATGACAATGTAACTTGTAGCAAGACCAAGAAAAGAATATTTATCATAAATTCCCTCTTGTACGAATATCTGAATGATTGGAAAGTGAACCAGATACATGCCGTAAGAAAAATCTCCATATTTCCCAAAATTTTTCAACGGGATATTGGAAAAAGCAAACCATATAATAACTATTGATAGAGCAAATGGAAAAAACAATGTGATTGGTAAAAAATATAGTTCTAATACACCCAATATAATTGCAACAGGTAATAATCGCGTCCTATTATTTTGAAAAAAATCAAGATTCAAATACAGAAAAATACCACTTACAAAATATATCAAACTTCCTGGAAATTGTTTTGCCATCTCATAATTATAATATTTCCCTATAAAATAACCGTAAGTAAAAGACAATAAATATAATATTACAAGAATTATATTTATTGTTTTCAAAGATTTTCCAATTAGTAAATAATATAAAATTGGCACAAAAAAATAAAACATAATCTCTACTTTTATGGTCCATAAAGAACCATTTACAGCACATTCTGGATTACCTTCGAAAACAAACGCAATACAAGGTTTGAGAAAATTTGCAAATACGAGATTAACACCCAAATATTTCATCCAATCTTTGGAAAAATAATTAGCAATATCGGCTGACGAAAAAATAAATAAAAAGATTGAAAAAAAAACAACTACAAAAACATAGGCAGGCAATATTCTTTTGAACCTATTTCTAATATATTTTTTCAGATTATTTAATCTATCTAAACTTGAGTATATCAAAAACCCACTAATAACAAAGAATGAATAGACACTGTAGTTTGGCATTGCTGCAAAAAAGTCATTCCAAAATTCAGGTTTTCCACTTAAAATTATAGAATGTCCAATAACAACCAAAAATGAAAACAAAAATCTTAGAAAATCAAAATTGTTGTTATGCTTCATATATTTATTAAAATTTAAAAGTAACAAAACATTCTCAAATAAAAAAACGCATCCTAAATAAGAATGCGTTTAATATGTGGGGTGAATGAGGGGTCTCGAACCCCCGACCTCCGGAACCACAATCCGGCGCTCTAACCAACTGAGCTACAATCACCGTTTTTGCGTGTGCAAATATAATACTTTATCCCTTAATTACAAATAATTCCTTCAAAATTTTTAAGTGCAATTAATTTTTCTGTTGTAAATCCTTCGGCAAACTCTACTCCAGAAAGTCTTCCTAAATCTTGAGCCCTGTAAGTCAGACTCTCCAAGAAATCTTTTGTTGCAATTGGTGTTATTGGTTCTTTAGACTCTGGATTATAAAATTGTGTTTTGTAAGCTAAACAGGCTTCTATCTTCTGATCCATATATCCTGTAATATCAATTACAAATTCTGGAACAACATTTTTCCATTGGATATAATGGAAGATATGTTTAGGTCTCCAAACGTCTTGTAATTCATCATTATCAAAAGTTTCTATCTTTTTAAGTCCAGATAAGAAACAAGCATCAGAAACAAGCCTCGCTGCTTTTGCATGATCTGGATGACGATCGTCTATTGCATTGGCTAATACAATTTCGGGTTTATATTTTCTTATTTTTTCAACTATTTTCAGCTGGTATTCTTCTGAATTATTAAGAAATCCATCTTTAAGTTTTAAATTTTCTCTTACACTAATACCTAAGATTTTCGCTGAATCTTTTGCTTCCTGAGCGCGAGTTTCTGCTGTTCCCCTTGTTCCCAACTCACCTTCTGTCAAATCAATAACGCCGACTTTTTTTCCTTCGGAAATCAATTTTATAATCGTTCCTCCACATCCTAATTCCACATCATCTGGATGCGCTCCTATCGCGAGAATATCACATTTCATACTCAAACTATTTTGTGCAAATTTACTAAAAACAAAACTTCCCAACTTTCTAGGTTGGGAAGTTTTCATAGCTAACAAATTAAATTATTTATTCAAAGCTTTTTGAAGATTAATTGCATCCTGATATGTTGGTTCATATTCCAAAGATTTAGCAATATCTTGCTTTGCTTTTTCAGGATTAGCATCTTTTTCCATAAATGCTACAAAGAAATACGCATAACCTAAACTTGGTTTACTAGCTTCAATCTCTGCCGGCTTTACAAGAGAAATGAATTTCTCATAAGAAGCTTTCGCCATATCATTATTTTGAGCCTGTTGATAGGCATAACCTTGACTATAGTATGCTGGTGCCCAATCTGGTAACGCAGAAATCATTTTACCCCAAGTCAGGATTGCTCCATTCCAGTTTTGAACATTTTGATATTCTGTTGCCAATTTGTAAAGAGAGTCTGTATCACTAGGGTTCTCTACTACTTTTTTCTTAAGCGCTTCAATTGCCGGAGAAGTAGGGCCTTGATCAACAGAAGCAGAATTGATTCCTCCTTTTACTTTTGCAAGCTCCTCGTCCCATTTAAGCGTTTCGTCTTTTGCAGCTTTTGCAACAGCAATTTTTTGTTGAGAAAGTGCATCTAATTGTGCTTTTTTAGCAGCATCTTTTTCGTCTTTCGCCAATCCTGCAGCGATTAGACCTTGCAAACCATCATCAGATGGCTGGATTCTACTTTTCTCAGCCTTTGACAAAAACGTTTCAATGTTTTGTTGAGCTCCAGCATAATCTCCATCTCCATATTGGATATACGCTCTTAATCTGTACTTGATAGGATCATCAACTTTATCAAAAACTGAATCTAAAGTAGTCTTCGCATTTGCAAAATCTTCATTAGTGAAATAAAGCTTAGCAATTTCTAGTTTTGTATATGGATCATCGTCCGCATACTTTGTATAGTTAATCAAGTTTTGAGTAGCCTCAGCGTTCTTTTGGTATTTGATATTGAAACCTGCCAAAGCTTTGTAAGCTGGTGCATAAGTTGGGTCAATAGCAATTGCTTTATCAATATTTTCTTTTGCTTGTTGCCATCTTTGAGCAGCCATCCAAAGAGTTCCCATTCTTGTATAAACGGATGCTTTGCTCTTCGCAACTTCTACTGCTTTATCATAAGCCGACATTGCATTCCCTGGATCTTTTTTCAATCTATAAGCATCACCTAAAGAATAGTAGTAATTTGCCGGAACACCATTTTTTTGAGCTTTTTCTACAGCTTTATTAAGGAAAGTAATTGCTAAATCTGGTGAGCTATTTTTTTCGAAAAGAGTTAAGGCCTCACCTGCTCTGAAAAGAACTTCAGCATCCTTTTCTCTAGAATCTTTTACAATTTGTTGGATTTCTGCAATAGCTGATTTATCACCTTTCCCCAATTTAATAGATGCCAATCCTATTTTATTCAAATAACTTTTAGAATCAGCGGCAAGACCTTTATTAAAACTATCTTGAGCTTCTGTAAAATTTGGATCAAACTGAGTCAAGTAAGCATTTCCTAAATAGAAATAGTTGCTTGCATCCTTTGGATCTTTGTTAATAAGGTCAGTGAAATTTTGTTTAGCCTTAGCATATTTTTGACTATCTACATAATTGATTCCATCTTGTACAGACTGTCCAAAGGATAAATTTGCAAAAAATCCAATTGCAGCTGTTAAAACAATCTTTTTTGATACATTCATTATATTCTCGATTTTCATTATTTCTAAAAAAATATTAATCACTGGTTTGATTCGCAATATTCAGACCATTATTTTATAATACAAAGTTTTTTCTGTTAAAAAAATATTAAAAAAAGCAATTATCGCATTTGAACCTCTCTTTTGAACATGTTATATGGCTGAAGACCTTCTTTTTCCACTACAATCTGCCCCAATTGTTGGCAGGAAAATCTAATAAAACCATTTCCAAGACCATAATAGCCTTCATTGGTTAAGAAATATAAAATTCTGGTAAACGGATAAGTCATATTTTTCAAACTATCATTGGAAACATCATATGCTTTATTTCCTTTAATTACTTTTAGTATTTTCAATTCATTCCGAAGTTTTTCAGCTTCTTTCCCATAAGGACGGCTAATTGTGTTGTAGCTTATAACACCTATTTTGTCCGGATAATTCTTAAGCTGTTCAGCAACATTTTCATTTCCATTGATAATAGAAAATTTTAAATCGGATGGATTTTTTTTAAATTTTTGAGCAATGAAATTAAGGTTGCTAGAATTAGTTCCATCAAAAATCAAACGCTTTTTTTCAGACTGAAGCTCGTTAGAAATTTCATCCATAGAAATAGACTCCAAAGGCGAATTTTTGGGAACAACAAACAAAACTGCATCAGCAGCAAATTTCGCAGGCTTCCAAGGCAAATCTACTTTAGTATCGTAAGCTTCTTTTTCTTTTTGGGATAATTCCCTAGACATCACAATTACTCTTACTTTTCTATCTAAAAGATCAAGCAATCCAAAATCCTCTTTTTTAATAACAAGGTTAATTTTGGTTTTTGGGTTAAGTGCTGTATAACGCTCTACTAAAGCTTCCGAAACGCTTTTGAAAGATTCGTCTGCTTCTATGGTAATTTCACCTTTATTAGGATTATCAATATCCTTGTCTTTTGAACATGAGTAAATCACAGCAAAAATTGCTATGAATAGGAAAAATATTTTTTTCATTCTAATTATCATTTTTGAGCGCAATTATAGCTCTTACAAATCTGAAAATTCCATAAACTATCAACAAAGCTCCCAAAGGATAAGCTATATTAGATATTACAATTTCCAAATATCTGTAAACTATAATAAAGATACCGAATGCAATGTAGAGAAATCCTACAACTAAAGAAAGCCATTTATACATATCACAAATCTAATAAAAAAAAGAGAAGTTATAAAACTTCTCTTTTATATAATCTATTACAAATTAAATCCTTATTGGAAATTCATTGTAACTGGGAATCTAAATCTAGATCTTACAGGTTGTCCATTAACCTTACCTGGAGTCCATTTAGCTTTAATTCCTTTAACTGTAGCCTCAGCTTCTCTGTTGAAATCTGAGTTAGAACCAGTAGCTTTTACTTGCGTAAGAGAACCGTCTTTTTCTACAACGAAAGTAATCTCTGTTTTAAGAGTACCTTCTCCTTCCAAACTTCCAGAATCAAAATTATTTTGAAATTTATTTCTGAAAGCATTAGTTCCTCCAGGAAATTCTGCATTTTGATCAACAGATTCGTAAACCTCATTAGTTACAGGCTTAACTTCCGCAACTTTACCTGTTCCACTAGATGGTGGCGGTGGCGGTGGCGTATATGTTGGAGTTTTAACACCTTCTTGATTTTGAAGACCAGTTGTTGTTTCCAACTGTTTTGTAATTGGAGGCGGTGGTGTTTCTATCTTAGGAGCTTTTTTAGGTTCAGGAACAACGTTCTGAATCACTTCTTGTTGTTCCGGTTCCTTTGGAGGTGGCGGTGGTGGTGGTTCTTCTTCTTTAGGTTGCTCAATAATTGGTTCCTCTTCCAAGATATCTACTAGCTTTGCATCTACTTCTACAGCATCTTTAGCATTCATTTGTTGAATCTTAAGATAAACAAGAGGAGAAACCGCAAGAAGAATAAAGAAAGCTGTTCCTATCAAGAAAGACCTTGTAAGCAACTTAGGATACGCTGTTCTAAGATCGTATGCCCCATACTCTTTATTTCTATTTTCAAATACAATCTCATCTAGAGAAAGATCGTACTTCAAATTTTCGTCTGCCATTTTAATAATATTAAATATGATATTTGTAGAGAGAAATTATTCTCCAACCTTCTTTTTATAAATAGCAAGCTCCCAAGGTTTGATATCGGTAACCCCATATCTTTCATTTTTGGTAATGGCCATCTCATCAAGAATATCTACAAAATTCTTATATACTGCATCGTCTGTTGGCTTGATAATTACTGTGAATTTTTCTTTATCAGACGCTCCAGCTTTTGCTCTCTCAATTACTTTCGTAATACCTTCTCTATCGAAGTTTGTTTCAACAAGTGTTTGATCATTAAGACCTGCTTGATCTTGTTGGTGATAGAAAATTTTGTTATCTTTTCCTATAATAATAGAAATTGAATTATTCAATTTGATTTCTGTATCCGGTGGTTTTTGGTTTTCCTTTGGCTTAGCCGGAAGACCAAGATCCATTACATTTGGTTTACTAAATGTTGTGGTGAACATAAAGAACATCAACATCAAGAAATTCAAATCAACCATCGGTGTCATGTCTACACGTGGATTCTGCTTTTTCGAGCGGACCTTACCGCCTTTCCCGGAATCCTCTTTTACTTGTACTTCTGCCATTTCCTGATTAATTTTTATTTGTCTCTTGTGATGTAATCAACCAAAATTTAAGAAAATCAATATCTCTTAAACCTTCAAACAAGCTTTTCACTTTTGGATATTTTGTAGTTACATCACCCTTAATCGCTAACTTGTAGTTAGGATTAACAGCTAGACTCTGTTGTACCCAATCAATTAATTGCTTATTCGTACTATCCATAGGAACACCTTCTGGTGATTTGTAAGTTTTTTGTTGTTCTGCGGGCAGATTCAAAAAACTTTTCAACTGTCCCATTGGTACGCCTACCGCTTCTACTTTTGCAAATGCCGCTTTTTCTGGGTTTGTAAAAGTCATTTTGTACTTCGCTCCCATTTTATCCAAAAGTTGTATTTTTTCTGACCCGTTATCTACAGGCTGAAAATAAAATACACCATCTGGAGTAACACTTACAGTCATAAGACTTGCATCAGGAAGTAACTTCTCTGATATAGAAGAAGGCGGTTTTATCTGTGCCACATCGGGCTTTTTGAACTGGGTAGTCATAATGAAGAATGTAAGAAGTAAGAATGTTACGTCACACATTGCTGTCATATCTAAGGCTACACCATGTCTTTTTGGTTTAATTCTCGCCATTATTTTGTCTATTTAACTATTTGATAAATTTAAAATGTAAAACTACATTTTAAGAAAACTCAGCTTCTTAGTGAAACTCAGCAAAAGATTGTTGGATGCTCATAGAGATTTCGTCAATCTTGTAAGTCAAACCATCAATTTTTGATGTAAAATAGTTATAAAGAATAATTGCAATTGCAGAAGTACCAATACCTAAAGCCGTATTCATCAAGGCTTCTGAGATACCGATTGACAAAGCAGCAGCATCTGGTGTTCCACCTGCTTCCCCTAACGCTTGGAATGAACGAATCATACCTAATACAGTTCCTAGTAGTGCTACCAAAGTTGCAACTGTTCCTAATGTAGAAAGAATGTTCATGTTTTTCTCTAACATTGGCATCTCAAGAGTTGTAGCCTCTTCGATAGCTTTGTTAAGACCTGCCATTTTTTGTTCTTTGTCTAGAGTTGTATCGTGAGCTAATGCTTTGTAAGTCGTAAGACCTTCTTTCACAACATTACCGATAGAACCTTGTTGCTTATCGCACTCTTCCAAAGCCTCATCAATTTTGTTTTTGTTAAGCAAGCTTCTGATTTTTACTACAAAATTATCAACATTTCCACTTCCAGAAGCTTTATTCAATACAATAGCTCTCTCAATAGCGAAAACAATAACGATAATCATAAAAGTAATCAACACAGGAACGAGAACTCCTCCCATATAAATAACGCCTAATCCGTGAGGGTGTAATTCCGTCCCTTTGATATCAGCAAATGCTACTGAAGCTGTACCAGCTGTACGTGCATCCTCCTGAAAGTTAGATGGATTACCTAAAACAAATAAAAAGATAGCAATACCAATTGCAAATAAGATTGGTATAATTACCGCAGGATTAAGACCTCCTTTTTTTCTAGCAACTACTTGCTCGTCTGTGTTTGAAACATTCATTTCCATATTAAAACTAAATTATAATTGTTAAATTTTATCGTGTAAAATAAAGTCAATTTTTTGAAAAATGCAAAATTATTTTAGGATTGACTTCTAATTTTTTTATCTACTAAATTAGCTTATTTTAATTATTAATTAAATCAAAGCAGGGTTTTTATGAAATCATTATCTCTTTTCGAAACATTAAGGAAATATAATTAAAATTCGTCTGCATTATTTATGATTCTTATTTCAGCATTTTCCAATGTGAAGAATAATAAATTTTCTTAATATCTCTTAAGATTCTCTAAAATCAGATAACAATATTAATGATTTTCTTTGGAACGAAGATGAAATTTTTAACTGATTTATCTCCTAAAAACTTCTTCACGTCATCATTCTCCATCATCAGTTTTTCAACTTCTTCTTTTCCTAAGTCAGAAGCCAGTTTTATCTTAAATTTCATCTTTCCATTGAAGCTCACTGGATAATCAATCTCATTTTCAATCAAATAGCTTTCGTCAAGCGTTGGGAATTGTTCAAATTCAATAGAAGCATTATTTCCCAGCAAATTCCATACCTCTTCGCAAATATGTGGCGCATATGGTGAGATAATAACAGCCAAAGGTTGCAAAATATTGCGTTTATTGCATTTTAATTTCTGTAATTCATTCACAGCAATCATAAAAGAAGATACCGAAGTATTGAAAGAAAAATTCTCAATATCGTAAACTACTTTCTTGATTAAGGTATGTAATACTTTATATTCTTCTTTTGTCGGCTCTTCATCAGAAACAGAGAAAGTATCTCCATCAAAGTATAGATTCCAGAATTTTTTCAGAAAACCATAAACTCCACTTAGGCCTTGCGTATTCCAAGGCTTTGATTGTTCTAATGGACCCAAGAACATCTCATACAATCTTAATCCGTCTGCTCCATATTCATTACAAATATCATCTGGGTTGACGACATTGTATTTTGATTTGGACATTTTTTCTACTTCACGGTCACAGATATACACATCTTCTTTTTCGGAAAGAATTAAAATGTCTTTTTCTTTAAACTCATTTCTCCAATTTTTAAATTTATCTAAATCTAATTCATTTGTAGTTCCCTTCAACAAGGAAATATCTACGTGAAGATTATTAACAAATCCTTTTGAATGGAATTTTACAACAACATTATTTATCTCTTCTTTTGAACTTAAAAGTATTTCTTTTTTAATTTTATCTATTGTGGAATATAAAAATTTATCAAATGAAACTTCATCGTGTATCAAATCAGTTTCGATTAATAGTATTTTTTCAACTACATCTAGCACCATTGATTTTCCTTCTTTGTCAGTTTCAGTTTTTATAATTTCAAAAACAATATTCTGCCAATTAACAAACGCACTCATCCCCAAAATCATCCCTTGATTTATCAACTTTTGGAAAGGTTCATTTTGTTCAATATAACCTCTGTCTTTTAAGAACATATTCCAAAAACGGGAATACAACAAGTGTCCTGTTGCGTGCTCACTTCCGCCGATGTACAAATCAACTTGTCCCCAATAATCGGTTAGTTCTTTCTTCGCAAAAACCTCATCATCATTCGGGTCCATATATCTTAGGAAATACCAAGAACTTCCTGCCCAACCAGGCATTGTAGATAATTCTAAGGGGAAAACGGCTCTATCATCAATCAAATCTGTGTCAACCACTTTTTGATTCCCTTCGTCCCAAGCAAATGTTTTTGCATTTCCTAATGGCGGGTCACCATCTTCAGTTGGTAAATATTTTTCAACTTCAGGAAGCTCCAAAGGCAAAGCAGAATTTGGCAACGTGTACGGCATTCCTTCTTTATAATATATAGGAACCGGTTCCCCCCAATATCTTTGTCTTGAGAAAATCGCATCACGCTGTCTGTAATTCGTAGTTCCGTGACCGATTCCTTTGTTTTCGATTTCAGCAATTATTTTTGCTTTTGCATCATTATAATTAAGACCATTCAAGAAATCAGAATTCACACAAACCGAATCTTTAGAATCATAAGCTTCTTCCTGAACATCAACATCAGATTCTACAACTTTGATAATATCTAAATTAAATTTCTTAGCAAATCTATGGTCACGCTCATCGTGTGCAGGAACAGCCATCACAGCTCCCGTTCCGTACCCCATCAAAACGTAATCCGAAATATAAACGGGAATTTTGTTTCCATTAAAAGGATTAATCGCATAACTCCCAGTGAAAGCACCACTCACATTTTTCACGTCAGCCATTCTATCACGTTCTGTTTTTTTCGATGTTTCTTCTATATAAGTTGCAATTTCCGTTGCTTGAGCTTCGGTTGTTAAATTTTGAACCAAAGGGTTTTCGGGCGCCAAAACCATAAAAGTTGCGCCAAAAATTGTGTCAGGACGAGTTGTGAAAACCTCAATCGTTTCTCCATTTTCAGTAGCAAATCTAACTTGCGCTCCTTGAGATTTCCCAATCCAATACTCCTGAGAATCTTTCAAAGGTTGTGGCCAATCCAAAGTTTTCAATCCTTGCAACAATCTTTCAGAATACGCGGAGATTCTCATACTCCATTGCATCATTTTCTTTTGGAAAACAGGAAAACCGCCTCTTTCGGATTTTCCGTCTTTTACCTCATCATTAGCTAAAACAGTTCCCAAAGCAGGACACCAGTTCACGGTAGTTTCCGCTCTGTAAGCCAAACGATAATTCAATAAAATGGCACCTTTATCAATTTCAGAAGCATTTTTCCATTCTTCTGCAGTGAAATTCAGTTCTTCATTTTGATTGGCATTCAATCCTTCACTTCCTTTTTCCTCAAAATGTTGGATTAAGGTTTCGATAGATTCCGCCTTGTCGGTGTTTTTATTATACCAAGAATGAAACAACTGAATAAAAATCCATTGCGTCCATTTATAATAAGAAGCGTCCGAAGTTCTCACTTCCCTACTCCAGTCGAAAGAGAAACCAATTTTCCTTAATTGCTCCTCGTATCTCGTGATATTTTGTTCTGTTGTAATAGCAGGATGCGTTCCTGTCTGGATAGCGTATTGCTCCGCCGGAAGTCCGAAACTATCGTAACCAACCGGATGTAAAACATTGAAACCCTGATGTCTTTTGTATCGCGCATAGATATCAGAAGCAATATAACCGAGCGGATGTCCCACGTGAAGTCCCGCTCCGGAAGGGTACGGAAACATATCGAGGACGTAAAATTTCGGTTTATCGGTTGAGTCGGAAGTCTTGTAAGTTTGATTGTCTTCCCAGTATTTCTGCCACTTTTTTTCTATCTGCTGATGGTCGTAAAACATTCTATTTATGGATATTATATATTTAGATTTTTGATAAGAAGATTAGTTTTAATTTAATCTTAAAATCAAGATTCACAAAAATAATGATTTTAAAAGAAATGTAAATTTAATTTTGAAATAAAATAGAACTTTATTAAATCTTCTTTATTTTCCTTGAAACATCTTCTTTACTGCGAAAAAAACTATTTTTGCACAAACAAATGCAAATGCAGGACATTACGAAAAATAATTTTGACTTTTTACGTGTTATACTCGCTTTTATCGTTTTCCTTGGACATCTAGGAACTCTGAGCGCATCAAAAGACCTTGCATTCCTTGAAAAAAGTCCCATAGAAATTGCTGTTTTTGGATTTTTTGTTGTCAGTGGATTTCTTATTGCAAGAAGCTACGAGAGGTCATCCAGTTTGAAAAGCTACTTGAAAAAAAGAATAAAAAGGATTGTTCCAGCGTATTTGTTAGTTGTTTTTCTATGTGCCATTTTATTAAGTTTAGTAAGCACATATTCACTTTATGATTATTTTCGTAATCCTCAGGTTTATAAATACTTGTTCTGGAATTCTTTGTTTTTAAATTTCAAAGCACTCTGGCTTCCTGGAGTTTTTGGAAATCAAGCTGTGAATGGAGCTCTCTGGACCCTTAAAATAGAAATGTGTTATTATTTTTGTGTCCCTTTATTATTTTTATTGTTTGGAAAAAATAATAAATACCGGAATATAAGCTTGATTATTCTTTATTTCCTTTCCCTTGTCTATCTCAATTATTTTGAAGAATTAAACAAAATTTCCATTTCAAAACAACTTCCAGGCTCCCTGTGTTATTTCATCGCAGGAATGTTAATCTATTTTAACTTTGAAAAATTTATCAAACATAAACATATACTTTTTATAATTGCTATTATTACCGTTTGGATAGATTTGATTCTAGATATAAAACTATTCTCTCCAATGATGATCGGAATCATTTTCCTTTACATTACATATTCCTTTAAATTTTTGAACAACTTCGGGAAATATGGAGATTTCACGTACGGGATCTACATCTTCCACTTTCCTATTATCCGAACTTTCACAACATTAGGATTGTTTGAACATTACAATCCATTTTTGATGGCTTTTGTATGTATGTTAGTTGTAATTATCGTTGGTGTATGCTCCTGGAATTTCTATGAGAAAAGATTTTTATAATTTTAATGATAATTTAAAACATAAATGAAAGACCTTGTTTCCATCATCACGCCATCTTATAATTCTGCAGAATTCATACAGGAAACAATACAATCTGTATTAAACCAAACCTATGAAAACTGGGAATGGTTAATTTCTGACGACCGCTCCACAGATAACACCGTCGATATCATAAAAAAATATAACGACCCAAGAATAAAACTTCAGGTACTGGAACAAAATGGAGGCGCAGGAAATGCACGAAACAAAAGCATAGAAAGAGCGCAAGGAAGATATATTGCATTTCTAGATTCCGATGATTACTGGTATCCTGAATATCTGGAAACAATGACCGATTTCTTGCAAGAAAAGAATGTAGAATTGGTCTATTGCAACTATTCCAGATGTGACGAATATACTATGGAACCAATATTAAAAGATTTTTTGGCAGACAAGATCGTCACTTTTTCCAATCTGCTAAAAACATGCAGACTGGCACCGGTTTCCACAATCTATGATACCAAAAGAGTGGGCAAATTCCTGTTCCCAATAAAAAGCAAACGAGAAGACCACGTGATGTGGCTGAATCTGCTAAAGGTAATTCCAAAAGGCTATCCTTTAAAAAAGACTTTGGCAAAGTACAGAATGCGCAAAAACAGCGTTTCCAGAAAAAAGACCAATATTATGAAAGACCAATACCTGGTCTATAAAGACTTTATGGGATTTTCCACATTGAAATCTTTATATTACACTGCTAATTGGGCATTTAACGGCTTTTTGAAATATTCCAAGATCTTTAATTAATGGAATATTCAAAAGAATTCAAACAAGCTTTGAGTCAGTTTTCTCCGACAGAAAAAGACAAACTGATTTTCCGATTACTAAAGAAAGACAAATTGCTTTCCAAGAAATTATATTTCGAACTCATCGATGAAGAAACAACTGATGATAAAAGAAATACAATGGAAGAGAACATACGTGAAAGAATTCTGGAAATTTCAAAATACATCGGTAATCAAAAATATTTTTTGGTTTTGATTAGAAAGATAAGTGCAGAAATCACGGAACACGTCAAAGTGACAACTGATAAATTCGGAGACGTTTCTTTGAATTTATTTCTCATTAATGAAATCTTAAAACATAACGAAAAGCTTGGTCAGCAAAGATTTGATAATGTTTATAAACTTTACATTTATCTTATTAATAAAATCTTCAAAGCGTTGACTTTAATCAAAAAACTGGATGAAGATTATTGGATGGAATTTGATGAATTATTAGAAAATCTTAATGAAAAAATCGACAACAATATTTATTTAAGCAAACTTTGTGTCAATAATGGTCTGGATTTCAATTGGCTGAAATGCGAAAATATTCCTGACCATTGTGAATTGATTGTAAAAAACATCAAGAATGAGGGATTTTTGAGATAGAATCAGTCAAGACTCATATTCTTATCAAAGTCTTTAGAGAAATTGAAATTTTTATTTTTCAAAAAATCCAAGAATACAGAATCTCCTTGGAATCCGCTAATCCATTCGATTTCATTTTTATTATTGAAAACAAAAGACCATCTTTCATTATTTGTCATCATATTTTTAATAATTTGAGGGTCTCCTAAATTCAAATTTTCAAAAGGAAGTTTTTTGAAAATCCCATCAAAATTTTTAGAATATTCATTTTCGTAAACTATTGTCTTGAAACTACGTACATCAAAAACATTCTTGTACGGAAAATCTATAAGCATATTCGTTACATCCATTTGAATTTGTAGACTCTTACATTTCAAACAATCATCAGAATTAAGCATTCCAACAAGCAAGACTTGCTCATCTATTTTATTAAATGTCTTTTTTTGCATTTTATATTCGACAAAACTTTCTACAAAATTTTTGATAGTTTTCTTATCCTGAGAAAAACTCAAAGTAGAAATTAAAATCAACAAAAAAGAAAATTTAATTTTCATAAAGACAAAATCTTCTTCACAATAATCTCCGTAGAATTGGGTTGAGAATTGACAAATTCAAGCGCTTTTTCTGACATTTCTTTTAGGTAAGATTTTTCTTCGCCTTCAGTTTGTGAATCTTTTTTAATGACTTCTGTAATGAAAGCCGAAGCGACCACAAAATCATCAAAACTTTTTCCGCCTTTTGCTTCAATCAACGCATCGGCTTCCGGATTTTTCTTATACTGATTTCCAAAAATAACAGGAACGCCGTAAACCGCAGCTTCCAAAATATTATGCAATCCCGTCGAATGAAATCCTCCACCAACAACCGCCAAATCTGCATAAGAATACAATTTAGAAAGCTTTCCGATTGAATCGATGATTAAAATCTGAAAATTGGAAAAATCAGGCGTTTGAGAATTTTGCAGACTACTATATAATATAGCATTCGGAAAAAGACTTTTCAAATGCGAAACTCTGTGCAAATCGTGTGGCGCGATTACGATTTTGGTTTCAGGAAGTTTTTTCACCAAAACCTGTGCAATGTCTTCTTCCGCTTGCCAACTGCTTCCTAATACAATGAGTTTTTGATTACTCTTAAATTGTTCTATAAATTCCAAATGATTATCTCTGTCGAGGAATTGTTTCACTCTATCAAATCTTGTATCGCCTGAAACAGTAGAATTAGTTAATCCAATTTTTTTTGCTAAAGCCAAAGATTTAATCGTCTGATGAAAAAACCAATCGATATTTTTCTGAAGTTGTTTCGCAAACCATTTCCCATAACTTTCAAAGAAAACCTGATGTTCATAAAACAAAGCCGAAATCACATAATTTCTTGTCCCTCGATTTTTCAGTTCTTCTAAAAGATTGTACCAGTAATCATATTTCACCGTGAAGAAAATCTCTGTATCAAAAGTGGAGACAAATTCTTTGACATTTTTTTTTCTGTCAAAAGGCAGATAGCAAATAGCATCGGCAATCTGTTTTCTTTTCTTCACATTTTCATAACCTGAAGGCGAAAAAAAAGTCACCAAAGTTTTGTGTTCAGGGAATTGTTCTTTCAATTTTTCCAGAACTGGCAAACCTTGTTCATACTCGCCTAAACTTGCTGCGTGCATCCAAAGCACTTTTTGTCCCTGAATTTTTTCACGAACGATTTTCAAAGATTCTTTTCTACCTCGGACTCCTTTTTTTGTTTTGGAATCGAAGATTGAAAAGATTTTCATCCCGAAAATCAAAAGATTAATTAATATGGAATAAAAAAAATTCATCAGCTATTCATCAATCCTCTAAGAAACTGAATTCCTCCAAAAATAACAGCTCCATAAGCTATAATTCCTCCGTGACCACTACTTAAAGAAATGATAGTAACAAGCAAACCTCCAAAAAACCACAATCCTCCATACAAAACATCGTTGCCAGATTGTTTGGTATTTCTTTGTTCAATTACATTCATAATTTCTCGTCTTTGCTTATCCTGAAGAATTCTTTCTTCATCACTTTTTTCTAGAAATTTCTCTTTAGAATTATAATATTCTGTGTAATCCTCAACTCCTTTTGCTTTAAAGAATTCTTCTCCAAATTCCGAAATAGACTTTCCTTTATTCTGAGAAAATTCAGCAATTTTAGCTTCGAAAACATCATTAATAGGAACATTTCTTCTTTTTAATTCAGAAACAGTAAGCAAAAATGTTTCTTCTGTATAATTTTTCCAATTAGTTACAATTTCACTGAGGTCTCTATTCTTTGTCTCGGTAATTTCTAAAAGCGTTTTGTTAATCATTTTTGAGTTTTAAAATTGGTTATTAAGTTATATTTTAAAGTTTTTATTTAATTATTTTCTCTTGTTTTGAAATCCTGAAAAAATAAACAAGAAGTCCTATCACAAAAGCAAAAAGCAAGGCTAGTAAATAATGCATTATCGAACTTAATCCACCGGTTTTTCCTAAAGCATTGCTGATACTTTCATAATTAATATCTGCAAATATCAGCATTATTATTAATAACAGAACACTTACTACAAATTCAGTAAGAACAGGATTATCTTTTATATTTTGTGGAATATTAAGTAGTGGGAAATTCGGTTTTTTTAAAACATACATTAGAAATAAAAATAAAACTGAACTTAAACCCGTTTCAAACCAGATTGTACCTCTTGAACCAAATCCATCAGGAATTCCTTCAAGATTATAATGAATTGGAATAGTTTCCGGCAGATTCTTAAAATTAATAATTGTAAAAATCCAGATAAAAATCAGAAGTAGAAAAGAAATAATTTTCAGTGCGAAAGAAATGGTTTTCATAATTGTTTAGTTTCTACTGCAAATCTATCATTATTTGTTGAAGGATTTGATATGACTAGAAATTCCAAATCAACATCCGATTTGTTTTCTATCAAGTGAATTTTATTCGGAGTGATATGAAATCCTGAATTTTCAACAACTTCAAAGACCTCTTCATCTACTACAAAAGTTGCTTTTCCTTTCAAAATAAAGAAAAACTGTTGTGCACTTTTATGAAAATGCAATTGCTCTTTCGAATGAGGCGGAATTATTTCTTGCTTAATAGAAAGATTCTTTAAATTAAGTAAAATCCAGCTGTCACAATTTTCGCCCCAGATATAATGTTCAGAATTTTGTTTTGATTTTATCATCTTTATACTTTCTGATACAAATATAATGAACCACTTCGTTAGTTTTTTGGAGTGAAAGATGAATTAAGCAGTCCAAATTATTAATATTGATGAGATGTAAAAATTAACATAAAAAAGTTTTTTAATTATTTGCCATTCGAAATAATATTTCTATATTTGCAATCTGAAAATTTAATAAAATTACGAACTAAATATATTAGTGATGAGTAAAAGAACATTTCAACCATCTGAAAGAAAAAGAAGAAACAAGCACGGTTTCCGTGAAAGAATGTCTACACCAAACGGAAGAAGAGTGTTGGCAGCTAGAAGAGCGAAAGGCAGAAAGAGCTTAACTGTTAGTGCATCTCGCGCTAAGAGATAATTTCTTAAAATTATCATATACAAAAATGTCTGGACAATGTTCAGACATTTTTGTTGTTAAAATTTCCCAAAAGTAAAAGCTGAAAAATAAGTTTTTGCTATTTTTGACTTTCACAAACTTTCAATTTCCGAAATTATGCCACACAGAAATGACCCGGGTATCGATATTATAGATTTGAGCAGTGCTAAAATTGTTCAGAAAAACTTTACCGTCCTGAATAATGTTGACCTACATATCAAGAAAGGAAAATTCTGTTATCTGATTGGAAAAACAGGTTCCGGGAAAAGTTCTCTTCTGAAAGTTCTTTACGGGCAACTTCCTTTACAAGGAGGAAGCGGACAAGTTGCTGGTTTTGATTTGAAAAAACTGAAGCAATCTGACGTTCCTAACTTGAGAAGAAAATTAGGAATCGTTTTCCAAGATTTCCAATTGTTATCTGATAGAAATATTGAGAAAAATCTTCTTTTTGTTCTGCAGGCAACTGGCTGGAAAGACAAACTGAAAATGGAAACAAGAATTGATGAAGTTTTGTCAAGCGTTGGAATGAAAACCAAAAAGCACAAAATGCCACATCAACTTTCCGGAGGCGAACAACAACGTGCCGCAATTGCAAGAGCACTTCTAAATCATCCAGAATTGATTCTTGCAGATGAGCCAACAGGAAATCTTGACCCAGAAACGTCTAACGATATTATGACGCTTTTGAAAAATCTTGCAGAAGAAAACCATTGTGCAGTTGTAATGGCGACACACGATTATCATATGATTCAGAATTATCCTGGCGAAGCTATCAGATGTGAGAATGGCGAAGTTTCTGTTTTGGATACTGCGGAATTATTCGAGTAAGAAAAAAATTAGTTATAAATAAAAAACCTTTGAAAATTCAGAGAGGTTTTTTGTTGAATAAATGGAAATCTTTTGTCAGCTCAAGATATTCATCGGAATAAACTCTTGGCGATTTTTCTATGACGAAGTTTTCTATTGTTGTTTCTGATTTTTTTAAAGAATATTCTAAAACTACTCTTTTCGGTTCAGCAGTTTTGATTCCTTTAATAATAATTTTCCTTTGAAGAAATAAATTATTACTTAGACCAATCTGAGTAAATTCCTTCTCAGAATCAATTGGAATAATAACAGAAAATAAACCATCTCTGGAAAGTAATTGCGAAGCTTTTTGAATCAAATCAGAGAAATCTAATTCCAATCTTTGTCTTGCCAGAATATCTTTTTCAGAATTGTTAATCTCAAAATAAGGAGGATTCGAAATGATTAAATCAAATTTTTCTTTAGCTTCAAAATTTTTAAAATCCTGAAGTTGACTTTTGATTCTCTCAGAAAAAGGAGAATTAGAAAAATTATTCTGAGAAATTTGGACAGCTTCAGAATTAATATCGATTGCTAAAATCTGTGCTTCTTGATTTCTTTGAGCTATCATCAATGAAATGACTCCCGTTCCTGTTCCAACTTCCAGAATTTGTTTTGCATTAATGACATTCGACAAAGCGCCTAGTAAAACAGCATCTGTTCCCACTCGAAAAACATCAGAACTTTGATTGATATCAAATTGTTGAAATCGGAAAGGTTTCATTTATAAATTCGAAGGCATTGAGATTGTGAAAGTCGCGCCTTTGTCCGGTTCAGAAACCACAGTTATTGTCCCGTTATAATCTTCCACCATTCGTTTCACCATTGTCAATCCGATTCCCATTCCGCTATTTTTTGAGGTGAAATTCGGGTCAAAGATTTTATTGATTTTATCTTCAGAAATCCCTACTCCATTATCCTGAACGGTAATTCGGATACGTTTTTCAATTTTTTCTAAATCGACATTGATGACAGATTTTCTATCATCCGCTTTCGCCTGACTCGCATTCGTCACAAGATTGGTAATAATCCTCGCCATATAATCTTTGTCAATCTTCATCATTATATTATCGTGATTGGCGTGGACAAATATATTTTCATCACTGAAAATCGTCAATACATTTTTGATTTCTTTATTCAGAGAGATTTCTTCATCATTCTTTTGAGGCAATTGCGCAAACTCAGAAAAAGCACTCGCTACTCTACTGATGACATCAATCTGACCAATTACAACTTCGCTTAGATTTTTAACTTTCGCAGTGATATTTGGGTCATTTGGGTCAAATTTTCTTTCAAAATTCTGCATCATCAGCTTCATTGGCGTAAGCGGATTTTTCACTTCGTGTGCTACTTGTTTCGCCATTTCCTGCCAAGCGGATTGCTTTTCGATATAACTGAGACGTTCTCTTTGGTCAGCAATCTCGGAAATCATTTTGTTATAAGACTTCACCAATGCATTCAGCTCATCATTCTTATAATATTTGATAGGTTGCAGATTTTTATCAAACAAATTTATTCTGCTAATCATTGATGTAAAACGCGTAATCGCTTCCGTCAAATTATTCGAAATAATCCAACTCAACCAAATACTGAATAAAACAATCAAAAGATTAATCCCAATGATGTAAGCAAAATAATGCTTGAAAACCATCATATAGGCGCTCTCATTGTGATAATACGGAAAATAAACATAAGCGATATTTTCCAACATATTGTTTTTCAGAACCATATAGGAAGAAACAATAGTCGCCTCAAGCTTCTCATCATAAGACTTGTCGTCGTATTGCTTTCCGTTTTTCTTGATAGCCTTTACAACATCAGCAGGCATTTTTTTCTGAACAACCAGGTTCGGTTCTTTATTAGAAAGAAGATAATTTCCGTTCAGGTCATAGATGATGATATCGTGTTTATTGATATCGGCAATCTCGTAGATTTCGTTTTCCAGAACTGCAGGAATATCTTTGGTCTCAACCATAGAATGACTGAGCGCATAATCCAGAGAAGACATCAGCGCTTCGGATTTGTTTTGCATATCGGTTTTGCTCTGCATCTTGGCATTATCACGCAAAATCACAAACGATAAAACCGCCGAAGTCAAAATACTAAGGAAGCAAATCGCCAAAAATCCAACAAAAACCCTGTTTCTTAACCGGTAACCTTTATAATCACTAAATGACATTTTGTTTTTTCAAAAGTTTCGCAACATACTTGCCGATGATATCGAATTCCAAATTCACGACATCACCTTTTTTCAGATGCTTCATATTCGTAAACTCCCAAGTGTAGGGAATTATTGCCACAGAAAACTGATTTTTCCCACTTTCTGCAACCGTTAAACTTGTTCCATTCAAAGTAATCGAACCTTGTGGAACCGTCGTATATTCTGCAGACTCTTCGTAATTAATTGTAATAAAATAACTTCCGTTTTGGTCTTCGATACTTTCCACAGTTCCGGTTTTATCTACGTGTCCTTGAACAACGTGCCCATCCAATCTACCTTCGAATTTCAAACAACGTTCCAAATTCACTTCCGTTCCGACATTCCAGAACCCAAGATTGGTTTTTTCCAGCGTTTCATTGATGGCAGTTACCTTATAAGTGTCATTATTAATTTCCACAACCGTCAGGCAACATCCGTTGTGGGCAAGGCTTTGGTCGATTTTCAATTCGTACGTGAAAGGGCAACTTAAAACAAAATCAATATTACTTTCATTTCTGTCAATTTTTTCAACTTTTCCGGTTGCTTCTATTATTCCTGTGAACATTTGTTTTGTGATTTAAATATTTTTTTAGGAGCTATTTCCCGCTTTCCGTTGCAATCTTTTCCTTTTCAAAGAAAAGAAAAAGGATTTCCACTACAATCGGGGCTAGGGTTTTTGTCATCAGTACAACTTTTGTTGTACAAACAACCTAAAAAAACGTAATTTTGTAAAATTCATTTTAAACGTCAAAGATAAGCAAATGAGCTCCAAACACCATAAAATCAGAGTAGGAATTTCCATCGGCGATTTCAACGGAATCGGTCCCGAAATCATCCTAAAGTCTCTGAAAGACAAAAGCATCACAGATTTTTTCACGCCGGTTATTTTTGGTTCAGGAAAACTGTTTACTTATCAGAAAAACGTTTTCAAACTGCAGACGAACTTCAATTACATCAATTCTGCAAAAGAAGCTCAAGGTGGGAAAATCAATATGGTGAATCTCACCAAAGAGAATAGCAATGTAGAATTCGGTGTTCCAACAGAAGAATCCACAAAAATGGCTATTGATTCTTTGGAATCTGCAACACAAGCACTTCTCAACAACGAGATTGATGTTATCGTAACCTCTCCTATTAATAAGGACGAAATGATGAAATACGGTTTTGCTCACGCAGGACACACAGGATATTTCGAAGAAAAAGCCGGTAAAAAAGCAGTAATGTTTATGGTAACAGAAGATTTGAAAGTTGCTGTTTCCACACATCACATTCCGGTTTCTGAGATTGCAAACAACATCAATAAAGAAAAATTAAAAAAACAAATCAAGCAATTAGTTTCAACACTCAAAGAAGATTTCTGTGTAGAAAAACCCAAAATTGCAGTTCTTGGACTTAACCCTCACGCTGGAGATGGTGGTGTAATTGGCAAAGAAGAAATCGAGATTATTGAACCTGCGATAAAAGAACTTTTCAATAATGGAACTTTAGCATTTGGACCTTATCCTGCTGACAGTTTTTTCCAACCGGAAAAATATAAAGCTTTTGATGCGGTTTTGGCAATGTACCACGACCAAGGGCTGGCTCCGTTCAAAACAATCGCTTACGAAGAAGGCGTGAATTATTCGGCTGGACTTCCTTTTGTAAGAACTTCTCCAGACCACGGTGTTGCTTATGACATTGCAGGGAAAAATTTAGCTGATGAAACTTCTTTTTCAGAAGCCATTTTCACAGCAATCAAAATTTTCAAGAATAGAGAAGAATATCACGACCTGATGAGCAATCGTCTTCGCCCGAAGCCAGCTCACGCAAATAACGGGATAGACGAAGACCTTCCTGAGGAAAATAGTTAGACAAAAAAATCAGTTTTTGAGGAGTAATTTTTTGTAGTTCAAGTATTTCCAAAAAAGATTTTGTTATTTAAAAAAAATAAATTATTTTTGCAAACCGTTTTTATGGACAGAATTAGAAACTATGACGTTGCCTTTATAGGCTTAAAACCGGGAAAACACGATTTCAAATTTGAAATCGAACAAGAGTTCTTTGATTTATTTGAGACTGAGCAGGAATTTTTCAATCCAAAAATCATTGCAAACATCCTTTTGGATAAGCATACAACGTTTTTGGAATTCTATATTAATGTTTCAGGAACCGTTCAATTGATTTGCGACATTAGCAATGATGAATTTTCTGAAAACATTGAGAATGATTTGAAAATCCTTGTGAAATTTGGTGAAGAATATGATGACAGCAACGAAGATGTCATTACCATCAATAAAAAAGATGGCGAGTTCAATCTTGCTAACCTTATATATGAAGCTGTAGCTTTATCGATTCCGATGAAAAAATTAGCACCATCTGTAAGAGACAATGATGAATATCAAAAGATACTTGACCAATACAGTCCAAAAATAGTCGAAGAGGAAGAAGAAAGCACAGACCCAAGATGGGAAGCTTTGAAGAAATTAAAAGACAACAATTAAGAAATAACAACAATATAATTCGGTAAGAATTTTTAAAAAGTACTAACAATGGCACATCCTAAAAGAAGACAGTCGTCTACAAGAAGAGATAAAAGAAGAACTCACTACAAAGCAGTAGTTCCTCAATTGGCAAAAGACGCAACGTCTGGCGAAATGCACTTATACCACAGAGCGCACTGGCACGAAGGAAAACTATACTACAGAGGAAAAGTTGTAGTAGAGAAAACTGTAGAAACAGCAGAAGAAAACTAAGAATTATCTTTGATAATCTTATACTTAGCATAAAAAACCACTCGGATTTTATCAATTTGAGTGGTTTTTTATTATATTTGGCGTTCAAAACAATTTAAAATTTTATGGATATAAAAGACATTCAGAATCTTGTAAGATTTGTTGCAAAGGCAGGTGTTTCCGAAGTGAAATATAAAAATAAAGACTTCGAAATCTACATCAAAACTCCACTAGGAGGCGAACCTGTAAGCTATGTAACTCCGCAAGTTGCTTACCAGACTCCTGTTTCTGCTCCCATTGCAAATCCTGTTTCTGCTCCTGTTGAAAATTCTGAAGCAGCTAACTCTGCTGATGAAAGCAAATATATTACTATCAAATCTCCAATGATTGGAACTTTCTACAGAAAACCATCTCCAGATAAAGATGTTTTTGTAAATGTTGGTGATTCTGTTACAGAAGGAAAAACAGTTTGTGTGATAGAAGCAATGAAGCTTTTCAACCAAATTGAATCAGAAGTTAGCGGAAAAATTGTAAAAATATTGGTAGATGATTCTTCTCCTGTAGAATATGACCAACCACTATTTTTAGTAGATCCATCTTAAGGAATTTTAGATTTAAGATTATAAATTTTAGATGAATTCTTTCATTTAAAATAATTTAAAATTCAAATTTTATAATTTATAATTTCAAAAAAAGATGTTCAAAAAAATATTGATCGCAAACCGTGGCGAAATTGCAATGAGAATCTTGCGAACAGCCAAGGAAATGGGAATAAAAACGGTTGCAGTTTATTCAACTGCGGACAAAGACAGTCTTCACGTTCGTTTTGCAGACGAGGCAGTTTGTATCGGTCCTGCGATGAGCAAAGACTCGTATCTTAAAATCCCTAATATCATTGCAGCTGCAGAAATTACCAATGCAGATGCAATCCATCCAGGTTACGGATTCCTTTCAGAGAACGCAAACTTCTCTAGAATCTGTGCGAAAAACGGAATCAAATTCATTGGAGCAACTCCTGAACAAATCGAAAAAATGGGCGACAAAGCTACTGCTAAAGCGACTATGAAAGAAGCTGGAATCCCTTGTGTACCTGGTTCAGACGGTTTGATTGATTCTTATGAAGACGCAAAAGCGACTGCAAAAGTTGTGGGTTATCCTGTGATGATCAAAGCAACTGCTGGTGGTGGTGGAAAAGGAATGAGAGCTGTTTGGAAAGAAGAAGACCTAAAAGAACATTGGGATTCTGCAATTCAAGAAGCTGTTGCAGCTTTTGGAAACGGTGGAATGTACATGGAAAAACTGATTGAAGAGCCAAGACATATCGAGATTCAGATTGCTGGAGATCAATTTGGAAAAGCTTGTCACCTTTCCGAGAGAGACTGCTCTATTCAAAGAAGAAACCAAAAATTAATCGAAGAAACTCCATCTCCGTTTATGACAGATGAGCTTCGTGAAAAAATGGGAGCTGCCGCTGTAAAAGCAGCAGAGTTCATAGGATATGAAGGTGTTGGAACCATTGAATTCTTGGTAGATAAACACAGAAATTTCTATTTTATGGAAATGAATACTAGAATCCAGGTAGAGCATCCAATCACAGAACAAGTTGTAGATTTTGACTTGATCCGTGAACAGATTCTATTAGCTTCTGGAACGCCAATTAGTGGAAAAAACTACTACCCTAAAATGCATGCTATCGAGTGTAGAATTAATGCGGAAGACCCTTACGCAGATTTCCGACCATCTCCTGGAAAGATTAAAGAACTTAATATTCCTGGTGGACACGGTGTAAGAGTAGATACGCATGTTTATTCTGGATACACAATTCCGTCCAACTACGATTCTATGATTGCAAAACTAATCGTAACAGCTCAAACTAGAGATGAGGCGATTGCAAAAATGAAACGTGCTTTGGAAGAGTTCTATATCGAAGGTGTAAAAACTACAATTCCTTTCCACAGACAATTATTGGAAAATGAGGATTTCCTTGCCGGAAATTACACTACCAAGTTTATGGAAGACTTCGTAATGGATAAGAATTTTGATAATCATATCTAGAAGTATTATTAATAAATATATAAAATGCCTGACTTTAAAAGTTAGGCATTTTTATTAGTTATGATTGATATCAAATTTATTAAATTTGTAAAAAATAAAAGATATGTCAACAGCAGTTCAGGAAAAGAATTCTCAATATTTCATTGACCTCGAAAATCAATATGGCGCTCACAATTACCATCCTCTACCAGTAGTTTTGGATCGTGGCGAAGGTGTTTTTGTATGGGATGTGGAAGGTAAGAAATATTACGATTTCCTTTCAGCCTACTCTGCTGTCAATCAAGGACATTCTCATCCAAAAATTGTTGAAGCTTTGGTCAATCAAGCTAAGAAATTAGCTTTGACATCAAGAGCTTTTTATAATTCCAATTTGGGTGAATACGAGAAAAAAATCACAAGTCTTTTTGGTTTTGATAAAGTTCTCCCTATGAATTCTGGAGCTGAGGCTGTAGAAACCGCTGTAAAATTAGCAAGAAAATGGAGTTACGAAGTCAAAGGAATTTCTGAAAATGCTGCAAAAATAATAGTTTGTGAAAATAACTTCCACGGAAGAACAACAACAATAGTTTCATTTTCAAATGACCCTGATGCCAATCAAAATTATGGTCCTTTTACACCCGGATTTATAAAAATCCCTTACAATGATTTAACTGCTTTAGAGGAAATATTACAACAAGATTCTCAAAATATTGCCGCATTTTTAGCAGAACCAATACAAGGAGAAGCTGGTGTTTATGTTCCGGACGAAGGATTTTTGAAAAGTGCTTCGGAACTTTGTAAAAAGTACAACGTTCTTTTTATTGCGGACGAAGTACAAACCGGAATCGCAAGAACTGGAAAGCTGATTGCGTGTCATCACGAAAATGTTCAGCCAGATATACTTATACTAGGTAAAGCACTTTCAGGCGGAATGTATCCTGTGTCAGCTGTTTTGGCAAATGATGAAATTATGAATGTCATCAAGCCAGGTCAACACGGCTCTACTTTCGGTGGAAACCCGATTGCTTGTGCTGTTGCAATTGCAGCCTTGGATGTTGTTGCAGATGAGAAATTGTCCGAAAAATCCGAGGAATTAGGAAAACTCTTCCGTTCAGAGATTGAAAAATTAATTGAGAAAACAGATTTAATTACGAAAGTTCGTGGAAAAGGTTTGTTAAATGCAATTCTTATCAACGACTCCCCAGAGAGCAAAACTGCTTGGAATCTTTGTGTACAGCTGAAAGAAAATGGTTTACTAGCAAAACCAACCCACGGTAATATTATCAGATTGGCACCACCATTGGTTATCACAGAGGAGCAACTTTTGGATTGTGTGAAAATCATTGAAAAAACAGTTTTGGAGTTCGGTAGCTAGAAGAATGAAGATATTGGTCATACAGAAAAAATTTATGGGTGACGTTATCGTTACAAGTACAATTTTGCCTTTGTTGAAAGATAAATTTCCAGATTCTGAAATCAGTTTTTTGGTAGAAGAAAAACATTCTCAGATTTTGGTTGGGAATCCGTACATCAATCATTTTATTTTTTTCAAAGACAGTTTTTTGAAAACCTTATCAGAGATAAAAGTTCAGAAATTTGATATCGTTGTTGACCTATATTCAAAAATAGAAACTGGGGCTTTAACTTTACTTTCCGGAGCGAAAACTAGAATCGGTTTTTTCAAAAAATACACTCAATTCTTTTACAATTTTCCGGTAAAAAGAGCAATAAGACTTAAATCAAAAAATACAATTTTTGGGATTGAACATCGATTACAAATGTTAGAACCTCTAGGAATTGATTTCCAAGAAGTATTTCCTAAAATTTATCTCTCTGAAAAAGAAGTAGAAAATGCATATCAAATTCTTTCTGAAAATGGATTATCTGTTAATGACAATCTGATTATGTTAAGTACATTCGGTAGTTCGGAAGAAAAAACCTACCCGATTGAATATATGGCAGAGGTCATTAATTATATTTCACTTTACACACCCAACTCAAAAATCCTTTGTAATTATATGCCTTTTCAAAAGGATTTGTTTGAAGAGTTATACAATCAACTTTCTGAGAATGCAAAAAAATTGGTTATAAAAAACCTCAATACCAAAAGCTTAAGAGAATTTGCAGCCGTAACAAGTCTGTGCAGATGTTTGATTGGGAATGAAGGTGGCGCAACTAATGTAAGTAAGTCTTTGAATATTCCTACATTTACTATATTTTCGCCTCAGATTCAATTAACAGATTGGGCTTGGACAAGTAATCCAAAAATGGACAGATTTTTGCATATCAAGGATTTTGTTCCAAATTCAGACAGCTATTCGGATTTTAAACCTACTTATTTGGAAAGTGAGTTAAAAGAATTTTTGGACAAAACTATAGCATAGAATAGAAAGGCAGAATGCACGAAGACAGACAAAATATACTTCTTATTACCTTTGACAACTGGGGTTACAACCAATACATTGCAGATGCATTGGAAAAAAAATCGTACGAGGTAAAGCACGTCAACTTTCATAGTTTTGAATATACTTATCCTGATTTTACACATAAAGCTTTCAATTTTTTCACAAAAAATCTAGGCATTGTCAATCTTAAACACATTCATTATAATGAAATCATTATGGATGAGATTAAGAATCTTAATAACATCGATACTGTTATTTATATCAAAGCCGATTTTTTATCCAAACAAACTATTGAAGCCATTAATCAAAAGGCTAAAAAGTCTGTTCTTCTTATTAATGATTCTATCAGCAGATATCCGAACACGAAAAACATTCTTGGCTTATTTGATAAAGTTTTTTCTTTTGAAAGGAAAGATTGCGAGAAATATGATTTGATTTTCAAACCAAATTTTATTTACAAAACAATCGAAACAGTATCAAAACATTTCAAATACAAAGTTTTCAATATCAGTTCTTATGATAAGCGGTTTCCTGTCATCAAAAAAATTGCTGAAGCTTTGTATGACTTGAAAATCAAAAGTCGAATCATTATTTTTTCTTCAAAGGAAAACAGTGAGCCTTATTTAGAATTCTCAAAATGCACTTATTCTATTGATGAAATATATGGTTTACTGGAAGAGTCTGAGATTATGTTGGATGTTAATAGAAACCAACAAGAAGGATTAAGTTTCCGGGTTTTTGAGAGTCTAGGACTTAAGAAAAAATTGATTACAACCAATCCTGATATTGTGACTTACGATTTTTATAATCCTGAAAACATATTCGTAATCGAAGATATTGACAATATAAAAATTCCGCAATCATTCCTGAAAACACCTTACAAAGATGTTCCTCAAGAGATTTTAGAGAAATATCTGGTTGAAAACTGGGTAAATGACCTGGTAAAATAAGCTATTGTAATTTTCAAAATTAAGTGTTATTATAGCTGATAAATTGATTAATACTTTTCAATCAATTTTATCAACTCTTCTTTTTAATGATTTCGCATAAAAAAACATCAAACATCATCATTTTTTGTCCTCCGAAAAAAGTAACGGGCGGACCAGAAGCTTTGCATCAATTATCTAATAAATTAATTGAACTGGGTATTGAAAATGTTTTTATGCATTATACCCCTAAAAAAATAAACGCTAAAGCAAAAAACTACAACATCTATAAAACTAAAGAGATTTCTTTTGTTGAAGATAATCCAGACAACATTCTGATTGTTCCAGAGTCGATGACTTTTCTGATAAAAAAATACCCTAGAAGTCAAAAAATTGTTTGGTGGCTAAGTGTAGATTTTTACAAAATATTGATGGATTATAGAATCAGAAAGCAAAGTTTCTTTACAAAGTTTTTTTATAAACAAGATGATAAAGAATATCATTTTGAATCGCTTCCAAATGTTTTTCATTGGGCGCAATCTTTTAGGTCGAGTATATATTTGAAAAATCATAAAATCCCAGAAAGTCAAATAGATTTTGTTTGTGATTATATCAATCCAAGCTTTGTGAAAGAGCAACAAATTGCAAAAGATTTTTCTAATAAAAATATTTTATACAATCCTAAAAAAGGAAAAAATGAAATTGCAGAATTAATCAAAAGTTCTCCTGAATTGATTTGGATTCCTATCAAAAATATGAATGCAGAAGAGATAAAAACCTTAATGGCAAAATCTCTGTTATATGTTGATTTTGGAGAAAATCCAGGCAGAGATAAGATGTTGAGAGAATCGGTTTCTCAAGATTGCTGCATGGTTTCCGGTAAGAATGGTTCTTCTGCTTATTATGAAGACCTAATGATTCCTGATGAGTATAAATTTGATTTCAGCAATGATAATATTCCTAGAATTTTAAGTAAAATAAAGGATGTTCTTGATAATTATTCTGAACATATTCCCCATTTTAAAATTTATAAGGATAAAGTTCTGAATGAAGAAATCGATTTCGAGAATAAACTGAAAGAGATATTTGTGAAATAATGGCAAAAAGAATCACATTAATTTATCCTTTTGCCTACGGTTACTTAGATTTTGTTGTGAATGAGTTACAATCTTATTCTGACATTATTGTAACCGATATAAAAACCGATTCTATAAAATATAAGTATCCCAATTTAGGCTCTAAAATCTGGAACGGAATTACTAAAATTTTTGGAAGGAATATTAAAAAGGAATTTTTCAAAAATCAGATTCTTGAGAGAATCAAGGAGAAGCAAGACATTATTTTCATCATTCGTCCGGATTTGATGGAAGATTCTCTATTAAAAGAACTTAAAGAAAAAACAAACTCTTTCATTGCCTACTATTATGACAGTTGCAAAAAATTTCCTCGACAAATAGACATTGCAAATGTATTTGATGAAATCTATTCATATGAAAAAGAAGATATTGAAAAATATGGATTTATAGAAACAACAAATTTTATTTATGACGAAGAGATTGAATCAAATGAAATAAAATATGATATTTTCAATATTTCTTCTTTCGATTCAAGAATCGATGAGATTAATAATATTTCAAAACAACTATCTGAGAATGGTTTCAAAATCAATTTTATTCTATTCTGGTTCGAAAAATTAAATTATCAATATTTGACATCAATAACTGAATATCTTTCTCTTGACGAAACTAAACAATTGATTTCACAATCAAAGGCAATGATAGACATCCAGAGAGATGACCAAAAGGGACTTTCTTTCAGGACATTTGAGAGCTTGGGTTATAGAAAAAAACTGATTACAACTAATTCTTCAGTTAAAAATTACGACTTTTACAATCCAAATAATATATTGATAATCGACAGTGGAAATCTCGATATACAAGCATTGAAAGAATTTCTTAAACGATCTTATACAGACATTTCAAGAGAGATTCTAGATAAATATACCGTACAAACTTTTGTAAAGAAAACATTCAAAATAACAGACTGATGGGAATTAAAAGAAAGATAAAAAACTATATTCATATAAAGAAGCATTATCCTTTATCAAACAAGAATATTATCCCAGATTCAAATAAAAAAAACATTTTGATTTTGGATAGTCAGATTCCTACTTTCGATAAAGATTCTGCGTCCAACAGACTTACTGAAATAGCCAAATTCCTAGGAAAGCATTACAATGTTTATCTAATGGATTGGAGAAAATCTATTCCAACAGTAGATTTTAAAAAATACATCCATAATCTTAACGACCATAATGTAACTGTCTACGCTCCTTTCATTAATAAATTTGGAATAATGAAAGGAAAACAACATTTTCTTAATCAATTGGTTCCAAAGCTTGATTTTGTCTGGTGTCACAGACCAGAACTTTTTGAATACTATTTAGATTTTTTCAGAAAAAATGCGCCACAAGCCAAGATTATTTATGATATGGTTGACATCCATTATCTGAGAATGGAGAGGGGGCTGGAAATTAAATATGATAAACAAAGAGCGAAAGAAGTAACACATTATAAATATATTGAAACTGAGCTTTGCAAAAAAGCAGATAAAATTGCTGTAATCAGTGATAAAGAGAAAGAATTTATGAAATCCTTCGTAGACGAGTCAAAACTTTTCACGGTAAGTAATGTTCATAATCTGAAAGTGAAGCCTGAAGAAATGCCTTCTTTTGAAAAAAGAAAAGATATTTTCTTTATTGGAACTTTTCTTCATGACCCTAATGTTGATGCTGTTGGAATTCTCTATAATCAAATAATGCCTTTGGTTTGGCAAAAAAAACCTGACTTGAAAATTACCATTATCGGTTCAGAAGCTCCGGAATCGATTCAAAAAATGAATTCGGAAAAATTTGAAATTGCAGGATATGTGGAAGATGTCACTACTTTTTATAAAAGTTGTTTTGCTTCCGTCTCTCCATTACGCTTTGGAGCTGGAGTGAAAGGAAAAATCGGACAAGCTTTGGAATATACCCTTCCAGTTCTGACCACAGAAATTGGAGCAGAAGGTATGTTTTTAGAAGATGGTATTACTGCTCTCATTGCAGGGAATAATGATTATCAAAAATTTGCTGATAACATTATAGCAATTTGCTCGGATAAAGAACTTTGGAACAGACTTCATAATAATTCTGAAAAAGGAATTTTCCCATTCTCTATTGAAGCTCAGAAAGAAGAGATTTTTAAATTATTATCGTAGAGAGATATTTAGGATTCGATAATTTTCTTATAAATATTAGAATGTTCTTCTGCCACTTTTTCCCAAGAAAAGTGTCTGGAACGATTTAGAGCTTTTTGGGCATATTCTTTTCTTAGATTTTCATCACTGTAAAAATCCCACATTGTTTTTACAAGACTTTCTTCATCTTTCGGCTCTATCATAATACCTGCATCTGCAACAACTTCGGGTAAAGAAGAAGTATTAGAAGTAACTGTTGGGACACCACATTGCATAGCTTCTAATGGAGGAAGACCGAAACCTTCATAAAAAGACATATAATAAAAAGAATTTGCGTGGCTATAGATACTTGCCAAATCCTCATCTGGTACAAATCCTGTAATAATGATTTTATCTTTTAAAAAACTGGCATTTTCGTATTCGTCAAATATTTTTTCATAATCCCAACCTTTTGAACCAACTAAGACCAAACTCAAATCTGTAATTTCATTTTTTGTAATCATCTTTATGAAACATCGGATGACGTGGTCAATATTTTTTCTGGGCTCCAGTGTAGCTAAGCTTAACAGATACTTTTCTGGGAGGTTATATTTTTCACGAATATCTCTAAACTTATCCTCATCATTACATACATAAAAATTCTCAGGAGAAGCTGCTAGTAAACTAACAAATACTCTATTTTCATTAATGTGTGGCGCAAAAGCAAGTAAGTCTTTTTTCGTATTTTCTGAAACACAAATCACATATCCTTCTTCTCCTACGCTGTCAATAATATTTTTAATTAACTCTGAAGTAAAATGAAACTCTGGAAATAAAATCGGAATTAAATCATGAACAGTCACAACTTTTTTTAAGTTTGGGAAGCTCTTTAAAATTTCATTAATTGGATAATATGTAGAATGAAAAACTTGTGCAGATTTCAATTCATCTTCAAACAATATATTTTTATAGTTGAAGACACCTATTTTTTTATAGAGCTTTTTAAATAATTTCTCTTTCCTGAATGGTAAAAACGTCCTTCTAAATCTCTTGTTAATAGCCTTTACTTCAATATCATTTTCATTGAAAAAAGTATCTAATTCATTAGTACCCGTATCTCGGTTTAGAAAACTGAAATTTGAATAGAACAGCTCAACATCTTTCCTTTTGCTTAGACCTTTAAAGAGTTCAAAAGTCACTCGGAAAATCCCCGTTCTATTATCTTTATAAAAGTCTGCAATTACGTCTGCATCAATAATTATTTTCATCGAAACGGAAAAAATGGTTATAGGTTAATTCTTTTTTGATACCATTTCAAATCTCGATTCCAATTTGATTGAAGAACTATACCCATATAATTTTCTTTGATGGATTCTCTACTATGACCTTCTTTTATAAAATCCTGAAATTGTTTTTTGTAGTGGAATACTTTAAAAAGTGGTTCTTTAGGCAGAATAGGAATAATATTACTTTTTAAAAGCCATTCTCCATACCAAGTGAACTCACTTGGATATTCTTGAATCAACTCGGAGTAGTTAATATTATTTGGTTCCAAATAATTTTTCTGAAAATCGCCCCATACTTTATTAGACCAAATTGTAGGTGATGGACCATAATCATAGCATATTCCTTCTCGGTCAAGTTTACCCATCACTTTTCTACTTATTTGTTCAAAATAGTTTTTTGGGTCATCTTTAAAAAATTTACGATTTATGCTTAGCCAAGAAAACAGTTCTTTTTGTTGATGAATGATTGTATAAGGAATTTCACCTTGAATGAAATCAGAAATATAAAAATCTTTGATGAAATAAGAATCAGAATCTAAACAAATATAATTTTCTGTTACACCAATTCTATGTAATTGTGATTTTATTATTTGTTGATATTTCCACAAATCATTGGTTTTACATTCTATTATATCACTGTCTTTAATAATTTCACAAATATCTGTTTGTATATTTTGTTTAAAAAAATCAATATCTTCATCATTAACAGAAACCAATAATTTTATTTCGTCTTTGTTATATTGATGAATTGAATCAACTAATTTCTTAAACGAAATAAAATCTGGCTTGTAGGTTTTAACAAACAATATTAATTTCTCCATACTGATTATTTACTCTCTATCATACTCATCTTCCAACCTCACGATATCCTCCTCTCCAAAATAAGTTCCTGTTTGAACTTCTATGAAAACAACGGGCTTATCAGTAAGATTCATGATTCTATGTTTTGCTCCAAGTGGAATGAAAATACTTTGTCCATAAGCCAAAGGAATCTCTTCGCCATCTAAAACAATTGTTGCATTACCTTCAATAATAGTCCATTGTTCTTGTCTTTTGTAATGAAATTGATAAGACAATTTTTGACCCGGGTTCACTTCTATTCTTTTAAGTTTATAGTTTGGTTCATCTGCCAAAACATAATATTTTCCCCAAGGTCTTTCGCCTATTTCTAACATAGCTTTTATTTTAATTAACAAAAGTACTATTTCGGAAAAGATTAAACAAATTCAAAAGGCAAAACGATCAGAATTTCTTAATTTTGCACCACAATTTTTCAGTCATCAATATGACTTTTAAAAATAATTATCTGAATATGAAAAAAGTAAGAGTACGTTTTGCACCAAGTCCAACAGGAGCTTTACATTTAGGCGGTGTGAGAACAGCTTTATATGATTATCTTTTTGCCAAAAATCAAGGTGGTGAATTTGTTCTTAGAATCGAAGATACAGACACTGCAAGGTATGTGGAAGGTGCCGAAGATTATATTATGAATTCTTTGGAATGGTGTGGAATTATTCCTGATGAAAGTCCAAGAGTTGGCGGTCCTTATGCGCCTTACAGACAGTCTGAAAGAAGAGACATCTACGACAGATATAAAGAGCAGATTCTAAAGACCGATTACGCTTATTTGGCTTTTGATACACCAGAAGAATTGGACGCTGTTAGAAAAGACTTCGAAGCTAGAGGCGATGTTTTTGCATATAATCATCAGACAAGACAACAACTAAGAAATAGCATTTCACTTTCTACGGAAGAAGTTCAGAAATTATTGGATGCCAATGTTCCTTATGTGGTTCGTTTCAAAATGCCAATTGACAGAGTTCTCAATCTTCAAGATATCATCAGAGGAAATTTTTCTGTGAATACAAACACTTTGGACGACAAGGTTTTGATTAAAAATGACGGAATGCCAACATATCATTTCGCCAATGTTGTGGATGATTTTGAAATGAAAATCTCTCACGTCATCCGTGGAGAAGAATGGTTACCATCTATGCCTTTGCACGTTTTATTATATGAAGCGATGAATTGGGAAGCACCAGAATTTGCTCATTTATCATTGATATTGAAACAAACCATTTCAGGCAAAGACTTTATTAGAAACATTAATAATTTTTCAGTAAGTTTTTCAAATGCATTTATTAATAAAAATAAAGAATACAGTTTTATTGAAGTTAATACATTAATGCTTTCATATCTTCAAAATTTCTTTGATAAATCTACATTAGAAAAAAACGAAAATGATGATAATCTTAATAGCCTTATAAAAGAATTTTTATCTAGCCTCTTTTCCGGAAAATTAAGCAAAAGAGATGGTGACATTTTTGGATTTCCAGTATTTCCTTTGGATTTCAAAGACCCACAAACAGGAATTATTTCAAAGGGTTACAAAGAATCTGGTTATTTCCCCGAAGCTTTCATCAATATGATGGCTTTGCTTGGCTGGACACCTGCAAATGACAGAGAAATTTTAACAATAGACGAAATGATTGCCGAATTTGATCTTAATAAAGTTCATAAAGCTGGTGCAAGATTCGATCCGCAGAAAGCAAAATGGTTCAATCAAGAATATTTGAAACTGAAATCTGATGAAGAGGTTTTAGAATTATTCAAAGACTTAGAGGAAGTTAAAAGCGTGAATTTTTCTGATGATAAATTACTACGAATTGTTTCATTGATGAAAGAAAGAAATGCAACATTCGTAGTTGATATGTACAATGACGGAAAATTTTTCTTCGAAGCTCCAACTTCTTATGATGAAAAAGCCTTGAAAAAAGCTTGGAATGAAACAACTTCTGCAGTTCTAAAAGATTTCGCAGTAAAATTGGAAACTTCAGAATTTGATTCAGAAACCTTGAAAGAAGTCATTCATCATTTTGCAGAAGAACATTCGTTGGGAATGGGAAAAGTAATGATGCCACTTCGTCTTGCTCTAGTAGGAGAATTGAAAGGTCCTGATGTTCCAGATATTATGAACATCATTGGAAAAGAAGAAACGTTGGCAAGAATAGAAAAAGCAATCAGTTTAAATTAATTTAACAATTCAAAATCTATTTAAAAAAAATAGATTATTTTTGAACGGTTTAATCCAAACAAAATATGGAGTATTTAGAATTTGAACAACCTGTAAAAGAACTGATCGAGCAGTACGAAAAATGTGTACAACTAGGCACAGAAAGCGGAATTGATGTAGATGAATCCTGCAAAAAGATTAAGACAAAAATAGAGGAAACTAAGAAAAAAATATACGGAAATCTTACACCTTGGCAAAAAGTTCAGCTTTCCAGACATCCGGACAGACCTTATACACTTGATTATATCAATGGTTTGGCGGACGCAGGAAGCTTTGTAGAACTTCACGGGGACAGAAACTTTGGTGATGACCCAGCAATGGTTGGTGGAATTGCCAGCATTAGTGGAAATACCGTGATGATTATAGGAACTCAGAAAGGAAGAACTACCAAAGAACGTCAACACAGACGTTTTGGAATGTCAAATCCCGAAGGATATAGAAAAGCTTTGAGATTGATGAAATTGGCAGAGAAATTCGGGATTCCTGTAGTGACATTGGTTGATACACCCGGAGCTTATCCTGGTCTTGAAGCGGAAGAGCGTGGACAAGGTGAAGCGATTGCAAGAAATATCTACGAAATGTGCCAATTAAAAACACCTATCATCACAATCATCATTGGAGAAGGTGCAAGTGGTGGTGCATTGGGAATTGGGGTTGGGAATAAGGTCTATATGATGGAAAACACTTGGTACTCCGTTATTTCTCCAGAAAACTGTTCTGCCATCTTGTGGAGAAGCTGGGAATATAAAGAAACTGCAGCAACTACAATGAAACTGACAGCGGAAGATATGCTGAAGCAAAAATTAATTGATGCTATCATTCCAGAACCACTTGGAGGAGCTCATTATGACCTTACAGCAACTTTTGAAAATGTTAAAAAGGTTTTATTAAAAGACATCAAAACACTTTCTAAAGAGCCTGTTGAGAAATTGGTAAACGACCGTCAAGAGAAATTCATTGCGATGGGAGAATTCAAAGGGTAATTATATTTCTTTGATTTATATAAAATAAAACCTTTCAGAGTTTGAAACTTTGAAAGGTTTTTTTATTTCTATTGATTGACAAATGTTGATTGGAAGCCGAGTCTGCGCCCCGACTTGAGCGGAAATCCTTTTTTGCTTGTACTTCGAGTTCTATTTAATTGTGAAATCTTCCTTGCAAAAAAGATTGGGAGCGGAAGGCGGATAAAGGCGCCCAAATAATTCATAAAAAAAGCGATTCAATAAATTGAATCGCCTTTATTTTGTAGAAAATCTATTGATTATTCCGCATCGAAATCAGCATCTGCTTCTGCAGAAACTTTTTCACCTTCTTCTTTAGATTTTTCTTTATCTGCTTTTCTTTGAGATAAACCATCTTTGATAGAAGCTGAAACTACGCTCAACAACATATCGATAGATTTAGAAGCATCATCATTTCCTGGGATTACGAAATCCACTTTTCTTGGATCTGAGTTAGTATCTACGATACCGAAAACTGGGATACCCAATTTTTTAGCTTCTGTTACTGCGATGTGCTCTCTCATAATGTCAACTACGAAAATAGCTGAAGGAAGACGAACCATATCAGAAATAGAACCTAAGTTTTTCTCAAGATTAGCTCTTTGACGATCAACTTGTAGTCTTTCTTTCTTAGATAAAGTTTCGAAAGTACCATCTTTCTTCATTTTATCGATAGAGTTCATTTTCTTAACTGCTTTTCTGATAGTTACAAAGTTTGTAAGCATACCACCTGGCCATCTTTCTGTGATGTAAGGCATGTTAAGTTCAGCAGCGTGTTTTGCTACTACTTCTTTCGCTTGCTTCTTAGTAGCTACGAAAAGAACTTTTTTACCTGCAGAAGTTAATTTTTCCAAAGCTGTACAAGCCTCGTCCAATTTAACAGCTGTTTTATGTAAATCTACGATGTGAATACCGTTTTTCTCCATGAAAATGTATGGAGCCATATTTGGATTCCACTTTCTAGTCATGTGACCGAAGTGTACGCCAGCCTCTAAAAGGTCTTTTACATTTGCTTTTGCCATGTTTTCTTGTTTTTGTTAGTTTACTTTCCGCTTTTCTGCAATCAACTTTACTTTAGATGGGAGTAAAGTTTGGATGCTAAACATAACGGGCAATATTTTAATTTAGATTAATAGATTTTAGATAAAAGAGAACCGACGAAAAAAAAGTCTGAAATCCAATATCTCCAATCTGATGTCTGAAAAAAATTAACGTTTTGAGAATTGGAATCTCTTTCTCGCTTTTTTCTGACCTGGTTTCTTTCTCTCTACCATTCTTGCATCTCTAGTCAACAATCCGTGAGGCTTAAGAGCCAATCTGAATTCTTCGTTGATTTCGCATAGCGCTCTAGAAACACCTAGTCTGATAGCTTCTGCCTGACCAGTAATCCCTCCTCCAAAAACATTAACAGTTAAGTCGTATTGACCTAGAGTTTCTGTTAATAAAAATGGTTGATTCACTTTATAAACCAAAACATCCGTACAGAAATAAGTTTTAGCATCTTTACCGTTTATAGTGACATTACCAGTTCCTGGCTTCACATAAACTCTTGCAACAGAAGTTTTTCTTCTTCCGATTTTGTGTACTATAGACATATCAATTATTTGAATTCGTTAACATTGATTACTTTTGGCTGCTGCGCTTCGTGTTTGTGCTCAGTTCCTTCATATAAATAAAGGTTTTTGAATAAAGCAGAACCTAATCTTGTTTTAGGAAGCATTCCTTTAACAGATTTTTCCAATACTTTAAGAGCATCTTTTTTCTTAAGCTCCTCAGCAGTCATAAACTTCTGCCCACCTGGATATCCAGTGTGCCAGATGTAAGTTTTGTCTGCCCACTTGTTTCCGGAAAGTGTAACTTTCCCAGCGTTCAAAACGATTACGTTGTCTCCACAATCTACGTGTGGCGTGTAATTCGTTTTGTGCTTACCTCTCAAAATCTTTGCAACGGTAGAAGCTAGTCTTCCCAACGGTTGCTCAGCAGCGTCCACAACAACCCATTCTTTATTTGCTGTAGCCTTGTTTGCCGATACTGTTTTGTAACTTAATGTATTCACAATTTATCGTTTACGATTAAACATAATTTTCCCTTACGGGTGTGCAAAGGTAGCAAAATTTTTCTCGGATGAAAAACTTTACCCGAAGAAATATTTTAATTTTCTAATAATTAATGAGTTATTAAAATAAATCCTTATCCTATTTTAAAAATTAATTAATATTCGACTTCTTATATAATATTGCTTTTTTATATTTTTGAGGAAAATTCTATAAAATGAGCCACGGAAAACTGAGAGAAGAAAAAGACTGCCTGAATTGCGGACATATTGTTGAGGAACATTACTGTCCACATTGCGGTCAACAAAACATCGAAACCCGACAACCTTTCCATTATCTGTTCACTCATTTTGTAGAAGACTTCACACATTATGATGGCCAGTTTTGGGGAACTTTGAAAAACCTATTCTTCAAACCTGGAAGATTGACCCGAACTTATCTTGAGGGAAAAAGACAATTATTTGTTCCACCTGTTAAGCTTTACATCTTCATCAGTTTCATTACATTCTTTCTATTTGCAGTGTTTCCTCCTTATGAATTGAATTCAAAACCCAACAAAAGTAAAGTAGAGCAAATCCAAAAAGCACAAAAACAAGCAATTCCTATACTAGAGAAAGAATTAAAAGCCCTAAAAGCTAAAAACCAATACACCCAAAAAGACAGCGTCAAAATCAAGGAAATTACTGAAGAAATAGAGGATATTGCAAAAGACAATAAATTTGCAGACAAATTAAATTTAGACAACCGTTTAGATAAAAGCTTCACTGTCAATGGATATTCAACAAGAAAATCTTTTGATTCTGCTAAAGCCAAAAACCCTTCTAGTTGGGATTTTATCAATACCCCTTTCGCACATAAACTTTTTGAACTAAAAGAAAGTGGAGTTAAAAAGAGAGATATTTTGAAAAATTTCATGGAAACATCAATCCATAATCTGCCAAAAGCACTTTTCATTTATCTTCCAATTTTCGCTTTCTTTTTATGGTTGTTTCATAGCAAAAAAAGATGGTGGTATTTTGACCACGGTATTTTCACATTACATTATTTTTCATTTCTATTGCTGTCTTTATTAGTTTCATTATTATTATTCAAAGTTGCAGACAACTCTAGTGTCCCATTTATTAACAAACTATTATACTTGGGAATTTTCTGTCTTTTCATTTATTCCATCGTCTACTTTTTCATTGCTCATAAACGAGTTTATAATACTCAAAAAAGAGTAAGCTTACTTATTGGATTTATAACTCTTTGGTTCAACTTTTTTGCTTTCACATTTTTAATAATAGGGTTAGCAATCATAAGTTTCCTAATGATTCATTAAAAATAAAAAGCCGGACTTCTCTCGAAATCCGGCTTTTCAATTATATATCTAAAATTAATACCTCAAAGATTTACTTTCTCGGAAGCTTGCAATCATATAATAAGCTACAAAAACTGTAGAAAATTTGATAATGGACGGAACAGCAGTTTCAAAATCGAAACACAACAATCCAACAGCAACTAGGAAAACAATTCCAATCAAGGAAATTCCCATCTTTTTTGGCAAAGACCATTCTGGATGGTCAACAAAATAAGCCAATCCCCAGCCAATTCCAAACGCAGAAGCTACATAAAGCTCTACCCAAAAGCCTACAGGTTCTCCTGTAAAACGTCTTAAGAAAAAACTAATTAAAGTTCCTACTACAAAATACATCAGCGCTTTTACCATTTCATAAAATTTTGACAAAAGTAAGAAATGTAATTTGTACAATGCAGAAAGTATATTGTATTAATGATTAAAATCAATCAAGTTCAAAACTCTCCTCACCAAAATTCCTTAGATTTGTGTAAATGATATTTTTATGCGCGAGGTAAGGCTCAATTCTATTCTGGACAACGACTTCTACAAAATCACAATGCAAAATGCAGTCGTGAAATTATTTACCAACGAAATTGTAAAATACGAATTCATCAACCGAGGAAAACACGAGTTTCCGGAAGGTTTTGCAGACGAGCTCAGAAAATCTGTCAACGCAATGGCAGAACTGAAACTGACCAAAGACGAAAAAAAATATCTGAAAGTCACCTGTCCTTATCTTGCTCTACCCTATCTAGATTTTCTTGAAGGTTTTCATTATGACCCTTCTGAAGTTAAAATTGAACAACACGGCAATGAGCTGAAAGTTTCCGTAGAAGGACTTTGGTACAGAACGATTCTTTGGGAAGTTCCGCTTTTGGCACTCATCAGCGAACTTCATTATGAAATGAATCATCTGGAAAGACAAACAAACGAAGAAGTCATTGATAAAACAGTGGAAAAAGCCGTTCATCTTACAGAACTCGGAGTTCCTTTTGCTGAGTTTGGAACTAGAAGAAGACATTCTTATAAAGTTCACAGATTGGTGATGGACGCTTTGATTCAGGACAAGAAATCGACTTTTACAGGAACTTCCAATGTTCATTTGGCGATGCTTTACAACGTAAAACCAATTGGGACACACGCTCACGAATGGTTTATGTTTCACGCGGCGGAATTTGGTTTCAAAATGGCCAATTCTATTGCTTTGGAAAATTGGGTGGATGTTTACCGTGGAGATTTAGGAGTTGCACTTTCCGATACTTACACAACCGAAGTTTTCTTCCAGCAGTTTGATAAGAAATTTGCCAAGTTGTTTGACGGCGTTCGTCACGACAGCGGTGACCCTTTTGAATTTGCTGATAAAACTATTGCACATTATCAGAAACACGGCATCAATCCATTATTCAAATACATTATTTTTTCAGACGGTTTGAATCTTGAAAAAGTGGAAGAAATCACAAATTACTGCAAAGGAAGAATCGGAATTTCTTTTGGAATCGGAACTAATTTGACGAATGACGTCGGACTTAAACCAATGAATATTGTTATGAAACTCATCAGCGTAAAAGGAATCAACAACGAATGGATTCCAACCGTCAAACTCTCCGACGAAAAAGGAAAATACACTGGCGACCCGAAAATGATTGAGCTGGCGAAGGAGTTTCTGAGGATAAAATAAGTCGAAATTAGATTTAATAAAAACCTTTAAATGATATTAGGAACATACTGGTATTTTGAATTCCCAATAGACTTGTACAGATTCGAATATTTTGAATTTAATAAAGGCTTTGAAGGACACGCAGATAATCCAGCAGAGCTTGTTGCAACTTTTATCACCGAGCATCCAGAAAAAATAATTGAAGAATTAAAAACTTTAATCAATAAGTATTCAGAAGGATTTCTTTTTGTCTATCAAGAAAACAATAAGTTGAAAATTGGAACAGGAGGTTATTACCTTTTCGATTATGACTTTTTAATAATTACTGAAGTTGAAAAACTATTGAAAAATCATAGTGTTTTTTTAGCAAAGGATAAATCTTTTGATAATCCTACAATCACAAGAATCCACAATGACCAAAACAAAATAGATTACCCTAAAAAAGGTTTTTTGCAAATTGTTGGGTCAGATTTGAAAAAACACAATGCTGAAAATTCAAAATTTAGGATGGACTGTAATGTAAACCTTAAGGTAAAAAAAGAATTCATATCGGAAATTAAAAAAATTTCAATTGAAGAAAATCTAGACATTTTCTTTTATTATGATAAAGATTTGAATGAAAAATCAAACCTAATGCTGTTTTTTACTAATGGTAGACAGGGACTTAATTTGACCGAAAAAAAGCACATCGATGCACTTAGCTTTGAAAACAAAATTGAAAAAGCCATATTAAAATATAATGTCAGTCTTGGACATATAGATGGGTTTGAAAATTATCCTCAAAACGATCCTAATATTGAAATGATGGTTGAAAAAGAATTTATAATATAACAATCAATAAGATTACAATTATCTAAAATTTTGTTTAATAATCTTATCAATAATCCCAAAAACCGACACATTTTTAACATTCTCCGCATTTATTTCCATTCGATAAAGTGAGATTCTATTTTTGTTCATTAAAATAAATGTACTATGAACAATAACTATCACTTTTTCAGTAAAGTGTATTTTGTTTTTCTAATGTTTATCGGAGTTTTCGCTTTCGCACAAACAGGAGTTAAAATAAAATATTACACCGGAACAGAACAGGGATTCAACGTTTCGTCTTCGGGAAAATTATATTTCTCAGGTGACAATCTCTTGGTAAAACCAGAAGCTACTTCTACAGAAACGAGCATTCCTGTAAGTATCATTCAGAAAATTACTTTTACTGATGAAATTCTGGCGACTCAGGAAATTGGAGTAAACAAAAGTAATCTTCAACTTTACCCGAATCCTTCCACAAACTATATCAGAATCAAATCAGAATCAAAATCTCTGACTGTGAAAATCTATAGTACAAGCGGACAATTGGTTCTTTCAGGCAACTACAAATCTGAAGAAGACATCAATGTTTCCAAACTGAATGCTGGCGTTTATCTGGTTCTGGCAAATGGTGTAACTATTAAATTTATCAAGAAATGAGAAAGTATTTATTATTAATGTTAGTGATGCTTTTCTCTTTTTCGATTAAAGCTCAGCAAAAAGTAGTTGTTCATAATTCTGGGAACACGATGTATGCTTCTCCGATTGCTTCGGTGGATAGTATCAAGTTGGACAATACTTATTCGAAATTCAAATTGAGTGGACAGACCAGCACTTTGGATATCAGAAAAAATGTGATTGATAGTTTGACGTTTACAAATAACACAGTCAATCTTGACAAAATCTACATCATCTACAACGGAACAGATAACGCTACGATTATCAATCCTTATTCAGCAAGTGGCGTAACGATTACTGCGGTTGGTGGAGCAGTTACTGCAACCTCGACTTCATCAATCAGCAATTTGCAATACCATCTTTTGGGAACGAGCGCTTCGGGAAGCTTAACAATCAATTCTGCAACTCCCGCAAATTTCATCTTGAATAATCTGAACCTCACTAATCCGAATGGTTCTGCAATTGGAGTTACCGGCGGTCAAACGCATACTTTCACTTTGCAGAACGGAACAACAAACTCTTTAACAGACGGAACTGCAAGCACCAAAAACGGAGCGCTGCAGACCAATGGAAAAATTATTTTTAACGGAACAGGGAGTTTAAATATCAACGGAATTGTAAAACACGGTATTTCAACTTCAAAAGATATCGAGATTCAAAGCGGAAATATTAAAGTAACCGGCGCGGCTTCTGACGGATTACATTCCGAAGGCTTCACGATGAGCAACGGAACTTTGAACGTTACTGCAATTGCTGATGCGGTTGATGCGGGTGATACTGCAATCTCAATTTCCGGAGGAACTATCACTTCGACTTTAGCTTCGGCTGATGTAAAAGGAATCAAAACTGGAAGTAATACAATTAATATTTCTGGCGGAACAATTAATCTGACTTTAACGGGAGCGCAATCCAAAGCAATCAGTGCAAAAGGAAATATCACCATCAGTGGAGGAAATATTACTGCCAATGTTTCGGGTGCAGCAGTACTTACAGCTTCAGGAACAGGATTTGACCCTTCCTACTCTACTGCAATTAAAACCGATGGCGTTTTGACTGTCAGCAATGCAACCATTAATTTGACTTTAGCATCGACAGCAAACGGTGGAAAAGGAATTTCGACTGGAAAAGAAATCAATATTAATAGCGGAAATATTACAATTTCAACTGCTGGAAACGGAGCTGCTTACACCAATACTTCTGGTGTTGCAGACTCTTATTCTTCGTCTTCGATTTCGTCTGATACTGATATTAATATTCTTGGAGGAACATTGATTGTAACTAATTCCGGAACAGCAAGTAAAGGAATCAAGGCTGATGGAAATGTTACGATTTCTGGAGGAAGCACAACAGTTAATCTTTCAGGCGCAACATTATTAAATGCCTCAGGAAGCGGTTTCGACCCATCTTATCCAACAGGAATCAAAGCTGACGGAAAAGTAACTATTTCCAATGGAACTGTTACAATTACAGGAGCTACAACCGCAACTGGAACAAAAGGAATTTCTGCTGATGCGGATATCGAGATTTCTGGCGGAACAATCAATATCACTACAGCTGGAGCCGGTGCAAAATACACCAATACAACAGGAGCTACAGATTCTTATTCATCTGCAGCGATTTCCGGAGATGCAAATGTGATTATCAGCGGTGGTTCTTTGACAACTACAAGCTCTGGCGTTGCAGGAAAAGGAATTAAATCTGACGGACAAGTTACAATTGGAACTGCAACAGGAAATCCAACTTTGAAAATTACTACAACAGGAGCAAGATTATTGGTTTCTGGAACAGATTATTCTCATCCAAAAACTTTGGTTGCAGCTGGTGCAATTGTTATCAATAATGGGAATAACACATTCAATTCTACTGATGACGGGATTCATTCTGATACTTCTGTAACTGTAAATGGCGGAACAAATACTGTTTCTGCAATCTCAGCAACTTCGGGTGTTGGAGAAGGAATTGAAGCGCCAATTATTACTCTAGCTGGTGGTGTTAATAATGTTACAGCTTCTAATGATGGACTAAATGCAACTTACGGAACAGTTTCTGGTGGAACTGAGTCTAACGACGGAAGTCATCTTTATATCACAGGCGGAATCAATATCGTAACCGGAAGTGATGCGATTGACAGCAACGGAAACATTACAATTTCCGGTGGAACTACAATCGTAAACGGACCAACAAGTCAGCCGGAAGAAGGAATTGATTACAACGGAACTTTCTTAATGAATGGCGGAACATTGATTTCAGCAGGTTCAAACGCCAATATGACCAAAGCAATGGGAACAGCTTCTACTCAAGTGAGTATGTATATCAAATCTTCTGCTCAACTAGCAGCAACTTCCTTATTACATATTGAAAATGCTACAGGAACAGAAATGGTAACTTTCAAACCTAAAAATGCAGTTTACTATTTCCACTTCTCAAGTCCGAACTTAGCTAAATCGACTCAGTACAAAATCTATTTTGGAGGAAGTTACACTGGCGGAAGTTATGTTGGTAATTCTTCAGGCTGGGGATTATATACTGGAGGAACTTATTCTACATCTGGAGCAACGCTGAAAAGTACAACTACAACATCTGCTTCGGCGACTGTGAACACTATTTCTTTTTAATAACTTAACTACTTTTTATATAATGGGAATGCAATTTTTTGTGTTCCCATTTTTTATTCGAAAATTCTAACATCAAAAAACTGTTAATTTTATTTAAAATTAATTTCTGTATCGAAAAAAAAATTAATTTTACATTAAGTGGAAGTTTAAAATTTCTATGTCAAAAATTCTAATAAACATTATATTTTGGCATTAATTTTAATACTTATAAAAAACACAATATAAATTATTTTATACTATGAGAAAAACAATTAAAATTGCTGCTCTTGCCTTGATGGTATCAATGACAGCTGTTTCGTGCAAAAAGAAAGTCTCTGATGCAGACTTGACTTCACAAGCAACTACAGTAATCACAGCTTATCCTGGAACTTCTGTGGAAGTGAAAGAAGGACAAGCCCACCTAAGTGGAGTTTTCGCAACCGAAGCTGACAAACAAGCAGCAATCGATGCTTTGAAAAAAGTGGAAGGCGTGAAAGATGTTCACGATATGGCAACTGTTGCTCCTGTGGCAGCACCTGTTGAAGTAAATACTGTTGATGCAGCAGTTTTACAAAAAGTAAATGATGCTCTTAAAGATATCCCAGGCGTAAAAGCTGAAGATGTTGCAGGAACTTTGACATTGACAGGAACTACAACTTCTGCAAACGCTAGAAAAGTGAAAGAATCTGTAGATGCGCTTAAAATTGGTAAATACGATAACAAAATCACTGTAAAATAATCACAAATGAGTTTACAAGATAAATATACAAGTGTAGTTTCTGCAGCTCAGTCTGCTGGACTTTCCGACCTTTCTGTTCAGGAGCAAGACGGTGTTCTTTACATCACAGGAAAAGCAACAAACAGCGCTTCTAAAGATTCTGTTTGGAATGCTTTAGGTGCAATTGACCCTTCTTATACGGCAACCGATATCAATATCGATGTTCAGGTTTCTGGATTGGCAGCTGGTGCTTCTTTAACGGTTGCAACGGACGAATCCAACCTTAATATCAGACAAGAGCCTTCAACAGAAGCTTCGATTGTTGGAAAAGCAGCGAAAGGTGAAGTTGTAACTCTTGTTGAGCAGTCTTCTGACGACTGGTGGAAAATCAAAACTGCTGACGGAGAAGAAGGTTATGCTTATGCAAGATATTTGAAAGCGTAATTTTCAATCCTTAATAAAATATGAAACCTCTGATTTTTCAGGGGTTTTTTCTATTTTTGGCAAAATTCATTAACGTAAAATGTAATTAATGATAATATCTTTACGTTATTTCAAAAAAACTAAATGACAAAAAAACTCTGGCTTCTACTCTTTTTTATTTTTCTAAAAGTCAATTCACAAACGTTCAGCATCAACGGAAAAGTGACCGATGAAAGCAACAATCCGATTGAAAATGCAACGATTTCATTAATCAAACAAAAGGATTCTTCTATCATCAATTTTACCGGAACGAATCAAAAAGGAAACTTCGAAATCAAAATTCCTGAGCAAAAAGAAACTTCGTTTCTACAAATTTCTGGAGATAAATTTCGTTCGTTTTCTAAAAAGTTTGAAGTCATTAATAAAAATGAAGAACTCGGAACTGTCAAATTAGAAAAAGATTTAATCACCAATATCGAGGAAGTTCAAATCACAGTTTCTCCCGTAAAAATTAAAAAAGACACGGTTGAATACAATGCGAATTATCTAAAAGTAAAACCTGATGCCAAAATAGATGAACTGCTAAAAGAAATCCCAGGCGTAGAAACGGATGCCGACGGAAAAATGACAATCAACGGACAACCTGTGAGCAAAATCCTAATCAATGGAAAACCTTTCTTCAACCAAGACGGAAGCATTGCTTTGAAGACTTATCCCGCAGATATCATCAAGAAAATTCAAATCACAACGTCGAAAACCAAGGAAGAAGAATTTACGGGAAGAGCGCCAATTTCGGACAGCTTGACCGTGAACTTTAATATTGATGAAAAAGACAACAAAGTCAACCTCAACAATGTAATGCTTGGCTACGGAAGCAACGACCGATACGAAGGAACTATGTTTTTCACAAGAGCTCAAAATGACAGAAACATCGCTCTGATTGGCGCTTTTAACAACATCAACACAACCGGATTCTCCGTGGATAGTTTTTTTGATAATGGAACAAAAAGTAAAAACTCTGCAATCAACGGTAATTCTGTGAATCAAGGCATTATGAGAACCTCGATGATTGGGCTTAATTATATTGATAAAATCGGAAGCAATCTCGACTTGGAAAAATTCAGTCTGCAGTATGATGATAACAATCTGGAAACTTATTCCAAAATTTCGAGAACAACTTTTTTACCGGAATATAAACTCGATAAAAACTCGGAACGAAGTGGAAATACAGATACTAGGAAATTCACTTTCGGAACAGATGCGAATTATAAAATCGATAAATCCACAAAAATCACACTCTCGGTAGATTTTTCAAACAATTCTATCGACAGAACCAGTGACAGCAAGAGTTTTACGTTTCGGGATGATGAGCAACTCAACAGCAATGTAAGCTCGTCCAGAGGAAATTCGGTCAACAATAGTTTTTCTCCGAAAATTGGATTTACCAAAAAATTTCAGAAAAATGGAAGGTCTTTTTCGGCATATCTTAAGAATGTTTTTTCGGAAAGTAAGAATGACAATTTTAATCTTCAGGAAACTATTTTCTATCAATCTCCGGAAGATAATGATTACAGGAATCAACGTTCGCAAACCAAAAACTCCAGAAATAGTTTCTTTGCAGACGTCAAATATTACGAACCAATTACGGATTATTCCACAATTTCTATGGCTGTGTCTTATGATAATCAGACTCGAGATAATGAAAAAACAGTGAATGATTTTGACACTGCGAATAATCAATATTCGGTTTATAATTCTCTATTGTCCAACACTTTGAATCAAAACAGCACTTACATCAATCCGCAAATCGGTTATCATCTTAATAGTAACAAACTATCTTTCAACGCCAGTACGAATCTGAATATTTCTAAATTGGATGTCAACACGATATTTAATCTTCAGAATACTGGGTTTCAGAAAAACTTCACATTGCCGGAATATGATGTTAATTTTAAATATAATTTCACCAAACTCAAAAACATCCGAATCAGCAACGAAGGCCGTTATACGATTCCCTCAGCAATGGAGCTCAACCCTTTCCGAGACGAGTCCAATCCTCTTTTGACTTTTCAGGGAAATAAGGATTTGAAAAGCACTTGGCAAAACTCGACCAGCATCAATTTTATGGGTTCTAATATGGGCAGAACGATGAATTTTTATGCCAAATTACAATTTAATTACTGGGAAAATGACATTGTAGATTTTTCTTATTTTGATGAGACTGGAAAGCAGTTCAGTTCGTATGCGAACATCAGCGGAAACAAAAGGCTGAATCTAACTTCCAACTTTACAAAAACCATTAAATGGAACGGAAATCAGTTAAAATTAACCCCAGCTTTATCTTCTAATTTCAATTATCGAAAAGGCTTTGTGGACGGTTCAGAATTCACGAATGACATTTTCAGTGTGACACCAAGATTTAATTTGAATTTAAGATTGAAAGACATTATTGATTTGAGAGCGTCTTACAGCTATGGTTTTTCGCAGTCCCATTACACCAATTATCGTTTGGATAAAACCAAAACATCCAACAAAAATCTGAATTTGGGAATGGTCAATTATTTCCTTGCTAATAATTTATTTATCGAAAATGATTTCAGATTCAATGAGAACAATAATATGTCAGCGAACTTCAATAGAAAATCTTATTTCTGGAACGCCAGCGTCAATTATCAATTCTATAAAAAACAAATGATGTTGAAATTCCGAGTTTATGACTTACTGAATCAAAGACAAAATGCTATCACAAACATCGGCGACAATTATATTGAAGACCGAGAAGATTTGGTACTCAGACGGTATTTTATGTTGTCATTGGTGATGAAGTTCAATAAAATCGGCGGGAATAAGAGTTAATTAATACAAAACCTCAGTTTTATTTAAAATTATCTCAACAATTATTCTTTTATAAATTTGCCATTTTGACTTCCAATCCTGTAAAAATATATCCCCTTAGGCAACTTACCTACTTGAAGAATAATTTTATCTTCATTACCAAAGGTTTGAGAATGCACCATTTTACCCGAAATGTCAGTAATTTCTATTTTATTATTTCCGTTTCGCGGATTTACTATATTCAAAATACCACTTGTTGGGATTGGAAAGGCAGATAGCTGCCCTCCTTGATTAATCTCTTTGGTAGTTAATATAGATGTTGGCAAAGAATAAAGTTCAGTCTTTTGCAAAGTTGTATTTGTTATACCATTATAACTATATCTATATACTAACATTTTATTTTTGTTAGCGATAGGGTCATTATAAGGTAGAATATAGTTGACTTGCATATCATTGCTAAATTCTTTTATTATAATCCCATCCTCATTTATTATTTTACTTTGATAAGATGGTATACCCGTTGTTGAATCGTAATAATATCCAAAAATAAAAATTTCAAATTTATCATCTGTATTAAAAAGATGCTTTGTTACAGAATAGTTAGGTCCTGTATTAGTTTCAATAAAATTAATGATATAGTTTGAAGGCATTTGGGTATTGACGGTTTTATAAATAGAATAATCTTGATTATAAATTGTTATTAGATTACTTCCCGCAGTGATAGAAAGATAATAAACATTACTTTCATCTTTGTAAACCATAACGTACTCGTTATCTGAGAAAGTTTTTTCTAATGTAATTTGACCGAAAGTAAATCCTGTAATTAACAATGACAGAGATAGTAGTAATTTTTTCATATTTGGTTTATATTTCAATCCGCAATATAAAAAAACAAGATTTGAATCCAATTATATTTTTACAAACAATTTTTGAATTGTAGAATAAAATTAATAACTCAAGTAGGTATTTAATACAAAACCTCTTTCGTCAAAATACTTTCAATATTATCCGGATAGTCCACTTCTAATCTATTGTCTGAATTAATCCATTCTCGGATTTTGATTGGGTCCAACTTATCTGAATTGGCGATTCCCATTTTATGAAGTGCAAATGCATTGCATTCTTGTTCATATTGATTCTCTATTGGGATTACGAATAATTTCTTGTGCATAAACAAGGCTTCAGCAGGTGTTTCGAATCCAGCATTACAAAGTATTCCTTCGCAAGATTCGAATAACTCCAGATATTTTGTTTCATCAATCGGGAAAATCTCTACGTTTTTGAACTTTTGATGTTGCTTGGCATATTTTGAGAAAACCTTCCATTCAACATCAATTCTTGTCAGGAAATTAGTAATCACCTCATCCGAAAAACTTGGGAGATAAACCAGATAATGACCTTTGTTTTCAGGATTCAGTTTTCTGATTTTTTGTCTGATAACAGGCTTTTTGATATGTGAATTATAATTGTCAAAATGAAACCCGATTTTCTTGTCACAAGGCACATAATGTTTCAAAATCATATCGCCAAACCAATCTTTTTTCTCAGGCTTAGGCGTTTCTTTAAAGGTCAAAGATGCCTGATGACTTAGTTCCACAATCGGTAAATTTCTCAGTTTTGCCGCCCAGCCTGTCAATGGTTCAAAATCATTAATAACTAAGTCATACGCGCTTAAATCCAAGTCTTTAATCACTTTCGCTGCTTTGCAAAAATTATTTTCAAAAAACGTTTTCTTGTAAGACAATCCGCCTGTTTTATTATAAAGGAGAGAAATCCCTTTGAATCGAAAATCGATATCAAAATCCGACTTCAATTGTGTCTGATGTCCACTGATTAAAGTATCAACAAGAGCGTGCTTTTTCAAAATCGGGATGATTTCCTGAGCTCTCGCAAGATGTCCGTTTCCTGTGCCTTGGAAGGCATATAATATTTTCATATTGCTTTAAAAATTTTAAATATTTGTGTTTTTATAATTTTAAAATAGACACTTCGACAAGCTCAGTGTGACATTTCTAATATTAAATCTTTTAGTAGTGTCAGTCTGAGGCTCTCGAAGACTTTTATACAATCTGAGTCACGATTTTCATCAGTTCTTCACTGTTGATTTCCTTCATTTCATCGATTTCCTCATCAAGCAAATTGTGTTTTTCATCTTCATAAACAAACAATTTCCATTCACCATTATGATATTCCAAAGCGGAAAGATTTTCCACCCAATCTCCAGAATTCAGATAGATACATTTTCCTTTTTTGTTTGTTACTTCTCTGATTTGAGGCTGATGAATATGTCCACAAATCACATAATCAAATTCATTTTCAATCGCCAATTCGGAAGCTGTTAATTCAAAATCGCCGATATATTTCACAGCTTTTTTGACATTATTTTTGATTTTTTTCGAGAAGGAATATTTTTCTCTTCCCATTTTTTCCAATCCCCAATTCACAAGATTGTTAATCGCAATCAATAAATCGTAACCTTTTCCACCCAGCTTTGCAATCCATTTCGAATGCTGAACCGATGCATCAAAAACATCACCGTGAAAAATCCAAGCTTTCTGATTCCCCAATTTCAAGACGTGTTTGTTACACAATTTCAGCTTTCCTAATTCGAAATCCGTGAAATTTCTGAATGCTTCATCGTGATTTCCTGTGATGTAAAAAACCTCAGATTCTTTGGTCGCAAACGAAATCAGTTTTTTGATAACTTTGAGATGAGACTTCGGAAAATAAGATTTTTTGAACTGCCAGATGTCGATGATATCGCCGTTCAAAATCAAAGTTTTTGGACGGATAGAATTCAGATATCTCAGTAATTCTTTGGCTTTGCAACCATAAGTTCCAAGATGTACATCAGAAATAATGACAATCTCAACATCTCTTTTCATATACAGATATGATTTGTACAAAGAACGAAATCTAATTTAAACTGAGCGTGAATGCTATTTTATTTTTGTTGATGAGAATTGGTTGTTTTTATTTGATTCTCTTAATATTAATTTAAAATATTAGTGGTTATTCTCTCAAAAATATTAGTTTTGTTCAGTTACAATTTATATAAGAAGTTATGAAATCGCAGCTTGCGATTCCATATGACTAATAAAAACAAATAAGAGTTACATATGAAGGGTCAGAATAAACTGTTTTTCGCAATTATTTTTGCATTAATTTTGGGAGTTATTTTAGGAGGAGTTGTCCACACCAATTATCCCGATTCAGCAGATGACTTTTCAAAAAACATCAAACTTCTTGGAACAGTTTTCATCCGACTGATTCAGATGATTATTGCGCCTTTGGTTTTCTCTACTTTGGTGGTTGGGATTGCAAAAATGGGCGACATCAAAATGGTTGGTCGTGTTGGGACAAAAGCGATGCTTTGGTTTATTACGGCGTCTTTGGTTTCATTATTAATTGGTTTGGTATTAGTGAATTGGCTGGAACCAGGTCACGTAACACAACTACCAATTACAGATACTTCTTCTGCTTCCGAAATCGTGAATAACAGCAAAGGTTTCTCGATGGAAGATTTTGTAAAACACATTATTCCGAAAAGTTTATTCGAAGCTTTTGCTACTAATGAAGTTTTACAAATCGTTGTTTTTTCTGTAATGTTTGGGATTGCACTATCTGCAATGGGCGAAGAATATACAAAACCTGTTATCAAAGGGTTGGACGTCATTGCTCACGCTATTTTGAAAATGGTGGGTTATATAATGTGGGTTGCACCTTTGGGCGTTTTCGGAGCGATTGCAGCGGTTGTTGCGACCAATGGTTTTGAGATTTTCAAAGTTTACGCGATTTATCTTCGAGACTTCTTTTTTGCTTTAGCTGTTCTGTGGCTAGTTTTACTTTTGGTTGGTTATATGATTCTTGGCAATCGACTTTTTGATTTGTTGAGAAGAATTAAAGAACCACTATTGATTGCATTTTCCACTACAAGTTCCGAAGCTGTTTTCCCAAAATTGGTAGAAGAGCTGGAAAGATTCGGATGTAACAGCAGAATTGTTTCTTTCATTTTGCCTTTGGGGTATTCTTTCAATCTAGACGGAAGTATGATGTATATGACGTTTGCCTCAATTTTCATTGCTCAGATTTATGGAATTGATATGCCTCTCGGACAGCAAATCATAATGCTTTTAGTTCTGATGTTAACCAGTAAAGGTATCGCTGGTGTACCAAGAGCAAGTTTGGTAATCATTGTTGCTGCTTGCGGAATGTTTGATATTCCAGTTGAAGGAATTGCCTTGATTTTACCAATCGACCACTTTTGCGATATGGGAAGAAGTATGACGAATGTTCTTGGGAATGCGCTGGCGACTTCTGCTGTGAGTAAATGGGAGGGGCAGTTGGAGGGTTAGATATTTATTTTAAAATATAAACTCAATTTTGTCATTCCGGAGGAATCTAAACTGTTGAGATTCTTTCAGAATGACAAAATTGTATTTTTAATAAGTAACAAATCTATGCTTATGGTTGTCTTATTATAGTAAACCAATAACTAATGAAACAAACTTTCTTAATCTTATTATTCTTAAATATTTCATTTTTAGGATTTTGTCAAAAAACAGAACAAACAAAAGCAATCGACAACTACCTGACCGAAGTAATGAAAACTTATGGCATTCCTGGTATGGCGGTTGGCGTTGTCAAAAATGATAAAATAATTTTTCAGAAATATTACGGCAGAGAAAATTTGGAATCTGATAAAAAAGTTAGTTCAAATTCTCTTTTCAGAGTTTATTCTACGACAAAACTGATTACCAATGTTGCCGTTTTTCAATTGATTGAGAAAGGACAATTATCTTTGGAGGATAACATTTCAAAATACCTGGATAATCTTCCCAAAGACTGGCAGAATGTCAAAATAAAAAATCTGTTGTCCCATTCATCAGGCATTCCTGATTTTGAGCGTCATAATTTACCTACAGATATTTCCAACTCTGAAGTTTTTGAACGGTTGTCCAAAGAAAAAATGGAATTCGAGACGGGAAATCAGTATAGTTATAATCAAACTAATTATATGATGCTGGCGATGATTATCGAAAAGATAAGCGGGCAAAAATTTGAAGATTTTGTTTTGAAAAATCAGTTTTCTGATGCGAAGAACAAAATCATATTCAATTCTAATTCTCTTGAAGAAATCCCAAATCGAATCCAGTTTTACCGATATAATGATTCTCTGAAACAGTTTACAAAATCTACGCACGTTGGAGGTGTAAGAGCGCATCCTGCAAATGGACTGGCAATTTCGCTTCCCGATTTTCTGCAATGGAGCATCAATCTTGACTCTAACAAATTCCTAAAAGAAGAAACAAAAAGGATGATGTGGAAACCTTTTGATTATACCAATAAACAAGATGTTTTTGCTCACGGCTGGGAAATTACCAAAACCGGAAATGTAACGTCTTACGGTTTTTCCGGCGGAAATGTAAGTGCTTACAGTATTTTTCCGGAGAATGATTTGTCTATCATTTTTATGTCAAACGGTTACAAATACAATGCTTTTCCGCCTCTTTATTTTATAGTCAACCATATTGCAGGATTGATTGATAAAAAATTAGTAAATCCTTATTGGTCAAGAGAAGAATCGGTTTCTGCTGAAATTATTAATAAGCCTAATATAAAAAAGGAAGTTTATGGTTATCGGATTGAGAATGATAAAGTGATTTTTACTTACAAAGTTCCTAAAAACTTAAATGCTGAAGCGATAACGAAAATGACTGTCGCTGGCTCATTCAATGATTGGAACCCTGAGAATAAAGCTTATCAAATGATTTTAAAAGACAAAAATACGTTCGAATTGGTGTTACCAAAATCTCAATTCGAGAAAGGAAAAACTTATGAGTTCCGATTTGTTATGAACAAAAATGGCTGGTTCACTACTCCTTACAGCGCGCTCAACACCAATGGAAAACCTGATGATAATAATTTGACTTTTAAGGTTGAATAAAACATTTCACCCCTACAGGGCTTTTTTCCATCGGATTGTAATTAACATCGGGTTTCACCCGACGCTACTAACATTGAGCCACTACGAGGCTCTGCAAATGAAATGTTTTAAAAGATAAAATATTGTTCATTGCCAAAACTAGATTCAAAGGTAAAATCCCATAGCCCTGATGGGAACGGCATCCTTTTTTGTCATTGCGGGGAAAGTTTCTAAATATTACATCACGTCGTTCGCAATGACAAAAAAGATATAGTGGACAGCAGGTTCCCGGCTCCTAAAATAACTTGTAGAGTTTGAGAATTCGTGAGTTTTTAATCTCTATTTCCCTCAAACTCTCCCGCCCAACTTAACCTGCCAAAAATCATTCAGATAGACAAAATCATAAATTCAATTAATTCTAAATTAATTTTAAAATCCGTAATTTTGTAGCCACTTAAAGAATAATAAATTTTATGCTGACGAAATCAAAAGTTCAGGATTTTCTGAAAGAGATAGAAGTGGATGACCTTGTGAGTAATTTCCAAGTGATGGGTGATGACGTGTATATCGATATGACGTCTCACTCGCCTGCAATGCACGAGAAAAAGAAATTGGAAGTTGCTATGAAACAAGCTTTTGCTTCGGAATTCGGGGAACATATCAATTTGAAATTGAAAATCGCTTCTCCAGAATTGCCTGCAACTCCTGTGACGAACGAAATCAAAGGAAAACAGATTCCGGGAATCCAGAATATCATAGCCATCGCTTCCGGAAAAGGAGGTGTTGGAAAATCTACTGTTTCTGCAAATCTTGCGGTGACGTTGGCAAAAATGGGATTCAAAGTTGGATTACTGGATGCGGATATCTACGGACCGTCTGTTCCTACAATGCTTGATACAGAAGGACAAAAACCAATCTCTGTAGAAGTGAACGGCAGAAATCTGATGAAACCGATTGAAAATTATGGTGTGAAAATGCTATCCATTGGATATTTCTCAGGTGCAAATCAAGCGGTTGTATGGAGAGGCCCAATGGCTTCTAAAGCATTGAATCAGATGATTCGTGATGCAGATTGGGGAGAATTAGATTTCCTTTTGATTGACCTTCCTCCGGGAACTGGCGATATCCACTTATCTATTATACAAGAAGTTCCGGTAACAGGAGCGGTGATTGTAAGTACGCCTCAACACGTTGCATTAGCCGATGTAAGAAAAGGAATCGCGATGTTCAATATGGAAAGTATTAACATTCCGGTTTTGGGGTTGGTAGAAAATATGGCTTATTTCACGCCGGAAGAGTTACCTGACAATAAATATTATATCTTTGGAAAACAAGGAGCTCAATTTATGGCAGAAGATTTGGGAATTCCGGTTTTGGGAGAGATTCCATTGATTCAAAGTATCAGAGAAGCCGGAGATGTTGGAAGACCAGCGGCATTGCAGGAAAATTCTAAAATCGCTGAAATTTATACAAAAACTGCCCAAAATATGGTAGAAAGTCTTGTTGAAAGAAACAAAAATCTACCTGCAACCGAAGCTGTAAAAATTACAACAATGGCCGGTTGCTCGCCTAAGAAAAAATAATAAAATGGATAATACAAATCAAATTCAGGAAGAACTGGTAACGAAAGTAATGGATGCTTTGGATAGTATCCGTCCTTTCTTGAACAAAGACGGAGGCGATATCGAACTCATTGATGTCCAAGAAAAAACAGTTTATGTAAAACTTGTAGGGAACTGTTCCAGCTGTTCTATCAGCACTTCTACTATGAAACTGGGTGTGGAAAATACAATTAAACAGTATGCACCGGAAATAGAAGAAGTCATCAACATTGAAAATTAAAAAAAATCCCGATTCAGTTTTGAATCGGGATTTTTTATTTTATTTTAAATTATCATTCTACAATTTCTGCATCAATGATTTTTGAATTTGGATTATTCCTTTGACTTTCCCAAAGCAGGAATTTGTCAACTTCTTTCATTAATAAAGGAATCGCTAAAGCTAAAATTGCCAAGTCGTCCAAAGCACCAATCACAGGTACAAAATCTGGAATCAAATCTATTGGCGAAATCACATACAATAATGCCAAAGCAGGCAATAGAATATCTGTGAATTTCATTTTATATTCTCCTTTGTAATACAATTTTATCATTCGGAAAACAGAAGGAATCTTCTGCAAAAATCCTTTGTGTTTAATAGCTTCCTGAGCCAATTTAAATTTTGAATATTTCATTTTTGTTTTTGTGTTTATTTTTCAACGAATCAAATTTCGCAAATTCTATTCCAATCATTTAATAGAAAATCGTAATGTTTTGTTAATTAACAATTGGTTACGTCAATTTGTCCGTCAGTTTTGCAAATTGTTTTTCTGCACTTTTTCCTTCATACAAAATATCATAAACTGCATTGATGATAGGAAGTTTCAGTTTCTTTTCTTTGCAAATAGCGTAGATTCCGTTGGTTGCATAATAACCTTCGGCAACCATACTCATTGATTGAATGGCTGATTTAACAGTGTATCCTTTCCCAATCAAGTTTCCAAGGTTTCTGTTTCTGGAAAATAACGAATATGCCGTTACAATCAAATCTCCCAGGTAAGCACTGTCATTCACGTCTCTCGGTTCCGGATAAATCGCTTCTAAGAAAGTTTCCATTTCACGAATCGCATTGGAAACATAAACCGCAATGAAGTTATCTCCATAACCCAAACCGCTCGCAATTCCAGCACCGATTGCATAGATATTTTTAAGAATCGCAGAATATTCGTTTCCAAGAATATCGCAACTTGTATTGACTTTGATATAAAAAGAGGAAAAAATCTCCTTCAAAACATCTGCATCTTCCTGTCCTGCTACAGCAACTGTAAGATAAGACAAACGTTCCATCGCAACTTCTTCTGCGTGACAAGGACCTGCAATCACTGCCTGATTTTTGAATCCAATTTTGAACTCATCTTTCAAGTAATGTGCAACAATGTCATTATGTTTCGGAACAATTCCTTTGATTGCAGAACAAAATAATTTGTCCTGATAATCGCAGGTCAATTTCTCCATAGATTCTGCCAGATAAATAGAAGGAACCGCCAGAATAATCACGTCAGAATTGGAAACCAACTCGTTGATATCTGTTGTAATTTGAAGTTTTTTAAGATTGAAACTAACCGTCGTCAAATAACTCGGGTTGTGTCCGCGCTGTTCAATGGCGCCTTTCACAAACTCATTTCTAACGCACCAATTGACCGTTTTACAGTTTTCCGCAAGCATTTTCACAATTGCTGTGGCAAAACTTCCGCTTCCTAAAACGCCAACGCGTACATTATTAGAGGATTTAGTCGATTTCTTAGTCATTTTCTGTCGTCTTTTTCATTGCTACAAATCTAATATAAATTATGATTTTACATCAATGTAAATTTGGTTTAACAAGAATTTAAGAATAATTAACTTTCATTAAAACAAATCACATTCCTAAGTTCGATTAACATTAGAAAAAATAAAAAATTCTTACTTTTGCAGTCCATTTTAAAAATCAATTAATGGTCCAATTTCTGAAATCGAAAAAGAAAAAAAACATTGTCCTTATATTATTATTGATTATCTGCTTTGTAGAAGGTTTGGTCATCGGGAAATTTTATAATGATAAGGATGACAAAATCTATCAGGTCAATATTGTAAAAATCAATAACGAAAAAGACAGCATCGACCATCTTCAGCTGAAAACCGACCTTGCGCTTGTCGACCAAAGTATCAGAAATATTGACGGATTTCTAAAATCAAAAAATGTCTCTGACCTTAGAATAGAAAAGCTGGCAAAAGATAGTTTGGAAAACGAAGTTTACTTGGCAAAAGTGAGCAACAGATACAGCCAATATCTGGTTGATTTGGAACAGAAATTACAACAGGTTCCTTTGGGAATTCCGACTGATGGTTATATCTCTTCCAATTTCGGAATCAGAAAAAATCCGATTCCTCCAAAATCTACGGACGTTGCTAACAATTCTAATGTTGCTGAGGAAAAAGACAGCCTTGGAAATGTTGTAAAAAGACAAGCAATTGTAAAAGAAGATAAAAATGCATCCAGCAATGCTCCTGCAGAGAAAGACCAAATGCAGTTCCACAAAGGTTTAGACGTAGCTGTAGCTTACGGAAGTCCGGTAAAAGCAGCAGCGGCTGGAAAAGTGATTTTCTCTGGCGTGAGAGGCGGTTATGGAAACTGCGTGATGATTGAACACAGCAATGGTTTAGTAACTTTATACGGACATCTTTCCGAGCTTTTGGTTGAAACGAATGATAGAGTAAAAGTCAATCAAATCATCGCCAAATCTGGCAACACTGGACGTTCCACTGGACCTCATCTTCATTATGAAGTTCATAAAAATAATCAGCCTATCAATCCAAGATTATTTTTGAATTTTTAATTTTAGAATGTCTTCGAGAGCCTCAGACTGACAATTGCAAATTGAAGTAAAGTTCTTTCAATTAAAAGTTTCCAAAGATTCAATTAATTGGATTTTATGAAGCTTAATTTTTTCGAAATCATCATCAAATAAAAAACGCCCGACTCAAAAGAATCGGGCATTTGTATTTATTTGTAAAGAATTATTTCTTCAATACTTCAAGAAACTCATCGTGAGAGATTTTAGTTTCTTTCTTTTTAGATTTTTCAAGGATTACATCTTTCAACTTAGCCATAGCAACTTCAGAAGAGATTTGTCTTACTTGGTTCTCATCTTTCAACATTTCTGCTGCATATTTCTGAACCTCATCATCACCTAAGTGGTGGATTCCGTAGATTGCTAATTGGTTTCTTACCAATTGTTCAGCTTGTCCAAGAACCTCAGCATAATCCAAATTGATTTCGTTATCATTCATCAATTTTCCTTCTAGGATTTGACCTTTGATAATGTTTTTCTCGTTTTCAAGGATTTCTTTAGCTTGTGCTTCAGAAGTAATATTTTGATTAGAGAACAACAACCATTTTACTAGGAATTCTTCTGGTAATTTGATTTCTTCTTTCTCGTTAACCTGCTCTAATACTTTGTTTACGAAATGAACATCAGCATTTTGCTGGAAATATTCATCCAACTCAGTTTTCACTCTAGCTTTCAATTCTTCTTCAGTCGTGATAACGTCTTTACCGTAAACTTTGTCGAATAATTCTTGGTTAAGTTCTGCCAAGTTCAATCCGTAGATATCTTTAACAGTTACTTCAACCTCGCTGTGGTGAAGGTGCTCTGCTTCTTCTTTGCTGAATCCTAATTGTTTTGCCAATTCTTCTTTAGAAACTAAATCTTCTTTAGAAACTTTTACAGAATCGTCTCTTTTCAATTTTTTTACTAAATCGTAAGCTTCTTTTTGCTCTTTAGAAATAGTGATATTTTTTGGAGCGTGGTTGTGCTCTCCTTCTGCATCAGCTTCTACAACTTGAGCAATTTCTAAAGCAACGTAAGAATCTTTACCAATTTTCTCTTCTGGTAATCTTTCTGCAAAACGCTTTTGCATATTTTCTACACTTGTAGAGATTTCTTTGTCAGAAGCTTCTACTTTGTAATGAGGCGCTTCATATTTAGTCAAATCAACAGTAAATTCTGGCTCATATCCAACTTCAAAAGCTACAGATAAAGACTCAGCATTGTGATTGAAATCATTAACTGGCTGAGGAACCGGTTGACCAACTAATCTTAGTTTGTTTTCGTTTACATAACCGTTCAACGCTTCAGAAACCTGCTTGTTGATTTCTTCGAAAGCAATTCCTGCTTCATATTGTTTTCTAACCATACTCAATGGCACTTTCCCTTTTCTGAATCCAGGAACCTGCGCATTTTTTGCATAGTTAATCAATTGCTTTTCTACTTTGTCCTTATAATCTGCTTTCTCCAATGTCACTGTAAGTAATGCACTTACCTCATCGTGGTTTTTAGCTGTAACGTTCATTAATTGAAATTTTTAGGTTGCAAAAGTAGTCAAATTCTGAGGAACTTCAAAATTAAATACAAGCTTGACTTTTATAAAAAATCATAAAATTTCGATATTGATTTTAAGATGCTTTCCAAAATGTCCAAACTGTTCCATTGAAAACAGCCAGCATCTTTTTAGTTGTATCATAAACAATCATTCCTGGAGTTGGAGAAACGATATTAAGATGCGGGTTTGCCACTTTAGGAAGTATCATTGCTCTATTTACATCTTCCAATACCAAGATCCCTGGTGTTGATGTTACTGTTCCAAAAGAAACTTTAGCCTCTGTCTCTTCTATCAAACCATCTTGCAGAGTAGTATCAGCAATCCCATTAGTATTTATAGAGAGATCTTTCCACGCATTATTTACGTAAGCCTTTACTTTTTTGTCATTAACATCAAAAATCATGGTTCCATTTACCACTCCCGAAACTGCATTTTCATTCATTACCCAAGGAAGAACCAGTCCTCTGTTCTCTGACCCAAACTCTATAGAAGATGAAGCGGACTCCAATTCAGTTTTACCAATGGCTACTTGAGAAAAACAAAGTCCATAAATAAAATTAAAGAGCAACAATTTTTTTTTCATTTTAATATATTGTGTTTGTGTATTTGTGTTTAACTAATCTGGACAACTTTGTGTATTGAAACATTTCCAGCCAGATGTTGTTCCATCTGTATTGATCTGTAAGCAATTCAATGTGGTATTGTAAACCATCATTCCTTCTTTTAAATCAGCAGTTGGGATTTGCCCAATTTGAATTGTTGTTAATCTATTGATGACAAAACCTTTGGTCTTAGACTCCAAAACCAACCAAGCCCCTTTTCTTGTTTCTGGCCAATTCGTATCTCCAGGACTAGCTCGCGTCAAAGATGTTATTCCGCTCGGGGAAGACAAAGCCGTCCCTGATGTAATCGCCGGTTTATAACAGACTGGATCACCTCCCGTTACATTTATCGTAACAGTTGCCGTGCTACAACTACTTGGTAAACTGACTCTACAAATTTGATAAGTTATAGTATAAATTCCTGTCACAACTCCAGAACCTACTTGTACCAAACCGGTAGATGTATTAAGCGTAACATTTGAATTGGAAGTAGAAATCTGCGTAAGAATTACATTGGAAGTTGTGGCTGCAGCTCCATTATATTGTTCAAAATCATTAGCCAAAACGGAAGTTGCGGAAGAAGAACCAGAATTGATAGCAAAAGTATCATTAGTTGCAACCGGAGGAAAGCTCCCATCTGTATTAGCACATAATCCAATATCAGTCGTTAAAGAAGCCCCACAAGTTCCTCCCGCAGAACAATCGAATGTTACATTTGCCAACGCAGCCGTTGTAGTAGCTCCAGAAGTGTTTATATAATTGGGTGCATTAGCAAAAATGGCACCTGCGCCCTGCGTTCCAGCTTTTATCATTGTTGCCTCGTACTGCGAATATCTTGTGAAATCCAGATTAGGTCCGACTCTAGCTCCATTCGGATTAATTTGATTCATGACATAAACAAAACCTTTCTTTGAAGATGAAGTAGGTCCTTTAATAGTTGCCCCATTAGGTTGCCAAGTTGTTATTTTCAATAATCCCTCGTTGTATATAGAAGATGTATTTGAACCATTTATAGACCCTTTGGAGTAAAATGTTCCATAATTCTCCAAGCGACTATTCGAGCCCATATCCACAGTACCGGTTCCAACATTGAAAACCCCAGTATTAATAATCCTTCCTCCACTCAGATTGTATCCCTGAGCAGTATTCATGGTACCACAATTAATATATGTTGTCGCACTACTCCCACTATAATTCTGACCAACATTGATCGTACCTAAATTTCTGAAAGTCGTTGTTCCCGAGATATTAATATTACTTGTAATAGAATATGTACCGTAATTATCTATAATATTAGTAGAACTACTATTCCCAAATCCTAAAACTCCAACATCCACAGTACCTCGGTTGGTCAATGTATTTGTAGTTCCATTGAAAGTGAAGTTATTATTTCCAGACGTTCCAGATTTCATTGTTCCTCCACTTGCAATATTGATAGTAAGATTGGAATTGATATTCGGATTTTGGTTGAATTGCAATGTTCCTGCAATCTCAAAAGTAACATTGGTTCCACTCGCAGCATTAATATTATTCTGAATAGTCAAAGTAACTCCAGCAGCAATACAAATCTTGGCATTATTCTGAAAGGTTACATCACTCATCGTTGTGTTGGTCGTAAAGCAGACTACACTACCAGACGCAAATGTATAGTTACTGCTAGTAGGATTTGTAACCGTACAACCTGTACATTGGGAATAAAGTTTCAAAGAAAAGAGTAAGAGAAATAATATAAGAATATTATTCCTGAAATAATTAATCATCATGTTGTGCCTATTTTGATAAATCAAAAATATTTGAAGAAGTGTGTTAATCTCCAACAAACTAATCTCAAAAATAATAAATTATTACGAATAATATTCTTACCATATGTTAATTAACAGTAATATTTAAATATTTTTAACATAAAATCTATCCCATATCTCCAGGATAAAAAAATAAAGATGTCCTTAAAAAGAACATCTTTATTTATAATTCAATATCTAAATATAATATTAATGGGCATCCACAGTAATATCAACATCCGTTTCACCACCAGTTGTCTGACCTAATTGGTTGGTTGCGGAAGGATAGTTTTGATTTACAGTAGCGGGACCATGGATTAATTTAATATTCATTTTTCCAGTTTCTTGAGTAGAATTAACAGTCCATTCTGTTCTTAATCCTAATTTTTGACCATCTGTTCTTACAATATCGTCCGCTGCTCTCATTACAACAATGTCCGCATTAGCTGGACCAAATGTAATAAAGTGGTGGTCTTTTTCTTCCTCAATCTCATCAGAAGAATGGTAATGGTCATCGTGCTTAATTTGGAAATCTAATACTGCTGTGTAAGTATCACCAGCGTGTAAATGCAAATGTCCATCCGCTTCTCCACTGATCACATTAACTGTTTGAACATCATTGGCGTCAGCTTTGTTCGTAAGCGTTAAAACCACTTTTCCGATTTCGTCGTGCTCGTGTACATCTTCTGGGATATCGTCATCACTATTTCTACAAGACAAGATAAAAAAGGCTGCTAAAAGTGCTAGTGTTATATTTAATAATTTTTTCATTTTGATTTAAATTTTAAGTTGTAATAATTAAAAATTGTATTTCAGAGTTACGACGAAGTTTCTTCCTGGCTCGTACATATAATATCTCAGCCTGTTCAGATATTCGCGGTACTCTGTGTTAAATAGGTTGTTGATTCTGAAATTAAAATTCAGATTTTTAAATAAGTTAGCTCCAATTGAAGCATTAAATAAAGTATAAGCAGCAGGTGTAGAGCTGAAATCGACCGTCTCATTATACTCTACACCGTCTTTAATAAAAGTTACCGGAAGATTTCTTATCGGAAAACGATTTTGTTTAAACGTATTTTCGTTCTCCAAAGCGATATAAAAATTCTTTGGTTTATTGAGTGTCAACTCGATTGAGTTTCTCAATTTTGCCGGCATCATTAGAATCAATGGCTCATTATTAGAAAGGTCGTCACCTCTCAAAATACTGAAACCTGATTTCCATTTCAGATTATTCAAAATCGACAATTCCGCATCGGCATCAACTCCAATCATTCTGGCTTTGATTTGCTGATAAGTCCAAACTGGGAAAACACCTCGATTGGTATTAAGAACACTGCTTGGAACTTGATTCACAAAACTGTCAGAATACATCAAGTAAGGATTGATTTCCAAATGTAATCCTCTCAACACATCAAAATGACCTGCCAATGAAAGATTAATATTATAAATCGTTTCTTTCTTGATATTCAGATTTCCTTCTTCCATAATGGCTGCCGAATGATGCAATCCATCCGAGAAAAGTTCTGCAGGATTGGGTGTTCTTTCAGCTCTTGATAAATTAAGTCTAAATTCATAATCCTGAGTCGGTTTATAATCCAATCCAAGATTAGCTGATAAATTATGATAATCCAAAATAGGTCTCGTCAAAGTTCTGCTACCAGATTCCTGAACAAAAAATTGCGGGAAAATTGCGGCATAATTGGCTTCCCATTTGTCGGAATCATAATACTTATAAGAATCATATCTGCTGAAGTCATATCTTACAGCAACCTCCGCATTCAGTTTAGAATTGAATTTATATTTAAAAACCGAAAAAGCACCTGCGTCATATCTATAATAATCAGGAATTAGACGTCTTGCTTTAGTCGCAGGATTTGGATAGTTATCCTGATAACCTGCAGAGATTCCACTTTCCAAACTCCAATTGGAACGTTCCAACAGATGAACCAAACTCGCCGAATGTGTTATGAGTCTCAAATCCATAGAAGGCAACTCATTCAGCTCGCCTCTTCGGATATCATATTCCTTTCTTCTGTTAAGTTGAAAACTATATTGAAAAGTCAGTTTTCCGAAATCTGCGAAACGTCTGTAAGCAGTCAGTTTTGCAATATGATGTTCCACTTCTTGCTTCGGATGGTCTATATCATAACTGAAGTTATCCAAAAAGTAAGGCTGTCCAAAATTAACGGCATTGTAAAAATCCTCGGGACTTGACAAATGTGCACCCTTGTAAATCCCGAATTCCTGGCTGGTCCCGCTATACGACACATCTAAACCTTGCAGAAAACTACGTTTACCAAAAGAGAAATTAAAAGAATTAAATTCCATTCCGGTATTTTGCAACGTATGATGTGGCACATATTCGTCACCCGTTTTTCTGTAACTTCCGCCGGCTTTTACAAACCATTGGTTTTCCCAGGCTTTGAGAACATTAGCCCCAATTTCTCCTCCTCTTCCATTAGAAATTCCAGAAAGCCTCACACTTCCCATCACGGTATCTTTTTTTGGCAGATTCGCAGGCTCTAGAATCACAACACCGCCAACACCTTCATTCCCATACTTCAAAGCAGATGCGCCTTTCACAACATCAATATGTTCAAAATCATTGACATCGATATTCGGAGCGTGCTCTACACCCCATTCCTGTTCCGCCATTTTCACACCGTTGTTCACGATAGAAATTCGGCTTCCATACAAACCTCGGATGACAGGTTTTGTGATATTATTTCCTGTTTTCAAGGCTGTGACACCCGCAATTTTGGAAAGTAAGTTTCCAAGATTCTCCGTAGAATTCCTGTCTATTTCAGATTTGTCCAAAGTTCTCATAATCACAGAGCCTTTGGTTTTATGGTCCACGTGGATGGTCACTGTTTCTATTTCGCCGATATGATGTTCCAAGGTAATTGCCAAATGAACATCCTTTGTAACTCCTACATTTTCAGTATAATCATTACAATCAGGATGTTTTGCAATGAGTTTGTATTGACCTGCAGGAATTTGCTTAAAAGAAAACTTTCCCGTTTTATCTGTTCTGGTGGAGAATTCTCCGATTTTTATCACAGCATTTTCCAACATCGTTTTGTCGTGAAAATCCTGAACAGTCCCTTGAACAGTATATGTTTTCTGTGCGTTTGTAATTGCCAATCCACAAAAGATGAACAATAAACTATATATCAATTTCATTGTAAAATAAAAGATTGCATACTTTTCTTTGTAAAAAAGTATCTATAAAAAAATCTTGAAATTTGTTGTAATTATCAACGGATTCGCACAAATAAAAATGTACAAATTTTAATTACTACCAATATCCAAAACAAACCTCAGAGGCTCATTTTTTAATTAATGAAAATTAAAATAGTCGATAAAAAGTTGGTCTAAATCTATTTTAAGGACAAGATTACTAAAACTCACAGTTTCCAAAACATCAATCAATTGATATTTATGAAGCTTGAGTCTTCTAGACTTTTCCCTAGATTTAGATTAATTATGAAATTGATGGAGGACCTCGAAGCTGGAAGGTGTATTTGGTCGCTGACCATATTTTTTCCTGTACAGAAAAAGTTTGTTTTGCTTCGTTGGTATGGTTTTCAAAATGAAAAACGAATTCTTCCGGAACCAATGAGTTTCCAGTCGCTAGAAAATGACAAGCCAAACAGTCTCCGGATTGACTTTTGGAAACTTCTTTGGAAATGCTTTTCTCCGTTTTTTTGAATCCAGAATCTCTGAAGTAAGATTCGCCTTCGTGATTGTGTAATTGTGAAGAAAACAAAGCCACAAAAAGATACATCGCGGCAAAAAATACCGAGATGAAATTTTTAATTGTTTTGTTCTTTCCGATTAACATCAATGCAAATGTAGAATATTTTTTGCGAAAAATACAGATTATGTTAAATTCTAAAAATATTTAGACTTTAAAATGAATTTGAAAAAGCCTCTCAGATTTTGCAGATAACTCCAAAAAATCTGCTTGATTTGCTAAATCTGCGAGAGACATTTCCTTCCAAGAATTACCAAATCCTATTTCTCTTCTTCAAAATACAAACGGTAATATTTCCCTTTATCATCTTGTCCGGTTTCCAATTTGTCTCGGTCACCGTGGATGTAGATATGGAAATTTTTATCCAGTTTGATAATAGATTTGAAATGTCTCTGTTGCTTTTTAACCGCCTGATTGTTAATCGGGAAATCTTCCGAAATCGAAATCTGCATATCCTGCTCATAGTCGGATTTGAAGTTGGAAAAACTTTCTATCACCGTGTCATCCTGCAAAACTTCTTTTACGAAATCATCATATTTGAACTCTTCTTTATCCTTAAAGAAATTGATAGACTTATTCAAGAAATCTGCTTGGTCTGCTTTAGAAACCTCGAACTCCTCAGGCAATTTTTGGGTAATGAAATCTTTATAAACGGACAAAGTCTCCTGCGTGTGGAAGTACTCATTATCGCGCTGTTTTACTTTCAAAAAGTCCTCGAACCAATAATAGATGTCACCATTTTTGTTGTTATCTATCACAGACAGGACATAGCCACTTTCTTTTTCGCTGTTATAAATCAAAGCCGCTTTATCAATTTTTGACAAACTGATTCCAAAATCTCTTTCGATTTCAAAAGATTCGTCCTGAGGATTGATTTTCAAAAAACCTTCTCTCTTTTCAGTTTTGAAAATCCCGATAGAATCCGTCTTTTCACTTTGCCCATCTGCAGACTCAAAAACTTCGCCTTCGAAATAAACCAAAAACATCTCACCTGCCTGAACTCTTGGATTCTCTGCCGCTTCATATAGATGCTTAGCAATATTCTCAGATTCCCATTGGAACTTGGCTTTATCTTCAAAAATCTCAGACACAGCACTATAAACAGGATTGTTTACCAAATAAGAATCGCTGTAAAACTGAAATTGTTCTTCAGATTTAAAAGCACTAATGAAGTAATTCCCCAGCAATTCTTTCATCTCCTCATCCAGCTGTAGCTCCTCCTGAGAAAGCGTTAGAGATTCTCCATTGATTTTATTCCCGACTCTGTGAACTGTAATTTTTGAAAACATTGTTTGTTGTTTAGGATTGCAAAGATAATTTAAAGAAAAAAAAATTCAAGTCTTTAATTAATATATTTATAAAGTTATTGCACCTCTTTTTATACACTCGTCAAAGGTATATTTTAGCACTTCAAAAGGATTAAGCAACATCATATCATTTTTAATATCATTATTCTTAGTCACATTTCTTATTGAATAATAGTCATAGGAACCTCTAAAATCATAATTTGATTTATAGTGTATGTAGCAGTCAAAATTTGCTGAATGAAAAACATATCCATCTTCAGTTTGCTCATTTTTAATTTCGCCTAAACCATTTAATTCAAATAAAAAAGGAAGACATAAAGCTAACAAGCTTCTAAAGGCCTCATCATTATAATTATATAATTTGTGGTTTGCAGAGAATTTTCTTTGAGCAGTTATATTTGCCATCTTTCTTATAGTAATTTGTACTTCTTTAAAACTCCCAAAATAATTTTTCAAAATGGAAAACAAAGTAATAATGGAAAATTCATAAGTGTGACGTTGACTTCTGTCAGAATAATAGAATGTATTTGATTTCACAATTAAACTTCGCACATTAAAAAGCATACGTAGATTTATTAGATTATTATTTAGTAAACTAATTAAAACGGCTTTTAATGAATTAAATAACTGATATCTTTCCGCTTCTCTAGTATCTTTAGTTCCAAATAACGATTCACTATTATTATTTAGCTCGATAAGCTCTTCAAGTTTTTTATTAATGATTTCAATATTGTCAAATTCATAAGGAATGTATGAATAAAACTTATCAATATACCCAACAAAATCAACATTACTACCATACTTATGTTTATAAATATTCTTGATATTTTCTATATCACAAACAAAAATAATTTTATCAAACCCAAACTTGTTTAGAATTTTATCTTTACCAAAATTGATACTGAAAATATTAAAAAGTCTGAATATATGCTCTGGGTCTAATCTATCTAAATCATCAATTATCAATACAGATTCTTTCTTTTCATTTTTAGATTTTACTCTTTCTAATAATTTATAAATCATAGAAGAGTAAGCATCCATTTCATTGATGTTACCAATTTTATTTTCAATATTTCTCAAATATTCCTCTATGAATGCTTCCTCATTTTCAAAAGTTTCTTTAAACTCTTTGTACTGTTTCTGAACTTCATCTATTAATATTTTCGCAGACGTTCCAATCTTTCCACTTTCTCCCATCAATGACAATAAAATTGGAGCTAATTTTATTTCCTTTAAAAATAAAGCTTGAAATGAAAGAACATTAGAAAAATTTTCATCCTTCAAATCGATTTCATCTCTATGTTTCCCCATTAATTGTAGAAGTAAATCAAACTTAATAAGTTCAAAAATATCTTCATTCTGAGAAACAGAATAATTAACGGGATAGAGATTGAAACAGAAATAGTCTTCATAATTATGTTCGAAGTATTCTGTTAGATAAGTTGATTTACCAGTTCCAAAAGGAGCTGAAAAAAGAATTCTGTCATTCCCTTCTAAAGAAATATGATTATCAAAATCAGAGAATATCTCTTGATTATTGAGTTTAATTGGGTTATTAGTCATTTTATTAATTTCCTCCAAAATACAAAAAAATCCCCAAGCTCACACTCGGGGATTTTTCATTTATTAATTGTCATGATTGTTTCTTCCGAAACTTTATATTCTCCTTTCTGATAAATTTCTTTATTCAAAAGTATTTCATAAGTGTAAATACCTTTTGGAAAGTCATATATACATTCTTTAGATTCTTTCGGAATCACTAATGCTTTTTTAATTTCCTCATCTTCTATTTTTCCAATTAAGTTTACTGCAATTTTTTCATCCATTTTGTTTTTGAAACAAAAACTATCTACTGTTTTCGCATTAGGATCAACGGATTTTCCATTTCCTTTGATTGCAGAAAAACCTTGTATCAATATGTTTCCAATAGCAATACCCTTATCAAGACCTGTATTTTGGGATTTAAAAAAAAGAGGAATGAGCAACAAAAAAGCAATCAGTAGATAATTGTTTTTTGTCATTGTTTTTATTAATTATTTTAATGAGCCGATAATTGAGGTAATTTCTTTTTTGTCCATAGAACCTTCAATCTTTTTTACGACTTTGCCACTTTTAATAAAATAAGTGATTGGAACTATTTCCGTATAAACAAGACTCTTCTCGCTTCTATTTTCCAAGAAATTACGGATAGCTTTTCTGTAAGCTCCATTCTGAAGAGTAATATCCGGGAGCGACTTATTTTTCATAAGAAAATTCTGTAGTTTCCCGCTGTCCTTGTCAATAGAAAGTGTTGCAAACCTTACATCCGGAAATTCTTCCTTAAGCTCTATAAATATTGGCATTTCTTCTATACAAGGTTGACACCACGTCGCCCATAAATTAACAACAACTAATTTATCCGTAGAAAGAAACTGTTTATAAAAATTGCTAGATTTTATGTCATATTGATTATTAACTTCAATATCATCAGTTCGTTTTCCAAGATGTAGACTTCCTATATCTATACCAACATTATATATTATAAATAAAGTAACTAGTAAAATCCCAAAAATTGTTAACAGTTTCTTTTTCATTTTAACTTAGTTTTTTATTGTAGAGAAATTCCTGATAACAATAAGCCCATCTTCATTTACTTTATATTTCCCAGCTTTGATCATTATTTTTTCTCCAGCTTTTTTAGTTTCAGCAGTATTATTGTTTAGTATCATATCTTCATCGAAAGATAATAGTCCGTCATTTTTCTGTGACAAGGCAATTAACTCACTGTTTTGAGACAGATCAATTGTTAAGATTCCGCCAACATTCGTAGTTGCATTTTTAGTGAATGGAACTTTTACACAAAAAGCATATGAATAGCTATATTCATGTCCAAAAATGTGGCCCTGATGTGTTTCAACCCAACAAACTGACCTGGCACTTATGACGCTTGGTTCAAAAGCAATTTGTCCATCTATAACTTTATATTCCCCTGCCTTCATTGCGTAAGCCTGATTATCACCTAATGTTTTGTTTGGATCATACAAAATTTGATCATTTTCAATTTTAATAGTTTTCAAATTTTTAGTAGCGGCATTTTCAGCAAAACCATCCCCCAAACTCATTACAGCAATACTGCTGTTACTATTTTTATTCGTTACGATGTAATGACATTCTGTATCTGACCAAATTTCCACTCCAATACTCCCAACCCCACAACAAGAAATGGTTGTACAAATCTTTAATCTGATTTTATTATTAGTCGATTGAGAATTTGTGATTGCTAATAAATCTTCGGCATTTGGATTCATATAATTTTGTCCCGATGCAAAACCATTAATAAGTAAAATCAATAATACTCCAAATTTAAATATTTTTTTCATAATTCAAATTGTTTTTTTTACGATAATAAATCGTTTTTTTAGTTTTTAATAAATTTTTTACACATTTGTTTTCCGGATAACAGAAGCAAAACTATTCATTAGATTTGATATATTATCGTTCAAAAAAGAAAAATTTCCAGCCATTTTTGATAAATTTTTTGTCAAAATTTATATCATAATTTATTTATTACTGTTTTATTTTTGCATATTTTTGTTTAATTAGTTTTAAGATATGAAAATTGGAAATAAATTGAGAGGACTGAGAAGCGAGAAAGGTTTCAGTACAATGGACATCGCAGAAAGACTGGACGTTTCAGAGTCTACCTACAGAAGATACGAGTCCGACAAAAGCTTTCCTGATATCTTTACTCTGGAAAAAATCGCGAAGGTCTACGACAAAAGTTTTTTGGAATTGCTCCCTGAAGAGATTGTAATTAATAACCAACAACAAGGTGGTACTTCTACAAATGCAATTTTTGTTAATCAACTTTCTGAAAAACTTGTAGAGCAATACGAAGCAAGGATTAAAAATCTGGAAGAGCAATTAGCCTATTGGAAAGATAAATCAAAATAATTAAAAAATCCCCGAGCATTCGCCCAGGGATTTCTTATATAGTTCAAAAATCAAGATTCAGGCCCTTCTTCACCTTTACCTTCTACCCTTACTTTGGCAATCAATTTCGAAATAGTGTAATCATCCTTCTTCACTGTATCTTTGAAAACTTTCTTACCATTATTGCTCACTTTAGAGATATAGCTGTAGGCATTTTCAAACAAAATCTTATTAGCCTCCACGAGAGATTTTCGGTTACTCACGATGGCGATTTGCTCCGCATTCCAAGCTTCCATCTGAGGAAGTATGGGTGGAAAATAGCCCAAAAATTCCTTTGGCATATTACCAGCGTCCAGCTCAGCTTTATGACTCTCAAGATAAGGCAGCACTTCTCTTAGGTCATACACCGCACCTTCGATATTTCTTGTCGTCAACTTGCTTCGGATACCGGATATAGAGGCTGACTCTAGTCCTGCATCCTTTACATAATCCAGCAGAAAAAGCAATTTTTTATTCGCTTCATCTGCCAGTCCATACAGCTGTTTTGTAACACTTTTCAGCTCCTCCGTTTTCGCCAGTACAGACGCTGTTGCCCGCACAGCATCAATAGCATTTTGAAATTCGGTTACAAAATCGGCATTCATCATTTTGTAATGTTCTGCCAGTTCGCTTTGGTCTCTGTTAAAACTTGTAATCAGCGCATCGCCAATCGCCGGATACTCTTCATAGTTCAAATTTGAATGTGCCATAATTTTAATTGTGTTTTTAAATTAATTAATAAAACTCCTTATATAGTTGAAAGATTATTTAATCCATTTGGCAATCTGCTTTACTCTTGTAGATGTTTACTTTGCTCTTGTAACAATCTACTTTGTCTCTGTAATTGTTCACTTTGCTCTTGTAATCATTTACTCTATCTCTGTAATTGCTTACTTTAGTCCTGTAACTATTTACTACATCTATGTAATTACTTACTTTACTCTTGTAATTATCTACTTTATATCTGTAATAGTTCACTCAAGAACCTGGATGATTTACTTTAATGATTTGACAGTTAAATATATTTATATTTTCATCCACTAACAAACATTATTTAAATAATTTTTCACAACAAAACACCATTTAATTTAATTTTTACACAATAAACAACTATTATAATTAACAAAAACCCCTCAACCATAAAATTATGATTGAATTTCAAAAAATGATAAGACATTATTAAAACAAATAATCAGAGATGCCCACAATATTTTATCTTTGACACAAACATTCATCAAAATGAATTTACCTTATCAAAAATACTGTCTGTTCTTATTTTTATTAATGACACTCTCCTTCACAAATGCCCAAACCATCGAAGAAGAAATCGCAAAAAAATCCTGCGAATGCATCCAATCCAAACTATCACCTGAAGGACAAATATCAAGTTTAGAAGTAAAAAAATGTGTCACTAAAAGCGGCGATGAAGTTTTAAAATCCAAAGACCCACAAGAAGTGAAAAGAATCACAAAGAATATGGAAGAAGTAGTAGAACGGTTGAAAAAAGTCTATCAATTAGTAGAAAAATGCTTACCGAGAACTGACACCTAATAAAAATCCCCAAGTTAAAACTCGGGGATTACTTTTTAATTTTTCTTTACGAAAACCTGCTCTATATTTTGGAGTTCGGTTTTATTCAAATGAGAGGTTTTCTCAAGTTTTACAAGAAATGAAGCAACCTCTTCTTCGGAAGCAGGCGAACCAATATTCTCTCCTTTATCATCAAAAGAATCCGCCAACACTTCTCCTTTTGAACTTAGTATCAACCAAAAAGGAAGTCCAGCAGTTTCTCCTTTATATTTGTTCATTAATTCCTGCCCACCAGGATTTTCCAATTTTTTCTTTTCACCACGTTCCTGAACATCTACATAAGCTGTCACATAACTTTTATCAAAAAGAGGTTTTGTAGTTGGGAGATTCATATTCTTTTCCATCAGCTTGCACCAACCACACCAAGAAGCGTGGAATATCAAAAGAACATTTTTATTTTCTGTTTTAGCTTGAGTAAGCGCTTTATCTAGAACCAAATCTGCTTTCTCCTGAGCCAATCCAAACTGCATTGCAAACAAAGCAATAACAATAATCAATTTTGAAATCTTCATTAATAATATATTTAGTGTAAACGAATTTATGTATTATTTCTCTATAATAAAAAAACCCAGCCGAAGCTGGGTAAAAACTAATAACCATGAAAACTCAAATTAAACATGAGAATCGCTTCAATTAGAAGCAATAACCAAGCCACACAGTCTTAATACTTTCATAAAAGTTGTTATAATTATGTTAAAATTAAACTCAACCTATTTTGTTAATTAAAAAAATCCCCAAGCTTTCACTTGGGGATTCAATTTATTACTTGACTCGCTGAGTCTTATTTTACTTCTTCAAAGTCTGCATCTTGAACATCTTCTGCTCCGTTTGCCTGACCTTGTTGAGCGCCTGCATCTTGAGCTTGTTGTCCTTGTGCATACATTTCTTCTGAAGCTGCCATCCAAGCCGCATCAAGAGCTTCGGTTTTAGCTTTTACATCATCTCCATTTTTAGCTTCGAAAGCCGTTTTCAATTCTGCGTGAGCAGTTTCGATTGCAGCTTTTTTATCTGCAGACAATTTATCACCGAATTCTTTCAATTGCTTTTCAGTTTGGAAAATCAATCCGTCAGCTTTGTTGAAGATTTCAACTTCTTCTTTTTTCTTAGCATCAGCTGCAGAGTTTTCCTGAGCTTCTTTTTTCATTCTTTCGATTTCTTCGTCAGAAAGACCAGAAGAAGCCTGGATTTTGATAGATTGCTCTTTACCAGTTCCTTTATCTTTAGCAGAAACACTTAAGATTCCGTTAGCATCAATATCGAAAGTTACTTCAATCTGAGGAACTCCTCTTTGTGCTGGTGGAATATCTGTCAAATCAAATCTACCAATCTCTTTGTTATCGTTGAACATTGGTCTTTCACCTTGTCCTACTCTGATGCTTACTGCAGGCTGATTGTCAGACGCTGTAGAAAAAACCTCAGATTTTTTAGTTGGAATCGTTGTGTTTGCATCAATTAATTTAGTGAAAACAGAACCCATCGTTTCAATTCCTAAAGAAAGTGGCGTAACGTCTAATAAAAGAACGTC
>CAUSBY010000005.1:0-247967 GCA_963530025.1 uncultured Weeksellaceae bacterium
ATCCCACAGTGAATGTAAGATATTACAACACACTTTCGGCAGCAGAACAAGGCGGTACAGGGATATCCAATATAAAAGGTGGGAGATATAATGTCTATGCGAGGGTAACCAATCAAAGTGGTTGCTATACTATCGGAATTGTAAATATGAATATTACTTTCCTTGAAAAAATAGAAGCTACTGATGTGAAAAAGTTATACTGTTTTGATGGTCAAGAAGATTTCGCAGTAGATTTGAACACTCTGTATCCTGAAATGTTAATCACACCAATCTCGAAAATCACCAAAGTAAGTTTCTATACCACTCAGGTTGATGCAACAATTCCAAATGAGGCTGCATCTGTTTTGGCAAATCAGCTTCTCACTAGAGATGGGAATTTGGTAGTTTATACTTTTTTTGTTCGTTTTGAAAATTCTGATGGTTGCTTTACGGTCAAAAAAATTACTATAGAACTCCGAAATCCTTTCACTGCGGCTAGTCAGAATATTTGCGATTTCAAAAATGATGGATTAGAGAATGTTGTTTTAAGCAGTTTAAATAATACTATTGCTGCTGGCCAGCCGGTGAAGGTCAGTTATTTTTCGGATCCTGCATCAGCAAATGCAAATACGGGTGCTATAACAACTTACCAGCTTGACGGTTCTGGTGGGCCTGCTGTTATATATGTCCGATTGGATATGACTGCGGATAATGGAAACTGTTTCAGAGTTTATCCGGTGTCGCTTAAGTTTATTTTGAGCCCGATTCTTACAAAAGACCTTTTAGTTGTAGATCTGGGATTGATGTGTGATAATAATAATGACGGCTCCGAGCCTATCGATTTAACGCAATATCAAAAAGAAATATATTCTGGAACTGAGCAGTTTAATTATATTTATTATCAAAGTTATAATTCTAGTACAGGTGTATTAGGAAACAGAATTTCTGATCCGAAGGCGTTTAAGATTAGCAAAAATACAGATGTCTATGTGAGGGTTGCCAGAGGAGCTTGTTTCACTGTTGCAAAAATTACCCTTGATTTTAGTTTTCTTCCCGCTGTCATTCTTCAACCCGGTATTATTTCACAATGTGATAAAGGATATGATTATGGCGAAACCTATGATTTGAATGATGCAGTAGAGGCTATGTTTTCTGCCTCACAAAATACAGATACACTTGCTGATGTAGAGGTTACTTACTATGCTACCCAAGAAGATGCTAACAAAGGTATTGCGAAAATAAACAATCTTCAAACAACTTATTATAATACGGTGACGTTCTGGGCAAGATTCCGGTCAAGGAATTCGAATTGTTTTTCTGTCGCACCAATTGTCTTAAAGACCTATTTTCCGCCGAAAGCAATTCCTTCCACCATTAAAGTTTGTGATAGTAACATAGATGGAAGTCCCGAAGTTAATTTGTTGTTACCAGAATACACAGAAAATATGGTAAGCGAGACCGATCCGGAGAATCATTTCAGATTTTATCTTATTGGCTGATGTTGCTGCGAATAGACCAATCCAAAATCCTGAAAGATTTTCCCATAGTCCTTTTCCAAGCAGAATATATGTTCTTGTTGAAAACATTGCGGGATGTTTCACTTTGCCTTCCACAGTGGATTTTGTATTAGGTACTGCGCTTTCTGTCAATAATAATGCTTTTACTCTTGAACAATGTGATGAAGCTAATGATGGAAACGAAACGATTGACATTGCTCAATTTGAAAATCAAATATATAAACCAACAGCTATCTATTCCTATTATCCAACATTGAATGACCTTAATATGGATACTAACAGAATTATGACGCCTTCAGCTTATCATTATGATAATAATTTGCATCCACCTGTAGTTTTTGTAAAAGTTGAGGAAGTAGCCTCTGGATTTTGTCCAACCTTAGTTAAAATCAATATTCGTTTGAAAAAAGCTCCCGTGTTTGAATTGGATGATTACTATTTCTGCCCTGATATTGGAATCAGAATAGAGCCAGAGTTGACTTTTCTTAACCCGAAAGAATACACCTGGAAAAATCCTGCTGGAGAGATAATATCAAAAGAAAAATATATTGAGAATATAAAAATAGAAGGCAGATATTCGCTTACCATTCGTGGTGGTAATGATTGTTCTCACACAGACTATTTTGATGTGAAACCTTATGAACTTCCTGTCATTACACAATTGATCGGGCTATCTTTTACTTCTTATCAAGTAATTGCTACTGGAAGTAGAAAAATCATTTATTCTATTGATGGTACGAATTGGCAAGACTCCAACATTTTTGAAAATTTGCCACCAGGTCGCGTTACTTTTTATGTCAGATATGAAGATTCTGAATGTCTGGGCGATAGTAAGGATGGCCTGTCTGTGAAGATTATGAATGTGATTACACCTAATGATGATAATTTCAATGACAGATGGACATTTAGGAATTTAGATGTTTTCAAAAATTTGCCTTCCAATCTCAAAATATATGATAGAAACGGAATCTTGGTCTATGAGCAAGAAAGTACAGAGAGTTTTATATGGAACGGAAAAATCAATGGAAGAAGTTTGCCGACTGCGAGCTATTGGTATATCATGATCCTGCCTGATAGAACAGTTACTGGATGGATACTTTTAAAAAATAGAAATTAATGCAAAAAAGGGTTGATTGTTTTAATCTTATGATATCTGCCATAAAATGATTATTTATTTTGATTTTTAGCGTCTAAATCCATATTTTCGCAAAAAACAACTGACAAATGCTGGGGAAAAGTTCTCTATAGAGAATTACAATTTTTCATAATGTAGATTTTTATAAGATCATTACGATGAAAAAATGGATTTTAGTTTTTTTTGTATTTTCTCCTTTCTTTAATTTCCTCTTTGGTCAAACAATAGATGCGAAAAAATTAGATGATGAGATTTCATCATTTAATGATAAACACTTGTACGAAAAAAGCATTTTAAGGCTTCAATATATCTTGGATGATTCTAAGGCATCACATTATGATCGCTATCATGCTTATTTGCAAAAATATTTTACATACAAAAGAGTAACAGATTTTACGACTGCTCTAGAATACCTTAAAGCTGCAGATAAGGAAGGGAAACTAAGTGATAGAAAGGAAGAATGTGAAAGTAGGATTGCAGTAGAAGATCTATTTATGAAAATAGAGGTTCAAGAATTTGTTCAAGTAAGAAAAATTCTGGCTGATAATCAGAAAAAAATCAATTTGAAATTATTAGATACAGATACACGTGGTTTTTACTTTTGTACCCTCGCCATATTGGAAACCATCGATAAGAATTTTTCTAAGGCAGAAATTTATCTGAGTCAAGCCATAGATATCTTTAAAAATAATAACCCAAAACATTTAGCGAATATATACAGAAAAAAAATTGATCTCTACAAAGAGATGGGGAATCATTCTAAGGTTATAGATAGTTATGAAAAGGGACTTTATTTTGCTAAAAAGTATAATGTGGAAGTTTATGAAAAGGGACTTTATGAAAGTATGGCTCAATATTATCGAGATAGGTCGGATTGGAAAATGACTGATCATTATGTTGATCTATCTGAAAAAACATCTATTGCAACTTATAAAACCCTTAATGAAAGTGAAAAACTCAAAGCTCTGGAAAAAAGAATAAAGGCAAATAAGGATTATATGAGGCAAAAATACAAAGAGCGTATTGAGGTCATATTTATCACTATTTTAATGTTGGTAGTTTTATTGGCTATTTATTATTATAAACAATATAGAGTTAATAAAAAAAAGAGAGTAAGCGTTGAGAACGAAAATCTAAAAATAAAAAAAGAACTTCATGCTGTTTTACAAAAAAACAAAATTGAGGAAAATAATTTGGAAGTTAGAAAGCATGAACTTACCGAAAGACAATTGCAAATCTTTGAACTGGCAAAGCAAGGTAAGACCAATAAAGAGATTGGTGCAGAACTCTATATTTCTGAAAACACGGTAAAATACCATCTGAAATCTATTTATAATATATTGGAATTGGAGAACAGATTTCAGTTACAAGGATAACAAATCAAATAAGCGCAGAAAATATTCTGCGCTTATTTTTTTTACTCGTTTTATCATTTTATTTCTTCATTAATGAAATTATGATAGCTCATGTTTAATATCTCTAAAATCTTTGTTATTTCTTTCGTTTTTGGTGTTGTAAGCGCCTATTTTACCTGTTTGTATGGGTTATGTATGGTCATGTGTTTTTTATATTTGGACTGACTATCCCCTAGGTAGGTGCATGACTACTCTTAGACTACCTTTTGAAAATTACTTTTTTTTTAATGAATGTCAGATTTTTGTCAAAGCCTAAAACAAAAGGGTTTTATTGATAAATAAGATTGTATTGATTTCAGAATTTTAATGTCTGTTTGAGCACATTTCTTTGATAATTATTCATGAACTTTTTAAGGCATATCAGCAGGTGAAATATAATTAAAATGAATAAAATGACAATTGCTAAAGTATCTCTTCTGATTACTTTTTTTCTTAACTATTGTTTGTATTCCCAAATAAGACCTTCTGCTATCTACGGAGATTTTAATGGTTACTGGGTTTCTCAAAATAATACCAGTACCTATGTTACCTCTCGGGATAATAATAATTTGATAGGCTTTCGAGTTGGTACTACAAATTATGCTACAGGTGTAAACAATGCTGCGCTGACCTCTCACGGTATCAGTTTTGTGAATGAGAATTACAAAGCATTTCCTTCATCGTTTTCTGTTCTCAGTACTGCAAACAATTTTCTTATAGGAACCCCAAGGTATATCAATGGTGTTCAACAGACCCAAACAGTTGCTCCTTTTCTTAGTTGTGATGTTAATCTGGGTTTTTACTTGAGAGACGGTTTGAATGGATTGAATCTTGGAACTGCCATTTTTAATATACCGAAGCAAGAATTGGCATTTTATGTCAATGTCTTGGCAGATATCAATCCGAGTTGTATCAATGACGATATCCCGGATATTATTGTAACACAGGTGGGAGACCCGAGTCCTACATTTGATGTTTTTAAGTTCACAGATTTATCAGGAAATACAATTGGGGTCGAGAAGCAGGTTAATTTTTCTTCTGTAGAATCATCTGGAAAAGCACTTTGGAATTTTTATTATGCAGGAAACTGTCCCCATGGATATAATTCTGGCAGTAGTTTTTCCAATACAACACGTGATATCAGGATTTTAACTTTCAAATTAAGTGACTTTGGAATCACATCTGCCAATTATACCAATGCGGTAAGATTTGTGCAAGTACTATCGGGAGAAAGTGATGTTGCATTTTCTGCATATAGTACTAACTCTATGTCGCTCTATTGTCTGGAAAATGCTGTAACCACAGGGGCTTCATTGCCAACTAATATGGGTATTACCTCTCAGGGAAGGGCTGGTTCGGAAACTGTCAATAATAACTGGCCAATGGTTAGGAATGGAGGATATCTTGCTCTGGAATCCAATACAAAACCCTTTGTGCCCACTAGGGTAACTACTGCGGGTCTTGCTGCTATTACAAATCCTGTAGAAGGGATGATGGTTTATGACACAACCGAGAATTGTTTGAAGATTTACGTTAATTCTACTGTTGGTTGGAAAAATTTCAATAAAAAAACTTGCCCGTAAAATGGAAAAAATCTTAATTTTAATAAGTTTTGTTTTTATTGAAAATAATATTTCTGCCCAAGTTATATTTGGTGATGCGGTAGGCACAGCTACTAACAAGACTTCTGTACTTGTGGAGTTTCCTAACACTGGGGATAGAGGACTGATTCTGCCTTATGTCACAAATAAAACTGCAATTACTACACCAGGAAGTATTATATTGGATGCGTCTATACCTACAGCTGCAAAGGTCAAATATTACAATGGAACCATCTGGGTTGATTTGAGTGTGCAACCGACGGATATTTCTTCTTATTTGACGATACAACCTTTGACCAGAGAAAACGCTAATGCTAAGGTAATTATTGGAAGTGATACCTCTGCTGCCGATGGGATTTTGGTCTTGGAATCAGCAACAAAAGCTATGGTTTTGCCAATGGCAACGTCTTACCAGAAAATAGTCAATCCCGCACCGGGAACTATGGTTTTGTTATCTGATGGTGCGATAAAAACCTTAGCTGTTTACAATGGTGCGCAATGGAGTTTTTGGAGTTATTAATTATTTAATTTCTACAGTGATTATTTTTAAGTGAATAAGCTCATATATGAAAAAGCCTCTTTCTAGAGGCTTTTTCATATTCAAAAATTCGTTTTTATATCGATTCTACCAACTATTCAAACCATTCTCCAATGCCTTGTTATAGTTTTCTTCATCAAAAGAGTAGAGGTCTGGAGCTTTGTGCGCGCCTCCACGTCTTTGTTCGTCTAACTTCTTGAGAATGCCTAGGTTTTTGATTTTTCTATAAAAGTTACCGCGATTCAATTCTTTCCCTAAAATTACTTCATATAATTTTTGAAACTCTGACAAAGTGAATTTTTCAGGAAGAAGATTATATCCGATAGGTTTAATTGAGATTTTTTCTCTCAATGTCAATAATGCTTTTTCGATGATCTCGCGGTGATCCATTGCAATATCTATATTGTCCAACTGATCGAGATAGACCCATTCGCAAGCAGTACTCATATCATCTTTTACAAGTGTAGTATTAGAAGGGTTATATAATGCTAAATAACCAATAGATATAAAACGCTGTTTATGAAATAGAGTTTCATCAAAATCCTCAAAAAAGAATTCACTTCTGTCTTTCTTACCAAAAATACCAAACTCCTCTAAATAGGCATCTGAAATTCCAGCTCTGTCTTTCAAAATTCTTACTACTGCATCATCCAAGTCTTCATCTTTTCTTACATAACCGCCCGGTAATAACCATTTTTCGCGATAGTTCAATTGTAGCATAAGCACCTTTAAACTATTATTTTCAAAACCAAAAATAACAGGGTCTGCTGATATATGTGATAAATATATTTCTTTTGCTTCATTCGAACGAAGCAAAATCTGTTGCTTAGAATCCATGTGTTTTGTTAAAGACTATATAGGCAAATTTAGCATTAATTTTAGTTAATATAAGAATAATGCTTTCTTACCTGTAAAAATGGTTAAACTTTTATTTGAAAATTTCATTGATTCTATAAGAAACAATGAAATTTTAGTTTTAATTTTTATTTTAATTATTTGATTTTCAAATTGATAAACTTAATGTTAAATTTTCTTAATATTTATTTGTTAGTTAAAAAATTTTAATGTACAATTGTAATGCTTCAATATGAAACATTGAAATGTTTTTATTGAAGAAAGAAAATAATAAAATATAATAGAGAGATTTTTAATATCACAAATTCGATTTTCAGACTGATATAACTCAGAAGTAAACTCCCTAAATATCATTGTGTTATTTACAACTTCATAGCTTGATGTTGCTATATCTCTTGTTGTTTTTTCAAAAGAAAATTAAAAATATATAATAGAGAAAATGAGAAAATCAACCCTAAAAATCTCAGCATTAGGCTTAATGCTTTCCTTTGCTACCGCTTTCGGTCAGGAAACTGACAGCCTTACTGTAAAAAACGCCTTAAAAGAAGCTTCAAAAACTGAAGAAGGTGTAAAAACCGTTACTTCATCTAAAGAAGACAACAACAGAAACGTAATGCTGAATGCAGCCAACAACACGAGTCCAAGAGACGTGAATATCGGTTTGCCAGCAACTGTTGGAGGTATTACAATTCTTGAAAACGACTTGCCTTCCGTTTACTTTTTCTGGCCGGAACTTCCCAACAAAACTTGGAGACAAAGTGTAGGTCTTGAAAGAACCGGACTTTTGAAAATGGACCAATTAGCGAACACAATGGGCGACCTTGGTTTTGCGGTTAATTCTTATTCTCAAACGGGAACTAAAGATTTTAAATTAAAAGGAAAATTCACGACGAGTAATTTTGGTTGGCTGCAAGGTGATGTTAATGCTTCCGGACCAATTTCTAAAAACGGGTGGACGTACACAGTTGGTGCTTTTGCGAATTACGACCCAAGTACTTTCAAGTTAGGATTCAACAGAAATGTGGATGAAACCAAGATTTTCAGAGCGGGAGTTACCAAATATTTCAATGATGATAAAGGTAAAATCTCAATTTTATATAAATACGCAGATTCTTTCAACGTAGGAAACTACGCAGTTTTCCAATATGGAGCGGAAGGAAAAGTGACAGAACTTGACAATTTCAGAATCGGTAGAGATTCTTATGTTGTGAACGACGGACAAATCAGAATGAAAGACATTCTTTCAGGACAGGATTACTGGGCCGGAATGAGCGGAAAAGACAACAGAACGTCTTCTCACAACATCGATATTTTCGGAAATTATTTGTTGAATAACGGCTGGAATTTCAAATTCTCTACAAGAGCGCATTTTGCAACTGCAAGAATGTCAACCATTATTCCTTTGAGTATTTTCAATGCTGATGCTTCTGCAGGATATACTTTAGCTTCAAACGGTCAGGCTTACGCAGGTCCGGTTGGAACTCAGCTGGCGATGCATACACCTGAAACTCCGATTACCAATATCGCAGGTCGTTTTTCATTAAACAAGCAAATCGGAAATCACAACGTTACAGTTGGTTTGTTGGAACAATATTATAACATCGATAAATTCACTTCAAACCGTTCGTTCTTCTTCCAGACTGTTGGAGCGCAGCCTCAAAGATTGATTGGTCCGAACACAGACAGCTACGGATTCTACAATTATAATTCTGGAGGAGAATTTCACAGCGGAACAGAAAATAAACTTTCTTTTTATGCCAATGACGAATGGAAAATTTCTGATAACTTCAATTTAAGCTACGGTTTACATTTAAGAAATCAAATCCTTGACGGGCAATTTTCTACGACACCAAGAACCACGAATTTTGTTTTCGGAGCTAATGATTTCCAGAATATCAAAGAAAACTGGTTCCACGTTGCAGGAATTTTGAACGCAACTTATAATATCAATAAAAACTTCGGACTTTTAGCCAACTTCTTATATACCGAAGAAAACAGAAGATTAGAGAGTTATTCTACGGCATTTGCCCCGGATACAGGAAAAATTAAAAGTCCATTGGGAGCATTCGGAGTTTTCTGGAATACCAATTTCATTCAGTTGATTTCTCAGGCAACCTGGTTAACGAAAAATGGATATTTAGGAAGATATAACCTTGTAAATCCTAGCAACACAACACAAGTAAGCATTGCGCAGGTAGATTACAGTATTCAGACTTTGGGTTGGACAACTGACTTTGTTTTAAAACCTTTCAAAGGATTCAATTTACACTATTTGATTACGTTCCAAAATCCTGTTTACAAAGATTTTGCATTTGATGCTTTCGGACAAAATTACAATTATGGAGACAAAAACGTAGTTGGAGTTGCTAAAACATTAATGGAAATCGACCCGAGCTATACAACAGGAAAATTCAGATTCTGGGCTAGTTTCAGGTATTTCTCTAAGCAATATGCAAGTATTACCAACGCATTGTATTTCGCTCCAAGATGGGAAACTTTCGGTGGTGTGAATTATACGGTTAATAAAAATATCAACCTTGGTGCAACAGTTATCAACTTCCTGAACCAAAGAGGGGCAAGTGGAACCATCAACGGTGCAGAATTGATTACAGACGCAAGCCAATATTACGGAAGATTGTTGACAGGAACGTATATTATGCCATTGACAGGTCAATTCTCAGTAAGCTTTAATTTCTAAAATTTAAACAATGAAAAGAACGGTTTTAAATGTTGCTGCATTATTTTTAGGAGTAACAGCATTTGCGCAAAATATTCAGACAGTTACCAATTCTAAAGGTCCTGTTTTGGGATATTCTTCAGATTCTGGTGTTAAAATCTTAACTGTCGGTGGAAATAAATTTAAAGATTTAAACAGAAACGGAAAACTCGATAAATACGAAGACTGGAGACTTCCTGTTGACGAAAGAGCGAAAGACTTAGCTTCAAAAATGTCTATCGAACAGATTGCAGGTTTGATGTTATATAGCGGTCACCAATCCGTTCCTGCTCCTGCAGACGGTTTCAGAGCAGGAAAATATAATGGAATGTTGTACAAAGAAAGTGGCGCAAAAGCTTCTGATTTAACAGACCAGCAAAAGAAATTTTTAAAGGAAGACAACCTTCGTCATGTTTTGGTAACAACGGTTGAATCTCCTGCAATTGCAGCACAGTGGAGTAATAATATCCAGGCTTATATTGAAGGTTTAGGATTGGGAATTCCTGCGAATAACAGTACAGACCCAAGACATTCTGCAACAGTAACTGCAGAATTTAATGAAGGAGCAGGCGGACAGATTTCTCTTTGGCCAGATGGTTTGGCAATGGGCGCAACTTTCGACCCGGAATTGGTTAGAAAATTCGGAAATATTGCCGCTCAGGAATACAGAGCGTTGGGAATTTCAACAGCTTTATCGCCACAAATCGATTTAGGAACAGAACCTCGTTGGTACAGAATCGCTTACGTTTTTTCTGAAAGTCCTGAATTAACTGCTGATTTAGGAAGAGGTTACATCGATGGTTTCCAAACAACAATCGGAAATAAAAACGGTTGGGGAAACAAAAGTGTGAATGCAATGGTAAAACACTGGCCGGGAGGCGGACCTGAAGAAGGTGGACGTGATGGTCACTGGGCGATGGGAAAATTTGCAGTCTATCCCGGAAATAATTTCCAAAATCACGTAAAACCTTTTACTGAAGGTGCTTTTAAACTAGCTGGAGGAACTAAAGAAGCCTCTGCGGTAATGCCTTACTACACGATTAGTTTTAATCAGGATACTAAAAACGGCGAAAACGTTGGAAACGGTTACAGCAAATATTTAATCACAGATTTGCTTCGTGGTAAATACAAATATGACGGTGTAGTTTGCACCGATTGGTTGATTACAGCAGACGAACCAAAAACTCCGGGCGGATTTGCCGGAAAACCTTGGGGCGCTGAAAAATTAAACATCGCTCAGCGTCATTATAAAGTTTTGGAAGCTGGTGTTGACCAATTCGGAGGAAATAATGATAAAGGACCTGTTTTGGAAGCCTATCAAATGGGTGTAAAAGAACACGGCGAAAAAGCATATCGTGCTAAATTTGAGCAGTCTGCAGTTCGTTTGTTAAGAAACTTCTTCAGAACAGGATTGTTTGAAAATCCTTATGTCAACGTTGAAGAAACAAAGAAAATCGTTGGTAATCCTGAATTTATGAAGGCAGGTTACGAGGCTCAGGTAAAATCTATCGTGATGTTGAAAAACAAAGCGAATATTCTTCCAATCAAAGAAAGAAAAACGGTTTACATTCCGAAGAGATATTCTCCGGCAACGTTCAACTGGTGGGGAATTTACACGGCTCCATCTTTGGATTTCCCTGTTGATATTAATCAAATTAAAAAACATTTCGATGTAACTGAAGACCCAACAAAAGCTGATTTCGCATTGGTTTTTGTGAAAAGTCCGCACAGTGAAGAAGGTGGTTACAGCGACATCGATGCTAAAGAAGGCGGAAACGGTTATCTTCCGATTTCTCTTCAATATCAGACTTATACAGCGACAGAAGCTCGTGAGAAAAGTATTGCAGCGGGCGACCCGGTTGTTGCGCCAAACGTACACGACAGAACATTCAAAAATAAAACTTCAACAGTTACCAATTTCACAGATTTGTTGACGATTGAAAATACGTACAAAGCAATGAACGGAAAACCGGTTATTGTTTCTGTAACGGCTTCAAAACCGATGATTTTCAATGAATTTGAAGGTCACGCTGATGCAATTTTGATGAATTTCAATGTGTCAAATCAAGCTGTTGTAGATATTGTAACCGGAAAATATGAACCTTCAGGATTGCTTCCGCTTCAGATGCCTGCAAATATGGCGACTGTTGAAAAGCAGAAAGAAGATGTGCCTTACGATATGGAAACGCACAAAGATTCCGATGGTCACAACTACGATTTTGGATACGGAATGAACTGGTCTGGTGTAATCAAAGACGCAAGAACAGAGAAATATAAAAAGTAATTGAAAAGATTCTGAGTCTGTAGTTTACAGGCTCAGAATTTTATTTTTTGAATTAAAAACTGTTTGATTTTAAACCACAAATCGCAGATTATCTCCTTTTCAGTCGATGAATGATATTTCGACGGAGTCAAAAGTCACAAAAGATTAAGAGTTATAATTAATAATTCTAAAAGTTCACAAAACTGAAAATCAAAGATTTTCAAACTAATGTGTTCTATTATTTTCAAAGCTTTTAAACTTAAAACTAATGTGACTAATGTGTTAAAACCAAAACTTTTGTGGTTAAATCTCACAGTTATCAAACTAAAATAAAAACAATGAAAATTAATTTCAAAACCTATAAAAAAGTTCAGAATCTTGCGGTTGGTTTCCTGATGATGAGTTCCGTATTCGGACAGGCTCAAACCGTTTCCAATCAGGAAAGACCAAGAATAATTATAACAGCAGACCCGGAATTGGATGACAGCAATTCGATGATTCGTTTTTTGCTGTACAGCTCAGATTTGGAAATTGACGGATTGGTTTATGCAAGCAGCGCATTCCACTGGAAAGGCGACGGAAAAGGCACCAAATGGTTTGTTCCGAGCAGAGAATATTCAAGATTTGGAACGGGAATTTGTCCTTGTGAATCCTGGAGATGGGGCGAAGATGAAAAATTCATTCACGATGCAGTCGATGCTTATGCTAAATCTTATTCCAATTTAAAAGTTCACAATCCAAATTATCCTTCTCCAGAAGTTTTAAAATCAAAAATCAAATACGGAAATATTGAATTTGATGGCGATATTTCTAAAGATTCCGAAGGTTCAGATTTAATTAAAAAAGCAATCTTAGATAATAAACCAGGCAAGTTATACGTCACAGCTTGGGGCGGATTGAGCACAATTGCAAGAGCTTTAAAATCAATTCAAGAAGAGTTTGAAAATACCACAGATTGGGAGAAAATTCAGACTAAAGTGGCGAGAAAATTGGTCATTTTACCTTCGGGCGACCAAGATGATACTTATGCTTCTTACATCAAACCGAATTGGCCAAAACTGGATTACAGAGAATTTGTAGACGGACCAAATTATGGTTACACTGCTCCTTTGAAAGCGAGTACTGAAAATGCAAAATATTTCTCCGCCGATTGGATGAAGAAAAATATTTCCAGCAAAGGTGCTTTTGGCGAATTGTACAGAGTTTGGGGCGACGGAAAACAGATGGTAAAAAATGACATCGTCGATTTCTTCGGATTTTCGGGCGTAACTGCCGAAGAACTGAAAAAGCAAGGCTACAAAGTCTGGATGCCATTGCAACCAAAAGGTTCTTTCTTAAGTGAAGGCGACAATTTTACCTTTATGAATATGCTCGGAAACGGATTACGTTCTTACGAATCCGGTTCTTACGGCGGTTGGGGCGGAATTGAACCTTCTTCAAAAGTCAACTCCAATATGTTTTTCGACAATGCAGCTGACGGAAATAACAGCGCCGAAGCAATGGCAAATTCTATGGCTTCAAAAGAAAAATCGGAGAAAGAATTGGCTTTTCCTAACTTTTTACCACAAGCTATGAATGATTTTGCAGCGAGATTAACCTGGTCTACGACAGCAACTTTTTCCAAAGCGAATCACGAACCGATTGTAAAAATTTCAGGTCCGGCAAATATTCGTTCTTCAGCAGGCGAAAAAGTTCCTTTATACGGTTCTGTAACCGACCCGGACGGAAACAAAGTGACTGTAAAATGGTGGCAATTCAAACAGGCAGGAACGTATAACGGCGATGTTGAAATTTCAAAATCAGACAGTTTAAATCCCGAAATCATTGTTCCCAAAACAGCAAAAAGTGGACAAACCATTCATTTGATTTTAGAAGCAACAGATAACGGAACTCCTGCATTGACGAGATATCAGCGCGTTATAATTACAGTAAGATAATCTCAAATCTTATCAGAATTAAAGAAAAAATGATTCATAATTGATACAAATGAATGTCTTAAAACCGGACATTTTTCGTCCGGTTTTTTAGATTAAAAATAATCACACAAAAAGATTAAGAATGAAAATCAAATACACAATCTATTCATTAATGCTTGGTTCATTAATGTTTGCTCAGGAAAGCCTCGATTTCAGCGGAAAGAAAAACTTAATTTCTCCAGAAATCAATGGACAGAATGTTACTTTTCGTTTGCTCGCTCCCAATGCGAACAGCGTAAAACTGCAGGGAAACTGGTTTCCGTCAAAAGGAATGGAAGCAGGTTCTGTAGATTTACAAAAAGATAAAGACGGCGTTTGGAGTTTTTCAAAAAATGATTTCAATCCTGATTTATATACTTACTCTTTCATCGTTGATGGCGTAAAAGCCAACGACCCCAATAATTCTTACCAAGTTCGTGACGTTTCGTCGGTGATGAGTATGATTTTGATTGACGGAAAACAATCCGAAAATTATAAAGTTCAAAACGTCCCACATGGAACGGTTTCCAAAAGATGGTACAAATCGAACGGTCTGAAAGAAGATCGAAGATTAACCATTTACACACCTCCAGGTTACGAAAATTCAAAAGAAAAATTCCCAGTTTTATACCTATTGCACGGAATGGGCGGTGACGAAGAAGCGTGGATGACTTTAGGAAGAGCGTCGCAGATTTTGGATAATTTGATTGCCCAAGGAAAAGCAAAACCGATGATTGTCGTAATGCCAAACGGTCACACCAGCAATTCCGCAGCACCAGGCGAATCTTCAAAAGGTCTCTACAAAATCGATATGAGAACGCCGGATATTTTCTCAGGCGATATGGAAACCTATTTCAAAGAAATTATGGATTTCACAGAATCCAATTACCGAGTAAAAGCCGATGCCAAAAACCGTGCAGTTGCGGGACTTTCTATGGGAGGTTTTCATTCGTTGTATATCTCTGCCAATCAACCGAAAACGTTTGATTATGTAGGGTTATTTTCTCCCGCAATTCTTCCACCAGACGAAAAGAAAAGTCCAATTTACCAGAATCTTGACCAAAAATTGAAAACCCAGCAAACCAATTCATACAAACTCTATTGGATTGCCATTGGAAAGACAGATTTTCTTTACAAAAACGTCACAGAATATCGTGAAAAACTCGACAAAATGAATTTCAAATATCAATACGTAGAATCCGAAGGCGGTCACACGTGGAGTAACTGGAGAACCTACTTGAACGAGTTTGTTCCACAGTTGTTCAAGTAGAATTTTAATGATTGGGGCAGCTTAATCCGCCTGTAGTTTATCCTGAGCTTGTCGAAGGGCTCCCAATCTTTTTTGCAGACCATTTCAGTTTAAATAGAACTTGAAAATTGGCAAAAAAGGATTTCCGCTCAAGTCGGGCTGCGAGAGATTCGCTGTTAAAATTGACATTAAAAACCAACAGCATTTTTGTCATTCAGAGCATAAACTGAAAGTTTACGAATGAAGTTCTGAAGTGAAGCCTGGAATCTAAGGTCTCAATTTGCGCTGAGATTCCTACGGAATGACAAATTGAATGTCAATTTAAGCTGTATTTCTTAGCTGAGTGAAATCGAAGATTCGACGAAGTCAAACGCCTTTGCGAACTTAAAAACGACGAATCACATAAAAAAACCTTTGCGCCCTTTGCGTTAAAATTTTTACAATCAAAACAAATTAAAAAATGAAAAAATTCATCATAGCAAGTTTATTTCTTGCAGGTTTAACGACCATCAACGCTCAAAAACAAATTCCATTATACAAAGGAAAAGCACCAGGAACAGAAAACTGGACACAGAAAGAAGCACAGCAATTCAACGAACTGTTCAAAACAGAAGTTGTTTTCAACGTTACGCAACCTTCAATTTTAGTTTTCGAAGCTGACAAAGCAAAAGCAAACGGAACGGTTGTCGTTGTAGCTCCGGGTGGAGGTTTCCAGAGTTTATCAATTAACCGAGAAGGAATTGATATGGCAAAAAAACTCGCAGAAAACGGAATTACAGCAGTGGTTTTAAAATACAGATTATTGGAAACAAAATCCAATGACCCTGCCAAAGAAATGATGGAAAACATCAAAGACAGACCTGCTTTTGACAAGAGAACAGCTCCAATTAAAATAATGGCAGGAGAAGATATTAAAACAGCAATTTCTTACGTAAGAACTCACGCAAAAGAATTGAACATCAATCCTGAAAAATTAGGCGTAATCGGATTTTCTGCAGGTGCAAGTGTAATCTTAGAAAGCGTTCTTCACAGCAAAGATGCTTCCACATTACCCAATTTCGCAGCATCCATTTACGGCGGACCAAGTCAGGAAATTTTAGATACAGAAATTCCGAAATCTCCACTTCCGTTATTCATTTGTGCTGCAAGTGATGACCAGTTGAAACTCGCTCCAAAATCAGTTTTATTATACAACAAATGGCTGGAAGCAGGACAACCAACCGAACTTCACATTTATGAAAAAGGCGGTCACGGTTTCGGAATGGGAAAACAAAATCTTCCTGTTGACCAATGGTCTGATGTCTATTTGGATTGGTTGAGATTCCACAAATTTTTATAAACATTTAAACTTTAAGTATTAACCACAAAAGTCATAAAAGCGTCCAGTTTTAAAATAATTCTTCTGAAAGCTCACAAAAATGAAAATCAAAGATTTTCAACTGATGTGTTCTTTTGTTTTCAAAGTTTTTAAACTTAAAACTAATGTGACTAATGTGTTAAAAACTTTTGCGCCTTTTGTAGTTAATTCAAATCCAAAAACAATGAAATCAATTTTTAATATAGTTTCTTTTTTTTCGGCAATGGCTGTGTCCGCACAGTCTACTGCCGTGATTTCGGAAATGGATAAATACGTAAAACCCAGTTATCGTGTCATCGTTGACAATGATTTCGGTGGCGACCCCGACGTACTTTTTCAGCTCGTTCATCAGATTCTTTCACCTTCTGCGGAAATCAAAGGAATTATTGGCTCACATTTAAAACCGAATGACCCTTTTGACAAATCAAATATTACTGCAGAAAACGCGGTGAAGAGAGTCAACGAAACTTTAGAAGTAATGAATCTTAAAAACAAATTCAATGTTTTTCAAGGTTCAAATGACCAATTAAAAGATACCAAAACGCCCAACATTTCTGAAGGTGCAAAAGCAATCGTTGCCGAAGCAATGAAAGCTGACGAAAAAAATCCTTTGTTTGTGGTTTGTGGCGCGGGTTTAACGGAAGTTGCAAGTGCTTATCTGATGGAACCAAAAATTGCTGACAAAATCGTTGTCGTTTGGATTGGCGGTCCCGAATATCTGGATTTATCAACGCCTCCTCCCGGATTTACACCTTTAGAATACAATCTTGGAATTGATATTAAAGCCGGACAAGTTGTTTTCAACGAATCCAATTTAAACATTTGGCAAATCCCAAGAAATGCTTACAGACAAACTTTAATGTCTTACGGAGAACTCATCACCAAAGTAAAACCTGAAGGAAAAACCGGAGCTTATTTAACCAAGAAAATCGAGGATTTAATGGAAAGAGTGCAGAAACTCAATTTCCATATCGGGGAAACTTACATTATGGGAGATTCGCCTTTGGTTTTGGTAACGGCTTTACAGTCTTCGTTTGAAGCAGATTCTTCATCAAGTTCATATGTCTTGAAAAACGCTCCGAAAATCGATGATAATGGCTTGTATCAATACAATCCGAAGGGAAGAAACATCAGAGTTTACACGCAATTAGACACTCGACTGATGTTCGAAGATTTCTATTCAAAATTAAAATTATTCAATACTAAAAAATAATAAATATCTATATATGAAAAAGAATATATCAACATTGATAGGACTTTCTCAGAAAGCAAAATATGCAGGAATGTTCGTGGCTTTATTAGCTACAACTCCTTTAGCAAAAGCTCAAAATAGTCCAACAGTTACCGTTGGTGGAAAAACTTTCAAAGACCTCAACAAAAACGGAAAATTGGATGTTTGGGAAGATACAAGACTTTCGGTGGATAAAAGAATTGATGCCATCATCAAGCAAATGACCAATGAGGAAAAAGTAAATCTTTTGATTGGTACTGGAATGCCCGGAATTGAAGTTTTGACAGGTCCTGTTGGAGATTCGAAACAAGGTTTGGTTCCCGGAGCTGCTGGTGGAACGGATTCTTTTGACAGATTCGGGATTCCTGCGACGATTGTTGCGGATGGACCTGCAGGTTTGAGAATTCAGCCGACAAGAGAAAATGATTCAAAAACCTATTATGCAACGGCATTTCCTGTGGGAACAGCTTTAGCTTCAACTTGGAACAAAACTTTGTTGGAGCAGGTTGGAAAAGCAATGGGAAATGAAGTGAAAGAATATGGTGTTGATGTGCTTTTAGCTCCAGCTTTAAATATTCAGAGAAATCCATTGAACGGAAGAAATTTCGAATATTATTCTGAAGACCCATTAATTTCTGGTAAAACTGCAGCAGCGGTCGTGAACGGAATTCAGTCTCAAGGTGTTGGAACTTCAATTAAACATTTCGCTGCGAACAATGAAGAAACAAACCGTTTAACCATCAACGCTCACGTTTCTGAAAGAGCAATGAGAGAATTGTATCTTAGAAATTTCGAAATTACCGTTAAAGAATCTCAACCTTGGACAGTGATGTCGTCTTACAACAAAGTAAACGGTGTTTACACATCAGATTCAAAAGACTTGTTGACTCAAGTTTTGAGAAATGAATGGGGTTTCAAAGGAATTGTAATGACTGACTGGTTTGGGGGTTTTCCTGGATTTGAATCGATTAGAAGCGGTGGGATTTCTGATGTTGTTAAACAGATGAATGCAGGAAACGACCTTTTGATGCCCGGAATTCCGGCACAGAAAAAAGTGTTATTGGAAGCTTTAAATTCAGGAAAATTATCTCAGGAAGTTGCCAATCTTAACGTGAAAAGAATCTTGGAATATGTTTTCAAAACGCCAACTTTTGCACAATACAAATACAGCAACAATCCGAATTCTACTCAAAATGCAGAAACCACAAGAAATGCAGCGGCAGAAGGAATGGTTTTGCTTAAAAACGAACAGAATGCTTTGCCTTTTGCCAACAAACAGAAAGAAGTTTCGTTATTCGGTGTGACTTCTTATGCTTGGATTACAGGCGGAACGGGAAGTGGAAGTGTGAACAACAAACACACGGTTTCTCTTTTGGAAGGTTTAAATTCTGCAGGTTACAAATTAGACAAAGAATTGGTTGATTTATACAAACCACACGCTGAAAAAGAAGCCGCAGCAGAATTAATTGAAAGAAAGAAAAAAGGAATTCTCGGACTTCCTGGAAGATTGGGCGAAATGAAATTTGACGATGCTTTCTATGCTAAAAAAGCGGAAACTTCGGAAATTGCTTTCGTAACTTTGGGAAGAAACTCCGGTGAAGGCGGTGATAGAGTAGTGAACGAAGATTTCAACTTGGCAACAGAAGAAATCGAAATGTTGGATAAAATTTCTAAAGCTTTCCACGCAAAAGGGAAGAAAGTGGTTGTGATTTTAAATATCGGAGGTGTAATTGAAACAGCTTCTTGGAAAGATAAAGTGGATGGAATTTTATTAGCTTGGCAACCTGGTCAGGAAGGTGGACATTCTGTTGCAGATGTGATTTCCGGAAAAGTAAATCCTTCCGGAAAACTGACAATGACTTTCCCTGTAAATTACGCAGACCACGCTTCAGCAAAAAATTTCCCTGGAATTCCTGCGGATAATCCGAAAGATGTAACGTATCAGGAAGGTGTTTATGTTGGATACCGTTATTTCAATACGTTTGGGGTGAAACCTTCTTATGAATTCGGTTATGGTAAGTCTTATACGGATTTTGCTTATTCAAATATTAAAACCAATTCAACAACTTTTAATAATAAATTAGAAGTTACGGTTGATGTAAAAAACACTGGAAAAGTTGCAGGAAAAGAAGTGGTAGAATTGTACGTTTCTGCTCCAGGAAAAAATATCGACAAACCAAAATCTGAGTTGAAAGCTTATGCTAAAACAAAAGATTTGAAACCTGGAGAATCTCAAACGATTACTTTGACTCTTACTCCAAAAGATTTAGCATCATTTGAAACAGCAAAATCAGCTTGGATTGCAGAATCAGGAACTTACAAAGTATCTGTTGGAGCATCATCTTTAGACATCAAACAAACTGCAGAGTTCTCTGTTCCAAAAGAATTGGTAGTGGAGAAAGTTCAGCATATTTTGCCTGCGGATGAGAAGTTTGAGGATTTGAAACCGTAAATTTTAAAAGAATTTTCTTTCCCCAACCCTAAAGGGTGGAAAATTCTCTTAAAATTTCATCAAAATTATACCCTTTAGGGACGGGGAAAATAATTTTGATGAAATTTTGCAGATTGTTAATTCAAAAATCTGCGAGACATTTTTAGTCAAATAAAATAATCAATTTTAAACTTGACTTTTAATGATAAATTTAATGTCTCAAAATAAGTAATTATCAACAAAAGGGGCTATCTTTAGCCTCTTTTTAAATTAAAAATATATGATAAGTAATGAAGTAGGGTCAAAAAGGAATTACACAGTTCCATTGATTACGATTACCCTTTTGTTTTTTATGTGGGGATTCATCACGTGTATGAATGATATCCTTATCCCATACCTGAAACAGCTTTTCAAACTGTCGTTCTTCGAATCGATGTTGGTGCAGTTCTGTTTCTTTGGAGCTTATTTTATCGGCTCATTAATTTACTTTATAATTTCCACCACACAAGGCGACCCGATTGATAAAGTGGGTTATAAGAAAGGAATTCTTTTCGGAATTTTCTTGGCTGCATTTGGGTGTGTTCTATTTTTTCCTGCGGCGAGTTTGTCGTCTTATCCTTTGTTTTTAGGTGCTTTATTTATCTTAGGACTTGGATTCACAGTATTACAAATCACAGCGAATGCTTACGTTTCTCTTTTGGGACCGGAAGATTCTGCATCCAGCCGACTGAATATGACTCAGGCTTTCAATGCTTTCGGAACAACCATTGCGCCGGTTTTGGGTGGACATTTGATTTTCGAATTGTTCTCAGAAGCAGACGGTTCTTTCTCTGCAGCAGCAACTAAGATTCCTTATTTGATTTTTGCAGGAATTCTATTGTTGGTGGCGTTATTGATTTCAAGAGTTAAGCTTCCTGATTTTCAGGTAAAAGGAGAGGAGTTGGTAAAAGGTTTTGGAGCTTTGCAACATAATCATTTGAAGTTCGGCGTTTTGGCGATGTTCTGTTATGTAGGTGGAGAAGTTGCAGTTGGAAGTTTCATCATCAGCTTTTTGGAACAACCACAAGTGATGAATCTTACCGAATCTGTAAGTAAAAACTACCTTTCTCTATATTGGGGTGGTGCGATGATTGGTCGTTTCCTTGGAGCAATTTCTCTGAATCATTCTATCAGTCAAAGTAAAAAAGCTGTTTATATGCTGGGAGCGGCTGTAGCTGTTTTCTTATTAATTTTCAGTATTGTTAATTTGACGTTTGCACAGATTAGTTTCTTCCTGGTATTTATTGCTTTGAATTTCATTGCGTTCTTCATCGGGAAATCTGCTCCTGCAAGAACATTGTCTATCTTCGCAGGAATCAACGTTTTGTTATTAATCTCAACAATGCTGAACCACGGTGAACTGGCAATGTACAGCGTTTTAGGAATCGGGATTTTCAACTCTATTATGTTCTCTAACATCTATACATTGGCGATTTCTGGTTTAGGAAAATACACGAGCCAAGGTTCTTCTTTGGTTGTAATGGCCATCTTAGGAGGTGCAATTGTTCCGATTTTCCAAGGTTATTTGGCAGATACGTTTGGAGTTCAACATTCTTTTGTAATTCCTGTGTTCTGTTATCTTGTGATTTTGGTTTTTGGGGCTTATTGTACTAAGTATCTTAGCCACGTGAAGCAAGATGCAGATGCTAAGTCTGGACATTAAGACTTTTACTTTATAAATATGAAAACCTGCTTTTGAGCAGGTTTTTTCGTTTTTATGGAAATTTAAAGTGTTAATATTTACTATGAATTAAACTTCTTCTATTATTTCATCATATGTCACAGGATCAGCAACCTCTTGGAAACGCTCCCATTCAGCTTCCATTGCTTTGTTTGTTTTCATTTCTTCCTCTAGTTTCAAAGTTTCTCTATACTGCTTTGCTTCGGCAAGAAGTGTCCATTTACAATTAATCCCAATTCTTTCAATATAATTTTTTAGATCATTAAGTTCGAGTCTGAAAAATTCTTTTCGAGGATTGATTTTATTAAGTTGATTTTTGAGAAACTTCTTATGAAGTTGTCTTTCCAAAGCCGGTGCATCATCACAATAAATCATCGCATGAACATCAAACTCAAACGGAACACTTGCATCACCTAATTCACGAACTCTATCTAAAGGTTCCAAGCGTCTTGTCATTCCAATCTTATAAACGTCTTCACCAAACGAACCAACATTTGAAATAATATAAACATTACCGGTTTTAGTTTGTTGAGCCATCGAAATTGCTCGTTGATTTTTTTCTTCGGCTGCTAATAGTTTTCCTTGAAGTTCTTCCAGTTTTTGCTGGAAAAGTGCTTTCTGCTCTTCATTAGCTCTTGAAACCTGTGATTCTGCTTTTTCAATTAATCTTTTTAAAGTCTGTTCTTCTTTTTCAGCGTCTTTTATAGCTTTTTCAAACTCTCTACGGGCTTTTTCTTCTTCACGAATCTGTTCACGGATTTCTCTTTGCTCTTCAAGTTCCATAGCTTTTAATTCCTGTGCAACAACTGCCCATTTAAGTTCTTCCAATCTTGCTTGATGATAAATTTCAGATATTCTTGCATTTCTGAAAGCTTTTCCATTAAAGTTGACCAATTGAAAAGCATCTTCAATTTTTTGTTTTAAAATTCCATAGTTATCTTTTCTTACAGTCGCTAGAATAGAATCAACTTTTCCGTTATAAGCATCAATTACAAAATCGACTGCAGTTAATTGTCGCTCTCTATCCACATAATCACAGATTCCAGCCTGTCTGTTGACAATCATCATCTTATTATTCTGACGTAGTTTTTTGAGATTTTCTCCTGCCTCTTTGTGACTGAAATCTTCCGCAAGCTGATCCAGAAGTGTGTAATTCGGTACTAAATATTCATTTCCATATCCTTTGATCACATTTTTCATTGCCTGAATTCTGTCTGCAATTTCATTGGCTTCTCTGAGACTTCGGTAGGCATCGCCGCCAATTGTTTCAGCTTTATTTTCTGCATTTTCGATGATTCTTTTCGATTCTCTTACAGCATTCTCATATAACAATTCGATTTCTCGTTGTTTCTTTTCTGTTAATTCTTTGACATTTTTTCTAGATTCTCTTGCATTGTCTTGCGCTTCTAATAGTTCTTGATTGCCTCTGTCTCTGAGTTTTTCATAATCTTTCTGAGCTTTTTTGAGAAGATATTCGCATTCGATTTTTACATCAATGATATTTTGATATTTGCTTAATTCTGCAATTTTATCGTTCAGTCCGCGATTGGTTGTTTGAAGATTAGATTTTTCTCTATTAACAGACTGAATTTGAGTTTCAAGAAGAATGTTTTTTGCTGTTAGTTCATTAATTTTTATATCCTTTGTTTTAAGTTCATTTTTAAGTTTGTTCAATTTACTGTAAAAGTAGATTGCAAGAAAAGATAAAATCAAGATTAAAATGATTCCCATATTGATTAGTTTGTTTTATTTCTGATAAAATTACTTATAAATTATAAAAAATATTTACGGTTTTCCGTAATCTCAAAAATAAAAAAATCCCATTTTCCAATATTCAGTAATTCTACTTAAAATCAATTCATCCAAAATCATAAACTCTCGTTTTCTAACCTACACTCAACTGTCGGAAGTCCCAAAACATCGTTTTGGAACAAAACAACTTTTACTTTGGTTTCAAAACAGTGTACTTGGAAGCAAACACAATTGTCGGAGGTTTCCGACTATCGATGGGGTTCAAAACACAAAGTTGTTTAGTCTTGCGCCAATGTTTTGTAATCAAATGAAAAAAATGATATATTTAAAATCGAAAACATTAAAAAAATTATTATTTAAAACACATTTGATTTATGAAAATCACATTAGCAAAACTCAGCACCAAAGATTTGGCGACGCTGGCTCAAAGAACAATTAATACTTCCGAATCTGGAAAGTATTCTGTCATCACGGCACATCCGCTATTGGCAGACCTCAAACTGAAATACAGTGATTATGATCTGGTCTATGCCAAGCAAATTTACAGCGGAAAAGGGGTTGAGGTAGCGGAAGCCGACAAACATAGAGATTTGGCGTTCGTAACTTTGAAATCTTTCCTCAATAGTTATAGAAAAATGCTTCTCCTTCCTAATTATCAGTCTGCGGAAGATTTGTATCAAGTATTTAAAATTTTTGGTCTCGATCTGTACAAAATAAGCTATTCCTCCCAAACCGCACAGATGAAAAAGCTAATCGAGGAACTGGAAAAACCTGAGAACAGCCAAAAGCTAAAAGCATTGTCTCTGGAAGATGCTTTCACAGATATGAAAACAAAGCAGACGGATTTTGAAAAACTCTTTGCAGCACAAGCTTCCGCTAATGCCGACCTTCGAAATCAGAAAAGTGCCTCAGGAATCAGAAAAGATCTGGAAAAGTCTTTGAAATCTTTCCTAAACCTGATCACCGCAATGAAAGATGTCTCTGATTGGAAACTTTTTTATGCCGATGTGAATGAACTGGTGAAAGCCGCAAAGAATTCGAATAATCTGTCACCTAATATTGGACAGGATAATCCTCAATAAAATCAAAAAGCAATCTAGATCAGGTTGCTTTTTTTGATTCTAAGATTAGAATGTATTAAATTTGTGGCTTTATATAACAGGAATTGTAATCACATAAAATTCTGTTTTCATTTTTTTAAAATTTACAACAAGCTAAATATATGCAATATACACTTGAACTAGATATCCGTAATGCTGGGTCTAATGTGGTTTTTAATAATATCCTATTGAACTCGTTTAAAGTCAATATCGTTGAAAGATATTCTGAGGACAGAGCTGCAAGACTAAAACTACGTGAAGTTATGTTTAAGGTAAGAACGCTGGATGACAAGATTATTGAAAAAAAAGACGGCAATCTGAATACCTACATCAAAGGAGATCGATTTTCGGAATATCAAAAATTCAAAAATGTCCTTTCTTCTTTCCATTACAGAAAAAAACTGATCAATACAAAAGAAGCGGAGCAGGATCTTGTTCATTTCATTTTGAGTATGGTCGTTTCTAATTATGATCTTAACTAATGTTTTGAGTTGCTTATAGACTTAATTCGAGGAAATTTAAAAATTGAATCTTTTTTGTTTACTTAAGAAGATTAATCTCAATCAAGTTATTGTCTTTTACCAATTTTTCTAATGCCATTTGATTTAGTTCTCTAATGAATTCAGTAGCAGATTTTCTGAGCTTTCCATTATTACTAAATCTGCTGTAGAATTCTGACGGTAATCTTTAAATTTTAAGGAATTGATTGTAATTTAATTCAACCACACGGTAATTATTCAAATCAGGATAGGCGCATGGTTCTTGATTAGATTTGATTCCTTTTACTGCAAAAATTTCAAAGCTTCCATATGGTTATTGTTTTTATATTCAAAGTGTTTTTGCCTTCAACCCAAAAATCTCCTTCGCATTGAAAACAATTACTGCAACGAATATCAATGAGTAAGCACAAATCTGAATCGGGTTCAATGGCTCTCCGTAAACCGTGCTGGCTAATATGAAAGCGATGATTGGATTGATATTCAGAATCATTCCAACTTTTGAAGAAGCGATTCCTGTCAAAGCAAATAAATTCAGTAATAATGGGACAATTGTGTACATTACTGCAATGATTTCTACAAAGAAATAGAACTTAAACTCCGTAGGAATCGGCCCAGAATAGGCTGGGAAAAACGGAAGCAAAATCAAAGCTGAAATAACGATGTGAAAATTCAGAATCAGGAACTTATCAAACTGTTTATTCTGACTTTGGCAAATCAGATAAGCGGCGTAAGTGAACCCAATCAAACTGCTGTAAAACATATCCAGAATATTAGTGTAAGACAACAAAATACATCCGACCAAACTAAGAAATACCGACAACCACTGAAGTTTGGTCAATTTATCTTTCAAGATGAAATAAGCTAAAATCGTAGTGATAATCGGACAAACAAGATATGCGACCGATGTTGCCCGAACGCTGACGTGATTCATTACATAGATAAACGAAAACCAATTGGCAGTCAATAAAATACTGCTTCCGATATTGACAACAAGTGTTTTTCTCTTTTCCTTTTGAGAAATTGATTTGAAATAGTTTAGATTCTGCTTTAGTTTTTCCCTTTTGAAAAGTAAAGAAACCAAGGACATTATAAGCGCACAACTGAAAACCCTGTAAAATAGAATGTCAGAAGATGCATAATGATGCAAAGGTTTCAGCACCAAACTGAATGTTCCCCAAAGAGAAAATGCTAAAATAGCGGCTAGATAATGTCTTAGATTGTTCAAGATTGTTTCGTTTGGAATCAACTGCAAAAGTAGATATCTTTTGGTGGAAAAGTGTTATAAATATTAATCAAGTAATTATATGATTTTTAATTTATCTTACTTAACTCTTTTCCAACTTGAATACCTTGAATAGCTTCAAAAACTTCATCTTGGTTTTGTTTGTTTTTCCATCCCTTTCCAAATAATTCGTTTCGAACTTCTTGTTCTGTTTTATCTTTTACAAGATGATAAAAAGCAAAATCTACAACTTCTATTGGTATTCTATTAATTTTATATGAAGTGACAATTGAAAATAATCTCAGATAAGAAATGAGAGATGTCCAGCCAATTTGAAAAATCCAACTTATTAGTAAACCAATCCATCCAGTATTTAATTTTCCAATTCTTAATCCGGTTTGAAATTTAAGAATGATAAAGTTTAAAAAACCAATTCTTTCGTAATGATTCTCTCTCAGAATTAATTCATACTGAAAATATTGATTTAATGTGTATGTTAAAATAATTGTTCCAATTATAGAATAAAGCAATCTATCATAATCCGAAAAGTTTGAAATCTTGATTAAGTATTTGTATGAAAAACTGATTGCCAAAGCAATTAAAAATTCAAAAAGTCCGATAATATATTTTCCATTCACAGAGATTTTTGCTAATAAAAAACCTAAAAGAATTGATATGATTACAGACCCAATTAACACAATTGAGAATTTCGGATTTCTATGTTTCTTTTCTTTTGGTAGATTTTCAGGAATTTCATAATCGTCCCAATTTTGCTGTTTTTCTACCTCTTTTTCAATTTCTTTTAATGCATTTCTGTCATAACCATTTTCGATTTCCTTAAAAGCATAAATAAATAGTTTAACTCTTTTGGAGTTTTTTCCATTATCCCACATCTCATTTCCTAAAGATTCGCTTTTTACAGTTACTTTCCCATAGCTAAAATTTATACTTATACCTTCTGTAAACTGAGTGAAACCTAAAGAACTAGTAGCTTTTTTTGCTTGAATATTGCTTTCATTCAAGTAAGTGATTTCCCAGCCTAGCTTTTCAAAAGTTTCTTTAGCTATTGGTATAAAAGCTTTTTCGCTGATTTGTGTTCTAAATTCTTCTTTATATTTTGGTGTAAAGCCGAAGCTGTGTTTTCTTTTTATTAATTTTTCAAAAGATTTGAATTTCTGCTCCATTTATTTTTCGAATGATTACTTGTTTTTTTCTGAAATTCAAATTTACAAAATGAAGACAGATTTTATATCAAGTTTCAATTTATTCCAATTTTATGATTAGCACAATCAATGAAAATACTGTTGTTCAAAAAGATTTTGTTTCCTAACATTCCCGTCATTCCAGAGAATTTCATCATAGAAAATTGCGCATCGGAAAAACCTTCTACGTAAGTGACTTGCTTTACAGGAACAGATTGATTTTTGAATGTGATTTTCTCGTTACAATCAGCTGTGTAAGTTGTCAAGACGTTGTTCCAAGATTTTTCTTTTTCGATATTGATTTTTGAATTGGGAGATTTCAGATTTTGCCATTCTTCTTTATAGGTTAAGAATTCGTAAGCGCTGGTTCCGGAATCGTAGAGGAATTTTCGTTCTTTGCCTTTCAAAGTTCCATTAATAATGATTTTTCTTTTCTTAAATTTAAAATCAAAAAGATGATTTCTGAATTCGGTAGGAACTTGATTTAGATTGAAAACGACTTTATTTTCTTTGAAATTAATCATTGTTTTTCGGTTTTCTAGAATATCTGCGCCAATTGTTCCAAGGATTTTAATTGAATCCTTTTCTTCATTTTTTCCTTTGTTAAATATTTTAAATCGGTTGGATGAAATCTCGGTTTTTCCAATAAAGAAAGAAGTTTTTGCCCGTTCATTGCTGATAGAGATATTCTTAATGTTTTTAATTTGATTAGAATAAAATACCGTGTAAGGCGAACCTGTGTCAAACTGAAGATAATAAGTCTCAGGATTTCCAGAAAAATGAATAGGCAAAAGCAAAACGTTTTTCTCATTTCCGAGCCAAGTAATCGGGATATTTCCGCTTTCGTTTTTGACGGTTAAATAATTGTCTTCCGGCGTAAATTTCTGGTCGAAATAAATGTATCCGCCAACCAATATCAAAACCAATAGGGCTAAAAATCCTAACGCTAATTTCTTAAAAAGTTTCATTGTCAAATTTTTCTGCAAGATTCGGTTTTTGAAATCGAAATGGCGGTGAAAATGATATGACAATTTTACGTCAGTTTTATGACTTAGGTTATAAGAAGTTGTTTTTCAGTTTTATAGAAATTGTTTTGTTTTGGTTGAGACTGATTCCGTTTTTGATAATAATCCAAAGTTTGATGACGATAAAGGCAATTAATGGAATTAAAAACAATGGAAATCGGATAGAAAACCAATGCTGAATAAATGGACTTAATATCAATAAAACCGAAACAAAAACCGCCAAAATAATCTGAACGCAAATAATGCTTTTCCCCAATTCTCGATTAGTGGAATCTTGAGTTTTATAAGTCAAAATCGCGGGAAAAATAATTCCACCAAACGGAATAATCAATCCGGATAAAGCAGAAAGATTGATGAGTTTTGCTCTGCGGATTTGGATGTTTTCTTCCTTTGAAAACAGGTTTTCTGGTTCAATTTCCAAAGCCTTTGCAATGGCTTTCAAAGTAAAACCTTTCGGGATATTTCCGGACTCAATCCTTTGAATTGTTCTGAGCGAAAGTCCAGATTTTTCCGCTAGCTCAGTTTGAGTTAGGTTTTTGGCTTCGCGAAGGGTTTTGACTTTGGATTGCATTACTTAATATAATAAAATCATCTATATATTTTACCCGACAATAATTCCAAAACATCAATGAACTTCTTTAGAATAGGTTTGTTTATTAGTATGTGCGAACATTCTTCGTAATAATATTTTGAAGCATAATAAGAATATGAACTTTGTGTATTATTTTGAATGAAAGTTAACTTGTAACCGCTAGCATCAGAAATCATACAAGGTGGCGGAATTGTATTTGGGTCTTGTGAAGATTTTAATTTAAAGTCTTCTTGTTTATATCTTAATAGTTCTTTTAATTGAGTGGAATTAATTAGGTTAGTTATATTTTCTTTCAATTTGTCATCAATAATAATTTCTTCAATTGCTTTTTCGGAAACTTTATCTTTCAAATATGACTTTGGTCTTTCTTCTTGATAAGCAATAATTTTCCTGTTATTGTTTATGAAATAATACCGAATAAAATCATATGCTGACCAACCACCATTAATTTCATAAATGACACAAATTTCATTTTTATCTAAAATTTTTGGCAGTTTTTGATTTGTATCAACAAGATTTGATAATTTCAAAATTGGCAGTTGTGCGAAAATCAAAAAATTGATAAGAAGAAATATTATTGTAAGTGTTTTTTTCATTTGTGTAAAATTTAATTTTATCAAACCTTATCCAGCGCAATCCTCTTTTTCTCCTTAGAATTCAGAAACTGAGTAGGAGAGAAGCCTGTGATTTTCTTGAACTGATTGGAAAGATGCTGAACACTTTTGTAACCCAATTTTTGAGAAATCTCTGTCAGATTCAATTCTTTGTAAAGCAACAGCTCTTTCACTTTTTCAATTTTTTGAAGAATGAAATATTGTTCCAGCGTAACGTTTTCGTTTTGAGAAAAAAGTTTTGAAATAGAACTGTAATCTCTGTGTAATTCCGAACTCAAGAATTCTGACAAAATAAAATCATCGCCCAAATCTTCTTCAGCAATTTTTTGAATCATCAAGGTTTTGATTTTCTCGATTTGCTTCTTCGAAGAATCTTCCAAGATTTCAAATCCGGTTGATTTCAGTTTCAAGTTGAGTTTTTCGAGTTCTTGATTAGAAATTTCGTTTTTTGTTTCAACTTCACCTAATGAAATTTGATTAACCTCGATTTTTAATTCCTCAAATATAGATTCCACTGCAGAAATGCAGCGGTTGCAAACCATATTTTTGATAGAGATTTTCATCTCACGAATTTAATGGAAATTTTAATCAAAAAAAAGCACCACGATTTGTGATGCTTTCTAATAAATATTTTTGATTAATTATTTAATAATCAATTTGGTATTTGATTTTTTACCTTCAGATTGTTGCGTGATGATATAAACACCTGATTGTAAATTGGTATTAATTTCATTTTTCCCTTTGCTTACGATAGAAGAGAAAACGACTTTTCCACTAAGGTCTTGAATCACAATGTTTCCGGCGTTTTCGGTTTCTAAGAAGAAATGGTTTTTGCTTGGGTTTGGATAGATACTGAGTTTAGATTTAGAAACATCAGAAACCGACAATGGCAAAGCACAATTATAAGGTTTGTAAGAGATTGTGTTTGGATTTAAGCTTCCCAAAACTTCTTCAACCATTACGTCATTAGAAAGTTCGTCTTCTCTCCAACAGTTTCCAATAGCAGTTACCTGATTAGGGGTGTTGTTGAAAAAAGCTGTTGTTGTACCGCCGTTTTCGTTGCTTTTGAAGATGTTGTTTCCGTGGTCATCTTCTGTTCCAAGGTCTATGATAGCATTACTCAAAACAGTTATTCCCCAAAGGTTTCCACGGATTTGATTATCTCTTACAATTACTTTTTGAGTTCCTGTTAGAGAAATTCCACTTCCTCCTAAAGCTGGATTATTTTCAACATTGTTATTCTCGATGATATTATTTCTGATAATTCCGCTACTTCCTGCACCTTGATGTGTAATCCCATAACGATTATCTCTAACAGTATTGCCTTCTACTCGGAATCTGTTAGTTCCACCTAATAAACCGGAAACAGAAATTCCTCCAGCTCTTAAAATGGCTCTGTTTCCTGTAACTATATTATTAATCACTCTTGTAGAATCTACACCAGCTGGTCCCATATTGATTTGAGGATAATTCCCGTTGTCAGTATTATTTCCATAGAAATAATTATTAATGATGTCTATAGAAACGCTTCCAGAAGCTCCGGAATTGATTCCTGCTCTAGAGTTTTCCAAAAATTGAGAATTCTTCACAACGTGTCCACTTCCTTGGAATAATGCCAAAGCTGCACTACTCGCAAGATTTGTAGAACCAGAGTTGTTGTTTTTATAAAGGATACAATTATCCATCAAGAATCCAGTTGCGGTAAGTACACGAACGCCGCCACCATATTCTATTCGGGTGTTTTTCATTTCAGCAATAGAACCTTCCTCAAAACGGATTCCTCTGTATGGACTTCCAATTGTGTTGGCTGTAATTGTAAAATTGGTCGCTGTGGTTTTGTATTCTCCATAAACGAAAATTGCAACTCCGGAATTAACTTTCAATGTTGTATTTTCATCGATAAGAAGTTTGTCCGTTGCGGAAAGAGTAAGGTCAGCGGTCAAGTTGTACTCTGTACCATTTTTAACCAAAACCGTTGGAGCTGCAGCAGACAAACTTGTCAATGTGTAGCTTGTTCCGTTGTTTGGAGTTGTGAATTGAGCACTTAAAAAAGCACTGCAAGCCACAAAAAAAAGTGTCATTTTTTTCATAAGCATAAAATTTTTCTAATATCAAATGTATTAATGTATTTTTATTTTTAACATAATATCTTTGTTAAAATTTTTATTTATGTTTTCAGAAATCATAGCCGGAACAATGCGTTGGGGAATTTGGGGAGCGAATCATTCACCAAAGAAAGTACAGGAATTAATAGAGGTTTGTCTCGAAGAAGATATCACGACTTTTGACCACGCCGACATCTATGGAGGTCATACAACAGAGGAACTTTTTGGAGATGCGTGGAAAGAAATGAATGTCGATAGAGAAAAAGTCCAGTTTATTTCCAAATGTGGAATAGTGATGGACTCTGAAAAGAAACCTTCTCCTCTCAAGTATTACAATTACGATTCGAATTATATTCTGAATTGCGTAGATGAAAGTCTGCAAAATCTCAAAACAGATTATCTTGATGTTTTGTTATTGCATCGTCCATCACCATTGATGAATCCAGACGAAATTGCTAATACATTTCAAATTTTAAAAAATAATGGCAAAGTGAGACATTTTGGAGTGAGTAATTTTTCTGTTTCTCAGTTTGAATTGATGAATCAATATTTTCCATTAATTACCAATCAAATTGAGGTTTCTGTGAATGAGATTTCAGCTTTTGATAATGGAACATTAGACCAATTAATGATGAAGAATCTAAGACCAACAGCTTGGTCCGTTTTGGGAAATTATTTTTCTGTAAAATCTGAACAGAATATCAGAATAAAAAACATAATTGAAAATCTTTGTCAAAAATATAATGCGGCAGAGAATCAGATTTTGCTTGCGTTTATTTTAAAACATCCAGCAAAAATAATTCCTGTTATAGGTACTTCTAGAATAGAAACTATCAAAGAATTAAAACAATCATTATTGATTGATTTGGAAACAATAGACTGGTTCAAAATTCTTGAAGCAATCAAAGGAAAAGAGGTAGATTAATATTTTAATAATTTTAAAATTAAAATGCCAATTATTCAAAAATAATTGTACCTTGCAACAAATTATATTTGAAATCAATAATCTTCATTTTGTTGTTTTTCCTTATCTATAATTTTAAAACAACATTTTTTATAACTTAATTTTTTTTAAAATGAACATTTTTGTTTCAAACATCAATTACGCAACTAAGGATTATCAGTTGCAAGAATTATTCGAAGAATTTGGAGAAGTTTCTTCTGCAAAAATTATTACAGACAGAGAAACTGGGAGATCAAAAGGATTTGGTTTCGTAGAAATGGGAGATGCTGAAGGGAAACAAGCTGTTGACGCATTGAACCAAAAAGAATTTAACGGTAAAATTCTTAACGTTACAGAAGCAAGACCAAGAGAAGAGAAGCCAAGAAGATCTTTCGATAACAACCGTGGAGGTGGTTACGGAGGAGGTAATCGTGGTGGCGGTTACGGAGGCGGAGAAAACCGTGGAGGCGGTGGAAACCGTTGGTAATCATTCCTTACTAAAAAATAGAAGCGATCAATTTTGATCGCTTTTTTATTTTCCAATTTCAGAAAAGCTATTTCTTTTTATCTTTTTTCTTCTTTTTATCTTTCTTTTTGGATTTTTTATCGCTGGTTATTTCTTTGATGAAATCCTGAATGTGATTTTCTTTTTTATTTTCAAACGAAGATTTATTTAATTGCTTATCAATTAGATTATCAACAGTTTCTGTAGTTAGATATTTTTCATCAACCAAAATTTTCAACAATTCACTTCCTGAGTTATTAAAATAATTTTCCAAAAAACGTTTTAGAACATATTTTTTATAATCATCAAAACTAATGGAAGGTGAATAAAGATAAATCCTGCCTTGTTTTTCAGTCGTAAGATAGTGTTTTTCAACCAGAATTTTCAGAAAAGTAGAAACTGTGTTCTGATGAGGTTTTGGTTCTGGGAAGATATCCATCAATTCGCGGAAATAGATTTGACCTTTGTTCCATACCAGTTGCATTATTTCTTCCTCGGAAGGTGTTAAAGATTGTAATATCATAAAATAATATTTAGAAGATAACAGCTTTTACCATTATCAGATAAATCAAAGATACAAAAATTGCGATTCCACCGCCAGAAAGGACTTCTTTTGGCGTGTGTCTTTGTAGGATGACTCTTGTAATTCCTATTAAAACGGATAACAAAAACCAGAAAATTCCTACAGCAGGACTAATAGCAAAAAATAACGCAGCAACATAAATATTGAGACTTGTATGCATCGAGCTTTTGATGAAAAAATTACTAATCTGCATTAATATTAATAAGATACAAAGCATCAGAACAGTCCAATCAATTTCTTTGTGAAGATAATAATCAACAGCCAAAAAAATAATCGTTGCAATGATGATAAATATGTATAGAGAGTGTCTCTGTTTTCTATTCGAGACATCCATATTGGTGTAATTTCCTTTTTTTACATTTCTATAAATCCAAATTGCAATAGGAATAATCAATAAAAGGAGAATCGGTAAAAATTTCTTAGATGCTTCTTCCCAAGTATAATTTTTGTAACTGTAGTAAAAAAAATAAATGACAAGCGAAACCAATGGATTGAAAAAGTTCGAAATGACTTTTGATAAATTGAGAACAAGAGGGTTTTTGATTTCCATTAATTAAAATTTCGATTTCAATATACAAAAATTATTGATTTATAAAATGCTTGACTATTGTAATAAATTCAACGTTAATGCAATCGATTGCGCAATTTTTAATATTAATTATCTGTAACGATTTTTATTCTTTAAAAAATATGATAATATGCATACAATAAAGAAAGATTTTTTTTCTTATTTTTGCTACATATTTCGAAATTACAATGAAAGAATTTTCTAAAGAAGTGTACCTTAAATGGTATGAAGAAATGACAATGTGGAGAAGGTTTGAAGACAAATGCCGTTCTCTTTATCTAAAACAAAAAATCAGAGGTTTTTTACATTTATATAACGGTCAGGAAGCGATTCCTGCTGGTTTTACCCACGCAATGGACCTGTCGAAGGATAGTATGATTACGGCATACAGATGCCACATCCATCCAATGGCAATGGGAGTTGACCCAAAAAGAATTATGGCGGAACTTTGTGGAAAAGCTACTGGAACATCTCAAGGTATGGGAGGTTCTATGCACATTTTCAGCAAAGAACACCGTTTTTATGGAGGTCACGGTATTGTAGGTGGACAAATTCCTTTGGGAGCTGGTATCGCTTTCGCAGACAAATATTTTGACAGAAAAGCGGTTAACATCTGTTTTATGGGAGATGGTGCTGTACGTCAAGGTGCGCTTCACGAGACTTTCAATATGGCAATGAACTGGAAACTTCCTGTAGTATTCGTTTGTGAGAACAACGGTTACGCAATGGGAACTTCTGTTAAGAGAACTGCCAATCACGAAGATATTTATAAATTAGGATTAGGTTACGAGATGCCTTGTCTTCCAGTAGATGCGATGGACCCAGAAAAAGTTGCTGAAGCTGCTTACGAAGCTATCGAAAGAGCTAGAAGAGGGGACGGACCAACTTTTATCGAGGCTAGAACTTACCGTTACAGAGGTCACTCTATGTCAGATGCTGAGCCTTATAGAACGAAAGAGGAGGTTGCTCAGTACAAATTGGAAGACCCAATCGAAATCGTAAAACATAGAATTCTAGAAAATTCTTGGGCAACTGAACAAGAATTAGAAGCTATCGATGAGAAATCAAGAGAGTTTGTAGAAGAATGTATCGAGTTTATGGAAAATTCTCCATATCCAGATGCTTCTAAACTTTATGATTATGTATATTCTACTCCGGATTATCCATTCATCAACAAATTAGAAAATAATTAATAACGATTTGATGATGTGAAGATAAGTTGATTTATTTTAACTAATTCTCACCGCATCATCTCATTATCAAATTAACATATCAAAAATTATGGCAGAAGTAATTACTATGCCCCGTTTATCGGATACGATGACGGAAGGTAAAGTTTCAAAATGGCACAAAAAAGTGGGTGACGCTGTAAAAGAAGGCGACATCCTTGCAGAAATAGAAACTGATAAAGCCGTTCAGGACTTTGAATCGGAACTGAATGGTACGTTATTATATGTCGGAGTAGAAGAAGGAGGGCAAGCGCCTGTGGATTCTGTTTTGGCAATCATTGGAGCGCAAGGAGAGGATATTTCTTCTTTGATTGGTGGTGGAAGTGCTGCCAGCTCTACGTCTGAAGCTCGAAAAGCTGAGGAAATAAAAGAAGAACCTGCTGTTGAAGAATCGGCTTCTGCTGATATTCCTGAAGGAGTAGAAGTTATCACAATGCCTCGTCTTTCTGATACAATGACAGAAGGAAAAGTGGCTAAATGGCAAAAAAATGTTGGAGATGCTGTAAAAGAAGGAGATATCCTTGCAGAAATCGAAACAGATAAAGCGGTTCAAGATTTTGAATCTGAAGTTAGTGGAACTTTATTGTACCAAGGTATTGGTGAAGGTGAAGCTGCTGAAGTTGATAAGATTTTAGCAATCATTGGACCTGCAGGAACTGATGTTTCTGCTGTAGTTTCAGGTGGTGGTAAAAAAGCTGCTCCAAAAACAGAAGCAAAAGCTGAAACTAAAACTGAAGATAAAAAAGAAGCAGCTCCAGTTGCTGCGTCTTCTACAGGTGGAAGAATTGCAATTTCTCCCTTGGCTAAAAAAATTGCTGAAGATAAAGGTGTTGATTTCTCTACAATCAAAGGTTCTGGAGAGAACGGTAGAATTGTGAAAAAAGATGTTGAAAATTATCAGCCATCTGCACAACCTGCTGCTGCATCTGCTCCAAAAGCAGCTCCTGCTCAACCAAGCGTAGCGTTTACTCCAGGTGTGGATTCTGAAACTCAGAATTCTCAGATGAGAAACATTATTGCTAAGAGATTAGCAGAAAGCAAATTCACTGCGCCACATTACTACTTGACAGTAGAAATCAATATGGATAAAGCTATCGAAGCTAGAAAAGAGATGAACTCTGTTCCAGATACGAAAGTTTCTTTCAACGATATGGTAATCAAAGCGGTTGCTGTAGCGTTAAGAAAGCATCCACAAGTGAATTCTTCTTGGGCTGGCGATAAAATCGTTCATCACGGTAACATCAATGTTGGTGTAGCGGTGGCAGTTCCAGACGGATTGGTAGTTCCTGTATTGAAAAATACAGATTATATGAACTATAACGAAATCTCTGCTGCAGTAAAAGATATGGCTGGAAGAGCAAAAACAAAAGCTCTTAAAGCTAACGAAATGGAAGGTTCTACTTTCTCTGTTTCTAATCTTGGAATGTTCGGAATTGAGACATTTACATCAATTATCAACCAGCCGAATTCCGCAATTTTATCTGTAGGAGCAATCATCGAGAAACCAATCGTTAAGAACGGACAAATCGTGGTTGGAAATACAATGAAATTGTCTCTAGCTTGTGACCACAGAGTAATCGATGGAGCAACAGGAGCTCAGTTCTTACAAACATTGAGAACTTACCTAGAAAGTCCATTGACTCTTTTATTAGGATAGAATAACTTATTCGAAATATTTATAAAACCTTTCAACTTGTTGGAAGGTTTTTTTGTGATACTTAGAACAATTTGATTAGATTAAAACACAACTTGTATTTAGTTCAAACGACTTGTTTAGAGGAAAACACAACTTGTATTTAGTTTAAATGACTTGTTTAGAGAAAAATACAACTTGTATTTAGTTTAATTGACCTGTTTAGAGAAAAACACAACTTGTATTTAGTTTAAATGACTTGTTTAGAGAAAAACACAACTTGTATTTAATTAAAACAAGATGTTTAGAGCTAATCACAACTTGTACTTAGTTTAAACCATCTGTTTTAAAGAAAAATAAATTCTATGTCTAAGGTTGTTTTGACGTTGAATCTGCGTAAGGGATGGTAACGGATATCCTTTTTGTCTATGGAATAATGCTAATTTGGATGTGATATGTTCTGGACAAAAAGATAGTAGTGGACAGCCCGACCCGCTTGTTTTTGCTGAACTGGAAATGTTGATTTTAGTGATTAAAGCTCGTGAGCAAAAACAAAGGGTTACGCCCAAAAAATTATTATTGTGAATGTTGTATTTGATTATATTTGCATCGTGAAAAAGCTTGGATTTGTATTTCTGTTTTTAGGTGTTTTTGCGTTGGGGCAGGACCACCTTTCTGGTTTTAATATGATGTCTTTTACGTATAAGATGGACCCAAAGTGGATGGCTTATGTGGAGCTTCAAACCAGAGCCAGACGTGATTATACGGTTATTGATTACTACGAAACAAAGGGTGGAGTCGGTTATAACTACATCAAGAATCATCAGATTTTTGTAGGTCTTGGAAGATATGGGACGTATGAAAAGATGAAGATTTCTCAGGAAGAATTCAGGATGTGGTTGCAATATACGTTTACGCAGAAATGGGGCAGGGTGAAGTTTGACCACAGAGGACGAGCGGAACACCGGTTTTTCTACGCCAGCCAAACGGGAGAACATACGGAAGCGAACCGTTTCCGATACAGACTGAGTACAACAATTCCTATCAATAATGATAAAGTACAGAGTGAAACATTCTTTGTGAATGCTTTTGAAGAGTTGTTTTTTGGTTCAAGGGTTCCGAATTTTAAGAGAAATAGAAGCTTTGCAGGTTTTGGATATCAGTTCAATAATACAGTTTCTGCAACGACTGGGTATATGTTCCAAAGGGAGTTTTCCGCAAAAGGAAATGATAATTTCCACTTCTTATATTTCTCACTGAATTTCACGTTGGATTCTTCGGATGATGAGAAGGATTTTGTAATTCCGATGGTGGATTAATTTACCACATAGACACATAGCAAATAAAAAAGGTCAAATAGATGAATTTTCTATTTGACCTTTTTTATTATTTTAAGATATATAGAATCTATACGTCTATGTGGCTTTTCAAATTCTAATACTTTTCAGAGAGATAAAGATAAGCTTTCAGATATTTGTTAAAACGTTTCAAGTCTCTTTCGTGTAACAATTCTGTACATCTTGTTAAATCCATATTGTCTCTCAAATCATTCAATTTTACAGCAATCGCTAAAGGACTTTTTTCGATTCTTGCAATGAAAACATCGTAATCCAGATGTTCTTCTTCTCTTTTTGTAAGACATTCTATGGCTTCAAGGATATGCTCTGGGAATCCTTTTTCACGGAAGTATTCTATCGGGTAATCCGGGTTGTCTTCCACAACATCGTGAAGAATCCCGACAATCTTTTCATCGATGGTTTTTCCGGCATTCATTACTCGGAAAACGTGTCCTAGGTATGGCGCATCGTATTTGTCCGTTTGTTTTTTGTGTGCTTTGGTTGCTATTTTTATGGCTTTGTAGAGTAGTTCGTGGGTGGACATTATTTGAATTATGTAGTTTTAAATTTAAAGTCAATTATAATGTAAAAATAATTATTCTTAGTGTAATTACATTTTACTCAATCAATTATTTTCTAATTATTTTAGGTGTAATAATTTTGTATTATATTGCTGTAAATTAATAATCTGGTATGAAAAAATTTAATTTTCTGATTTTGTTGTTTTCAATTCTTACTTTTTCTCAGGATAGAAAAGGCGAATTTATGTTGACAAAAGATTCTAAATCACATACAATGTATGTCGCATTTACTTCTCTTAATTCTAAACAGGATAAAGTTTTTGAAGAGATTTTGAAAAGTAATTCAAATTTTAGAAACATAGTTTCTGAAGAAAGATTGTCATTTGATAATACTTGGGGAATATCATCTCAAAAAAAATCAGAAATGCTAATCTCGGCAAAGAAAAATAGGAATAATTCAAATTCTATTGAAAAGCTAAACCGAATATATAGAGTTACGTTACCAAAGTCTGATAATGAGCATCTTCTACAATTAGCAAAAAAGCTGGAAACATTTTCCGAAGTCGATTATGTAAGCCTTATAAGCAATGACCCGATAGAACCTCCATACACTTTTAATATAAAAAAAGAATCTACCCCAAGTCTGGAAAGCTTACAGACTTACTTGTTTCAAGATCCTGGAATTAATGTTGCCTATGCGTGGTCTTTGGGTGTAGCTGGAGAAGGAATTAAAATCAGAGACGTAGAATATGGCTATAATGGGATGCATGAAACTTTGATAAATAGAAATAATCTTCATATAGAACCTGGTTTTCAATTGTCGCCCCAATTGATATATCCTTCAGGTGCCTACTATGACTGGTTGGATCACGGAACAGCAGTAGCGAGCATAATATTTGCAGGAAAAGAGAATTTTGGTGTTTCCGGGGCTGTTCATAAAGCTGATGAATTTGTTTCTTTTTTGGAATGGACTTCCATTTCCTACGATAGAGCGGCGGCAGTTGCAAGATCTATAGATGCTTCTTCTGCTGGAGATATCATAATGTATGAGATGCAAACAGGAGGAAGAAATAATTATTATGTTCCTGCTGAGTTTAATAATCTGATCTGGGATTTAACAAAAGCGGCTACAGATTCCGGCATTACCATAATTGCTGCTGCAGGCAATGGTTCAGAGGATTTGGATCATCCTTATTATAACTCATATAATCAAAGGGGGAATAGTGGTGCGATAATCGTTGGTGCAGGCACACCTGATGTTGACCATTCTATTGTTAGTTTTAGTACCTATGGTAATCGTGTCAACTTGCAAGGTTGGGGTTATGATGTCTTATCTGCCGGATATGGATATTTTGCTCAATATGACAATGATTATAATAGGACTTACATTTATTTTTCTGGAACAAGTTCTGCAACTCCTGTTGTTACATCGGCATTTGCTTTGGTTCAATCTTTTTATCATAAAAATACAGGTTCATATTTATCCTCAGAACAACTTTTAGATTTGTTTGTTGAAACGGGATATCCGCAGGGTGGTAATACTACCAAAAAAATTGGACCTCTTCCCAATGTTCAGAAGGCAATTGAAAAATTATCCACTCAGTTATCAATAAAAGATATAAAACCATTAAAAGTAAAAGTAGTTCCAAATCCATCTCGTGATTTTATAATATTGGAAACCGATTCATCTAATAAGAATCTTAAATTAGAAATTTTAGATGCTACAGGAAAAATTATTCAAAAAGGAACTGTTTATGAAAAAGAAAAATATGATATAAGTAAATTGACAAAAGGTATTTACTTTGTTAAAATTTCCGATGGGGATAGAATTGTATTTGAAAAGTTGATCAAACAATAAAATAAATGAAAAGCTGGTGTAAAAAAATGAAATTTTCACACCAGCTTTATAAATTAATCCCAATCCATAAATTCCTCATAAACAAAATATGAAATCGCAATATACAAAGTATATTTCAGGATTTTCTTCACTATTTTGTAGCTTTCAAAAAGAATCGGATTATAAATAGATTTGTCGAAAGGTTTGTTTGTTGATTTTTCCATTTTTTTTAATTTTTAATTGTGGTTGAATTTGATTAAAATGCTTTTATGATTTGTTGTTTCCAGTCTTCAATAATTTCAGAATTTGCCTTGTCAGCCTTGTCAAAGAAGAAATGCTGATTGATTTCTAATCCACAATATGTGAAGACACCTTTGTCGGATGTTAAAGAAAGGGCTTTGTCCATTCCGATGCTTTCATACTCGACTTGGGATTTTCCGTGAGTGTTGATAATGGTTGCCTGTTTACCTGTAAGTAATCCTTTTTGCACGCCTTGGTCATAACGATATGCAAAACCATAACTGAAAACACGGTCTACAAATCCTTTCATAACAGCAGGCATTCCTGTCCACCAAATTGGGTAAATAAATGTAATATGTTCTGCCCAAGAAATGTAATTTTGTTCCTGTGTTACATCGTTTGTAACTCTTCCCATTCGTTGTCCTTCCATATCCTCCAACGAAAGGATTGGATTGAAATTAAATTGATTCAAATCTCGGACGACAACTTCGTGTCCGTTATCCCATAAAAATTCAACAAGTGTCTGTTTGAATTGGCTGTTTATGCTGTTTGGATTGGGATGAGCATAAATGATTAAATGTTTCATTGTCCTATTTTTTTATTTTGATAGGACAAAAGTATAGTAGTGTAACTTGCTAAAATTGTAAGAAAACGAAATTGCCAGTTGCTATGTTTATTTGGCAAACATTAAAATTCTTATTCTTTTTTTGGATTGCAAATATCCTGTTGGAATCTGAGGTATTTTTTAGGACTTAGATTGATGTAATATTTAAAGTCGTGAATCAATTGGCTTTGGTCGTAATAGCCACATTCATTAACTATTTCGAACCAATCAATTTTTTTTGACATCGAAACTAAATCTTGAATAAGTCTGATAGATTTTACAAAACGTGAATAACGATTAATTTCTTTGGAAGTATAACCCAGATGCTTTTTTTGATTGAGTTGTATATTTCTCTCAGTTTGATTTTGTTGGATTGCAATTGATTTGATTGGATTTAAGTTTTCATCCGTAAAGTTTATCAGTTTCTCTACAATGCTATTTCTCTGTTTCAAATAAGGTTTGCAAAAGTCAAGAAGATAATTGATTCGGTTTTCAGTGTTTTCTATTTTATTGAGTTCCGTCCACAAAAGGGTAAAACAATTTTTTTCTAACAAATCATCTGGATTAATAGGGAAATGTTCAGCAATAGATGTACTTCCGAAGAAACGAAAAAAAGCATCGTCTTTGAAATTAGCGACTAGAATCTCTGAATTGGGAGGTAAAGAATATTCGAAAGACTGTTTTATCGGCCCCAAAACAATACATCTGTCAATTTCAATTTTAGTGTTGTTTTTTGAATGAAGTATTGACTTTGCACCAAAATCAAATATCAAAATTGTCTGAAAAGATGGGAGCAATGTTCTGGTAATCATTTCCCCTGAATTATTTTCTGCAAAATAAAAATGAGTAAAAATGTCTTCATAGTCTGTGGGAACAGCTATCCTAAAATTTTTATATTTTTCTTCATTTTCTGACATTCTATTTCAAATTCCCAGTGAAATCATCTTCAAAAATAGTTAAAACAAATAAAAAAGCGCCAAATAATCTTGGCGCTTTTGATATCAAATTTATTTAATATTATCTTCCCTTCAACTCATCCAGCAATCTCTCCAAAGAATTCAAATCAGAAATCAAAACCTCTCTAGCTTTTGCACCATTGAAACCGCCAACAACACCAGCAGCTTCCAATTGGTCCATAATTCTTCCGGCTCTGTTGTACCCTAATTTCAGTTGTCTTTGAAGCATTGATGTTGAACCTTGTTGTGTTGAAACCACGATTCTTGCACCTTCTTCAAATAAAGCATCTTTTTCATTCGGGTCAAAAGCGCCAACTGTAGAAGTACTTTCGTCGCCAGAATATTCTGGAAGAAGATAAGCATCAGAATAACCTTTTTGTTCGCCTACAAACTCCGCAATTCTCTCAACTTCTGGCGTGTCAACAAACGCACATTGAAGACGAGTCAAATCATTTCCGTTGAAGTAAAGCATATCGCCTCGTCCAACCAATTGCTCTGCACCCGGCGAATCCAAAATAGTTTTAGAATCGACTCCTGAAATTACACGGAACGCAATCCTTGCAGGGAAATTTGCTTTAATCATACCTGTAATTACATTAACAGAAGGTCTTTGTGTCGCAACAATCAAATGGATTCCAATCGCTCTTGCAAGCTGTGCTAATCTCGCAATCGGATGTTCTACTTCTTTTCCAGCTGTCATAATTAAATCAGCAAATTCGTCCACAACTAGAACGATGTATGGCAGATATCTGTGTCCGTTTTCAGGATTCAGTTTTCTTTGAGCGAACTTGGCGTTGTATTCTTTGATATTTTTACAGAATGCATTTTTCAAAAGGTCATAACGCTGGTCCATTTCGATGCAAAGAGAATTCAAAGTGTTGATTACTTTGGCGTTGTCTGTAATGATTGCATCTTCAGTGTCAGGTAATTTCGCCAAATAATGTCTTTCGATTTTTGAATAAAGGGACAATTCCACTTTTTTCGGGTCAACCATCACGAATTTCAATTCGCTTGGATGTTTTTTGTAAATCAATGAAGTCAAGATGGCATTAATACCAACAGATTTACCTTGTCCAGTTGCTCCAGCCATCAATAAGTGAGGCATTTTGGCTAAATCCGCTACGAAAACTTCATTGGAAATTGTTCTACCAAAAACAATTGGCAAATCCATATCAGCAGATTGAAATTTCGGCGAAGCCACAACTGAACGCATCGAAACCATTGTTGGATTTTTTCTTGGAACTTCGATTCCAATCGTTCCTTTTCCAGGCATTGGCGCAATGATTCTGATTCCAAGTGCAGAAAGATTCAAAGCAATGTCATCTTGTAATTTTTTAATCGCTGCAACTCGGATTCCCGCTTCTGGTACAATCTCGTAAAGTGTAACTGTTGGACCAATCGTTGCTTTGATTTCAGAAATTCCTACGTTGAAGGTTTTCAGAAGCCCAACAATTCGGTTTTTATTTTCTTCGAGTTCGTCTTTATTAATAGTGATTTCCTCGTTTCCGTAATCTTTCAGTAATTCTACAGAAGGCATTTGGAATTTTGCCAAATCTAATTTGTGGTCATACAAACCGTGCTTGCTAACCAAATCATCAGATTTTTGCTGTTCTGGACTAACTGCAAAATCTTCATCTTTTTTAATTTCTACATTAAAGGTGATATCATCTTCAACTTTCGCAATTGGAGTTGACGCAATCGGTTTTTGAGGTTCCAATGGAGTAGAAGACAGGACGATTGGTTCTGGAACAGATTCTTTAACTGTTTCTTTAATTTCTTCTTTGAAAGATGTTTGATTAGGCGTTTTGATTGGTTCGAAATCCTGAGTGACCTTAATATTACTGAAATCATTATCCGTTTTTATAGGATTTTCTTTTACAGCAAGTTCAGGAACAATTTCTTTTTCCAGTTCTTCATCTGCTTCAAATTCTTCCTCAGAATCAGGCATCAGACCTTTTAGTTTCCCAAAAGTATTATCATTAATATCATTCAGTTTATTTTTGATAGAACTTGGTCTTAGATTAAATTCAAGAACAAAATACAAAGCGAAACTTACCAAAAGTACCATCCAAAGTCCGATAGAACCAATGTAAGATTTCAAATAATCCATAATTTGATAACCGTAAACACCGCCAAGAACGCCTTCGCCATTCGTGACTGCACCAAAGAAAATAGGTGTCCAGCAAATGAAAAACAAACTGTGAGAAATGGTTTTCCAAGGTTTGAAATAATTCTTCTTAAAAACCAAAGTTCCAAAAACAAAACATAAAAAAGCTACGATAAAAGCCGCAACACCAATACTTTCAAAAATGAAAAGGTTCCCCAGCCAATCGCCGATTTTTCCAAAAAGATTGGAAGATTGTACCGTTTTGTCTGTCATTGTTCCGGCTTGGCTTTGGTCAGCTTTCCAGTTCATCAGATACGAAACGAATGAGAGTGTAAGAACTGCTGATAATATGATTAGAGTCACACCCGAAATGATTCTCGGTTTCGATATGATTTTGCTGGAATTTTGAGTTGTATTTTGTTCGTTGTTCATTTTCAAAAAAGGTCAATAGATGCAAATTTAATGTTTTTTCCCACTGATGTAAATTGTTGAGAGTTATTTTTAATTTTTCTTAAAATTATATGAGTTTTTAGCACTCTAATTATCAGTTTGAAAAGGCTTATTAAGAATGTTTCAAAATAACGATTTCGCCTTTCAAAATGACAAAAAACAGTTTTTTTTGATGCCTTTGTGGTTTATCATCCTTATTTTTGTGGATTCTAAATTTTCAGATTAAAATCGCCATTTACAAAGCCCGTGAATAAAGCCCGAGCGATGATTCTGACAAATAAAATATTAGATATCTAACTTATGAAAAAGATTCAGGATATTCTCATTTCTACGCGAACGATGGCAGTTTTGCTTCTGGCTTTCGCAATTTCTATGGCGGTTGCTACTTTTATCGAAAACGATTACGGAACACCAACTGCAAAAGCATTGATTTATGAAGCCAAATGGTTTGAAGCAATTATGTTTTTATTAATTCTGAACTTCATTGGAAACATTGGAAGATACAGACTTTATAAAAAAGAAAAGTGGCCACTTTTAGTTTTCCACTTAGCATTTGTATTGATTTTCATTGGTGGAGCAATTACTCGCTACATCAGTTTTGAAGGAACGATGCACATCCGTGAAGGCGAAACTAATAACGAAATCATAACCGACAAACATTTCTTCAAAATCAAAATCGAAGAAAAAGGAGAACAGCAGAATTATCACGATGTTCCTTATTTGATGTCTCCGCTTCATCACGATTTCCAAGCGACTTATGATTTCCTTGGAAAAGAGAAAATTGTTGTGAAAGCTTTGGAATATATCCAGAGAAAAAAAGACAGTTTGAATGTTGATAATAATGGAAAAGAATTCTTACATCTTGTTTCAACAAGTGATATGGGCGGTCGTCAGAATATTTATTTAGCTGAAGGCGAAGTTCAGAATATCAATGGAACTTTGGTAAGTTATAATAGAACTGCAATCGAAGGGGCTGTTGAATTCCAGAAAAAAGATGGACAACTTTATATCAAAACACCAACTGATGCCGCTTATATGACGATGGCAACTCAGGCAACCGGAACAACTAAAAAAGATGAATTCCAGCCATTGGTTTTGAGAAGTCTTTATACGATTGACCAATTGAAATTAGTAATTCCAGAAGGTACAAAACGTGGAAAATTGGTAGCTTACGAAGGTGATAAACAAAAAGATAAAGATGTTCCGGATATGCTGAAAGTAGAAGTGTCTGGACCAAAAACAAAACAAATCGTTGACCTTGTAGTTGAAAAAGGAAATCCTAATAATTACAAACAAATCAAAGTGGATGGTCTTGATATAATGTTAGGTTTTGGACCAAAGGTTTATTTCACACAACCTTTTGCTTTGAAATTAGAGAAATTTGTGATGGAAACTTATCCAGGAAGTTCTTCGCCGTCAGCTTACGAATCTCACGTTAGAATTGTGGACGAAGGGAAAGAAACGCCTTACAATATTTATATGAATCACGTTCTTAATTATAAAGGTTACAGATTCTTCCAAGCAAGTTTTGACCCAGACAGAAAAGGAACAGTTCTTTCTGTGAACCACGATTTCTGGGGAACTTTGATTAGTTATATCGGTTATGCATTCTTGTTTTTAGGAATGTTTGTGACGATGTTCTGGAAAGGTTCTAGATTCTGGAGCTTGAACCAAATGCTGAAAACTATTAGTAAGAAAAAAGCAACAGCTATTATTTTACTATTATTAAGTTTTGGACTTAATGCTCAGGAAATTAATATGCACGGAACGGACGGAAGCCACGAAGGTCATTCTCATTCCACCGAAGCAAAACCAGCTTCTCCGAATAAAAATCCAATGGTTTTGGATGCGGACGAAATGGTAAAGAATATTACTATTAATAAAGAACACGCGGATAAGTTCGGTTCTCTATTGGTTCAGAATTACGAAGGTCGTATTGTTCCTGCTAACACACAGGCACTTGATATTTTACATAAATTGACTTCACGTTCCAAATTCCAAGATTTGGATGCTAACCAATGGTTTTTAGCTGCTACAATTGACCCAATGTTTTGGGCTCAGGTGAATATCATTAAAATTGAAACGGCTGGTAAAGTTGGAAAAGACCTTAGAGCAAAAACAAAAGCTACTGACGAAGGTTTCACAAGTTTAATTAAATTATTTCCAGCTGATAAAAATGGAAATCTTCGTTTTGTTTTGGAAGATGATTATAATGATGCTTTCCGTAAAAAAGCTTCTGAGAGAACAAGATATGATGAAGCCGTTATCAAGTTGAACGACAAAGTTCAGGTTCTAAACGGAATTATGTCTTACCAATATTTCCGAACAGTCCCAGTTAAAAATGATTCTAATCACACTTGGAGTTCTGTAATGACTCCGACATTTGAACCAGATGAAAATGCACAGGCAGTTTTAGGACCATATTTATCAAGTGTACTTTTAGCAACACAGGGTGGAAGCTGGGCGAAAGCTGATGCAGAATTGAAAAAAGTAGAAGCGTACCAACAAAAATGGGGCAAAAATGTAGTGCCTTCTGAAACTAAAGTTAGGATTGAAGTTCTATTGAATACATTAGACATTAACTTCAAATTACTTATTTTCTATACAATCATTGGAGGTTTGCTTTTGGTTTTAGGTTTTGCGGAATTGTTCAAACCAAATAAAGTTCTTAATACAGTTATAAAAGCATTGATTTATATTGGTGTAGTTGGTTATACCTTCCATTTCTTAGGACTAATTGCAAGATGGTATATCTCAGGTCACGCGCCGTGGAGTAATGGCTACGAAGCTATTATCTTTATCTCTTGGGTGGGGATTTCGGCTGGATATGCATTGTACAGAAACTCAAATACTTTGATTCCTGCAGCAGGATTCTTGGTTGCTGTGATTATGATGGGATTTGCGCACGGTGGTTCTGCATTGGACCCACAAATCACACCTTTGGTTCCTGTTCTTAAATCTTATTGGCTGGTTGTTCACGTAGCAATTATTACTTCGAGTTATGGATTCTTCTCTTTATCGATGTTGATTGCAATGATTTCATTGATTTTCTACATCATTGCTAACAAAGACACGTTCAAAAGACACAACGATACAACTTTGAAAGAATTGGCAATTGTAAGTGAAATGTCACTTAATATTGGATTATTAGCTTTAACAATAGGAAACTTCTTAGGAGGAATTTGGGCCAACGAATCTTGGGGACGTTATTGGAGCTGGGACCCGAAAGAAACTTGGGCTTTCATTTCGATTATGATTTATGCATTTGTAATCCATATGAGATTGGTTCCTGGATTGAGAGGTAGATATACTTTCCACGTGGTGACGATGTTTGCGTTTTGTTCAATGGTAATGACTTATTTTGGAGTTAATTACTATTTGTCAGGATTACACTCTTACGCAAAAGGAGACCCAATTCCATTGCCATTGTGGGTTTATATTAGCATCGGATATATGATTGCATTGTCAGTTGCAGCTTGGTTCAAGTATAAAAAATTAAATGAAAAGCAAGAGAAAAGAACTCAAGTAGAGCCTTAATAAAAAAGCTGTCTAAATTTTAGACAGCTTTTTTATTTGGTTTCAAATCTCCCTAGAGAATTGCAAAAGTCTCTAGGGAGATTTAATGAAGTCTCTAAAGAGAGTCTATCAAATCATCAAGGAGATTTTGAATAAAGATTTTGATGCTTTTTTTTACTTCAAAAATTTATTGATATAAGCTTCTCTTTGATTTTCAGAAATTCCTAAAACCTGATGAATGTAATTATCCATTGAACCATGTTTTTTATTAATCTCATCGAAGGCAGATTGCAGATAATTACGTTCGATCCAACTGGTTTTTTCCACCACGCCCATATCCAATTTCGGATAAACAAAATGAAAAGTATGGGCAAGATTCAATCTTTTCTGAATAATATTTTGCCTAAGATTATTAGATTGCAGATATTCTTCGAAAATAACAGAATTATCAAATTTCAGAACTTTTAAAATCAAAGCTGTAATCAGCCCTGTTCTATCTTTTCCAGCTGTACAGTGATAGAGTATGGGTTGCTCAGAGTCTAAAATTTCTGTGATGATTTCTTTAATGACTTCCGGATTTTCAGAAACATAATCGGTGTAGAATTTGATTATTCTTCTATCCGCATCTTTTTTACTGATCTTACCTTTCAGAGCCAGATTTTTGGCATTTCCCATTTCATCATTCTTATCCTCAAAAGCAGAATAAACTTGGAAAGAAACATTTTTAGGTAACTTGTCGGGTTCTTTGGCGATTTCTTGTTTTGTTCTAAGGTCAATGATTTTACTAATTTTCATCTTCTCTAATTTTTCAAAAGAAGTTTCGCTTAATCGATGAAGATTTCCACTTCTATAGATTAGGCTATCCTTTAGTATTTTCCCCTCCGTATTCTTGATTCCTCCCAGATATCGAAAGTTATTGACTTTCTTGATTTCAATTTGATTTTTATTGGAATAGGTCGAAAACTCAGCTTGAGAATGATAGGTTTTACAGGAAACAAAAAATAGCAGAATCGAATAACAGAAATATCTCATTTCTTAAGAACGTTTTATCAAACTTAAATATTTTTTTTAATTAAATAAAAATTCCCGCTTAATTGGCGGGAATTTTAGAAGTGTCAACTTATTGTTTTATGACTTTCTGGGTTTCAGACCTTCCGTCAGCAAATTCAATTTTTAGTAAATAATTTCCTGAAGGTAATTGGGAAAGATCCACTTTAGAAGAGGTTTCTTCCTGTAATTTTTTCCCATCTATGTTATAGACCAAAACTTTGCTAACTGTCGCAGAAGAATTGATATTGATGAAGTTTCTCGTAGGGTTAGGATAAATAGAGCTTTTCTTAGTTGCAATGTCTTCCGTTCCTAAAATAATTTGAGTAGAATACAATGGGCCGTACCAAACACTACTTTGGTCATTGGAACATTTGGATTTTACATAAGTTTCATAGATCCAGTTTACATTCAGGTCATTGCGGGAATCTTTGGGCTCATTCTCTATATCACGATAAGTTTCTTGACCTGCGGCTGTAAAGACATTTCTTCTTCCCCATAATGCTTGCCATTGGTTAGAATTCCCATTTTCTTTCCAAGCGATATCTACATTGGTGTTGACTTGTTTTGTGATTTTCAAATCATAAGGTGCAGCACAGATTATTTCTCCGTTCTTTTGATTCTGGATGTACATAGAAATCGGGAAATAGCCCTGTTGACCAGTGAAGACGGCGGTAGGAACATCTATTTTAATAGTATGTGTTCCCGCAGTCAAATTTCCAAGATTGACTTCGCGATTTGGAATCACATCACCTGGGCACCAGTTGTTCCAAGAGATCCAGCCTCTTAAGGTTTTCGCAGTAGTTCCGTAGATTCCATTCCCTTGTGTGTTGTATTGCCTGTAATCTTCACAGTTTTTTCCTCCTGGCATGTATTGGCTTACCAATTGATCATCCAAATAAACATTATGCACTCTTTTTACATATTCTTCACCTCCGGAATTGGATCCATGGTTAGAAGTACTAAGATGTAAAATAGCATTAGGAACAGGCTGATCAAGAGTGAAAGTAACTAATCTTGTTGTTTGTCCCGGAACATCTGTAGCGTTATAATTATTCAGATTCTGACGATAAGAGAGTGGTAAAAAGAAGTTTTGAGATGGCGTTACAGTTCCACTTGTTACAAATTCTAGATTTCCTCGGAAAACATCCGTCCTGTCTGCGCATCCTGCAACCTCGGTATTTGCAGCGGCAGAATATCCATCAGCACGGAACTCGATCCAGAAATCATAAGTTGCGGATAAAGTAGTATCATGCAGAATATTGGAAATGTTATCCACCTGATAACTATAAGGAACTTGTTTTATAGTTGCGTTCTTATTCATGAAAGGTGTGATGAAACGCCCGATTTCGATACGTTTGATATCAGCTTGATTAAAAGTGTAAGTCGTGCTTCCCTTTGGGACAAGGACTAGATTCACACCTGCAAGTCTGTCATAATTATCACAAGCTGCTGTGAGAACGATGTTCATTCTTACACTGCTTCCAATGGATGCGATTTCTTCGGGAGTCAATTTTCTGGAAATGATATCCTGCTCATAAGCGTGTAAACGAATCGCACCGGCCGGAATTTGTGAAAATGCTTCTGGTGGCATTGTTTGACCTTCACCAAGATAATGATACATACTGTAGAAAGGCACATCATTAAAAACCGATACATTTTGAGCTAGGAAAAACGAATTAGTAAAAAGTCCTGCAACTGCAAAAAATAGTTTTTTCTTCATATTTAGATTTATTATTCCCACAAATTTAACAAAATGTTTATTAATAAAGGGGTTTTGATGGGATATTTCAAAGGTTTTCTTTTAATGATTGAAGAGTGACTAATGTTGAGATTTCAGTTGGTAGTGTTCCGTAAAAAAGCTATCTTTAGGAAAATTAACAAATTATGATATATATAGGAATAATAGTATTCTTTGGATTGATTACGCTTTTTGCTTCTTTTTTTACAGTTAAACAAGAAACAGCAGCACTTGTAGAGCGCTTGGGGAAATTCCATTCTGCCAGACATGCTGGCTTGCATCTTAAAATTCCATTCATCGATCAGATCTCAAAACGTATGAATCTTCGAATCCAGCAATTGGATGTTTTGATTGATACCAAAACACTTGATAATGTTTTTGTTAAGATGAAAATATCTGTGCAGTTTCAAGTAATTAGAACTCAGGTTGCAGATGCATTCTATAGATTAGAAAGTCCCCACGATCAGATTACATCTTATGTTTTCGATGTCGTGAGAGCAGAAGTTCCGAAACTTAAATTAGATGATGTTTTCCTTAAAAAAGATGATATTGCTGTTGCGGTAAAAGCTGAGCTTCAAGAAGCAATGCAAAGTTATGGTTATGATATCATCAAAGCTTTGGTTACAGATATCGATCCGGATGATCAGGTAAAACATGCTATGAACAGAATTAATGCTGCCGAACGTGAAAAAACAGCTGCAGAATATGAATCTGAAGCGCAAAGGATCAGAATTGTTGCGGTTGCAAAAGCTGAAGCTGAATCTAAAAAACTACAAGGACAAGGTATTGCGGACCAAAGACGAGAAATTGCAAAAGGTCTAGAAGAATCTGTGAAAATGTTGAACAGCGTTCAGATTGAACCACACGAGGCTTCTGCGTTGATTGTTGTAACGCAGCATTATGATACTTTACAGTCAATTGGTGCAAACAACCGTTCAAACCTTGTTTTGTTACCTAATACACCAACTGCTGCGAGTTCTATGTTAAATGATTTGGTTGCAGCAATGGCAGTTTCAAAACAAATTGATAATGATGATACTCCAAAACCAAATCGACAAAATCCAAAATTTTTATAAAATAAAAGCCTGAATTATTCAGGCTTTTTTTATTCATCATCGATATTAAATCCGATTGTTCTGACAGGTTCTTCTTTCGCTTTGTAAGCTTCAAGTTCTTGCTTCAAATCTTCGATTCTACCTGCAAAACGGTCATAAGAATTATCTTCTGCTTCGGATAAAAATTCTTGTACGTTATTGAGATATTCTCCTGTTAATTTAGATGCGGATTCTTTTAAACAAGCTTCCAAGATTCCGTGACTGATTTGGATATTATCGGTTTTGTTTTTCAAATAAAGACTTCGGATTCGTTTTTTGAGACTTTGTGTGAAATCGACAAGCATTGTATTAGAAAATACCTTCATTTTTTCAGCGGTTTCTTTCCAGAAAGGAATTTCATCTGCTTGATTATTTTCTAGTATTTTGAGTAACGTTGCATTTTCTGTCAGGTTCTTTTTCATATTGAAAAGCAACATTTCAGCTCGTTCTTGCCTATTCGGAGGAAAAATCGGAATCAAAACATCAAATCTTCCGGGTGCCAAAATCTCGGATTCTATTCCAATCAGTTCTTTTGCTGAACCAATCATCAGGATATTTTCTTTTTCAAATTTTTCGATGTTGTGAAGCGTGCTTTCTTTGACATCTTCATAATCAGAATTGATGATTTGGTTTTCCTGTCTTTGCATCATTATTTCATCAAAATTTTCAAGAAACAGAATCGTCTTTTCTTTTTTGAGCATTTGAGAAAGATATTCCTCAAAGTTCGATTGTTTGTCATTAATCAAAATTGATTTTAACTGAGATTTCCTTATTTCAAAAAAATCAAAATCAATCATTTCAGCAATCTTCTTTGCCCAAAAGATTTTTCCACTTCCCGGAGGTCCATAAACTACAATTCCTGCGGCTTTTTGAATTCCCCAATTCTCCGATTGTTCTGGATTGAGAAAAGGTTCCAGCATATCAGAAATGTAGAAAAACAAATCTCTATAACCTATGAAATCTCTTTGTTTAAGTTCTGTTTTATCTCCAAAGTAATTATAAACAAACTGATAATTTCCACCTAATTGATTATCAATACTAAAGGTTGATATCGATGATTTGAAAATTCCGTTGTCGTAAATATTAGGAAATTGGTTTAGAATAATTTCTTCAACTTTTTCTTTTGGTTGATGAATTTTTTTCGAAATATCATCTGCCGTTTTTTCTTTATTTAAATCCTCGTCATATTTTTTTAGAAATTCCTGATTTTCTGTAGCGAATTTTTCAAAATTTTGGGTAATATTGAGATTCGGAGAAAGACAATCAGAAATCTCAAGATGGAAATCCTGAATAAATTGTTTGATGCTTTCTTCAGAAACGTCTAGTTTTTTAGAAAATTCTGTGATATTTTGAATCATTTTAAAATGTTTTTATGAATTTAAACAAAAACCGTACAAATCAAAGTAACAATCAAGTAAAGAATCAGACTTGTATATAAATATCTTTTATGGAAAAAATTCTGGAAGTAAAAAACTTAACCAAAAAGTTCAAACACATTGCGGTTAATAATATTTCCTTCGATGTAGAAAAAGGTAATGTTTATGGTCTTCTTGGGCCAAATGGAAGCGGGAAATCAACCACTTTCGGGATGTTACTTTCTACAATTAATCCCACTTCCGGCAGCTGGAAATGGTTTGGAAAAGAAGGAACAGATACCGATACACTCAAAAGAATCGGAGCAATCATCGAGCAACCGAATTTCTATCCTTATCTGAGTGCGGAAAAGAATCTTGAAATCGTTGCTGAAATCAAAGGCGTTTCTAAAAATAGAATTGATGAAGTTTTAGAAGTGGTGAATCTTTTGGCCAGAAAAAAAGATGCTTTTTCAACGTATTCCTTAGGAATGAAACAACGTTTGGCAATTGCTTCTGCTTTGCTTGCGAACCCTGATGTTTTGATTCTTGATGAACCTACAAATGGACTTGACCCAGAAGGAATTATTCAGATTAGGGATATTATTAATTCAATTGCAAAATCGGGAACTACGATTATCGTTGCAAGCCACCTTTTGGATGAGATAGAGAAAATCTGTTCCCACGTTATTGTTTTAAAACAAGGAAATGCAATTTACTCAGGCTCTGTGGACGCAATGAGCAATACAAAAGGTTTCTTTGAACTGAAATCGGATAATGTTCCTGAGCTTATTTCAACTTTGGAATCTTTCGGGATTTTCTCTTCTGTGAAAGAGCAGGACAATCTTATTATTATTGCTCAGATTTCTAATGATATTTCAGCTTCAGAACTTAATGAAAAACTATTCGAAAAAGGAATTTCTCTTTCTCATCTTCAGAAGAAAAAAGAAAGCCTTGAAACTCAATTCCTAGAACTTGTAAAACAAAATAACCTATGATACGATTATTAAAATTAGAATATCTCAAAAACCTAAATTACAGACCTTTTAAGGTTTTCGCAGGATTGTATTTTGTTGTTTTGATTGCCCTGCTATTTATCGGTTTGGTCAATTTCGATTTTTTTGGACACACTGTAAATTTAAAAAATGAAGGAATGTATAACTTTCCAGGCGTTTGGAATTTTACAACTTATATTGTTGGATATCTGAAGATTTTCCTTGGATGTATTATTGTTTTCTCTATTTGTCAAGAGTTTAGCAATAGGATGTTCAAGCAAAATATAATTGATGGATTGAGCAGGGAAGAGTTTATTTTTTCCAAGCTTTTGACGATTTTAATTTTCACAGGTTTTTCTACATTGATTGTTTTTATTCTGGCTTTTGTTTTAGGTAAAAGTTATTCTGAAACGCAAGAAAGTGATTTGATTTTTAAAGAAATCTATTTCATTTTTAATTACTTTTTGAAGTTATTTAGTTTCTTTTCATTTCTGATGTTTCTTTCTATACTTTTTAGAAAATCAATTTTTGTATTTCTTGGATTTTTTATGTTTTGGTTTGTTGAGAAAATATTAATTTTTATTGACTCATTTAGTATTCAACATAATGTTACGGAGTTAGAAAGAGCTAAAGCATTAAATTCAACAACATATTACACAGATTATTTGCCTTTGGAAAGTATGTCGAATCTGATTCCAAATCCATTAGTAAGAACCAATATGGCACAATTGTTAGGTATGCAATTCAAATTCGAATATCCTTGGGGAAGTGTAGTTGCTTGTGTTATCTGGTCAACTATTTTTGTAGTTGGAAGTTATTGGATTCTGAAGAAAAAAGATTGGTAAAAATATTTAATTAAAGCTAATTTTAATAAAAACTGAAGTGGAAATTACTTCTAAATCTAACCATCAAAATTCAATTTGATGGTTTTCTTTGTTTTTTGTAGATTTTTATCTACAAAATCTCCTTATTTAAAAGGCTTTTTTAACCCAATTTTAACTTTTAAAGTGTTGGTTTTAACAATAAAACGGATAATTTTGTAGCAATGGATTTTAGATTTATCATAGCTGTATTTTGTATTGTATTTTCTTCTCAATTTGCAAATGCGCAGAAGAGTTATAATGCTCTTGTCTATGAAGGAAACAAGAAGTTTGATGCCAAAGAATATGAGGCTTCTACGGGTAAATATCTGGAAGCAATTGCTGAAAAGAAAGGAAGTTATACAGCTCATTACAATCTTGGAAATGCACTATATAAAAGCAAAAAATATGAGGAAGCAACTGCCGAATATCAAAAAGCGGCAAAGCTGACAAAAAGCAACTACGAAAAGGCTGCTGCAATTTACAATCAAGGGAATGTACAGATGCAATCCAATAATCCGGAGAAAGCTGCTGAGCTCTATAAACAAGCTTTGAAGCAAGATCCGTACAACGAAGCAATCCGTAAAAACTATGAGGTTGCAATGTTGAAAGATAAAGAGAAAAAGGATAAGCAAAAACAAAAGCAGGACAAAGGAAAAGGTGGTGATAAAGATCAGAAAAACAAAGACGATTCTGATAAAGGCAACCAGAAAAAAGAACAGCAGGACGGTAAAGGCGATAATCAAAAAGGAAATGACCAAGGAAAGCCAAATCAGCCTAAGAAAGAGGAAAATAAAATCCCTGAAGAAGCAGAAAAAATGATTTTGCGCGATATAGAAAATCGTGAAAAAGAAACTGCAAGAAGAATTTTAAACAAAAGAGCCAATTCGATGCCACAAAGCAACGAAAAGGATTGGTAAATGATAAGAAAAAATTTATACATATTATTCACATTAGCATCGGTTTTTTCGTTTGCTCAGGTTAATCTTTACTCAGAGGTTAATTCACAAGAAGCACGTGTCAATTCTCCTATTACATTTACGGTCGTTTTAGAGATTTTTGGAGAAGATTTGATTCAGGAGACTCCAATTAAGATGCCTGATTTTTCTAAATTTAATTATGATTATGGGTCCGAACAAAATACATTGATTGACCCAATAAAAAAGATTAGAATCAACCAAATGGTTTATCAGTTTGCATTGGTGCCAAAACAAACTGGAAATATTAAAATTGGTTCTGCTTTGGTAAAGGTTAATGGAAAGATATACAAAACAGAACCTTTCGATATTTTTGTAAAAGAAGCTGAAAAGAAACCTCTTGCGGTTGCTAATAATCCTGCAAAAAATATGTACTTGAGTATGCAGTTGGAGGAGAAAGAGGTTTATAAAGATGAGCCAGCTGTCGTTGTTTTGAAAGCATTTTCTAGAAATATTTCAAATTTCCGACATCTGGAGCCAGCGAAGTTTGAACCCGCCAGAAACCTTGCAATCCGCTCTATTGCCAACTTTGATGAGTCAATAGAAGATTCTGAGAATAACTATTCTTCACAGATTATTGGTATGTTTGTAATCGTGCCAAAAGTAGCAGGAATAATGGATGTTCCTCCGATGGAAGTGCCTTTTACGAATCATAAAAATACTCTAGTATCCAATAAGGTAAAGCTTAATGTAAAAAAACTACCAGAAGGTGCTCCTGAGAATTTTAAAGATGCAGTTGGGAAATATGATGTGAAAATCGAAATGATTGATAAAGGAAAAGAAAACTTTGAAATCAACAAGGCTTTTAATATTTCTGTGAAAGTATCGGGTTGTGGAAATCTTTCGCCGTCAATTGTGCCAAAAATTTTACCTTCTCCAGATTATGAAGTTTTTGAACCAAAAATTGTGAACAATTCTGTTCCGACGACAAAAGGAATTGAAGGAGAGGTAGAAGCACAATATATCATCATTCCAAAGAAAAGAGGCGATTTGAAAATTGTTACCGAAGATTTCTCTTATTTTGACCCAAAAGAGGAAAAGTATGTTGAAGTTGGTTCCAAGTTTTTGGCACTCAATGCTGTTAATGCTCAAGATATTGCCAATGCAAAATCTACTTTGCAAAAAGTAAATGAATATACCAATAATGTTCTAGAGAAAGTAGATTCTCCGGTTATTAGTACAGAAAAACTGAAAGTAAAAGAGCATAAGGAAATCCGTTGGTTTGTGATTTTTGGAAATCTTTTTATTGTGGGAATTGGAGCATTTTTATTTCTTTATTTCAACAAGAAAATCAAGGACAAGAAGAAACTTCTACTTGAAAAGAAAAATACGCCTGTCCAGCCGATTGTAAATATCGAAGAAACGGAAGCTCTTTTGAGAAATAAAAATAAGATCGAAGTAGATTCTTATTTCAATTATTTGCATAAAAAAATTAACGAAAGTCAACCTTCAGAATTTTTCCAAGCTTTTGAAGAGTTAAAAACAGACGCAGATGAATATTGCCAAGCTCATTATTCTTACAATTTCTCCGATTTTCTCAGAAACAATTTTGGATTGAGTCAGCTCGAAAAATATAATCAACTGATTGCAAAAATCAATATCGAGAAATATTCTCCATATTCTTCAAAAGAAAAACAAACCGAAATATTGAACGAAATAGAAGATGTCTATAAAATACTTTAAGGAATTTTCAAAAATATTTTATATTTTTGCGAAATCTTTAAAACTGGGTTTATGGAATTTTTAGAAGAGTTTTCAATCAAAGAAACAATGACTGCTTTTATGGTTTTGTTTGCTGTAATCGATATTTTGGGTTCGGTTCCTATTATTGTTTCGCTTCGTCAGAAATTTGGAAAAATCGAATCTGAGAAAGCTGCGATTGTAGCTGGATTGTTGATGATTTCGTTTCTTTTTATTGGAGATAAAATTTTGAAATTCATTGGAGTTGATGTTAATTCCTTTGCGATTGCGGGAGCTTTTGTGATTTTCATTATTGCAATTGAAATGATTTTGGGAATAGAAATTCACAAGACCAATCAACCTCAGGCTGCTTCCATTGTTCCGATTGCATTCCCGCTGATTGCAGGTGCTGGAACATTGACAACTACATTATCATTAAGAGCGGAATATCACGATATCAATATCATTTGTGGAATTATCCTCAATACAATGTTTGTGTATTTGGTTTTGAAGATTGCACCTTGGATAGAGCGAAAAATGGGAGAGGGTTCTTTGCAGGTTTTGCAAAAAGTTTTTGGAATTATCCTTTTAGCTATCTCTATTAAATTATTTACCGCTAACTTTGCACAACTATTTCAGAATTACATTCACTTTTAATATTATTAGAAAATGAAGACATTTTATAAAGTATTCTTAATTCTTTTTATCATTTTTATTGGTATCAATGTTTACGCTATCGATTGGCGTTCAGGATTTTTGGATGATGAAAATACCAAATTCATATTTTCAATCTCATCAGCAATTTTAGGAATTATTGTAGTTTATATTCTCCATTCTTGGAGCAAGCTAGCAGAGAAAAAATAACAAAAAACGCTTCAGATTTCTGAAGCGTTTTTTTATTTTATTAATTCAAGTTTTCAAGTGCGTTTTTCAAAAACTGAATACTTGTTTTATTAATTTTAGATTGAGTTTGTGAATTATCCCATTGAGACAAAATCTCTTCAACAACTTCATCTTCACATTCGTACTTATCTTCATCATCAAACATCACAGAAGTTGCAAAATGAATCAATTCTTCTTTGCTGACTTCATCACTGAGAAATCTTTCACAGATTTTTATTAATTCTAATCGGGTTATAATCATATTTTGTTTTCAAATAATGATTACAAAGATAAACTTTTAGATTTTGAAAATTATTTTTAGGGCAGCTTTATCTGCCTTCCGCTCCCAATCTTTTCACTCCACTTCGTTGCGTAAAAAGGATTTCCACTCAAGTCGGGCTGCGAGCAATTCAATGTTCCTAAATCATCTATCATAAAGTTTCTCATATAACTTAATAAAATGCTCTTTCACAGCTTTTCTTTTCAATTTTAGAGTAGGAGTGAGAAGTCCATTATCTTCAGTCCAAATTTCGGGTGTTAATTCAATCTTTTTGACTTGCTCCCATTTTCCGAGATGTTGATTGATTTTCTCAATTTCCTTCTCAATTTCCGATTTTAAATCTTTAGAATTGGCGATGTCTTCAAGAGATGTTCCAATGTTTATATTATTTTTTGAAGCCCACGTTTTAGCATATTCAAAATCAGGTTGAACTAATGCTGTCGGCATTTTTTCGCCATCTCCAACAACCATAATTTGTTCAATGAATTGAGATGCTTTTGCAAGATTTTCAATCACTTGAGGTGCAACATATTTTCCACCCGAAGTTTTGAACATTTCTTTTTTTCTATCGGTAATGAAAAGGAAATTATCCTCATCCAAAATCCCAATATCACCGGTCTTAAAGTAACCATCTTCTGTGAAGATTTCTTTCGTTTTTTCTTCGTCTTTATAATAACCTTGCGTCACAGTCGGACCCTTAACAGTGATTTCGCCGTCTTCTTGAATTTTCACATCGATGTTTTTGATTGGTCTTCCAACTGAACCAATTTTTGTATATTCAAAACTGTTAACTGCGATTACGGGCGAAGTTTCTGTCAAACCATAACCTTCTAAAATTGGAATTCCGGCAGCGTGAAACATTGTATTCAATCGTTTTGATAAAGCTGCAGAACCAGAAACTAATGTGATGAGATTTCCTCCCAAACCTTCTCTCCATTTGCTGAAAACAATTTTATCTGCAATAATGTGAGCTAAAGATTTTGAACTTCCCAATTTGTAATTTTCAGCGACTTTTAGAGACCAAAGAAATATTTTAGCTTTGATTCCGCCGGATTCGGTTCCTCTTTTATAAATCGCATCATAAACTTTTTCTACCATTCGCGGAACAACTGTCATATATTGCGGTTTTACTTCCTTTAGATTTTCGCTGAGTTTCTCATTACTTTCCGCAAAATACATAGAAATTCCGTTGGTTGTGAAAAGATACAGAATCATCCTTTCGTAAACGTGGCAGAGCGGAAGAAAACTCAAAGCTCTATTTTTGGAATCCTTGTGCGGAATTCTGTCTTCACAACCAATCACATCAGAAACAATGTTTTTATGTGTCAGCATTACACCTTTCGGCTTTCCTGTCGTTCCGGAAGTATAAATAATCGAAGCCAAATCATCTTCCGAAATTGAATCTTTAATAGAATCAACTTCTTGCTGATTATCATTCTCTTTTCCTAAATCAAAAAGTTCTTTCCAGTTTTTGGCATTATCAACTTTATCGAATGTGAAAATCTCCTGCAAATCGGGTAACTGATTTTTAATCGAATTGATTTTCTCAAACAATTTTGCATCAGAAACAATACAAATCTTAGAATCCGAATTTTCTAGATTATAAACACAATCTTCGCCTGAAATAGAAGGGTAAATCGGAACCGTTACAACACCGATTTGTAAAGCTGCCTGGTCAAAAAAACACCATTCAACTCTGTTGTTGGAAGACGTGATAGCGATTTTATCTCCTTTTTTGAGGCCGTATTTTAGTAAAGCTCTTGATAGCTGGTTCGTAATTTTGATATAGTCATCGGTTGAGATTTTCTCCCATTTTCCGCTTCTTTTGTCACATACAAAGTCATCTTTTTCGAAATTAGCTTTCGAATAATAAGGAATATCGAAAATTCTTTTTACTTCCATTTTCTGATACGATTTTTAAACCATCGTTTAACGCAAATATAAATAAATATGGAAAACCCACAGAAAAAAAGCTATCCATTGGATAGCTTGTGATTATTCTTTGTACATTCTGTCGTATAAATCTTGGAATTCCGCTTTGATAGCTTTTCTTTTAAGTTTAAGTGTCGGCGTCAAAAGTCCATCATCGATTGTCCAAACTTTTGGGGTTAATTCAATTTTTTTGATTTGTTCCCATTTTCCGAGATGTTGATTGATTTTCTCAATTTCTTGTTCAATTCTAGATTTTACAGCTGGATTTGCAGCAATTTCTTTATTAGAATCAATCAATTTCACATTATGAAGTTCTGCCCAGTTTTTAGCAAAGGCAAAATCCGGCTGAACCAATGCACAAGGCATTTTCTCGCCATCGCCGACAACCATAATCTGCTCAATGAATTTGGATGCTTTTGCTAAGTTTTCAATAACCTGAGGCGCAACAAATTTTCCGCCCGAAGTTTTGAACATTTCTTTTTTCCTATCCGTAATGAAAAGGAAATTATCTTCATCTAAAATCCCAATATCTCCAGTTCTGAAATAACCGTCATCCGTAAAAGCTTCTTTTGTTTTTTCTTCATCATTGTAATAACCTTCAAAAACGGAAGGACCTTTTACAACAATTTCGCCATCGGATTCTATTCTGACTTTTACGTTTTCAAGTGGAATTCCAACAGACCCAACCTTCACTTTTCCAAAGCTATTTACTGAAATTACAGGCGAAGTTTCTGTCAATCCATAACCTTCCAAAATCGGAATTCCGGCAGCGTGAAACATTGTATTCAATCGTTTTGATAGAGCAGCAGAACCGGAAACCAAAGTGATAAGATTTCCTCCCAAACCTTCTCTCCACTTTTTGAAAACCAATTTATCGGCAATCGTGTGCATAAAAGATTTTGGTTTTCCTAACTCGTATTTCTCTGCGATTCCTAATGACCAAAGGAAAATCTTGGATTTTATTCCACCTGCAGCAGTTCCTTTATTATAGATAGAATCGTAAACTTTTTCGACCAATCTCGGAACAACTGTCATATATTGAGGTTTCACTTCTTTTACATTTTCGCCGATTTTCTCAATGCTTTCAGCAAAATAAATTGAAATTCCGTTGCTTAAATAAAGATAGAAAATCATCCTTTCGAATACGTGACAAATTGGAAGAAAACTCAATGCTTTCATATCCTTATAATCAATACTTTTATCTTTCGGGATTCTTGGTGTACTAGCTGTTACGTTAGCAACAAGATTATTATGAGTCAACTGAACGCCTTTTGGTTTGCCTGTCGTTCCAGAAGTATAAATGATTGTCGCAACATCTTCTGGATTGATAGATTTTGATAAATCTTCAACCTCAATTTGTGTAGCATCATTTTCTCCGAGGTCAAGAATCTCGTTCCAATTCGGCGCTCCATCAATATCATCAAATGTGAAAACGCCTACTAACGAAGGAATATTAGGTTTTGCGTTGGTAATTTTTTTATAAAGGTCAGCATCGGAAACAAAGCAGTATTTGATTTCAGAATTATTGAAGATATAAACATAATCTTCTTCGGAAATCGTAGGATAAACGGGAACTGTAACCACGCCAATCTGAGAAATTCCCAAATCCATCACAGCCCATTCCGTTCTGTTATTAGAAGATATCAGACCAATTTTGTCGCCAGGTTTTATCCCGAGCTTCAAAAGACCTCTGGAAATTTTGTTCCCTTGATTGATGAATTCAAGAGTAGATGTTTTAATCCAATTTCCGTTTTTCTTCGTGACAAGACAATCTTCTTTCGGAAATTTTTCGAAAGCAAGAGCAGAGAAGTCGAATATTCTTTTAACGTTCATAAAATATTGTTGTTAATATATTATTAAAATTGAGTTTACATTATCGTAAATATAATTTTTTTTTCTCAAACAACAAAATGCGACAATTTTCTTTGATTTTTTGCCAAAAAGTTTATATTTACGAACGAAAAATATAATAAAAAACTTATGGATTTCAATCTTACAGAAGAGCAACAGATGATTCAGCAAGCCGCAAGAGATTTTGCACAAGCAGAGCTTTTGGAAGGCGTTATCGAAAGAGACAATGAACAAAAATTCCCTTACGATGCCGTAAAAAAAATGGGCGAGATGGGATTCCTCGGGATGATGGTTGACCCAAAATACGGAGGTGCTGGTCTGGATAGTGTGTCTTATGTTTTGGCAATGGAAGAGATTGCTAAAGTGGATGCATCTGCTGCAGTAGTAATGTCCGTTAATAACTCTTTGGTTTGTGCAGGTTTGGAAAAATTCTGTAACGAAGAGCAAAAAATGAAATACCTAAAACCGTTGGCGAGTGGGGAAGTGATTGGCGCTTTTGCTTTGTCTGAGCCAGAAGCTGGTTCTGATGCAACTTCTCAGTCCACAACAGCGGAAGATAAAGGCGATTATTACCTTTTGAACGGGACAAAAAACTGGATTACCAATGGTGGAAATGCCACTTATTATATTGTCATTGCACAAACCAATCCTGAGAAAAAACATAAGGGAATCAATGCTTTTATCGTGGAAAAAGGTTGGGAAGGTTTTGTTGTAGGTAAGAAAGAAGACAAATTGGGAATCCGTGGAAGTGATACACATTCTCTAATGTTTACTGATGTTAAAGTGCCTAAAGAAAACAGAATCGGAGAAGATGGTTTTGGATTCAATTTTGCGATGGCTGTTTTGAATGGTGGTAGGATTGGGATTGCTTCTCAGGCTTTAGGAATAGCTTCCGGAGCTTACGAACTGTCTTTGAAATATGCTAAGGAAAGAAAATCTTTCGGGACAGAAATTATCAATCATCAGGCAATTGCTTTCAAATTGGCAGATATGCACGTTAATATTATGGCTGCAAGAATGCTGATTTATAAAGCGGCGGCTGAAAAAGACGAAGGTAAAGATATCTCAGAAAGTGGTGCAATGGCAAAATTGTATGCATCTCAGGTTGCGATGGATACAACAATCGAAGCGGTTCAAATTCACGGAGGTTACGGTTATGTAAAAGAATATCACGTTGAAAGAATGATGCGTGATGCAAAAATCACTCAAATCTATGAAGGTACTTCTGAGATTCAGAAAATTGTGATTTCCAGAGCGATATCAAAAAAATAACTAACTTTGGTTAAATTTAAAAACACAACGTTATGAAATATCTTTGGATGACTTTAGCCGTAATTTTCTTATTTCTAGGCGTCTTCGTCTGGTGGAAATATTATTTTGTATTCGGAGAAGGCGTTAAGTCGGGATATCTCAATTATGCTGTGAACAAAGGGAATATATTCAAAACTTACGAAGGAAAATTAATCCAGGAAGGATTTGGAGCTGCAAAACCTGGTGCGCCAATTGGAAGCAATCAATTTGAATTTTCTATTGAAAACGATTCGGTTTTTAAACAACTGGAAATGAATAGTGGAAAATATTTTGACCTTCATTACAAAGAATATCATGGGACTTTGCCTTGGCGCGGAAACACTGTTTATGTTGTCGACAAAGTTCTTAGTATGAAATAGAACTTAAACCTTTCTTTTTTTAGAAAGGTTTTTTTGTGAATTATAATTCAAAACAATTTTGAATTTTTAAATTTGTTTTTGATTATTTAAATAAATGTCAGAATTAAAGAAAATCAGGGAAAAACAAAATTTAACTCAGGAAGAATTGGCTGAAAAGTCGGGACTTTCTGTGAGAACTATTCAACGCATCGAAGCCGGAACAGAACCGAAAGGTTATACTTTGAAAACTTTGGTTTCAACTCTTGATGTTTCTGAAAATGAATTATTGACTCCAATTATTTCGATAGAAGAATCAATTGTAGAAAATCAGATTGACGAAGAAACTATTTTAGAAACAGAAAATGAACCGATTGAAAATCTCAGTTTAATCAAAATAATCAATCTTTCTTCGCTTCCGTTATGTTGGTTTCCGATTGCTAATTTTCTGCCACCTTTGTTGATAATGTTGATTTCAAAACAAAAATCTCCAATTATCAAACAGATTATTTCACTTCAGATTATTTTGGCGATTATTGCTCCAATTATTTTTATGTTAGTTGTCATTTTAAAGCTCGGAAAAGAGTCTGTAATGGTAACAATTATCGTATTAATCTTAGCTGATGTTTATATTATTTTGAGAAACGCTTATCAATTAGATAAAAACAATAGTCTTTATTATAAATTGAATTTCAGTATTTTATGATTCTGCCAGGAAGTTGTCGGGTTTTTGTCGGGCTGTATTTTTGATTCCAATTCAATTAATTCTGAATCTTTGTCAAAAATTAAAACAATGACAAAACAACTCGGAATTATCTTTCTGATTCTCTTTCTCTCTATCGGAAATCTTAATGCTCAAATCGATAAAAATTCGCCTTTATTTCTTGAACTTAAAAAACAAGACAGTGTATTTTTTGAACGTGGATTCAATAATTGTGATGTCGCTTATTTGGAAAAAACAGTTGCTGATAATCTGAAATTCTATCACGATAATGGTGGTTTCCAAGACAAAAAATTATTCTTAGAAAGAACAAAGCAAAACATCTGTGGAAATCCAAACCAGAAGCCTATCCGAAAAGTTATAGAAAATAGTCTCGAAGTTTTTCCTTTATACAACAATGGCGAATTATACGGAGCGATACAAACTGGGGAACATCAATTTTTTATTCGGGAAAAAGGAAAGGAAGATGCTATCGGAGGTCAAGCGAAATTCACGACTGTTTGGACAAAGAAAGATGGAAATTGGATGATGAGTGATGTTTTGAGTTATGACCACGGTAACCCAAAATCTGAAGTAGTTGATAATATCGAACAACTGCTGAAAGATAATCATATCCCGACTTTGGGATTAGGTGTAATCGAAGATGGAAAATTGACACAAATAAAAGTTTATGGAACATTGAATGAGAAAAAAGTCGCGCCTTATAATAGTCTTTTCAATGTAGCCTCTTTGACAAAACCTGTTACAGCAATTACGGTTTTACGTTTGGTAAGTCTAGGAAAATGGAATCTTGATGAACCACTTTACAAATATTGGACAGACCCAGATATTGCAAGTGACCCTCGAAATAAAAAATTAACAACAAGATTGATTTTGAGTCATCAAACAGGTTTTCCAAACTGGCGTTGGATGAATAAAGACAATAAGTTGAACTTCGAATTTGAACCTGGAACAAAATATCAATATTCCGGAGAAGGTTTTGAATATCTTCGAAAAGCAATTGAGAATAAATTCCATAAAAGCCTTGAAGAGCTGGCTAAAGAATATGTTTTCCAGCCATTGGGAATGAATGATACAAGTTACATTTGGAATGAGAAAAAAGATGCAGGCAGGATTGTTGTTGGTTATGATAAAGATGGAAAAGCTTATGATATTGTAAAGAATAAAACAGTTAATTCGGCCGACGATTTGACAACTTCTGTAGAAGATTATAGTAAATTTTTAATAGCTGTAATGAACAATGAATTATTATCAAATTCAGTTTTTGAAACAATGAAAACCAATCAAGTCCAAACAAAAAAAGATAAATATTTCGGTCTTGGATTTGAAATCTATGATTTGGGAAATAACGAAATAGCTTTATCACACGGCGGTTCCGATAAAGGTGTAAACACTATCGTTTTTCTTCTACCAAAAACAAAACAAGGCCTTGTAATTTTCACGAATGTTGATGATGGATATAATATTTATCGACCTTTAATCAAAAAATACCTTGGAAGCAAAGGAGATAAAATCATTGATATCGAAACGAAATAGTTACAAATCTAAAATTAACGACAACGCATAATGTTAAGAAGAATTCTTTCAGCAACTATATTCATTTTTGTCATTCAATTAGGATTTGCGCAATCATTCGATAAAATTAAGCTTGACGATTACTTGAATGAATTAGCAAAAAGCAATCAATTTATGGGAAGTGTAGCAATTTTGCAAAATAATAATGTCATCTATACAAATTCTACAGGATTTTCAAATGTAGAAAAACAGCAAAAGCCTAACAATAAAACAACCTATGGAATCGGTTCGATATCCAAAGTTTTTACAAGCGTTTTGATTTTACAAGCTGTTGAGGAAAGTAAATTGAGCTTGTCAGCAAAACTTAGTGAATATTTTCCTTCTATCAAAAATTCGGATAAAATAACAATTGATAATTTGCTGAATCATAGAAGTGGTATTCATAATTTTACCAGTGACAAGGATTTTCTTGAATGGAATACTCAAAAAAAATCTGAATCTGAGATGATTCAAATTATTACAAAAGGTGGTAGTGATTTTGAGCCTGATAGCAAAGCCGATTATAGTAATTCCAATTATATTTTACTGAGTTATATTTTGGAAAAAATTTATAGCCAATCTTATTCTAATATTTTATCCGAAAAAATTATAAAGAAACTTGGTCTAAGAAATACTTATTTTGGAAACAAAATGAATGAAACTAATGAAAGCTATTCTTACAAATTTAATGGAAATTGGATAAAGCAATCGCAGACAAATCCGTCTATACCTTTAGGAGCGGGAGCTATTTTTTCTACGCCAACAGATTTAACAAAATTTGCAAGTGCTTTATTCAGTGAGAAAATCATTTCAAAAGAGAGTTTGAAATCAATGATTATGATGAATGATAATTTTGGATACGGAATTTTTGAAATACCCTATAAAGAAAAGATTGGATATGGTCATAGAGGTGGAATAGATGGATTTAATTCAGTTCTTACTTATTTTCCTAAGGACAAAATTTCGATTGCCATATTATCTAATGGTAATAATTATGATATTGATAAAGTGTTATTTGCTGTTGAAAATTTTGTTTTTGAATAACCTCATATTTCTTACTAAAACCAAAATTTCATTATAAAATAATTATTGTTAACAAATTTTAATTGTAATTATTTTTGTTACAATTAAAATTTGTTTTAAATTTGCATCAGAATGAACAACACAAGATTTGCAACCGCTATTCATATTATGACTCTTCTTGCTCACAATGAGCAGGAATGGTTAACGTCTGATTGGATTGCCGGAAGCGTAAATGTAAATCCTGTGATTGTCCGTAAAGAATTGATTAATCTGAAAAAATCAGGACTTGTAGAAAGCCGTCAAGGAAAAGAGGGAGGTGTGAGAATTGCCAAAAATCCTGACCAAATCAATATTTCCGAAATCTACGAGTCTGTAAAAAATACAGAAGTTCTTGGCAAGAAAAACCAAAATCCGAATCCGCTTTGTAATGTTGGAAAAGACATCAACAAGAATCTGGGTCTTTTATTCAATGATACAGATGATTTGGTTCTTCAGTTTTTGAAAGAGAAGAAGCTTTCGGATTTTAGTAATCAATTCAGTTAAAAATTTTTAATATAAAATGTAACAAAATATATTACAATTAATTTAAATTATAAAAAAATGAGTAAAGTAGCAGTAATCGGAGCAACTGGCTTCGTAGGAAAACAAGTTGTTAATGAGTTGTCAAACAGAGGTTATGTTGTTAATGCCATTGCAAGAGACAGCTCAAAAGTAGAAGCGAAGGATAACGTAACTGCAACAAGTGCAGATGTGAACAATGTGGATGAATTGGCAAAAGTTCTTGAAGGAAGCGATGCTGTTATCAATACATTCAACGCAGGGTGGACGAATCCAAATCTTTATGACGATTTCTTAAACGGTTCTAGAAACATCGAAAAAGCTGTTGAAAAATCTGGTGTTAAAAGATTCATCACAGTTGGTGGAGCAGGAAGTTTATTCATGGATGGAAATCAATTAGTTGATGGTCCAGATTTCCCGGCTGATATTAAACCTGGCGCAACTGCAGCAAGAGATTATCTGAACGAAATTAAAAAGAACGAAACTTTGGATTGGACTTTCTTTTCTCCAGCAATTGAGATGCATCCTGGAACGGCGGGCGTGAGAGTTGGAACTTACAGAACGGCTTTAGAAAATCCAGTTTTTAACGAAGAGGGAAGAAGTATCCTTTCTGTGGAAGACGTTGCTGTAGCTTTGGTTGACGAATTGGAACAAAACAAATTCGTGAAACAACGTTTTACTGCAGCTTATTAATATCAATATTATAGAAAAAATAACCCTTTCAGAGTTCAAAACTCTGAAGGGGTTATTAATTTATTGAAATTTATAAAAATCTAAAATCTATTTTTCATACACCAAATATCCGTAAGCAGGTAAACTCACATCAGAACCTTTGATTAATTCAATTTTATTATTCGTGAAAACATTCTTGTAACTTCCCACCGAATTATCATCCTCTAATTTAAAATTAACAGCATCTTTTGAAGTATTAATTAAAACCAAAACTTCACGTTCTCCATTTTTTCTAAGGTAAGCTAAGATTTTATCATTAGCAGTGGTGTTAATCCAAAAAGTTGTAACAGCTGGGTCACCACCTCTTAACGCAGGGTTTTCGGATTTCAAAGCAAATAATGTTTTGTAGAAATCTTCCAATTCATACTTTCCATTCCAAGGAATTGGGTCTTTTTCAAAGAATTCCAGACGCTTGGCTTTCATTGGTAATTCCTGACCGTTGTAGAGTAGAGGAACGCCATTCCAAGTCGCTGAGAAAACGGCTAAAGCTGGTGCGAAATCGCCATATTTCTCATATTCTGTCCCGTTCCAGGAATTTTCATCGTGGTTGCTTGTAAACCAAGCTCTCATAGAATTATCTCCAATTTTTGAATATTGTTCTAAAAGATTTTTCAAGTCAGAAAGTGGTAGATTTTTCTTGTAAAAATCCTCTGAAAGATGCATCCATTTCCAGCTGTAGCTCGCATCAAAAACTTTTCCATAATCCGGATTTTCCAACTCATCGAATTCTCCTAAGAAGAAAAGTGGTTTTAGTTTTTCAACTTCCGGTCTAGCTTGTTGCCAGAAATCAACTTCTACCCAACTTGCTAAATCGCATCTGAATCCATCGATATTAGTTTCTTTTACCCAATATTTCATTGCGTCAATCATTGCAAGACGCATTTCTTTGTTTGAGTAATCCAATTCAATAATGTCGTCCATTCCGCTGGCTTTATGAAAACTTCCATCGGCATCTTTCAAATAATATTCTGGATGCGATTTTGTCCAAACGTGGTCCCAGCCTGTATGATTGGCAACCCAATCGATAATCACTTTGAATCCCATTTTATGAGCTTCATTTACCAAATGTTTGAAGTTCTCCAAAGTCCCAAACTCGGGATTGATGCTTGTATAATCGTAAGCCGCGTATTGGCTTCCCAAACTTCCTTTCTTATTGAGCTGAGCAATTGGAGTGATTGGCATAAACCAAAGTGTTTCCACGCCCATTTTCTTAAGTCTTGGAAGTTCTTTTTCGAAAGCCGCAAAAGTTCCTTCAGGAGTGTATTGTCTTACGTTAACTTCATAGATATTCGTGGTGCGTTTCCATTCTTGTGGTAGTTCCATTGTATGATTCTGGGTTTTACAGGATAATAATAGTGCGGCGATTGCCGGAAGAAGAATCAGCTTTTTCATTGCTAAATTTTAAAGTCTATTTTGTAAATGTAATGAAAATAAAAAAGCCCGAGAAATTCGGACTTGTTAATGTTTTATAAAAGATGGTAGATTTTATAAAATTTGATTTATATAAATTATTTCAATTCATATATAGAGAACTTAACTCTTACTCTACTTTGTAATGGATAGTCCTCATTAATCTTACTTGATAGGTATTTTACTTCAACCATTACTTTTTTTATTGGAGAATACATTGTCGGGAAATAATCTCCGACTCCTATTTCTGCAGATTGTAATTCTGCATATTTGTCAGTATAATTGAATACACATTTTTCATTAGAAGGCGTAAACTTCACACATGAAAATTTGATTCCATATTCTGAAAGCAAAATTTCAACATCTGTAGATGCCTCACCTAATGGGTGCTCTTCGTTTACTGCTGTATAGGCGACTAGATTTGTAGTAAACTCTGATATTAATTTACCTTTTTTAGTTTTACTAATTGATGTTTGCGTGTTAGTCTTTTTAACAGCTTTTTTAGGAGTTGCTTTTTGTGCAAAAGTACCTATTGATATCAATAACAGACCAACTAAGATTATATTTCTCATTTTTTTGGTTTTTATAAAATTAAATTTTTATTATTTCCAAGCTAATAGATAGGAGCCGTCTTTTAAGTTATCAATGACTTCCTTGGCATATTTTGGACTGACAACGAAACATCCCAGAGATCTGCCCGCAACCTCGTCTGTCACATATTGACTTTGATGTATTACAATATATCTTTCTCGGGTATTATTATTGGATGCTTGTAAACCATCAAGATATAGAGAACGACCATTGTGTCCTATATACGTTGTTCCGGTTTTGAAAATACCCAGACAAGATTTGTTTGAGTTGATAGTATTCGAAAAATCTGTTGCATACAAATCCCCAGAATTCTTTCCATGGGAAACGAGATAACTTTTTACTTCTTTATTCCTTAGATCAAAAATAAAAAGACGCTTTTCTGTCCTTGGTTTATTAAAATCAACTATGGCCCAAAAATTAGCTTTGCTATGAGTATCAAAGTTGAACAGCTCTTGTAATTTTGATTTTTGACCTATTATATCGGCATTATTGAGCGCAATCTGTTTCAATTCATTTCTCTCATCTGTTAGAATTGTATGAATTACAACAGGCGGTGACGTGATTTCTTCGTTTTCATCAATGTAATTTTGTATGTCCTTTAACAGATTATCACACTCTCTTTTGATTTGTAATCCGTGTTCATTATCACCGATTTTAATTACAGGATTCCAATGGGTTGCAATATTGCGTAACGCTAATGCAGTAAACTCCATAGCAAATGCAGGACATTCTTTAGATATTTTTTGAAATTCTTTACCTGCTCCTTCGCCAAAGTTTTCTGAATCGAATTCTTTACATCGGGCTCCTTTTGAGAATAATTCCAAATATCCATCTTGACTAAGTTTATATTTTTCAAAAATTTCAAGAAGTAAATCTCTAGTTGCTTGATTTACAGAATTGATTATATCATAGCTGGTCTGGAATAATCCAGCTTCTGAATTTGTTGAAGTTGGTTCTATTTTTCTTGAAGGTTTTCCCCAGCCATTTAGTTTTCCTCTATCCCAGCCACAGCAATGTCTTCCGCTACTTTCCATCAATCCCAATCCAAACATAAGGACTATCAGACCACGTAATCTGTTCGCTTCTGTAATCAAGTTATTCAAACAATTTGTTGCAAGCTCATTTTTAAACCTAAGCAAAGCGTCTCTATCGCTATTTGTACCTAAAGGTCTTGATAATTCTTTTGCAATGTTTTCCCCTTTTTTCAGTCTGTCATAAAGATTGGCAAATACGATGCAGACTCCATAATAATAACCATAAGGAGCCTGACCTCTGTTTCCATTTTCCCATCTGGTTTTTGCAATTCTGGACCTATCAACAATGCTTGGTATTGCAATGAAAGGATTGCGACTTAAAGAGTAATCGACCTCAATACCAAGTAAGGCTAAGATTTCCGTGGTAAGTATACCATTTTCAGTTAAATTGTGAGCTGACTGGAGTTCACTGATCGCTTTTTTTGTTTGGTTTCCAAAGGCACCATCTATGTTGCCTAATTTATAACCATTTTCGGCTAATCTTATTTGAACTGTTTCTACGTGTGTTCCTTTGTCTCCAAAGCTTGGGATGATTGATATTGTTTTCATAGTTTTAAGGTTTTTTATTTAGATTTTTTAGTACTAATTTGAATCTTTATTGTATTTGAGTTTTATTTCATGTAAAACAGAAGTTCGCCTTGGTTAAATGTTATATAATAATCTGACTTAGTTTTGTTGATATAAAGTTCATTATTTATAAAACAGTCATCAATTAAAGTAAGTTTATCTTTGATTTCATTCATTAATTTTTCATTGCTTCCAAACGAAATCCCACACATTCCTTTCTTATTTTGGTAAATTGAAAAATTCGAAAACTTCAGACATTTTAGATTCCCGATCTCAAAAGAATTTTTGCAGACCTCATTAACTATGAATTCATATCCTTCTTGGATAAAAAAATCTTTAAAAATATTGAGTTTATCTGTAGTTTTATTTTTGAGGGAATTCAATAGGTCTTGTGGACTAATAGCATTTGGATTATTAGAATCTCTTGCGGTGAGATATTTGTTGATTTCTTCTAAATAATTATTGAAATCTGCATTCCTGTTATTGATTTCTTTGTATTTTTCCAGCAGCAATTTAATCTGTTTCAGTAGTGTGATTTTTGCTCGAAGATGTTTGTTGAAAATTGTGTGATCTAATCTGTTTTTATTTCCCTCTTCTGTTATAATTTTGTCGAGTACAAGTTTTACCGATATCAAATTAGAATAAGATGCTTCATCATTAGGATTCAGGTCCAAAACTTTTTGAAAGTAAGTTTCAGCATCTTTATACTTTTGTGCATTATAAGCTTCTAGCCCCAGTTTATAATTATTGTTAATTTCTTCTACACGTTTTTCCTCAGTTAATACATTTTTATTTTTTTCTTGCTCAGCTACATTATTTACGGAATTGTCTTTTTGTGCAGGATTATTTTGCTCGCTTGCTTCATTTAAATTTTTATTGGGATTTTTCAAAACTTCAATTGCGTTTTTAAGCTCTGTATAGTTTTCATTGTTAGCACCAAAATCGTATATAAATAAACCATCTAAATTGTTAGGGACGCTATTTTTTAGGTATAATAAATCTTTTCCATACCGTGATATTTTTTCTATTCTAAGATTGGCAAACTTATCTCCAAAAAGATTTGATTGCCCAGGTACATAGAAATAAATATATAATGTATGTGGTTCGCCCTCACCTAAATAATATGTACTTGGATCTCTTATAACATCAATTTGTTGGATATTCGTTATTCCATAATTACTATTGCCATACTCTCCAATTTTAAGGTTTTGCTTTAAATTTGTAATGATTTGATTTTCAATCTCTTCAATTTTTAATGGATTTGAAGAGCTATTATCATTTATCTTTACTTTTTTTGATGTCTTCACTTCTGGACAATGATTCGCACTCATATCAATTATGCAAATTTGACATAAACCACCATTGTCACATTTTTCATACTGTAAAGTGGAATCATTTTTATAAGAATCATCATTTTTAGATTCTAAAAATGCCATCGACTTTATTAATACATAGATACCCTCAATGTTATTTGAGTACCAATCTTTCAATGAAATTTCTCCAACCTCATTAGGGTCAAGATTTAATCCATCACCATCATTGATGCTTTTTTCAACACAAGATTTGTTACCAGCTGAAAAATAAACCCAAGCTGTTTTGGAGTAATTATTCCTTACTTGAACTTTCCATTGGTAACCCAGACCGCTATCACACCCATCAGAAGAAGTTGAGCCACCGTTATAATATTGCTTAGAAACTAATTTTGCTCTAAATTGTATTCTGGGATAACAATCTGAATTATTCCAAGGTCCCCACGCATTTTCTTGCCCAAAAACAAAAATCAACTGGAATAATAATGCTATGAGAAGTAATAGCTTTTTCATTTGTGCAAGTTTTTTTCTACACAAAGCTATCTCGCTTATTAATAAAAAAAAATACCTAGTTATAGGTATTTTTCAAGTGCTTATATCCAGCCTTCTTTTATGGATCTTTTTATGAGGTCGATAGGAGTTTTACATTCAGATTTCCTCAAGATGGTTTTCCGATGCGTGTTTACTGTATGAAGACTTATAAATAATTCCTCGGAAATCGTTCTGCTGTTTTTGCCTTCTATAATACATTTCAAGATTTCTTTTTCCCTTTTTGTAAATAGATCAAATGACTTCGACAGATTCTCAGTGACCTGTATATTGTAATAGGAGGGCTCTTCATCAAAACCAATGATAGAAAAACAAGGGATTCCATCCTTTTTGATGTGCGTAATGTCTGTATGCAATACAAGGCTTCTGTAATAGCTGCTCTCATCGAATTCTATTGGGACGATCTGATGGAGCAAACGAACATAATCGTTGTTTTTGGTCTTTATTCTGTAATCGTGCTGGAACTTGTAACTGCCTCTTTTCTCTAACGGCAATATTTTTAAAAACTCCGTGAGTTTGTTTTCAAAATTTAAGAAATAAGGCTTATCGTCCGGATGGATCTGATCCAAGAAAAAGAATGCGTCTATTTTATCGGGTTCGTAACCTAAAACATTTTTGATTTCTGGGCTTATGAATTCCAACTCCATTCTAGATACATTGAAGATCATATAATAGTAACGACCTGCTTGAAAAATGTTGAGTAGTTTCTTATGGATCTCGAGAGATACTTCTAAATGCTCTGTGTAAGGCGTATTATTTACAATAGCTTTTTCCCAAACTTTTGTAACGGCTTGGTATAAGGATGTTTTTGATTTTTCCATGTTCTTTCAGGTTTTTGCAACTAGAATGTATTCTTGGAATATTAAAATCTCTTTCCCCTTCGTAATTGAATTACTCTAATAATTTATAGTCTCTCCAATATTCATTAGATTAATATCCATTAAAATAATCTTGGTATTTGTGTTTTTAGTATTTATCAAATTTAAAATTTATTTTGATTGGAAGTTATTTAATTGTATATTTTTTACATTTATTGAATTTTTTGTTGAATTAATGATAAGATTAGACTTTAATATAGTCCATTTTTATAGTGCTGTAAATTTTTATATTTCTTAATTTAAGTTTTATAGCAATAAAAAAGGCCCGAAAAAATCGGGCTTTAAATATATATTTTAGAAAAGAATCTTAATCTTCGTCATCTTCTTCGAAAACGTCGTTGTATCCTTCGTCTTCATCATCATCGTTGTAATCGTCGTCTTCATCTTCGAAGCTTGTTTCTTTGAATTCAGCATCAAAGTCTCCAAAATCATCATCCATAAATGGCGTTGCGGAACTTTTACTTTTACCATTACCAGAAGAACCTGTTTTGCTTGGCGCTTTCAATGGAACATTCCCAAATCTGTAAACTGTAAGTGGATAATTAACGGCTGCCTTTTCGTCCACGATTTCTAACAATTCGCAGAAAAATTCCCAGAGTTCTATAAATCCATACTGGAATCTCATTTTGCTTCCAATAGCAGGGAAACCTTCTGGCAAATAGATGTCAGACATTATTTCACCATCGCCATCATCACTCATATCTTCCAGAGGAACAGCGTTTCCTTCATTCCATTCATCATCAGAAAAATAAAAAGAAGATAACTCCTCACCCGCTAGATTGAAGGCACTTTTTATGCCCAGATGCAGATTCCAAAGTGTTTGTTTTTCTTTGACCTCGATGTCTCGGAAGATTGTCTCTTTGGCGTCTAGAATTACTCTTACCTTATAAACCATTTTCGTTTTACTTTAAACTTTATATTACCTTGATTAATGTTGCAAATATAAAACAAATGAAATTCCATAAAAGTTTCTTGGAAATTTTTTTTCAAAAAAGTTTTTTTTAAATTCAGCGCATCGGCTGATGTCTATCGATGTATAAAAGAGGCTTAGCTTTTTTTGATTTTTCTAAGTAAGGTTTCGATAATTTGAATTTGAATTTTGTTCCTGAAAGATAAACACTTTCTACAGAAATACTCTGTTTATGAGCTTCCATAATGTGTTTCACAATAGCAAGACCAAGACCTGAGCCTCCTTCTTTTCTGTTTCTACTGGATTCTACACGATAGAAACGTTCGAAGATTCTTGGCAGATTTTCCGGTTTGATTCCCATTCCATTATCTTCCACAGAAATGTGAATGCTTTTCATTCCTTCTCTTGTAGAAACAATAATCTGGGCTTCTTCTCGATTAGCATATTTCACAGCATTAGAAATTAAATTAATCAAGACCTGAGAAATTCTCTGCTTATCTGCAAAAACGAAAAGCTGAGATTGTGTGGTCTGCAACTGCATTGTCATAGAGTGTCTTTCAGCTTCCATTTCCAAAAGGTCAAAAACTTCCTGAATTAAATAATTAATATCAAAAGTAGAATATTTGAGTTCAATCTGTCCTGCCTCAAATCGATTAATCATATCCAAATCTTTTACTATATTCAGGAGACGCTCTACAGATTTATCGATTCTTTCAAGATATTTGTCTCGGATATTAAGGTCTTCCACGCCGCCTTCTCGTAGCGTTTCTATGTAGCCTTGGATAGAGAATAATGGCGTTTTAAGTTCGTGGGAAACATTTCCGATATATTCTTTTCGGTAGTCTTCCATTTCTTTCATCATATCGATTTCGGCATTTTTCTGATTCATCTCGTGAACTTTTTCGCCAAGTTCTTTGAATCCAATGTCTGTATCGAAATCGTGAATAATATCTTCCGGAAGAATATTCGTAATTCTCCTAATCTGATTCTTACTATAAAAACTGAAAAGAAATTCTAAAACAAAATAATTGACAATGAAAACGAACCACAATGTAAAGATTAGAAAATAGTTGAAATCTCTGGTTTTGAAGAACGTATCACTGGAATAGAACTCAAAAATCATTACAACACCTCCAACTACAGCAACCAATAAAAATGATGCTGCGACAGATAGCCAATTAACTTTTATCGAATTTCTAAATTTCATTTCAAAAAAAAGATTTTCTTTTTAGAAAATCTTAAACTACTAATTTATAACCTATTCCTTTGAGGGTCTGTATCGTGTTGATACCAAGTTTTTCTCGTAATCTTCGTATATGAACGTCAATCGTCCTTTCGCCTACGATAACATCATTTCCCCAAACTTTTTCAAGAATCTCTTCTCTTTTGAAAACTTTCTCCGTATTAGAAGCTAAAAGATAAAGCAAATCGAATTCCTTCTTTGGTAACAAAAATTCTTCTTTACCTTTTGAAACTTTGAAATTATCTTTATCAATAATCAAATCTCCAAGTTCTATATAATTGGAATTTTCCTGAGAATTAGCACCCATTTGTAATAATGCGGCTACTTTGGAAACAAGAACTTTTGGTTTGATTAATTTCACAATATAATCGTTAGCACCTGCTTGATAACCTGCTAGTTGTGAGAATTCTTCACTTCTTGCAGATAAAAACACAATCAGTGTTCTTTGTAATTCTTTGATTTTGCGAAGGTCCTGACAAGTTTCGATTCCGTCTTTTTCAGGCATCATTACGTCTAAGAGAATAAGGTCTGGCAAGATTTCTTTTGCTTTTTCAATTCCCTCATTTCCGTTTCCGGCAGTGAAGACCTGATAACCTTCTTTTTCCAAATTATAAGAGATGATTTCCAAGATGTCCTGCTCATCATCAATTAAAAGGATTTTTTTACGATTCATTTCGATTTATTAATTATCCCAAAATTAAAAAAAATTGAACTCTATATCACTAAATGTTTAAAGTTCACACAAATTTAACATTTACAAAATAAAAAAGTAACGTTTTAAAAGAATTTTTGACATCAATATTCATCTATTTTTATAAGTCAGAATCGTTTTATTTTTCGAGGAAATTAGATTAAATTTGCACTTCACGTTTCAGATTATGGAAGAAGAAGAAAAAAAATCACTCAATTTTATAGAACAAATCATAGAAGACGATTTGGAGAAAGGCTTAGGAACTGATAAACTCAGATTCAGATTTCCGCCGGAACCAAACGGTTATCTTCATATTGGTCACACAAAAGCAATCTGTATCAACTTTGGTTTGGGGCAAAAATATAATGCACCCGTAAATCTTCGTTTTGATGATACCAATCCTGCAAAAGAAGAGCAGGAATTTGTAGATTCTATCAAAGCTGACATCGATTGGTTAGGTTTCAAATATGACCAAGAATTATATACTTCAGATTATTTTGAACAATTATATGTTTGGGCTGTTGAGATGATAAAAGAGGGGAAAGCTTATGTAGATGAGCAATCTTCAGAAGACATCACTGCACAGAGAAAAAATCCTTTTGAAGCAGGGATTGATTCGCCTTTCCGTAATCGCCCTATTAAAGAAAGTCTTGAGCTTTTTGAAAAAATGAAGAACGGCGAATTCGAGGAAGGAACGATGAGTTTGCGTGCGAAAATCGATATGGCTTCTCCGAATATGAATATGCGTGACCCTGTTATGTACAGGATTTTGAAAAAACCACATCACAGAACGGGCGAAAAATGGAAAATCTATCCGATGTACGACTGGGCACACGGAGAATCTGATTATATTGAACAAATTTCACATTCATTATGTTCATTGGAGTTTGAAAATCACCGTCCACTTTACGAATGGTATCTTGACCAAGTTTATGATAATGAAAGTGTTGCGCCAAAGCAAAGGGAATTTGCGAGGATGAACGTTTCTTATATGGTGACTTCCAAAAGAAAACTTCAAAGATTAGTTCAAGAAGGCGTTACGACAGGTTGGGATGACCCAAGAATGCCAACTATTTCCGGATTGAGAAGAAAAGGTTACACGCCAGCTTCAATCAAAAACTTCATTGAAAAAGTTGGGGTTGCAAAACGTGAAAACTTGATTGATATTCAGTTGCTTGAATTCTGCGTAAGAGAAGACCTTAACAAAGTTGCGACCAGAGTAATGGCGGTTGTAAATCCGGTTAAATTAATCATCGAAAATTATCCTGAGGATAAAGAAGAATGGTTGGAAACTGAAAACAATCCTGAAGACGAAAATGCAGGAACAAGGCAAGTGCCTTTCTCAAGAGAAGTTTACATCGAAAGAGAAGATTTCAAAGAGGAAGCTGATAAGAAGTTTTTCCGTCTGAAATTAGGTGGAGAAGTTCGTTTGAAAGCTGGATATATTATCAAAGCAGAAAGAGTTGAAAAAGATGCTGATGGCGAAATCACGACAATCTATGCGACTTATGATGAAGATTCTAAGTCCGGAAGTGGAACTGAAGCTAGTCTCAGAAAAGTGAAAGGAACACTTCATTGGGTTTCTGCAAAACACGCTTTGCCAATCGAAATCAGAACTTACGAAAGACTGTTCACAACAGAACAACCTGATGCTGAGAAAGAAGTAGATTTTATGGAGTTTGTGAATCCGGAATCTTTGAATGTTTCTTACGGGTTTGCTGAACCAAGTCTGAAAGATGCAACTTTGGATGACCATTTCCAGTTCCAGAGAATCGGTTATTACAAGAAAGATAGAGACTCTTCTGATGATACTTTGGTGTTCAACAGAACGGTTACACTTAAAGATGGTTATAAGCCATAATTAAGCTCTTAAAATAAAATATTAAATTGAAAATCAGTCGTTTGGCTGATTTTTTTTGTTTTGATGTAACGAAATTTATGGAGTCATTGTCTTATCATCAAGTAAGATAAAACTATGAAAACTAAATTTTGTATTCTTCTATTAATTCTTTTTTCGATGCAGATTTTTGCGCAGAAATCGATTACTTCTGATAGTATTTCGAGAAAGAAATTGGTGGCTGTTAAAAAAGAACTGACCATCAAAATAGACGGAATTCTGGATGATGAGATTTGGAAAAATGTTCCTGTTGCTACCAATTTTGTAGAGCGTCAGCCCAACAACGGAAAACCGCAGGCAGACAGTTTGAAAACCGAAGTCAAATTCCTTTATGACGACACAGGATTGTATATTGCGGCGCAGATGTATGACCCTCAACCTTCAAAAATTTTAAAAGAATTAACGGAAAGAGACAACATTGCCAACGATGATTTTTTCGGAATTATCATTAATGGTTATAATGACCATCAGCAAAGTTTAGAATTTATTGTAACTGCAGCGGGAGTTCAGGTGGATGGAAAATTAACTACAGAAAATGAAGATATGTCTTGGAATGCCGTTTGGTACAGTGCTGTGAAAATCAATGAAAAAGGCTGGGCTGTTGAGATGAAGATTCCGTTTTTTGAGTTGCGTTTTCCTAAAAAAGATTTGCAGGAATTTGGTCTTAATATGATTCGGAAAATCAAAAGAACCAACACGATGTATGATTGGAATCACGTTGACAATCAGAAAGGTAATTATACTTTGTACGACGGTGTCCTGAATGGAGTAGCAGAAGTAAAAACACCAACTAGATTATCTTTTACTCCTTATTTTTCAACTTACGTCAACAGTTATGACGGAAAAACCGAAATGAATGTCAACGGAGGAATGGATTTGAAGTATGGAATTAATGACGCTTTTACATTTGATATGACATTGATTCCGGATTTTGGACAGGCTAATTTTGATAATTCGATTCTTAATTTAACACCTTTTGAACAACAGTTTGCAGAACAGCGTTCATTTTTTATGGAAGGAACGGAGTTGTTCAGTAAGGGCGATTTATTTTATTCTAGAAGAGTTGGCGGAAGTCCATCAAGATATCCTGATATTGGAGAAAATGAAACCGTAACTGAATATCCTTCAAAAGTAAAATTATTCAACGCTTTCAAGATTTCTGGAAGAACGAAGAAAGGTCTTGGAATCGGGATTTTCAATGGAGTTACAGAAAAAATGGAAGCTATAATTCGTGATAATGAAACAGGTACAACCAGAAAAGAAGTTGTAGAACCTTGGACGAATTATAATGTTTTGGTTTTTGACCAGAGATTTGGTGGGAATTCTTCTGTGACTTTGGTCAACACGAGTACGCTGAGAATGGGTGATTTCCGTGATGCTAATTCTACAGGGCTTTTATGGAATATCGCCAACAAAAAGAATACTTATAATTATTACGGAAACCTGAAAGGAAGCTGGGTAATGGACGACGGAACTAAGTTCGGAAATAGAGGAACTGTGGGAATTGGTAAGTTTTCAGGAAAAAATAGATTTGAAGCTAATGCTAATTATGTAAGTAAAGATTGGGATATTAATGACCTTGGATTTTCGACCAAAACTAATTACGGAAATCACAATGTTTGGTACGGTTACAGAATTCTTCAGCCCACTGAAAAACTGAACAATATGTATCTTAATTTCAATTTGAATTATTACCACAGATTGGAATCTTTCCTTAATCAAAAATTAGTTTTCAATAACAATAACTCATTCACAAACAAGAAGTTTCAGAGTTTTGGAGGTGGAATCGAGTTTACTCCTTATGGTGAAAAAGATATCTACGAACCAAGAACTTTCGGAAGATATCTGAATGTTCCCGGCTATTTTGACAGTTGGCTTTGGTTTGAGAGCGACAGCCGAAAAAAGTTACAATATAACATTACGGTTGATTATTATGCTTACGACCAAAAAGGAAGAAATTATATAATTCCAGCGCTTTATCTACGTTACAGAGCTTCCGATAAAATGAAGATAATTTGGCAGTTTAATCCGGTTTTTAGCAATAATGAGGTTGGTTACTCAGGGAAAGATTCTGACAATATTTATATGGGAAGAAGACAGAGAAATACTTATGAAAATGCAATCACAGGACAATATACATTCAATGAAAAGATGACTTTGGCTCTGGCGTTCAGACATTATTTTTCGGATGTTACTTACAAGCAATTTTATATTCTTGATAATGATGGAGGCTTGAATTCCAATACAGCTTACAATCCTAACTTAAACGGAACTTATAACTCTTGGAATGTAGATTTGCGTTATTCTTGGTGGTTTGCGCCGGGAAGCCAGCTGACTTTACTTTACAGAAATGCAACCAGCAATTATCTTGAAATGTCCAGAATGAAATTCAAAAATAATTTTGACGAATTATTTAATGTTCCGATGATTAATAATTTCTCGCTTAGAATTTCTTATTTCTTAGATTATAACAGAATGAAGAATTGGTTTTAGAATGATAATTATTTGGGCAACTTAATCCGCCTTCCGCTCCCAATCTTTTCACTCCAATACGTTGTGTAAAAAGGATTTCCGCTCAAGTCGGGTTGCGAGCAATTCAAAATAAAACTCCTTTTCAATTCTGAAAAGGAGTTTTAATAATTCATTATTAATAATTATAAAACGTCTCTGATTTCCTCATTCTTCTGGAAAGTCGCTTTTGCAAACGGGCAAAGTGGAATGATTTTCAGATTGTTTTCTCTGGCAAATTCTACAGCTTTGTAAACCATTGCTTTGCCAACGCCTTTTCCGTTGTAAGCAGGTTCAACTTCTGTATGGTCGATGATTATTTTATCTTCTCCAGCCCAGGAATAAGTCATTAATCCAGCTTTTTGTCCGTCAAATGTGGCAGCGAATTCGCCTTTTGTTTCCCAGTTATGTTGTGTTACTTCTAGCATTTTTATTTGATTTTAGTTAAGATTTCTATATCGTTTGTTAGTATTTTATGAATAGGACAGGCATCAGCAATTTTAAAAAGCCTATCCTTGATGTCTTCACTGATTTCAGTATTTCCAAAATCAATAACTCTACAAAATTGAGCAGTTTTGGTTTGAGGATAATTCTCCAAATCTACTTCCACATTTATCATTGGGATTTCCCAGCCTTTTCTATCAATATACATTCTTAACGTTGCTGCTGTACAGCTGGCAAGAGAAGTTGCTAAAATCTCAAATGGATTGAAACCTTTGTTTCCACCACCTTTGTCTACAGGTTCATCTGTGATGAGCGTATTTTCTCCAGCAATTACTTCGGTATAATATTTTTCTGTTCCCAGACTTGCTTTTACTTTTACACCCATCTTTTAAGAATTTAATTTATAGCTCAAAGCGCCTGAAGGACAATTTGAAATTTGATTCTTTAACTCTTCCGTGGTTGCATTTTCTGGTTTTATCCAAGGTCTGTCTTTTGGATTATAAACTTTAGGTAACATTTTTACGCAAACAGCAGCGTGGATGCAAACTTTTGGTTTCCAAAGAATCGTGATTTCTCCAGTATTATATTCGTGAGTATCCATTAGATTTGATTTTTAAAATTTTCGATTTTAGAATTAAGTTCACTCAAAAGTTGCGGTTCGATAACCCCATTGTTTGAATCAAAATTTTCGTAGAATTTAGGTAGAGAAAAAGTTTCCTTGATATCTGCACCAAAAGCCGGAAAGAATTTATGAGCTTCAGCCATTACGTTTCCACCACCATAACCGCCTGGCGAAGTGGTCATCAGAAACATAGGTTTATCCTGAAAAACTTTGACATTGATTCTGGAAACCCAATCAAAAATATTCTTGAAAGCCGCACTATAAGAACGGTTGTTTTCTGCCAATGAACAAATAATGACATCAGCTTCTTCTATGTTTTTAAGAAATCTGTGTGCTTCTTCAGGGAATCCATTTTTCTCCAAATCGACTGAGAAAACAGGCATCAAATAATCATTAAGGTCAATCAGATTAATGTCTTCATTTGGGAAGCTTTTCAGAACAAATTTTACCAACTGTTTGTTGATGGAAGTGGAAGAGTTACTTCCTGCAAATGCAAATATTTTCATAGTTTGAGATTTTTATAAAGTTAATCATTATTTGATTTCAAAATTAAGCAAACCCAATTCTGTAGAAATTGATGTAGGATATTTTCGTTAACATCTGAATTTTGAACATGAAAAATCCTGTGAAAATTAACTCACAGGATTAATCAAGGTTAAAATTAAATAATTATTTGCTTTTGGTGTCTCTTATGATTCGACCTTATTATGTGTTTTTATAAGGTCTATGATTTTCTTGAATTTTTCTACTTCGTTTGATGAAAGGTTTCCTATTTTATAATAAAAATTCCTAATTCCTTTTTTTGTGCTAATTCCTATAACCATTATATTTTGTAGGATTGCTTTTTCTGTTTTCAAGGAAACAACTTTGTTTAAAGGCACTTCCAAAGCGGGTCTGCGTATCCGAGAAAGAGGATGACCATATTTAATGGAAATAATTTGTTCAGAAACATCTACAGAGAAACTCTTAAGTGTAGCTATTTTCCATATGCACAATATTAAAACAGCTATGCCTAAACTATATTGAATCATATCATCAATTGCGAAAAATTTTTCCGCAACCAATAGAAAAGCAATATCTAACAAGATAATAAAAAGAAAGCCATACATCGCTATTGCGATTGATTTTCGGTTATTTATTTTCATTGTTCAATTGTGTTTTTTTAGCATCTTTTACAAAGCTTTCCAGCTCTGTAAAAAAGATACTTGGTTTTCATCAATAGTGTTTAGAGTGTTTTTTAGTAATTATTATAACTTATGTTTTTATAATAATCACATAAAATTTCATCATTTGTGTTTTTAGAATCTTCCGTTGCTTTGTGTTTTTTAGTAATTATTATAACTTATGTTTTTTATAATAATCACATAAAATTTCATCATTTGTGTTTTTAGAATCTTCCGTTGTTTTGTGTTTTTTATATCGATAATTAATAATTCATCATTTGTGTTTTATAATTTAATTCTCGATTTTTTTAACAATTATAAGTAGCTCTTTTTTGTTGGTACAAATTTACTAACATACTGATTCAGTGTAACTATAAAAGGTTTAGATATATATCGCTGAGTTTGTAGATATTTATCTACAAAAAAGGCTGAACATAAAGAACAGCCATTATTTTTTCGAATTATAATTGGTAAGTAATAAATAATTAAAAATAATTATCTAATAATGATTTTTGATTAACTCTATGAGTTCCACAATGTTTTCGATATTTAGTTTCTCGAAGATTCTTTTCTTTAATGTACTTACGGTATTTTGTTTAATATCCAGTTTATTTGCAATTTCCAGATTGCCATAACCTTCTGCATACATTTCTGCGATTTGTAGTTCCCTTTCTGTTAAAGAAAACAATGGGTTGATAAGATTTCTATTTCGTATAGAATTCATTAATAGAATCTGCGTTGCGGGAGAGATGTATTCTCCATTTTTTATCATTTTTGATATGGCATACTTTACATCTTCTTCTTCACTCAACTTACTAAGAAATCCATTTGCACCGGCATTTATGAATTTCAAGGATTGTGTGTTTTCATCTATTCCAGAGAAAATCAATATTTTGATTTCAGGTCTTATATTTTTGATTTCAGATAATATGCTGAGGCTATTTCCGTCGGGAAAGTGAGCGTCTATAATAGCAATGTCAATAGGATTTGACTGTATAGATTCCAATATTTTGTTCAATGTGGAAGCGTGGAAGACCTCACATTCCAATTCCATTTCTTCCAAAATGAAAACTATGCCTTGTCTTATTAGACTATGGTCATCAGCCAATAGGAAAGTTATAGGTCTATCTAATTGATTCATTTATTGATTTTCAAATTAACAGAGAAGCTTACAGTTGTTCCGTGATTCAGTTTGCTATCTACAGATATTTTTCCAGAGTACAGCTCTACAATTTCCTTGCAAAGACTTAGTCCTAGACCAGCTCCTAGATTTTCCACGTCTTCTGATAGTACACCTTGATAATAAGGTTCGAATATTTTCTCAAGGTCAGACTCTGAGATTCCTGCGCCTGTGTCTGTTATTTTTGTAATTAGTGAAATTGTGTTTTCGTCTATAGATTCTGTTTTAGTATCTACAGTTATTTGCCCATTCTCGGTAAACTTATTTGCATTTCCAAGGATATTCATAAAAACTTGATTGATCTTTGTGTTATCAGAATAAACGACAATATTAGGGTCAATATTTTTATTAATGACAAATTTATTATTTCTGGTTTCTATATAAGGCTCTATGGATGCTAGGATAGAATCGATTTCATTGTTGACATTAAAAACTGTCGGAATTAATTTATTTTCAACTTGTTGGTTTTTTGTGTACTCCAGGATTTGATTGGCCTGCATTAATAGAGTGTTGTTTGTAAAGCTTATCGATTTTAGATATTCTTTTATACTTTCGTCCGTTGTTTTTTTATTGATTCTATTGATGAAAATCCCAATAATCTTAAGTGGAGATCTAAGCTCATGGCTCAACATACCCAAAATTCTATTTTTGAAATTCAGATTTTCTTTAATTTGGTCATTGGCAATTTTCAACCTTTTCTCATATATGAAGGCAATTCTTGTCAAGAACATGATCAATATCGAAACGATGAACATCAGAATCATTGCTCCTAAAACAAGATACATTCTTATTTTATTATTGGCCGAGTTTTGTTTGTCATATTCGTTTTGGAGATCTGATCTGGAATCCTTAATCGCAACTTCATAGATATTCATCAGATCATTGCTATATATTAATAGATTGTTGAATATCTTATAGAATTTACTTTCACTATTCTTATTTTTAGTGATGTTAAGTTGTATTTTCTGTACTTCTTTAGAATAATGGTTGTTGATTGAGTTAATTAAACTGTCCAATTCTGTTTTTATTTTAGATGCGTCAGGTGCTTTTCCATTATTTACGGTAATGACCGTACTTTCTTTTCGTACATTTTCTCTTCCTGATATAGCATCGCCCAGCCTTCCGAATAAACCTTTTTTCACAATACTGTCAGAGTGAGTTTGTGTTTTGATATCAAATTTTCCGGTGTCAAAATGAGTGTCAAATTTCTTCATTTTAGGAAGTTGTTCCCGAACTTTGAAACTGGATTTTGTCGAAAATTGATAAGTGGAATCTACTAATAATTTCAGTTTTTTAAACTCGGATGTATCTCTTTTCTTTGGTGTGACAATATTTTGAAGCCTTGGATTTTTGAATTTATAAGTATTGATAGTGTCAAAATTTTTAGTAAGCTCATTAACGGACTGAAAATAAGATTCCAAATATTTTTTATCATCTGTAATCAAGTATTTTTGAAAGTAATCTTGAGAAACCAAGAGTTCTTTTCTGGAATTGTCTGTCAAACTTTCCAGATTTTGAATTTCCTTTAATTGATTTTCAATGAATGTTAAATTTTTTCTATTGACAAACTCATTGTAAAAATATCCCGCAATGATTATTTGAATCAGTAAAATACAGATAATAAGAAAATAATGGACAATCTTTCTTGATTTAAAGCTCAATGGGCGTAAAGGATTGTTCTTGGGTTCCATGTTGTGTTATTTAAGTTTTTAATTGATTTTCCATTTTTGTAAAAATGAAAACCATAATCTGTAAAATTAAACAATATTGTAAAGATATTGCTTTTTAATATGTTTTTTTATAATGATTAAAAAATATAAAAGATTACTATATAAATTTATTAAAAAATCCTGTAAATTAAGATTTACAGGATTTGATTTTATTATGCAATGTATAGTTTATTATAGTGTTTTGAATTGTTCTAACATTCTAATATCATTCTCGAAGAACATTCTGATGTCGCTCATTTGATAAAGAAGCATTACGATTCTCTCGATTCCCATTCCGAAAGCATATCCGGAGAATTTATCAGAATCGATATTGACATTTTTAAGAACCGCAGGGTCAACCATTCCGCAACCCATAATTTCTAACCAACCAGTTCCTTTTGTAATTCTGTAATCTGTTTCCGAATTAAGTCCCCAATAAACATCCACTTCAGCACTAGGCTCTGTGAAAGGAAAGTAAGAAGGTCTCATTCTGATTTTCGATTTTCCAAAAAGTTCTGTTGTAAAGAACTGAATAGTTTGTTTCAAATCCGCAAAACTCACATTTTCATCTATATATAAACCTTCAATCTGATGGAAAATACAGTGCGAACGGGAAGAAACCGCTTCATTACGGAAAACTCTACCTGGAGACAAAATTCTCATTGGTGGTTCATTGTTTTCCATATGACGGATTTGTACAGAAGATGTATGCGTTCTCAACAAAACATCTGGATTTTGCTCGATGAAAAACGTGTCTTGCATATCTCTCGCCGGATGGTATTCTGGTAAGTTTAATGCAGTAAAGTTATGCCAATCATCTTCAATTTCGGGTCCGTCTGCAACAGCAAAACCGATAGATTTGAAGATATCAATGATTTTATTTTTAACAAGATTAATTGGATGACGAGAACCCAATTCCAAAGGAAAAGCAGGTCTGGTAAGGTCTTCTTTTTCAAGAATGATTTTACTTTCCGAAGAAGATTTTAATTCCTCCAGTTTCTCGTTTACAGAATTTCTTAAGATGTTGATTTTCTGTCCAAAATCTTTCTTCTGCTCATTAGGGATTTGTTTCAAGGAATCGTAGAAATCATTCATAATTCCTTTTTTTCCATTGAATTTTAGTCGAAACTGTTCTATCTCATCCTTTGCAGAAGATTGGAAATTTTGTACTTCCAACAGCAGGTCATCAATTTTCTCTAGCATTATTCTTTATAAAAATAGACTGCAAAAATACGATTTTTAAAATAAAAAGAAACTGCTTTTGAGTAAACAATTTCATTTTAAAACAAAACCCTTTCAGAGTTTCAAACTCTGAAAGGGTTAAATGATTATTGAATCTTAAAACGATTATTTTTTCTCAATCGCTTTGACTTTCATCTGAACATTGATTTCATTCTTAATCAAACCTTCCGCAACAGGCATTTGAAATTTAATTCCAAACTCGTCTCTGTTGATGTCTTTTGGTTCTGTTGCAATGCTCAATTCGCCGTCTTTTAATTTCACATTCGCATTGAAAGTTGCAGGTTTTGTAATGCCTTTCAAAGTTAGATTTCCATCAAGAATTGTGTTGTAATCTCCGCCAGCAGGAGCTTCGGATATTTTAGTAATTTCAAAAGAAGCTGTTGGGAATTTTTCTGTATCAAAAAAATCAGCACTTTTAAGATGTCCAATCAGTTTTCCGTTTCCATCTTCTTCCTTCAAATCTTCATTAATGATAGAATTCATATCGATGACAAATTGCCCACTTTCCAGCTTATTATCTTTCACCGTTACTTCTCCGCTTTCAAACTTCAAAGTTCCGATGTGACTTGTGTTATCAGATTTTACAACTTTAAAACCTTTCCATTCCGCTTTACTGTTCAGAGTGTCAACAACGTATATTTGGCCTTCATTTTTTGTCAATACCTCATTACTTTCGCTCGTTACAGGTTTGTCTTTTCCACAAGAGATGACCAAAACTGAAGCAGAAATTATGAATAATGCGGATATCAAAGTTGTCTTTTTCATATCAAGAGATTTTTCAGAATAGAAATGGAATCGCATTGCAATTTCACTTCAAATATTTTAAATTATTAGTTACTTTTCCGTACTTTGCTAAAGTAATAAAATTATTACGAGTTTAAAATCTTATTTTGAAAAATGTTGCTAGAAGTTAAGAATCTGTATTTCAATTATCAGACCGATAAAACCTTATTTCAAAACCTGAATCTGAATGTAGATGAAGGTCAAATTATTGCACTAGCAGGGGAAAGTGGTTGCGGAAAATCAACATTGTTGAGTCTTATTTATGGTTTGATGGATTGGCAAAGTGGAGAAATTATCTTTGAAGGTCAAAAGCTTTTCGGACCGAAAGGAAATCTTGTTCCTGGCGAAGCTCAAATGAAATTCGTTGCTCAGAATTATGATTTGATGCCTTATGGAACGGTTTACGATAACGTTGGTAAATACATTTCTAACATCAATTTAAAATCAAAAAAAGAGAAAGTAGAAGAATTATTAGATATTGTCGGATTGACAGAATATGCTAAAGTAATACCGAAAAACTTAAGTGGTGGACAACAACAACGTGTTGCAATTGCTCGTGCTTTGGCGATTCTTCCAAAGATGCTGTTACTGGATGAGCCTTTCAGTAATCTGGATTTTTCACGCAAGTTTGAGCTGAGAGATAAGCTTTTCAACTATGTGAGACAAAATAATATGAGTCTTCTAATTTCAACGCATAATCTGGAAGAAGTTTTGCCTTGGGCAGATAAAATTGTGGTTTTGCAACAAGGGCGATTGATTCAAAATGATTCTCCAAAAGAAACTTACGACAATCCTTATAATGATTATGTGGCGAAGCTTTTAGGCGAAGTCAATATTTTTTCTGACGAAGAAAAAGCTCAATTCAATCTTTCTAAAAAGCACTATTTTCCTCATCAAATAAAAGTGGTCGAAAATGGAGTAGAGGCAACTGTTTTAGAAAGTCTTTTCTCTGGCTCACATTACAGGAATAAACTCAATATTAATGATAAATCGATTGTGATTTACACTCCAAATTCTATCTCAGGAAAAGTTTTTTTGGAGTTTTAAGTTTAATTGTTAATAAAATATGGATAACTTATACATTTTCAGTTTGTTGAATTGTAAAAATTTTCTAATTTTGCTAAACGAAAGTATATAGGAAATTTTTGGTTAATTCTCTTTCTGCCCCTAAAGACCGAAATTAGCATTAGCAATCAAAGTCTTTGAAAGTTTACCCTGCCAAAATTTTCCTTTTTTTGTTTAATATCTAAAAGGCTTCGACTCCGCTCAGCCTGACATCTAGTATTAAACTTGTCACACTGAGCGGAGTCGAAGTGTTTTTTTTTCTATTTTCTACTAAGCCTTCTTTACAAACTCAGATTTCAAAGCCATAGAACCAAAACCATCAATTTTACAATCAATATTATGGTCGCTGTCAGGTCTTAGTCTGATGTTTTTAACTTTTGTTCCAGCTTTTACAGGTTTTGGAGCGCCTTTTACAGGCAAATCTTTGATAACAATTACAGAATCTCCATCTTGCAATTCTTTCCCAAGAGAATCGAAAATTTTACCTTCTGTAGAAACTTCCGCAGGGTCCCACTCGTAGAAACACTGGGAACAAACTTGCAGATTGTCTTGTTCGTAAGTGAATTCTGACTGGCATTTCGGGCAAAGGATTGTATCGCTCATAGTTTTTAATTTGAAATGCAAAGGTAACATTAATACATATAATCTGAAATGAGATAATTCATAAGGCATAAAATTCAACATTAATCATTTATAATTCATCTTTAATTTTTAGATTTGTGCGCAACTAAAATAAATCTTCCTTTTAAAATGAAAAAAACCGCTTTATACGATAAACACGTTTCTTTAGGCGCGAAAATAGTTCCGTTTGCAGGATTCGAAATGCCTGTTCAGTATTCAGGAATCAATGAAGAACATTTTGCTGTCCGCGAAAAAGCTGGAATTTTTGATGTATCTCATATGGGACAATTTTTCATCGAAGGTCCTTCTGCGAAAGACTTGTTACAGTTTGTGACATCTAACAATGTTGATGCTCTTGAAAATGGAAAAGCGCAATATTCTTGTCTTCCGAACGAAACTGGCGGAATTGTAGATGATTTGATTGTTTACAAAATCGAGGATGAAAAATATTTTGTAGTTGTAAACGCTTCCAATATTGATAAAGACTGGAATCATATTGCAAAATACAATGAGAAATTCGGAGCAAAAATGACAAATGCTTCAGATGAAATGTCATTAATCGCAATCCAAGGTCCAAAAGCAACTGAAATTCTTCAGAAATTAACCGAAACAGATTTGTCTTCAATTCCATATTATCATTTTACAATCGGTTCTGTGGCTGGTTTTTCTGATGTGATTATTTCCAATACAGGTTATACAGGAAGTGGCGGATTCGAAATTTATTTTGATAACAAATATGCAGAACAGCTTTGGGATGCTTTGTCAGAAGCTGGGAAAGAATTTGGATTGATTCCTTGCGGATTGGCTTCCAGAGATACTTTGAGACTAGAAAAAGGTTTTTGTCTTTACGGAAACGATATTGATGATGCAACCTCTCCACTTGAAGCTGGATTAAGCTGGATTACAAAATTTGATAAAAATTTTGTGAATAAAGCATTCTTGGAAAATCAAAAAACTGAAGGTGTTTCCAGAAAATTAGTAGGTTTTGAAATGCAGGAAAAAGCAATTCCAAGACACGATTATGAAGTAGTGGATGCGGAAGGAAACGTTATTGGAAAGGTAACTTCCGGAACAATGTCTCCAATGAAAAAAATAGGATTGGGATTAGCTTACGTTGATAAACCGAATTTCAAATTAGGGTCAGAAATCTTCATCAGAATCAGAAACAAAGATATTCCTGCGAAAGTGGTGAAATTACCTTTTGTTTAAAATCTTATTCTAAATTGATTGTCATGAAATAAGTTATGACTCTACTGTGACTTCACACAAAATTAAGCGCCATTAATGACTGGCCGAAACAACATAATTTATTAAATTTAATTTCTTTAAATCTAATATTACAGTTACTTTTAATAAACTAGATGGTCATCGATTATAAAAGAATTGATTTATTCGGGAAACAATTTATTCAAAAGGTGGTACTAAAACCGCCTTTTGATTTTACTTTCCCTGTTGCGGAACAAGCATGTTTTTTGTACATGTCAAAAGGAGAGATGCAGTATCAATCGAATGATCAATATGTTGATATTCCGACAAAACATTCTTTATTATTGAATTGTATCAATTCGGGGAAAGAGATTCATGAAACAAAATCAAATGATGAAGGAGAAATTGTTATTGTTACTTTTCATCCGGATATTTTGAAAAAGATTTATGATAAGGAGTTGCCTTCCATATTTCAATCAAATAATAAAGTAAGCAATCAGTCTGGCGAAAAGATAAATAATGACTTCTTGATTCAAAAATATATCGAGGGACTTTTGTTTTATTTTGACAATCCGTCTTTGGCAAATGATGAAATCTTAATTTTAAAACTAAAGGAAATCATTCTTTTGCTGTCGCAAACACAAAATGCTGAAACTTTACAAGTCATATTGTCCCAGCTTTTTTCACCAATTACTTATACTTTCAAACAGATTATAGAAGCTAATTTGTTTTCACAAATAGGAATCGAAGATTTGGCAAATGAAACCAATTTGAGTGTTTCTACTTTTAAGAGAGAATTTAAAAGATTGTACAATGATTCTCCAGCCAATTATATCAAAAATAAGAGATTGGAGAGAGCAGCTGAATTACTTTTAATCTCGGATGAGCGTATTACGAGCATTGCCTTTGACTGTGGATTTAATGATTTGGCAAATTTCACCAAAAGCTTTCATGGCAAGTATGGCATTACACCAACAAATTACCGCTTGACCCGAATTTCCAAATAATTGACCTTATTCCCCAAGCCATTCTGTTTTTTGAATTGCAATTTTGCAATGTTAATAATGACATTCAAATTTAAAATCAAAATCATGGGATTATCAATTCTGGGGATTTTCCACACAGTTATAGGTGTTGTTGCAATTGTTGCTGCGATCATAGGCTTTATAAAAAATGGTAAAATAGATTTGGGACACATTACAGGAAAAATCTATTTTTATTTTACACTTGTCACATCGTTGACAGCTTTGGGATTATCAAAACACGGCGGTTTCAATCCAGGACATATTTTTGCACTTTTTATTGTGGTCTTGATTTGTGTGGCTTATTTCCTATATTTAAAAAAACAAGAGAGTAGAAGAGCTCGTTTTTTTGAAAATTTTCTTCTTTCTTTCAGTTTTTTCTTGTCACTAATTCCTACTGTGAACGAAACCTTTACTCGAGTTCCAATTGGACACCCTTTAGCAAAAGCTCCTACAGACCCGATTATTGGACAAACGCTTCTTGTGCTTTTTGTTCTGTTTTTTATAGGCTCAATTTTTCAATTCAAGATGCAGAAGAAAATCAATAATCAATCAAATTAAGAAACAGATTTTGAATTAGTTTTAGTTTTTCAGTTTGTTCTGATATTTTTCCATCACATTCCAAATATCAAAAAATGCTTTGTTACCTTCTTTGTCAGAAAAATTGGTATTGAAAATCATTATTCTTCCCAAATTGGTTTTCGGGTCAAAAAACATCATCGACATTGTTCCAGGGTCACCACCTGTATGTCCAATGTAACCTGTGTAACCGAAGCCCATGAAAATGCCGACATTGTAAGATTCGTTGTATGGATTTTGGGTATTTCGTTCTGTGAAATTGGATTCCGAAAGTTGAGGTTCGAAATATTCTTTATAACTTTCTTTTGTCAGAATTGTTCCATTGCCGTTGTAACCTTTGATGAGCTCGGTTAGATATTTACTCAAATCGTTAACGTTAGTAATAAATCCGCCGTCTGGATATGTGATTAATTCATAGTAGGGAAGAGGCGTGGTTGGATTTTCATAAAGTCTAGAGAACTTAGAAAAATCAACATCTTCGAATTTCCATCCGGAATTTTTCATTTTCAAAGGTTCAAGGATATATTTTTTAGTAAATTCTCTGAAAGATTGTCCAGTCGCTTGTTCTATAATGTAAGCCGTAAGTGTAGTTCCAACATTAGAATATTCGTAAATAGTTCCGGGTTTGTGAATGGAGAAACTGTCTTTGTTCCATTTTCCGTTTTTGGTAAGAACATTTTCGAAAAAAGATTTCATAGAGATAATAGAATCAGAGGGGTTGAAAGTCTGATCGTCATCAAAACTCATTTTAAGTCCTGTCAAATTCTGATTAGATTTCAAATAATAATTTTTTGATGAATAAAATTCGTTATCAGTAATCGACGAAGTATGCGTTGCCAATTGACGAATAGTGATTTTAGCATCAGGAAATTTTGGATTAATGACTTTAAATGAAAGGTATTTATCAATAGAATCATCCAGTTTCAGTTTACCAATTTCTTGAGCTTTCAAAAGGGCAATTCCTACAAAAGTTTTGGAAACAGAACCAATATTCTGAATTGTTTCGGCTGTATATTTCTTATTATTCTCAACATCTGAAAATCCAAATCCATTTTTGTATAGCGTTCCTTTTTCATCTACAATAGAAACTGCAAATCCATTGAATTTCTTTTTATTGTAAATTGTATTGATTTCGGTAGTTAATAAATTTTTGCTATTCTCAACATCTTTTGAAACAGAACAGGAGATTAAAACAAAAAAGGATAATAAAAATAAATATATTTTTTTCATAAGCTTTTTCAGAATAAACAATCAGATAGGTGTTTTTGTTACATCAATGTTTTACTAAAATAAAAAATACTTTCAAAATATTTATAGATTCAATATAAAAAAGATATAAATCAAAATTATGTTATTTTTAAATAACATTGTTAGCTTTGAATTCTAGATTTTTCCAAAAGTTAATATATCACAAAAAAACACTTTATTAAAGCACTTTTTTTATTTTTGTTAAAATCGAAAATCAATAAAAATGATATCACAAAAATTCCTCGAGAATATTCAAAACGAATTAACAAATATAGAAAACGACGGACTTTACAAGAAAGAAAGAATCATTACATCACAGCAAAGCGCAGAAATAGAAGTGGGAGGAAAAAAGCTTCTGAACTTTTGTGCAAACAATTATTTGGGATTGTCGAATAATCCAGAAGTGATGAAAGCGTCGCAAGATGCTATTGAATCTCACGGTTATGGAATGTCGTCTGTTAGATTTATTTGTGGAACTCAAGATATTCATAAAAATCTTGAAGAAAAGATTTCTAAATTCCTCGGAATGGAAGACACAATTCTTTACGCTGCTTGTTTTGATGCAAATGGCGGTGTTTTCGAACCTCTATTTTCAGAAGAAGATGCAATTATTTCTGATGAACTTAATCACGCTTCTATTATTGACGGAGTAAGATTATGTAAATCTGCAAGATACCGTTACAAGAATAATAATATGGAAGATTTAGAAGCGCAACTAATTGCCGCTTCTGAAAAAAATCACAAATTCAAAATTATTGTTACAGACGGTGTTTTCTCAATGGACGGAATTGTTGCTGACTTAAAAGGTGTTTGCGATTTAGCCGACAAATATGATGCTTTGGTAATGGTAGATGACTCGCACGCAACAGGATTTATTGGAAAAACTGGTCGTGGAACTCACGAAGCTAATGATGTTATCGGAAGAGTTGATATCATCACTTCGACTTTAGGAAAAGCTTTAGGCGGTGCTTTAGGTGGATTCACTTCAGGAAAGAAAGAAATCATTGATATGCTGAGACAACGCTCTCGTCCATATTTATTTTCCAATTCTCTTGCGCCAGGAATTGTCGGAGCAGCTTCAAAAGTTCTGGATATGATTTCTGATGATACTTCATTAAGAGATAAAGTAATGGAGAACGCAGAGTATTTCCGAAAAGAAATGAAAGCTAGAGGTTTCGATATTCCAAATGGTGATGCTGCGATTGTTCCAGTGATGTTGTATGATGCTAAATTGGCGCAGGAAATGGCGGAGAAACTTTTAGCTGAAGATATTTATGTTATTGGATTCTTCTATCCAGTTGTTCCAAAAGGAAAAGCAAGAATTAGAGTTCAGCTTTCTGCTGCTCATACAAGAGAGCATTTGGACAAAGCGATTGCTGGATTCGAAAAAGTAGGAAAAGAATTAGGAATTATCTAAATAAAATAAATGCTTACAGATTTTGTAAGCGCTTATTTATTACAACAAAAAACCAGCAAATAATTTTGCTGGTTTTATATTTTTCGAGAAAGTCTCAAGATTATTTCTTACCTCCGTAAGCTTTATCTTTGATTCTTGCTTTTTTACCTCTAAGGTCTCTGAAGTAGTAGATTCTAGCTCTTCTAACTTTACCTTGTCTGTTAACTTCGATTTTTTGAAGTGCAGGCATATTGATAGGGAAAACTCTTTCTACACCTACATCACCAGACATTTTTCTGATAGTGAAAGTTTTAGTAAGACCAGTTCCTCTCAATTGGATTACAGTTCCTTTGAAGAACTGAGTTCTTGTTTTCTGACCCTCTTTAATCTCATAATACACAGTGATGGTGTCACCGGCTTTGAATTCTGGGAATTCTTTTTTCGTAATGTACTTATCTTGTACGTATTTTACTAAATCCATTTTTTATTATAAAAAATTTGTTTTGTCAAGCTAAGCAACATTCACGTCCTTCGTCAGAGGTTGATTAACAGGTTGCAAAAATATAAATAATTTTCATAACTGCAATACAATCTGAGAATTAAATTTCAATTATTTAATTTCCAGCAATTCCACATCAAAAATCAGAGTACTGTTTGGACCAATTTCTTTGCTCACTTCTTGTTCTCCATAAGCCAAATGTGGCGGAATTGTAAATCTGAATTTACTTCCTACAGACATCAACTGCAAACCCTCTGTCCAACCTTTTATAACTCTATTAAGAGGAAAAGAAGCTGGTTTTCCACGTTTTACAGAGCTGTCAAAAACTTTGCTTGTAATAGTCGTTCCGTGATAATGGCATTTTACAGTACTTTTTGCTGTCGGTTTTGGACCGTCAGTTTCTACAAGGATTTCGTATTGCAAACCGCTTGGTAAAGTTGTTACGCTATCTCTTTTTCCGTTTTCAACCAAAAAATCTTGACCACTTCTCAAGTTTTTTTCAGCCAGTTCTTTTTTCCTTTTGAATAATAAATCAGCTACACCCATTTCTAAATTTTTTTCAAAGGTATTAATTATAAGTAAGATTAGACATTCTCAAATTTATTTGGAGCTTAATCCCGCTGTCCACTATATCTTTTTTGTCATTGCGAACGAAGTGAAGCCATCTTTATAACATTTTCCCCGCAATGCCAAAAAAGGATGCCGTTCCCATCGGGGCTAGGGGTTTAGTTAAAAATTCACGTTTTGCCATCAAAATACGATTTGTCAAAAATTAAAATTTCAAGACATTTAAAAATCAACATAGATTTTATCATTTCAAATCTACAAAATCCGCATAATCTGCGAGAAAATGAGTGCCAATCTCTTAGCTGAGCGAAGCGCCTTTGCGAACCTTAAAAATATTTTCAATAAAGAACAAAAAATCTTTGCGCACTTTGCGTTCAAAAAAACAGATGACAACTAACAGCCATTTAATACCATTAATTATAACTATTTCCCTTAACTTTGTTTAGAAACATTACAAATTATGGCGAATTGTAGTAGCGGATGTTGCGGAACGGACAATCATCAGGAGCATTCTCATCAACATAATCACGACGACCACGACCATTCTCATAGCAATTCCAAATTAGGGTTGATAATTAGTCTTGTCATTTTTTTTTCAGGACTGATTCTTGATTTTTGGATTAAAGCAGATTGGTTTACTGATAACCTTTGGCTAAGATTCAGTTGGTATTTTGTGTCTTATGTATTAGTTGCATTTTCGGTTTTCAAAGATGCATTTGAATTGGCTAAAAAGCTAGATTTCTTCAATGAGTTTTCTTTGATGGGAATTGCTACAATCGGAGCATTTGCTATTGGCGAATTTCCGGAAGGTGTTGCTGTGATGTTGTTTTATACAATTGGCGAAATGTTCCAAGAATCAGCAGTCAATAAGGCTCGGAATAATATCAAATCATTATTAGACGTTCGTCCAAAAGAAGCCACAGTTTTCCGAGAAGGGAGTTGGAAAACCATTTCTCCGGAAGAAGTGAAAATCGGAGAAAAGATTCAGGTGAAAGTAGGAGAGAAGATTCCGTTGGATGGGATTTTATTGTCGGAAAAAGCAAGTCTCAATACATCTGCTTTGACAGGTGAAAGCAAACCTTCCTCAATCCAAAAATCCGAAGAAGTTCTTGCCGGAATGTTAAATCTCGACCAAGTGATTGAAATCGAAACAACCAAATTATTTGAAAACAGTTCGATTGTCAGAATTCTACAAATGGTTCAGGATGCAAGTTCCAGAAAAGCCAAAACCGAATTATTCATCAGAAGATTTGCGAAGATTTATACACCGATTGTTTTCTTTCTGGCACTTTTGGTAACGCTTGTACCTTATCTTTTTGTGGATAATTACATTTTCAGAGATTGGCTTTACAGAGGTTTGGTTTTTCTCGTGATTTCTTGCCCTTGTGCCTTGGTGATTTCGATTCCATTGGGATATTTTGGTGGAATTGGCGCCGCTTCCAGAAATGGAATTTTGTTCAAAGGCTCTAATTTCCTCGACATCATTGCAAATGTAACGACTGTTGTGATGGACAAAACCGGAACGTTGACAAAAGGAGTTTTCAAAGTTCAGGATATTGTTCCGGAGAACATTTCAAAAGAAGATTTTCTATCCATTTTATCTTCTGTTGAAAACCATTCTACACATCCTATTGCAACAGCTGTTTCAGAGTTTCATCCTTCAAATCAAATTCCCGAATCTGTGGAAGAGATTTCCGGAAAAGGAATCAAAGCAATTATTAATCAACAAAGAGTTCTGGCTGGAAATACAAAACTGCTGAAGACTTTTAATATTCATTATCCGGAATTCTTGGAAGAAATTGTAGAAACAACAGTTGTTTTAGCTATTGATAATGAGTATAAAGGTTACATCACAATTTCTGATGAAGTAAAAGAAGATTCAGAATTGGCGATTAATCAATTGAAAAATAATGACATCAAAACGGTGATGTTAAGTGGTGATAAAGATTCACTAACTCAAAATATTGCTAAAAAATTAGGAATCGATTCTGCTTTTGGAGGTTTGCTTCCAGAAGGAAAAGTCGGAAAACTGGAAAATTTAAAAAGTAATCCAAAAGAAATCGTCGCTTTCGTGGGAGACGGAATCAATGATGCACCTGTTTTAGCTCTGAGCGATGTCGGAATGGCAATGGGCGGGTTAGGTTCTGATGCGGCGATTGAAACTGCGGATGTGGTTATCCAAACCGACCAGCCTTCGAAAATTGCAACCGCCATCAAAATCGGAAAAGAAACTAAAAAGATTGTTTATCAGAATATATTTTTGGCTTTCGGAGTTAAGCTGGTTGTATTGATTTTAGGAGCTGGAGGATTGGCGAATATGTGGGAAGCTGTTTTTGCAGATGTTGGTGTTGCATTGCTTGCAATTCTTAATGCTGTCAGAATCCAGAATATGAAATTCTCTAATTAATTCAATGATTAAAATGAATAAAGAAGAACTTTCACTTTCGAATATCGAGGTTTTGATTAATTATTTTAATCAATTAATTCCTTTAAATTCTGAAGAAAAAATAATTGTTTCCAAAGTTTTCAAACCGAGATTATATCGAAAAAAACAATACGTTCTTCAGGAAGGCGATATTTGTGAAAAGTTCAATTTTGTTGTTCGCGGATGTTTGAGAATGTATAAGATTGATGAAAAAGGAAATACGCATATCATTCAGTTTGCTTCGGAAAATTGGTGGATGATTGATATTGCCAGTTTTCACGGGAAAAAACCTTCGGAATTGGTTATCGATGCGCTTGAAGATACGATGGTTCTCCAAATCAGTTATGACGATTTGATTTCGTTGTACATCAACTATCCAAAGTTTGATAAAATCTTTCGGGTTTTGATAGAAAATAGTTTTGTCTCCTTACAAAATCGATTGTTGCAAAACATCAGTTCCACAGCGGAAGAACGTTATATTTCTTTTATTGAGGTTTATCCTCATTTGTCCAATCGATTGTCTCAGACGCAGATTGCTTCATTTTTAGGGGTTACTCCGGAGTTTCTCAGCAGATTGAAAAGTCGTCTTGTCAAACAAAAATCTTAAACTAGGTCAATAGTATTTCTTGATGCAGTTCATTGGAAAAAAGTCCTTTTCCAAGGGAAATTTGCAGTATTAATTTAATCATTAAAAAAAGAAATATTATGACAAATTCAAAAGTAGCCGTTATCGGTTTAGGTAACATTGGACAAGCTGTTGCAGGTAATCTTGCGAAATCCGGGAAAAGTTTTATCGTTGCGGATAGAAATGTCGAAAAAGCAAAAGAACTTTCTACAAGTTGGGGAAAATCTGTAGAACCAAGTGATATTCCAAATGCTGTAAAAAGTGCTGATATTGTGATTTTGGCGATTCCTTTTGAAGCCATTTCAGGATTTATAAAAAATTATGAATCTGATTTGGAAGGAAAAATTATCGTTGACCCGTCTAATCCAATTGCGCCCGATGAGAAAGGCGGATTCAAGAAAATAATTGATGAAAACGAATCTGCCGGCGAAATCAATTCTAAAAACTTACCGAAAAATGCAAAATTGGTGAAAGCTTTAGGAACTTTAGGTGCAGGTTCTTTGGTTGAAGCATCTTATCAAAGTCCTGAAAAAGCAGTTTTATTTTATGCAACAGACAATTCTGACGTTGATACTGAAATTGAACAATTGATTGCTGATAATGGTTTTGAAGCTTTTAAAGTGGGGGGAATCAATCAATCCATAAGAATTGAAGTGTTTGGAGATTTGCACGAGTTTGGAGCTTTAGGAAAAACTGTAAATGCGAAAGAAGCTAAAAATGCTATTGGATGAATAGATGATTTGCTAAAGATTTTCTATAATTTTTGAAAAATTAAAACATAAAATTAAAACATAAAATTTAAAATAAAATCTCACTGATTTCAAACCCGAATTATTGAAAAATAGTTCGGGTTTTTGCTTTAGAAAATACCTTCAAATTAATTTCTTGTTCGTTAATAAAATAGTATTATCTTAGTTAAAAATGAAAATATAATGCGAACAGTTGTTTTTTGTGCTTTATTATTGTCTCAATTTGGGACTGCTCAAGGGTTTTTGAAAACTCAAGGGCAAAAAATTGTGAATTCCAAAGGAGAGAATATTTATCTGAAAGGTCTTGGATTGGGCGGTTGGATGCTTCAGGAAGGTTATATGTTGAAGACCGATGGTTTTGCAGGACCTCAATTTAAAATCAAAGAAAAGATTGCAGAAGTTGCGGGCGAAGATGGCAAAAATGAATTTTACAAAGCTTATCTCAAAAATGGAATTACTAAAAAAGATATCGATTCTTTAGCAAAATGGGGATTCAATTCCATAAGACTTCCGATGCATTACAATCTTTATACTTTGCCAATCGAAAAAGAACCTGTGAAAGGACAAAATACTTGGCTGGAAGAAGGTTTTAAAATGACAGATGACCTTTTGAAGTGGTGTGAAGACAACAAGTTATATTTGATTTTGGATTTGCACGCAGTGCCCGGAGGGCAAGGAAATGACGCAAATATTTCTGATAATGATAAAACAAAACCGAATCTTTGGGACAGTGAAGAGAATCAGAAAAAGACAATTGCACTTTGGAAAAAGCTGGCAGAACGTTATAAAGACAAAGAATGGGTTGCTGGTTATGATATGATTAATGAACCCAATTATGGTTTCACTGGAAAAAATCCGAACGGAACAGATGAGATGTCTAATGCACCACTTTGGAAACTTCAGAAAGAGATTTCTGATGCGATTCGAGAAGTGGACAAAAACCATATTATCATTCTTGAAGGAAACGGCTGGGGAAATAATTACAATGGTTTGCCAAAACTTTGGGATGATAATATCGTTCTAAGTTTTCACAAATATTGGACAACCAATTCTCAAGATGCAATTCAGAATATTGTAGATACAAGGCAAAAACTGAATGTTCCTGTTTGGTTAGGCGAAACGGGGGAAAATTCTAACGTTTGGTTTACGGAACTCAATCAATTATTATTGAAAAATAACATTGGTTATGCTTATTGGCCAATGAAAAAGATTGACAATATTGCCGGTGTAACCAATGTGAAAATTACTCCTGAATATCAAAAACTTCTAAATTATTGGAAAAACGGAGGTCAAAAACCAACAAAAGACTTCGCTAAAAAAGCCTTGATGAAAATAGCTGACAATTACAAAATGGAGAATGTAAAAGTCAAGAAAGATGTCATTGATGCAATGTTCCGTCAAGTAACAGATGAAAGTACGAAACCTTATAAAAACCACATTGCTCCGGGAAGAATTTTCGCAACGGAATATGATTTGGGAAGATTTGGAAGTGCTTATTCTGATAATGATTTTCAAGACCTTTGGGTAACTACTGGAAGTAAAACGGAATGGAACTCTGGAAATAAAATGAGAAATGATGGTGTTGATATTTACGCTTGTAAAGATAAAATCAATAACGGATTCTATGTTGGAAAAACCGAAAAAGGAGAGTGGCTACAGTACACTGTGAAAAGCAATCTGGCTAAAAAATACACTGCAACTTTCAGATATAATAATGATTCTGCACAAGCTTCGGAATTGATTATCAAAACAGAAAATGGCGATGATTTAGCAACGATAAAATTACCGCCAACTGGAAAAAATATTTGGAAAACGGTTTCAGTAAATAATGTCAATCTCACTAAAGGCGAAAATAAATTAAGATTGTACTTCGAAGCTGGAAATGCGAACTTAAATTACTTCGAATTGAAGTAACTTCATATCAACACATTTAATTAAAAAAGCATCTCGATTATGGTTGAGATGCTTTTTTATTGGTTGAAATTTACTTTGGCTCGATATTATATAAGGTTATTTGTGTAAATTATTTCTAAATTAGAATAAGGAATAAGTAACATTTCGGAAAACTAGCTTACTACTTAATAAAACCAAACTATGAATAAAATCTTTCCATTCATTTTTCTTTTATGCACTTCTCTGTTTTTTGCTCAAAGCACGCTAACCGTTTACAGGTCGGATAATCAAAAGCCAATCAAAGGAGCAACGGTTTCTTGTAACGGCAAAACTCTTGGAAAAACGAATGACAAAGGAATCGTGACTTTTACTACAAAATGTTCGAAAGTAGATGTGGAAATCGATAATTATATCGGTGACGAAGTAGTTGTAGACAAAGTAATGGAAATTGCTCTCGATAGAGATAATATCAAAAGTACTCAAATTGAAGGTGTTGTTCTAACTAATGAAACCGACCCGCGAGCTTTGGCAATCATTGATAAAACTTTTAAAAAATTCAAAGAAAATTCCCCGAATGCGTTGGATTCTTATTCCTATAAATCTTATGAGAAAATGTCTTTTGATGTGGATGAGGACAGCATTCAGGATTATTCCAGATTTGTAGAAGCCAGAAAAGATTCGTTGTCCAGAGCTACCAATCGACTGCTTCCAAAAAAGGAAAAAGATAGAAAAGATTCTATCGAAGGCGAACAAATGATGGAAGTTGCCAAAGACAGCAAACTATTTCTTTGGGAACGTGCAATGGAATTTCTCTATTCCAAAAAGTATGGCGAGAAATCCAATATCTTGGATAACAGAATCTCCGGTTTGAAAAATCCTGTTTACGAAATGTTAGCTTTAAGGTCAAATCGTGACAAAATCCCAAGAGAAATTCTTCCAGAAAACAGAAGTCTTTACCGATATTTCCTAACAGATTCTATAGAGATTGATGGTAGAGATAATTTCGTCATCCGTTTCCGACAAGTCGATTACAAAGTTCCTGTCAATAGAAGAAAATATAACGGTTATCTGTACATCGACAAAGAAACTTACGCCATCAAAAAAATCGAAAGCAACAGCAAAGTGAGAACAGATGGAAGTATCACTTCGGTCTGGATTCCGATTGAGAACAAATGGTTTCTAAAGACAGAAAATCTGAAAATCAAGATGGGCGTTTCTGAGTTTGAAACGGTTGAAAAAAAGCCTAATGAAACTGCCGAAGAGAAAAAAGCAAGACTCGAAAAGGTTAAGAAATTCAACAATTACGCTTATATGAAATCCGACTATTTTGATTTCAAAACGCCTGTTGACTTCAAAGCGTCTCAGTTCAGCGGATATACAATGAGCGTTGAAAATGCGGATGGTTCACTTCTCAGCAAATATAGAACAGACAGCCTAACAGCAAGAGAAAAACTGACTTATGTAAAGATTGACAGCCTTGGGAAAAAATACACATTGGACAGAAAAGTTCGTGTTCTAACATCATTATTAAGAGCTAAATTTACAGTCGGAATGGTTGACATCAGTCCGTTGCAAACGAGATATAACAAGTACGAAGGTTTCCGACCAGGCGCAACTTTTAAACTGAATGAGAAATTTAACAAATATATTTCGCCAGATGTTTATTTGGCTTATGGTTTCAAAGACAGAGGTTTCAAATACGGAGCAGGTGTGGATGTGAGAACAACTTTGAACAGAAACTCATTTTTCCGTTTCGAATACTTTAAGGATGTGATGGCTTCGGGGAGATTCAGTCAGAATCTTTGGAATGCGAAGATGCAGATTAATAATAACGGGATGTCTATCCAGAATGATAAGTATTATAAGTTTGATGGATTCAAATTCGGTTATGAAGTCGATTTGACTAATTCTTTAACCTTGAATGTCTCTGCAAAAAAACAAAATGAAGAAGCAGGCTATCCTTATGAGTTTATGGGAATGTCCAGAAAGTTTGAAAACTTCAGCTCATTAGCGACAATTAAGTTTTCGCCAAACAATAGAAATATAATGACACCTGCTGGCAAATATACTTTCGAACAGAACTTCCCAGAAGTGTTCTTTAATTATGAACAAGGTTATAAAGGTCTAGGCGGAGAATTCAATTACAGTCGTTTTGATGTTTTGTACACACATCAGTTCAGAACATCTTTGGGGATGACACAGACCAGAGCGTTCGGTGGATATTATTTAGGCAAAGCACCAATCTGGCATATGTTTGAGATGGGAGGTTTGGATGGCAATAGCAGTACAGGGATTTTGTCTAACTTTTCTTTAACCAGCTATTTAGGGTTTGCGACGATGACTGCAGGGAAATACTTCAATGATAAGTTTGCTGGTTATTACATTACGCATCGTATTCCTTGGTATTTCAAGAGTTTTGGTAAGAGTACTTCCAGCTTCGATTTTATCTACCGAGGTGTGATTGGAGATATGAAACATCCGGAATACCATCAGATAGAAAACTTCTCTCCACTCAATCACTTGTATCAGGAAATAGGATTTGAATATAATAATTTTCTGAGTTCAAGATTCAATTTGGGATTGTTTTATAGAGTTGGTTACTACGCGACAAGTAATTTCAAAGATAACTTTGGAGTGCAGTTGAAACTAAAACTTTTAGAATTTTAATTGAATTTATAAGTCTCGTGGATTTTGCAGATTAGGCAAATTTAAAATCAGCTAAATTTGCTCAATCAGCGAGATAATTATTTTAATTTAAATAAAAAAATGAACGAACTATTCAAACAACAGGTTTACGAGGTAACAAAACTAATCCCAAAAGGAAGAGTTTCTACATATGGTGCTATTGCTAAGGCGGTTGGTTATCCCAATCATTCTCGTCACGTTGGCAATGCAATGGGTGGTTGTCCAAAGGATGTTCCGGCTCATCGTGTCATCAGTAGTTCGGGAAAATTATCTGTTCCGTCTTTTCGGGAAAGATTAGAAAAGGAAAATGTTGTTGTACAGGAAAGTGGCAAGATTAAAGATTTCAAAAAACTATTCTGGAATCCTTTGGATGAGTTGTAAATATATATAATCCCTTAAGTCACTAAGCTTAAGGGATTTTTTTATTGATTAATGACAAGAATTAATAAAAATTTAGCTCAAAAAATGCCCTGCTGCAAGACCGATGAACAGGGCATCTGTAGAGGTGCTTAAAAACACACGTGTGTTTTCACAAAAAGACACGAGAGTTTTGATCAAAAGACACGTGCCTTTTTAATAGATCATATGTGTCTTTTATTTATATAGCTTGTAGATTTTTATCTACAAATTGAAATAATCAACTAAATTTTATTTTTTGTGTTATTTAATTTTATACTTTTATCTTATTCATTAAATTAAATTTTTAACTAAAAATACAAAAAGATGTCAATTAAATTCAGTGTGGTTCAAAGGGCTAACCCTCAGAAAAGAGATGCTCCTGCAAAGTATTACGCCAATATCGTAGGAGATGGAAAGACAACACTTAATGATCTTGCAAAGCATGCGAGCGCAATGTCCACAGTTTCTAAAGCAGATATCCTTGCAGTTCTGGAAAGTACATTTTCCAAAATTGCCGAGGATGTTGCAGATGGCAAGATTGTTTATGTAGGAGAATATTTTACGCTACAAGCTGGCGGCTCCAGCACTGGTGAAGAAAAAGAAAAAGATGTTACAACAGCCAGCATCAAAAGTGTGAAGGCGGTGTTCCGCCCAGGAAAGATGATAAAAGATGCGCTGAAGTTGGCTAGTTTCCAGAAGAAAGCTTAAAATAGCCCGCAGGATCGTGCAGTTGTAGGTTGGTTAGTTGAAATCATCTCATTTGTGTTTTTTTTGACTGCATCATGTCTGCGGGTTTTATTAAAAAGTAAAAACCATCTCAAACGAGATGGTTTTGTTTTTATGATAAGGCTTCGAGAGTCTCTGCCTAAAATTATTTATAAGATCAATCCTCGATTATTTAAAAGCTTCAATCGTTTTATTGATTGCATCAATCTGCTGATGGATGGTTGGGCTGTTTGGATTGTTTTTCAGAACTTCCATTTTCTTGTTCAATCCATCTTTTAGCATTTGACCAATCATCATTTTGATCTGAGGATTGTCTGGCATCTGGGATTTTGCCTGAACTAGAACTTTAGTTACTTTTTCAGTAGCTTTCAGGTTGTCCGATGACATGATCCAGTTGTAACCTTCCTCGGCAGATTTTCCAAGAGTCGGGTCTTGAAACTTGATGAAAGGGTAGAAGGCTACAGTTTGCCCTATTGCAGGCATCTGCTTTGTAATCTTATTTTTTACAATAAGTGGAAGTAATTTTGAAATCAAATCATCAGAAGCGCCATCCAAATCAATCTTTTCGATTGCAGCAGCAGCTTTGGATGCGTCAAGTTCTGCAATTCCTGCTAACGATGAACCTTTCACGGCATTCGAGACAGCATTTAGTCCTTTCTCATAGATAGAACTGTATTTTGCATTTTTAGTTTTAGATAAAGCTGATATTGCCGCTGCCTGAACCAAAGTTTTTGGGTCGTTGGATGCTAATTTCTCTACGTCGGCAGTTAATGCTTTTGCTTGATCCGGATTACTCAAATCAATCAATTCGAGAGCCTGTTCTCTGATTCTGAAGAAAGGATCTTTCAGTGCAGCGGCCAATAATTTGATGCCTGTAGGGTTTTTCCCAGCCTCTTCTTTGATATTACTAAGAGCGATTGATTTGCTTTTATATTCTTTAGAACCTGTAAACTGTAGCAAACTTTGCTCAGGCGTTTTAGTCTCTGTTACATCTGCAACTAAGATTCCGTCTGCATTGATGTTGATCAAATCAGGCGTTTTAGAAGAATCAAAAGTGAAGGTATTTTTCGCTTTTGCATCTACCCAAACATTGAAACGCTTTGGTTTCCCGTTATCATAAACATCAATCGCCAAAGGAAACTCGAAAGGTTGTTCCTGAGATTGATTAATTACAACAGTAACTTGTTTTTTAACAGGCTCATAAGTTGAAGTATAATTCAATTTTGGATGTCCGCTTCCGAAATACCATTGATTAAAGAACCAGTTCAAATCCTTTCCAGACACTTTCTCGAATGATAATCTTAACTGATGAGCTTCTGCGTTTTGATATTCGTAAGTCTTAAGATAATCGTTCATTCCAGCAAAGAAAGCATCATCACCAAGATAGTTTCTCAACATATGAAGAATTCCACCACCTTTTTGATAAGTCACCAAATCAAAAACATCTTCACGAGAAGCATAATCAAACCTTACCAAATCTTTTTTGAAATCTGCCGGATTATGAAGGTAATTACCTACATCTTCCATCTGATGATAGTCTGCTTGGTCTTTACCATACTTGTACTCATTCCAAAGATATTCTGAATAGTTGGCGAAAGATTCATTAACCGTCAAGTTGCTCCAGCTTTCCGCCGTTACCAAATCTCCAAACCAATGGTGAAACAACTCGTGAGCGATGGTGTCTTCCCATTTATTCTCATCGATTAATTGCCCAGGTTTTTGCAGGATATCACTTCCGTGAAGCGTTGCCGTTGTATTTTCCATTGCTCCAGAAACATAATCTCTTCCTGAGATTTGTGCATATTTTGCCCAAGGATAATCATAACCTAACTTTTTAGAGAAAAACTCAATCATTTCAGGAGTGTTTCCGTAAATCTGTTTTGCATACGGCTCGTATTCCTTCTCGATATAATAATCTACAGGAATATTTCTCCATTTGTCTTTCACAACAGCATATTCTCCAACTCCCATAAAGAAAAGATAAGTCGAATGCCTCTTATCCATTACCCAATGGTCTGTTCTAAGGTTTCCGGATTCTTTTTGAGAATCTTTTAGAATTCCGTTGGAAAGAGTAACATATTTATCAGGAACAGTCATATAGATTTCCTGAGTTGTTTTCTGGTTTGATTTATCAATTGTTGGAAACCAAGCCGAAGAAGATTCGGTTTCGCCTTGAGTCCAGATTTGAGTTGGTTTATCTGGATCTTTGCCTTGAGCATTGATGAAATAAAGACCTTTTGCATCGTTAATTGCAGCACTTCCAGCTTGTTTTACTTCGTTTGGGCGAGCTGTGTATTTGATGTAAACTGTATAATCCTGATTCTTTTGATAGGTTTTATCAAGTGTGATTTTCAGCTCATCATTTTTATAATCAAATTTCAAAGGCGATTTCGAACCATTTTTGTCCAGAGCCACTTCGTGAATCAACATTCCTTTTGCATCAAGAACCAACTCATTGGTTGCATAGAAAAGCGGACTTGCGGTAAGCCATTCTTCTCCGTTCATTTGTTCTTTCTGATAATCGAAATTGACCTTTAGTTTGGTGTGTTTAAGTTCTGTAGTTTTGGTATGTGTTGCTCTGTAAGGAACGTTTCTTCCTGAGGTTTCTGTTTGTGCAAAAGCAACATTTGAATTAAAAATTGCACCCAAGAAAAGTGCAGCAATGAATATCTTTTTCATTCTTACGAATTTATATCGTTGATTATTTTAAAGTTTTATAAGTATTTGATTTTAAAGAATTGTTACAAAAAAAGTGGGAAATTCCCACTTAATTTTATATCGCCACCGGCGCTTTAATCCCCGGATGTGGGTCATAATTTTCCAAAGTAAAATCTTCAAAATCAAAATCAAAAATATCTTTGATTTCAGGATTGAGTTTCATTGTTGGTAAAGCTCTTGTTTCTCTTGAAAGCTGTTTCTGAACCTGCTCAAAATGATTATTATAAATATGAACATCACCGAAAGTGTGAACATAATCGCCAACTTCCAGTCCTGTAACCTGAGCAACCATCATCAATAAAAGCGCATAACTTGCAATGTTGAAAGGAACACCCAAGAAAACATCCGCACTTCTTTGGTACAATTGAAGTGACAATTTCCCATCCGCTACATAAAACTGAAATAAGGCGTGACAAGGCGCTAAAGCCATATTCGGAATTTCTGCGGCGTTCCAAGCGGAAACAATTAATCTTCTGGAATCTGGATTTTTTTTGATTTGTTCGATGACTTCAGAAAACTGGTCAACTATTTTTCCGTCGGCACCGCTCCAACTTCTCCATTGTGCACCGTAAACAGGACCTAAATCTCCGTTTTCATCTGCCCATTCGTCCCAAATAGAAACGCCATTATCTTTTAGATATTTAATATTTGTTTCGCCTTTGATGAACCAAAGCAATTCATAAATAATGGATTTCAAATGAACTTTTTTTGTCGTTACTAAAGGAAATCCCTTCGACAAATCATAACGCAACTGGTAACCAAAAACACTGCGTGTCCCAGTTCCTGTTCTATCAGTTTTGTCGGTTCCGTTATCTAAAATATGCTGAAGTAAATCAAGGTAGTTTTGCATTTTGAATTCTTAATTGAAGAGCCAAATTTATTAAAAATGAGTCAGTTTTCTATTGAAATATGTTAATTAAGTTACTAACATCTATTATTTTAATTCTGATTTTACTTGGATAATCTCTGTAAATCCAAATCCTGAAAATCAAAACTAAAATCAATATTCGGAGAGATACCTTTCATTTTTATACTTTCTGCTTTTCCTTCTTCGTCCAATGTGAAAATGGCGAAAGCATCGGCATCAAAACCTCTGTACTCCCATTGGATTGCGAAGGTATTAGCTTTATAGAATTTCATCGGCCCATTCAGTTTCGGCGAACGATAAGACTTGAACCATAATTGATTATCTTTCATAAGAACTTCACATTTACCAAACCATTTATCTTCATAGATTCCGATATAATCTTCATTTTTAATTTTCACATTTTTGTTGTCAGCTACTGTTTTCCAAACTTTATCAGTAATTGCATCGCTTTCTTTTAAACGGTTTTTGAATCTAGCAGAATATTTTGAAATCCAGTCTTCTTTAGGAACATTCAGTTTATAATCGGTTAGTATATTTGCAACGGCATAATCTAAGTAGATTCCGCCATCTTGCGTGTTGGTAAGAATAATAATCCCGAATTTTTTATCCGGAATCATTCTTACAATCGACAACATTCCATCCAATCCTCCCGTATGTTCTACTACAAAATTTCCATTCATATCGGATAAATCGAAACCTAATCCATAGCCTGAAAAATGTGTTTTGTAACGTTCTTCGAAATGAGAATCCATCACGGTATGGATTTTCCACATCTCGTTTTGGCGGTCTTTTGTAAATAGTGTTTTATCAGATTTTTCGCCATATTTTCCACCATTCAATTGAAGCTGAACCCATTTTGCCATATCATTTACATTAGAAAATATACTTCCTGCGGCACCATTCATCTTATTGCCAAAATCATAAAGAGGAACAGTTGTTTTCTCTTTTAAATTAACAATATGTGGCGTTGCAATATTCGAAAAGTCTTTGATATAAGAATTGGCAGGATAAGAATTCGTCATTTGTAAAGGTTGAAAAATTCTCGTTTGTATAAAATCTTCCCAAGACATTCCGCTAACTCTTTTAATCAATTCTCCTGCAACAAAATATAGCTGATTGTCATAATCCCATTTAGTTCTAAACGGCGAGACTGGTTTGAAATGCTGTAAGTTGGTAAGAACATCTTTAATTCCAAAATCGCTTCCCGAAGGAAATTCCATCAAATCGCCGGCTCCCATTCCGAGTCCACTTCTGTGGCACAAAAGGTCTTCAATAATAAAATTTTCAGTCACGTAATTATCATACATTTTGAATTCAGGAATGTATTTTGTGACCTTGTCGTCCCATTTTATTTTTCCTTCATCTACCAAAATAGAAAGTGCGGCAGTCGTAAAAGCCTTACTATTAGAAGCAATCTGAAAATTGGTAAATTGATTTACAGGTTCTTTTGTAGTAAGAGATTTCAGCCCATAACCTTTTTCAAGAACAATTTTTCCATTTTCGATAACAGCAATAGAAGCACCGACAACATTGAATTCTTTCATTGATTTTTCCATCAAAGAATCAATTTTTTTTGGAGAAATCTGGGCAAAAGCTACTTGGAAAATAGAAGTAGAAAATAGAGCAAATGTTATGATTTGATTTTTCATAGGTTAAGATTGTTTTGTAAATATCATAAAAAAAGCATTCACTTTTAATGAATGCTTCAAATAATTTTATTTTTCTAAATCTTAAATCGCCGTATAACCACCGTCCACAAGATAATAACCACCTGTTATAAAAGACGATTTATCAGAACTTAAGAAAAGAACTAATTCCGCAACTTCTTCCGGTCTTCCTAATCTTCCCATTGGATGTTTGGAAATCAAAGCTTCTTTCATATCGCCACTTGCACTTTCCAAAAGAGGCGTTTCGATGTAAGCTGGTCCAACCGCGTTACAACGGATATTTTTTTGTCCATATTCCGCTCCGATATTTTTGGTTAGACCGACAACTGCGTGTTTTGAAGTCGTATAAGCCGAAGAAAGTGGCGCAGCCACTGTTCCGTGGATGGACGCAATGTTAACGATAACTCCACCTCCGTTTTTCTCCATTTGCGTCAATTCATATTTACAGCCGTAGAAAACACCGTCAAGATTCACGTCAAGAACTTTTTTCCAGCTGTCGATGCTGTAATCTCCCGTTAATTTTTGTTCACCACCGATTCCCGCATTGTTGCAGGCAATATCCAATCTTCCGTAAGCTTCGACAGTCGCATTGACAAGAGCTTCAACTTGTTCAGGATTTGAAGTGTCTGCTTTTACAAATGTCGCTTCTCCGCCTGCTGATGTGATTTCTTCAACGGCTGATTTTCCGTGTTCTTCATTGATGTCGGAAACCACAACTTTTGCGCCTTCTTTAGCATATAATTTTGCGATAGCAAGTCCAATTCCTGAACCTGCGCCTGTAACCAAAGCTACTTTATTGTCTAGAATTTTCATAATAAATGAAATTTTAATTTGTTTAATTATGCCTTGTTTAAAGCAAAAATGATGCAAAGCAACTGGCTCTGACCGTTAATTATTTCTTAAATGTTTCAGATAGAATCAATGACGAAATTTCTTATCGAAACAATTCTGACTTTCTTCTATAAAATCCCTCGGTTTGTCTATTAGATTTGATATTATTTTCTATATGAGACAACTTTGTTCCCGTAAAACAGACGAACAATGCAAAAATATCTCATCATAACGCTTTTCATCGGAATCCTTGCTCCGGCTCAAAAAGTATGGACGCTTGAGGATTGTCTTGATTACGCTGTAGAAAACAACATTACCGTAAAAAAAACGGTTTTGGACAAGACAACTGCTTCCCTAAATTATCAACAGCAGAAAAACAACAAACTTCCGACAATCTACGGTTCTTCATCGCTTGGTTTGACTAATGGTTCCAGTATCGACCCGATTACGAGTTCATTTGTGAATCAGAATATTTTGTCAAATAGTTTCGGTTTAAGTGGAAATATGACGATTTATCAAGGTAATAAATTGAATCTTCAAATCGAACAGAACAAAATGATTCTCGACCAGTCTTCATTATATCAAAAACAGGCTGAGAATAATATCGTTTTGAATGTTCTGAATGCTTATTTGCAAGCTTTATATTATTATGAAGGAATCGAAAGCGCAAAATACACAGCAAATTCTTCCGCTCAGGAATTGAAACTGACTCAGACCAAGTATAAAAACGGGGCAATTTCAAAATTGGATTTGGCAGATGTTGAAACTCAGGATGCACAAAATCAATATACAGTTGTGAGTAACGAGAATCTTTACAATCAACAGGTTTTGAAACTGAAACAATTATTGGAACTCGACCCAAGCGTTGATTTTCAAATCGAAAAGATAAAATTGACAGATTTAATGGAATCAATTCCAGATAAACAACAGGTTTTTGCTCAAGCAATAGAAAATCTTCCGGATTTGAAGATTTATGATTCTCAAAACGAGATTCTTGCAAAAGCTCTTGAAATTACAAAAGCGGGTTACAAACCGACACTTTCTGCAACGGCAGGTTTGAATACTGGATACACCAACAGCCAAGACTATAGCTATTTTAATCAATTTAAGAACAACTTCAACAAGTCGGTCGGTCTATCTCTGAACGTTCCTATTTTTTCGAAAAAGCAGAATGATACGAATGTGAAATTGGCTCAAATCGATATCGAGCAGAATAAACTCGATAAAATAAGTGCCAGCAAAACTTTGTATTCATCAATAGAAACAGCTTGGCAGAATGCAATTGCGAATCAGGCTCAGCAAAAATCTTCGAAAGTGGCGAGAGACAATGCAAAACTCGCTTATGATTTGGCAAGTAAGAAATATGAATTCGGAGGTTTGACGACAACAGAATTAGCAGTAAGCAGAAACACTTATTTGACTAATGAGCAAACTTATCTTCAGTCAAAATATATGGCAGTTCTGTACACCCAATTACTGAATTTTTATCAAGGGAAAACACTAACTGCTAATTAATAAAGAGTAACAGGAAAAATTCAAGATTATGAATCCAAAATATAAAAAATACTTCAAAAATTCCATTATCGTTCTTGTTTCAGCGATTGTTATTTTCTTCGTTTACAAATATTTTACGACAGAGAAAAAAGCCAATATTGCAGTTCAGACGGTGAAACAGTCTAAGCAGAATGTTACCACTTCGGTTACAGCAACCGGAACAGTAGAACCGGTTGACCAGGTAGATGTGGGAACACAGGTTTCCGGGATTATCAATAATATATATGTAGATTACAATTCTCCTGTGAAAAAAGGCCAGCTTTTGGCAGAATTGGATAAGACCAATCTTCAGGAATCGGTAAATAATGCTTTGGCTCAATATAATGCAGCTCTTAATGAACTTAATTATTATCAGCAGAATTACAACCGTCAGAGCAATATGTACAAGTCAGGCGTTATAAGCAAAGCGGATTATGAACAGGCAGCTTATCAGGTTAAAAATTCTCAGGAAACCGTAAGTCAGAGAAAAACAGCTTTGGCGCAGGCGAGAACCAATTTGAGTTATGCTAATATTTATGCTCCTATTGACGGGATTATCCTAAGCAGAGAAGTGGAAGCGGGACAAACTGTTGCAGCAAGTATGACAACTCCAACTTTGTTCACGATTGCAAAAGATATTACGAAAATGCAGGTAGAAGCAGATGTGGATGAAGCAGATATAGGTGGAGTAGAAGTTGGTCAGCGTGTGAGTTTTACGGTGGATGCATATCCGCAGGAAGAGTTCAGTGGGAAAGTTCGTCAGGTTCGTTTGTCCGCAACCACTACATCGAATGTGGTAACTTATACAGTGATTATTGATGCGGATAATCCTGAACAAAAATTGAAACCGGGATTGACGGCGACCATCACAATTTATACTCAAGAGCTTAAAGATATAGAAACAGTTCCGGCAGCTGCAATTGCTTTCAGCCCAGATACAGATGTTTTGAAAAAATATTATGAGCAAAATGCAATAACAGCAAAAATCCCTGAGACCAAAACAGGAAAAAACAAAGAAAAAAATATCTGGATTAAGGATAACAACGGGAGTCTTTCCCAAAAACAGATTACAGTTGGAATTAATGACGGAATCAATGTTCAGGTTGTAAGCGGACTTACAGGAAGCGAACAAATCGTAACCTCTTTAGAAGAGCAGACAGAACCTGTTGAAAAATCGAGCGGAGACGGAAGCAGTCCATTTATGCCGAAGAGACCAAGTAATAACAACAAAAAGTCAAGTTCTAACCAAGGTCCGCCACCTAATTAATTGAGTTGAGAGTTGTCGGTTGATAGTTGGTAGAACTTCAAACCTCAAATCTCAAACTTAAATTAATCCAACAACCATCAACTGTAAACCAACAACTACAATGAAACCCATCATCAAAATAGAAAATCTGAAACGCGAATTCAAAATGGGCGACGAAATCGTTCACGCATTGAAAGGTATTGATTTGACCATCAATGAAGGCGAGTTTGTGACGATTATGGGAACCAGTGGTTCGGGAAAATCGACTTTCCTAAATGTTTTGGGATGTCTCGACCAGCCGACTTCTGGAACTTATGAACTGGACGGCGTTTTGGTAAAAGATTTAAATAAAAACCAACTGGCAGAAATCAGGAATACCAAAATCGGATTCATATTCCAGTCCTACAATTTATTGGCTAGAACCAGCGCGCTGGAAAACGTAGAGTTGCCTTTGCTCTACAATTCCAAAGTGTCGGCGGAAGAGAGAAGGGAGCGCGCTGTGAAAGCCTTGAAACAGGTCGGTTTGGAAAGCAGAATGGGACACGTTCCGAGCCAGCTTTCAGGCGGACAACAGCAGAGAGTTGCGATTGCCAGAGCATTGGTAAACCATCCGATAATCCTTTTAGCAGATGAAGCGACCGGAAATCTCGATACCAGAACTTCCTACGAAGTGATGAATCTTTTTCAGGAACTCAACGACCAAGGAATCACGATTGGATTCGTAACACACGAGGACGACATTGCGAGATTCAGCAAACGAACCGTGATTTTGCGGGACGGATTAATCAAAGAAGACAAAACCGTAGAAAACCGACTGATTGCCAAAGATGAGTTAGTAAAGCTTCCAAAAGCAGAATAAATTGAAACTTGTTCAATTATATATTTAGAAATGTCAATGAAGATGGATTAATGAAGTAAACTTTTGTAAACCTAAAATGTGGATGCAATGAAGAAGTAAAATGAAAAGGATAATGAAGAGGTTGGTTTACAAAAGTTTTATTAAAGATTCAAATTCAGAGAAGTCGTAGACTTCAATATGAATAGCCTCGGGTAAAACCCGTGGATTAAAAAAACAAATTCAACGAACCCAAAGGGTTCAATATCAATAGCCGTAGGTTTTAACCTATGGAAAAAATGAAGAGGAATTAATGTTGTGAGCTTTTTGCAAACCAAAAGATGCAGACGAAAATGTAGAAGCGATGAAGCTGAAAAATGAACCAGACAATGAAAAGGGCAATGAAGAAGTCAGGTTTGCAAAAAGTTTTTTCAAGATTCAAATTTAGAGAAGCCGAAGGCTTCAATATGAGTAGCCTCGGGTGAAACCCGTGGATTGAAAAAACAAATTCAACGAACCCGAAAGGATTCAATATCAGTAGCCGTAGATAAAACCTATGGAAAGAAAATCCCGAATCTTCGGTAACAAAAAATAATCAAAATGAATTTTATCAATTTATTAAAAATAGCTTGGAAAGCCATTCTCCTTAATAAAACCAGAGCAATGTTGACAATGCTCGGAATCATCATTGGTGTGGCTTCTGTAATTGCAATGTTGGCAATTGGAGAAGGCTCCAAAGAAAGCATCAAGAAAAATATTTCCAGTATGGGAGCGAATCTTATCACGATTCGTCCAGGAGCAGGAATGATGGGTGGAGTCCGTTCCGACCCTTCTGCGATGCAGACTTTGACCTTGGCGGACTATCAGGCTTTAAAATTTCAGGCAAAATTGATTAAAGAAATTTCGCCTTTAGTGAACGGGAGTGGGCAAAGCATCGCCGGTTCCAACAACTGGCCGACTTCTATTTATGGTGCTTCTCCTGAGTATCTTAAAATTCGTGATTGGGGCGTAGATGAAGGTTCGATGTTCACAGAAGACGACATCGATTCTTATGCAAAAGTCGCTGTTATCGGAAAAACTGTTCAGGAAAATCTTTTTCCGAATGAAAATCCGATTGGAAAAATGATTCGTTTCAAAAATATCCCGTTCAAAGTAATTGGTGTCTTGAAAGAAAAAGGTGAAAATACATTTGGACAAGACCAGGACGACATCATAATTGCACCTTATACAGCCGTTCAGAAAAGGATTTTAGCTCAGACTTATCTTCAGTCCATTGTCGCTTCTTCTCAAAGTGAGGAAGATTCTGAAAATGCAGTAAACGAAATTAAATCCATTATGGAAGCTCAGCATAAGATAAAACCTGACGAAGACAATGATTTCAATGTTTCTTCACAACAGGAGATTATCTCGATGTTTAGTTCAACCAGCGAGATGCTGACGATTCTTCTAGTTGCCATCGCAAGTATTTCCTTATTGGTCGGCGGAATCGGAATTATGAATATTATGTACGTTTCCGTAAAAGAAAGAACCAAAGAAATTGGTCTAAGAATGGCAATTGGCGCAAAAGGAAATGACATCTTGATGCAGTTTTTGATAGAATCAGTTTTGATTTCTATTACAGGTGGAGTTCTCGGTGTTTTGATTGGATTAATTGCGACATTCTGTATCAAACAATTTGCAGGTTGGCCGGTTAGCGTTACTGCAAGTTCAATTGTGATTTCTTTCGTAGTTTGTACAATTACAGGTGTTTTCTTCGGATGGTATCCTGCGAGAAAAGCAGCGCAAAGCGACCCGATTGACGCATTGAGATATGAATAATGACTGTTAGGATTTGATTAACAGTTTAATAGCTTCTTTGACTACGTTTGGCTTTTAGATTTGGAATTTAATTAAATAATGAAGACAGGTTATGCTGGAAAAAATCTTAAATTCACTTCTTCGGAACTTTCACAAATCCAGAATTTTCAGAGGATTAAATAAATTTAAATTTTAAAATGAAGAGAATCCTTAATTTTGAAAAATAATGATAAACCTAAAAAATAAAAACCTCGAAATCAGCCTTCATCTTTTGATTTGGCTGGTTTTGTTCTTTCTTCCTGCGGCGTTCACCATTGGTTCGGAGACGGATTGGAGTGCGATTTTCAGACACTTTTGGTTGCAATTATTTTTCCTTGCGATTATATTTTATCTCAATTATTTTATCATTGTCAAATGGCTTTTTGAGGATAAAAAATTATGGTTTTTCGCATCCAATTTTTTGTTATTGATTTTGTTAATTTTTGTCAAAGGTCAGATTTTCGAATTACTCGAACCAGACCGACCAAAAATGTTGGGAAAACGTCCACCAGACGGAATGCGTTACTTTTTCGATTTCCTGATTTATCTGATTCCTGTTGCGTTTTCGATTGCCATTAATGCCAGTAAAAAAATGCAGAAAGCGGAAGAAATGAAAATCGAAGCTGATAATATCAAACTGCAGTCTGAACTTCAACACTTGAAATATCAGTTGCAACCGCACTTTTTCTTTAATGCACTTAATAATATTTATTCCTTAATTGATTTTGATTCTGAGAAGGCAAAACAAAGTGTTCACAGTTTGAGTAAATTGATGCGACATCTTTTATACAAAACCGATGTTGATAAAATCAGCCTTTCGGAAGAAATCGATTTTCTGAATAAATACATCGACCTGATGTCATTAAGATTAAATGACAAAACGAAAGTTTACACCAATTTTCCAACGAAAATTCCAAGTTTGGAAGTTGCTCCGCTGTTGTTTATTTCGATTGTGGAAAATGCTTTTAAACACGGCGTTTCTGCAACGCAACATTCGGATATTAGTTTTAAAATGGAAGTTTTTGAAGATGAAATTCAGTTCACAGCTTCCAATTCGAATTTCCCAAAAACGGATACAGATAAAAGCGGTTCTGGAATTGGCGTCGAAAATCTGAAAAAAAGACTTAACTTGCTTTACCCCGAAAAACACGAGTTCCATTCTTGTCTAAACGATGGAATGTACATCGCGGAAGTGAAATTGAAAACGAATTAATTAGGATTTTGTCATTCCGAGGAACGAGGAATCTCTACATTAATAATTAGATTCTTCACTACATTTTATTTCGTTCAGAATGACAAGACTCAAAAAATAATCAAAGATGAAAAAAATAACCTGCCTAATTGCCGACGACGAACCAATGGCTTTAAACTTAATCGAAAGTTACGTTCTGAAAACGCCTTTTCTGGAACTGAAAGCCAAATGCAACAGCGCCATAGAAGCAATGCAGGTTTTGGAAGAACAAAAAGATATCGATTTGTTTTTCCTTGATATTCAAATGCCCGATTTGACAGGTTTGGAATTTTCGAAATTGCTTCCTCAAAACAGTAGAGTGATTTTCACAACGGCTTTTGACCAATATGCGATTGATGGTTACAAAGTGAATGCTTTGGATTATCTGTTGAAACCTTTTGATTATAATGAATTCCTAAATGCTTCTACAAAGGCCAGGAATTATTTTGAATCTCAACAAACAGTTTCAATTTCGAAGCCAGAAAAAAAGCAAGAATTTTTCTTCGTAAAATCGGAGTACAAACAAATCAAAATCAACTTTTCCGAAATCTTGTATATCGAAGGTTTGAAGGATTACGTGAAAATTTATTTGAAAGACAATCCGAAACCAATTCTAACTTTAATGAGTTTAAAAAAATTAGAAGAAGAATTGCCTTCTGAAAATTTTATGAGAATTCATCGTTCTTTTATTATTGGATTAGATAAAATCGAAGCAATTGAAAGAAATCACATCGTCATCGGAAAAGAACAAATTGCCATTGCTCCGAATTATAAAGATTCGCTGATGGAATATATTGGTGGGAAGAGTCTTTAATAGAAGTTAGAGGTTAGAATTTAGAAATTAGATTTTGAAGTTATTCTAAGTCTATAATTTTTTGACTCATATTATTCAGAGAAAAAACTTCACCTTTTTGTTTTTCGTTCATTGCTTTTGCCAAAGGAGATTCGGGAGAAATGCAAATGATTTTTTGATTTTCAAAAATGATTTCTCCTAAAGAAACTGATATGAAAAACAAGCCTTTTTCCGTTTTTACAATCGCTCCTTTTTCTACTTTGTCAGAAGGTTTTACGAGAATTGTTTTTAGAAAATCCTGTTGCTTCAAAACTTCATTTAATTGAACTTGTAGATTGTTGATTTCCTGTTGAAGCATTTCTCTTCCTGTTTCGTATTTGTCTCCCATTGAACTTTTTGTGTCGTTGTTGGAAGCACGAGTTTCCGCAATTAACTTTTCAAAATTCTGGATTTTTTCGGAGAGTTTTTCTTTTATTATAGTGATGAGAGATGCTTTATTCATTTAATATAAAGTTATTTTGACATTTGCATTTTTGCCATTGATAGATTTGAGTTTTCCACTCACAGATTTATCTAAAGTATCATCCCAATATTCAAAAGTTGTATTTCCGATTTGTTTTATTTGCTCATATTTTGAAGAATCAAAAACGTAATTATCTCTGTAACCAATAGCGATATTTCCTATTTTTCTGATTTTTCCATAGTTATGCTTATCAGCAAATTCGTCATCAAAATATTCGATTTTAATAGAACCAATATTTTTTAGTTTCTTAAATTTTATTTTGTCAAAAGTTTCATCTCTCCAATAATCAAGGTCGATGTCCGCAATAGATTTTGGCTTTCCGTATTTGACTCCATCAAAATTATAATTGTCCCAATAAACTATTTTCTTATTTCCCTGAATTTTGAGTTTTCCATAAGTTGCGTCATTATTAAAATCATCATAATATGAGAAACCTCCTTCACTATTTTCAAGATAGAAACCAATGTAATCTCCAGATTCACTGATTTGAAAATGAATATCATCTAACTGAATTTCATATCTCAACAATCTCGAACTCGATTTTCCAATAACAGCAGTTAAAACTTTTTCCTGCGAAAGCAAGGACTGAAAACACAATGAAAAAATTAACAATAGATATATTTTTTTCATAAATCAATTAATCAAATTAAGTCCAATTTTCGAAGCCTCAGCAATCACAAAATTTCTAGCTTCAGCTTTATCATTTTTAATTTCACCTTCAAGAATAGCTTCTTTCACTTTTTCTTTTAAGATTCCGATTTCTCTTCCAGGTTTCAAATTGAACATTTCCATAATTTCTTCTCCGGAAATTGGTGGTTGAAAATTTCGAACTTGGTCTTTCTCTTCAACTTCTTTTATTTTCTTCGCCACATATTCAAAGTTTTTTTTGAATTTGGCTTGTTTCGAATAATTTTTGGTCGTGATATCCGATTTGCAAAGTGTGAAAAGGTCTTCCATATCTTCTCCTGAATCGAAAAGTAATCGTCTCAATGCAGAATCCGAAGCATCGTCAGTAATCAAAGCAATTGGTCTGGCGTGCATTCTTACCAGCTTTTCGACGTATTTCTGTTCTTGTCCAAGCGGAAGTTTCAGTCGTTTGAAAATGCTTTTAATTTGCTTGGAACCTACAAATTCGTGACCGTGAAAAGTCCAGCCGATTCCCTCGACATATTTTTTTGTTGGTGCTTTTCCAATATCGTGAAGCAAAGCCGACCAACGCAACCAAAGTTTATCTGTACTTTCACAAATATTATCAACCACTTGTAACGTGTGGTAAAAATTGTCTTTATGCGTTTGTCCGTCGATATCTTCAATGCCTTTCAAAGCTGTGAGTTCTGGAAGAATATAATCGAGTAGGGAAGTTTCTTCTAGTAACTTCAAACCTTTCGAAGGTCTTTCAGAAAGCATAATTTTATTGAATTCAACCATAATGCGCTCCATCGAAACGATTTTCATTCGTTCAGCTTCTTCTTTAATCGCTTTCAAAGAATTTTCTTCAATATCGAAATCTAAAGTTGTAGCAAAACGAATTGCTCTCATCATTCTTAACGGGTCATCGGAATAAGTCTGATGAGGTTCCAAAGGCGTTCTCAGAATTTTATTAGATAAATCCTGCATTCCGCTAAATGGGTCAATCAATTCTCCAAAATTATCCTTGTTAAGAGAAATTGCCATTGCATTAATAGTGAAATCTCTGCGTTTTTGGTCATCTTCTATCGTTCCGATTTCTACAGATGGTTTTCTGGAATCCTCGCTGTAGCTTTCTTTTCTGGCGCCAACAAATTCCAGTTCCAAATCTTTGTAACGAAACATCGCTGTTCCATAAGTTTTGAAAACTGCCACTTTTGTTTTTGGGTCGATTTCTTGAGCGATGCTTTCTGCGAGTTCTATTCCGCTGGATTCTGTGACGAAATCAATATCGGTAGGTGCTTTTCTTTGCATCAGCAAATCTCTTACAAATCCACCAACAGCATAAACTGATTGTCCGTTTCTGTCAGCAACTTCAGAAATGATTTTGAAAAGTTTGAGGTTTTTATTTTGATTGAGGTTTATGAACATTACTAAATTTAAAAATAAAGTCATTATATATAATGACTCTTTTATAGATTACAAAGATAATTGTTTTTAAGGTTTTATCTTGTTTTCTGAAAATCAAGACTTTTTGTCTTTTGTGTTTGTTTTAAATATTGAAAATCAGACATTTTGCTATGAAAATGGGAGCGGTATTCTTTTTGAGATTATGGTTAATACAAAAAGTAGTTTTTTTTCATAGTTTATTTTTCCGGCGGATGGTCTTGCAAAAGGTCATCCGCTGGTTTTTTATTCTCTTAGGATTTTAATCTGATTATTATTCCAGACTTTGATAACAGATGAGCCGGAAAACTCGGAAACCTTGTCGTGGTTTTCTTCTACTATATAGTCTACCGAATTTTTTATTTCCTCAGAGATATCACTGAATTTCATAGGAGACTTTTGTCCGCTAAGATTCGCAGATGTTGAAACTAATGGTTTGTTGAGTTTTGAAATCAGTTTTTTACAGTAATCATTCTTTACGATTCTGATTCCAACACTTCCGTCTTCTGCCAATAATTCTTTTGGGAGATTCTTTGGCTTTTCATAAACAATGGTTACAGGTTTTTCGCTCAAATCGATGATTTGCCAAGCCATTTCCGGAACATCAACCAAATCTTGCAATCTTTTTTCGGACTCTACTAATATAATAAGAGATTTGTTTTGCTCTCTTTTTTTGATATCGAATATCTTTTTTATGGCTTCCGGATTGGTCGCATCACATCCAATTCCCCAGATTGTATCTGTAGGATAAAGAATGGTTCCGCCGGATTGTAATATTTCTAAAGCTTTTGTAAAGTCCATTTAAGTGCAAATTTTGGGGAAAATCAAATATTAATGACTGTTAAAAGTTTTAATTGTTTGATTTTTAGCGTTTTAATTGTTTTTTGTGATTTTTACCGATAAAATTATCTATTGCAAATTTAACAAATAATGAACAGACTTTTAAAAAGTATTAACCTGTTAAACTTGATTTAACATAATGTCATTTTTCGTAATAGGATGTTAAAGAATATTTAAAATTTCCTATACATTCAGATTGCTTTCCATATCATTTCTTTGGCAACGAAGAAAAAGGAAAGTAAAAAAATGAAAGCAAAAACGATAAGCATAAGTGCTTTGTTTCTTTGTATGTCAACCACAACTTTGTTGGCACAATCTACCCAAGATACGCTAAAGGGTGAAAAGAAAATCGATGAGGTGAAAATCATCGGAAATACTAAAAAAAGCAGCGAATCTAATATCATCGCTACTCAGAAAAAATCTGCCGAAATTATCGAAAGAGTAGGAGCTGTTCAGCTATCCAAGCAGGGTGTTGGTGATGTTGCTACTGCTGTTACAAAAGCTACTGGTACAGTAAAACAAGAAGGTGGAAATACGATTGCAGTAAGGGGATTGCTCGATCGTTATAATACAACCACATTGAACGGTTTGGTAATGCCGTCGGATGATCCAGAAAATAAAAACATCGATCTTTCATTGCTCAAGACGGATGTTATAGATTTTATCTCTTTGGAAAAAGTTTTCAATCCTAGATTAATGGGAGATTTTGGAGGTGCCAATATCAATATCGTTTCCAAAGAATATTCTGGTAAAGGTTATATTACTTTTGGGATGGAAAGTGGTTACAACCTTCAGAATTCTAAACAAGATAAGTTTTTGTTACAAGATGGACCTAATTTTTTCGGTACCAAAGTTCAAAAAGTTCCTGCTAATCCACTTACAGGATATAATTATCAGACAAGCTGGAATTTCAAAGATACCTTCGGCCCATCTATGACCATGCCAATTAATACAGGAATGAATCTACAAGGTGGTAAATCTTTTAAAATTGGGGAACAAGGCAAGTTGAATACGTTTGCTTTCGTAGGATTCAGTAATGATTTTACTTATAGAGAAGGTTCAGAAGGGCAGTTTGGAGGACAACAGACCATTTTCAAATCTTTTGACAAAGTCCAGAAATATTCTTACACGACCAATACAACCGGATTATTGAACTTGTTTTACAAGATCAACCCTAATCATCAGTTGAAGTGGATTACCAACTATATCCATTCTACCAATCAGGAAGCTAGAATTTATGAAGGTTATATCCGTGATTATGCAGAAAATAATGGCGGCTATGTAAGAAGAGCTGACTATAAAGTGACCAATGTTTTGGTAAATCAATTAGGAGGTGATCATAAATTAGGAGAAAAATTCTCAGTTAATTGGATTGCTGGTTACAATTATCTTAATAGTCAAAGACCAGACAGGATGACCAACACTTTGGTAAGAAATGATGATGGAACCTATACAGTAACCAGAGAAACAGGACTTAATAATAGATATTATGACAACTTGGATGACAAAGAATATACAGGAAATATTACATTAAATTATAATCTGAAAGATCAATCAAAAATTGCTATAGGTTATCAGGGTAGATTCAAGAAGAGAACATTCTTCTCCAAGCAGATGGACTTCAAATGGGATAATTCTGTGACTACGCCTGCAGTTGTCTCTGATCCTAATAATTTGGATGCTATTTTCAATGCTTATAACTATGCTAAAGGTTTCTTTAGGATTACAAGTAACTTTGGAGATGCAGGAGTTTTGGATCCGGTAATTTATAATGGTGACCAGGACATTAATTCTGGGTTTGCTAATATAGATTATAAGTTTTCCGACAAATTTATGGCACAATTTGGTGTTAGATATGATCGAGTAAGACAATATGTAGAATGGAAGGTTCAGTTCCCAACATTCATCTCAGGTGTCGAATATTATAACATAGAAAAAAATTATAACAAATTCTTGCCGGCAGTCAACTTAAAATATACGGTAAATGACAAACAAAATCTAAGATTGGCAGCATCTAGAACTTACACATTACCGCAGTTAAAAGAAATGGCGCCTTACATGTACGTAGATGTTACGGAAACTACACAAGGTAACCCATTCCTCAGACCTTCTGATAATAATAACTTGGATTTGAAATGGGAATATTTCCCAAAATCAGGAGAAGTAATATCAGTCACAGGATTTGGGAAATACATTCAAGACCCGATATCCAGAACATACCTTACATCATCCGATCCTTATTTCACTTATCTTAATGCAGGGGCTTGGGCTTATGTCTATGGTATAGAAGCAGAGTTAAGAAAAGATATTTTCACTTTTGGAAACGGATCTAAGCTTTACACTTTTGTTAATGCCACTTATATGGATTCCAAAGCAGAATTGGACACGGAAAAAGTGGCTAGAGAAAATGAGGTTGCTGTTAATTTTGATGTCAAAGAAGACAAATTACAGGGTGCTACAGATTTCGTAGCCAATGCCAATATTGGTCTTAGTCATAAGTTTGGACAAAATAGTACCATGGATCTTGTAGTGTCTTATTCTTACGTAGGGAATTATATATATTCTATCAGTACAAGTTTGGTGGGGAATATCATGCAGAAACCTATCAATGTGTTGGATTTTACTGCGAAGTTTAATTTCAATAGTAAAGTGGATTTAGGTATTACGCTAAAAAATCTTCTTAATCCTGAAATGAAAAGAGTTCAGGAAAATGAGATTCATTCAGAAACTTATAACTTCAAAAGAGGCCAAATCATCGGCATGAACGTGGCTTACAAATTCTAATAATAAAATAATCTATAAATAAATTTTAAAAATGAAAAAGTTTATCTCAAGTGCATTCGTTATTTGCACATTATCTTTAACTACAGTGGCAGTTTTCAACTCTTGTTCATCTGATGATGATACTACGATTACGCCTAATCCTAGTAACGTAACTATCGATGCGAATAACTTCAAAGGAACTTTAAACTCTGGTGATAAATTGGTTTTGGATGCATCTATTACTTATAAGATGACAGGAGCTTTGATTGTGAACAACGGAGCTGAACTTACCATTCCTGCAGGAACTAAGATTGTTTGTACCGGTGGTACTACTACATATTTGGCAGTAGCTCAAGGTGGTAAATTATTCTCAAACGGAACTGCGGCTAACCCTGTGATTTTCACTTCTGGAGCAACTACACCTGCAAAAGCAGATTGGGGAGGTATCGTAATTTGTGGTAAAGCGCCAATCAATGCTGGTGCAACTGCAACTTCAGAGGTAGCTAGTTTAACTTATGGTGGTACGGTTACAGATGATAACAGTGGTACTATTACTTACACACAAATCAGATGGGCTGGTGCTAGATTTAGTGATACTAAAGAATATAATGGATTGTCATTATTTGGGGTTGGTAATGGAACAAAAATTGACGGTGTATCAGTAATTGATGGCGCAGATGATGGTATCGAATTTTTCGGAGGTACAGTTAACGTAAGCAATATCGTTTCTGTTAATAATGATGATGATGCGGTTGATTGGACAGAAGGTTGGAACGGTACTGCAACTAATATTTTTGCAAAAAGAACTTCAGCTACTATTGGTAACAGAGGTATAGAAGCAGATAACAATACTCTTAATAATAATGCTACTCCAATGTCTAATCCAACTATCAAGAATGCAACTTTCATTGGATATGCAACTACAGATAACGAAGGTGCAGGAACTAACTTATTCAGAGTTGGTACAGGAGCTACTTTAGACAATGTTGTATTCTCTGGATGGGCTACAGCTATCACTATCCAGCATGATGCTACGATTGCAAACCTTAATGGTAAAAACAAATTCACAAATATCAGATTCGATAATGTAACTACTAAAGCTGTTACTATTGCTTCAGCTTCAGGGTCTACAGCTCAGCCTGCTGCAGCAGGTACTTATACAGAAAGTACGACTGCTTTAGGTGCTGGTAGCTTTACATCTACACCATCTTGGGCTACTGGATGGTCAGGATTATAATTTCTTTTTTCTTCATATCAAATCAAATTTTTTGAACCTGCAGATTTTTTGCAGGTTTTTTTATTTTATCAATTTATTTTCTCTAATTTTATTTGATATTCTTATATCAGAAAACAGTATTAGAGCATCCGCAAGTTATATTCTCTCATATGTAATTTATATTCTTACATCCGCAAACAATATTAGAGCATCCGCAAGTTATATTCTCTCGTATGTAATTTATATTCTTGCATCAGCAAACAATATTGGAGCATCCGTAAGTTATATTTTTGTGTATGTAATTTATATTCTTGCATCCGCAAACAATATTAGAGCATCCGTAAGTTATATTCTTGCGTATGTAATTTATATTCTTGCATCCGCAAACAATATTGGAGCATCCGTAAGTTATATTCTTAATGATATGAACAATATTTCCCCTTCCAAAACAGAAAAAAATCTGCCCAATCCCCAAAAATCTGTGAGAAATCATAAAGCATTTTAAAATAACAATCCCGAAATTTGCCTACCAAATTCAACATAATGAACATCATATTAGCATCTACATCTACACTATTCGGGGGACAATATTTAGACTATCTCAAATTAGAACTTATAAAATTATTCGAAGGTGTTAATGAGATAATATTCATTCCCTTCGCAAGACCTGGAGGAATCTCACACGAGGATTATACAAGTAAGGCAAAAGATTTTTTCGCTTCAGTTAATATCAATATCAAAGGACTCCACGAGTTCGAAAACAAAGTAGAAGCTGTCAATTCTGCTCAAGCATTTTTCACTGGCGGAGGAAACACATTTCTTTTGGTGAAAACCCTTCATGAGTTGGAATTGATGAACATATTAAAACAAAATGTAGAATCAGGAAAACCATATCTCGGATGTAGTGCAGGAAGTAACATTGGTGGTGTCAATATGAAAACAACCAATGATATGCCTATTGTTTATCCGCCAAGCTTCGATTGTATGGGACTGGTTCCTTTCAATATCAATCCGCATTACCTTGATCCAAATCCGGAAATTAAACATAACGGAGAAACTAGAGAAACCAGAATCAAAGAATTTCTGACTCAAAATGATATCAAAGTTATTGGACTAAGAGAAGGAAATTGGATAAGAAGAATTGATGATAAAATTACCGTAGAAGGCACGGAACTAACGAGAATTTTCGAAGTAGGAAAAGAACCTTACGAAGTTGAATCAGGAACTGAATTATAAGAGAGTTATGCCAATGAAAAAGAATGTTGGATTTATATTAATAGTAATTAGTCAACTCTGTTTTTCTCAAAGTCAATTCGAGGTCAATGATGGTTCAAAACAATTCGATGTAAAGATTACGGTTCAGAATTGTGAGGACGATACATGTAACGGAGAAGGGGTTGTGGAATTAATTGATAAAAAATCGAAAAAAGTTTTCCAAACCCTCAAATCAGATGACCTTTATTTTTATTTGAACAAAGACCAGCAACCAAGTGTCAATGTTATTCAACTATACAATGAGCAAAGTCCATTAATATTTGATGATTTCAATTTTGATGGAACAGATGATATTGCTATAAGAAATGGAAATCAAAGTGGTTATGGCGGACCTTCTTATGATATTTACGTTAATAATTTTACTAAGAAACAATTTGTTCTTAGTGAGGAATTAACAGCCTTAGCCTACGAAAACCTCGGAATGTTCCAAACGGATCCTGAACGAAAACGCATCATCACTTTTGCAAAATCTGGCTGTTGCTGGCATATCACAACAGAATATGCTGTGATTCCGAAAAAAGGACTACGGAAAGTTTATGAGATGGAAGAAGATGCAACTGGTGATGGAGAAAATATGAAAGTCATCACCAGAAATTGGGCTAATAATAAATGGATTGTCAAAACAAAAAAATATAAAATCGACGATTATTATAAAAATTAAAAATGAAGATACAGAAAGAAATAGATTTCATCTTGGCGGTTGATGCCTTAAAAAATGTCCAGAGAAGAAATTACAACGCAGACGATTCCCGAAGAGAAAACACAGCAGAACATAGTTGGCAGATCATCATTCTGGCTCAGATTCTCTCTCCTTATGCAAAAAACAGTACGGAAATAAATCTTTTAAGAGTTATTAGAATGTTATCCATTCATGATCTGGTAGAGATTGATGCTGGTGATACATTTCTCTTTGATGAGGAAGGAATGAAAGGGAAATTTGAAAGAGAGAAAATCGCTGCAAAAAAAATATTCGGTATTTTGGATGAACCACTTTCATCAGAATTCTATAATATCTGGATTGAGTTTGAAGAAGAAGAAACACCAGATGCCATTTTCGCTTGCGCCATTGATCGGATCATGCCTTTTATTCTTAATTCTCATAACGCAGGTAAAAGCTGGACAGAAGCAGGTGTTACAGAAAAACAAGTCAGAGGAATGTTAGAAAATGCCATCTGCAGAGCTTCAGACGATATGGGTGATTGTTTCCAAATATTGATGAAAAAATGCTTCGATGAGAATAAGTTTTCTTGAAACAATACAAAAAAACGCTTCCAAATCTGGAAGCGTTTATATTTTATAAATAAGTAATTATTTAGTCGCTGGTGTTTGTGTAGCAGGAGTATTATTTGCTGGTGCTTTCACAGGCGCTTCAGATTTTACTGGAGTAGGAATCGTTGGAGCTACTTGTGATGGCTTTCCTGTAAGGATAATGCTTAGGAAAATCAAAACTACAATGGTAGTTCCCAAAGTCCAAGTCGCTTTCTCCATAAAATCATTGGTTCTCTGAACCCCGAAGTTCGCCGCAGATGCACCACCAAAAGTTCCGGAAAGACCGCCGCCTTTTGGATTTTGTGCCATTATAATGATAACTAATAAAATGCTGGCAATGATAATTAGAATCATAAACAGCGTAAATATTGAACTCATAGTATTGTCTTAATAATAAATTTTGAAGCGCAAATATATGGATTTTAAATCAATAACAGAAAACTTATTTCTTAATAAATTTCACAATATTCGTTTCGTTACTTAGAGATTTTAATTTGACAAAATAAACACCTGTCTTCAAATTACTAATATCAATTTTGCTTCCTTTGAAATCTTTATTAAGAATCAATTTTCCGCTCTCGTCAATGATTTCATAAGCGATGAAGTTTTTATCAGATTCTATATTCACATAATCTTGAACTGGGTTTGGGAAAATCTTTACAATAGCTATTTTTTTTGATGGGTCATTTGCAGCTAATAGACACGCTGGAGGATTTGTAATCGGTCCCTCTGAATAATCATAAAAAACAGTATCTTCTGTCGCAATGCTATAGAATTGATAATACGGATAAGGCTGTTCAGGAAACCCACAATTGTTAAATGTAACTTGTCCCACAAAAAAATAATGATCTTTTGTGTACCAGCCATCACAAGCTGAAGTCATAGCACTTCCCGGTCCCCATATATCTACTAAACTTTGTGGGTCTATAGAATTAGAAAAAGAACAAGTTTTGATCCAATTTGCTGGAGGTTTGAAGAAGACCTTTTTCTGAGGATATTGTCCATAATAAAAAGTATTAGTGAAAACTTCACCGTTTGCAAGTTTGGCTTTTAATTTTGTGGTTTGACTAATTGTCAAACTGATAGGGCTTGTTCCTGACAGTGAATTATTTGTAGGCTCAGACCCGTCAGTAGTATAGTAAATCGTTCCTTTTCCATAGATTTTGGCTGTATAAGGTGCAAAGTCATGATTAATAGTAGGTTCAAAGGTAATTTGGCATGTAATTGATTGATAGATAATCAGTAAAAAAAAGAGTAAAAGTTTTTTCATAAGAATTAGTTTTAAATTGGTTATCCTCAAATTTAAGTAAAATTTTTAATAACTTCGTCCGAGTTTTTCTCAAAATCAATTACTTATATAATGAAACTAAAAAAGATTCTTGCTGTAGCAGTTGCAGCGCCTTTTATGATGAATGCACAACAGGTAATGACACCGGAAATCATGTGGACGCTCAATCGTCTTGGTGTTCAGTCCGTTTCTCCGGATAATTCTTCTCTTATTTACAAAATCAGCAAGACAGACCTTAAAACAGAAAAATCCAATTCCGAAGCTTTTTGGCTTGATGTTTCCGGAAAATCAACGAAAATTGATTTAGGAAAGAAAAGTTTGATTCAATGGGATAATAATGGGATTTATGCTCTTGATAATAATAAAATTTTCTTGTCAAAAGATTCCGGGAAAACTTGGTCAGAATTTTATGATATTGGCGAAGTTGATAATATTGTAATTTCTCCAGATGGGAAAAAAGTAGCTTTTAGTAAAGCTGTTCATATCGAAAATCTTCTTGGAAAAGATAAATACAAAGACTTACCAAAAACAACAGCTCAAATCTATACAGACCTTAATCACCGTCATTGGGATGCTTGGAACGAAGGTTCTTACAACCACGTTTTCGTAGTTAATACAACCGAAACTGCTGAATTTGCTAAAGATTTGTTGGAAGGCAAAGCTTTTGATTCGCCTCAGAAACCATTTGGTGGTGCGGAAGATTTTGTTTGGAGTCCAGATTCTTTGGAATTACTTTATGTGACGAAAGCAAAATCTGGTGCAGAATATGCTCAAAGTACGAACACAGATATTTTTGCTTACAATCTTGCTTCCGGAAAAACAGTGAATTTAACAGAAGGAATGAAAGGTTATGATGTCAATCCGAAATTCAGTAATGATGGAAAACTTCTCCTTTGGAACTCGATGGAAAGGGACGGTTTCGAAGCTGATAAGAACGATATCGTAATTATGGATTGGAAGTCCAAATCAAAAACCAATTTGACAAAAGCTTGGGACGAAAGTGTGACGGGCGATGTAAAATGGGCTTCGGATTCCAAATTGATTTATTTCACTTCGGCTTTCAGAGGGACAAAACAGTTGTTCTCAGTTGATGTTAAAAACAAAACGGTAAAACAAATTACAAAAGGCGACTTTGATATCAATGATGTTGTTTTGGAAAGCAAAGGCAAACTTTGGGTAACAAAAACCGACATCAACCATAATGCAGATTTGTTCGAAGTTGATGCAAAAGGTTCTTTGAAACAAATTACAGACATTAATAAAGAAAATTATTCCAAATTGGTTCAAGGAAAATCTGAACTGAAAATGATAAAAACAACGGACGGAAAAGAAATGGGCGTTTGGTTTCATTATCCACCGAACTTCGACCCAAGCAAAAAATATCCAACTTTGGTTTATTGTCAAGGTGGACCACAATCTGGATTGACACAGTTTTTCTCCACAAGATGGAACTTTGCTTTGATGGCTGCAAATGGATATATCGTTGTTGCACCAAACAGAAGAGGAATGCCTGGTTGGGGCGTGAAATGGAATGAGGAAATCAGTGGCGATTGGGGCGGACAACCAATTAAAGATTATTTGTCAGCAACAGATTTTGCGAAAACTTTACCTTATGTAGATGGAAATAGAGTAGCGGCAGTTGGTGCAAGTTATGGCGGGTATTCTGTGTTTATGCTGGCTGGCGTTCACGAGAACAGATTCAAAACTTTTATCGCGCATGACGGATTATTTGATATGAAATCTTGGTACGGAACAACTGAGGAACTTTGGTTTGCTAATTGGGATTTGGGTGGAAGCTACTGGCAAAAACCAACTCCGAAAGCTTATTCAGACTTCAATCCGAGTAATTTTGTAGACAAATGGAACAAGCCAATTATGGTAATCCAAGGCGGAATAGATTTCCGAGTTCCTTACGAGCAAGGTCAGGAAGCTTTCCAAGCTGCAAAATTGAAAGGTTTGAAAACTAAATTCCTTTACTTCCCGAATGAAAACCACTGGGTGCTACATCCTCAAAACGGTTTGGTTTGGCAGAGAGAATTCTTTGATTGGTTGAAGGAAACTTTGTAATTAAAAAATAATAATTAAAAATTGAAATGCAGTTGATTTATCATCTGCATTTTTTTTATTTTAGCTGAATATAAAAAACACAAATATGAAAATTTTATTACCAATGATGTTCATAGGAACATTGATGAATGCTCAGGTTTCCAATATCGTAAGAAATCCAGATTCCTACAAAAACTTACCTTTCGAAGGAACAAGAATTCTCCAAGTAGATGAGGCTAATTCTCCTGATAACGAAGACAATGTTTTTATGTTTTCAAAAATCGAGAAAGGTGCAAAACCCGACAAAATGACGTTTCAGAGATTTACAAAAATTAATGGAAACTGGAAAGTTGTCGCCAAAAAGCAGATGATTCACGATGGGATTTTAAGTGCTTGGGGACAGCGGAAAGCTTTTGCAGACTACGACAAAGACAAAAGTATCGACGCTTTATTTATATACGCCTTGAACGATTATAATCTAAAGCAACAATCTGTTCACTTGATTTTTTCTAAGAAAGATAAGCTTTATGAGATTTCGACTTCTGCAGAAAGTGGTTATACCAAAGATGTTTACTCAGATAATTTCAAAACTTTGCCAGAAAATATTCAAAATAAAATTTTAGAATATTGGAACAAGTTGGATAAGGAATAAGATTTTAAATTTTAACCCCTTCAGGATTTCAAACTCTGAAGGGGCTTTTTCTTCAAGAAAACTTGTCAAATTAAAATTTTGAAAAAAGTATTCTTTATTATTATTCTTTGTCAATTTTATTGGGATAATCCGATTTAGTTTTTAATCTGAATTCGTCTTCAAAAAAATTTCCATAACTCTCATCCTCCTCATTATTCTTATAATAAGAACAATTATATTCATCATTATTCCAATGTTTAATGATTGTTAATTCTGTTCCAGCATCTATTCCATTTGCACTTTTAATTAGAATAACAGTTTGTCCAGCATAATAATTTTGTTTTTTCATAATATATTATTTTAATATTACTACAAATATATTATAGCTTTTAATTTTAATTTTTTTGCTTAATGAATCGTAATTTTTCTTTTAATGGACTTCCAAAAATTAAAAGTTTAGTTTTAATTTCTAGAGTAAAATCTTCGTTCATAAATTCTAAAAGTATCTGCCGAAAAATTAATTAGAAGAGGTTGTGTATTTCTATATTTAATCAATCTCAACAGCCCAATCAGCCTTCCAATTTTCATTCTTTCCTAATTTTACAATCCCAAATTTCTCCGTCAATTCCTGATTATGGTTTTCCAAATCCGCAATTCCCTGCCAAGGTTCCAGACAAACAAAATCAGCATTTTTAGCTGCCCAAATCCCGAAATAAGGAAAATTAGAAAATGAAAAAATCACTTTATGAATATTCTTATTATTTCTCAAAATCAATTCTTTGCTTTTCATCTTTGTCATTACCAACGCATCTTTTGAGAAAAGTTCATAAGATAACGGAAGCGTTTTATTATCAAGTTCGATGGTTTGCGTTTCATTACTGATGAGGTTATCAATCAAAGGATGAATTTCCAACTTTTCATCATTAGAAAAAGAGATTTCGTAATTGTCATATTTCAAATCGTTTTTTGTATCGATTGCAAATCCTGGGTGTGCTCCTAGCGAGAAATACATTTCTTTTTCAGATAGATTTTTCACTTGGTAAGAAACCGTCAGTTTATTTTCAGCCAAAGTATATCTGATTTCTAAATTGAATTCGAAAGGGTAGATTTTCAAAGATTCTTCATCAGAGTTCAACTCAAAAATAATTTCTTTTTCAGAAAATTCTTTCACTGTAAAAATTCGTCTTCTTGCAAAACCGTGGCGAGGCAACTCATAAGTTTGACCTTCAAAAAGATATTGTTCATTCTTCAATGCTCCAATTATGGGGAAAAGTACAGGACTTATTCCACCCCAAAAATCAGGATTTCCTTCCCACATTATTTCTTTTCCAGTTTCGAAATTGACAAGAGAAGCCAATTCTGCTCCGAGTTCGTTGAACGTCGCTTTCAGTTTTGTATTTTGAATTGTAATCATTTTTAAATTTTAATCTAATACAAATATGGATAAATTTAGGCTAAATTCTATTCGATAAAACCACAAAGCTTTCCACTGAGGACTTAATAAATTTGATAAAGTCAAATCCTTGTGACCTTTGTGTTAAAAAGTTTTACAATAAATTCCTAAATTGCCGTTTTATAAGCATTAATGAAAGGACTTAATTTTCTGAAACGTATCAATAGCTGGGTTGTATATTTTATATTGACCTCGATTGTTGCAGGAATTATCATTTCGTCCAATTTCCTGATTCAGCATCTTAGAAGTAAGGAAACTGAAAGAATCAAATCTCTGGCAACAGCAATGCGCTATCTGCAAGATAGTGATGTGGACCCGAGATTCAATGAACTGGCACTTTATGTCATCAGTGAAAATGAAGATTTACCTATTATTGTTACGAATAAAAAAAAGGAATTATTAGAAAGCAGAGGAATTTCGGAAGAAGTTTTAAAAGATAGTGTAAAACTTCAGACCAAAATGTCTGAAATGGAAAGTAAATATCCGCCTTTCGAGATTCAGTTGCCGGATTTTAATAACCAATATCTGTATTATGATAATTCGGATTTGATGAATTATCTGCGTTATTATCCACTTTTGCTGGCTATTTTTATTTCCCTTTATCTTGTTTTTTCTTTTTGGTTTTTACGATTGTTGAAGAAAACCGACGAAGGTTTTGTGTGGGCGGGTTTGGCAAAAGAAACGGCGCATCAGATTGGAACACCATTGTCTTCGATGATTGGCTGGGTCGAGATTATGAAGCTCGAAGACGAAAATGGAATGGGCGTAAAAGAACTCGAAATGGATGTTAACCGACTGAAAACCATTTCCGAACGTTTCTCTAAAATTGGTTCTATTCCTACACTTAATGATTTTGATATCAGTGAAACGGTTCAGCAAAATTATGATTATCTGAAATCCAGAATTTCTACCAAAGTTGAATTTACTCTAAGAAAAACTTACGAACCAGTTCTCGTTCCACATAGCCGAATCCTGATGAGTTGGGTTATCGAAAATCTTGTAAAAAATGCGGTTGATGCGATGAAAGGCGAGGGGAAATTGGAAATGTCACTTTACAAAAAGAATAAAAGCGTTTACATAGACGTCGCCGATACCGGAAGTGGAATGACAAAACAACAAATCCGAAATGCTTTCAAACCAGGCTTTTCCACGAAGAAAAGAGGTTGGGGATTAGGTCTATCTTTGACAAAAAGAGTTGTGACCGAATATCACAGAGGCGATGTTAGAATCGCCAATTCAGAAGTTGGAAAGGGAACAACTTTTAGGATTGTTTTGAAGGAAGAGCAAAAATAAAAATGACCAGGATTCCTGATCATTTTTATTTCGGGATTATTTTTTTATTCCTTGATGATTTTAGTTGTTTTGGTTTTGCCATTTCCTGTTACTTTCATGATATAAGTCCCTTTAGTCAATGAGGATATATCTATTTTGGCTTCTTTATCAATAGACAAATCAAATGCTTTGAGTTTTTTTCCGGTTAGATCCAAGATCTGTATATTGTCAATCCTATTATCAGATTTTACATTCATGATGTCTTTTACAGGATTAGGGTATATGGATAATATATTTGATTCTTTATTGATGTCTTTTATATTCAGAATGGTTGTATCCAAATCTACAAGCCAGCCATATCCAAATATATAAGAGCTTATCCAGCCTCCCACATATCTTCCGTTGGGTGATATAGAATAACCTGTTCCCATTAGGCCGTCCGAAGTGTTGATATTTATACCGTGTTGTGCTAAAAGGTCTTTTAAGAAAATAGGTTGAGAACCAAGTGAAGGATGATAGATAATAGCATCTCTCACAGGATTTCCACCATTGTCGAGGTATTGGGCATATCCTATTGCAACATTATTTTCTGAGACCGAGACAAAATTGGCGTTCCAATATCCTTCGGGTATTTCAAATCTTGTCAATATGCCGGTATTGATGTCATAGGTAAAGGGGGCTTGTTGTAATTCTCCAACTATAAAATTGGAATCATTGATGTCATTGGCCCCACCCGCTTGGGAAGGTATTGTAGGGGCATAGATAAGATGAATCTGATGGTCAGGCGTGATGTAGGCCGGAATTCTGTTGGTGCTACCATTTATTGCATTATCTGCCCAGCCGGAGATGATACCGTTATTATTTACAGAATATCCTGCAAGAGCGATGTAAGAATCATCAAAAATTCCTTCCAAAGAAGAAGTTTCCGTATTATAGAAAAATATACCATATTTAGTTGCATTACTCGGACCTTTTGACATCTGTCCCACAACGTATTTTGAATTATTGGATATCTTATATGTTGTGAAAGTAGAAGTTCCGGGTATAGATTCAGGAAGCCATCCTATCGGTTTCCATATTCCGGTTTTCTTATAGGCAGGTTGAAAGGTGAAGGCGTTCACATCATAGTACATTTGCCCGGCGACATCCCCATTGTTGTTTATAGATGTAAGTCCCTGTGAGTCGGTTTCTTTGCTGGTCCAGGTATCAGTATTGTAATTATAGTACATACTCCTCGTTATTGCCGTTCCGGTATCATTAATGTCATTTACTGCACTTCCGAAGGTTGTGAAGAGTTTGTATTTCATTTGTGCCTGTGTTCCGATTCCCATAAGTACCAGAGAAAAGGATAATACTACGTAAAGTTTTTTCATTTTGAATTGTTTTAAAAATTTTAATCATTACAATATTATAGTTCCATTCCCGGCAATCATAAAAGTTGTTTTATATAATTCGTGATTTTTTAAAACGGAATATGAAAAAATTATAATTTAAGTGTTTTCGAGTAATATGATTGTTAATTTTTGAGTGTTTTCAAGTTATTTATAGTTAATGAGTAATTGGTAAATGTCTAAATTTGGTTTAAAATAATTTTGTTGAGATGAAAAGAAATAATCTATTTTTTATTTGTCTTTTTTTCTTTGCTACTACTCATTTTTTTTCTCAAAAAATGTCAACTGTAGAGCAGATTGATAAAACAATTAGTGAAATCGAGTACGAGACTTTTGATGATAAGGATAAAGACCTTCTTGTTCTTTGTACGGAACTGTATTATAAGTCCAAAGAGATAAACTATGAAAAAGGACAGGCAAGAGCTTTAATTAAATTATCATTCCTTAGATTGAATGCCTTTAAAGATCATGAAAAAATTATCAAAGATTCCAAAGAGGTAGAGAAAATAGCACTTTCATTAAATAATTATGGCTTTTACAGTCTTGCTCAGGTTCAGAGAGCATGGGCTTATATGCAAATGGACCTTTTGGACCAATCAGAAAATACATTAAAAGAAGCGGCTAAGTCATTTGAACTAATTGAAGACAGGCATCTAAAACATGCGGTAAAAACAAATTACTATTTCGTTTTGGCTTGTATTTATGATAATCAAGGAAACTCTAAATTGAGAAAATACTATGATGAAAAATTGTTTGCAGAAGCTGTACAAATGGATAACAAAGGCAATGACAGATTGAATTGGATTCTTAACAGTTCTCGATTATTAATAGGTGATTATTTGGGGACAAAAGAAATGGATAAGGCAGAATATTATTTGAAAGTACAAGAGAAATATATCAAACAGTCCAACAATTTTGTGGATTGGGCGATTTATCATAAAACCAAAGCCGAATTTGAATTTGAGAACAAAGCAAAAAATCCTTATTATATAGATAGTACTTTATATCATTTCAAAAAAGCTGAATTTTTCTCGGTTACCGCAAAAAGACCATATCTTACGGAACTTGTCTATCAGGAGATTGCAAATGTCTACTCAAGGAAAAATGATTCATATAACCAGGCAGCTTATTTGAAAAAAGCCAGAGATATAAGTGATAGTCTTGCTATTGTTGAAAGGTTCAATAATAAAAAACTTGATATCAGGGCAGAAGAGAAGAAGGATGAAACTGAAGCTGATGAATTTGGTACTGGCAGGTTATTGATCTATATTTTAATTATTATATTACTTCTTGTTCCATTATTCCTATTGGTCTATAAAAAGTATGTCTTGACAAAAAAGAATAATGAAAAAACAAAAGATAATTTCTTGGGCGGTACAATAGAAGAAAATACCAATGCAGAAAACCCGATTACACTGAATACTCTCAGAGACCTTGCCTTTAATAATGATGGATCTTTTCATATGGCCTTTCAAAGAGTTTTCCCTGATTTTGACGACAAGCTTCTTCATATCAGTCCATCAATTAAAGCTACCGATATAGAGTTTTGTGCATTCATGAAACTCAAAATTGAAACAAAGCAGATTGCTACAATAAAAAATGTTTCGGTAAGGGCTGTAGAAAATAAAAAGTACAGAATCAGAAAAAAACTCAATATCGCTACCAGTGAGGATATTTATATTTGGATGCAGAAAATATAAGGTGTTAATTAACAAATAGTAAGAATCAGTTTAGTATTATCGAGGGATGATTCGAGTATTTTCAATGACGCTTGTTTTGTGTGGTGGAGGCTATGTGTTTTTAGCTTTGTTTCCAAACATACATGCTGAAAATACAAATGGAACAAACAAGAAAAAACAATGCTTGGAGTGACAACGGGATAGATGTAGAAGAAAAAAGTACTATCAAGTCACGGGTCACTTTATTATTATCAAAGTTAGTAACTCATATTTTCTTAAAAAAAAGAACAACACCAGAGAGCGATTCTTTGCGACAATTAGAAACTGAAAAGACTAATCCACAAGTTAATATCAATGAGCTTAGGAAGCTGGCATTTGACAGGGACGAATCATTTTATACAAATTTTAATATTGCTTTTCCTGATTTTGATGATAAACTTATTCGTATCAATCCACTTATAAAAATAAGTGACATAGAGTTTTGTGCATTGATAAAACTTAAAATTGGAACCAAGCAGATAGCCTCCATAAAAAATATTTCGGTAAAAGCAGTGGAAAATAAGAAGTATCGCCTTAGAAAAAAATTAAATATTGCCACAAATCAAGACATATACATCTGGATGCAAAAGCTTTAATGTGTTGATTTTTATTCGTTTACGGTTTTGGTAGTATAATCAAGTAGTATTGCGAGTGTTTTCAATGACCTCTATTTTATGTCTTGAGAACATTGTGTTTTTAGTTTTGTCCCACAAACACAAAAACTAAAAATGCAGATCAGTGAAAAAAAGCATGGCAGAATGATTTCTTTAGACAAGGCTAAGGAGATCCTGCTGTGCTTTTTTCTTTTTCTTGCAAACTCTACACCTTCTCAGATCTACATCCAGAATGATTCTTTATTTCATATTTCCGGAGGAGCAACAGTTATCATAAACGGGAAAAAATTCGACAACAAGAAAACTAATGAAACTGATTCTACAAAGATCTACATTGTTGAAGGTACTGTTGTTTACAACTGGGACAATGATAAAATAGAAATGCTTTCTATCCATAAAAACAAAAATGAGTTAGGGCTTCTATCCAAAAATAAGAAAGCACAACAGAAGCTTCAAGAAAAATATGATGCTATAAATACAAGACATGTAGACAAAATTCCTGATAGTATAGATGAACCTTATAATGAGGTTCTATTCATAAATACATTAAATATAGCATCCCAAGGCTGTGTAGTGACACAAGTACATAGGTCTATGTTTACTAATAATGATTCTGTTTCAATTCCAAAGGTAATCTATGAGATAACCAAGATTCTGGATTATTATGATCTGGACCATACTCGGTCTTTTTCGGAAATACATACAACCCGTCCTCCTCCTTTTTTAGTCTAGATCATATCAATTTATGCTTGTCAAAATACCCTTGGCTCTACTTGGGAATCTTCTTTCGTAAGTAAGATGGCGCATGATATCTGATATTATCTGCAGGGTGGAAATATTGAGTTTCACTGGCTAAAAATATGATGGCTTCCTTGAAATTTATAGGAGCATCATGAACTATTAAACACAAACAAACTTTTATAAACACTTTATGAAAAAAACAATTATATTAGCCCTATTAGTAATAGGTAGTTTCTTGCTACATGCCCAAGTTGGAATCAACATAGAAACCCCAAAAGCTACCCTGGATGTTGCAGCTAAGAAAACAGATGGCACAACACCGGAGGGATTTATGGCACCCAGACTCACAGGAGATCAAATTGCATTAGCAGAATTGCAATATGGAGTTGATCAAAAAGGGGCACTTGTCTACGCACTAGACGCAGTTACCTCTCCTACACCCAAGACAGGAAACATTACAAATCCCGGGTATTATTACTTTGATGGTAATATTTGGCAGGCTTTCTCAGCCGGAGTAACTGCTATTGGCGGAACTCCTTTCGTGCTTTCCGGAACTGCTACAGATGCTCAAACCAACAAAACAGATGCTATAGGTCGTTCGGGTATTGTTGGGATTGGCACCACAGTTCCATATACAGGGTCTATATTGGACGTGAGTGCTTCTGACAAAGGGCTTCTTATACCAAGGGTATCCGCTGCCAGTTCCGTTCTGGCACCTACAGACGGAATGATGGTCTATGACCAGTCACTTAGATGTTTTAGATTTTATGAAAACTCGGCTTGGACAGAATGTCTTTCGACTGCTTCAAATCAAATCGTAAAAACAGATTGTGGTGCTGCAGGTAACGGATTTCAGGGGTGCTACATTTCGGGAACTGCTGTGCCTACAGCAAATGCTTTCAAGGTAACAATTATCAACAATACTTTTCAGTCTGTCTCTCTTGGTACTTTTACGGCGACTAATCTTGTGCTTTCCGGGGTTTCTGGTCTTTCGGTATCTTCTGTAAGTCCAAGTACGGCAGTGACTCTTACTTCTGGAGGATCTGCAACTATCACATTTAACCTTACCGGCACTCCTCAATCTACAGGAACACTTGTGGGAACTTTTACAAAAAGTCCGGCATTGAGTTGCATCAACAGTATAGGAGTTAATACAGGTGGTACCGTTTCTATTAATTCTACTCCGTCTGTGTTACCAGTGGGCTGTACTTATAATTTTACCAGTCCAAATACTGGAGTTAGCTGGTCTTCCACTACACCAGGTGTAGCCACTATAGACCCTATTAATGGTTTGGTAACTGGAGTTTCAGCCGGAACCGCTACAATCACGGCGACGTTATGTGGAGGCATTACAGCCACTAGAACAATACAAATTGTCAATAAGATCAATACTTTCTCATCTGCAGGAAGCAGCGGTACATTGGCGATACCCGATTATGCTACCAGTTTTGTGGCTGAAGCCTATGGTGGCGGTGGCGGTGGTACGTCCAGGAGACTCGTGAGTTCCATTGCCACTCGTGGTCAAGGTGGCGGTGGTGGTGCCTATTCCAAAAAAACATATGGTGTTATCTCTGGGAGCATTGCATATTATGTAGGTAAAGGCGGAGCTGCATCAACATCTACTGGTGGTTATAGTGGAGGGAATAATGGAGAGGGGACTAGTATAACATATGATTCCGTATCTATAAATGCTTTGGGAGGTAACGGAGGATGTAGAACCTCATCCGGAGCTGATTGTGGCGGGGCAGGCGGCACAGCATCAGGTGGAGATATCAATCTTGCAGGAAGTTCTGCTACATCTGCGAATGGCGCTGCTGCTGCAGGTCCTGCAGGTGGTGGACAGCAAACCGGAGGTAACAGCTTGGTCGGACAAACTGGTAATGCCCCGGGAGGGGGTGGTTCCGGAGCCTTGGGAAATTCTGGGGCACCAATACCAGGTAATTCTAATGGTGGAGCGGGAGCTGCTGGTCGGGTGGTTATTACTTTCCCATGCCCTTAACAACTTTAAAATAATTGACAGGTTTACAGGATCCCGTCAAATGGCGGTTTCCTGTTTCTAAATCATTCTGAATTAGAAATTGAAGAAATAAATTCACAAGTACACATGAAAATAAATTTTTTAACATTATGAAAACAAAAATAACACTCTTACTGGCTACAGCAACAAGTTTCCTAGTATGTGCCCAGGTTGGAATCAATACGGAAACTCCCAAAACTACCCTGGATGTTGCAGCTAAGAAAACTGATGGTACAACGCCTGAGGGATTTATGGCGCCCCGCCTTACAGGAGATCAGATTGCATCTGCTGAATCAAAATACAATGCCGATCAGGAAGGGACGCTTGTCTACGCAACAACACCCGTAAGCAGCGTAACACCCAAGACAGGAAACATTACAAATCCCGGATATTACTATTTTGATGGCAACGTGTGGCAGGCCTTCAAAGCTTTGGATTCTTCTATTTCCGGAACTCCTTTTGTTCTTTCCGGAACGACAACAGACGCAGGAAATGATAAGACGGATGCCATCGGACGTACCGGTATAGTTGGTATAGGAACAATTACACCGGACACCGGTTCTATATTAGATGTTACATCTACAGACAAAGGACTTCTTGTCCCAAGGGTAACTAATACAGCATCTGTATTGAATCCAGTAAATGGGATGATGGTCTATGATATCTCTCAAAAATGCTTCAAGTTCTATGAGAAAACAGTTTGGACAGACTGTTTGTCTGCCGCAGGAGAGCAAACGGTAAAAGCAGACTGCAACAGTGGTGGTTTTGTAGGCTGTTATTATGCAGGGACGGCTTTGTCCGGTGCACAATTTAAAGTAGTGTTGGTGAACAATACCTTCCAGACGGTTAATCTTTCGGGGATTACAACGTCCAATTTGGTACTTTCCGGTGTTTCCGGAGTTACGGTTACTGCCGTGAGCTCTGCTACAGCGTCAATGTCTGCAGGTGGTGGAACCGCTACCATTACATTTACGTTAGGCGGAACTCCTGCATCCAACGGTATATTGACAGCAACCTTTACAAAAGGGGTATTGACTTGCAGTAATAACGTTGGGGTCAATGCAAGCCCTTCAGTAGCAATTAATGCGACCCCGGCCACCCTTCCTGTAGGATGTACTTATCCATTTACGACACCTAATTCCGGCGTTACCTGGTCATCTACCAGTACATCTGTGGCAACCGTAGATCCTACGACAGGTGTTGTAACTGCTGTGGCAGCTGGTACTACAACGATCAGGGCAACCATTTGTGGAGGTGTGTTGGCAAGCAGAGCATTAACGGTGGTTGCAAAAACTGCTGTTATCACTGTAACTGGAACTTCATCCATGTCTGTTCCGAGTGGTATTATAAGCTTTAAAGCTGAGATATATGGTGCTGGTGGTGGCGGTTCTGGTACTGACTATGATGGAAACTACAGATATAACAACGGCGGTGGCGGTGGCGGCGGTGCTTATGCTGCTAAAAATTATACAGTTACTTCTGGCAATATAGTTTATGTGGTTGGATCCTATGGTGGTCAAGGTTCTCCAGGTAATAAAGGTGGTGACAGCTCTGGTAGTTCTGTAACATACAACTCACAACAGATTCTTGCCAATGGAGGTTATGGAGGATGTCCTAACAGTAATAATGCACCCTGGCTTGGTACAGCTTGTAATAATGCGGGTAAAGGAGGAACGGCTACAGGAGGAGATGTCAATATTAATGGATATACGTCTACATCATACTGTGGCGGTAGAAACGGAGGACATAATAGTAATGTAGCCGGCGGTGTAGGTGGAGATTGGCAATGTACTTATGGTGGTGCTCCTGGTGCAGGTTTTCAAGGTAGATATGTAGGTGGCGGCGGATCCGGTGCTACAGGTGTTTCTTGCCCTCAGGGCAGCTACTGTGGAGAAAGGTATGGAGGAAACGGACACAATGGCCAGGTAAGGATTACTTGGGCTTGTCCTTAATAAAATGTTAAATGATTCAAATAGGAAGCCGTCATGCGGCGGCTTCTTTTTTTCTGTCGTTCTGAGCTTGTCGAAGAATCTATATAATGGAAGATGCTTCCTCTATCAGCATGACAATCACTGTCGTTCGGAGGTATCGAGGAATCTATCAATGGAAGATGTTTCCTTGATCAGCATGACAATCACTGTCATTCTGAGCTTGTCGAAGAATCTTATTAATAAAAGATGCTTCCTTCGTCAGCATTACAAAACGGATATCAGCAGAAAGTATTATTGTCATTCAGAGGTATCGAGGAATCTATAATATAAGAAACTATGTATAAAACAATAGGAACCCATAATTACTATGTATATATCCTGACCAATAAAAACAAAACGGTTCTGTATATAGGGATGACCAATAATTTGAAAGAGCGTTTGTATTGGCATAGAAACCCGGATGTTATAGACAGACATTTTTCTACCAAATACAGATGTTATTATTTGATTTACTATGAGCATTATCAAGAAGTTGAAGAAGCTATAAACAGAGAAAAGCAATTGAAAGGATGGAGAAGAGAAAAGGAAGAAAATCTGATTAAGGAATTTAATCCAACATGGGAATTTCTGAATGATAAGATATGAAAGATACTTCCTTTGTCAGCATGACAAATGAACGTAATGAGAGTGTGAATGTCATTCCGAGGTATCGAGGAATCTATTAATGTGAGATCTTCCTCCGTCAGCGTGACAAACGGATATCAGCAGAAAAAATCACTGTCATTCCGAGGGATCGAGGAATCCATGAAGCAGAGATACTTCCTTCGTCAGCATGACAAATTGAATATAAATGATTTGAAAATTAATAAAATGAAAAAATTATATACCATCCTATCCTTCCTTTTACTGAGTTTGTCTTTGTATTCTCAAAAGCAGATAGACCTTACTCTTATAGGAAGCGATGTGGAGAAAAACATCTCGCTATACAGCTATTATCCTTTAAGCAAAGGAAACCCGCCTGTGTCTGTGGAAAAGACCGATAATAATGGTAAAGCAATTCTAAGCATTACAGAATCCCTTCCCAAAGGCATATACTCTCTGTATGCTTCTGAGAACGGAAATATGAATAATGCCCAATGGCTGGAAATTTATATCGATACTTCAAACAAACAGGTGCTCAATGTCACATGGGATTTGAATGCAGGAAAACAATCCTTCGAAAACTCTGGAGACAATAAAGAATTCAGCATTTATAGAGACCAATATGCAAAACTGCAAAGGAATCTGCATCAGGCAGAAGACTTTCAAAGGTCTTTTGAATATTCTTCACCGGCTTTAAGAAAAACGTTGTCTGAAATCAAAGGTCAATTGGAGAGGTCAACAGATAGCCTCCTGGATACTACCAATATAAAAGATAAAAACATTTGGCAAAGATATATTCCATTAGTTCATAGATATTCTACAGATCTACCGTCACTTGAAAAGTTTTGGGATGATTTTCCTAAAGATGATGATGGTATCTTCCATTCCCCGGCAATTCAGACTGCTCAATATCAGTATCATTCCTTGTTGAGTGGTAAATATGAAAATCAGGAGCAGATAGATAGTATCGCCATCAGTACAATATTCAGGAAATTTTCTTCTACCCGTTCCGGGTTCGCCTACTTCCGGGATTGGCTGCACGCTTGGTTTGATAATAATGGCACTCAAAAACAATATCTGCAAGGTATCAAACTATTATCAGAAGCTTCTGCCGCAATCCCAGAGGAAAGAAGTCAATATAGAAAAGAGTGGGAGGATATCTATTCACTACAAACAGGCAAAGCTTTTCCTGTCAACATCTTGACTAATGGAAGCTCACGATTTGAGCTTGATGAACAAAAAACAGATATGCTAAGTCTAGTCTTCTTTTCTGCCGACTGCCACTTTTGTGTAGAAGAGCTGGAAAGACTCAATGCTTATAACGATAAACAAAACATCATCGCAGTGAATGTCAACAAGGAAGATAAAGTTGAGGATAAAGGTTTCACCAGCAAATACCCTAATATCCGATTTGTTTATCCGGCTGACCCAGCTGCTATAAAAGGGAAATTTGCTTTCCGAGGAACTCCCACAGAGTATGATTTGGTGAAAAAGAACGGTGAATGGATCATTTCTGACATGAGATGATTATCGGTTAAAGAAATTGTCATTCTGAACGAAGTGAAGAATCTCTGAAACGTGAATGGGATAAGAAGATTCCTCGATTCCTCGGCATGACAAAGAGATGTCGGGAAGAAAAGCATATATCCTATCAGTACAAAATAAATATCGAACATTAATAAATTAATTTAAAATCAAATATCATGGCAATCTTACACAAAATCAAGGCTTACCTATACGATAACCTTTTGACCAAAGACAACCCCAATGATTATATTGCACGCACAGTTAGCGAGCGGTCATTGAGTGTAAAACAAATATGCGAAGCTGCTGTCAATCGTGGTGGAGCGGACGTCTCCGCTGCCGCAATGGAACATGCGGTAGAACTTTTCCTGAAAGAGATGGCGTATCAATTATGCGACGGATACTCGGTCAATACAGGTTATTTTACCGCAAGTACTAATATCCGTGGGGTTTTCGATAGCCCTTCAGAATCCTTTAACTCCAATAAACATAATATCCTGTTCCAGTTCAACCAGGGAGAAAAGCTACGGGCGGAGATCCCAAATATTGAAGTAAATATACTGGGAGTAGCGGATGCTTCTGCAATGATTCTACAGGTAACGGATGTGAAAAGTGGTTCTGTAAACGATCTCTTGACACCCGATAGAAATCTTAAGATATCGGGGAACAAGATCAGGGTCGCAGGAGATAATCCTGCCAATGGGATTTTCTTTGTCGATATGGCAACCCAAAGCAAAACAGCTGTAGAACTAAGCGATATTGTGATTAATAATCCTTCCGAGATTATCGTGATAATTCCTTCTTTGAAAGCGGGAGTTTATACTCTGGAAATTGTAACACAATATACCAGCGGGAACAATCTACTGAAAGAGCCCCGCACAGCTGCATTCGAAAAGGTCTTGACAGTACAGTAGATGATCATATACAAAGAACGAGGCTTTCTCCGAACTTAGAAAGCACCATTCTCCGAGTATAGAAGACATCGTTCTCCGAGCGGAGAACACGAAGTCATATTAATAAACACAAATGATGAAAAAAGAAAAGCAATATGAATACTTGATCGGTAAAACAAGAGAAGATGTAAAACTATCCTTGGGAGAAGGGTTCAATTATTACCATTACGATACATGGACCTATTACTTAAGAAAGGATTGGTGGGGACGCCACATAATGTTATATCTGTATTTTGAGCATGAAAACGTAAAACAAGTAAAAGTGCAAAAGACTCGGAGAGACTGAAAGTAATATTGAACAAAATAGGTATTTTAAATAATAACAATATATGACACAAATGTTTCTATATAGGTCAGGATATTCATTTTATCCTGACCGGCCTTTGGGCTTAAAACAAATATCTATCAGGAATCAGTGAAAATATAATTATGAAAATAAACAATAAAAAATTTATTAAGAGATATGTGGTTATATATTCTCTTATAGTATTAGGGTGCTTTTTCAGTATCTTGATACTCTTATTTAACCAGATTCCATATAATCATATGATGGCAATTCTTTTTGGGGTACTAATATTAATATTATTAATAATTATTTGGAAATTACGCATCATAGAAATAGAGAATAGCGGAATGATAGTTTCTATTAAACAATACCATCCTCTTAAAAAAGGGATAATCTATCCTGTGTTCGAAATGCCTTTTACAGAGCTCAGATATCTTCAAATATCCAATAAAAGATTTGAACATGTCTTGATAATAAATCGTATAAAAGATACAGGCCCTGAAACATATTTGAAATTTTATTTCAAAGGTGTTGAGGATCAGGAAATAGACAGGTTACGAACATCCTTCAAAGAAAGTTATAATTTTATGCAGAATGATATGTGAACCAAGAAATATTGACAACTGCAATTAAAAACCTATTAAATAATAGGAAGTCTGTTGATGATCTCATTCTTTAAATTCTAAATTCCCTTTGATTTCAAAATCCATATCTTTGCCGGATGAAAACCACTTTTGCAGATTTTGATTTACCGGAAAAGATTCTTGATGTTTTAGCTGACCTCAATCTTTTTGAACCGACACCTATTCAGGAAAAAAGCATTAGTCCAATACTTTCTGGTCGCGATGTGATGGGAATTGCCCAAACCGGAACCGGGAAAACTTTGGCTTACTTGCTTCCAGTTCTAAAAAATTGGAAATACAACAAAACCGGAAATCCTACAGTTTTGGTTCTGGTTCCTACAAGAGAATTGGTGGTTCAGGTAACAGAAGTTTTAACAACGCTGACACAAAATCTTACTGCAAGAGTAATTGGAATCTACGGTGGAAAAAACATCAATACACAGAAATTATTATTCAAAGACGGTTGTGATATTTTGGTGGGAACGCCTGGTAGAGTAATGGATTTGGCGATTGACAATGCAATCTCATTGAAAGAAGTTGGTAAATTAATTATCGATGAATTTGATGAAATGCTGAATCTTGGTTTCCGCCCACAGCTGACTCACATCTTCGAAATGATGAAAGAGAAAAGACAGAATATTCTTTTTTCTGCAACGATGACTGATGCTGTAGATGCTTTACTGAACGAATATTTCGCTGGTCCAATTGAGATTTCCTTGGCAAGGTCGGGAACACCTTTGGAGAAGATTGCACAATCTGCAGTTCCTGTTGATAATTTCAACACAAAGTTGAACTTGTTGATTCATCTTCTTAAAACTGAAACGGACTTAGAAAAAATCTTAATTTTCGCTAATAATAAAAAACACGCAGATTTAATCTTTGATAAATTAAATGTAGAATTTCCAGACCAGTTTGGCGTAATTCATTCAAACAAATCTCAGAATTTCCGTTTAAGAGTGATGCAGGAATTCAGCAATGAAGAATTACGAGGTGTTATCACTACGGATATTATGGCGAGAGGTCTTGATATTCCGGATATTTCGCATGTTTTCAACTTTGAGGTTCCAGAAGTTCCGGAGCAATACATTCACAGGATTGGTAGAACCGGACGTGCGGACAAAGATGGAATTGCTATCACTTTCTACACCAAAAAAGAAGAAGCACAACTTTTTGACATCGAATTGTTGATGGATAAAGAAATCAATAAAACCGAATTCCCAGAAGCTGTAACGATTTCTAAAGTGAAAATCGCCTCTGAACAAGAAGAGGTGAAAATGAAATTCTTGACAACAGCCAAACTCAACGAAGGCGATTCTGCTTTCCACGAGAAAAAAGATAAGAACAAGAAAATCAATCTTGGAGGACCAAGCAAGCGAAAAGCACCGAAAAAGTTTGGAGCAAATAGAGCGCAACAAAAACAGCAATCTAAAGCTAAGAAAAAGAAATAAATTGAAAGAGAATCGGTTATGATTCTCTTTTTTTATATTTTTCACAAATGCAACTGATATTTTTTCAATTTGAATGAGATTTTTCATTATTTTTATAAAAACTAATTCTAATGAAAACTTTCTTAACACTTTTTGCATTCTGGTTTCTCCATTTTAATTGTTCAGCACAATGGATTGAACAAAATATTGGTAATACAACAGCTTCCAATTTCACAGACGTTTATGCCATTACACCGGATATTGTAATAGTCACAGGTACCAATGGAACTATAGTCAAAACAACCGATGGTGGAACAACTTGGCAACAAAAAAATTCTGGTACAACTCAAAATCTTGGAAAAATTCAGTTCCCTACATCAAACATAGGCTACGTTATTGTGGCTAATGGGAAATTACTGAAAACAACCAATAGTGGTGAAACTTGGACAGTTATTGAATTAGGGGTAAATGTTATTCTGAATTATATTTCATGTGTCAACGAAAATCTAATTTTCCTCTCATGTCTGGATTTAAATACTAATTCTTTTTTACTTAAAAGTAGTGATGGAGGCAATTCATGGGAAGCAGTTATTGGAAATGATTCGCAAGTGAAATTTTATGATATACAGTTTTTTAATGAACAAATAGGCTATGCGACAAGTAGTTATAATCCTTACAACAACTTAAATAAAATTTTGAAAACACAAGATGGAGGTAAGAACTGGGTTGAAATTATTGAACCTTACTACTCTCCATTTAATTTCATAAATAAAGACACAGGTTTTTATTATACTAATGGTTTTTATAAAACAACAGATGGAGGCAACAATTTTATAAAATTAGGCTATGGTTCTATACACAATTTAACAAACATATTTGCCATCAATGAAAATACGGTTTGGGGTATTTATAATGAACAAACTATGTGCGGATGTGGCCAACGAGGTCTGGTAAGAATGACCTACAGTTCTGAAAATGGATACAAGGAATATCTACAAGACCAGAATGCTTATATGTCATCTATCTATTTCAGTAATGAGAAATTAGGATATGCTGTTGGTGTGGAAAATGCAAAAGCAAAGGTATGGAAGAATACAAAAGCAGATGAGACGCTAGATACCAAGGAAAATGAGCTCAAAAATTCGATAAGCATCTATCCAAATCCTGTCTCGGATAAAATTACAATTTCTCTAAGCAACCAAGCTTCCAAAGAATCCTTTGTCAGTCTTATTGATATGACCGGAAAAGTTGTTTATTCTCAAAATGTAAATAACACAAACAAAATCACTATTGATGTTCGAGGTTTCTCTAAAGGAAATTACATCCTTACAAGCCAAAATCAAAAACAAAGTCATTCTCAAAAAATTATAATTAAATAAAACTTGATTTTGAATGATAGGAGCAAGAAAAATTAAATAACTTAAAAGGCCTCAGAAAACTCTGAGGCCTTTTAAGTTATTTCAAATGTTATCTAAGCTATAATTTAGTAGATTTCTTAATGATTTTAGGAAGATTACTGTCAAGGTCTTTCATCAATTCTTCTAATGCACTTTCACACATAGGAAGGATTTTGTCCGGAGACATTACAGGGATTCCGCCAACCATAACTCCAGTTTTTTTAGAATCTGCACTTTCATTGATAACCCAGACCTTGTTTCCGTTTTTGTCATATAATGCAATTCTTGCAAAAGCCTTCATTTTAATAGTTGCCATTCCACCAATACCAAATCCTTTTTTCAGAGAGAAGTAGATTTCTGTGAATAATACACCGTCTGCCTGATCTTTAAAAATATTAGCAACACCTACTTCGTTTGCTTTACCATTGAAGCCTTCATAGATATATTTGTAGTCTTTGTAAACGCTGTAATTTTTTAGGTCTTCTTCAGTTTTAGCATATTTTGGCGAAAAATCTTTGTATTGCTGATTAGAAGTTACTTCATTCTCTGGTAATAATTTGAAAGGAAATTTAGAAGCGTAGTCATTGAAAAAAGCATTGTGGTATTTTTCTAAAATAGGATTAAGATTGAATTTTGGATTATCTCTTAGATTAAGAATGTTATTAATAAGTTCTTCACTGCCAAGACCCAGTTCTTTATAATCAATCATTCTGTTGGAATAGAAAGACACTACAGCTACTTTTTTGTCTTGAGAAAATACTCTCATCGAAAGACTTAAAAATAAAATAATTGCTAAAAAAGATTTAAAATGTTTCATAATTTAATTTGTTTATTTGTTTTCTGTTATTGTTTGTTTTTAATTTAGCTAAACTATTAAAAAAATATAGTTTGTGGAAGTCATATCTGAAATTATTGAAAAATCATTTTTTCAATAACCCAATTAATAAACAAACGCCTCAGAAAATTCTAAGGCGTCTTTAGTTTTATTGTTTAGTATATATTCTCAGTATTTTATCTGGAATTCCGTCAGAATTGTGGTCCATATTTTCATCAACAAGAATTTGCATTTCTGTTTTGTCGAGAGAATGAACCTTTATAATTTCTTGAGTTAAACCATCTATCTTGTAAGTTATCGTTTTGGCTTCTTCATTATAGCTATAATCCATTTCTTCATAAAAACTAGTGTTTCCACATTCTCCAGTTTGCGAATTATGGAAATATTCTCCAATGAACTTTCCATTGTTTTTATAATTATAATTTGATTTTCTAATGCAATCCGTATCAGGAATTGTATTGGAAGAAATAATGGAACCATCTTTTCCGGAGATAGTTCTGTAATCAATGGTTTTCCAGGTTCCAACAATCAAAGATTCTTCTTTTTCATCATCATCTTTCCGACAAGACATAATAAACAATGAAGTTAAAGCAAATAGAATAATTTTTTTCACGGTATTAATTTTCCACAAATAAAATGAAAATTTATCAATAAAGAGAAACTAACTCCTAATCCACTTCCAAATCTCCTTCAAAGTCGCCTTATTTCCATACATCAAAATCCCAACTCTATAGATTTTCGCAGCAATATAAACCATCAATAGAGTAGAAGCGATCAATAGAAAAATCGATAACAAAATTTCCCAAAGCGGAACACCAAAAGGGATTCTCGCAATCATTGCAACAGGCGAAGTAAATGGAATAATCGACAGCCAAAAAGCCATCGGCCCATCAGGATTATTCATAATTGTAAAACTTCCGTAAAGCCCAATCATCAACGGAATAATCGCAAACATTGTGAACTGCTGTGTCTCTGTTTCATTATCAACCGCACTTCCAATCGCTGCATACATCGAGCTGTAAAAGATATAACCAAAAAGAAAAAAGAATACAAAAACGCTGATGATTCCAACATAATTCATATCCAAAAGAACGTGCGAAACTTCCGTAGCGATTTGCTGGAAATCAAAATTTTTCATCATTTCACCTTGTCCTGCAGGGATGTTTTTCTGCATTGCAGAGAATCCTGTATTAAGGAAAAGTGCAGCAGTCACAGACATCGCAATCCATACAATGAACTGAGTCAAAGCCACCAAAGTCACGCCCAAAATTTTCCCCATCATCAACTCGAATGGTTTCACAGATGAGATGATGATTTCCACAACACGGTTGTTTTTTTCTTCCAAAACGCTTCTCATCACTCGAACACCGTAAATAATGATGAACATAAAAACCACATACATCAACCCGAAACTCAACGCCGTTTTGATTCCGAAAGCAAGGTCACTTTCAGGACGGTCGCTTTCTGTTACATTTTGAGAAATGATTTTGAAGTTTTTATCAAGATTCACGATTCTGTCTTCGGATATTCCGAGCATTTTGATTTTTTCTTTTTTCAAGATTTCGCTCAAGTCTCTGGAAACAGCAGATTTAGTATCAACACCGATTTTCTTATTGGTCAACAATTTTGTTCCGCTTTCCAATGCATCAAAATTCTTGTCTTTCAGTTCCGGAATGATGAGGATTCCGTCCGAACCTTTCAGTTCTTTCAGATTTTTTACTAAAGCATTTTCTGTGTTGGTAGGAACAAAAGTGTAAGTAATATCTTTTGTAGATTTCAATTGACCCGCAAAAATGCCACTTTTGTCAACCACTTCGAATTTGTATTCCGCTTCATTAGCTTTGAACATAAAACCAATCAAAGCACCAAATCCAATAATCATCAGAGGCGCCAAAAGTGTCAGAATAATAAAAGATTTTTTCTTAACCTGCGTCAGAAATTCTCTTTTCGTTATGAGGAATATATTTTTCATTTATTGTAAAATGTATAAAGTAAAATGTAAAAAGTACGAAAACCATCAACCGTCAACAGACAACTATCAACCACGAACAGCATTTATGAAAACTTCATTCATACTCGGGATTTTCTCGTTGAAGGTTCTTATCGTTCCCGTTTTCAGAAGGTCTTGCAAAAGAATAGTTTGATTTTCTGTATTTTTCAATTCAAAATTGAAAAGACCATTCGCCGTTCCAAGATTTTCGATTTGATATTTTCTCGTCAGTTCTTCCAGATTTTCAGAATTCACATCGGATAAAACCACAGAAAAAACATTTTGTTTAAACTGCTCTCGAACATCAAAAACTTTCCCGTCCAGAACTTTCTTAGAATTGTTGATGAGCGCCACAAAATCACACATTTCCTCCACACTTTCCATTCGGTGCGTCGATAGGATGATTGTTGTTCCTTCATTTTTCAAACGGATGATTTGGTCTTTGATGAGGTTTGCATTCACAGGGTCAAAACCAGAAAAAGGTTCATCCAGAATCAAGAGTTTCGGACGATGCAAAACAGTCACCACAAATTGGATTTTCTGCGCCATACCTTTAGAAAGTTCACTCAGTTTTTTCTTCCACCATTGGTCGATATTCAATTGCTCAAACCAAAATTTAGCCTGTGAAAGTGCTTCTTGTCGGGACATTCCTTTCAGTTCACCAAAATATAAAAGCTGGTCACCGACAGTCATATTCTTGTAAAGACCACGTTCTTCCGGCATATAACCGATGTTTTTGATATGTTCCGGATTCAGTTTTTTACCATCAATCCAAACATTTCCTTCGTCAGCCTGTGTGATTTGATTAATGATTCGGATAAACGACGTTTTTCCAGCGCCATTTGGACCTAAAAGCCCATAAATACTCGCAGTTGGAACTTCAATCGAGAAGTCCTGAAGCGCAATTTTCTTCCCAGCGTTGTATGTTTTTTTGATATTTTCTGCTCTCAGCATACAGATATTTTTTATTTTTAGGAGCAACAAGATTTGTCCCTTGGTTCACTTTTTCAACCCGCTTTCCGCTGCAATCTTTTTGTTTTCCGAAGAAAAACAAAAAGGATTTCCACTACAATCGGGGCTATGTTGAGGTTTTGTCTTTCTTCTCAACCGATTTTTAAAACCTCACAAAATTAGTTTAAAAAAGACAAAAATGTTACAGAATACGAAATTCAAAATATGATATTAATTCTTTGATGAATGTCAGCGCTTTTGCGAACATTAAAAATGTTTTCAGCAATTTCAAAAATCTTTACGGACTTTGCGTTCAAAACTCCAAAGTCGAATTTAAAATAATTAAATTTGCGCAACAAAAGCAATTCGCTAAAATCCAAACTATGACTCAAGAATTTTTGGGAAATTCCCAATTCCAGATATCTAATCAACTCGTTTCTGCAAGCTGTCCATCCAATATCGCATTGATTAAATATTGGGGAAAGCACGAAAATCAGATTCCAGCCAATCCAAGTATCAGCTATACTTTGAACCATTGTAGAACCAATACTATAATAGAGTTTTTTGCAGGAGAAGATTTTTCTGTTCAAACTTTTTTAGCCGGAAACGAAGAAAAAAAATTCGCTGAGAAAATCGAAAAATATTTCAAAAATATCGAGCAATATCTCCCTTGGATTCTAAAAGGAAAATATATCATCAAAACCGAAAATACCTTTCCTCACAGTTCCGGAATAGCAAGTTCAGCTTCAGGTTTTGGAGCGATTGCAAAATGCCTGATGAATCTGGATGATATTTTCACTACTAAAGAAGAAGGCTTCGAGAGCCTCAGCCTGACAACCAACAACCAACAACCATCAACCATCAACCAAAAAGCCAGCTTTTTAGCAAGATTGGGAAGTGGAAGTGCTTGCAGAAGTCTTTACGAAGGTTTGGTAGTTTGGGGTAAAACCGAGGAAGTGGAAGGCAGTTCAGATTTGTTCGCTGTTCCTTATAGTAATGAAGAAATTCATCCGATTTTCAAAAACTTTAACGATTGGGTTTTATTGATTCACGAAGGTCAGAAATCAGTTTCTTCAACGGTTGGTCACGGCTTGATGAACACCAATCCTTATGCTGAAAGACGTTTCCAAGAAGCTCACGAGAATTTCACCAAACTGAAAACGATTCTTTCATCAGGCGATATGGACGGTTTTATCAAATTGGTTGAACACGAAGCATTGACTCTTCACGCAATGATGATGATGAGCGAGCCGGCTTTCATTTTGATGCAAACAGGAACTTTACAAGTCATTAATAAAATTTGGGAATTCAGAAAAATCACAGGTCTGTCTTTGTTTTTCACATTAGACGCTGGAGCGAATGTTCATCTTCTTTTTCCGAATGATATTGACAATGATAGAATCACAGATTTCATCAAAACAGAACTGATTCCATTAACTCAAAAAGGTGGAGTAGTGAAAGATGTGATAAGATGGTAAGACGTTTAAAAAATAAGAATAGGCATTTAGTAAGAAAAAATCGACATTATTATCAAAAAAATATTCCGGATAAAATTGTTGTTGAAAACAGCAAAATGGCTTATGCTCAATATTTTATCATTCCAACTATATTCACAATTGTGGGGATGCAATATTTTAAACAAAATAATTACGAACCAAAGTTTTTGATTTTCATTGTTCTTGGCTATATTTTTTCTTTTGGTTTAAATATAATTGTTGCAAGGAAAATTAGAAAAAATCCCGAAATTGTTTTAAATAATATTGGAATAACCTTTTCAAAAACAAGAACTATTTTCTGGAGAAAAATTTTATATTATAATCTAATTGAGAAAAATTCCGTTTTGAGAATATATGTTAAATGTGAAGACGAAGAGTTTTTTGTTGAGTTTAAACATTTGCCAATTTCTAAAGTCAAATTGAAAGTTTTAATCAATTCATTTTATAAAAAATATAATGGTAAGATTAAGAGGAATTATAAAACCATAGTTCAAAATATTGATAAAATAGAGAACGTTAATTTTGATAATTATTTGAATAATACAATTTTGTAATGAAAAAACTCACAATATTATTTCTATTAATCATTTCTTTTTTCGGAAATGCACAAACCGTAACAGAACCAAAAAATAATCCTGAAAAATGGTCGCAACCTTATGAACCATTCAGAATTGTTGGGAATTTGTATTACGTAGGAACTTATGATTTGGCGTCTTATCTTATTGTGACGAACAAAGGCAATATCCTTATCAATACAGGCTTAGCCGATTCTTATCCTCAAATAAAAGCGAATATTGAGAAGTTAGGATTCAAATACAAAGACATCAAAATCCTGACTTTGACTCAAGCTCATTTTGACCATATGGGCGCAATGGCAGATATCAAAGCTGATACAGACGCAAAACTTTATGTTGACGAAGCGGAATTAGCAGAATTGAAATCCGGCGGAAAATCCGATTACGAATTGGGAAAATATGGTGTAACTTTCAAACCATTGAATCCGGATTTTCTTTTGAAAAATAATGACAAAATCAAATTAGGAAATACGACTTTGACTTTGCTTCATCATCCCGGACATACAAAAGGTTCGTGTAGCTTTATCTTCGAAACAAAAGATAAAGACAGAAGTTATAAAGTTTTGATTGCGAATATGCCTTCAATTATTATTGACCACAAATTTTCTGATGTTCATACCTATCCGAATATGCAGAAAGATTACGCTAATACTTTCGATGTGATGAAAAAACTGGACTTTGATATTTGGGTTGCTTCACACGCAAGTCAGTTTGACTTACACGAAAAACGTAAATCTGGAGATGCTTACAATCCAAAAGTGTTTATGGATAAAGAAAATTATTTCAAAGGTTTGAAAGAATTAGAAGAGGATTATTTGGAGAAAGTAAAAGAAGAATCTCAAACAAAATAAATTACTCCATACTTAATATAGTAAAATGAAAATCCATCACATCGCCATCATCTGTTCCAATTACGAAGTCTCCAAAAAATTCTATACAGAAGTTTTAGGACTTAATATTATTTGTGAGGTTTATCGTGAAGAAAGGCAGTCTTACAAATTGGATTTGGCAATCGGAGAACATTATGTGATTGAATTATTTTCTTTTCCAAATCCGCCAGCTCGACCTTCAAGACCGGAAAGTTGTGGGCTTCGTCATTTGGCATTTTCGGTTGAAAATGTAGAAGAAAAAAGAAGTGAATTAATATTAAAAGGATTAGAATGTGAAGAAATCAGAATCGATGAATTTACCGATAAACGATTCTTTTTTACTTCTGACCCAGATGATTTGCCTTTGGAGTTTTATGAGAATTAAGATTATTAGATAATAGACGAATAAATAATAGATTTGGTAAAATTAATTATAATTCATCATTAATAATTTATAATTACTAATGTGCGTAACCTGTCAGAAAACTTACGGTCATAATCGCTAGGACAATCAGTGAAATGATGACATAAGTGTAGTCTTTCTCTTTCAAATATCCTATTAGCGCAAAAATAATTCTCACTAATGGCGTTAAAATCAAAAGCAAGATTCCTAATTGAATAATCGTCATTCCTTCGCCTTTACAAAGCGAATTCCAGAAACTTCCCCAAACTTTTTCGGAGGAATCTCCCATTTCCAAAAGTCGGTATTTTCTTGGCATCACAAAACCTTCTGTGAAAAGTTTGACAAAACCAACCAAAGAAGTGACTACAGAAAGGATAACACCTAATCTTAGGAGATTTCCCACGGAACGGTTAAGGTCAACGTCTGTAAATGGTTTTGTTCTCATTAATGAAAATTTTTATTGACACCGTTATACATCATATAAATCGAAAGAATTGTAATTACAATTGCAAAAAAGACTTTCAATTTTTTTGTTTTAGAAATCATCAGCGTTTTTGAACCTATAAAACTTCCGACAACCACACCAATCAAAACCGGCGCGGCGATTACAGGAATAATCTGTCCTCTTTGAAAATAAATCAAAGCACCTGCAACAGCCGTTACACCAATCATAAAGTTACTCGTTGTCGTAGAAACTTTGAAAGGTAATTTCATCATATTATCCATCGCCAAAACCTTCAAAGCGCCAGAGCCAATTCCTAAAAGTCCGGACATTGCGCCTGCAAAAACCATCATCAAAAATCCTGGAATCGTATTTCGGGAAGCATAATGTTTGACGCCGTCTTTGTCCGGAAAAGTCCCATAAAGCTTAAGTTTATCAGCTAAACTTCCTTTGATTAATTCTTCCTGATGGTCAGGTTTTCCTTTTAGATTCAGTAAAACAGTGAGAATTAGAATACTCGCAAAAATAATCCCGATTGTATTTGGATTTAGAAATCCTGAGACTAATGCGCCAGAAACTGCTCCTGCCGTGGTCGCAATCTCCAGAAACATCCCAATCCGCATATTGGTAAAACCTTCTTTCACAAAAGCAACAGCTGCTCCAGAAGAAGTTCCGATAACTGAGATAAGAGAAGCGCCAATCGCATAATGCATCGGAACACCAAAACCAAGTGTAAGAAGAGGAATAATGATGACACCGCCACCCAGACCTGTAAGAGAACCCATCAATCCGGCAGCAATCGCTCCAATAAAGAGAATTATGATTTCTGACATCCGACAAATATAAAACCTTTGTGAAGATAAATTAAAGAATTTTTAATGTTTTTGATTCCGACAATATATACCGAATTGATAGGGAATGAAGGTTTTAGAGCTTTGATTTTATCTTATTTTGAAAAGACAAATCCAGCAAAAAATCTCTATTTTTGTGAACAAATAATCTAAAGATGAAAATCGGAATTTTGTTATTGAGTATTTTTCCAATTATTTGTTTTTCTCAAACATTAGAAGAGGATTTAGTGAAAGCTACAGTTAATCAATTATTTAACGGAATGAAAGCTTCTGATTCTGTATTGATTAAGAAATCATTTCACAAGAATGCTGTTTTGCAGACGATTACAAAAACTGCAGAAGTTAAAAATGAAAGTATCAATGATTTTGCATTGAGCATTTCCAAAGCCGAAAAAGGAAGTTTGGACGAGAGAATCACATTTTCAAATATTCTGATTGATGGAAATCTGGCTTCGGTTTGGACGCCTTATGAGTTTTATTACAAAGGTCAATTTTCGCATTGTGGTGTCAATTCTTTTCAATTGGTAAAATCAAATAATGAATGGAAAATCCAATACATTATTGATACGAGAAGAAAAGATAATTGTAAAAAGTAAATAAATCTAAAAATAAAAGAAAGTAAAAAAATGAAAATCGGAATTTTAGGAGGTGGACAACTTGGAAGAATGTTCATTCAGGAAGCATTGAAATATGACGATGAATTCTATGTTCTTGACCCAAATCCAGAATGTTCTTGTGCGAATATTTCTCACTTTACAAGAGGAGATTTCAATGATTATGATACGGTTTTGGAATTTGGAAAAGACAAAGATGTTGTAACGATTGAAATTGAACACGTGAATGCAGATGCACTTGAAGAACTCGAAAATCAAGGTATAAAAGTAGTTCCAAATTCTAAAATTATCAAAATCATTCAGCAGAAGATTCTTCAAAAACAATTTTATGAAGAAAACAGAATTCCGTCTCCAGAGTTTGAAATAATGGATGGAAGCGAGGACGAAATTAAAATCCAAATTCCTTTTGTTCAAAAACTGAATACAGGCGGTTACGATGGAAAAGGCGTTCAATTGCTTCGTTCAAATGATGATTGGAGAAATCTTTGGACACAGGAATCTGTATTGGAAAATCTGGTTAATATTGACAAAGAATTATCGGTTATTGTTGCTAAAAATGAAAACGGAGAAATCAAGACTTTTCCGGTAACTGAAATGGTTGCTGACCCAAAACTGAATCTTTTGGATTTCAATATTTGTCCGGCTGATATTTCTGATGAAACTCAAAAACAAATTGATGTAATTGCAAATCAATTCATCAGAAGTGCAGATTCTGCAGGACTTTTCGCCATCGAATTGTTCCTTGATAAAAATGGAAAAGTTTGGGTCAATGAGACGGCGCCAAGACTTCATAATTCTGGACATCAATCTCAGGAAGGCAACTCCAATTCTCAGTTTGAGCAGTTTTACAGAGTTGTAACCAATTCGCCTTTAGCGGATACAGAAGCTTTCGGGTTTTCAGGAATGCTGAATCTGGTTGGAGAAGAAAATTATTCAGGAAAAGTAAAATACGAAGGTTTAGAAGAAGTTTTAAAATTGCCAAAAACTTACGTTCACCTTTACGGAAAAACGGAAACAAAACCTGGACGAAAAATGGGACACATTAATGTTTTAGCAGATTCCAGAGAAGAATTGATGGGAAAATTAATCCAAATTAAATCCTTAGTCAAAGTGATATCATAATAAAAACGGTCAGATATTTCTGACCGTTTTTTTGTTTTAAATTATTTCGCTTTAGCTTTTTCCAAAGCATTATTGTAAGCATCTTTTGCGTCTTCTGTTGCTTTTTTCGTAGCTTCTTTGGCATCTTTCGCTGCTTCCTTCATATCTTGTTTTGCATCTTGTGCTGCCACTTTTGTTTTGTCAACAGCATTATCAACGCCTTCTTTCACATCTTGAGCTGCATTTCCAACAGCCATTTTCGCGTCATTCCAAGCCGTGTTAGCATCTACTAAAGTTTTTCTTGCGGCAGCTTCGGCTTGTTTATCTCCCTTTTTTATAGCAGCGTCCAAATCTGCTTGTGCTTTATCCACTGCCGCTTTAGCATCAACCTCTGTAAGCGTTTTTGTTTCGGTTGTTACTACAGCAACCGTGTCATTATTCTGGTCGGTTACAATAGTTTGTTCTTTTTTTTTGCAGGATGTCGCAATCAATAAAATAGCTGAAGAAGCTATCAGAATTGTCTTTTTCATAGTAATTTATATTTTAGGTTTAAAGCTAACTCTATCAATTTAATTGCCAGAATAAATCTAAGAATAAATTTTGTTATTTGTTTGCTCTTCTCAACATTCCCGGCTTATAATTAATGATAAAAACCCCGCTGATAATTAATGCAGTTGCGATGATGAATTTCTCCGAAATGGATTCTCCAAGAATCAGCCAACTCAAGAAAATACTGATAATTGTATTAACGTAAGACAGCATCGAAACCTGTGTTGGAAGTAATGTTTTTAATAAATAATTATAAGCAAAGAAAGCCAAAACAGAACCGAAAACTGCCAAATAAATAATCGCTGTAATACTTTTTACAGACCAACTTTCAAATTCTATTTTATTTGAAAAGGAAACGGCGAAAATCAACTGAATAATTCCTGCCCAAGCAAATTGATAGAAAAGATTCAGAAAAAGACTGTTATTTTGAACGTGAAGTTTCTTAGTATAAATCGTTCCGATTGCCCAGCCTAAAAGTGCCAGAATCATTACAATCAAACCATTTCTGTAATCGGGATTTGAAAGCTCACTAAGTCCGTCCCAGAAAATAAAAATGATTCCGGAAAAGCCCATTAGAAGACCAACTAATGTCCTAATGGTAAACTTTTCCATTCCAATAATCATACTTCCAATAAAGATAAAAACGGGAGAAAGTGCACTAATTAAGGAAGCTAAACTACTGGTCAAATTCTTTTCAGCAACTGTTGTTAGACCATTTGCTCCAATTAATAGCAATGATGACAAAGTCAATTGAATTCTAAAATTTTTCCAGCCAATCCATTTCAGATTTTTTGTGAAAATTAAAAATGGCAAAAGAATCAGTGATGCTAAAAACTGACGAAATCCTGCAACAAACCAAGGCGGAACAGTTTCTACACCGATTTTGATACCAAGAAAAGTTGTGCCCCAAACAATGGCAACAATGAGAATAGCGATAATGGTTTTGGAATTCAAATCTGGAAAATTAAGAAACAAAGATATTCCAAAAAACTCGGATTTTATTGATAAATCTTTATCTTTGAGCATCTAATAAAAATTGAAATGGTCGGAATAATAATGGGCAGTCAAAGCGATTTGCCAATAATGCAACAAGCGGCAGATTTTCTAAAATCTCTCGAAATTCCTTACGAGTTAACAGTCGTTTCTGCACACAGAACTCCGGAAAGAATGTTTGATTATGCGAAATCAGCAAAAGAAAGAGGCTTGAAGGTCATTATTGCAGGAGCTGGAGGCGCAGCGCATCTTCCGGGAATGGTTGCTAGTTGTACGACTTTGCCTGTGATTGGCGTTCCGATTTTGTCCAGTAATTCTATTGATGGTTGGGATTCTGTTTTGTCGATTCTTCAGATGCCTTCTGGAATTCCTGTTGCTACGGTTGCATTGAATGGTGCGACAAATGCCGGAATTCTCGCGGCAAAAATCATTGGAACTGCCGACTTAGAAGTTTCAGAAAAACTTCAAAAATATCAGGACTCGCTGAAAGATAAGGTTCTTGGAACAGTTGATGAGATTAAGAAACAGCATCCGAATCAGTTTGATAAATAGTTTTTGGGCAGCTTAATCCGTCTTCCGCTCCCGCTTTTTCTTTTTTCACAAAAAGAAAAAGAGCTCCTCTCAAGCCGGGCTGCAGATTCAGCATAAAAAATAAGATTAGTTAAAAGATACGATTTTTGTTATTCCTGAGGAATCTATCAGTTCCCGGTAATTTTAAGAAAAACTGGGCTAAAATTAAAATGTATGAAAAAAATTATACTGATTTTAATAACATTAATTTATTTTAGTTGTAAATCTCAAAACAAAAATACTTTACAAGAGATAAATGTCTTATTCATTGGAAACAGCTTGACCTATTTTCACGAAATGCCACAAACTGTCCAAAAAATGGTTAATGAAACAAATCCTAATATTAAAATTGAGCAAATTGCGTTTCCAGGTATGTCGCTATCTAATCATTTGTCGGATATAGTAACTTCAAAAACAGAAAACGGAATTAATGCAAGAGAAAAAGAAGAAAATGAAAAAACGCAAACTGAAATTAAGATTGCAGAGAAAAAATGGGATATTATTATTTTGCAAACAGGCACTGTTGGTGTTTTAATACCAGAAAATCGCGAACTAAAAGTAAATAAAGCTATCTCTGAAATCAGAAAAATGGTTTCTAATCCAAATTGTAAATTTATACTTTTTCAAACTTGGTCATCAAAAAATAATTATCCAAAGCAATATTGTTATCCATCAAGCGCAATTGACAAATCGATAGAAAAAGATAAATGTTGTTCACCTGTACTTGAAAATTTAGAAGAAGAAACAAAATTAATTAACGAATCATATAAATTAGTTGCTAGTAAAAATCACCTCATAGAATCAAACAATGGAGAGAAATATTTTGAGGTGCGTACAAAATATCCAGAAATTGAACTTTACGAAGATGAAAGTCATCCAAACGAAAATGGAGCTTTTTTAAACGCGTGCATATTTTACCAGATGTTGACTGGCAACAAAGCTTCTGATTTAATTTATAATGGTAAGATTGAAGCTAAAACAGCAAAAAAGTTGAAAAAAATTGCACAATAAAGAACTACTGGTAACTGCTAGATTCCTACGGAATGACAAAATTACAATTATCATTTTTTACGCTTAAAAACAAAACTAATTTCTGAGGTTCTGACATTTGGTTGTAAACCAGTAACATATTCGGTGTTTCCAAAATTAGGATGAACAGTTTCTGTTTTCTCGAAAACATCTACCAACTCCCAGCCTTCTTCACCTAATGAATTAAGAGAACTGTTTGCTATATCGATTTTTTTTGACGCAAATTTTGCCAGTTCATCTTGTTCACTTCCTTTGTACGTAATTGTTTTATATTCCCATTTTTGGCTACAAGAAATAATGCTAATTACAAATGAACTTACTAAGAAATTTTTTTTCATTAATTAGTTTTTTAGAATCTAAAACAAAACTAAATCATTGAAAATGAATTTAATTACGGAAAACCGTAATTCAGAAAATAAACATTACTTATCCAAAATCCCTCTAATCTTATTAGCATTTCTAATCAATTCCTCCAAATAATCAAAATTCTCTTTTTCCAAAGCAGATTTGAATTTTCTAAGCTGCGAAATATGTTCATTAAGAACGTCCAAAACGTTTTCTTTGTTTTGACGGAAAATCGGAACCCACATTTCCGGATGAGATTTTGCCAGACGAACGGTACTTGAGAAACCCGAACTTGCCAATTGGAAAATTGTATCTTCTTCTCGTTCCTTTTCCAAAACAGTATTGGCCAAAGCGTAAGAAGTAATATGCGAAATATGTGAAATGTAAGCTGTGTGAATATCATGTGCATCGGCATTCATATAGATGGGATGCATTTCCAAAGTTTCGATGACTTTTTCTACAATTTCCAAAGCATATTCGTCTGATTCTTCTTTGTTGCAAATCACGGCTGCTTTTCCTGTAAAACTGTCTTTAGTTGCGGCTTTTGGACCAGAATTTTCCGTTCCCCACATTGGGTGAAAAGCCACGAAACGTTTTCTGTTCGGATGATTTTTGATAGAATCTACAATGCCTAATTTTGTAGAACCAACGTCCATCACGGTTTGATTTTCATTAATCAAATCCAAAACATCAGGCAATATTTTCTTCGCCGAATCTACTGGAACAGAAATGATAATCAAATCAGAATTTTTGATTCCATTTTCAAAATCGGCTTTTTCATCAATGATATTAAGCTCGAGAGCTTTGTTTAAGTTTTCTTCATTTTGGTCGATTCCATAAACGAAATCCGTGAAGTTTTTCTCTTTTAATTTCAATGCGATAGAACCTCCAATTAATCCGGTTCCTATAATGCTTATCTTCATTTTATTTTCAATTTTTAAAACAAAAAACCCCGTCTTTAGGACGAGGTTTTGATATTTCTACATACGAATCCTAATCCTGTTTCAAGGTCAAAATTGCGTAATAATATGTTCTGTTTGTTGTTTTCACAAAACGAAGATAGAAATTAATTTTCTAAAATTCAAATTAAAAACTTTATAATTTACCACATAGACACATAGTTTGTAAAGACTTTATTAAGATGAAATAGCTATTTAAACTTTTTAATACTAATAATTCTATGTGTCTATGTGGTTTTATTTCAAGGATTCGAAACAATTAAAGTTGATGGAATGTCAGAAAGCCAAAGACTTTTGGAGTCAATCAGATTCTTCCAGCTTTTGCTACTAATCAACATCAAATCCTGAGATTGCAAAAAATCTTTTTCAATCGTTTTCTCATTATAAAGTGTGATGTGATTTGGCGCAATATGTTCAATATTCCTTATCAATTCACGGATTTCGGTGTTCTTACGGATTTGTCCTGCTGCGTCCAAAATGATAACTTGAGAATCGTTGTTGTTGATTAATCGTTTCGCATATTCAACCAAATAAAAATCATTAAGGTCGAAAATCGGAATGAAAATCTTATCTGCACTTTCGAAGTTTTTATCTACCATTATTCCGACTGGCGTATTGGTTTTGTCCAAAATACTCAGGGTGAAATCGTCGAAAGGCGAGTTGTTGAAAATGTAAGATTTACCAGTAACTGTATTGAGTAACTTACTTGGATTGATGATTTTTGTCGTGAAACCAAGTAATTTTCCAAGTAAAGTTCCTTCATAAATCGATTTTCCCAACATTATCAAAAGTAAGTCGTAATTGCCTTTGTTTGTGATATTAATCAAATCATTTTCGATATCCGTTGAAGCTTTGAACAAGGTTGTGACTTCCAGTTTCAGGTGCTGAGAAGTATCAATCACATCTTCGAATAATTCTTTCTCGTAATCTTCGATATCAAAAGCGTGTAATTCATCTACAGGAGCGATGTTCATTGCGGTTACGCTTTTATTTCCGTTCATTTTATGCGTGAAATTATCGGCTAATTTTAATAAAGTACTTCCGGACTCTGGCGTTTCGAATGACAAAAGAACTTTGTACTTTTCATCATTTTCATTGTCTTCTTCCTCTAGGCTCGATTTTTTTCCTTTGAAGAAATAATTGATAATGTCAAGACAAGGACCTGTCATAAAGGTTGTGAAAAGTGCCATTATTACAAGCATCGCAAATAATTCTGGACCTAAAACGCCTAAATCATAACCGATATTAAGAACGATTAATTCGGTCAAACCTCTCGTATTCATCAATGCTCCAATTGTGAGACTGTCTTTCCAACTTAGTTTTAGAAATTTGGCTGTTAATGCACTTCCGACAAATTTTCCGACAACAGCAGTTAGAATAATCAATCCACCGATTTTCCAAAGATAAGGGTCGTTCAATAATCCGATTTGTGTTCTAAGTCCTGTGAATACAAAGAATAATGGAAGTAATAAAACCAATGCAATATCCTCAATTTTCTCAATGAAAAGGTTTCTGAATTTCACATTTTCAGGCATTATCGCACCAGCCATAAAAGCACCAAATAATGCGTGAATCCCAATAACTTCGGTGGCGTATGATGAGATAATTAATATTAAAAAGAAAACGGCAACCAATGCTTTGTTGATGAATCCTTTTCCTTTTTGAGATTCTGCAATTCTGGTAAGGAAAGGTTTTACGAATCTTATCATCAAAAAAACATAGACAATCGCCATTATGATGACAAAAATAGAACCTGAAAAAGAACCTGCTTTTACAACTGCAATTACGGCTGCCAAAATACACCAAGCCGTGATGTCATCTGCTGCTGCACAAGTGATTACAACGGTTCCTATTTTAGTTTTATGAAGATTACGTTCCTGCACAATTCTGGCAAGAACCGGAAATGCAGTGATGCTCATCGCAATCGCTATAAACAGGGCAAACGAACTGAATTGAATTCCATCCGGCGCAAATTCTTTATAAATAAAATAGGAAAGTCCAACGCCTAACGCAAAAGGAATAATAATACTTGCGTGGCTGATAACAACTGCATCGTGCGCTTTTTTCCTCAAAACGCTCAAATCCAGCTCCATCCCGACGATGTACATAAAGAGAATCAAGCCAATCTGACTTAGGAATTGCAAATTCGGGAGAGATTCTTTTGGAAACATAAAGGCAGAAAATTCAGGAAAATATAAGCCGACAAGTGATGGTCCTAGAACGATTCCTGCAATCATTTCGCCAATTACAGATGGCTGTTTTAGCTTAACACAAATCCATCCGAAAAATTTGGCCACCAAAATTATGGTCACAATCTGAGCCAAGAGAAGTGCTAATGGATGATGAAGATTATCTAGAAATGAAGTGGTAAAAGTTTCCCACATCGTAGCGCCTGTTGCTTTGCTCGGAGCAATATTTTCGCCAATTTCCAATGTTTTCCCTTCCACAAAAAACCAATACATCACACAAGAGAAAAAAGCGATGGTAAGGACGTAAAATATAATATTCCTGTACTTTTTCATATCAAATTTCATTTCATTTAGGGTTATATGGAATCGAATATAATTTCGATTTCATAATCATTAATTTAAATTTTACTGATTTTCAAGATGTAAATTTGAGAAGTTTTAGCGAATCTGAAACCAAGCTTGATTTAGAAATGTAATGAAATGTCTGAATTATGCGTTGAAATTATCTGGTCAGTTTTTCAGAAAGCTGAAGTTTGAAAACATCGCTTACAATAAGTTTTATCGGATTGTCTTCCGACGACATAATATCAAGAATGATTTCCGATGAAGAGAAAATTTTGATGTGTTTTACATTTACCAATTCCTTCTTGTTGATTTGAGCAAAATTTTTGTCAGGAAGTAGTTCCAATAATTGTTTGAAACTAAGGTTTTTCAAAGTGATATTTGAGTTATCATTCAGAATGACTTCTTTGTCTCGACTATCGATTTCTGAAGTTTTGATGTAGGCGATTTGTTCCGTGAAAATGATTGTTTTTCCAAGATTCGTATGCCATTCGATGAAATCTTTTTTCTCTGGAAATGTGTTTCGTATTTTGTCAAAAGCCTGACTCAGTCGCTCTTTTTTGATAGGTTTTCTCACATAATCAACCACGTCAAGGTCAAAAGCTTCCGCCGCATATTCTTTGTAAGCCGTTGTGAAAATGATTTTTTTATCATTGATTAATTCAGCGACCTGAAGTCCGTTCATTCCCGGCATTTCGATATCAAGAATACAGACGTCGCAATCGATATCGTTGATTTCTTGAAGGAAAACTTTAGGATTATTAAATGCTTTCACAACTTCGATATCTTCAATCTGGTCACAGAGAAGTTTTAGATAGCTGATTGCCAGTAATTCATCATCCAGAATAACGCATTTTATCATAGAATTCTGAAAGATTGATGGTTAAATTAGCGACAAAAACATCATTATTAATGCTTTTGGTAAGTTTGTAATGATTCTTGTAAATCAGTTTCAGTCTTTGGTCAAAAGATTTGCTTCCGAATCCGCTGTTTTCTTTTTGTAAAGGTGTTTTCTCTGAAATTTTGTTCGAGACTTTCATTTCAAATTTTCCATCATCTAAAATTAAATTCACGGAAATAAAAGAATCTTGAGAAAGGAAATCAGTATGTTTAAAGGCGTTTTCAATCAAATCAACAGAAATCAATGGCGCAAAAACTTTCTCAGAGTATATTGAATCTTCTTTGTTGATTTTGGTCTTAATCCTAAAATCGAATAGAGGATTGATTTTGATTTTGTTGATTTCGATAAGGTTCATTGCGAACTCCAATTCTTCTTTTGGGCTTACGAATTTGTTACTGCTTTCGTAAAGAATGTAATCCAGAATACTTGCCAGTTTCTCCAACGAAATATAAGTCTGATAAGCGTGCGATTGCACCGAATTCAGAATATTTTTGAAAAGATGTGGATTGAGTTTGGTCTCGATATGTTCCAATCGTACATTGTCGAGTTTGCTCTCAATCGCTTTATAATTGTCTTCGAGAAGTTTATTTTTAGCTTTGACAGATTGATATTTTCCGAATAGAAAAAAACTGAGAACCAACAAAAAAAAGATGACGAAAATCCCACCAAACAGAAGATAATCCGGAAGTAAGAGATTTTTGCCGTTCATAAAATAGATATTAGATTTTAGACTTTAGAAATTAGATTTAAAATCAACATTTATCTTAGTTTTTTAAGTCCTTTGAATTCTGCAGTTTCTTTACATTTAGAATAATTGATTTCGAATCTTGGGTTCTTTTTCGGGTAAGTCAAAAGATATTCTGGACAAGGCTCGTTTTGAGGCTTGCTTCTATCAAAATCGATTTCTCCTTTTGAGATAATGCTGTCTTTTAAAAATTGTTCAGAGATTTTGTTCGTTTCCATTTCGATTTGAAACTCCGGAGAGTAAATGAAATTTTTTGTCAAAGTCTCTGCGGTTACTCTGTCATTAGGGAAATAAGAACAGCTTGCACCTTTTTGATTGAGGACAAAGAAAACAATTAATAATCCCGGAACCAATCCGATGGTATAGAATTTAAGTTTTTTGAGCATTGTTTGATTTTAAAAAATCAGAAGATTGATGTCGTGATATGGAAGGTCGAATTTGTTGCAAATCAACTGTTTCGTATGTCTTCCTTTGTACATATAAAGCGATTGTTTGATTTCGTTTTTGTGAATCAGCATATTCTCGAAACCGCCTTCTTCGTCGTATCCTAAAAGATAACTTAAGAAGAAATTGCTGACAGCTTTCGTTGTCGTTCTCGGCATTCTTGATGTAAGATTCGGTAAGCCACAATGGATAACGTCGTGCTTTACAACGAATGGTTTTTCTGTCGTAGTCAATTCAGAAGTTTCAATCACTTTTCCGTTATCGATTGTGATATCGATGATGACGCTTCCTTTTTTCATTTTCATTACCATATCTTCGGTAACAATTGGTGGTAGGTTGAGTCTTGGTAAAGCTCCGATAACAACGTCAGCTCTTCTAAGTGATTTCGTCAATTCTTTTGGGTCGATGACGGATGTAGGAACGCGACTGTCTACTAAAGTATGAAGTCTTCTTAATTTCGAAAGTGAGTTGTCAAAAACTTTGACACTTGCTCCTAGTCCAATCGCTGCTTTTGTGGCAAATTCGCCTACAATTCCAGCACCAAGAATTACAACTTCCGTAGGACGAACACCAGTGATTCCGCCAAGCATCAATCCGTTGGACATTGCCAATAATTCTGATGCATAAAGAATCGAAACACTTCCTGCGATTTCTCCAATTAACCTTACCAACGATAATTGCTTATATTCATCCATAATGAATTCAAACGCAATCGCATTGACTTTTTTGCACGCTAATTTTAGGAAATAATCCTTATCTCTAAGGTTGATTTGTAAAGCTGAAATCAAATAAGTCATCGGTCTGAGATAATCGATTTCCTCTTCGGTTGGTGGATTTATTTTCAGAACCAAGTCTTGAGAAAAAGCGACTTTTGGGTCGTTTGTAATCTCTGCACCAGCTTCAGAATATAAAATATCAGCGAAGTGAGAGCCCAAACCAGCGCCACTTTCTATGATGACTTTGTGTCCATTATTTACCAAAATCTGAACTGCATCCGGAATGATGCACGTTCTTTTTTCGTTCAGACAAGTTTCTTTTGGAATACCAATGCTGAATGTTTTTCCTTGTTTCTTTACAACTTCTAGTTTCTCCTCCTTAGGAATCAAATCTTCTTCTGTAAAAGGCGTAAATATGGTTGATGTACTGCTCATATAAAACGAATCATTGTTCAAAATCTAAAGCAAAGATAAAACAATTTACTATTATGATTACTTAAACTCGATTTCTCTTCCAGATTCTATATTGATAATCGTCATTTCGTGAAAATCGTAAGCTTCGAGCTCATCCATATAGATTTCCGGCCATTCGATAATTGATAGAAAAGCATTGTCAAGATATTCCTCAATCCCGAAATCATAAGCTTCTTCTACAGATTTTAATCGATATAAATCAAAATGATACACTTTTCCTTTTGGTGTATCATATTCGTTAACAATAGAGTAGGTTGGAGAAGATATTTCGTCTGTACTTCCTAATTCTTTAAGCAAAAATTGACTGAAAGTAGTTTTTCCAGCTCCAAGATTTCCTTTGAGAAGTAAAATGTTATGTTGGAGATTTGGAATAATTTGCTTTACAACATTATCCCATTCTGAAAGTGTGTTGATATTGAATTTCATTTCATTGCAAAATTAAGATAACTACTGAAATATTATTGATTAAAATACTATAATAATTTTTATTAACATGTTTTATGTTGGAATAAAAATTGTTTTTGATTTTGCGAATAAAAAAATATTAAACAATTACTATTAAATATTTTTCAGTAATAAAGATATATGTGTAATTTTGCGTCCGATTTGAAAAAAAATTTATGAAGATTAATTACAAATGTAATGTGGGAAATGGCTTTTTTCTTGTTGTTTTCTTTTTGAGTTCTATGTCTGTTCGTTCTCAGACTGCTGCTAATCAGACTTTTAATTTTACTACTACTGGAGCTGTGCAATCATTTACGGTTCCTTTTGGTGTTACATCGCTTACTATTGATGTTTGGGGAGCTGGTGGAGGCGGGGCTGGTGGTAATGTGGCTACTTCACGAGCTGGAGGCGGCGGAGGTGCTTATTCAAGGTCTACAATTTCTACAATTTCTGGAACAACTTATAGTATTGTTGTAGGGGGAGGTGGGCCTGCTATTGGAAATCCAGGTACTGCTGGTGGTATTAGCTCATTTTCTTCGGGATCAACTATTGTTGTGTCTGCTGCTGGTGGATCTGGTGGAAATGCGAACACAGGTGGTGTGGGTGGTGCAATTACAAGTGGAGTTGGGACAATAAGGTTTGCTGGAGGTGCTGGAGGTACAGGTACTACTGGTGGTTCCGGAGGTGGCGGTGGCGGTTCTGCTGGGACTGGTGGTGCTGGTGGTGTTGGTGGAAACGGAACCGCGGGAACAGGTGCTGGAGGTACGGGAGGTGCTGCAGGTTCTGGAACAGGTGGGATTGCAGGAGCTACAGGTGGTGTAGGTGGTGTTAGGGCTGGTAGCAATGCAACTGTGGGTAATGTTCCTGGCGGTGGCGGTGGCGGTAGAGCTTCTAGTGCTGCAACTGTTGATGTAAATGGAGCGGCTGGAGCAAACGGGAGAGTTTATATTTCCTATGTCATAAATGATAGAGATTTGTCTGTTGCTAAAACTGTTTCTAGTGCTACTCCTCTTGCTGGTGATGTTGTTACGTTTACTGTTACTGGTAGGAATAATCATGCGACACTTGCTGCGTCTGATGTTGTGTTGACTGATCTCTTGCCTTCAGGGTATACGTTTATTTCTGCAAGTGTATCTGCTTATAATGCTTCTACGGGAGTATGGAATATTGGAAACTTGGCAGCTGCCACAAGTATATCGATGACTATAACTGCAATGGTGAATAATTCTGGGGTTTACAATAATACAGCATCAATAACATCTAATACAATGCCAGATAATAATCTAGCGAATAATACTGCGACGGCAACGGTTACTGTTTGTAAAGGAGGTTCAACAGCGCCGCAAATAAGACAATAATAAAAAGATGAGAAAAAATATTTTAAATTTAAATAAATGGATTTTTAGTCTGTTATTGGTTTTTCCATCTTTGTTTTTTTCACAAGAAGGAACCAAGCAGATTTCCCCTGATCCTACAAGGCTTTCGGGGTTGGATTATAACCCTGCGATTCTTTATGGGTCTTATTTTAATGCGCCAGAGGATAATGCTATACATTTTACAATAAATAATTTTAATACAGAAAGGTTTTATTTTGGTTTTAGCTGGACGGAGTATGCAAATACAGCTGGTGCGACGACTACATTGAATTACAGTACAAGAAACGGTTTTTTTTATTATCGTATTTTGGATTCGAGTGGGAATGTCATGGTGGGGCCGACTTTGATGTCTAAGGCAGCTACTAATGCGCCTGGTCAAATATTAACTTATGCTGAAGCTAGTAATGGGCCTAGAATAGGAACTTTGAATCCTTCAGGGTATCTTCCTATTCAATATACACCTACGAAAAATGATACTTTTACCATAGAATGTTGGAGAGGGACATCTGCAACAAGTTCTACAATGGTTAATACGGAAGCAGTATCTCCTTTGTTTGATTTTACTGTAGCTTCAATTTCGCCAACAACTAATCCGACGAGCTATACAATGAGGCCGGGGAGGGTTTTTGCGACGAAATGGGGATTAGCAACAACGGTTGCGAATGCGAGTGCTCAGTATGCTACTAATATCAATGCTGCCGGGACGCCTGCTTTTTTTGTCTATACAGATACGAATAATGTTTTGAAGCTTGAATTTCCGGGTCTTCAGCCTTTAAGGTATTTGATTGGGGCGAACAAGTATGGGGTTGTTGATACTAATAATTTCCCATCCGATAGAAGGTCTGTTAATAGTGGGGCTAATCCTCCGTCTCTTCCGGGAGGGTTTGATGTGTTTCTTAATGCTCCTGACCCTGCTGTGTTTCCTTATGGTGTGGTGCAAGGAGGCCCTCCTTCGTTCAATACTTCGGTGGTTACGCCTGTGAATACTTGTAATACAGCGCCTTATTATATTAATTTTATTACTCAGGAGTATGGAGATTATAGAGTTATAGTAAAAGGAGCGGGATATACTGATAGGGTTCTTTATTTCTATAATTTAACTGCTGGAAGCTACAATATGGAGTGGGATGGTAGAGATGGTGCTGGAAATCTAATAGCACCTGCTACTTTGCTTACTTTTGAGTTGACTGCTTTTTCTGATCGTTTCAATGTTCCTATATTTGATGTTGAGCTTAATACTGGTGGAACTAGAGTGACTACAATAGCTCCGGCAGGGATGCAGGTTTCAAATTTGTTTTGGGATGATACGGCTCTAGCTCCTTTTAATACGGGAACTGCAGATGGAAACAATACGGCTGCTGGAACAAATAATTCTACAATTGGTACGGCTTCGCCTGCGCATACATGGAACGTGGGAACTGGTACTGATTATTGGACTTATTATGGTAATGCTCGTACTGTTAACACATGGGGATATTTGTATTATCAAACATTTACAGCGACTTCCAGTCTCTTATGTGCTGATTTGACGGTTACCAAAACAGTTAATAATGCTACTCCAACTATAGGGAATAATGTGATATTTACGATTAATGCGAGTAATACTGTGTCGGGTTCTACGGCAACTTCTGTGGTTGTGAATGATGTTATCCCTGCTGGGTTTACGTACCTATCGTCTACGCCTCCTTCTGGAACAACGGTAACTGGAACTCCTCCGAATATGGCATGGAATATTGGTACATTGACTAATGGGACTCCAAGAACATTAACAATTACGGCGGCTGTGAAAGCAGATACTCGTTATACCAATATAGCAAAAATAAGTACGGTTAATTTCGAAACAAATTATAATAACAACTCAGCTTATGTTAAAGTGACGCCTGCTGCTATGCCAGAGTTTACGGCGACTAATATTTGCCCAACGTCCGATATAGATGTTGTGCCTCCAAAAGGTGTTCAGTTAAATGATCTGCATTTCGGAGCAACACCTTCTGGATCAACATTGGTTTGGTTTAATAATGCATCTCATACAGGAAGTGCACTTACTAATACCTTTATTACATCCTCGGGAAGTTATTATGCATTTTATTATGATTCTGTAGGTAATTGTTACAGTCCGGCTTCTGCGAGGGTTAATATATTGATACAGGATTGTAAATGTAGAAAAAGTCCGACTCCTGGAACTCCGGATGGCTATACGAAAGTTGGTATTTCAACTCAAGCTACAAAAGTGGATTCATGGCCGGAAAATGTTGCAAATGGACATATTGCGATGGAATCTACTAATAAGGGATTTGTGATAACCAGAACAACAACGGCTAGTATTGCTAATCCAATAAAAGGTATGTTGATCTATGATACCGTAAACAATTGCTTTAGTTTATATAATGGAACTTCATGGCATTGTATCGCTCAAACTTGTAACGAATAAAAATGATACTAATGAAAAGATTTAAATTAATATTATTAAGTTTCGTGTTATTCTCTTTGTCTTCTAATGCACAAATGGCGATTGGTAAAGCGTCCGTAGATGGTTCGTCTATATTGGATTTTGTAGAGACGGGCAACACGAAAGGTATTATTTTGCCTGCATTGTCAACGGTTCCAACTACACCCAGTAATGGGTTTTTAGGGTTTTACAGAGCGGATGCTAGAGTTTATATGTATCAGAATAATGTTTGGGTGCCAATGACAGAGGGTAACGGAAGTACAGCTTCACTGATTGTTAATCCAAGTACTGAAGTGGGAAATGGTGTTATAATGGGAGCTGATACTAGTTCTGCTGCCGGGGTTTTAGTATTGCAGTCCTCTAACTTAGCTTTGACATTGCCGAAAATTGATAGGCCGCATCTTAATGTGAAAAGTCCTTATCCTGGGATGATTTGTTATGATACTAATAGTAATGCTATTGCTGTTTTCGATGGTGCTTATTGGAATTTTTGGAAATAACTTGAACTTGAATATAATTTAAAATCCCCAATTCGGGGATTTTTTTTGTTTATTATCGATTTTTTGTATATGTTTTTGATATATAGGTGTTTGTATGTTGTGTTGAAAATTGAAAAAATAATTAAAAATTAATATGTTTTTTATTAATTATTTGTATTGATATTATATATTCGCAAAAAATATTGTTTTATTTATATTTAAATGATATTTTATTAACAAAACAGGTGTGAAATGAATAAAAAATTTATTCTTATGTGTGGACTACTTTTTTCTGAAGTGTTTTATGCGCAAGTAGGCATTAATACGTCAAATCCTACAAGGACTTTACATATTGCTGGAGATTTAAAAATAAGACAATTAGAAGATGAATCTGAAAAACTTTCGTACGACAGAATTCTCGCAAAGGATGGAGATGGTAATGTTGATTATGTGTTGAAAACTAGTCTTTTGCCAACTAGTGCCGACCCGGATGAAGCCAGCAAAGAAGCTTATAGTCAGTTGTTCAATATGAGTACGGAAAATGGAAACTCAGGTAAAATATTGCAATGCGGCAAGTTTTATTTTTTATTTGATGATGGTGTTGATTCCAGAATAAAATTCCGATTGGTGGATGAGCCTGCTTCTAATGTTGATATCTTCATGAGTATGGAGCAAAATTGGGATGGAAATGGGTTTCAGTTTTTTCAAGGGCATGCTTATAATGATTCGGCAACAACACCATTTGTATTTACACCAGAAAATTATAATGTTCCACAAGAGTTTGCAGAAGCCAATGTGGCAGATTCTGAACAGAACGTAATGCATTTTCAATATCCCAATGATCCCAATTTTTACAGGCTTACGATATATAGGGTACGTCAAAAGGTTGGAACTCCAACTGTTCTTAGTTGGGATTTTGCAGCAACTTGTGAAAAATTCTAAATTATGAAAAAAAATATATTGTTGTGGTTTGTTATGGTTTGTGTTTCTGCGATGTCACAAGGTCAAAATGTAGGTATTAATACAGAAAATCCTACACGTAAGCTTGAGGTCAATGGAGATTTTCGGATAACAACGCTTCCTGACGTGACTGGCAATGCCAATTATTCTAAAATTATATCTACTGATAAAAATAATGGAAATGTAGATAATTTGACGGCTTCATCTTTTATGCAGTCAGAAGTCAATCAAGTTGAGGTAAAACGTAGTATTTATCTAGCTTCCGCACCTGATGATGCAAAAGAATGCAGTTGTGGGGATATTACGTTTAGAATCAATAGTTCTGACATGGCCGAGATGAAACTCAATAGTGATAAGATTTTCACCTCTCTTAATACAACAGCTTTTGAGCTTGATTATGGTATAAAGAGATGGACAAGTACATATTATAACTATTTTAATGATACAACATATTTCACAAACCTTAACTACTCTACATATCAAAGTTTGGATCCGGAATTATTCAATTCAAACAATACAGTTAGGATATATACTATCATTTTGCCTAAGCAGAATAATCTTTATCGCCTTACTTTGAGTAGGTTGGCAAACACTTCCAGTATTCATACATTTGGTTTGATTTGTGAAAAATTCTATATACAGACTTTATAAAATGAAGAAACTAATTACTTTTTTTACCGTTGTATATTCGGTGTTAATATTTTCGCAGGTTGGGATTGGCACATTGTCGCCGGACAAAACATTAGATGTCAATGGTGATTTTAAAATCGATGTCATGACTGACAAAAGTAATGATTTGCAATATGACAAGATATTGGTTGCTAACGAATCAGGAGAAATCGGGGCTTGGACAAAAGAAGGTATCCGTGAACAGATAGAAAGTGTAATGTTGGAAAATAAAAAAGTGATTGTTTTTTCCAATACACCAGATATTAACAGAACGATGGAGTGTGGTAAGCTTGAATTCAGATTCAATACGGGACCAGAGCCCCAAATGAGATTGGCTACGGCTCCGGCTTCTAGTACGACAATATATTACAGCAGAATTCATAAAGAGAACTCTGGTGCCAATTCTTTTTATGGAGATAATACTATTACAACCAATATCCCAGCGGTATATGAAGCTGCGAACGATTGGGTCTCTCTCGATAGTTCAGGAAGGATTCTTAATACTTTGGATGAGATTTACATTACTTATCCTGGAGATAGTAATCTTTATCGGTTGACCTTGCTTCCCAGAACAATGCAGACGACACCTGCTGTACAATACTTTTATACGATGATGTGTGAAAAGTTTTGATAATTATTAAATTCTATGTTAAATATCAAAATCTCCAATTCGGGGATTTTTTTGTTTACAGATTATAAATATTCTAAATTTACATCGTGATTACAAAAGAGACGATTGATAAGATATTTTCTACCATCCGAGTAGAAGAAATTATTGGTGAATATGTTCAACTGAAAAGAGCTGGTTCAAACTTCAAAGGTTTGAGTCCTTTTCATGAGGAAAAATCGCCAAGTTTTGTCGTTTCTCCAAGTAAACAGATTTGGAAAGATTTCTCTACTGGGAAAGGCGGAACAGCTATTTCTTTTTTGATGGAAATCGAAAGTTTCACTTATCCCGAAGCGCTTCGTCACGCCGCAAAAAAGTATGGAATCGAGATTGAGGAAAATATCCGAGAATATTCCGAAGAAGAAAAGCAATCTCAAACCGAAAAGGATTTGCTTTATAAAATCCACGAGGTTGCAAATGACTTTTTTCAAGATCAGCTCTGGAACTCGGAAGAAGGGAAAATGATTGGTTTTTCTTATTTCAAAGAGAGAGAACTTCGAGATGATATTATTAAGAAATTTCAACTTGGTTATTCGCCGGAAAAGAAAAATGCATTTACCGAATTTGCCTTAGAAAAATCTTATTCAAAAGAAATTCTTGAAAAATCAGGATTGTCTATTTTTCCAGAAAATTCGCCTACTGGAATCGATAGATTTCGTGATAGAGTTGTTTTTCCAATTCATAGTTTTTCAGGTCGAGTTCTTGGTTTTGGAGCAAGGATTCTCAAGAATAATGTCAAAACGGCAAAATACCTCAATTCTCCAGAAACCGAGATTTACCATAAATCTAATGTCCTTTATGGTCTGAATCAAGGTAAGCAATCTATTTCCAGAAAGAATCTCTGTCTTTTGGTGGAAGGTTATATGGATGTTGTTTCGCTTCACCAGTCGGGAATTGAGAATGTTGTAGCGAGTTCTGGAACTTCTTTGACAACGGAACAGATTAAGCTCATCAAAAGATTAACGGAAAACGTTACCATTCTTTTCGATGGTGATAAAGCAGGTATAAAAGCGAGTTTCCGGAGCATAGATATGTTGTTGACCGAAGGAATGAACATCCGTGTTCTTCTTTTTCCAGACGGCGATGATCCTGATTCTTTTGCTAGAAAACATCCACAGGAATATGTGGAGAATTTCATTGATAAAGAAGCAAAAGATTTTATTGATTTTAAGGCAGAAATTCTACTCAAAGATGCGGGCAATGATCCAATCAGAAAAGCAGAATCCATTCGTGATATTGTAAAATCTGTTGCTTTTGTCCAGAATGCTTTGAAGCGCGAAGTTTATCTTAAGGAAGTTTCCAATAAGTTTGGGCTTAGCGAGCAGAGTTTGTTTAATGAACTCCAGATTCAAACTAATGTTACTCATCAGCAGGAATCAAAACCTGTAGTTGCTGAGAAAAAAGCGCCTCAAAAATTAGAAATTGTTCAGGAAGCTTTCACTTCCATCAATCCACTTTTGTTATTAGAAGAAAAATTGGTGGATCTGATGTTGAAATATGGCGATGTGGTTTTGGAAAGAAAAGATCCAGAAGGGAATGATTACAAAATTACCGTAATAGAGGAAATTCTTGGTCATTTGGAGGAAGATGATTGCGAGATCCAATTGGATATTCATAAAAAAATCGTTTCCGAGATTAAAGAAGGGATTCTTCAGAATGAGATAAGATCGGGCGGATTTTTCTTCAATTTTATGGATGAAGAAGTTTCGGGAAAATTGGCCAATGCGCTAATAGAAAATTATCATACTAGTAATTGGAACAAGTTTAATATTTATTTCAGTTCAGAAGAAGAAGTATTGCCAAAAATGGTTTCTGATATCGTTTTGCGACACAAAAGAGAATATATTGTGAAATTGATCAATGATTTTAAAAATTCTCTTAGTGAGGAAGAAGATAATACAAATGTTTACCAACAAATAATCCTTTTGAATCAATTAAAGAATAAATTGGATGGCGAGTTGTTTCGTATTTTATAATTCTTAGATCCAATTATTTTTAATACAATTGGAAACCAGTTCAGCAATTGTCTTTGATTCGGTCTTCTGGAAAATATTCTTGCGATGTGAGTTGATTGTATGGACCGATTTGTGTAATGTCTCGGCGATTTCTTTTGTTGTTTTTCCTTCTAGAACTAGCTTTAAAACTTCTTTTTCTTTTCCACTCAAGAACTCTTTGGATATGACCAATGCATCGTTTTTTGTAATATTGATATTATAAAAAGAAGGTTGTCCCTCTAATCCTATGAAAGAAAGTCTGGGTTTGGAATCATCTGGTATAAGATGAGATATTTCTGTATGGATTCCTAATGATCTCAGCAAATTTTTATCACTGTCAAATTCGATTATAACAAGTTGATGAAGAATTCTTTTGTATTTCTGGTTATTATCTTTTATTCGGAAATCATATTGGACTTTATATTTTGTGATTTGATCCAGAGGAAGCTCTCTGAAAAAGTAATGTAGTTTTTTTTCAAACTCAATAAAATAAAATTGGTCATCGGGATGTATTTTTGATAAGAACTCATTGGCTTTTATATCTGTATTGTATCCTAAAATGTTCTTGATTTGAGGACTTATGTATTCGAATTCGCCATTCCTTACATGGAAAATAAAGTAATAATAATCTCCGGGTTGGAAGATGTTCAGTAGCTTTTTATGGATTTCTATCTGAAAATCCAGGGGCTGATAAGATCCTTGTTTAGCAATCTCTTTCCATACTTGCTTGGCTTTATCGTAAAAAATAACGTTGTTGTTTTTCATTGAGAAAGTTATTTTTTATAAAAATAACAAAAAATCACTAATTGTAGTGAATTATGATTATGTGAGTTAACATAATTTTGTGAATATCAACAAAAATTAAGTTTATGAAAATAAGAAAAAGAATATTTGTAAAGGTCACATTTGTTGTATCAATAATGTTTTTTTGTTCGGTCAAAATACAAGCACAGGTATTAGATTGCGGAAATAAAGGTTACTTCTTTTTTAAAGCATATGATTCTTACCACAGGATACTTTATATCAGTAATATTATAAAAGGAGATGCCTATTGGTGTGTGGATGGAAAGAAGAGATATGCTGATGATAAGAAAGTGGAGATTTTCAGAAAAGCAAGAAAATTAGCAGAGCCAAAAGGAAATCCTCCATCCGATGATATCTTTCCAAATAACAGTGGAAGAAGTCCAAGAAATGGAGAACTTTTGGCAAATGATTATAACTCTGTGAAAAAAGAATATGATATAGAGATCAATAGAACAAAAAGTCCGGATAAGATTGTGAAAGTGACTATTGATGAAAAAGAATTTCAATAAAATATAAAGAATAATGAAATTAAAATTATCTATTTTCCTCTTATCATTGTTTACGATATTTATAAATGGACAGAGTGATAATGACCCTACTTTTGATCAGACATCGGAATATATCATAAAAAATACCAAAGGAAGAGTGATGTATCCCGGTGATCTGGATGCTTACAGCCGTGTAAAAGGTTATCATTTGAAAGATATAAAGATTGATAAAAGTGGAAAAATCGAGATGTTGACGGATCAGAAGTTTGATGATAATCAGTTCAGTATCATTTTCAATGTTTTTGATCTGGTAGAAAAAGTGGATTATCCAGATGGGATAAGAGCTTACAAATATCTGGTACATTTCAATGGGCTGAACGTTTCCAAAGGCTACGGAATTGCTTTTGCGACTGATGCTGATGCGCAGAAAGTGGCAAGAGCTTTCAGGCATCTCAAAAAAGTTTCTATAAAACCAGATGACCTTTTCAGTCAGGTTCCTCAGGAAGAAAAAAAGGTAAAACTAAGTAGAGAGGAAACTTTGGACTACATCAATAATATGATTTATAACAATGGGGATTATATTGCTTCTGCCACATTTTCATCGAAAGATGCTTGGGAAAATATAAGCACGTACGCCAATGGGAAGTTTTATTATGATTCTAATTCTAAAAAATATAGTTTCTCATCAACTAGGAAAACCCTTGAATATTATGGCGCAGACCTTACTGAGGGTGATCCAGATGTAACAAATTATACAGGTCTTAATTTTAAATATTATTCTAGTTTGAATAAAGGAGATGTAGGTTTAACTTATTATGGGGGACAAATAATACCAATACTGACTATTTTAATATTGGAAGAAAATAAACGTTATCAACCAATTCCCATTTTTCTGCCATGGAATTCTTCCGGAAGAAAGAATGATCATCGAAAATTTGAAGATTTTGAAACGATCTATGGAAAAGAAATACAAAGACTAAAAAAAGCATTCGAAAGGCTCAAAGAGTTGGATTCGGATGAGAAAGATCCTTTTGATGATTAATTAATGATTAAATAGCATCTGCTGTAAGTTTGAAAACTAATAACCATGAAAACTTTAATTAAAATATTTCTCTTATTGCAGGCGGTATTTTTATATGCTCAGGATGTTAAAATCATAAAAATTCTGAATGATGAACTCAAAAGAGAAATAAAGAATCAATTCAAAGATTCTAATTTCAATGGAGATACTATTACTCTGATAAAAGAGTTTTCCATTGGTCAAAACAGAATCCTCAGTGTCGAGATTAAAAAGACCAATGAAAATGGATATTCTTTGGAAAGACAAGAAGTTCCATTAGACAAAATAATAACTATTGGAAAAGACATCAACATTATTCTGGAAACTGAAGGGAAGAATGTAAAAACAAGGACTCAAAGATTTTATAAAAACGAGGAAAAGCAAGAATTTTCAAACGAAAGCGATATGTTTTTTACTCATTTACATTTTTCCAATAACGAATATGTTGGTGATGATTTGATAAAAGCATTTTCAAAAGCTGGTTATAAAATCAGAAAAGATTATTGGTACGATTAAAACTATAGTAATTATGAAATACATATACAAAAGCTTGATTTTTTTGATATTGCTATTATTTTCGGATAATGTTTTTGGACAAAGCTTTTTGGGTAAAGAACTAGATTATCTTGTCAACGGTCTCAAAACGCTTGGTTATGAATATACTATCGATGATAGCAGCAAAGAGACATTGGGAATAGTCAAACGTTCTTACGAACAGGATGGCAGTGTAAGTGAAATTAAAACTTACCGTTTCAAAAAAAATACAAATCCTCAAATTTGTGAACAAGAGGAGACCATGGTGCCTTTTACTGAAGAAGGACTAGGTCTTTACTTAAAGTATTTCGAAAAGATGGGCTATGAGAATACTGATTTTGTCAATTTTTATGAAGATCCTGTTTACAAATCCAATGATAACAATAATGGAGTCCCATATTATTTTACTCTTGCCAAAATAAATCTTGGGAAGAATGGCAAAAAAGAGTTTTTTATCATAGTAGAATATTATCTGAACACCTCCGAATTTAAAACAAAATGATGTGAAAAAAATATTGCTTTTGTTTTTGTTGATTTCAGTTTTTGGAAATGCACAGATGTCCAGAGTCGATAGCTTGTTGATGATAAGCGATTATTTGTCAGAAATAAGAAACATTGTCAATGAAAATAATATTGATAAAGACAAAAGATTACAAAAACTAAAGATTTTAATTAAAGAAGCTTCAATAAAAGAAAAGAAATTCAAAGCAGATTTGAAAGAAGTTATTTCGATAGAAAATCCAGATTATAAATTGATGACAAATAGTTTCCATTGGATTTTGCAGTCATTGGTTTTATACAAATCTGATATTTCAAATAACAACAATGGCCTTTCTGAAAAGAAATATCTCAATCGAAATATTCCATCATTGATAGATAAGATATATTATCATTGCAAAGTATTCGAAGAAAGAACCAAATCTAAAGTACATTAATATTATTAAATTTGTTCAATGAATCCCAATCGTTTCCAAGACGAAAATAAAATAATCTCAGAATTTCGGACAAATATTCTTGTCGTTTGTCCAAAATGCGAAAAGAAGGCTTTTGCAAAAGTAGATTATGAAGATAATTCAGCTCGTTTATTTTGTGAAAATTGTGGTTACAATAAGCAGGAAACTACTGAGGTTTCTGTTTTTGGACATTTGGGGAACTGGCAATTGTCTGCGGATTCTTACTTCGGTGCAGAATTATGGTTGAAAGCGCCTTTCAAAAATGATATCTTTTTCGCGTACAATTATGCTCATCTAGAATATCTTGAAAAATATATTTCAGCGGATTTGAGAGAGCACAAAAATCGCTCACATTTTACATTGTTGGAAAAATTGCCCAAGTTTTATCACGAATCAAAGAACAGAGAAGCCTTACTCCATTTGATAGATAGGCTGAAACATAAAAAATAATTTTTCTTTTCTGCCATAATGTCCTTACATTTGTTTGGAATGATATTAGTGAAAACTAGAAAAAACGATACAGATTAATATGGATATTAAAAAAGAATTCAGAGATTTCTCAGTAAAACATATGGGAAATAACGGTCTAGTGACAGATCAATATATGGGAATGTTCAACCCGACCAATCTTACGCCTTACATTATGGAGGAAAGAAGAATGAACGTTGCACAGATGGACGTTTTTTCAAGATTGATGATGGACAGGATCATTTTCCTTGGAACAGGAATCGATGATCAGGTAGCGAATATCATTACAGCGCAATTGTTGTTCTTGGAAAGTTCAGATTCAGCGAAGGATATTCAGATCTACATCAATTCTCCAGGAGGAAGCGTTTATGCAGGATTGGGAATCTATGACACGATGCAAATCATCAAGCCAGATGTTGCAACGATTTGTACCGGAATTGCCGCTTCTATGGGAGCTGTACTTTTGGTTGCAGGAGAGAAAGGAAAACGTTCTGCACTTAAGCATTCTCGAGTGATGATTCACCAACCTTCTGGTGGAGCGCAAGGTGTAGCTTCTGATATGGAAATCAATTTGAGAGAGATGTTGAAGTTGAAAAAAGAACTTTATGACATCATTTCAAACCATTCAGGACAGACTTACGAATGGGTAGAGAAAGCTTCTGACAGAGATTACTGGATGACATCAACCGAAGCAAAAGAGTTCGGAATGGTGGACGAAGTTCTCGAAAGAAAAAAATAAAACAACAAGACCTGATTCATTTGAGTCAGGTTTTTTTATGATAATTCAAATAATTTGGGCGCCTTTATCTGCCTTCTGCTCCCAAACCTAGCGGAGTGGTTCGACGTAGTCAATCTTTTTTGCAGACTATTTTAAGGTTGGCAAAAAAGGATTTCCGCTCAAACCTAACGAAGTGGTTCATCGATTCAAATAAAAAAATAAATGTAATTGAGATAAGTCGGGGCGCGCTTCGCAGGGTGGAGGCTTTTGTCTTTTGATTGTAGATTGCGGATAGAATTGAAGCAAATAGATTAGACTCATTACAGAATACATTTTATAATCTACATTTTACAAAAATAATTTTGCAGAAAATCTCAATTTCACTACTTTTGACACGTTAAATTATAAAAAATGAAAAAATCTGTAATATTGTTGGCTTCTGCTATCTTAGTTGTATCTTGTGATCTTCCTGCTGGCGGGAACAAAGGACGTTTGAAAAAAACGGATGAAGTAGTAAGATATGATGACCCAAATGCACCTCACGGAACTTACCACCCAACAGCAGATTCTACAAAAGTTGTTTCTCACGTTGTAGCAGATTCTGCAAAAGTTGCAACACCTGAAGCAAAACCAGCAACAGAAGAAGCTCACAAAGCTGAACATTAATAAGAATTTTATAAAAATATTATAACAAAAAATGTCTTGCGTTTGCAGGACATTTTTTATTTTTACGAACCTTACTTAGGAAAGTAAAATCTTTCTGTAAAGTTTTAAAATCATTTATCAAACATCATTTATCATTAATAAGTAAAAATGAGTACAACACAACAATACATCCAAGAAAACAAACAACGTTTCCTTGATGAATTATTTGATATCCTTAGAATAGCTTCCATTAGCGCAGATCCGGCTTACAAATCCGAAGTTCTAAAATGTGCTGACGAAGTTGCAAGGCATTTGAAAGTTGCTGGCGCAGACAATGTAGAAATCCTTGAGACCAAAGGTTATCCAATTGTTTTCGGAGAAAAAATTATTGATTCTAATTTACCAACGGTTTTAGTTTACGGACATTATGATGTTCAGCCAGCTGATCCTTTAGAATTATGGACAAGCGATCCATTCGAGCCGGTTGTGAAAACTACTGAGCTTCATCCAGAAGGCGCGATTTTCGCAAGAGGTTCTGCGGATGATAAAGGACAATTCTTCATGCACGTCAAAGCTTTCGAAGCAATGATGAAAACAGATTCGCTTCCTTGTAATGTGAAATTTTTGATTGAAGGAGAAGAAGAAGTTGGTTCTGCAAGTTTGGCAGATTTCCTTGAAGACAATAAAGAGAGACTGAGTTGCGATGTGATTTTGATTTCAGACACTCATATTTATTCAAACGAGCAACCAACAGTTACAACAGGTTTGCGAGGTTTAAGTTATGTAGAAGTTGAGGTAGAAGGCCCGAACCGTGATTTACACTCAGGACTTTATGGAGGAGCTGTTCCGAATCCAATTAATGTTTTGTCAAAAATAATCGGAGATTTGATTGATGACAAAGGGCATATTACAATCGATGGTTTTTATGACAATGTTCTGATTGTTTCTGATGAAGACAGAAAAGAAATGAATAAGCTCAAGGATGACCCAGAGGCTTATAAGAAATCAATCAATCTTAATGATATTCAGGGAGAAGAAGGTTACACAACTTTGGAAAGAGCTTCTATCAGACCAACTCTTGACGTCAACGGGATATGGGGCGGATACACTGGCGAAGGTGCAAAAACGGTAATTGCGTCAAAGGCTTTTGCTAAAATCTCAATGAGACTCGTTCCCAATCAAACTCCGGAAGAAATCACTGAAAAATTCACAAAACATTTTGAGAAAATAGCCCCGAAAAGCGTAAAATTAAAAGTGACTCCACATCACGGAGGAATGCCTTACGTTTTGGAAAGTAATACCAAAGAATTTTTAGCTGCTAAAAAAGCAATGGAAAAAGCTTTCGGAAAAGAAGTTTTACCATATAGAAGTGGCGGAAGTATTCCAATTACTTCTTTGTTTGAGAAAGTTCTTGGGGCAAAATCTGTGTTGATGGGATTTGGTTTGGATTCAGATGCGATCCATTCACCGAACGAACATTACGGATTGTATAACTATTATAAAGGAATAGAAAGTATCCCTTATTTCTTTGAGTTTTATGCTCAAGGTTAAAAAAAATCGAAGACAGTTGAGGCTGTCTTTTTTTATATTAAAATCTAATGAATCTCGTAGATTTTAAAAATTTATCAGAAAATAAAATCTGCAAAATTTGGTTAATCTGCGATAAAAATCAACACAATAAAATTTTAAAAATTATGTCAAAAGTTATATACATCACAGGTGGAACCAAAGGAATCGGTTTCGGAATCGCAGAAGTATTATTGAAAAACGGTCATAAAGTGGCCATCAGCGGAAGAAAACAGGAAGGTCTTGATAAAGCAGTTTTCGAACTTAAAACCATTTCAGAAAGTGTTTTTGGAGTTAGTTCGGATGTTAGAAATTTCGAAGATGAAGAAAATGCGGTGTCGAAAATTGTGGAAAGATTCGGAAGTTTGGATGTGGTGATTGCCAATGCCGGTTTAGGAATCTTCAAACCAGTTGATGAATTATCTGTTGAAGATTGGAACGCAATGCAGGAAACCAATTTGACAGGTTGTTTCTACACTCTAAAGGCTTCTGTTGAAGAACTAAAAAAATCACAAGGTTATTACATTACTATTGCAAGTCTAGCAGGCACTAACTTCTTTGAAAATGGTGCAGGTTACAATGCTTCGAAGTTTGGAGTTGTTGGTTTTACGCAGGCAGCAATGATTGACCTTAGAAAATATAACATCAAAGTTTCTGTAATAATGCCAGGTTCTGTGGCAACATATTTTAATGGAAATGTGCCATCTGAAAAGGACGAATGGAAAATTCAGCCGGAAGATATGGGAAATCTTGTCCTCGATATGTTGAATATGAATCCTCGTGTTTTACCAAGCAAAATTGAGTTCAGAGCAAGTCAAGTAAAGAAATAAAAAGAATCAATTTTTTGAACATCCGATAATTTGACCTTGATTTTGGTATTACCTAAAAGCTGGTTAAGTTGCTTCAAACTGATAAAATTATTTATAAAGAATCTAAATACCCTTTTGTTAAAGCGGTTTTCAATGTTATTTAATAAATAGCAATAAATTATGCATGCATAGCATTTTTTATATATATTAGCACAGTTAGTAAAATAAAAACATCATCTTAAAATGAAAATATTAGTTTGTATCAGTAGTGTTCCGGACACTACAAGTAAAATTAATTTTACAGCAGATAAGTCTGCATTTGACAAAAACGGAATTCAATGGGTTATCAATCCATTAGATGAATTTGCTTTAACGAAAGCTATAAAATTACAAGAGTCCCAAGGAGCAACTGTAACAGTTGTAAACGTTGGTGATGCCGGAACAGAAGCTGTTATCAGAAAAGCTTTGGCAATCGGTGCGAATGATGCGGTAAGAGTAAACGCAGAAGCAAAAGACAGTTTTTCTGTAGCAAAAGAAATTGCAAAAGTGGCTCAAGATGGCGGTTATGACTTGATTCTTACAGGAAAAGAATCTATTGATTATAATGGTGGAGCAGTTCCGGGAATGGTAGCTCAATTGCTAAATATTCCTTTCGTGAATGCAAGTGTTGGATTGGATGTTAATGGCTCAGAAGCAACTGCAGTTAGAGAAATCGAAGGCGGAAAAGAAACTATTTCTGTGAAATTACCAGCTGTTGTTGCAGGACAAAAAGGTTTGGTGGATGAAAAAGATTTGATTATCCCGAATATGAGAGGAATTATGTCAGCAAGAACTAAGGCTCTTAATGTTGTGGAACCTTCGAATTCTGAAGTGAAGGTTGAAGCGGTTTCTTTTGACAGTGTTGCTCCAAGAGCGGCTGTGAAGTTGGTTTCTGCGGATAACCTAGATGAGTTGGTAAGATTACTTCACGAAGAAGCGAAAGTAATTTAATTATTAATCTTTTAAATCAAACAAAATGGCAGTATTCGTATACGCAGAAAATATAAACGGAGTTTACAAAAAAGCAGCATTTGAAGCAGTTTCTTATGCAAAAGCTATTGCAGGAAAAACTGGAGATTCAGTGACTGCAATCTCTATTAATCCAACAGATTCTTCAGATTTGCTTTACAAATATGGAGCAGATAAAGTAATTAATGTAAAAGATGCAGGTCTTAAGAATTTCAGTTCTAAAGCTTATGCAGAAGCGGTTAGTCAAATAGCTGACGGAAATATTATCGTTTTCCCTCACACAACAGATGCTTCTTCTATTGCACCAATGTTGGCGATTCAGAAAAATTATTCTTTGATTACTAATGCGATTGATGTTCCAGAAAGTACTTCTCCTTTCCAAGTAAAAAGAAGAGCTTTCTCAGGAAAAGGTTTTATGCACGCAAAAGCTGATGCAGCTGGTGTTATCGTAACCGTTTCTCAAAATGCTTTTGGTGTTAAAGAAAATGCAACTTCAGGTTCAGAAGAAGTAAAAGAATTAAGCATTGCAAATGAAGATACTAAGGTTATCAATCACGAGCAATCTTCAGGAAAGCTTGACCTTAAAGAAGCGGAAATCGTAGTTTCTGCAGGTAGAGGCCTTAAAGGCCCAGAAAATTGGGGAATGATTGAGGATTTGGCAAATGTTCTTGGGGCAGCAACAGCTTGTTCAAAACCGGTTTCTGACATCGGTTGGAGAGGACACAACGAGCACGTCGGACAAACTGGAAAAGCGATTTCTCCAAATCTTTATGTAGCAGTTGGTATTTCCGGCGCAATTCAACATTTGGCGGGAGTTAACAGTTCTAAGACGATTGTTGTTATCAATAATGACCCGGAAGCGCCTTTCTTCAAATCCGCGGATTATGGAGTAGTAGGCGATGCTTTCCAGATTATCCCAGCATTGACAGAAAAAATCAAAGCTTTGAAAGCTTAATTAATATTTCGAAATATATCAAGAACCTGAGTCAATGGCTCGGGTTCTTGTTTTTTTAGATATAATTATTTGGGCAGCTTAATCCGCCTTCCGCTCCCAATCTTTTCACTCCACTTTGTTGCGTAAAAAGGATTTCCGCTCAAGTCGGGCTGCTGTAATTCAACATATTAAGGATTCGGAATCAGAAATGCTGAATTATTTAATGATTTTACTACGCAAAGTGTTTAAAAATCTACAATTCCTTAATGAAAATTAACAAAAAATTTTATATTTGCTAAATGGATTATAAAAGATTAATCATTAGAGGGATCTCATACAGCCAAACCCAATCGGGAGCTTATGCGCTGTTGCTGGAACATGAAGAAACATCAGTCAAACTGCCTGTTGTTATAGGTAATTTCGAAGCACAATCCATTTCTTTGGGATTGGAAAAGGATATCAATCCTCCGCGTCCATTGACTCACGATCTATTCACGCAATTCGTTAAAAATACAGGATTCAACATCGATTCTGTAATCATCTATCAAATAAAAGATGGTGTTTTCTTTTCAAATATCAATTTCAAAAACCCATTGTCAGACGAAGAGCTGATTTTAGATGCAAGAACTTCGGACGCCGTTGCAATGGCTGTAAGATTCGATGCACCTATTTTTACAACTTCTGATGTTTTGAATGAGGCGGGAATTTTATTAGAACTAGATGAGACTCCAAAAGTTGGAGATGATGAAGTCATTTCTGATGAGGTTTCAGATTTCAATGACCTGTCAGGGATTTCCTCAGAAGAGTTGGATCAATTATTAGCTGATGCTGTAAGGGAAGAAGATTATGATACAGCTCTTAGATTACAAGAGGAGATCAAAAGAAGAAATAAAAAAATAGAATAATTATATAATATCATTTTAAGATATGAGTCTAAAACTACGACTTACTATACTTAGCTTTCTGCAATTCTTTGTTTGGGGAGCTTGGCTGATAACAATGGCGAACTTCTGGTTCGGAACCAAACACTGGGACGGAACACAGTTCGGAGCTGTTTTCGGGACAATGGGGATTGCCTCGATTTTTATGCCAACCATTACAGGAATCATCGCAGACCGTTGGGTAAATGCGGAAAAGATATATTCTGTTTTACAAATTCTATATGGGATTGTACTTTTTGTTTTACCACATTCGGAAACGCCGAATTCCTTTTTCTCTATAATGCTTGTGGCAATGTGTTTCTACATGCCAACTATTGCTTTGACCAATTCTATATCTTATACGATATTGAAAAATAGCCATTTGGATGTTGTGAAAGATTTTCCTCCAATTAGAGTTTGGGGAACAATAGGATTTATCGTTGCGATGTGGATTACGAATCTTACAGGAAATAAAGCCACAGAAGGGCAGTTCTATATCGCTGGAGGTGTTGCGATTTTATTGGGATTATATGCTTTGACGTTACCCAAATGTCCACCTCAGAAATTGATTGATAAAAGTGCGCCACTTTCTGAGCAATTAGGTTTAAATGCCTTCAAACTTTTTGGAGATTACAAGATGGCTTTGTTCTTTTTGTTTTCTATGTTGTTAGGTGCGGCCTTACAATTGACGAATGCTTATGGAGATGTCTTCTTGAGTGAATTTGCTCATTTTCCCAAATATGCCAATTCTATAGTTGTGGAAAAATCTACAATTATTATGTCAATTTCTCAGATTTCTGAAACCTTGTTTATTTTAGCAATTCCGTTTTTCTTAAGGAAATTTGGGATTAAAAAAGTAATGTTGATCAGTATGTTGGCTTGGGTTCTTAGGTTTGGACTTTTTGCTTATGGAGATCCAGTTATGGGACTTTGGATGATTATTCTTTCTTGTATTGTTTACGGGATGGCGTTTGACTTTTTCAATATCTCGGGTTCTCTTTTTGTTGAAACGACAACAGATAAAAAGATTCGTTCTTCTGCCCAAGGTCTGTTTATGATGATGACCAATGGTTTTGGAGCCGTGATTGGAAGTTATATTGCTGGTTGGGCAATTGATAAATTCTTTACACTTAAATTCACTACTGCTTCAGAATTGGCAAAGTATTTAGACACCACACCTAATGATTCTACGTTTGTTGGTATTCTGAAAAATTCATTTAATTCTGTTGTTGCTACAGATGGAACATTGTCTAATATTGTATTAGTTAAGGACTGGCAACATATTTGGCTGTATTTTGCGTTATACTCTTTAGTGATTGCTGTTTTGTTTGCAATATTTTTCAAACATGAGCATTCTCCTTCTGATGTAAAGAATGTTGGGCATTAATTGATTAATCATTTTAGAATGTAATTGTGCACCATTAAAATAAGTATGAAAAAGTAATTTATGAAAAAGACAATTTTAAATTTGATAACGATTTTCTCTATTGTTATAGCTATCATTAGTATCGGTAGTTGTAGCAAAGAAGATGATTTGATAAATATTATTGAGGTTGATGTTCCAATATCAATCATTACTAATACTGAGGTAGATGTGCCATTTGCGGTTTCGACAGAAGAAACCGCATTTCCGGATATGCCTTTGAATTTGGAGCTTGAGACAAGGATTAAGGAGAAGTATCCTTCATTATCTATAAGTAATTTGAAATCTGCAAAGTTGTCAAGTTTTAGTATAGACCTTCTTTCTTCTTCAGATGAGGAAGTCCTACTAAACAAAGTTAAAAGTGCTGAGTTGTGGATTAAAACTCCAAATAATACTACCGGAGAAAAAATTGCAACGGTTGAAAATAACGTTAGTACAACATCGCTTAACTTCACACCGTTTGCTGATGTAGAATTGATGGATTATTTGAAATCATCTAATGCATCTTTATATTTAAAAGTAAAGGGAACTGAGGTTGCTGTAGCTCAAATGAAAACAAGAGTTAACTCTTCCTTCACGATACAGGTTGGATTATAAAACAAAAAACTAAAGATGACTTAATGGTCATCTTTTTTTGTGGGATTTTCATAAGGGTTATCTTCTGCAAACAATATGTTAAGTATAAGACCAATAATCACAACTACATTGATAATAAGCCATAAGAAGTGCGGAAATGGTATGCGAAAAAATGGATTATAAAGAATTGCCAGAAATGCAAATATTTTAACATCCACTTGGTCTTTTCTGTTGAATGCTTCATAAGTCAACCAGCCAAATCCGGTGAACAGTATATAACCAGATAATCTATAAAAAAGATAGGGCAAGCTCAAAAAGCTTAGAATCAAGATTCCTGTTAAAAGTAATTTTAAAAGCTGATTCATTTTATATTATTTTAACAAATATAAAATAAATATTGATATTGTGTTATTTTTAAAATAATTTAATTTAAATAAGAATTTTGTTACTAAAATATAATAAATATTCAGTTTAAGTAGTTTTATTCGAAAATTAAATTGTTCTGTATTGCGAGTGATTTTAGCTCTGTTTCTTCCCATTCTTTTTTAGCATCACTTTTTAATGTAATTCCGCCACCAACAAAGAGAAATGCATAATTTTTAAAGAAACTTGCACATCTTAAATTGACAAAGTAATAAATGAAATCTTCGGTCTCAACTTTGATATAACCAGCATAGAATTCTCTGTTAAAATGTTCGATACTTTTTATTCCTTGCGCACAAAGTTCTTTTGGAAAACCACAAACTGCTGGAGTAGGATGCAATTCAGAAATGATTTTGTCCAGACTTTCCGGGCTTATCTCTGCAGAAAAATCGGTTTTAAGATGTTTGATATTTCCGGATATCATATCTTTTGTGGACGATACTTTTAGGTCAGACGAGAATTTTTTCAGAATAGATTGGATATATTCTGTAACGGCTTTTTGCTCCTCAATTTCTTTGTCTGTCCAATTTTCTTCAATTGGAACAGTTCCTGCAACACTCATCGTCTCGAAGGAATTATTTCTTTTGTCAAATTTTCCTAAAACTTCAGAAAATCCGCCCATCCAGATTTCTCCTTTTTTTTCAAAAAGATAACAGAAAGCGGAAGGATAACTTTTACAAAATTTTAGAAAGCTTTTTGTCATCGATAGCTTTTTTTGAGGATCGATATCGAGATACATCAGAAGTTTCCGTCTGGAAAGAACCAATTTTTTTAGCTCGTTTTTTTCTATGAAATCTTGAGCCTGCGATATTTTCAAAGCATAAGATTCCGGTGTTTCTTTCGCAATTTCTATGAAAGAACTTTTGCTTTTTGGGGAAACAGTTATATTTTCAACATCTTCTTTCGATATTTCTTTGATATTTCCTTTAAAATCAAGAACTGTCTTTGTATCAAAACTTACAAAAGAGACATTGATGTCAGAAGTATTATCAACAGAGTATAATTGGTCGTTGTCGGGTAATTTGAAAATGAGCATTAACAAAAATATTAAACTTTCCCTACCGGAACAATGTTATTCGTCATAGTTGTGTGATTGATAAGATGACCTTTCTCATCACGGATTTCGATTTGTGAAACGTGCATTGTGTTACCTTTTCTGATGAAAGTCGCCGTTCCTGTAACAATACCTTCTCTTATTGCTCTTAAGTGATTACTATTAATATTGGTTCCAACAGGAACAGATTTAGAAGTATCCAAATTAATCAGAGAAAGACAAGAGCCTAATGTCTCTGCCAAAACACAACTTGCTCCACCATGCATAATTCCGTAAGGTTGATGAACTCTTGAGTTAACAGGCATCGTAGCAGAAAGATGGTCATCGGAAACATCCGTGTAGGTGATTTCCAGAGTTTCGCCTAATGTATTTTTACTCGCTTTGTTGAGTTGGTCTAATATTTCTATTTTTCTTGCTTCGTCCATCTTTAATAAATTTGTGGATTCCAATTCTCAGGAATTTTTGGGGTGATATCATATTCTATATAAAAATCCTGAATCTCCTGCATGATTTCCTCATAAGTATGGGTTTCTAATTTTTCGTAAGGAATTTTATAACCCAAATTGATTGTTTTTCTCTTGTAATCGCCGCCAGCCAAAACAATAGGAACTTTAGCTGCCAAAGCCATATTGTAGAAACCTTTTCTCCATTTTTCTACTCGGCTTCTTGTTCCTTCCGGTGTAATGACCAAACTGAAATCATCTTTCTTGAACTCATTAGCTACGAAATTCACAAGGTTGTTTTTCTGTGAACGGTCTATACCAACACCACCAATAGCTTTTACAATACCTCCGTAGAAAGCTTTTGTATGTGCATCTTTGATGATGACCTTTAATTTCTTTCCTAGAGTCCAATAGGCAAGGTTTCCAAGGATATACTCGCTGTTGTGTGTGTGTGGTGCGACTACAAGGATGCATCTGTCAAGGTTGTTGACATCGCCCTGAAGAACAACTTTCCACCCAATTATTTTAAGAATGAGCTTTGCTAATATTTTTTTCATAAATCAATTTTATTTTTTTTATGCCTACAAATTCAATGTTTTTTTGAGGCAAAAAAATAAAGTATAACCAAAGGCTATACTTTACAAATTTACAAAATATGTTTATTTTTTAAGAAATATCTTAATATTCTTTACAGTCTAAAATAAGTTACTGATGAAATCTACAATTCTAATTGCGATTTCTATGACTAATTGAATCATTTTTGTGGATTTTTGTGATTAGAAGTTTATTTCTTGAACAAATTTAATAATAATTTTGTTTCTTTTTCAATTAAAGAGTTAAAATTTTATTAAATTATCAATTCATTACAGGATACACTACTGCATTTTTCAAATCCATAGGATTGTTATTCTTAGCAATATAATTCTGTATTACTTTCGCCATCTCTTTGAACTGGTCTCTGCTTGTGATTTTGGTTCCTCCAACTTGGAAAGTTCCTGGTGGCACATCGTCAAATTTTTCTCTCATTTCTTTTGTCGGGTCATTATAGAACTGAAGCATCATTTTGTGCATATTAGAAATAGAAACCGCAACTGGTTTTTTTCCTGCAAAGCTTTCGAGAAAGTCTGATGTGTCATAAGTTTTATCCAATTTTTGACTTTTTGCCAATTTGAAATTGAAGTTGTCTCTACTATCATTCAATTCAAATATCAATCCTGGCAATCCTCGGAATTTGTAAGGGCCTTCGGAAATGTTGATGTCTTTGCAAAACCAAGCGGTCCAATGTCTTCCACCAAACTCTGTTGTCGCTTTTTGAAGTGTATATTGTCCAGAAGTTTTGGTTTCTTTCTCTAATTTCCAATCCATTTTATCTTCGGTTGTGTAAGAGAAATAATCCATCATCATCTCATAATTGGTATTCTGGTAAGAGTTTTTAAGTCTTCTTAAGGTTGGGATATCTGGGGATGTACTGTGATTGTTACCTCCTTTTTTGTTCAAAGAATCATTAATAATTTTCTCGTAATCATAGAATTTTACATCTTTTGGATTGATATCAAGCGCCATATTTATATTTCTGTAATTGGTAGAGGAAGAGTCCGGCTTGAATTTATATTCGTAAATAAAACGATGCGTCTGCGCTTTTGATAAAGTGGTGAGCAATATCAAAAGTAAAAAAGTATAAATTTTCATATTAATATTTTGTTATTGGTAAAAGTTGATTTTAGTTTTCAATCTTATATTTTGCAAATACAATGTCTATTTGTGATTGTTTGATTTGGCTATGTTTTTTATCCATTGTATTGCACCTTTCATTGGTTCTTCAGAATTTGAAAATGCTGTATTGTGTCCCAGTGTTGGAAATAATTTGTAGTTATAATTTTTTCCTTTAGATTTTAATTGATTAAGATATTCTATTGATAGATTCACGGGAACTTGAATATCTTTGCCTCCGAAAATCCAAAGTCCAGGAATTGATAAATTAGAAAGTGTATTCTTAATATCTACATCTACAAACTCATATTTGTCAGGGTCATTGAATGTGTGTTTTCTTGCGTCTTCTTCAGTATGTGTATCCCAAAAGTTGGCGTTTCCATTGGTGTAAAACTGAAATCTCAATTGTTCTTTAGAAGTTATCAATGCTCCGCTGAATATGGTCATAAATCTGACTTTTTTATTTTTCTCAGCAGTTAAAGGAATTATCCATCCAGCTTGGCTGGCTCCTATCAAACCGATTGGGATTTTCTTATTGGATAAAGATTTTGATAAAGTATCTACGGCTGCGCTCGCATCTAAAGACAAAAGATTTAAGTTGGCGAAATCTACATTGTTGGTTCCTACTTCAGGTCCTGCATAAACACCTTTGGATTCTCCAACACCTCGTTTGTCATAAGTTAAAACTGCAATTCCATTATTGGCTAAGATTGTAGCAAATTCTATCATTCTTTTTTCCTGTCCAGACCCGTGAACAATCACAACAGCTGCTTGTACATTTTTAGGTGTGAAAATAGTTCCGGATAATGAATCTCCTTCGCTAACAAATTTTATTTCTTTGGTAGTGAAGTTTTGCGGAATTGCTGATATCCAAATGCTGACAAAAAGAAATAATGTTAAAAGAGAGAATGCTTTCATAGCTTTTAGTTTTTTAGAGAACTAGGAGAAAAGCGGAGATTCGAAAATCTTTGACCCGCTTTTCAACTAATCCACTCTCAATTTATTTAGTTTTGATAGAAATTTCTTTCTTTCCGTCCTTGATGTTGATGTTAAGGTCTTCTATGCTTTTCTTAACTTTTTCATCAATTTTCATTCTTTCCAAAACAACATCTGCAGAATCTTTAGAATAATTTTTTCCATTGATTTTTACACTGTCACTTTCTTCTGAGTTGTACTCAATTGTAGTTCCGTTGATGTTGATTTTATTCTTCTCAACCGTGATTCCACTTTGATTTTGATTGTCAGCATCGTTGTCATCATCGTCATCATCGCCACGAGTGTTGATTTCGTATTCTTTCTCGTTGATGATTTTCATTCTTGAAGGAACTACCAACTCATAATCCAATCTGTAATCTCTGAATCTGTATTCATAAGGATATTCAAAATAATTTGGAAGTAGAATTCTGTTACCTCTGATTTCCACAGGAACCTTCATCTTAAGAGGCTGGTTGTAACCTTCAGCTTCTTTTTTGATGATGATGTAAGGCGTTTTGATGTCGTCTCTTCTTGTGATTTCTACACTTGGATAATCTCTTTTGAAAATCGTCGCTTTATCAGAATAGATATTATTAAAATAAGTATTGAAGTTCTCAGGGATATTTACCTTTTTGCTGTCAAGATAGATAGTGTCATTTGGAGCAGATATCGATACGTTTTCATAATCCTGATTGTCTCCGCTATATCTGAAATTGAATCTTGATGCGCTCGCAGCTAAAACTCCGATTAAAATAATCCAAATGATTCCTAAAGTTCCAAGAACTGGCCCAACATAATTGAATTTTGACTTTGGTGAGAATAATTTGATTGATAATAATAAGAATGCTACACCGAAAATAATTGTTGGCAAAGCTGCAATCGCAAGCAACAGATAACCAAGATTGTTTTCTTCCAGATAGAATCCAAGATTATTGTCCATCCCGAATTTATCAGAACCATAAGCAAACATCATTGCGAACAATCCGATGAAACATCCAGCTGCCATCAATGCTAGCAAAATAGCAAGACAATATTTCAGAACTTTCAAGAAAGAATCTCCTGCAGAACCGATTTTCGGACGATTCTCGTTATAGATTTCTCCTGCTCTTGTAGTTGTCTCATTGGCAAACTGTACTATTTTGCTGGATTCTTCCTTTAAGTTATCGAAGTTTAAAGGTTTTCCTTTCATCTTCAAAAAATCAGAAGCTGATTCTGCTTTTGGTAAAACTGCCCAAAGAATGAAGTATAATAATACAATTAACATTGCGGAAGGAGGAGCTACCCAAAGGAATAAAAAAGAACCAACCCAAATTAATCTCATCCAAGTGATATCCATTCCAAAATATGATGCTAAACCAGCACATACTCCGGCAATTTTTTGTCTTTCCGGGTCACGGAACAATTGTTTCTGAGAATTGCTGCTGTAACTGCTGTAGCTTGTAGAAGACTTTGATTTACTTTGTTTTCCTTCGGAGAAATACGCTTCTTCTTGCTCATCGATTTGTTCAGGTGTTCCGATTTGAGCAATTACTTTTTCAACGTCAGAATCATTGATAACTTCTCTTTTAGAAAGTACTTCCTTGAAAATCTCGACCATTCGGATTTCAATATCGTGCATTACTTCGTCTGCTTCCTGAGCGTCTAGAGAATTTCTCAAGGCATTCAGATAATCGCTAAGCTTGATATAAGCGTGTTCATCTATCATAAAAGAGAACCCTGCGAGTGCTATAGATAATGTCTTGTTCATAATATTAGTTTTGAGAGTGAGAGTTTGATGTGATTTGGTTGACGGAATCTGTCAATTCCTGCCAAGTGGTTTGTAATTCTGCTAGGAAGAGACTTCCTTTTTCAGTAATCTGATAATACTTTCTTGGCGGTCCGCTTGTAGATTCTTCCCATCTGTAAGCGAGGAATTCGCCGTTTTTCAATCTTGTAAGGAGAGGATAAAGAGTTCCTTCCACTACATCTAGTTTTCCTTTTTTGAGAGATTCTATCAGGTCGGAAACATACATTTCGCGTTGTTGGATAAGACTCAAAATACAGAATTCCAGAATTCCTTTACGCATTTGCGCTTTTGTGTTCTCGGTATTCATATTAATTGTTTGGTTAAAATTCAAATAATTATAAAGTTTAATGTTCTTGCTTTCTTAAGTTTTAAGTCAGCTTCGAACTCGCTTCTCTAACTTTACATTGCAAAGATATATAAATAGAATGGTATTATGCAATACAAAGTAGTAAATATTTTTTAAATAAATATCTAAGTAATTGATTTTCAATAATTAAAATTTTAATCCAAAAGTTGTTGATTATTAAGAGATGTCAGATTAATTTTAAAAATGGACTTTTAAACAAAGTTAATTCAGACGTTTAAACAAAATCAATGAAGATTTTGCTGTCTAATTTTGCTTTAATAAAATATTTAAACAATGAATAATTATCAAGGAGCGTTACAAAAGCCGATTAATTCTGGCTTTAATGCAAAATCAACAACAGAAGAAGTTATTAAAGGAATTAATCTTGAAAGGAAGATTGCAATTGTAACAGGAGGAAATACAGGAATTGGATTAGAAACGGTTAAAACTTTATCAAAAGCCGGAGCAATTGTAATAGTTCCTGCAAGGGATATCGAAAAAGCAAAAAGAAATTTGGCTGGAATTCCGAATGTAGAACTGGAAGAATTAGATTTGGCTAATCCTGATTCGATAGATAAGTTTGCCGAAAAATTCTTAAAATCGGGGAGACCACTTCATTTACTGATTAATAATGCAGGAATTATGTGGGTTCCGCTTCGCAGAAATAGTCGCGGTTTTGAATCTCAATTGGCTGTCAATTATCTGGCTCATTTTCAATTGACAGCAAGATTATGGTTTGCATTAAAAAAAGCAAATGGCGCAAGAGTAGTGAATGTGTCTTCAGGTGGACATCAGTTTTCAGATTTTAATTTTGAAGACCCAAATTTCCTCAATAGAGAATATGAAACATTGCTTGGTTATGGACAATCAAAAACTGCAGTCAATCTTTTCTCGCTGGAATTGGATAATCTTGCAAAAGAATTCAATGTGAGAAGCTATGCTTTATGTCCGGGCGCAGTCGGCGAAACTGAATTATCGAGAGAAGCGCCTTTAGATTTATTTCAAAAATTAGGTTATGTTGATGCTGAAGGAAATTTATTGCCAGAAGTTAAAGCTTCTTTGAAAACCATTCCCCAAGGTGCTGCGACAACAGTTTGGTGTGCGACAAGTCCTTTGCTTAATGATTTGGGAGGAGTTTATTGTGAAAATGTTGATGTTGCTGAGTCGAGTTCTAATGTCAAAATTATCGGTGGAATCAAAGCTTATTCTTTGGACGAAAACAATGCAAAAAGATTATGGAAACTGAGTGAAGAAATGACAGGAATGACATTTGAGCTCAATTGATATTTGTAACTTTGTGTGACAAGCAATATGGATTATCAAGTCAATTATATCAACCCCGAAATCAAACTTTCCTGTTATGAAGGTAAGTTGTTCAAGACAGAAGCAGCATTTGAAGACCATTTGTTGGTTTGGCTGATTTCGGGTGAAACTAAGATTATTCAGGCGGATGAGAGTTTTGTGTTTGGAGCAGGAAGTACTTTTTTGATTCCGAGAAATCAATTGGCAACAATTATCAATTATCCGAAAGATGGATTGTCTCACAAAGCTGTTGCAATGCATTTATCATCAAGGAGACTTAGAGAATTTTACATTGATAATCCCCTAAAATCAAAAATTGTAATAGAAAAGATAGTCAGTTTCGAGAGACATCCTCTGTTGGAAAGTTGTTTGGCTTCGTTGATTCCGTATTTTGAGATGCAGAATAATTTCCCCGAAAATATTGCCACATTGAAAATCAATGAAGCTATCAATATTCTCAGAACAATTGATGGAAAAATAGATTCTGTCCTTAATAACTTCGAAGAACCGGGAAAAATTGATTTGGTAGCTTTTATGGAGAAGAATTTTATGTTCAATATGCCGTTGGAGAAATTCGGATATTTGACTGGTCGCAGTTTAACGACTTTCAAAAGGGATTTTTATAAAGCTTTCAATTCTACGCCCCAAAGGTGGCTGACCAGAAAACGTCTGGAATTAGCGCATTATGAACTTACCGAGAAACATAAGAAACCTGTCGATATCTATTATGAAATTGGCTTTGAAAATCTGTCGCATTTTTCTTTTGCCTTCAAGAAGCAGTTTGGATATGCACCGACAAAATTAATATCAAATCTTTAATAAATTTTAAAAATTTTTGAAGAAAAATTTGCAGATGAAAAATGTTTTCATACTTTCGTAAGAGATTTACAAAACTATAATGAATTTTACAATCACAACAACGATTTCTACAACAACTACAATTAGTAGTTGCAGAAAGGTGTGTTTGTGATATTGTGAAAAAATAGATAATTAGCAAAAAGCCTTTCTGAATTCAGAAAGGCTTTTTGTTTTGAGTGAATCGAATAGCTATTTAGAATTGTCACACTTAGCGGAGTCGAAGTGTTTAAAAAAATAAGAATATCAAATAATGAAAATTTTAAAATTTGGAGGAACTTCGGTTGGAAGTGTAGAAGCATTGAGAAATGTAAAATCAATCATTGAAAAAGAATTTAATAAAGACAAATCTTTAATCGTTGTCTGTTCCGCTTTGTCAGGAATTACGAATGCGCTCTTATCCGCATCAGAAGAAGCTTTGAAACAAAACGATTTTTCTGGAATCTTGAAATCTGCGGAAGAAAAACATTATCAGATTATTTCAGAATTATTACCTAGAACTGCTCAGAATCCATTATTGATGATGGTAAAAGTGAGCTTCAATGAGATTGAAGATGTTTTATTCAGTGTCAAAAATCTGGGTGAATTATCAGATAGAATCAAAGATAGACTGCTTTCTTACGGGGAACAGATGTCGAGCAAGATTGTTTCTGCTTTTCTTCAGTCAGAGAGTTTTCCAGTGGTTTTTCAAGATTCAAGAGAATTGATTGCAACAGATTCTCACTTCGGAAACGCCAATGTCGATTCTAAAAAGACAAATGAAAACCTCAAAAACTGGAAACTCGAAAATCAAATCTATGTTGTTACAGGTTTTATTGCCAAAGATAAAAATGATGATACAACAACTTTGGGAAGAGGAGGTTCCGATTACACTGCGGCAATCCTTGGTTCAGGTTTGAAAGCGGACGAAATCCAGATTTGGACAGATGTTGACGGTTTCTTAACAGCTGACCCAAGGTTAGTAAAGAATGCATTTTCTCAATCAGAATTGAGTTATCAAGAAGCGATGGAAATGTCATATTTCGGTGCGAAAGTGATTTATCCGCCAACAATGATTCCTGCCATTGAAAGTCAAATCCCTATTTATATCAAAAATACTTTCAAACCTGAGAATCCGGGAACTCTGATTCATCAAAAATCCGAAATTTCCAAAGGTTTGATTAAAGGAATTGTCTCCATCGAGAAAACTTGCCTAATCAATATTACCGGAAACGGAATGATTGGAATGAAAGGTTTCAGTGGAAGATTGTTCAATGCTTTGGCGAGATACGAGGTCAATGTTATTCTAATCACGCAGGCAAGTTCAGAACATAGTATTTCGTTTGTGGTTTCTTTCGATGATGAGAAAAAAGCGAAAAAAGCAATCTGTGAAGAATTTGATTTTGAAATTAACTCCAACAAAATTGATGAACCGCAGTTCAATAATGAGCTAAGTATTCTTTCTGTTGTTGGTGAGAATATGAAAAAAACGAGAGGAATCAGTGGGAAATTTTTCAGTGCTTTGGGTAAAAACGGAATCAACATTATTGCGATTGCACAAGGTTCATCTGAACTTAATATTTCTGCAGTGATTGAAAGAAATGAACTTTCAAAAGCTCTTAATGTAGTTCACGATTCGCTATTGCTTTCACCGGTTAAAACTTTCAATGTGATGTTTGCAGGAACGGGAAATATCGGGAAAGAATTGTTCCAACAATTGGAAAGAGAACAAAAAAACCTCGAAGAAAATCATCAGATTAAAATCAATGTTGTTGGAATTACTAACAGTCGAGAAATGAAAATTTTCGATAATCCTGAATCCGATTTTGATTTAAATAATAACTTTAATAATTATTTACAAAAATCAGATTTAAAAGGATTTATAAATTCTATTTCAAGTAAAAATTTACCTAATTTGGTTTTTGTAGACAATACTTCCAGCGAAGATGTTGTTACAGAATATCCGTTGTTATTCAATAATAATATCTCGATTGTAACTTGCAATAAAAAAGGAAATTCTTCGTCTTACGAGCAATACAGTAAGTTCAAAAGATTGGCAAAAAAGAACAATGTGAGTTTCTTATATGAGACTAATGTTGGAGCTGGACTTCCAATCATTAAAACGCTAAATGACCTTTGGATTTCAGGTGATGAAATTCTAAAAATCGAAGCGATTTTGTCAGGAACGATTTCTTACATTTTTAATAATTATGTCGGTGATAAAACTTTTGCTGAGGTTGTGAGAACAGCTCAGGAATTAGGTTACACAGAGCCTGACCCGAGAGATGATTTGAACGGAATGGATTTCTCCAGAAAGATGCTAATTCTAGGAAGAGAAATCGGATTGCCGTTGGAAATGTCCGATGTCAATATCAAAGATTTCCTTCCGGAAGCTTGTCTCAAAGCTGAATCAATTCCTGCCTTCTACGAAGAATTGGAAAAACACGAACCTTACTTTTCATCTTTCAAAAATGAAGCAGAAAATTCTGGGAGAAAACTTAGACTAATTGGTGTTCTTGAAGATGGAAAAATCAACATCGAAGTCCAAATCGTAGATGCTAATCATCCATTTTTTGGATTGTCGGGAAGCGATAATATAATTTCGTTCACAACTTCCAGATATAAAAATACACCGTTGGTTGTGAAAGGTCCGGGCGCAGGTGCAGAGGTTACAGCTGCGGGTGTTTTTGCAGATTTAGTAAGAGTTACAGCGCAATAAATTAATTATTCATTTTTAATTATTCATTAGAATGAGAGATTCTATAAAAGTTTTTGCTCCGGCTACAGTTGCCAACGTCGTTTGCGGTTATGATGTTCTCGGTTTTGCAATAGAAGAACCTGGCGACGAAATTATCTTGAAAAAGAACAATTCCAATCAAATTATAATTACAAAAATCGAAGGCGATAACGGGAAACTTCCGAAAGACCCGAATAAGAACGTCGTTTCACACGTCATCCGATTATTTCTGGAAAAAATAAATTCAAATCAAGGAATTGATATCGAACTTTATAAAAAAATGCCGCTCAACAGCGGAATGGGTTCAAGTGCAGCGAGCAGTGTTGCAGCTTTGGTCGCGATTAATGAATTGATGGAAAAACCCTTTTCAAAAGAAGAATTGTTACCATTGGCGATGGAAGGCGAAAGAATTGCTTGCGGAAACGCGCACGCAGACAATGTTGCACCGGCACTTTTGGGAGGTTTGGTTTTGGTAAGAAGTTACGAACCATTGGACGCGCTCAAACTGCCTTATCCAAAAGATTTGTCGGTGGTTTCCGTTCATCCGCACGTTGACGTTCCAACAGGCGAGGCGAGGAAAATTATCAAAGAAAGAGTTAGTCTCAAATCGGCTGTTCAACAGTGGGGAAATGTTGCAGGTTTGGTTGCTGGATTTTGTACCAACAATTTGGATTTGGTAAGCCGAAGTATGGAAGACGTTATCATAGAGCCGGTTCGTGCTATGCTGATTCCGTATTTTTATGAGATGAAACAGCTGGCTTTGGACAATGGAGCGATTGGTTTCGGAATTTCAGGTTCTGGTCCGTCGGTTTTTGCATTGTGTGAAAAGAAAGAAATTGCGGAAGAAATTTCATTCAAAATAAAGGAATTACTCAATCAAAAAAACATAGAAAGCGAAGCATTTGTCACAAAAATCAATGATGAAGGCGCAAGAGTTATTTGAAAATTTTAAACAACAAAAGACACAAAGATTTTCACAAAGAGCACAAATATTTTGCATTAATATTTGACGAAGTCAAATCCTTGTGACCATAAAAACATAAGAATGTCAAATAAAAACCTTTGTGAACTTTGTGTTTAATTTTAAAATCAATAAAACAAAATGAAATATATATCAACAAGACAACAACAAGAAACCAATATAAAAACAGCTATTTTAAAAGGTTTAGCAGATGACGGTGGACTTTTTATGCCGGAATATATTCCGCAATTGGATTCGGAATTTTTTGAAAATTTACCAAACCTCACTTTAGAGGAAATTGGATTCCAAGTAGCGAAAGAATTTCTTGGCGAATCCATTTCAGATGAAAATTTAAAAGAAATCATTAATGAGGTTTTGAATTTCGAAATTCCTGCTGTGAAAATCTCTGACAACATTTATTCATTAGAATTATTCCACGGTCCAACGATGGCTTTCAAAGACGTTGGTGCGAGATTTATGGCGAGAATGATGTCTTATTTCTCGGAAGGAAAACCAATGAAAGTGATTGCCGCAACTTCCGGTGATACAGGAAGTGCGGTTGCTTCGGGATTTTTTGGTGTGAAGGGAATTGAGGTTTATATTCTTTATCCAAAAGGAAAAGTGAGTCCGTTACAGGAAAAACAGCTCACAACTTGGGGCGGAAATATCAAAGCTTTAGAAATTGATGGGACTTTTGATGATTGTCAAGCTCTCGCAAAACATATTTTATCCGATGAAGAATTGAATCAAAAATTCACTTTAACATCAGCAAACAGTATTAACATTGCCAGATTGATTCCTCAATCATTCTATTATTTCTGGGCTTTTGCACAATTACAGAAATTAGAGAAACCGATTGTTTTCTCGGTTCCAAGTGGAAATTTTGGAAATTTAACAGCCGGACTTTTTGCAAAGAAAATGGGATTGCCAATTCATCATTTTGTAGCATCAACTAATGAAAATGATGTTGTTCCGAAGTTCTTAGAAACGGGAAATTATGAAGCAAAACCTTCTAAGCAAACTATCAGTAATGCGATGGACGTTGGAAATCCAAGTAATTTTGAAAGGATGAAAAGCTTGTTCAGTAATGATGTTTCGGAATTCAAAAAAGAGATTGAATCTTATTCTTTCTCCGATGAAGAAACTAAAAAAGCTATGCAAGAAGTTAGAAAAGGCTTTGATTATACGCTTGACCCGCACGGAGCAGTTGCCTATCTTGGACTCGAAAAATATTCTGAGAAATCGAACGACGATTTTGTTGGTGTTTTGTTGGAAACTGCTCATCCTGCAAAGTTTGTAGAAGTGGTGGAAAGTGTTTTGAAAGAGGAGATTGTTATTCCTGAAAAATTGGAAGCATTTAATAAAAAAGAAAAAAAATCTGTGGAGTTTCCTGTTGATTTTGAAGCAGTGAAAAACTATCTGATAGAGGAGAAGTGATAATTTTTTGATTTACAGTTTCTAATCCGGAAATAAATCTTATCTTTGCATCCGAATTTACATAATAATCATTAAATAATATTGGAATGTATTTAACATCAGAAAAGAAAGCAGAAATCTTCGCAAAACACGGAAAATCTGCACAAGACACAGGAACTGCTGAAGGACAAGTTGCTCTATTCACATTTAGAATCAACCACTTGACTCAGCACTTGAAAGCTAATCGTCACGATTTCAACACAGAGAGATCACTAGTGAAATTAGTAGGTAAAAGAAAAGCTCTTTTAGATTATTTGAAGAAAAAAGATATCAACAGATATAGAGCAATTATCGCTGAACTAGGAATCAGAAAATAATCCTAAACTCAAGCAAAAAATTAAAGCAGCTCAAATCGAGTTGCTTTTTTTATTATAAATTATTTCCAATTATAATTTTTTGACCAATTATAAAATTCATCAATTTTGTCAGAATGCTCTTTATAATATTGGGTAACATCTGTACTTTGAGAAGGGTTGAATATGATATAAGAAAATGGTTCAATTAGATTCTTCTTTTCCATTTCAATAAAATATGGCGCTAAAAATTCCCAATAGTAACCTTTTTGATTTTTCTGTGTTTCTGCCATAGATTTACAAAGAGTTGAGAATTTGGTAATTAATTTTTGGACATCAGTTTTGTCTTTATTTTCATCATCATAATCCAAAGCTGCGGACATTGACAAAACCATATCTGTTGAAGAGAAATCATTTTCAGATTTCTTTTTCTTATTTACTTTGTCAAGTGTTGCAGAGTCTATTGCAAGTGAAATTGAATTGTCACTATTCTGTGAAACGCCTTTGTTCGTAAGTTTGGTAAGAGCATCAAAATTACCTTTTGCTCTTGATGATTTATTATCTAAATAAGATATCTGCTAAAAGCTAGAATTGAAGGAATTCTATTCGATTGACTAAGGATTGCTAATGCGTTGAATGAACTGGAATGATTAGGATTAAGTTTGGTTGCTTGCTGAAAAAGAAAGTATAGCCTTTTGATTTTGTTTTGCATTGAATAGAGTTATCCCTTTATTGAAATAGAGTTGATTTATTTCTATAGCTTCCTCATATTTCTTTATAGCTTCCAAAGTCATCGTCTTTTCTGTGAGAGCAAGCAGATTATTCTTATCTAAATTTAATGCTTCATCATATTTAACAATAGCTTCATTATATTTTACTGAATCGTGAAGAGTAATGCCTTCGTTAACTTTGCTTTCAGCTTCTGCTTTTTGTTGCGCAAAATTTAAAATCGAAAACAATACTGATATAGTAAAAAATCTTTTCATTTTAATTTGATAATTCTTGGTTATAATTCTTAATAACTAAAATAAGAAATTAATATTATATAAGCTAGATTCTCTCTTTCCGAAATAAAAACGTCATATCAATCATTTCATCATCAAAGATTTTATAAAATCTTTGATTGGAATCATGCGAATCCAGTCCGCCATATTTTTCTTTGTAAGGTCCAAGTTTTACGAAGTCAAAATTTTTAATAGAAAAAGCTTTTGGTAATTTCTGTTTTCCGGAATACCAAGCGATTTTCAATTTTGGATTAATTGATTTTACAAAAACTGTCAGTTTTTCAACTTCTAACGGTTCTGAATCTCCACCCATAAAACAAATACAAGTAATAGCTCTGTCGTATTTTTCAATAATATTCAAAATAGTATCTTGTGTAAGGCAAAATCCAGTATCTTCCTGCAATTGTGGACTATGACAGCTTTTGCAGCGCAAAGGACAATTAGAAATATTGATGGCTAAAGATACTTCATTCGGAACTTCTTGAAAAACAATGTTATAATCAATGAATTTTAGCATAATGTCTTACGGAGGCTTCTTCTTGTCGAGGTGCGGAAAAATTACTGACTCTTTTCAGATAACCGATAACTCTTGTGAGATAGTCCAGATTTTCGCTTTCACAAGTTGGACATTTTTTCAGATTTTGTTTGCTGATATGTCCGCAGTCATTGCAAACTGTATTCGGAATATTGAAAGTGAAATAATTGCAACCTTCCAAAATCGCTACTTTCAAAAGCTGTTGATATTGTTCTTTGGAAAGATGTTCTTCCAAATTAAGATGCAGAGCAGAACCGCCCGTCAAATGCTCGATATACTTTTTGCCGTGTAATTTGAATTTGTCCAGAATGTTTGTGGATTCATCTTCAACAATGTAGAAATAGCTGTTGTAGCAGTTTCTAGGAACTTGATAACCGTCCTGTTTGTCCCATTTTGAAAATTTTACACCCACATTTTCGGCTGGAATCATCTCGCAATTGAACATCACATCCGCAGATTTGTACTTCTTGTTGTAATGTTCTATTAAGCCTAAAACTTCCTGAACAAAATGTTCATATTCTTGATTATCATTGATTTCGATGCCTAAAAATTCTGCAGCTTCCACAAGTCCATTTACACCGATTGTAAGATATTGACGTTTCATATTGATATAACCAGAATCGAAAAGTGGTAACATTCTTTTGCTTTCCAGATATTTGAGATTTTCGTTGTAAGCCAATTGAACTTTGTGAACCAAATCTACTACTTGTTCCAAAAATTCTAGGTAAGGAATTCCTTTGTTCACAGCATTTTGAACACATCTGTTCAAATTAATGGTGAGAACGCTTTTAGAACCTGTCGAGATTCCGCCTGCGCCTAAAGTATAACTGAAAGTATTATCCGTAATCTCGTTTCTCAATCTGCAGCAACTGCTCAAAGAATCGGCATTGTCACTAATATAAGTGAAGAACGAATGTCCTTTGGAATACATCTCCGCCGTGAAATTGCCATAATCTTTATCTTTTGCATCGCCGTTTTCCGTTAACAAAGCCATTGTTTCTACCGGAAAAGTCAGAACAGCTTTGGTTCTTTCTTCATTAAACCAATTCATAAATCGTTTTTGAAGCCAGCTCAGAGATTTCCAATCCGGTCTTCGTCCATCAGGAAAAACAAAATCCTCGAAAAGACTTTCAAAATAATATTGGTCATAATAAGAGATATTCCAGAATACCGCTTGGAAGTTTCTTGCACCAGTCGGTTGGTTGATAGAATAAACAATCTGCTCAAAACAATCTGTAATTATCTTGTCCAAACTTCTTTGTTTTAAAGAAAGGTCAACGATTTTATCAGAATCCAAATAATAATCATCGCCATATTCTTTTTGGATAAAATGATTCATATACATCAGAAATTCCGGTGTTGCACAAGCACCGCTCAACATACTGGAAACCATAAAAACCAGATTGATAAAACCACCACAAAAGGATTTGAGATTGGTTGGCGCTTTAGAATTGCCTCCAATCGATTTTGTTCCGTCTATGAGCCACGGATACATTGTGATGCTCGCGCAATAATTGGCAAGACTGGTTTCGTCGTTCTTGTAGATAAAATGATTATTGAGCAGTTTTATATATCTGTCAGAAACTTCTTTTCCGTACAAATCCTTTAGTTTGTCGGTCAACATTTTTCTGTTGAGACGGATGAAGTTGGACTTTGGTAATTCACCGATTAATGTCGCCAGATTCTTGTTGTCAACGTTGGCATTGGCGTCATATCTGCTTCCTGTTGCAGCGTTGGAAGCGTCACAATAATCTATCAGAAATTCCAACTTGTCTTTTACTTCTCGGTCTTCTGTATGTTTTTGACGATACAGCATATAAGACTTGGCAACGTGATAATACTGCTCTTTCATCAAAGCAATTTCCACTTGATTCTGAATCTCTTCCACAGAAATCTGATTCCTGATACTGATTCTGCTAAGGATGTTTCCCAAAGCCTCCTGCGTTGCAAAACTGCCAACAGAAAGGAAGGCTTTTGAAATGGCGTTTTTGATTTTTTTAATAGAAAAAACTTCCTTTTTTCCGTCTCTTTTGATAATAATCGTTTCCATAAATATATAGTTGTAGCTGTCCGTAAATGATGGTTTTACGGATGGGTTGATGAGCATTTAAAAAAAGCTGTACATCAAATTTAGAGACATTAATGGGTTAATTTAGACTTTAAGAAGTCTAATTTTCTATGAGATTATTCAGTTGAATGGTGTTCAGATTTTGTGTAAATTGAATGTTTTTTGTGATGGAATTCTTCAAGGATTCTAAATAAAAAAGCAACTCAAATCGAGTTGCTTTTTTATTTAATTATGTCCCTAGTATATCTTTGAAGTGAATATCCCAATCTCCAATATATTTCCTTGGTCTGTCAAAAGGATATTCTACATTTGTGCCATCAAAAAAATACTCTTGCTCATCTTCAATTACTACGAGATACCAAATGTGATTTCTTTTGATTGTTTTAAAATGATGACATTCGTTTTTTAAATCATAGCCATCTTCAATTTGAGTTAATTCAAAAAATCCATTCCTTTCACCAGTAAATTTTTTGATAAGTTGATAAGCGTTGAATTCTAATTTTGTTAAATCGTTATTCATAAAAATAAAATTTAGATTAATAAACACAAAGATATTTACTAAATCAAGATTTATAATTTTTGCTTATTTGAGAAGATTTTTGAATTTTAAATAATTTATAATCAGTTATTTGGGTTCGTGGTGTTAGTGTCTAAACTTCTGCAACCTCAGACTTTCGAGAATCTTTAAACAGAAAATAAGCTCCAATCAAACTCAACAAAATAAATAATCCAAAACTTATCATTGAGAACGATTTTCCTTTTTCGATAACAGCGGGTTCAAATTTCATTTCGATTTTATGTTTTCCTGCAGGAACATAAAGGGCTCTCAAAAGATAATCTGCCTTGATGTAATCTACCTTGTTTCCATCCAAATAAACATTCCAGCCGTGCGGATAATAGATTTCTGAAAATACAGCCAATTGAGGCGTTTTAGAAGAAGAATCAAAAGATAATTCGTTGGGTTGATAAGTTTTCAAATCCAAATAAGCTGTTGAATCCTTAACCAAATTTTTTCCGTTGAAATAAGCTTTATCTTCTTTAGAAATTACCGCAATTTTCTTTGTGTCAACATTTCCGGTTTCGCTAATTTCTTCGTTTGGATTATTCACGAATTTGATGTCAGAAACAAACCACGCATTGCCGTTAGCTTCAGGATTTGGTGTGATTTCTGGTTTTTGCTGGTCGCCAACTAAGAAATATTTGGTGTTCAGCATATTCAGGATTCTAACTGTTTTTACTTGGTCAGTTGTTGAGAAATATTTGTTGATTAAATCATCATAACGTCTCAATTTAACCGCGTGATAACCACCGATAGAAGATTTGAAATAAGATGTATTCGTCTCACTAAAAGTCGATAGAATATTATTAAAAATCCTGTAATGGTCTTTGTCTTTCTCTGCAATAGTTTGAAGCGCTTTATTAACTTCGGTTTGTTGTAAAAGACTTTGAACAAAAGAATCATTTCCTGCTTTGCTCATCAGATACTCCGAATTTTCTGTTTGGAAAGGAGAATCAGCAAAAGTTTTATCTACGAAATTATCATCGTTCAAATAACGTCTGTTAACTGTCCAAAGGTCAAATAAACTAACGAATCCAATAATTAGTAGAACAATATTAATATTCAGTTTTTTCTTCAATCCTAAAAATAAAACGACAGCTGTAATAAAAACATACATAATCGCTTTGAGTGCGTCAGTTTGGAACATCGAAGCTCTTTCATCCACCAAATAATCCAATAAAAATGGAGGAAGATAAGTTTTCTCATTGGCTGTATAGAAACCTAAAATTCCTTTTCCGAAAAGCATCAGAATCAATGTAATTCCGAGAACCGTTCCCGAAACATAAAACAAAATTTTCTTTTTATATTCTTCGGTCAGATTTTCATCGGTGAAGAATTTATACAATCCAAGAATCGCAATAAGCGGGAACAAAAACTCGACAACTACCAAGATAGAAGATGGTGCACGGAATTTATTATACATCGGAACATAATCGATAAAGAAATCTGTAAGAACAGCGAAATTGCTTCCCCAAGCTAAAAAGATGGTCAAAATCGAAGCGCCTAAAATCCAATATCTGTATCTTTTTCCGGCAAAGAAAAATCCTAAAACTGCCAAGAAACAAACGACTGCGCCTTGATAAGCTGGTCCAGATGTGCTCGGTTGGTCGCCCCAATAGGTTAGACTTCCAAAACCTTTCATCATCATTTCATATTCCTGTTGAGATTTGATGTTTTCCTGAGCCAATTCTTGCACGTGTTCCATCATTTTATCTGAACCTGGTTCCTGACTTCCACCTCCCATTAATCTCGGAATGAATAAGTTAAGGGTTTCCAGTTTTCCGTAGCTCCACATTGTGATGCTTTCTTTGTCCATTCCTGATTTTCCTGCAGTATGAGAACTGGTGTTCAGGATTTGTTTTCCACGTACGGTTTCTTTCACATATTCGGCATTAGCCATAATTCTTTGGGAATTCATTCCAACACCAATGATTACTGCAGATCCAACAATTCCGGAAGAGATCAGGAAATGTTTCCATTCTATTTTTCCTTTGATGGCTCTTATCAATTCAGATAAAAATAAAAATCCTAACCCAAGAAACAGATAATAAGTCATCTGTGGGTGATTTGCGCAAATCTGCAAACCTGCAAAAAGGGCAGTGGTGATAAACCCGAGAATATATTTTTTTCTAAAATAAACGAGTATAATTCCTGCTACAAGTGGTGCGAAATAAGCAATCGTATGAACTTTTCCGTTATGCCCAGCGGCAATAATGATGTAGAAATAAGTTGATAATCCGAAGAATGTTGCACCTAACAATGCGTATTTCCAGTTACGAACCGCAACCATTCCCAAAAAGAAAAACCCGGCAAACAATAAGAACAAATAATTCGCAGGTTTTGGAAGGAACAAAAACAAATCATCTATTTTTTTGATGACATCGCCACGGAACTGGGCTCCGGTTTGGTAAGTCGGCATTCCGCCAAACATTGCGTCACTCCAATATGTCTCATTCTCGTTATTTGCACGATATTGCAAAAGTTCTTCTGCTCCGCCCTTGTAGAAAACGATATCGTGTTGCATCAAACGTTTTCCGGAGATTACCGGATTTGCATATAAAACCGCCAGCAAAACGAAAATCACCAGACTGGCGATTACGAATAGGATATTTTTCTTGTTTTTGAACATATAAAATGTCTTTTTAATTTTAAATTCCAAATTTAATATTAAAAAACCTTTCAGACTTCATAATCTGAAAGGTTTTGTATTTATTTTAATTAAAATCTAAACTAATGTTTTTTCTCTTCCTTTACTTCCTCATAATCCACCGTTTCTGCATCCCATTTTACCTTTTGGTTAGGCATCTTTTTAGAATTTGTCTGCTCGCTCTGTTGTTGGTTCTTAGGATTAAGAGCTGGGAAGTTTTTATAAAACGCATTGAAAAACAATCGTTTCAAAATATTCCAAACAAAGAATATGATGATGGTTGCTAATATGAATTCGAAAATGTACTTCATTTCCTAATTTTTTTATTTATAAGAAGGATTAATAATAATAGATGTTGTGGAGTTTTTGGTCATACTTTGCGTCTGTTTCCCGTCTGACAAAGTTTCTTTCTGATTCGTTTTAACAGATAGATTCTGATTCAGAAGCCAGCCAGTATTTTCATCGATGATGATTTTTCCGCTTTCAGAACCGCCCATTGTCATGCTGTGTGTCATTCCGTTTTGGCTTTGTTTGTCAGATTTGGAAGGGATCACGCCGGTTACACTGATCTCCGCTTTGCCATCTTCAACTTTTACCAAAGTGAAAGTCAAAGTCTGCTTAAGTTTTCCGCTTGGGTCTATATCCTCAGATGTGGTCCATTTTTCTCCTATTTTAGCCCCCTTTGTCGGGATTAACTTAAGATTTTTACTTAATTGTTCCTTCATCATTTCCTCATTGAAGCCAGCTTTAAAGCTTTCTACAAAAGCATCCTGTTGTTTGGTGTCTTTTACAGTTCCGGCAATCGATTTTCTTAAATTGTTCTGAACCGCTTCAAAGCCTGTAACGGATCTGATATTTCCGTAAACGTCCATTTTTACATTCAGCTTGTTGCCGGCTAAGCCTTTGCTCACGATGTAATCCATTTTCAGGTTTTCTTCTTTCGGAGCGGCTTTTTTAGTGTCGATGGAAACCGTTTTTCCGTTAGCTGTTGTTGACATTCTTTTTCCAACCATATTTAACGTCAAATCGTAGATGTTATCTTTGAAATCGTTAACGGTTACGGTCATTTCATCTGTTGTTTCGCTGGTTCCGGACACTGTTTTCCCGTCTGGTGAGGTCAGTTGCTGGATTTCTCTCTGATAAGAGACCAAAGGATAAGTTGTCCCTTTTTCCAGAATGAATTTCTGCTTATAAATTCCACTGCTGTCAGCAATAGCTTTTGGTTTTGCGGCTTCTTCCGGAGAAACTTCTACGGTTACTGTTTCCGTTTTCCCTGTTTTCGGGTCAACTCTTGTAATAGTTTTGGTTTCCTTTTTACAAGCTACTAAAGTTATTGCGATTAGCGTAAGCGCTGTTATTTTTTTCATAAATGATATTTGATAAATGAATAAAGCTAAATTGATTGATCTCTAATTATTCATTTTTAATTATTAATTATCTTCTGTCTCACGGCCTCATAAAGAATTGCGCCACACGCTACAGAGACGTTAAGGGATTGAGTTTTACCTTCAATCGGAAGTTTTATTTTTTCATCTGAATGATGAAGCACTTCTTTGGAAATTCCCGTTTCCTCATTTCCCATCACAATAGCGCACGGTTCTGTGAAGTCTGCATCGTATATCAATTTCTGCGCCTTTTCTGTCGCCGAGAAAACTTTTATCCCACTTTGCTGAAGAAAATCAACGGAATGGGCAAGGTTTTTTTCTTTACAGATCTTGATGTTATAAATGGCGCCAGCCGAAGTTTTAATTGCATCCGAGTTGATTGGTGCGCCACCTTTTTCCGGAATCAGGATTGCATCGATTCCCACACATTCTGCAGTTCTACAAATCGCTCCGAAGTTTCTGACATCGGTCAATCTGTCCAGAATTAGAATGAAAGGTGTTTTTCCTTCCTCAAAAAGTTGAGGTAGAACATCCTCGATTTTATAAAATGGAACGTCAGAAATAAAAGCAACTACACCTTGATGATTTTTTCTCGTAAAACGATTCAGTTTTTCTACGGGAACGTAGTTGGGACGCAGATTATGTTTTGCAAGAAGTTGTTTTAGCTCGATGTAGATTTCGCCCTGCAAAGCATTTTGGATAAAGATTTTATCGACTGTTTTTCCAGCTTCTAAAGCTTCTATGATTGGTCTTAGTCCGAAGATGAAATCATCTTTTTTCTGTTCGTTCATTTATAAAAATTTGTTTTGCAAAAGTAAGGTTTTTGAGATTAGGTCTTTAGTATATAAGAACATTTAGCATTATTTTATAATTTAGCAGAAACAAATAATCTATGAAAAAACTATTTTTATTCTTTCACTTTTTATTAAGTATCATTTTATCTGCGCAAGCGGGTGAAATTGATTCAAGCTTTAACCCAATAGATACTGGACTTGGAAATGGAACAGTTAGTTTTTCAGAACTTACAGGTAGAACAATTGAGGCTATGGCTACTCAATCTGATAATAAAGTTATTATAGTAGGTTCTTTTAATTATTATAAAACAATTCAAAGAAGACATATTGCGAGATTAAACACTGACGGAAATCCTGATTTATCTTTTGACCCGGGAGCAGGTGCAAATGGAGTTATTTATTCTGTCGCAGTACAAGCGGATGGGAAAATATTAATAGGAGGTATGTTCAGCTGGTTTAATGGAAGTTTCAGGAATAATTTAACAAGGTTAAACACTGATGGGACAGTAGACGAAACTTTTAATCCAAAAATTGATTATTCCGATGTGCTTAATAATGTTAAATCAATACTCGTTCAACCTGATGGGAAAATTATAATAGCTGGAGCTATTAGTTCTTATGATGGATTACCTATAAAAAGTATAATTAGATTAAATTCAGATGGGTCGTTGGATTCTTCATTTGATAATTTAGGAATGGGAACAGGAGGAACAGTATCAGCATTAGCACTTCTTCCTAATGGTAAAATATTGGCTGGAGGAAATTTTAATAAATATAATGGACAACCAAGTAAAACTTTGGTAAGACTGAATGAAGATGGAACATTAGATTCTAATTTTGATATGGATTCAGATATTACAGGAGATGTTTATTCTATAAAAATTTTGTCTAATGAAAGGATTTTAATAGGAGGAAATATTTATACAAATGGAGGTGCTATATATGGACTAATTCGTTTGAACTCTGATGGGGTTGTAGATAGCTCTTTCAAAACAAAGCTTTATTCTGGGATAGTTTATTCAATTGGTGTTCAGTCTAATGGGAAAATAGTGATTGGTGGAAGATTTTTTTATAGTATGTATCCATATCAATATAATTATTTTGAATCCTTTAACGAAGATGGTACAACTAATGAATCCTTCAACGTTCCCATTAAAACAAACCAGAATGTTATGTCTATTTTGGTACAGCAAGATGATAGTGTATTGATTGGTGGATATTTTTCTTCATATAATGAGATTACGAGATGGAATATTGCAAGTTTAAATTCTAATGGAAGTCTTAATAATTCTTTTAATTTTTCAACGGGTGTAGATGGTGGCTCCGGCATAGATAAAATGATAAATTTAAAAGATGAGAAAATATTGATTTGCGGGGATTTTATATCTTATAATAATATTTCTAGAAAGCGTATTGCAAAACTTAATAATGATGGGACTGTTGATATTAATTTTATTCCTCAAACAACAGTCGATGATGTTATTGCGATAATTGGAGAACAGCCAGATGGAAAAATACTAGCTGCAGGTTCTTTTTATGAGAATGGAAATTTTAAAAGAACAATTCAAAGATTCAATACGGATGGAAGTATAGACGAAAGTTTTAAAGGAAATCTATCTTTTAATTTTATAACCTATGGTAATTTTATTTTCCAACCAGATGGTAAAATAATTCTGCAAGGTGATATTTATTCATATAATGATATATCTAGAAGACAAATATTAAGAATAAATAATGATGGTAGTTTAGACGAGACATTTACCTCTGGGATATCTGGTAATGAGAAGATAAATACAATCGCATTACAAACTGATGGTAAAATTATTATTGGGGGTAATTTCCAAAGCTATAATGGTGTTTCTATTAAGGGAATTGCGAGATTGAATCCTAACGGAACTCTTGATACATCATTTATTTCAAGATTTGATGAAAATATTACGATAACCAAGGTTAACTTATTGGCAGATGGGAAAATAATAATAAACGGAAACTTTAATAACTACAATGGTGTGGTTAGAAAAGGAATTGTGAAATTAAGTACTGATGGAAATTTAGATTCTACATTCTATCCGGAAATCATTGATAATGAAACTGTTCAAACATCTGTAGTTCAGAAAGATGGAAAAATTATAATAGTGACCTTTAAAAATGGATACAATAGGGTCATTCGGCTTAATGAAGATGGAAGTGACGATGGAAGCTATGTTCGAGGTGTTGGAGGTAATGATGGTATTGTTTCTTTGGCAATACAAAAAGATGATAAAATATTGATAGGCGGCTGGTTCACTTCTTATAATGGTATTGGTAAAAACCGTATTGCAAGACTGCTTAGTGGTAAAGAGCTAATTACAACTTTAGAAAATACTAATAATAAATTTCAAATCTATCCAAATCCAGTAAAAGATATTCTGAACATCAAAAGTCTTGAACCAATTTCCGATTACGAAATCTATTCTTTAGACGGGAGAAAATTAATCAAAGGAAATAAGGTAAATGATTCTAAAATTGATGTCTCTAATCTGACGAAAGGAAATTATCTGATAAAATTCCAAACAAAAGGAAAAGAACAAACAGCCAAGTTTATTAAAGAATAAATGTAAAACGCTTCTCAAATATGGGAAGCATTTTTATTTTAAATTAATCCAATACAAAAACCAAGAACTCATCATTCTCAGTTTTAAATTTCAAATCGCCGGTTTTTCTCAAATCTTCAAATAATGGAGTAGGGAAAGTATCATCAAACTGTTTGGTTTTATAGAGTTTTCCTTTGATTGTTAAAGGGATTTTTTTTATCAATTTATCAGTAGTCACAGGAATTTTGAATTTCCTTTTTTCGGGGTCTTTGGAATCGACGTAGAAACAATAATCAATCAATTCCGCTTTATCGACATACTTTTTGTAATCTGATGTTTTGATGAAATTTGGTAAGTTCGTGTCTTGCCAGGTCAGATAGAAAACTTCAATTTCCTGAGTTTTACTGATTGGTTGATAATATTTGAATCTTTCATTCTCAGATTTTGAAAATGATAAAATCATTAAAATTAAAATCGGAAAAATAAATCGAAAATTCATTTTATCAATTATAAACTACTTAGACCTTCTCCAATCAAAGCTCGTTTCTGCGCCAAAATATAACCATAATGGATACTCTCGTGCATATTGTTGAAAATAATCGCATCCTGGATATTTTTCAAATCAATACCAAAACTTGTGGAATAAGGCGTGTAATCTGGGAAAAAATCATTGTCAAAATCTTTCATCAAAATCTTTGAAGTTTCAATCAGAAGATAAGCCAAATCCTCCATTTCAGACTGCTTCACATCTACATTGGCAAAAGTTCCCTTTTTGTAAGTTTCCACCCAATACTTATCAATTCTGAACTGGTTTCCGCTTAGATAATAACAAAGCAATTGTTGCTGGGCAATACAATGTGCAATGTTCCAGTAGATATTATTATTGAATCCGTCAGGAATTGTAAGCAAATCCTTTTCGGATGTATTTTGTAAAATATTCAGTAGGTTTTTTCTGACCTGTCTGTGATTGGCAAAATGATAATTCATTTTAAAATTTAAATTTGAATTTATAAATGTATGAAAAAGAGCTAAAATAAAAGAATAATCGTTGGTGAGATTATTGAAAAGGCTTCGAGAGCCTCAGCCTGACAACCATCAACTATCAACCAAAAACTACTTTAACAAATATTTAACGCAAGATTAGCAATTATTGTGTTTGCTGTTGCGGGTTTTTATATGAAATTTACCAATTATTTTTAAGATTTACTATGTCAGAATTGAATCAAGCAGAAGATATCAGACAACTTACAGAGAAAGTAAAAGAGCAGAATTACTTTTTTTCCATATTAAAACAAGAAATCAACCGTGCTATTATCGGTCAGGAATATATGATTGACCGTCTTTTGATAGGACTTTTGGGAAATGGTCACGTTCTTTTGGAAGGTGTTCCCGGTTTGGCAAAAACTTTAGCCATCAAAACTTTATCTGAAGCTGTTGACGGACAATTTTCCAGAATTCAGTTTACACCGGATTTGTTGCCAGCAGATGTTGTGGGAACAATGATTTATAATGTAAAAGACAACGATTTCTCTATAAAAAAAGGACCTGTATTTGCAAATTTCGTTTTAGCTGATGAGATTAACAGAGCACCTGCGAAAGTTCAGTCTGCACTTCTTGAAGTAATGCAGGAAAAGCAAGTGACAATTGGCGATGAAACAATGCCTTTGCCAAAACCTTTCCTTGTATTAGCCACTCAAAATCCGATTGACCAAGAAGGAACTTATCTTTTACCAGAAGCGCAAACCGACCGTTTTATGCTGAAGTGTAAAATCGATTATCCTGAATTTGAGGATGAAAGAAAGGTAATGAGAATGATTTCTACACAGGATATTCCGCAAATCAGAAAAGTGGTGGATTTGAATCAAATTGTTGAGGCCAAAAAACTCATCAATCAAATTTATCTAGACGAGAAAATCGAAAAATATATTCTGGATATGGTTTTCGCAACACGTTATCCTGAAAAATACGGATTGTCTGAACTTAAAAATTATATCAGTTTCGGAGCGTCGCCAAGAGCAAGTATCAATTTAGCAATTGCTTCCAGAGCTTATGCTTTCATCAAAGGAAGAGCATTTGTAATTCCGGAAGATGTGAAGGAGATTGCAAAAGATGTTTTGAGACACAGAATCGGATTGAGTTTCGAAGCGGAAGCAGAAGAAGTAACTCAGGACGAAATCGTCAATAGAATTCTTGGTAAGGTCCAAGCGCCTTAAATTAGTTTGAGACTTTTAGAGTTAGAAAGTTTGAGAGTTCCGTAGGAACGAAATGTTTGGAAAAAATATAAATCCCAAAAATAAAGGAGACTCGGTAAGAGTCGAATTTAGAAATATTAAAAATAATTTAGGACAAATTTTGTTCTAGAATCTGGTTAATCTGTTGATAGTGGTCACTCGTCGAAATCGTAATGAGGAGATGTCTGAAAACTATCAACTGATGACCGCCAAAAAAATCAATCTAAATTGCAGATAAAAGATATCGTCAAAAAAGTAAAGCAGATAGAAATCCGAACTCGAAAGAAAACGGAAGCATCGCTTATGGGACAATATCACAGCGCTTTCAAAGGTCAGGGAATGACATTCTCGGAAGTTCGACAATATCAATTCGGAGATGACACAAGGCGAATCGACTGGAATAAAACAGCACGTTTCCGCGAACCATTCGTGAAAGTAATGGAAGAGGAGCGCGAACTGACGATGATGCTGGTTGTGGATATTTCTGCATCTATGGATTACGGAACTAAAACTCAACTGAAAAGAGAGTATGTTGCAGAAATCTGTGCTTCTCTCGGATTTTCGGCAACAGGAAATAATGATAAAGTCGGTTTGATTTTATACGCTGATAAAGTTCTGAAAGTCGTTCCACCACAAAAAGGAAGAAAGCACGTTTTATCGATTGTCAGTAATATTTTGTCAGCAGATTATGTTCCTGCTGAATCGGATTTGAATTCGGCTTTCAATTATATGATGAGTGTTTTCAAAAGAAAATCTCTGGTTTTTGTTTTTTCTGATTTCGAGGATGAGTTTGACCAGAAAATCCTGAATGTCACTGCAAGAAAACATCAGGTTTTGGGACTTCGTGTTTTTGATGAAAAAGATATGGAGATTCCGGATATTGGTTATGCATTGTTTCGTGATGCAGAAACCGGAAAACAAGTCTGGGCAAATACTTCCAGCGCAAGATGGCGTTATGAATTTGCAGAACAACAGAAACAGAAAATGCGACATATTAAGGAAGAATTCGAGAATTCTTCTGCCAATTTTTTAGATATTAAAACTTCTGATGATTACAGCAAATTTTTGTATCAATATTTCAGAAAATAGAAAAAGAAACAAGAATAAAGAATCAAGAGAAAAAAGACTAACAACTATCAACCAACAACTGTCAACTATATAAATGCCTTACAGATTATTCAAAATATTTTTTTCATTTTTTATATTCTTTTTTTCGTTAGGATTTTCACAAACCTTATCATCGAATCTGGACAAAACGACTTTGGCTTTGGGCGAAGTAGCGGTTTTCAAAATTCAGATTTTGGATTTGGATGGGAAAGACGTTCAAGCCTCGCCAAGAAATGAATTATTACCTTTTCATTTCGAAATGGTGAATGACAGTATTGCCAAGCAAAAAGATATTTACCTACGTTCTGTGAAATTTGCGATTTTTCAGGAAGGAAAATTTACGATTCCGGAAATCGAAATTAAAGTTGGAGATAAAATCCTTAAAACAATTCCTTATGAAGTTGAAGTCATTAATACAGCCAAAAAAGGCGACCAGATTAATGACATAATGAAGAACAAAGAAGTAGAACTGAATGTCCAAGATTATTGGGATTTGTATAAGTTTTACGTTCTTGTTGCGTTGATGATTATCGCCATTATTGTTTTAATTATCGGAATTATAAAATATGGAAGAAAACGCAAATCAAGTCCGATTGTGACTACGAATCAGACTTTGAAGGATTTGGAAAAACTCAGAAAGAAAAATTATATCGAGAACGAAAACTTTCGTGCTTTCTATGTGGAATTGATTGATATTACAAGAACTTTCATCACAAAACAATATCAGATTCCGGCGGATGTTTTGCTGACGGATGACTTGATAGATTATATGAAAAACACGAATGCGATTTCTCAAGAAAATGAAAAAATCGTGGAAGATATATTCTTGCGTGGCGACCTTGTGAAATTTGCGAAAACTATTCCTACAAAAGAATTGATGGCTAAAGATTTTACAGAAATCAGAGATTTTGTAAAACGTTCTACGAAGGATGTGGAAGCTGAAAATCTTCGGAATGTTTCTGTTGCAGAGCTCTCAGATGCAGATAAATCTAAAATTAGAAAACTTAAATAAATCATTTATCAATCATCATTAATCATTTATAATTAATCCGTGAATTTCGAGTTTTACAGTCCGTGGTTTTTACTGCTTTTTATTTTGTTCATTCCTTTATTGATATTGGATTCGGGCAAGAAAAAGAGTAGGGGAATTGCTGTGCCTTCGGTGAAAAATATGCAACCGAGCGGAAATATTTCGCTGGTGATGACTTTTCTGAAGATTTCGAAATATTTCATTCTTTCAGCTTTGATTCTTGCTTTGGCAAGACCTAGAACTTACACTATTTCTCAGGACAGAGACGAATCCAAAGGTATTGATATTATGCTTTCTGTGGATGTTTCCTTGAGTATGATGGCAAAAGACCTTGATCCGGACAGATTGGAAGCATTGAAAAAAATCGCGATTGATTTCGTTAATAAAAGAGAAAATGACAGGATTGGTTTGGTTGCGTATTCGGGAGAAGCTTACACCAAAGTTCCTTTGACAACCGACCACCAAGTTGTGATTGATGAATTAAATCAACTTAATCCTCTCGAATTGCAACCTGGAACCGCAATTGGAGAAGGTTTATCCGTTGCTGTCAATCACTTGAAAAAAAGTAAAGCTAAAAGTAAAATCATCATTTTGATGACCGATGGTGTGAACACAGTTCTGAACGCAATGCCACCACAAATCGCTGCTGAATTAGCAAAAAATAACAGCATCAAAGTTTATACGGTTGGGATTGGAAGTAATGGTTTCGCTGCCTTCCCAACAGGAACTAATATTTTTGGAGATATTGTTTTCACAGAACAAAAAACCGAAATTGATGAAAATACTTTGATGGATATAGCTCAGTTAACTGGTGGAAAATATTTCCGTGCGACTTCCAACAGCAGTCTTCAGAATGTCTATGACGAGATTAATCAATTGGAAAAATCTGAAGTGAAAACTTCAAAATTGTATAATTATGAAGAGTATTTCAGGATTTTTCTCTGGATAGCTTTAGGTCTTCTATTGCTGGATGCGTTGTTGAGATGGGTAATTTTTAAAATTTTGAATTAAGCTGATGAATTGGTATTTAGGAAATTACTGGTATCTGTTATTGCTTCTGTTGTTGCCTGTCATTGGTTACTTCATTATTCATTATATCCGTTGGAAAAGCAAAAGAAGAAATGTTTTTGCAGAAGATAGATTTCAGGATGTCTTGTTCGAGAAAACTTCCGGTTTTGCAAAGCTGTTTCCGATTCTTTACTTGTTAGGCTTTTTATTCTTAATATTCTCGATTATCGACCTTTTGGGTGGAAAAGAAGAAATCAGTGTACAGCAAAATGTAAGCAGTACGATTTTCGTTTTGGATGTTTCTAACTCTATGAACGCTCAGGATATCCAGCCAAGCCGATTGGATGAAGCGAAAAATATCATCATCAATTCTCTTCAAAAGATGACGAATGATAGAGTAGGAATCATTGTTTTTGCAGGCGATGCCTATTCTGTAATGCCTTTGTCCAGCGATTATTCTGCCGCTGAAACCTATCTTTCAGGAATAGAAACCAGCGTTATCCAAAATCAAGGAACCGATTTTCTAAAACCCATTCAAATCGCTGTTCAGAAATTTAAAAATATTACAAAAGGTTCTCGAAATATCGTATTAATAAGTGACGGCGAGGATAACGAAGGTCACGAAGATGAGGCGATTAATCTGGCGAAAAAAGAAGGAATCAGAATCACAACGATTGGTGTAGGAACAGAAGAAGGCGCTCCAATTCCTGAATATTATTTCGGACAATTGATGGGCTACAAATCCGATATGTATGGCGAAACTGTTGTTTCCAAGTTACAAACCAAGGCGCTTAAAAATATCGCTAATTCAACAGGCGGTAATTATCTCGACGGAAATAATCTTGATAACGCTATTAATAATCTTCTAAGTGAGCTTCACAAATCCTCAAGTTCCACAACGACTACAATAAGCTCACAATCTGCGGTTCATTATTACCAATACTTTTTGGCGGTTTCTGTTTTGTTTTTCTTTTTGATTTATCTTTTCAATCCGAAGAGGGATTTCAATTTGTAGAATTTTTAGGGCAGCTTAATCCGCCTGCAGTTTATCCTGAGCTTGTCGAAGGGCTCCCAATTGTCACTCTGAGGCTCTCGAAGAGTCTGCTCAAGTCGGGCTGCTAGCAATTCAATGTTTCAAAAATCTACAAAATTTGCAAAATCAGCGAGAGATATTACTCAAACTTTAGCATTCAAAAACTGATATTTCCCGTCTTTATAATCAGCAAAAATATGATGCAAACCATTACTGATGATGATTTGTTCAGCGCCAATTAGGCTGTTGTAACGAGCGACCTGCTCAAAGTGGATTTCTTTCAAAGCAATATTCGGAGCCTTGAGTTCCAGTAATATTTTCGGTTTTGTTTTTTCGGTTATGAGGAGGTCGATTCGTTTTGTGGTTCCGTTCAGTTCCAGCTTTTTTTCAAGGATTAATGACGATAGATTTTTCTTTTTTACAAACCTGTAATAATGAAGCCAATGCTGCCTTACCCATTCTTCCGGCGTCAATACAAGCCAGTTTTTCCTTACCAAATCATATATAAAAAATGTATCTTTGTCTTGTTTGATTTGGAAATCGAACTCATTTTCAAAATTTAGCTTCGGAACTTGCATACTTTAAGATGAAAGAAATAGATATTATCCTCAAAAATATTAAAAATAAAGAACTATTACCGGTTTATTTTTTTCAAGGCGACGAGGCTTTTTATATCGATTTGGCTGTCAAACACTTTGAGCAGGACGTTTTGGAAGAAGACGAGAAAGCTTTTAACCAAACCATTGCTTACGGTCGTGATACAGGTTATCTCGAGATTCTTTCTTTGGCGAGACAATATCCGATGATGGGAGACAAACAGCTAATCATTGTGAAGGAAGCTCAGGATATGAAACTGAATGACGAAGAGTCCAAAGCTTTGGAAGCTTATCTGGAAAATCCTGTTCCTTCAACCATTTTAGTCATTGCCCACAAACATAAAAAGCTGGATGCGAGAAAAAAAGCAGCAAAAACTTTAGCCAAATCCGGAATGCTTTTCACGAGTGAGAAGATGAAAGATTATCAGCTTCCGACTTGGATTCAAGGAGAAATGACGGTAATGGGAATCAAATCTGCGCCCAATATCAGTCATCTTTTAGCGGAATATCTCGGCAACGACCTTTCTAGAATTGCTAATGAACTTAATAAACTGAAAATCGTTCTGAAAGACGGCGCAGTTCTAGACGGAAAAATCATTGAGGAACACGTCGGAATCAGTAAAGATTTCAACATCTTCGAACTTCAGAAAGCTCTGGCAACAAAAGACCAAGCAAAGGCTTTCAGTATTGCTTATTATATGGGAAAGAATAAAAAATCAAATCCTATTCAAATGGCTTTTGGAGCGCTTTACAACTTCTTTTCCAATATTATTATTTATCACACTTTGAATGGACAATCGCCTCAAACGATAGCTTCAACAATGGGTGTGAATCCTTATGCGATTAAAGATTATTCGGAAGCAGCAAGGTTTTATCCGTTGAAACACGCAACCAGAGTGATTTCTATCCTTCGTGAAATGGATTTGAAATCCAAAGGTCTCGGCGTAAGACAAATGGAAGACGAGGAAATCTATAAAGAAATGGTTTACAAAATCATAAAAGTTGATGAGCTGAAAGTTTCAGTTTGAAATTAGAACCAAGAATTAAGACACACAAAATGAAAAAACTACTAACACAAGGCATTTTTATTGGTGCCGGATTAGAATTCTTGGTCAAATATGCCATATTTTTGTCATATGAAATTTCCCGAAAACCTAAGTTTGATGAACCAAGAATGGACTGTCTTGGAGGCTTGCAATATGTTGTTTTTATAATTATTGCAATATTAGCGGTATTAATTAGTTTGCCTGCTTATCTTAATCTTTATCCCAAAGTCCGCAATACAAAATGGTTGTCGTTTCTGACGTTTTTTGCTTTGCACCTTTTATATTTCGTATGTTGTCTTCCTTTGATGTGGCAAAAATATTCGTCTGTTTTGAATTTTTTGGTTTTCACACCCTGTATTTATTGGATAGTTTGGATTATAACTTATTGGCGAATTAGAAAAAATATTAAATTAGGAATAAAATAACGAATTTAACTGATACAACCATTCTGATAGAAAAGCTTAGATTTAAATCATAAAAACTTAAAACACAAAACAAATGAAAGAAGAAGTAACAAGCAACATCAAATTATTCGGAAAAATTACAGGAAAATCATTATTTGCTTGGGTTAAAGTCGCTTTTATTGGCGCAGTAATAATGATTACAGATATTACAATTGCTGTGATTTTATTTAGTGATAATTCTGGCGGAGGATTTCCAGCTGCTGGACACGCAGGAATTCTTGGTGCCATTATGGGATTTATCTTCCTTTTTATGGTTGAGTTTTGGTCGGCTTTGCTACTGACCGTTGGGATTTTATCGCCTGTTCTATTTACGATTCTAGCTAATAAAAATGCCGTTGCTTCTGCTGTTTACAATGTCTGGAAATATAAGGTTGCTGATTTTGTAGAACCTAAAATTGAGTTTTACATTGATAAAATTCTTCAGAAACAACCGGATTTTCTAAAGAATATTACAGATTGGGGAGTTGTAAAAGTAAGATTGCTGGATACAATTAATAATGATTCACAAACACCGAAATTACAAAAGAGAATTATCAAATTCATTCTGAAAAAAATCAAAATGGATGATGTTGATTTTAAAAATCCGAACACCAATTTGAGTAGTATTTTGTCTTTTAAAATAAGACAATTTATAGAAGGTTTTGCAGAACCAGACCTTAAACTCGTTTGGATTCTTGTGGGAATTGATATTGTGTTGATTATTTTGGCTTTTGTTTTCAACCGTTAATGATTATTCATCAACCATATAAATCGCATTGACAGTTTAGATAGGATTTGAATAATTAATTCCCGAAATTTGTACTCGATTTTTCAATCAAAGAAATTATATTTGAAAACTCCAATTTCGAAAAGAAATTATATCCTTAAAAATAAAATAATTTAATTATAAAAATGGAAAACAATATCTTAGACTGTGTGATTGTAGGTTCTGGACCAGCTGGTTTTACAGCAGCAATTTACGCAGCAAGAGCAAGCCTGAAACCGGAACTTTTTACAGGATTGGAACCAGGCGGACAATTGACAACAACTACAGAAGTAGAAAATTTCCCAGGGTATCCGGACGGAATCACGGGACCAGAAATGATGCTTCATCTTCAAAAACAAGCGGAACGTTTCGAAACCAAAGTTCATTACGAGATGATTTCCAAAGTTGAGTTTTCCAAAGAAAGAGGCGGAATCCACAAATTGAGTACAGGTTCTCGTGAAATTTTGGCGAAAAGTGTCATCATTTCAACGGGTGCAGCTGCAAAATATCTTGGTTTAGCTGATGAGAAAAAATATGCTGGCGGAGGAGTTTCTGCTTGTGCAACTTGCGACGGATTTTTCTACAGAGGAAAAGATGTTGTAGTAGTTGGAGCTGGAGATACAGCTGCAGAAGAAGCAACTTATCTTTCTAAAATTTGTAACAAAGTAACGTTGTTGGTAAGAAAAGACCATTTCCGTGCTTCAAAAGTTATGGTTGACAGAGTTCTAAGTACTTCCAATATCGAAGTGAAATATAACCACGAATTAATCGGAATCGAAGGTGAAAACTCCTTAGTTGAAAGAGCTAAAGTTGTTAATAATTTGACAAACGAAGTTTCTACAATAGATGTTCACGGGATTTTTATCGCAATCGGTCACAAACCAAACACAGGCATCTTCAAAGGACAAATCGACCTTGACGAAAACGAATACATCATCACAGAAGGTAAATCTGCAAGAACCAATCTTCCTGGTGTTTTCGCAGCAGGTGATGTTCAAGACCATCATTACAGACAGGCAATTACAGCTGCAGGAAGTGGATGTATGGCTGCAATGGATGCAGAGAAATATCTTGGCGAGTTAGCTGGAGAAAACCATACTTGGGTGGAGCAGGATTAAATCATTTAACATATCATAAAATCAAAATACACCGAGAAAACCTCGGTGTATTTCTTTTAAAGAACTATTACAAAAACTAATATATATGAAGTGTGTTTTTAATCATTTAATCTCTAATCCTCACTGAACGCTAATTTTGTATTGGTTCTAGGATTAGAATGGCTTGTTGTTCTTTTTTCTTCCTTATTGTGGATTTTGTAATATAAGAAAGCAATAAAAGTTGGTTTATGATAGATCTTGTAATATCGGTATTCAGTTTGGAAGTGTCTGATGTTGATCTTGTAAAAGTCATAGCCAATCACAACCAGAAGACAAACACTAATCACATAGAATACTCGGAATTCGAGATTGTAATAAGTTAATCCTGAAAATACTGCCCCTAAAACATAAGCGAACATGATACTCATCAATAGTTTTGCTCTTGCAATCAATTCAGGATTTTTTCTAAATTTTTTCTGCGTAAACATGGAAAATAAGATTCCCAAATCTGTTGTTGTTCCCGTAAGGTGGGTTGTTTTTACGGAGAAGTTGGAGATACTCGCTGTCAATCCGTTTTGCAAACCAGTAGCGAATAGCATTAATGCTACCAAAGCTTCGGTTTCGCCTAACGTTTTTTGATAATAGAACTGTCCATATATTCCAACTGCCAAAAGACAAAGTATTTCCAGTATAATTGGGAATGCGTGGGCAAAATATTTACTTTTTTTATTGAAGTTGATAACGCTTAGATTAGCTACAAAACCTCCGAAGAAGAATAAGAAAATCCAAGAAGCTACAACTGCAACCTGAGCCCAGTTTCCTTGGCTAATCTCTGCTGCGAAAATCGCATAATGTCCTGTTACGTTGGATGTAAAAGAAAGAAATATCAATAGAGATGCTATATTTATAGTCCCTGCTGTGAAAGCAGTCAGCGTCCCCAGTCTGATGTTGTCTCCCAACGTTCTGCTGTTACTATAATTTCTTAACATTTTACTTTACTTTTTAATAATTAAATTCAGATTTTATCAATGGTTTTCTACAAGAAAACTTCCGCCAATCTTCCTTTTTCAGGAACGAATTCCGGCGTTTCAGTTGCTACTTCTGTAGCAGCAATGTGCTTGCATTTCTTCAGATAAGAAGTGATTTCGAATTGATTTTTCTTTAGATTAGTACTTTTAGCAGAAGAGAAGTACGCTTCATCTATTTGGGCTGCTTCTATGTAATTGTTGAAGGTTCTTTGGAAACTTCCTGTGAAAATATCGCAAGTAATCTTGTTGATCAGGTTCGGATATTTGTTGTTGATAATGCTATATGCATCGCAAAATTCCTGTGGTCTTATTTTGTTGAAAACAGAATTTTTTGAAGAGAAAAGAAGATCTCTGATAGAATCTCCCATATCGTAGCCCGATACCAAAAGGATATTATATTGATTCTCGTCCTCCTGATTGTTTTTGTTCTTTAAAATTTTTTTAAGTATATCCAAAGATTCTAATGAGAAATCTGTTGCTATTAAAATGGTCTTGATCATAACTATATAATTTTGTGGGTTGCTATTTTTTGATAATACAAAACTATACCCACCAAATTAGAAAGTCTTTGGAACGAAATTAAAATGTAATTAAAGAGATTAAAATGAGATTAGAATTTCTAATAAACTAAAAAGATCTTATCAAAATCAATTCCTTTCATTAAGGAAAATAATCTTGATAAGACCTTGTATGTAATATGTTTTTTCAATAACTATTGATAACGTTCGTGTTCTTTTGGCTTTGAGAATCGGTCTATCAACGGTTTGAAAAGAGCTTTGTACTTTTCTATGTCGAATAACTGAGAGTCTGTCAATGCTTTGTAGGTCAACCAAACGCTAAATGGGAACAATACAATATTCGGGATCCATGCTGCGAGATAAGGATTCAGATTCCCTTTCCACGAGAGATTTTCTACCGATAAATTCAGAACATAAAAAATGATAAAAATAACGATCGATATGACAACCGGTAATCCCATTCCTCCTTTTCTGATGATAGAACCCAAACTCGCCCCAATCATGAAGAAAATGATGCAGGTAAAAGAGTAGGAGACTATTCTTTGTTGATACATCACGATCTTGTTATGGGTTTTTATAGTATCGCTGATTGCATTTTGATTAGAATCTATACTGGTTTTCAGTGATTCTATCTTGTTGTAAGCAGCATAGAGAATCTCAAGTCTTTTAGGAGATTTTAAAGTATCTATTTTATAAGGTTCTTTTATTTTTTCCTTAGACTTGGATTTATCGATGTATTCTACATAATTATTGGTCTGTGAAATCACCGGCGAAGCAATGGAACTAAGGGTTGCAATATTTCCTTTTCTATTTTTAACAAGTGTTTCGTTCACTTCTCCGTAAGTCTGGAAACGATAATCGTCTGTGATCTTTTCTTTTTCGATTGCATTATTAATGAGTTCACTAATATCAAAATGATAAACCAGAGTATCGAATTTCACCGATTGATTCGGTTGCTTTTTTCTTTCTTCATAAGGTTTGTTCGTGATATTGTCTGTGAAAACATAACCATTATAAAGAATCAGTTTCAAATAATTTCTATCTACTGCTGGAGCAAATTTTCCTGTTTTAGCAATAATAGTTTGCTGATCGTCATATGGACTTGCATTCTTATGAAGAAAGACTCCTTCTAGCTTTTCGGATTTTGCACCTGATATTTTATCAAATTTCACAGAAAATCCAGAGATCTGGTCAATGAAAACTCCAGGTGTAAAGTTGATTGCCGGTTTGGACGAAATAATATTGAACATCATATTTTTCGCTTTCCGTTGAAAATCAGGAATAATATTATTTGAGAAGAAAAATAGAGCGACGGAAAGTAACGAAACCGTTACAAAAAGAGGCATCATTACCCGAACTAGAGATATTCCCGCAGCTTTCATTGCTGCGAGTTCATAACGTTCCCCAAAATCTCCAAAAGTCATAATGGAAGAGAGTAGTATCGTAAGTGGTAAAACCATACTTACAACGCTGATTCCCAGATAAAAAAGAAATTTGGAAATCTCCCAATAGGTAAGACCTTTTCCTGTGAGTTGAGACATCTGTGTCCAGATAATGTTCACAATGAAAATGAAGAACAATACACTGAAAATAAATAGAAAAGGCCCCAAAAAGGTTTTAATTATATATTTATCTAATTTTTTCAATTCAGAAATTTAGACTTCAAAAATACTGTAAAAAAAGCAATGCTGAAATTGATTGGGGAATTTTAGTAATAATTTTAGAATTAAGTTTTTATAATAAGCATAAAAATCCGCAATTGATTTCAATTACGGATTTAATTTAAGTCTATTATCCTTTATCTATCATCTCAGAATCTATTAGAAAATATAATCTGTACTCAAGAAGTTAGAATCGTGGTCTCTTACAATCGTGTTCAATAATTCTTTGTTAGAATCTGTCACTTTTGCAGCAACTAATGAACGTATCGAGAACGAACGAAGCGCATCAAAAACAGAAAGCGTTCCTTCCGCACTGTCTTTTCTTCCCGTGAATGGAAAAACATCAGGACCTCTTTGAGCCTGACAATTAATGTTTACACGACTTACAAGGTTTACGAACGGGTCAATTAGTTTTGAAACTTCCATAGCATCTTCGCTGAAGATACTCACTTGCATTCCGTGGTCTGCGTTTACTTGATAATCAATCGGTTCGTCAATTGTTTCAAATGGGACAACAGGAATCACCGGTCCGAATTGTTCTTCATGATACAATTTCATATCGCTGTTCACTGGATAAACTACAGCCGGGAAGAAGAATGAAGCTTCATTATAACCACCATTTTCATTCAAAACTTTAGCACCTTTTGATAAGGCATCATCAAGACATTCTTTCAAGTAAGGAGGCTTATTGACTTCTGGAAGTGGTGTGATTTTTACATCTTTTTCCCAAGGTAATCCGCCTTTCATAGCGGAAACAGCCTCGGATAATTTTTTAGTGAATTCTTCCGCAACATCTTTCTGAACGAAAATCAATTTAAGAGCTGTACAACGTTGACCATTGAATGATAATGAACCCAAAATACACTCGCTGACAGCAACATCTAAGTTAGCATTTTTAGTAACGATTGCTGCATTTTTAGCATCAAGACTTAAGATTGCTCTTAGTCTATTAACTTTTGGATGAAGTTTTTTAAGACCGTTTGCGACTTTACTCGAACCGATGAAAGCTAAAACATTCACTTTTCCACTTTCCATAATTGGAGTGATGATTTCCGAACCCTTTCCGTAAAGTGTATTCACCGTTCCTTTTGGAAACGCTTCTTTGAATGCATTCAGTAAAGGATAATGGGCAAGAACTCCGTGTTTTGGTAATTTGAACAAGATTGTATTTCCCATGATCAAAGCAGGAATCAGTGTTGTAAAAATCTCATTCAGAGGATAGTTGAAAGGTCCCATACTTAGAACGACTCCAAGTGGTGCTCTTCTGATTTGAGCAATTGTTCCTTCGGCTTGTTGGAAACGAGAAGATTCTCTGTCAAGGTCTTTCAGCGCATCAATCGTTTGATTGATATAATCTACAGTTCTGTCAAATTCTTTAGTAGAATCGGGTAGGGTTTTTCCAATTTCCCACATTAATAATTTGATGATCAGATCTCTTTGCTGAATCATCAGGTAAACAAACTTCTGCATACATTTGATTCTGCCTTCCACAGACATTGTTGGCCATTCGCCAAGTCCGTTGTCATAAGCTTTTACACAGGCATCCAAAACGTCAAGTGCTTCTTTTGGTCCAATATTCGGGATGCTTCCCAAGAGTTTTCTTTCTAATCCGTTTTCTGTTGGGATGCAAACGGGTGAATAAATTTCGGTAACATCGCCGTCCCATTGAACTAATTCCCCATTGAGAAGATATTCTTTCTGATGAATTACCGGAACTTGATATTCTTCTGGAATTTCTTTTTTGAATATATCATCAAATGTCTGTTGTGCTGAACTCATAGTTTTTTTGATTTTTTAATAGTTCTAATATCAATTTTTGTAACAATAAAGTTAGAGTTTAAAATTGAATCAAGAAAGCTGTTAACATAGATTTATTCTATGCGGAAATAAAAAAACTCAACAATAAAGTTGAGTGATTATTTATTTGTGTCTCGCAGATCTTACAGATTATCATTGAAAAAATCTGCCGAATTTGTTAAATCTGCGAGTTTTATTTTCTATTATTTGTTATCCGTCGATTTTATTGCCAAAAGTAATAACAGAGGCTGCATGAATAACCTTGCAAACCTTTTGTTGTCAGTATTCAATCCAAAGGCATTTCTTCTTTCTTTGTATTGTGTATAATTCCCGGGAAAAACAGCGATGAATAATCCTGCTGCTATTTTTCCGATCAATGATTCGTATTTCTTTGGAGCTGCGATGATAGCCGTTCCCATTGCGATTTCTACAATTCCGGAATAGACTACCGTATCATCCTTTTCCAACGGAACCCATTCAGGAACCTGAGCCTGAAATTCTTTCCTCGCGAATGTAAGATGTCCTATTCCTGCTGAGATGAGCATTGCGCCCAATCCGTATTTTGCGATTTTTTTGATGGTTGTTGATTTCATATTGAAGAATTTTCTAATATGAAGTCAAGAATGATTCCAAACGTTAATTAGATAATCGATTCTTCTCCAGCCATTTTGGATAATCTTTCTCGATCAGTTTTTGTGGCGCATCATTGTACCAGCTGTAACCGTTTCTTCTTTCTTCGGAGATTTGATTGTAATCATATTTTACAGTACCATCTCTATCTCCAAAAAGAGGTTTGTTGTTATCAAGGTCATAGAATCTTGACCAGACCACAGAATTTTTATCTTCAGCCAAAGTTCTTATTGCTTTATTATTTTGTTTCACAACGTTGTAGCTGTAGCCTTCAATTTTGTTTTCTTTGAACCAGCTGATGGCAGACTTTACAGTTTTTTCGATTTCCGGAGTTGATGGTTGCATCATCAGAAATCTAACAATACTTACCGATTCTGCACTTGCTAATGACTCAGGTTCAAAGGCTCTGGCTTTTTCAGGCTTTAAAGTCACTTCATTGTATTGGTCTCCCCAGATTGTTAATTTTCCGTTTTGAACATATTGGGTTTTCAAAATACAATCTATTCCTTTTGTGACAGCGATTTTGGATTGTTCCTTCAATTTTGTATCTACGACATCAAAACCGTTTTTGCCTTCCGCAACATTGTACAAAATGCTAAGTGCATTGATCATTGCATTATCATTATAAGTAACCTGTTTTCTGTAGATTGCTGAATTGGGATAATATTGAGGAAATCCTCCATTTTGGTATTGCATCTTGAGGAGATAAGCGATTCCTTTTTCCGCAGATTTAAGATAAATCTGATTTTTGGTTGCATTATAGGCATTGATAAGAATCGTAATTTCCTTTGAAGTCGCATTATTATCTATCGTAGCATGGTCATCTCCCGAGGCTTTTATTTTTGTTAACAATTCTTTATCAATAGGTAGGCTGTAATCAACAGCTTTTGTTCCTAATTGTTTTCCCCAACCACCGATTGGAAGCTGATACAATAATACTTTCTCTGCCAAAGTATCCTTGGTCTGAGCAGAACAGGATAAGGTTGCTAAACTTGATATCAATAAAAGAGATGATTTCATAAATAATGATTTTGTGCAATCGGTTGCATTATGCTAAGATAAAGATAATTAGTAATACTTTTTAAAATGAGTATTTAAATAAAATAATTAAGTTTCTAATGAATAAATTCAATTGAGCACGATTTCGATTTTAAACATCACATGAATCCGCAGGATGCCAACCTCAAAAATGAATCGGATATTTGAGAAGTATCAGTTAGTATTACATTAGACTGATATTCATTTTAAAATATTTGATTATGAAGAGATTTCGTTTTCTTGTTTGTCTTTTGGTTTCGGGATTTATATCTGCACAGGAAACTTATATTCCGGCTCCAAAAGATACTATTTGGGCGAGACAATTTCAGCCGATAAGTGGTGCTGGGAAAAAAGTATCGGGAGATGGTCTCGGTGGCTGGCGAAGTGGAACAGATGATGTTCGTTACCAAGGAGATAATCCAAGACCTGAGTATGATCTCAATTTTGATGGACTGGTAAAAGGAACAGCTGTAGAAAAAGGATTATTACCACCTATAAAACCGGCAATAGAACTCCACCTACGTGACGGTGTAATCACATTGGGTGGCGATGGGAACTATTATCTTACAGGTTCTTCGGGTGACAATATCTGGGCTTACACGGCAGGTGTGGAACTTTGGAAATCCAAAAATCTGAAAAATTGGGACTATGTAGGTCTGGTCTGGGATATCAACAAAGATGCAGAGGATTGGGTGAAAGAATGGCGTCAACATCCGAAAAGAGCTGTGAGAGCAGTTTGGGCACCGGAAATCCATTATATCAACAAGAATTACTATATCTGTTTCAGTATGTGCCCAGATGGAATCGGGATTTTGAAAAGTGTTTCCGGAAAGCCGGAAGGTCCTTATGTGAACGCTTTTAAAGAAAAAGGTTCTATTGCAAAAGGTATCGATCCAACGCTGTTTCAGGATGAGGATGGGAAAGTCTATTTTACTTACGGTGCTGCTAAAGAAATTGCTCAGCTCAAAGATGACTTAAGTGGTTTTGCTGGACCTTTCAAGAAAGTTGATTTCACAGATTATGATATGGATGCATCACACCATGCTCCCAAATGTGAACCAAGAGGACTAAAAGATCTAGGACATGAGGGTGCAGTTCTTTTCAAAAGAAATGGGAAGTATTATCTGGGAGCAGCTGATAATTACGAAAATCGATATTCCACTTGCCTTGCGGTGTCGGATAATCTATTGGGACCTTATGAACATCGCCACGAGTCTGTTCCTTCGGCGGGTGGAACAGGTTTTTTCAAAGACAAGAAAGGGAACTGGTGGAGCACTTATTTCGGGAACGATTCACAAGTACATTTCCGCGAGAAAGTAGGATTAATCAAAGTAGATTTCACGCCATCGGGAAAAGTAATTCCGGCTAGAGATCAGCCTTTCGTTAGCAAAAAAGATAATAAGGAATGGGCGAAGAAATGGGAAAAAGTCTGGAAACCTGTCAACTGATCTATATAAATAAACCTGCTTCACAGCAGGTTTATATTTTTATTTATTTTCAATTTTAGATCTTTTGTTTTTAGGTTTACTTTTGGTAGTAATGACAATGACTCCGTTTTTGCCTTTTGAGCCATATAATGCTGTGGCAGAAGCATCTTTCAGAACCTCAAGTTTATCAATATGATTAGGGTCTATGTTTCTCATTATTTCCTCATCGATGATTTTTCCGTCCAGAATATAAAGCGGTTTTTTATCATCGGTTATAGTTGCTACTGCATCTCCAATTCTGAATTGTTGATTGTTAGTTGTTAATTGACTTGGTGGTTGAGCAATTTTTCCTGTGATGTTTCTAAGTGTATCTTTTTTAATAATTGGAGCTTGTGAGATTTCACCTCTTATTCGTACAGTATCATTGATTTCTTTTTTGATATCAGATTTTTGTACTTGAGCTGTAATAATTCCTCCAGAAGTCAATACGAATCCAACTGCGAATTTTGCAAAAAGAGAATTGATGAAAGAATGATTCAGATTTCTATTGAGTTGATCAGAATTGATATTCACACAGATATTAGAACTGCCAGAGATACTATTGATAATTTCCTGATCCGATGATGCGGTGAAATCTCTAACTGTTTTGCTGCAAACTTGGCAAAATCTTCCTTTTTCGTTGGGTGTCATCGCATCCCAGTTTTCGTGACAAGGTTTTGGTATGGATAGTTTCATAATGTCTTTTTATAGATAGATGCGTTATTTTGAGAAAAGGTTGGAAAGGATTCCAATAAATTTACAAATGAAAATACCTCGGATCAGGATATTGAAACTCAAAGTCCAATTCTTTTATTAATTTCTCTGCAGAGATTGTTCTGCCTTTCGTTGTTCGTTCGCCGGAGTAGGGAAGTCCTTTCTGAGCATTGATGACTTCTTCTTTGTTCGGATGGATTGGTGCAACAATATTGTAAACTTTAGACTGTGATTGATTCTCCAGCATCTTCTCAAAAACAGAACAGATATCAGCGTAGTGGATGTGATTCACAAGCATATCAAGATTGGAGATGTTATAATTCTTCAGCAGTCTTTGGTCTCCCATCAATCCGGCTAATCTCATAATATTAGTCTGAGGAAATTTTTCTAAAATGAAATTCTCGCTTTCCACTTCATAAGGAGACTTGTCTTCCTCAACAAAATCTTTGTCAATTTCAGGATAAATGCCCGTTGAACTCATCAGAAATAATTGACCTTTATAATCACCCAAAAACTTCAATAGATTCTGCTGTTTGTCTTTCATAGAAACCTGCATTCCTCTGATTCCAGAAAACGGAATTCCAATGATGATTGCATCCAACTGCGATGCAACTTCCCATTCCTTCATTTCAGGATGAGGTTCATCTGGAAAACTAGCCAAAGTAGCGCGAAATCCTTTCGATTCTAAGTCTTCGATTTTTGATTCTGTAGTTGTGGTTGCGAAGATTTCATATCGGTCAGATATTCTCTCTGCAATGTGGGTTCCCAACCAGCCACAACCTATGATTCCTAGTTTTTTCATTTGTAATCGTTTGAAATTTCAAAAGTATCAATTCCTCTTGTTTTGGACAAATGAAGTTCTCCGAAGCTTTCCCGCAATTTGCAGGAGACTTCCGAAGTTATCCGGAAGTTACAAACAGGGTTGTTTTAAATAACCGGAGGTGTTGTGAGGTTTGTTTTAAGGGGAGTTCTAAAATTTGAAGATATATTTATTTTATTAACTCCGCTAACGAAAGCTTCAAGCTTGTGTTTTTATTTTTTGTAGTTACAAGCAAGATGCTCGCACCAGCGGAGGCAGTTTAGATTAAGTTTGTTTTACTAATAGAAAAGTTTGGATTACGGAAAACCGTAAAAAGAATAAATTAATAGTAGATAAATTCGTTAAATACAAATATTAGTATAATTATTAATTAATTTTATATTTTTGATAAAATAACCATTATTTAAATTTAATATGACTGAAAAAGAAAAAGAACTTAAATCGTTTAATCAATGTGCCGATGCATTAAATACTTTAGAAAAAAAGAGTATTCTTAAGGTATTTCATATGCTTTCAATTCATTTTGAGATTGTTGATAACATTGTTAATGTGCAGAAAAATGACCATTCCGAGAATAGTAATTATTCTGAAGGTATTGTAGATAGGGTAAAATTAATTGAAGTTAAAAATGAATCCAAAAAGCAGGCTTCAAAAACAGATAGTACGATTTCTAAAAAAGCCAAACCAAAGAGTGCTAAAGGGCAAACTTATCTTACTGATTTTGATTTTAATCCGGCTAATCAAAAAAGTTTAAAAGAATATTTCAATGAATTTGAGCCAAAAACGAATTATGAGAGAAATTTAATTTTTGTATATTATTTACAAGAAATATTATCAATTAACAATATTTCAACTGATCATATTTATAGCTGTTACAGGACTTTAGGATTAAAAATTCCAAGTTTTCCTCAAACATTAGTAGATACTAATACTCACAAGGGTTGGTTAGCAACTTCAGACACAAATGATATTAAAGTTACTAGAACAGGTATGAATTATATTCTTCACGAAATGCAGAAAAATGGTAAATAACCTGCAAGATTACCTTAAGCATATTAAAAATTTTCAGGATTTGAAAAATTCTGAAATGATAGATTATTTTTCATACTATCTAATTGTATTCAATAAAGCAGAAACTATTAAGCCAAAACAAATTACTGACTGCTTTTCTGAATTACACATACCAGCATATTCAAACATTCCAAAGTATCTTTCGGACAAATCGAAAAAAGTAAAAGGTTCTCAAAATTATATTAAGAACAAGGATATGTCTTACAAGCTTACTAGACAAAGAATAAATGAATTGGAGCAAAATATTATTATCGATAAACAAATTGCTCATATAAATTCATCATTAAATACTTTGTTAGAAAAGCTTACTAGCGAAAGCGAAAAAAATTATTTAGAAGAAGCAATATTGACTTTTGACGTGAAGGCATATAGAGCATCAATTATAATGGTGTGGCTTTTAACTATAGACCATCTGTATGAATATATCTTAAATGGTAAAATTCAGGATTTTATAACTGCACTTCGAAAAGCAAATATTAACAAATCAATACGCTCAAAAGATGATTTTGGTGAACTTAAAGAAAGTCAGTTTATCGAAATCTGTAAAAGTGCAGGAATAATTTCAAATGATGTAAGGAAGATTTTAGATACTAAACTTGGTATAAGAAATTCGTTCGCTCATCCATCCAATATTAAACTTCCTAGAAGTAAAGCTTTAGAATTTATCGAAGACTTAGTTGAAAATGTAATAATGAAATATTAAAAAACCTGCTTCACAGCAGGTTTTTCCATATCTAAAAAGTTTTAAAACAAACTCTCATCCACAAAATTCGGCAGCGTCACTTTCAAATTCGGTTCAGCTTCCATTGCTCTTTTGATGGCGAAAACAGCACCTTCATTTCTTGCCCAGCTTCGTCGGGAGATTCCGTTGTTGACGTCCCAGAAAAGCATTGATTTTAATCTTCTGTCGGCATCATCACTACCATCGAGCAACATCCCGAAACCACCGTTGATCACTTCGCCCCAGCCAACGCCGCCGCCGTTGTGAATAGAAACCCACGTCGCTCCACGGAAACTGTCGCCAATCACATTCTGGATTGCCATATCTGCCGTAAATCTCGAGCCGTCATAAATATTGGAAGTCTCTCTGTACGGTGAATCCGTCCCCGAAACATCGTGATGGTCTCTACCCAAAACCACCGCACCGATTTCTCCGTTGGCAATAGCTTTGTTAAAAGCTTCTGCAATTTTCATTCTTCCTTCCGCATCGGCGTATAAAATTCTTGCCTGTGAACCGACCACCAGTTTATTTTCCTGCGCGCCTTTAATCCAGGTGATATTGTCTTTCATTTGCTGTTGGATTTCTTCAGGAGAATTTTTAATCATTTCCTCTAAAACCCGACAGGCAATTTCATCTGTTTTATGTAAATCTTCCGGTTTTCCACTCGTACAAACCCAACGGAACGGCCCGAAACCATAATCAAAACACATCGGTCCCATAATATCCTGAACATAAGAAGGCCATTTAAACTCCCTTCCCAATGTCGGATTTTCAGACATTACATCGGCTCCCGCTCTGGAAGCTTCGAGTAAAAAGGCATTTCCATAATCGAAAAAATAAGTTCCTTTTGCTGTATGTTTATTGATGGCGGAAGCGTGTCTTCTCAAGGTTTCCTGAACTTTTTCTTTGAATAATTCAGGGTTTTCTGCTATCATCGTATTGGATTCTTCAAAAGTTTGCCCGACCGGATAATAACCGCCCGCCCACGGATTGTGAAGCGAGGTCTGGTCTGAACCGATATCGATTCTTAAATTTTCTGCATCAAATTTCTCCCAAACTTCAACAATATTTCCAAGATAAGCCAAAGAAACAGTTTCTTGATTTTCCTGCGCTTTTCTCACTCTTGCAAGCAATTCATCCAGATTTTCGTGGATTTCGTTCACCCATTTCTGTTCGTGACGGATTTTGGTAATCTTTGGATTCACTTCGGCAATCACGGTTACACAACCAGCGATATTTCCTGCTTTTGGCTGAGCACCGGACATTCCGCCTAAACCCGAAGTAACGAACAATCCGCCTTTTGGTTCTTTATTTATTTTTCTGAATGCATTCAAAACCGTGATTGTCGTTCCGTGAACAATTCCCTGAGGACCGATGTACATATAACTTCCTGCTGTCATTTGTCCGTACTGCGAAACTCCTAAGGCATTAAATTTTTCCCAGTCATCCGGCTTGGAATAATTCGGGATCATCATTCCGTTAGTTACAACAACTCTTGGCGCATCTTTATGAGAAGGAAACAATCCCATCGGATGACCGGAATACATCGTCAACGTTTGCTCGTCCGTCATTTCAGACAAGTATTTCATTGTCAGAAGATATTGCGCCCAGTTGCTGAAAACCGCACCATTTCCACCATAAGTAATCAGTTCGTGTGGATGTTGAGCCACTGCATAATCCAGATTGTTCTGAATCATCAGCATAATGGCTTTTGCTTGTTCAGATTTTCCTGGATATTCTGCGATATCTCTTGCTTTCATCTCATAATCCGGACGGAAGCGGTACATATAGATTCTGCCGTATTTCTCTAATTCTTCCTTAAACTCCGGCAAGAGTTCTGCGTGGAATTTTGGCTCGAAATAACGTAAAGCATTCTTCAATGCTAGTTTTTTCTCTTCGTTTGAAAGGATTTCTTTACGTTTCGGTGCGTGGTTGATTTGGGTTTCGTATGGTTTTGGTTGAGGTAATTCTGTTGGAATGCCTTGTTGTATTTGTTGTTGGAAAGTCATTATATAGTTGATGGTTGTTTGTTGATGATTGATGGAATTTTTGTGGTTTTAAAGATATTTAAAATGAAAATTATAATACCAATTACACCTAAAGGAATAAGGGTTTTGTTTACCGTATCAATGACAAGTAAAAAATAGTTTGCAATGAATATAACGAGGTTCACTGCAGAGTAAAGGAAATTTGTACGTCTTCGCATTAGAAAAACAACAAAATAGCCTAAAAGATATGTCGCATAAGATAAATAGAAACTGGATATTGTATAAAGAGGATTACTCAAAATTGCATTGATATCTATTCCAAAATTAATAGTTCTATTGACTCCCCAAGTTTTTATTTCACCTTCTGTTTTTGTACCAAAAAAATAAGCTACAATAAATAATAAAACTGGTAGAAGAAATACAAAAAACAGATATTTTGTAAAAACTTTTTTCATAAAGAAATTTCGATTTTCAAAGTTTTAAAGATATTCAAAATTGGAAAAATATTTGATAAGAAATATGATAAAATTCCCTTCCTCTGGAGGGGTGACAATTTGCGTAGCGAATTGGCGGGGTGGTAAATCTGTGTGACCACCCCGTCTTCTCATTTCATTCGAAGCCACCCCTCCATAGGAGGGGAATTTACAATCCGTAATTTTCAATGATGAATAATTCCAGGTCTTTCATTACCAAACTCAGATTATTCTTTACATCAAAATCTGTGATTCTAAAGACTATTAATCCCAGAGATTCCAAATAAGTTTGTCTTATTCCGTCATAAACTTCCTTTTCGTGGTGGCTTGAACCATCAATTTCAATGATTAATCCAAGAGTTTTGACATAAAAATCTACAATGTAATTTCCGATGATCCTTTGTCTGTCAAAATCGATGTTATGAAATGTTCTGGCTCGAACCTGCTTCCAGAAAAGAACTTCGCTTAAAATTCCGGCTCTGCGTTTTCCGGGTAGCAATTTTTTTAGATGAGGATTGTAGGGTAAGTTTTCTACGAAGTTTCTCCGAATGGGAATTGCGTTGATTTGGGTTAGGATTTCTTTCATTAGTTTTTGTGATCTTTAAATAATAAAATAACCTCCCATTATTGAGAGGTTCAGCAATACAATATTTGGAGTATTATTTCTGATGTCTGTTTTTTTCCGAGAAAAGCTTTTTCCATTTGGTAACCGTGTTTCTGCTCAATTTAAAATGTTGTGCAAGTTCGCTATTGTTCAGTTTGTAAATTTTTTGATAGTCCAGTATTTTTAGGATTGCAGATGTATCATATGAACGATGCTTTTGATTGAAAGTTTCCGTTGCCCGATCAGGGAGACCAAATATCTTGTTGTTAAGCTCGATGATATCTAGTACGGATAGTTCTTTTTTGTTCAGCAAAGCTTTGCATGCCTCTTTTTTTTCGGGGTGCTTTTTATTGATGATATCGTTATAGATGCGGTGATAGTCGGGAGTTGGTCTTTCCATGATATTTTTTGATCTTAATTCTTTTTCTTTATAATATCCCGATATAATAATCTCTTACAATTCCTTTGGAATAGAACAGGTGAAGTTTCTTCTGAAAAAGACCGAAGCAATATCTTTTCAGTATATAGATGTCTTCTTCCTGAGCCATCTGGTCGGGAATCCTTCCCAGTAGCTCTTCTATTTCTTGGCCCGATTTTCCAATCAGGACGTCCTCATCTGTTGGTAGCTCTTGTCTGTTCATTTTATCGGGGCATGTTTTCATTGTTCTTACCGAATACATATCTGGTGTATTGGATGCTTACCCTATTATTTTCAAATTCCAGGAAAAGGATGGTCTTTGCTCCCCACCATGTTCTGCTTAGTTCGTAATGCCATATATCATCGGAGTAGGAGTTAAGGCTTTCTCCCAATTTTTCAATTACCTCTTTTCTGGTAATGCTTACCAAAGGTCCATTGTATGTCTTTTTCTTTACCATATACAATTAAAAGTTAAACTTATCGCGTAGTTTTATGATACTTTTGTTGCTCTCGGTGT
>CAUSBY010000006.1:0-225710 GCA_963530025.1 uncultured Weeksellaceae bacterium
ACACAATCTTCTTTTGGATATTGTTACCATTATTTAGTAATGCTTTAGATATGGAGTTTCTAATTAATAATTTTAGACAAGTATATAATTTAGATGTACCTATCAAAATATAATACCAGATTTTAAAATTGATTATATTTTTACACAAGGAAGTTCTGATAAATAATTGTTTGTATTTTTATAGAATAAATGTTGTTGTAACTGATATGAATTCTAAAAAAAGCCCAAATATTAAAGCCGTCTTTTTCGATATTGACGGTACGTTAATTAGTTTAAAAACCAAAGTAATTCCAGAGTCAACTCAAAATGCCATAAAAAACCTTCGGAAAAAAGGGATAAAAGTTATTGTAGCAACAGGTCGGTCTATCAATGACCTCAATCATATTAAACATATTGAGTTTGATGGCTTCCTTACATTTAATGGAGGATACTGTATGACAATTGACGGTCAGGTGATGTTTAAACAGACTATTCATCCTGACGATATTAAAAACTTGATTAATTACTCAGAAAAATCTACAGTGAGCTTTTCATTAATGTATGAAGATAAAGTAAGAATCAGTCACGAAAGTCCACAAGTTTTGGAGTTATATACTCACGTGAATATTCCAGTACCACCTTTGTATGATAAAGAAACTCTCGATATTGAAAATGTTTTGCAGGTTAATGTTTTTATAGACCCTGAAAATGAAGTGTCATTTATGCAAGAAGTGATGCCTAATTCTCTGTCCTCAAGATGGATACCTTTGTTTGCAGATGTCAATCCGGGAGGAATAAGTAAGCAGAAAGGAGTAGAATACTTTTGTGAACATTTTAATATTGATGTCTCCGAAACGATGGCATTCGGAGATGGTGGAAACGATATTTCTATGCTAAAGTTTGTAGAAATTGGAGTTGCGATGGGAAATGCCGGAGACAATGTTAAAGAGATTGCCGATTTTGTAACTGAGGAAGTTGATAATCACGGAGTCGAGGCAGCTTTAATACATTTTGGTTTATTGGATTAAAGATAGATAAGAATAGAATCAAAATTAGATTAATCAATTACTTTTTTGATGCGCTCCAGTAAATTATCAATATCAAATGGTTTTGAAATAATATCATCCGGCTTGCAGTGATTACCTAAATGATGCAATTGCGCGTGAGCGCTCATAATGATCACGGGAATACCTCTGCTTTCTCGGCCTTGCTGAATGTTTTCACACAACTTAATACCAGAACCGTCTGGAAGCATTACATCAAATATATACAAATTTGGATTTTCATTGATATCTCTTTCTAAAAATTCTTGTGCTGTTGCAAATGTACTCACAGAGTAACCTTCTATGGTTAAAAGAAGTTTCAGTACATCTCTTAAAGACGACTCATCTTCTACAATGTATATTTTTTTCATTATTTATTAAAGCAATAAAGCAACCAATCAGAAAATAATTAGAATATTTACCGGATATTATTTTTTATATAAACAATTTGATTCTGAAAAATAAAATCATATCTATTTAAATTTATTTATATTAACAGTACTTATTAATTATTATTTAGGATAATACATTAAATTTGTGGATATTTTATTAAAATGAACGCCCCGGATCACATCAATCCTGAGCAGCTGCTCAGCATCCTTTTTCAATCACCCAACGCAACAGCAGTTTACACAGGAAGTGATATCAAGATTTTAAGTGCTAATTCTGCAATGCTAAAATTTTGGGGCAAAGATAGATCTGTCATAGGTAAGAATTTTACGGATGCCATTCCTGAATTGATTGATCAGCCTTTTCCTGATATTCTGAGAGAAGTATGGAATTCTGGAATTACATATTATGCCAAGAATTACCCTGCAACATTAGAAGTAAATGGGGAGCTTCAAGAATTTTATTTTGATTTCGAATATAAAGCAATTCTCGACGAAAAAGGTAAAACCGAGTTTATCTTGCATACCGCTTTTGAAGTTTCTGAGCGGATGGCTGCCCAGAAATTAGTACTTGAAAAATCAGTCTCTGAACAAAAGCTTAATGAAGAGCTTTCAGCCATTAATGAAGAATATACCGCAACAAACGAAGAACTGTCTTCCACTAATGAAGAATTGATGACCGCTGAAGAAAGTCTGAATAAATTGATAGCTGAGCTTCACGATAAAGAGAAGCGTTTCCGTTTTATGATAGAGCAGTCTCCGGTCGCAATGGCTTCACTAAAAGGAGAGAATCTTATTGTCGATATTGTTAATGATATTGTACTTAATATATGGGGCAAAGATCGATCTGTTGTTGGTATGACACTCCCAGAAGCACTTCCCGAATTAGAAGGACAGCCATTTTTAGGGATTTTGAAAAAAGTCTATAAAACGGGAAAACCATTTTATGGCAACGAATTGAAAGTCTCATTGTCGCATAACGGAAATCTTACGGATAGGTATCTCAACTTTGTCTATCATCGTACGAATGTTGATGGAGCTGAGGAACACTCAATACTAATTGTTGCCAATGATGTTACTGAACAGGTTCTTGCCAGAAAGAACGTTGATGAGATCAATACAAGACTGGAAATTGCATTAGATGCAAGCAGTTTGGGCTCAACGGAAGTCCATCTTGCAACAGGAGTGATGAAAAGCAATGATCAGTTTAAACGTAATTTTGGTTTTGAACCTGAGGAGGAGTTTGTTTATGCGGATCTTTTCGAGGCAATGTTTCCTGAGTATAGGGAGAAAGTTAAGGCACTAGTAAAGGAATCAATCCAAACAAATGGTATCTACAAAGCGGAATATCCTATAAAATGGAGGGATGGTTCTACCCATTGGATTCAAGCTCACGGTCGACCTCGTTATGATGAGAATGGAATAGGAGACCGTATGGTAGGGATGACTTTGGATATCACTGATAAAAAACTTTTTGAACAGCAAAAAGATGATTTCTTAAGTATAGCCAGTCACGAACTAAAAACTCCTATAACTGTTGTCAAAGCCTGTTTACAATTTTTATATCGAATCAAAGATCAGCCTTTTTCAGATACTCACACAAGAATGATTGAGCAGTCTGTAAAGCATATTGATAAAATGGCAGAGATGGTGGATGATCTTTTGAATATTCGACGACTAAGTGAAGGACAGCTGCAAATAGAGAAAAAACAATTTAATCTTTATGATTTGCTAAGTAATACCTGCAACCATATTAAACTCGAGAATAAATATAAGCTGATTATTCGGGGAGAGCAGTCTTTAGAGGTCTTCGCCGATGAGCACCGAATTGAACAAGTGGTCATTAACTTCGTGAATAATGCTGTAAAATATGCGCCGGAATCCTATGAAATCATCATCACATTAGAATCTGAAAGAGAGTATGTGAAAGTTTCTGTTAAAGATTTTGGAAAAGGAGTTGAAAAAGAAGAGCTTCCAAAGCTATTTGACAGATATTACAGAAAAGACCACTCAGGAAAAGGGTATTCCGGATTGGGATTAGGTCTATATATATGCAGTCAGATTATTGAAAAACACAAAGGGGAAATTGGAGCAGAAAGTGTTTTAAATGAAGGAAGTACGTTTTGGTTTAAAATACCTATTTCAGAACCAATAATTTAATAATTATCTACCTAATTGAAAAAAATATTATCTGTTTAACAATCGTGGATTTTATTTTAAACGCGTAATCGATATTTAATTGCATAATAATCTAAAAAATGATTATTCTAAATAAAATACTCCAAATGTCTTTTGTGGGCACCATTTGGCAAATTTTTGATGCCTACCGATAATGATTTGACTTAGTTTATTGTACTTCAATTGTCTTTTCCTTTTATACAAATATTTAAAAAAAATACAATCATAGAATAAATAGGTAATAATATTTTTTTTAATGTAATTAAGTAGATTAATGTATATTGTTGTCAAATTATATATTTACATCATTTGACACAATTCCTGCACTAAAAATTTCACCTGTAGTGGTCTTAGTTTTTTATCGACTTCCAATCTATTATAGTTTCCAGTTTTTACAATGACCATTTTTTTGTCTGGAATCATTATTATGAACTGCCCTAAAAATCCATAAAAAAAGCGATACTTTAATTCCGTCTCATCGTCTGCCCAAATTGTATAACAGAAAGCATCATTGGCTCGCGTAGGAGTAAGCATTCTTTTACAGTAATCTTTGCTGATGAGTTGTTTATTCTCCCAATTACCTTCCTGCATTATTAATTGTCCAATTTTTGCAAAATCCCTTGATATGGCATGTATACAGCAAAATGTTTTTTCCATTCCTTTTTCATCTGTGCTCCATTTTGCTGGGGATTCCATTTGCAAAGGTTTCCAAAGCTTTTCCGATAGATAAATGGAGAGGTTTTGTCCGACAGCCTTTCTCAGAGCTAGGCCTAACAGCTGTGCAGAAACACTTTGATATTCATATTTTTCGCCAGGCATTGCTTTTAACTCAATAGCAAAAGCCTGGTTCGCCAGATCATCAACAAAATACTGTTTAGAGTTTTCAGCAAACGGATGATGATATTCCTCTTCCCAGTCCAGACCTGCCTGCATTGTCATCAAATGACGGAAGGTTAGAAATTTTCCATAATGACTCTTTTTGTAGTCGGGAAATAGAGATGATATTAATTGGTCTTCAGACTGTAGATAGCCATCATCAATAGCACAGCCCACTAAAATAGAAAGAATTCCTTTAGCCATTGAAAATGAATTCATCAATGAAGAAGAATTATGTTCTTTCCAATATTGTTCGTATAAAAGTTTATTATCACGTATTATCAATAAGGACGAAGTTCGTGTTTTCTTAAGGTCTTCAATTAGAAATTCTGAAAGAATATGAGTGTTGTAAGAAGAACCTTTGTCCCAGGTTTTCGGATTAAAATTAGGAATAGGATTAGATGGAAATTTTTCTCCATCGTCAATAGATGGGGTTAATGATCCCTTTTTTAAATTAATACCAATTGCTTTAAAAATATAGCTGTAGCCTGAAAGATAAATTGCTGCAGCAATGGCAGAAACTGCTGCAAGAAACACGGCCAAAATTTTTTTCATAATTAAAGGATATGTTATTCAGCTTTTTTTTTATTTGTTTAGAATAAAGCTTAATTCGCAATTAATAAATATGCAATAAATGTGAATGTCTAAAGAACGCGAAATATAAAAGTTATTTTTGATAATAAGGAGCAATATTTAACTGCTCCTTATTATCAAAAAAACTTTTCTTTAGTTTTTAAGAAAATTAATAAGAATTCGATTAAGTTCATCGGCGTGTGTTACATTCAGTCCATGGGGTGCGCCAGAAATTACATGGTATTGATTATTTGTAATTCCATTTGCCGCTTGATCACCCGCAGTTTCTATCGGAACTATTTTATCTTCATCACCATGAACAATTAGTGTAGGAACTGTAACGTTTTTTAATTCTGGACGAAAATCAGTATCCGCCCAGCTCTCTGCGGTTTTAATAGTTGCAATAGGAGAGGCTTTAGAAGAAACGCTCCAATCATAATCCAATTGCGCCTGACTTACAGACTGTGATAATAATCCATAATTATAAAAGTTCTTGTGAAAACCCTGAAGAAATGTTACTCTGTCTTTCTTAAGATTATCAAGAATTTCAAGCAAATCTTTTTCAGGAACACCACGTGGATTATCATCTTTTTGTTTTACAAGAGGGATGATAGAAGCTATTAACGCAATTTTATAAACATTGTCAGACCCATAATTGGTAAGAAAACGTACTACTTCGCCGCCGCCCATTGAGAAACCAACAAGAACCACTTTTTGAAGATCAAGCTGTGTAATCAATTCCAAAAGATCTTCCGCAAGACTATTGTAGTCATAACCATCCAAAGATGGCTGAGACTTTCCGAATCCTTTTCTGTCATATGTTATGACTCTATATCCGGATTCTAAAAGTGCTGGAACTTGTAATTCCCAAGATTTACCACTTAATGGCCATCCGTGGATAAGGATCACTGGTTGTCCTTGTCCAAAATCTTCATAATAAATACTGTAGTTTTTGTCTATTTCTTTTGTGATGTAAGGCATAATGATGAATTTTTATTAATATTTGAATATGGTTTAACCAAACATTAGACCATAAAACTAATGTGAATAATTAAGGTTTTATTTTAATATGATTGCGATTTATTTAAATAAAATAATATTTTGATATAAAATTAATTTTAATAATGTATTTATTTTTATTAGCATACAATTTGCCTATGGAAGATTACGATTAATGTCCAATGATAAATAAACTTGCAAAAATTGAATCAGATACGGAACTGTGTTTATCAATAAAGAAAAATAATAAAGCTGCTTTTGATTATTTATACTCGAAATATGCTTGTGCTTTATATGGTTTAGCTCAAAATGCAGTTCACTCACAAGAATATGCTGATGAAATTGTTGAGTTAACTTTTATCAAGGTCTGGAATCGGATTGCTTTGTTTGATAATCAGAAAAGCTCAATGAAGGTCTGGATATTACAGAATTTAATACTATCAATACAAGAGTTCTTAGATTCAAAAAGTATAAATTATAAATTCAAAACAGACAATTTTCCTAATTTTAGTTTTGATTTGACAGACGATTTATTTTGATTCTTAGATCAAATGATTGTTGAAGAAAGAAAAGTACAGTTTTTGCTTTGCAATATCCAATGACAAAAATCTATTTTTTCTTTTCAATATTTTCAGCATCTATATTATTCTCTCAAAAAAGAGATTCGGTAAACTTTATTTCAGAAGTAAAAATTGATGCTTACAAGAAACCAACTGATTTTATCACTTCTACAAAATCGGTTGGAATAATATCCAAAGATTTGCTTCAGCAAAATGTACCGGAAAGATTATTGGAGTCTGTTAATCAGATCGCAGGAGCAAGAATGGAAGAACGATCTCCGGGAAGTTACAGGTTGTCACTCAGAGGGAGTACGTTGCGTTCACCATTTGGAGTCAGGAATGTCAAAGTTTATTTTGATGACTTTATATTATCTGATGCATCAGGAAATACTTATTTCAATGTGATTTCACCACAGCTGATTGACAGGATAGAATTATATAAAGGGCCGGAAAGCGGCGATTATGGATCGGTAACAGGAGGTACGGTTATTTTAAAAACGAAAGATTATGATGAAGTGAAGGCTAATCTTTCGATAGGTAGTTATGGAACTTTTAATGAGAGTCTCAACTTTTCAAAAACATTTGGGAAGCATTTCTTTCAAGTCTTTCAAAACCATTATCAGAGTGATTCCTATCGTGAACAATCTCGAATGAAGCGACAACAGTTTTTCATCAAAGATAATTTTCAATACTCAGAAAAAGGTTTGCTTAAGGCTATGTTGATGTATTCCGATTTGGATTATCAGACACCTGGTGGTTTAACATTGGAACAGATGAATCAAAATCGTAAACAGGCAAGACCGGCTACTGCAACAATACCTGGAGCTCTAGAACAGGAAGCAGGGATTCGTAATAAAATGGTATTGGCGGGATTATCCAATGATTTTAAATTCAGTCCTAATTTTTCACATTTTATAATGGTTCAAGGCTCTTATGTCGATTTTGAAAATCCATTCATTACCAACTTTGAAAATCGCTATGAAAGTAATTTCGCTCTCAGGACTCATTTTAATTATTCGAAAATATGGAATAAAGTATCATTGTCTTATCGTTTAGGTTTTGAAGGTGGTGTCAATGATATTAATATCAGAAATTATGATAATAATGCTGGAATTAAAGGTCATCCTCAAAACTTTGACAATATTAAAAACACGTCAGGATTTTATTTCTTATCCCAAAGCTTAACTATTGCAGAAAAATTATTTACAGATATTTCTATAAGTCTTAATTCAAATTCGTTTGATTATTCCAGATACTATCCAATAGATGAAAATGGTTCAGCTAATTTTAAAAATCAGTGGCTACCTAATTTTGGCGTCAGTTATTTATTGGGAGATGGATTTTCTGTTCGTGCTAAATTGGGTAAAGGAAATTCGGCACCTACCAATGAAGAGATCCGTGCTTCCAATCAAGAATTTAATCATAATTTAAATCCCGAATATGGTTGGAACAAAGAAGTGGGAATTAGAAAACAATGGCGCAATATCCTTTTTGTTGAAGCTTCATATTTTGATTTTCGGATGAAGGATGCGATTGTCCGACGACAAAATGATGCAGGGCAGGAGTACTTTGTGAATGCAGGAGAAACTGTTCAAAAAGGTTTGGAATTACTCATTGAAACTAAACCTTTTGATTTAGAAAACAACTGGTTTAATCAATTTAAGTTCCGATTGTCAGGGAGTTTGTATGATTTTAAATTTAAAGATTATTACCAGAATAATATTGATTATTCAGGAAATGATTTGACGGGTGTTCCGCAGACAACCATCAATACATTATTTGATTTTACGTTTTTTAAGACTTTAAAAATAGATTATTCCCATTACTATACTTCCAAAATGCCTCTTAATGATGCTAACAATATCTGGTCAGAATCAACATTGATTGGAAATATTCAGTTTAGTGTTCCTTTAAAAGTAGATCAATCAACCTATAATTTTTTCTTACAGATACAGAATCTTTACAATACGGATTATGTTTTGGGATTTGATATCAATGCATTTGGAGGACGATATTATAATCCTTCAGCCAAAAGGAATTTTATCTTAGGTGTACAGATGAATTTTTAAATCGTAATCCAGGCTTATTAAGCATTTGTAATACCAATTTATTCTTTAGGGGAATGGTTTTTGTAAAATTTAAACCTACATCAAATCATTATAAATAAAACTTATGAAAAATTACCTTTTACCAGTAGCTGCAGCTCTGCTTTTTTTTAGCTGTAAAGAAAATAAAAAAGAAACCGATGGTTCGGGACAAAGTGATAGTGCTGTCACCCAGACTGATACTTTAAAACTGCCGCCGCCTGATGAAAAAGGAGCTAAGAATAAATTCAGTAATGTTATTGGATGGCCGAAAGATAAAACTCCAAGTGCGCCGGAAGGTTTTACTGTCACTCGATTTGCTGAAGGAATTAAGAGTCCAAGAAATATGATTCAGGCAGAGAACGGCGATGTATTTGTGGTTCTGTCCAATTCTGAGCGTTCAGCAGCAGATAAGATTAAGAACGATATCAGCGGTAAAAGTAAAGCCGAAGTAGGAGGTAACTCTGCTAATAAAATTCTGATTTACAGAGATGCTAACAAAGATGGAATACCCGAATCATCATCTGTATTTTTAGACAATCTTAATCAGCCTTACGGAATGCTGATCATCAAAGATCAGTTTTATGTTGCGAATACTGATGGTCTCTGGGTGTTTCCATATAAATTGGGAGATACCAAAATCACAAAACCTGGAAAGAAAATAGTTAATCTTCCTGCAGGCGGCTATAATAATCACTGGACAAGAAATCTTATAAGCAATAAAGATCAATCAAAGATTTATATTTCAGTAGGCTCAGGCAGTAATGTCGGAGAAAACGGAATGGAAAATGAAGTGCGAAGAGCCAATATTCTGGAAGTTAATCCGGACGGAAGTGGAGAGAAGATCTTTGCAGCAGGTTTAAGAAATCCCGTAGGTATGAGCTGGAATCCTGTAACCGGACAATTGTGGACTGTGGTGAATGAGCGTGATGAACTTGGCGATGAGTTGGTTCCTGATTATTTAACGAGTGTAAAGCGTGATGCATTTTATGGCTGGCCTTATGCTTATTTTGGAAAGAATGAGGATCCAAGAAGAAAAGGGGAGAAACCTGATTTGGTAGCCAAGACGATTATTCCGGATGTTCCGTTGGGAAGTCATACAGCTTCTTTGGGATTAACATTTTATACAGGAAATCAGTTTCCGGAATCCTATAAAAATGGAGCATTCATTGGACAGCACGGTTCGTGGAATCGTTCTTCTTTAGTCGGTTATCAAGTGGCATATGTACCTTTCAAAAATGGAAAAGCATCAGGATCTTATAAACCATTTTTAACAGGATTTATTGCTGATGAAGCTAAAGGCGATGTTTATGGTCGACCGGTTGGAGTACTTGAAATTGCCGATGGTTCTCTGCTTGTAGCAGATGATGTTAGTGGTGTCGTCTGGCGTGTAGCTTACAATAAGAAATAAATAAAAAAGCAACTTGTGAGAGTTGCTTTTTATATTTAGATTTTCTTCAAAGCTGATGCTTTATGAACTGCTGTTTTACCGGTCTTTTCGCTCATTACCTCATATTGAGGTTCTGATTCCGAGGCTCGTCGCTGTCTGTTCATAAATATAAAATCTGAAGTATGGATCTTTATGATAATGCCGTGAGTTTCTCCATTTTGAAATCTCCATTTGACATGGTCTCCTTTTTTTAGCATAAATAGTATATTTTATATTCTAATTTTTTGCTTCTATGTTTTCCAAAACGCCTTGAAATTGATGAGCAGAGTCTTTAATATCCTTAAGCTGTTCAGCAACAATTGTTTTTTCTGAACCTTCTAAAATATTTTCGTCTAAAGCTTGCTGATAGGTTTGTATCGCTGCATTTTCTCCATAAAGAACTTCTCTAAGTGTAGATTTTTCAATATTATCAAATAAGAGAGAATTTTTTATAGATATCCATGTTTGATGGAGCGTTCCTGATATTGTTTGATGTTCAGAATATTCTCCTCCCAAATCCTGAATAAGATTGATAAGACTTGTTTTCATTATTTTGGTCTGTGAAATCATTTGTTCGTATAAACCTTTTAATTCCGGATGTCCTTCCCATACTTTACCTTCAACGTTTTCAAAACCAGTGAGACGGTCTTGTAAAATGTGTACAAGATCATTGAGCAGCTGAGTTGTTTTTTCTGAATACATGTTGTAATTATTTAAATATTAAATATCACTCGATCATTAATGATTTCTTACACCTTTATGATGATATGGTGTATTTGAAATCTGGTTTTTATCTACATTCCCAACATTAGAAAAAGCTTTTTCCGGAATTGAATTCCTTGTTTGGGATGAATAGTCATCAGGAATATTTAATTTTATTTCTTTTCCATTACGATATAGTTTCTGGTCTGAGCTAAGATAATTACTATCAGGTTTATAAGAGTTACCATCTGGAGCCACAAAACTCTTTACTCTTTTTTGTTTAAATACTTTATATAAAGCAATTCCGGTTCCTACTGCTATGGTCAATGGTATAATGATTTTATTATTCATAATCTTTTTTTGAGATTCAATTCAAAATACCTGCCATCATTTTGGATATATGAGAGAACATGATTTTAAATCTTAAATTATTCGATTATAAAAGTGGCGTGATTGTGGATAAATGATTTAAAATGAAAATCTTAGATCATATGAAAAACCCATATACGATTCTTATAATAGGAGGAGGTTTTGCCGGTGTAGAATTGGCGGAACGTCTGGTGCAATCAAAGTGTGATATTTCTGTTGTTCTTGTAGACAAAAATAATTATAATTTTTTCCCTCCTTTACTATATCAGGTTGCAACAGGTTATCTCGATATATCTAATATCACTTATCCTTTTAGGAAACATTTTCGCGGATACGCTAATTTTTCATTTCTTATGGGTGAACTTATTGAGATAGATGCCGAAAATAATACAGCTGTATTAAGTACAGAAAACGTCAATTATGACCAGTTGGTTATTGCGACAGGAACGGTCACCAATTATTTTGGAATTGATAATATCCGTCGTCATGCACTTCCAATGAAAACTATTGAAGATGCCATATATTTGAAAAATACGTGGCTTAGAAGAATTGAAGAAGCTTCCAGAACGACTGATGAAGATTTGAGAAGTCAATTGACCACTTTTGTCGTTGCAGGCGGTGGACCTACCGGCGTTGAAATTGCGGGGATGCTTAGTGAACTTAAAAAAGATATTCTTTTTAAGGATTACCCGGAACTTAAAGGACTTGCTTTCGAAATATATCTTGTTGATGGCCTTCCAAATCTTCTGGCTCCAATGAGTGAGAGTTCGCAGAAGTATGCTTCAAAATCATTACAAAATAGTGGTGTGATTATAAGATTAGGACATAATGTAGAAGACTTCAGAAATAATATAGTTTATCTTGCAGATGGTTCAAAGATATCCAGCTCCAATCTTCTTTGGACTGCAGGTGTCACAGCGCAAAGATTTAAAGGGCTTAAACCCGAATCTTATGGAAAAGGGAATAGGTTGCTGGTCAATGCCTACAATAAAGTATCAGGAACAAAAAATGTTTATGCAATCGGTGATACTGCGTTGATGACGAGTGATTCCAATTTTCCTCAAGGGCATCCGCAACTGGCACAGGTGGCCATACAGCAGGCAAAGCTACTTGCAAAAAATGTTATAGCAAAAGAAACAGGGAAGTCTCGCCGACAATTTGAATATAATGATAAAGGCTCAATGGCAATTATAAGAAGAAATAAGGCAGTTGCTGATTTAAATGGACCTCTCAAACATCTCGATGGTTTTCCTGCCTGGGTAGTATGGATACTTGTGCATTTAATGTCTTTAATTAATTTTAGAAATAAACTGACAACCTTCTTTAATTGGATGAATGCCTATATTACGAAAGATCAGCCACTTCGCATGATCATTAATTCTCGAAAAGAATCTCAGAATCAATAAACTTTGAATCCCAAAAAAATGCAATTAAGTTTCTAAAGATATATACTTCCTTGAACAATTTTTTGATGTGCAACATTGATCATCTTGTATATATAAGTCCAAGTTTTTCTAACAAAGGATACGCATTACATCTCGATACATGTTTTCGATTGGAATCTATAGAAGATACGATACTATTATAAAACAGCTTATTTGATTGTAAATGAGTTATATATTGTGATTCAAATCATAAAAAACTTAAATAATATTTCAATATGTAATTTGAAATGACAATAGGTTTTGGCAGAAGAATTGTTTTAAAGAATCGAACTAAACTATTCTTTTTCAATCACTTCAAATTATATTATTATGGAATCATCTAACCTGACATTAAATAAGATTGGACAGCATCTTCTAAGAAGAGAAGAAACTATTTCAATAGCAGAAAGTGTGACTTCGGGTTCACTGCAAATGGCTTTTTCGCAAATCCCTCAAGCGGAACAATTCTATAAAGGTGGCTTAACTGCATATAATTTGGAACAAAAAGTCAACCTATTGAATATCGATCAAGACGAGGCTATATCTGCGAACTGCGTATCAAGAAATATTAGTGAGCAAATGGCTATAAATGTTGCTAAGCTTTTTAATACAGAATGGGGAATTGCCACAACCGGATTTGCTACTCCTGTGGAAGAATCCAACGGTGAGATCTATGCTTACTACTGTATTTCTTATAAAGGGACAATTATCAGAAGTGATAAGATTGAACTTCATCCAATGACAAAAGCGGTTGATGCACAGAACTATTTTATGGAGTATGTTATCGGTTGTCTCAGATGTGAAGTGAAGAGAGATCATTTAGAAGTAATAGCTTAAATGACGGATAAATTACAATTATTAGATAAATCGGTTTTAATATCCGGAGCTGATAGTGGAATAGGGAAAGCGGTTGCATTGTTATTTGCTAGAGAAGGAGCGGATGTTGCAATTATTTATCACACTAATGATAAAGATGCTGAAGAAACCAAAAAGGAAATTGAAAAATTAGGAAGAAAGGCTATCATTTTTTCCGGGGATGTCAATAATTTTCAATTCTGTAAAGTAGCAGTCAATAAGGTAATATCTGAATTTGGAAAGTTGGATATTTTGATCAATAATGCAGGTATTCAATTTCCCTGTGATGATATTTTAGATTTGCAGGAAGAGCATATCCGAGAAACATTTAATGCCAATATCATCGGAATGATATTGCTTACAAAGGCAGCTTTTCCACATCTGAAAATGGGTGATTGTATTATCAATACGACTTCAGCTACCGCTTACCAAGGACACAAACAACTTCTGGATTACAGCGCAACAAAAGGAGCCATTGTTTCATTTACAAGATCGCTCGCATTGCAGTCAAAATCCAAGGGAATTCGTGTCAACGCTGTTGCACCCGGTCCTGTCGCAACACCGTTAACCGAGAAAACCTTTGACGAAAAGGAAGAAGATCCAAATAAGCCTCCGTTGGAAAGAAATGCAACCGAAGAAGAAATTGCGGGCAGTTTTTTATTTCTTGCCACAGATGCCGCAGCCCAAATAACAGGACAGGTAATTCATCCGAATGGTGGATTAATTGTAAATGGCTAAAAATCAAATTCAAAATATTAATATAAAAAAGTAAAAATTATGGCAACTACTACTGAAAAAAAGACGACAGTACGAAAAACTCCGGCAAAAAAAGATGCTGCAAAAGAATTGAAAGATCTTTTTGAGGATGGTCTCAAAGATATCTATTGGGCAGAAAAAGCATTAGTAAAAGCCTTACCAAAAATGCAGAAAAATGCTACCGATGACAAGTTAAAAAATGCTATTGCCAAACATTTAAAAGAAACTCAAGGGCACGTAAGCCGATTGGAAGAATGTTTCAAATCTATGGGTAAAAAAGCACAAGCTAAAAAGTGTGATGCAATGCAGGGTTTGTTGGACGAAGCCGATAGTATTCTAAAGGAAACAGAACCGGGAACTGTACGAGATGCCGGGATTATTGCCGCTTCTCAAAAAGTTGAACACTATGAAATTGCCACCTATGGAACATTAGCTGCTTTTGCAAAAGTGTTGAAAGAAAAAGTATCATTAAAAAATCTACTTGCCACATTAGAAGAAGAAAAACAATGCGACAAATCATTGACAAAGCTTGCTGATACTAATTTGAATTCAAAAGCAAAGTAAATAAATTACTAAGATTTGTTTATTGGAAGTATATCAATCAGAGAGCAATTAATTGCTCTCTGATTTTTTCTAATGAAATTTTTAATTGTGAAAAAAATAAAGCTAATCCGTATGAAAGCAAAATTAATAAGAGGGGTTCCAATACAATATAATGGATCATTTCACGATACAGAAAGTCAGAAAAACATTATTGTTCCGGAAATATTAAATAATAAATTTAGCATTCTAAAAAATCGTTTTTACTCTATTAATTACTGGAATGATTATTCAGGAAATGGTTTTGCTGACTTTAACCTGTTTAATTCTTTAGGATTGTATATAGACAGGCATCCTCGTGTCGGTGATTTTATTAGAATTGACATTCCCGGTCCAGGTAATGTCGGTTCAAAAGGTTATGACTGGGTGAGAATCGATGAAATCACTTTGACAACTAATGATGAAAAAGAAATACATTTGATTACCTGCCGACCTTCTGCATCTCCTAAAGGAAATCCTAAACATATAGAACATTTTTATTCTGATAGTGCAACATCTACATTCATCATTGAAAAAGGAATTGATTATATTAAAGTGGGAATATATGGACGAAATGAAATACCCAATACGAAGAATAAAGGTATATGGACTTTCGTCAGAAATTTTTTAGTGACTTTCGGTGGTTTCTTAAGGTTAACAAAAATACAATGGAAGACACTTGCTGACGGAATGCTTGATTTTTAGCTGATTTCAGCATTCAAATCATCAAACTTTTTATAAGAAGCTTTAAGGTGATGTAAATGATCCAAGATAATACTCGCAATTTCGGGACTTACATTTCCGCCGTCTAATGCTTTTTGATAAGCTGAAATAGCAGCTTCTTCACCTGCAATAACATCATTGAGACCTCCGTCTTTAGATATTTCCTTAAGATTATTTTTAAATTCTATCCAACTCTGATGGATCGAACCCAATACAGTAGAATGATCTTCAGGTTTTCCACCTAGATTATGAATTAAATTGATTAGTTCATTTTTCATTTCATAGGATTGCCTCAGCTTTTCATCGTATGCTTCTTTCAGGCTTGATCCTATTTGCCATACACTTTCTTCAATTGCCAAGTAACCTCCGATTCTATCATTTGTAATGTGAAGAAGGTCATTTAAAGTATTAATATCTTTCGAATTTTCCATAGGTAAATTTTAGATATTAAAATCAATTACTATGCCTATCAAATGGTATATTTGTTGAAATGGCTAATATTAAAAAGTCTTATGGTTTATGAACTTTTGAGGGAACAATTTTTAGAATGCAGTTTGGATGAAGCGTGGCAGTTTTTCTCTTCACCATACAATCTTCCACGTATTGCTCCTTCTGAAATGGATTTTAAAATAGTATCAAATCTTCAAACCGATAAGATTTACGAAGGCTTGAAAATAGATTATACGGTTCGTCCTTTATTTCACATCAAACTTAATTGGAAAAGTGAGATCAGAGGATATAGATTCCAGCACAGCTTTATTGATTATCAATTAAAAGGACCCTATAAGTTTTGGAGTCACTATCACGAGTTTATTCCATTTAACAATGGCGTATTGATGCGAGATATTTTGAGGTATGAAATACCATTTGGAATCTTTGGTGATTTTATCAATTTCATACTTATTAAACGAACCCTTAATTATATATTTGACCACAGACGAAGTGTTATAAACCGGCTTTTTAATAAAACAAACCACATATCTACTGAATAGGTTCTGTTTAAATCTTAAACAGCTGTTTTCTTTACAGCTTCTATAGCTTTTATATCTTTAAACTATATTAAATGTTTGAATATTAATGTTTTATTAAATATTTTTGTGTATCTTTAGAATCAACTATAAATTATTTTTATATCATCTATTACTAAGTGTTAAGTATTTTTCTACAGAATTCTACTTTGAATTCAATTACCTAATCTTATAATCATAATTAATAATTGAGTGTTTTAATCTCAGAGTTCAATCAAAAATGTAAGAGTTATGAAAGAAAAGAAAATTTTAATTTTTGATGATGACCAAGCTTTCCTTGATGTAGTAAGTCTCATTTTCCCTCTTCCGGAATATACTTTACAACTCTGTAGTTCTTCTAATGATGTTTTGAAAATAACTAAATTTTTCAATCCCGATATCATACTTATGGATAATTGGATTCCTGATATTGGTGGTATAAGAGCTTCGCAATTGATTAAAAGCCACGTTGATTTACAAATAATTCCAATCATTTTCATCAGTGCACATAATGATATAAGAAGTTTATCTAAAAATGCGATGGCAGATGATTACTTGGCAAAACCATTTGATATAATTGAGCTTGAAAATAAAGTCCGCCACTTATTATATTCTAAGAAGCGCGTCGCAAAAAATGCCTCTCGAAACAAATCTTTTATGGCATAAATTCTGAATAAGACTTTAGAAAATATTATATATGTCTGAAAATTTACAATATTTCTACTGCGAAAAGTGTTCTCATCTATCCAAAGCACCTTCTGAAAAAGAGGTCGATTTTCAATTTTCAAACAGTTATTTGGGAAACGGATGTATATGTCATCAAAAGAATTTAGAAAAAGAGGAATGTTTTAGTTTGGATCAAACCTATTTTGAGGAAGAATCAGATATTTATTTCAAAGATTTATATATTTTATATAGAAGCTTTTTTTAATCAAGACTCGCTAGCAGATGCTCTCAGCTAAAAAGAAACTTTACAAAAAGAAAGATTATCCGGTCGAGGATGCACGATTTTACTTAGAACCAAGTCCTACAGTTCTTCTTACATCGCAGTATAAAAATGAAAGAAATATGATGACTTTAGGCTGGTACACAATAATGGAATTCACACCATCTTTAATTGGCTGTATGATTTCCGACAGTAATCATAGTTTTGAGCTGATCAAGAAAAGTAGAGTATGTGTTATAAATCTACCCACGCTGGAGCTTTCTCATACTGTTGGTGAAATTGGAAATTGTAGTGGAATAGACACCGATAAGTTTGACAAATTCGCTTTAAAAACGGAAAAAGGGCATAAAATTAATGCCCCCTTATTAGTTAATTGCTATGCTAATTTTGAATGCAGACTGTATGACAGTAAGCTGGTAAAAGATTATAATTTTTTCATTTTCGAAATTGTAAAAGCTCACGTGGCAGCATCGCCTAAATATCCTAAAACTATTCAGTACAGAGGAAACAGTCATTTTATAGATTCAGGTAGAAACTTTAAAATTCCCTCACTTAAATAATCATTCTTTAGCTCTATACTCTCACAAATCATAGAAATTACCCATTAACAATTTCACCGCCATTAGGATGTAAAACCTGCCCGCTGATATATCTCGAATCTTCGCTTGCTAAGAATAAGAAACAAGGAGCCACTTCATTTGGCATTCCGGCACGTTTCATTGGAGAGTCACTTCCGAATTCCGAATTCTTTTTCGGTTTGAATGAAGATGAGATCAAAGGGGTCCATATTGGACCTGGCGCTACGGCATTCACCCGAATTCCTTTTTCAACAAGATTGGCTGAAAGACTTCTGGTAAAAGAAATAATAGCACCTTTTGTAGCAGAATAATCGATGAGTTTCGGACTTCCCCTGTAGGCTGTTACAGAGGATGTGTTGATAATGCTCGCACCTTTTTTAAGATAAGGCATTGCATACTTTGTAATCCAGAAATAGGAGAAAAAGTTATTTTGAAAAGTTTTTGATAACTGCTCTGTCGATATATCTTCTATGGATTCAGCTTCCCAATGTAATCCTGCATTATTTACAATAATATCGATTTTCTTATGATTCTTTATGGCTGTTTCGATAATCTTCTTACAGTGATTTTCTTTTCCCAGATCTCCTTTGATTAAAGTGCATTTCCTAGAGTAAGTCTCGACTTCTTTCTGCGTCTGTTTGGCATCTTTTGTTTCACTGAGGTAGGCAATTACAATATCAGCACCTTCTTTGGCGAAAAGTAAAGCTGTCGCCTTTCCAATTCCGCTGTCACCACCTGTGATCAGAGCCACTTTGTTTTTCAATTTTCCTTCTTTCGGATATTTAATAGGATCTGTCTCAGGGATGGGATTCATATTCTTTTCCAATCCCGGGCGCTGTTGTTTTTGCTGAGGTCTTATCTTTTTTTTAGTCTGCTTTTCCATTTTACTTTTTCGTAACAGGTACAAATAATGTGCTAACAGAAAATGATGGAATATTTATTGCACAATTGAAGATAGGTTAATTAATTTCTTATTTAATTTAAAATCATCATTATGCGAGCAATTTGGAACGGCGCAATAGGATTCGGACTCGTCAATATTCCTATCAAATTATATTCGGCAACGGATTCAAGCACTCTTGATCTGGATATGCTTGACAGCAAGGATCTAAGTAACATCAGATTCAAACGTGTGAATGAAAAAACAGGAAAAGAAGTAGTTTGGGAAAATATCGTAAAAGGTTATAAGATAGAAGATAAATACATCGTCCTGAATGATGAAGATTTTGAAGCTGCAAGTCCAGAGAAATCTAAAGTTCTAAGTATCTCTCAATTTGTAAAAGAAGCTGAAATTGATCCTGCACTCTTTGAAACACCATATTTTCTAGAACCTCAAAAGAATGGAGAAGGTGCTTATAAATTATTACTAAAGGCTTTAACCAAAACTAAAATGGCTGGCATTGGTTCATTTGTATTGAGAGAACGGGAAATTCTTTGCCTCATTCGTCCTTATGAAGATAAGATATTAATGGTCAACAGAATGCGTTATCCTGAAGAGATGAGGGATTTCGAAGATTTGAAGATTCCTTCGGGCAGCGCTCCAAAACCTGCTGAATTGAAAATGGCAGAACAGCTGATTAAATCTTTGGCAACGACTTTTGAACCTACAAAATATAAAGATACTTACAACGCAGACCTTTTGAAAATAATCAAACAGAAAGCAAAAGGTAAAAAAATAAAACTAGCTGCCGTCAAAGAACCCGAAGGTAAAGCAACAGATCTGATGGCAATGCTTAAGGCAAGTCTGGAAAAAGGCAAGAAAAAAGCAGGGTAATATTTAAAAATTTAAAAATGGCTTTAGAAGATTATAATAAAAAACGAAATTTCAAAGAAACCTCTGAGCCGGAAGGTAAAGAAAAAGCGAGTGGAAAGAAACTGAAATTTGTTATTCAAAGGCACGCTGCTTCAAGGCTTCATTATGACTTTCGTCTGGAGATGGAAGGCGTCTTAAAAAGTTGGGCTGTCCCAAAAGGTCCGTCATTGAATCCTTCTGACAAACGATTGGCAATGATGGTTGAAGATCATCCTTATTCCTACAGAACATTTGAAGGCTCTATTCCAAAAGGAAATTATGGCGCCGGTGAAGTTGAGATCTGGGATGAGGGAACTTATGAGCCCATCGAAAAAGTAAAGGGTAAGGCTGACGATTTGGTTATGAGAACGGAACTTCATAAACAATCCTTGAAATTCATTCTTCACGGTAAAAAACTAAAGGGAGAATTTGCATTGGTGAAAATCAAAAATTCTAAAGACGAAAATGCCTGGCTGCTCATCAAGCATAAAGATCAATTTGCTGTTAGTGAAGATTACGATGCCGAAGACCATACTTTAAAAACATCCAAAGTAACCGCTTATCTCGAAGAGAAAGAGAGTAAAAAAAAAATACTTCCACCGAAAGTCTGAAACATTATAAAAACTATGCACCTGCAATTTCCGGTGAAAAAAAACTGTCAGAATTTATCAAACCTATGCTTTGCAAAGTTTCTGATAAAGCATTTGATAGCAAAAATTGGGCATTTGAGATCAAATGGGATGGTTATCGTGCCATTGCAGATTTGAGTAAGAATGAACTCCGATTATATTCTCGAAATGGTATCGATTTTTCGCAGAAATTCAAAAAAATAACCAATTCACTTAATTTACAGGAACATCCAATGATTCTTGATGGTGAGATTGTCGCTTATGACGATAAAGGAAAGCCTAATTTCCAATGGCTTCAGAGGATTGGTGATAATCCGAATCTTGCATTGACTTTTCAGGTTTTCGATCTGTTATGGCTGAATGGTCATTCGATAGAAAATTTATCTTATCTGCAGAGAAAGGAATTATTAAAAGATGCCTTGATAGAAAATGAGATCATAAAGTACAGTGATCATATTTTAGAAAAAGGCAGAGATTTTTTTCAAGCAGCGAAAGATATGGGACTAGAGGGAATTGTAGCCAAAAAAATAGACAGCCTTTACAAAGAAAATCTCCGCAGCTCCGAATGGCTGAAAATCAAAATCCACAAGAGTGATGAAGCGGTCATCTGCGGTTTTACAGAACCCAAAGGCTCAAGGAAAAAGTTTGGCGCATTGATTTTAGGGAAATACCTCAATGGTGAAATGGTTTTCTGTGGTCATACCGGAGGCGGTTTTAATGATAGATCACTTTCTGATATCTACGATAAAATGCAGCCTCTAATTACGAAAAATTCAGTGTTTAAAATCACACCTAAAACTAATACTAAAGCCACTTGGGTGAAACCCGAACTGGTTGCTGAAATCAAATTTTCAGAACTCACGAAAGACAATATTTACAGGCATCCGATTTTTTTGAGACTTCGGGATGACGTCAATCCTAATGATGTAAAATTCAATTCTGAAAATTCATCTAAAAACGAGAATATGAAAAAGACTGAGTCTAAAAAAAGAACGGGAAAAGATGATGTATTAAAGAAAATTGGAAAGCAAGAATTGAAACTGACCAATCAAAACAAAATCTACTTTCCGGAAGACGACGTTGTGAAAGGTGATGTAATTGATTTCTACCAAAGTATTTCAAAGTATATTCTGCCGCATCTTAAAGACAGACCGCAATCTATGAATCGATATCCTAACGGTATCAAAGGGTTGAGTTTCTTTCAAAAAGATGTAGCGGATGAGACACCGGAATGGATAAAAACTCAAAAAGTTTTCTCAGAAAGTTCCGATAAGTATATCAATTATATCATTTGCAATGATAAAGAAACTTTGGCCTATCTTAATAACCTCGGCTGTATAGAACTGAATATATGGACCAGCAAAATTAAAAAAGCAGACAATCCGGATTATCTCGTTCTTGATCTTGATCCGTCAGAAAAAAACAAATTTGAAGATGTTATAGAAACAGCTCAGGTTGTAAAAGAAGTTCTGGATCTTGCGGAAATTAATGGTTATCCTAAAACTTCGGGCAGTTCGGGAATCCACGTTTACATTCCAATGAATGCGAAATACTCATATGATCAGGTCAAAGATTTTGGACATTTATTGATGCAGATGGTTCAGAAAAAATTACCGGATTTAACTACTTTGGAAAGAAGCCTGCAAAAAAGAGATAAGAATAAGATTTATCTTGATTATCTTCAGAATAGGAGAGGACAAACTTTGGCGAGTGTTTACAGCCTCAGACCGAAAAATGGTGCACCGGTTTCTATGCCTTTAGAATGGGATGAAGTTAAAAATGGACTTAAACCTACTGATTTTAATATTTATAATGCTTTGGAAAGATTAAAAAACAAAGGTGATATTTTTAAACCTGTTCTAGGGAAAGGAGTCGATATGTTGAAAGTTATCAGAAAGTTAGAACAATAATTTTTCAATTGATTTACTGAATTTACATATAGAGTAGTAATATTTTATTACAGATATGCCTTTGGCAGAAGATTTGATTATTCAGAGCAAATTTAAAACTGTTAGTTAAATTTTATCAATCTACTAAGATTAAATTATACACTACGGGAGAGGTTTTAAACTTTTCCCTTTTTTATGACCAAATCAATTTATTATACTGTGAACTTACTATTAAGGTAACTAAAAGAGATGCAAAAGCATCTCTTTTTTGATTGAAGTTTTAATAATTGCTGATCTGAGATTTAATTTTATTAAAGATATGAATGACGTATATACTTTTACTAACTTTAAAATAAAATAATGATTTATGCAAATAGATTGGAAAGAGCTCTGGATGGGATCTGAAAGCTGGGATTTTTTATTTCAAATTGTCTTTCGAACTTTATTGATGTTTATTGCCATTATTATTGGGATTAGAGTTTTAGGTAAAAGAGGAGTCAAGCAGTTATCGATTTTCGAATTAGTGGTCATTATTGGGTTAGGCTCTGCAGCAGGGGATCCTATGTTTTACCGTGAAGTAGGATTACTATCTTCCCTCATGGTTTTTATCATAATTATAGCTTTGTATTCTACCTTGGTCTTCTTCATAGGAAAATCCAAAAATATGGAAATCCTCCTGGAAGGTAAACCTATTATTTTGATTGAAGATGGTGTATTTGCAGTTCAAAACTTTAAAAAAGAAAACTTAGGCAGTGATGAATTTTTTGCTGAATTACGATTGAAAGGGATTTCGCATCTTGGGCAGATACAGCAGGCTGTTGAAGAAACTTCAGGCGAAATAAGTGTCTTTTACTATGAAGATCACGAGGTCAAATATGGTTTGCCGGTCTTATTGAATTCTTTGGAGAATTGTACAAAGGATTTTGCTGTGGAAAAACATTATTCCTGCACGTTTTGTGGATATACTGAATTGAAAAATAATAATTCTGAGAAGAGGTGCAAAAACTGTGGAAAGTTTCATTGGGTCGAGGCAATCAATAGAAAAAGAATTACTTAGAAAAAATATATACAAAGACATCCCATTGGAAAGAATGAGATGTCTTTTTTCTAAAGTAGAAAATGAAGATTATTTAAATGTACTGATCTTCATGACGACCTTCTTCTATTTCTTCAACTATTTTAGCATTGAAAGCAGGAAGATCCTTTGGTGTACGACTGGTTACAAGACCATTGTCAGTTACAACTTCACTGTCTTCCCAAATAGCACCTGCATTTTTCAAGTCAATACTTACTGATTTTACAGAAGTCATTTTTCTTCCATTTACTGCTCCTGCACTAATGAGGATCTGTGGTCCGTGACAAATTGCCGCTACAGGTTTATGCTGTTTGAAAAAATCCTGTACAAATGATATGGCTTTTTCATCAGTTCTTAACTGGTCCGGATTAATAACGCCGCCGGGTAAAACCAGTGCATCATATTCTGAAGCATCAGCTTCATCCAAAGTTTTATCCACAGAATATTCTTTTCCCCAGTCTTTTTCTGCCCATGCTTTAATTGTACCTGCTTCAGGACTTACAATATGAGCTGTCCATCCTTGTTTTTCCAAATGCTCTTTTGGAGATTTCAATTCACTCTCTTCAAATCCGTGTGTCGCTAATATTGCAATTTTTTGTGACATAATATAATATTTTTTGGTGTTATAGTATTGGATAAAAGAAAATATGGTGCCATTGAATCCTGCTCTCATTTATAATATAAATTAACAAACAGTAGATAACTCATTTTATGTGTTAATAATTTTAAAGGCATACTTTATGTAATAGCACAATAACATCAAAAAATAAGCTTATGAAAAATTTACTTTGGTTAGTCGCTGTTATATGTATAATAGCTTGGGTACTAGGAATGGCTGGTATTATTCCAGGAATGGATACGGGAGGATTGATCCACACGCTACTGGTTATTGCAATAATTGTTGTTCTCTATAATATCATCTCAGGCAGAAAACCTTTAGATTGAATTAATTAGAACAATAAAATTAAAAATTAAGAGATGCTATGCGTCTCTTTTTTATTTTATATTTCAAAATTAAAATAGGAATTTTTGTTTTCGATAGTGATTTGGTGTGATAGTGGTTTACTGATAATTAATCACTAATCATAACTATATCATTATGGGAAAAATAATACAAGAAAGAAGTCTCAAAGGAAAAACAGTCGTCATTACAGGAGCAAGTAGTGGAGTAGGCAGAGCTATTACGGAAGCTTTTGCATTGGAAGGCTGTCAATTGGTATTGGCAGCACGCGGTAAAGAGGCTTTAGAAGAAACACTTCGTTTATGTGAAGATTTGGAAGCAAAGGCTATTGCCGTTTCGACAGATGTTTCTAAATATGAAGATGTCCAGCAATTGACAAAAGAGGCTTTAGATACTTTTGGGAGAATAGATTTCTGGGTCAATAATGCAGGTGTAATGGCAAGCGGACGTTTTGAAGAAATACCAATGAATGTTCATGAACAGGTAATCAAGACTAACTTATTCGGTTATATGCATGGAACTTATAGTGTTTTGCCAATATTTAAAAAACAAGAAGAGGGCGTATTGATTAATAATGTATCAATCGGTGGATTTATGCCTGCTCCATACAGTGCGGTATATTCTTCAACAAAGTTTGGAATTCGTGGTATGATGGAATGCCTCCATGGTGAAATTTCGGATTTTCCTAATATTCATATTGCAAACTTATATCCTCAGATCCAGCGATCAACAGGCAATATGCACTCTGCAAAATATTCCGGGCTGGATTTTAAAATTCCTCCATTTGCTTCTGATCCAAGAGATACTGCTTCAAAGATACTACAGTTGGCCAAACATCCTCAAAAGGATCTGTTTCCGGATTTTAGATCCAAAGCATTAGTAACACTCTATAAAACCTTTCCCAAGATTATTATCAACACAGCTTCAGCAGGAATGCGACTTATGATGAAATCCAGTGAGACTTCCGGAGATGAAGGAAATGTTCTAAAGCCATCGGGCTATCCACATCGAATTTATGGTGACACAATTTTACCTGTTCCATCCAAAAAAACAAGAACAGCTTTCTTGGCCGGATTAGGAATTTCACTTTTATTAATGGTTTTGAAGACCAATATGAGAAATAACAAAGCCATCTAACAAAATTTATCAAAACGAATAAAAATGGGTCAAAATATTTTACAGGAAAAGCATCAACTAGGAATAGGCGGTGTTGCTATTGGAACCGCTTTCAATGATATAAAGGATGAGCAATCTTACGAAATTTTAAAAACAGCATGGGATGCTGGGATCCGATACTTTGACACTTCTCCATGGTATGGATTGACAAAAAGTGAGAGAAGATTTGGAGATTTTCTTGCAGATAAAAAGAGATCTGAATTTGTATTTTCAACCAAAGTAGGACGTTTGTTTAAAGAGGTTTTACCTTCCGAAGTACCGCCTACAATGTGGAAGAAACCATTGAATTTTGATTTTAAGCACGATTATACGGGAGATGCGGTGAAAAGATCAATTGAAGACAGCTTACGAAGAACAGGACTTGAATCCATTGACATTGTATATGTTCATGATCTGTCTGAAGATCAGGTAGGAGATCGTTATCCGTATTTTCTTGAACAAGCACGAAAAGGTGCTTTTAAAGTGCTTTCCGAATTAAGAGATCAAGGTGTCATAAAAGCATGGGGTATGGGTGTCAATAAAATTGAGCCAATTCTCGATTGTATAGATTCAGCAGACCCCGATATATGTCTATCAGCAACACAGTATTCGATTCTTGAACACGAAGATGCTGTTGACAGATTACTTCCTGCAGTCCATAAAGCTGGAGTGAAACTCGTATCGGGAGCGGGATATAATTCAGGATTTGTTACTGGTCGAGAACGTTATAATTATAATGATGTGATACCGAAAGGTATGGCAGAGAAGCGAGACAGGATTAATGAGATTGCTCGAGATTATGATATTTCAATCATAGATGCAGCGCTTCATTTTGTTCTTTCTGCAAAAGAATTTGTATCAATCATCCCGGGAGCAAGCAGTCCCAAACAAGTTATAAGTAATAAAGAATCATTAGATACTCATATACCTAAAGACTTTTGGTACGAGCTCAAAAGTGAAGGTTTAATCTATAAAAAAGCTGAAACACCTTATTGAATTACCTATGTATAAATTTGAAATTTATATTATGAGAGGGGTATTACTAACTTAGACTCAAAGAAATATCTTTCTCTTGCATAAATAGAATTCCGATTTAGTGATTTTGGGTTTTCTATTTTGCAAATTTCCAATGCAATTTATAGAGTCTACTTTTGCTAACATCTTGAATTGCTCACTGTTTATATTAGTATTTATAGTGTTAATGCAGTAAACTCATCTTTAGAGATATATCTATTACTAATTAAATAGGCATAATAGTTGTAATTAAATTCTTATGAATAATAAATTTTTAAAGAAAGAAAACATTTTGAAAAAATCATCAAACGAAGAAACCAAGATAGCAAATAATCACTTTCAATCTATCCAAAATATTGAGAAGCCTATTGAACTAAATGATGATTGGCTTAATAATTTTGGTTTTAATCGTGACTTTAATGTTTATTACAACGATAGAATTCCTGAATATTCTCTCTTAAAATCAAGACAAAACGATTTTATCATTATGTACAAAAATCGTGTACAATTAGATATGAAGAAAATAAGATTTGTACATGAATTACAAAAAACTTTTAATAAACTAAAGGTTAATTAGTTAGATGAGTGTTATAATTCGTGCCAATAAGATTAGTTAGAATTAGCCAAACTTAGTATGACACCCTGCAATCAATCCGGTTTATGCAGTAGAACAAAATATCAATCAGAAAAATTTAAATAAAGCTACGGCATACTTTTAATAATTATCCCCTTGTGAATTGATAGGTAAATTAAAGGTAAATGTCGTTCCTTGATTGATTCTACTTTTAACTTCGATGGTACCGTTATGAAGTTCAATGATTTCTTTACACAAGTAAAGTCCAATACCGAATCCGGCTATAGAAGAATTATTGCTGTCTTTAACACGGTAGTAGCGCTCAAATATTCTTTGCTGATCTTCGTTTGAGATTCCTTGACCCTGATCTTCAATGCTTATTTTTAAACTATCATTTACAACAATAGCATATTCAATAGTTATTAAGCTATCGTTATTAGAGTATTTTACAGCATTGCCAATCAAATTATACAGTACCTGCGATATTTTTTCGCGATCTGCATCAATTAATATTGTTCCGGAATCTTTAAATCTAAACTGGTGAGTAGCTGCCGTTGTTCTCATTTCATCTTCGATTTCTAAAAACAATGACCGGAAATCAAATTTTGTTTTTTCAAGATGCATCTGGCCGGAGTCTAACCTTGACACGTTGAGAAAGCTGTTAATCATACTTGTCATATTGTCGATCTGCTTCAGAGATTTTTCCAATGTACTTTGCTGAAAAAGGTTTTCTGTTTTCACCGCACCTTGGAGTAAAATTTGAAGATAGATTTTTAGCGAAGTAATAGGAGTTTTAAGCTCATGACTTACCATTCCCATAAAATCATCTTTTCTTTGCTCCTCTTTTTTCTGTACAGTGATATCCCTCAAAGTACCATTTAAGCTTACAGGATTACCTAGCTGATCATAAAAAACTCTTCCATTGGCTTGTAACAGCCTTGCTTTTTTGTCTGTATGAGTTTGAATGTGATATTCTATAAAATAGCGACCATTAGAATCAGGGCTTAATACATTTGAAATGGCTGTAACCACTCGCTCACGATCATCAGGAATAATAGATGAAAGAGCAAGGGATAAATCCATATTTTCATCAGAAGACAGTCCAAACCAGTTCTTAAGAAGAGGATTACCTGAAAATAGATTAGTTGCAGGCTGATAGTAAAAGGTAGCTAATTCGCCTGCATCAATCGCCAGCGCTAGCATTTCTAAATCATTTTCATGCTTTCGGCGATCTATGACCTGTTGGGTAATTTCTTCCAGTATGACCAAAATTCCAGAAATTTCACCGTTAGAAGAGAAAATAGGCTGGTAAATGGAATTTACAATAGCCTCTCTTACACCATTTTCATGATGTAGCTTTACTACAAATTCTTTATTAACTTTTGGTTTTCCACTTTTATAAACTTCTTTTAGCCATTTATTGACAGGCTGGCCAATCAATTCAGGGCGGGCTTTTTCGTGAGGGTGATCGATAACTTCATTCTCATTACGTCCCCATATTTTAAGAATTGTAGGATTGGCAATTTCAATAATATGATCCGGGCCTTTAAGCATAGCAATACCTACAGGAGCTTGTTCAATAATTGTACGGATATATTCCTTACTTTGATCCAGCTGCCTTATAAAGTTGCTCATTTCTTCGTTAGTAGCAGTTAGCTCTTCTAAAGTTGCAGCCATTTCCTCATTAAGAACACGTTCCTTTTCCTCTTTGTCTTTGATCTGTTGTAAAAATTCACGGCGCGCAGTAACGTTTAATGCTGTATTCAGTATACACCAAGTTTTGCCTTGTTGGTCTAAAAGAGCCTTATATTCATAATCAAAATAATCAAGTGTTTCCACTCCGTTTTTTATCAATTTCGCAGGAGCTTCCGATATAGAAAAACTTTTACCTGATTTCCACACTTGTTGTAAAATCTCAAGGAATGGTTGTCCCTCTAATTCGGGGATTGCTTCCATAAGCGGCTTGCCTATAACAGTCGCATCTTTCCCCCAAAGTTTTTGCATTCCCTCATTCGCAAATTGTATGGTAATATCTTCGCCCACATAAATGGCTGTTGGCGCTGGAGAAGAACCTAATGCTTCAATAATAAGATTAGGGCTAAGGTCACGGTCAATAGGTTTTCTTGGCTATGCATGATAAAAGCAAAGTTAGCTATTAGTCTTTAATTTTTATACAAAGAGATATATTTTAGATAATCAAAATATTTAAATTAGGATAGACCAAAAATTTTCTAAATTTTGAGCTTTGAAGATATTATAAAAGCTTTAAAAATTAAATAGAACCTTTGTATAGTAATCAACTTTATTCTATAATAGAATGGCTTGTTTTATTCCAAAAATAATAGAGCGGAACGGTCTTTGCAAGTATTGGAGTCCAAACCAATTTATTAATGTAAAAAATAAAAATTATGAATCACGATGCATGCATTGAGGCGATGAACGACCTCATTAAAATCAACAACGACAGGATTGAAGGCTATAAAAAAGCAATTGACGAATTACAAGATGATGAACATTTTGATCTGAAAACAGTTTTCAGCAGTATGGTGACCGAAAGTCAGCAATACAAAGTAGAACTGCAGAACAAGATACTCGAATATGGAGGTTCTACAGAAGATGGAACTACAACCTCAGGAAAAATTTACAGAGCGTGGATGGATGTTAAGTCTGCTTTTGCTGTCAATGACAGAGCATCTGTTTTAAGTGCTTGCGAAGCAGGCGAGGATGCAGCGCAAAAGGCTTATAAGTCAGCTATTGAGGATGAAGATGTAATGGAGGAAACTAAAGTGCTGCTTCGCCAGCACAAGCAGTCCCTCAGAACATCTCACGATAAAATCAAAGCTTTAAGGGATACCGCTAAAGCTTAATCATTTTTATTTAACCACTACTTTAACTTAGAAACCTTCTTGAAAAAGAAGGTTTTTATTTGTCCAATAATTATAATTTAAGTTTTTGGAGAGTTTAATTTTTTTAATAGATATGGGTAATTATTCCATTTCCAATTACGATTGAATTGATAAGAAGATCAAAATCTTGTCCTGAATATATTTTTTGTAACATTTCATTGGCTTGTAACAGAAATATATCCGTACTCACGGTGTCTCCGGGGAATACTATTTCTGTTTCGATAAATGTTTGATTTGCAATAATTTCTTTGGTATTATTTGGGAACTTGATTATGGATCTGAAACCTGAAGATATGGGTGTTATAATACCCCCATCTTCTGTTTTTCGATAGGTGAGTGTAGCTTTAAAGTGAGGACTTTTTTTCATGTTTTTTTTTACTGAGTAGTTTTCTTTCTTGGTGAATTAAAAATACTACAATACGCTGCTTTTCAAAATTTTCAGCACCATTATTATCTTTTTATCCTTCATCAGATTTTCCAGATCATCACCTCCCGTAACTTCTTGAGTGATATCTTCAATATCGTCGCCGTTTTTGATACTCTTCTTTACGTAGAAATAGACTTTATGTTTATATAGGTCATATATTTCTTTAAAAGAGTTCATTTTTGCTACATCTACGATTTCAAATTGATGGCAACAAAATTATCCAAAATTAGCAGGTGCAAAGAATTGGTGATATTAATTAAAAGTAAATTATTTTGTTCACATTTCTTTTTCAAGAATAGATAATTATCCTAACATATCCAGACGTATGGACTTGCTTTTGATTTCGGTCATCATCCTGTCAATCGGTGGAGGAGAGGTGTTGAGGTGCGCTACTAAAGACCTTAGGTAAAGAGATGATTCTGTATTAAGTAGAGAAATATCCTGATGGATCTCAGCTTTTAGTCTTTTCTCGGAAGTAATAATGATATCCTTTTCCACGTCGATATCATTAAAAAGTTCTTCATTCATCTTAATTTTCACCCAATTCTTAACGATTTGGTTTACGGCATTTAGAGAATCTACAATTTTTTCCATTGCACGAGTTTTAACAAATTTACTTCTTAATTTATTACCTGAATATTAAATTTTAGGCAATTGAAATATTGAAATCTATAAAAATTTGAAAAGATTAAAATTAAAAATGTCCGTTTATTGACTTAATTGTATTTCCTTGTATCAATTTGAGAAATCAGGATTTGAAGAATCTTAAAAATGAAAAAGTTAATTTCTTTATTTTAATACAAATATTTTTATCAAGATTGGTAAACGGACATTCATTAAAAAATTATTCCCACCAAGATTTTATGTTAATATCATCGCCACCCATTTGCTGGGCAGCAGCATTGTAATTGTTTTGATTATATTGTATTGCACTGAGTGGATAATATAGTCTGGAAGGTAATTTTCCACTGTTTAGCATTGCGTTGGTTGTTGGAAGAGTAGGATAGCCCGTTCTTCTTTTCTCCACCCATTGTTGGATATCTGTGAAATACAAAGCCAAATATTTTTGCTTCATAATTCTTTCAAAAGTTCCATCATAGGCGACTTCTGGATTGTCAAAATAATTACTTGCAGGATTACTTCCTGTCCAATGTTTGATAGCTGTTTTTACACCTTCTTCATAATAAGTTTTTGCATCTCCATTGATGATATTCTTAAATGCCAACTCTGATTTTATAAATTGAATTTCAGAATAAGTGATAATAGGAATAGCAAAAGGCGCAACAATTTGGTTTTGATTTGCAACTGACGGCGTATAATTAATTTGATATTCTGTTGGATTAAATCCTGAAGGAACTCCAAAGTATCCAATATTTCCACTCGCATTAGTTGCTTGAATGGCAATTACAGGAAGACGAGGGTCATTCATACCTTTTAGCATATCAATGAAATTTGATGACATGGCATTGCCAGTTGCGTTCAAATAATCCAAAGGTCTTGTCCATACAGAAAGATTGGGACTTACACCTGTGATATTGAGAGAGACATCTTCGCTATCATTATTAATCATTGGAAAGCGAGTGGCATCACTTAGCATTTCTGTGATTTGTGAATTAGCCTGTGGATAAGCTTTACTTACTTTTAATAAAGTTCTTAAACGAAGTGCATTAGTAAACTTTTGCCATTTTGAAACATTATTATGAAATAAAATATCATCGCCTAAAACCATTGCCTGACCAGAATTATACAAAGTGTTTGCACGCTCCAAATCTTGCAATATCTTCATATAAATCTGCTCTTGTGTGTCGAACTTAGGTTGTGTAATTCCTTCTTCGGCTCTACTTGCTTCTGACATAGGAACACTTCCAAAAGTATCTGTAAGATTAGAAAAAATCCAAGCTCTTAAAGTCAATGCAACTGCTGTATAGTTTCCATTTTGTGCTTTTTCTGAAACCAAAAGCATCTCACGTAGATTATTGGACCATTTGTAAGTATTGTTCCAAAGATGACTTCCTGTGTCTTGAAGAATCTCATAGCGATGTACGCCTCCATAAGCACTTGGATAGTTTACGTTCACTTGCATCAACTGATTATTGATATAGGGGTTATTATAAAGTCCAGTGGTAACAGTTCCGTAAATAATCTCATTGAGTAAAGTCCCCGGGCTTATTTCACTGATTAAGTTTGGGTTTTCATTGATTTCTTCAAAGCCATTCGTGCAAGAAGATAATGCTAAGAAGACAAAGAATTGTGATATGATAATTCTGATATTTTTCATTGATTAATCGATTTTAAAGTTCAACTTTTAAACTAAATCCATAAGTGGCAGTAGAGGGCATCTGTCCAACTTCAACGCCTTGAACAAAGACATTTCCATTAAGTGCAGATGTTTCCGGGTCATAATAAGGAAAATCTGAGAACGTCTTAAGGTCTCTTCCAAAGATTCCAAGTGTAAGCGATTGTATTTTGGTATTTGAAAGAATAGATTTTGGTAAATCATAGTAAAGTGCCACTTCTCTGATTTTAAGATATGAAGTTTTGAAAACTCTGGATTCCAAAGCATTTCCATAATAGTAATTACGATAATAAGCTTCTGCAGTTACGGCTACATTGTTTGGAGAATAAGATCCGTCAGCATTTTGCATCACACCAATTCCCGTAATCATTTCGCCTCTGTTCGGTAATGAAGTTTCCATAATACCTAGGTCCATTCCTTTAGAAAAACTGTGCGAGTAAAGTGCACCACCCAATTGTCCGTCCAGTGTAAAACTGAATTTGAAATTTTTATATCTAAAATTGTTGGTAAGACCAGCTTTCCAATCAGGAGTTGCATTGGCAATAAATTCGTTGGTTGGAGTCATTCTTGCAACACCATTGGCAAAAATAATATTGCCTTGGTCATCCCTTAGAAATTTTCTTCCCCAGATTGCGGTAGTACTTCCTCCGACAACGGCAATGATACTCGCGGCGTCACCGGTTGCCAATACTTGTTGTTGTACACCGCCTGCAAGTTCCAGAACTTCGTTATAATTTTTGTTCCAGTTTCCGATAATATCCCATTGGAAATTTTGGTTTTTTATAGGTGTACCGGTCAACATTACTTCAATTCCTTTATTTCTGACTTTTCCGGCATTGATGACTTGATAATTGTAACCGCCAGTAATGTCAGTTGGAACAGTGATGATTTGGTTCTTTGTATCAGAAGTGTATAAAGTAAGGTCTAGACCAAGTCTGTTGTTGAACATTTTATATTCAATACCGGTTTCCCAGCTTGCAGTAAGTTCAGGTTTCAAATCTGCATTATATAAAGTAGTAGTAGCCAAAGCCGAACTTGGAAAACTACTTTGTGCAAAATACTTTGCAGTTTGGTAAGGATTGGTATCACTCCCTACTTGAGCAAAAGAGAGTCTATATTTTAAATAACTAATAGATTTAGGAAGACTGAAAATATCCGACAAAATAAAACTCGAACTTACTGATGGATAAAAGAAAGAATTGTTTTTCTCTGGCAATGTACTAGACCAATCATTTCTTCCGGTGATATCTACAAAGATTTGATTTTTTAATGATAAGGACAACATCCCGTATAAACTATTGACGCGTTTATCAGCATCATTTGTAAATACGGTTGGAGCTGTAATTCCATTTGATAATTTGTAAACTGCAGGTACAACAAGTCCTTCTACACTAGAACGGATATCTTTATGATGATAATCCATACGGTTACCTCCCGCATTAATCATATATTGAAAATCTTCTCCTATTTTATTGTTATAAGTGAAGAGGAAGTCCGCATTGATTTCCTGGCTGTTCACATCTTGTCTGGAATAATATCCTTTGGCGTGTCGGTTGCTGGAATAGGCTCTTTTGGTTTCTCTGAATTGATTATTGGAATTCAAAGCGACACGTCCCATAAATGTCAGGTTAGGTGCTAACTCAATATCGGTTCTCAAATTTCCCACAATCTGATTACTTTCCAAAGCATTATAATTGGCATTAGCTATGAAATACATATTCTCTGGCCAAGGTGAAAAAGGACTCAATTGTTTGATGTTTTCTTGTCCTGGAGCCCAGATTGGTTTTAACCAATTGTTATCTGTATTTGGCATTAGGAAAAGCATTGCATAGGCGACTGTACCGTTGTTGTAACCGGATGAAGGAAGATTATCACTGTTACGACTATTATAATTAAGGACAGAAGAGATTTTTACTTTATCAGAGATTTTATAATTCCCATTGAAGGAAGCGCCAAATTTCTTAAAACCAGTATTGGGCATAATCCATTTGTTATCGGTATGATTTAAGCTCAATCTCATATTACCTTTATCATTTCCACCTTGTAATGATACAGCATTGTTGAAGGTAACTCCTGTTTCCCAAAAATCTTTTCTATTGTTTTTGTAGGCACGCCAAGCTGTTCTTTCCGTTCCCATTGCATTAGTATTCGGGTCGTATTGAAAATAACTTTGTCCGTCAAATCTAGGTCCGTAAGCTTCGGTTCTGGTTCCAGTCGCTGGGCCATCTTCAGAATTGCCGTATGAGTAATATTTGTCTGCAGTATTTCCTGCTCCGTATTCATATTGCCACTCTGGCCATCTGTTGACTTTGTCGATTAATACACTTGAGTTAAAACTGATTCCCAAGCCTTTATCTTTTTTTCCGCTTTTAGTCGTGATGATAAGCGCACCGTTGGAAGCTCTTGAACCATAAAGTGCAGCTGCAGCAGGCCCTTTCAAAACAGTTACAGTTTCGATATCATTAACATTAAGTTCCGAAATCGAGTTTCCGAAGTCAGTAGGAGAGTCGCTTCCGAACGCAGCAGAATTGAATCCGTTGGATGTCATTTCCTGGTCCATCGGAACTCCATCTATAACAATGAGTGCATAGTTTTTTTGCTGATTGAGAGAAGTACTTCCTCTCAGTTGTAGCTTTTGCGAGTTCAAAGGACCTGTACCGGCAGAAATGGTGTTTAGACCAGCTACTTTTCCTTTTAGACCGCTTGACCAGTTATTGGAAACTGCATTTGTAAGATCGTCACTTTTTATGGTCTGTTGTGCGTATCCGAGTTTTTTCTCTTCTCTTTTGATTCCCAATGCAGTAATTACAACTCCATCTATGGCAGAAACTTTCTCCATTCGTACCATCAAACTATTGTTTTCACCTTCTTTAATCAAGAAATCGGATACGTTATTGGCAGAATAATCCAAATAGTTGAATGTGAAATCATATTCTGCATTCGCAGGGATTTCATCAAAACTAAATAGTCCTTTTGAATTTGTTTTAGTTTTATATTTCTCTTGAGATTTGGTTTTGGAAGTTACTATGACTTCGACTCCTTCCAGTGCTGTTCCTGAAGAGTTGACTACAGTTCCTTTTACTTTGGAGAGCTCTTGTGCTCCCAGAGACATAAAGGAAATGCAAGATAATGTCAGAAAGATTTTTTTCATTTACTTTAATTTTACAATGTTTTAAGACATAGTTGTTGCTTTACACTACTTTTTGTAGCGTTTAAAAATTAGATTTATGATATTTCGTACGAAGCTATTTTTTGGAAATCAGAAACTCTTTTCCTTTTTTAATCATCTGAAGGTCATTGGATTCGCAGATGATTGATAATACCGAATCTAAGTTATCGGTAACTTTGATTTTTCCGGTAAAGAGTTTGTTCTCAATTTCTGATTTGTTGTATTTTATAGAGATATTGTGGATTTTACTAAGCTCATTAAATACATTATCTAGTGAGTCCTTATTAAAATTGATTTCCTTGGCATTAGTTTCTGTAGATGCAATCGGAGATTCATATATTTTATTTGAATCATCTTTTTTCGCAATTGTTTTGGTAGGAGTGGAGATGGTGTTTTCTTTGGTTAAAGTGTGTTTTCTTGGATTAATCAAAATAGCTTCTTTCGGATTTAAATAATAATCTGAAATCGCATATGGAGCATTAGGAGAGGATTTTACAACTATTTTTCCTTCGTTGAGTGTAATGTGGAAATTTCCGTTTTCTGTATCTACTTCAAACTCTGTCCCAAGCGCTGTAGTTTGATAATCTCCAGAATTGACTACAAATCTCTTTTCCTTGTTTTTAGCAACTTTGAAAAGTGCTTTTCCTTTTTGAAGTTTTATGATTCGTTCTTTTTGATTATAATCAGAATTAAGGCTGATTTGTGAATGTGGATATAAAACTACGTTGGATTGGTCAGACAATGTCACAGATATATTCCTATCGGAATGTGGGTTTTCTATAATTTGATTGGAAACTAAGATTGGTTCTTCAGTAGCTTCAAATTTCAGAAAGAATATTACACTTAACAACAAAATAACAGCTGCAGCATATTGCCAAACTTGTAAAGGTAATTTGAAATTTTTTGTATTTCTTGATTTTACAGGTGTAATCTTTGACTTGATATTTTCTAAAACGAGACTGAATTTTTCTTCCATCTTTTCATTGTTTTGTTCGTGCTTTTTCAAGTCTATGAGAAATTCTTCTCGTAGTTTATCGGTAAAAGAATCGTTCTCTTCTGCAAGCCAAGTTTGCAGTTTTCTTTTTTCCTCTACAGTCAGAGTATTGTCCCAGTATTTTTTTATTAGTTGTTCCATAGTTTCTATAATAAAAACGCCGAGTCTGTGGATTCGGCGTTAATGATAAATCAATAAAATGTTAATTGTGTATTATGAAAAGAAGAAAAGCTGATTGAATCAGATGCGGATACTTGATTCCTATATAGCGCTGTATATATTTATTAGATTGATTGAGATATTCTCGAATCAAATCTTTGGATAATCCCGTGATTTCGCTTATTTCCTCTTTAGTTTTTCCTTCGAAGCGGTCAAGGATGAAGATTTCTTTTTTCCTTGCTGGGAGACAGTCAACAGCTTCCTTGATGACTATTAATTTTGTTTGAGTATCTTCTTCGTCTTGTGAAAATTCTTCGGGAATAAGTTCTTCATTTAAAACCTCGTCGGAAGTCTGGTATATCTTTTTTCTAAGAAAGCTAATGGATTGATTATAACTAACCGTAAATAACCAGCCACCAATATCATTTGTATTTGAAAACCGATTTCTACGTTCCCAAAGTTTTGTAAATACTTCTTGCAGGATATCCAATGCGGTATCATCATCCCGAATTATTTTTTTGATGTTGAGATAAACAGGCTTATGATATTTTTTATAAAGTGCTGTAAAATCTTCTAATGACAATGTTTCAATAGATAGATTTTCAACTGTTTGATATTCCATCAGCTCTTTTTTAATAAAACGTAAAATTATTCTATCTCAGGAATATAGAAAAGGTCTCAGATTTAATTGAATATTAAATAATTGACTGTAATTTTTTACAATTTATAATATTGGCTTAACAAGGTCGGAAGTTTTAATATATTTTAAGTAGTTAAGATTAATGATATAGATTATTAATTAATCTCAGGAAGTTTGAATTCTTTATTGTAAAGTAAGAAAACTATATTTTTTATGAAATCGTCTTTATTGATTCTTTCACCATTGGTATCATAAGCAATTGATATATCAGAATCTTTGTTATAGATAAGAACGGCGTGCGACCCAAGAGTATCTCCACCGTGTCCATAAAATATGATTCCGTCAAAATCCCAAATAGCAATTCCTCTTCCCCAATCTTCCTTTCCTAATATGGGCTCCATCATTTCCAAAGTTTCTTTTTTTAGAATATTATTATGGAATAAATTATTAATGAAAATATTCAGGTCATAAGGAGTTGAAGCTATATCACCCACACCAATTACATTTAGAAAATGAATGTCTTTTTTCAAGATACTCCAAGAATTGTTTTCATAGCGATATGGTAGAAATACATTTTTTGGTTCAGATTTTATAGAAACCAAATTTTTTAATTTAAACGGTTTTATAATTTCTTTACGCAGTATTTTATGAAATGGCTTTTTATATTTTTCTTCAAGTATTTTTGTTAATATATAATATGCTGAATTGGAGTAAGCCACTTTCTCACCAGGCTCAAAGCTTTTCCCTTGTTGAATGATTAGATCCATAATCTGCTTGTCAGTCACTTTTTCTGTAACCCATACTTCACCATCTTTTACAACATAGCTTCCTAGTCCACTGGTATGATCTAATAGGTTTTTAATAGTTATCCTGTCCGAATTTGGAATCTCAGGAAAGAACAGAGAAAGTTTATCATCCAAATGTAATTTGTTCTTTTCAATTAATTTAAAAATTAGAGTTGCCGTTATCATTTTGGTTACAGAACCAACCTGATATTTTGTATTCTTGTCGTAAATTAATTCTGGGATGTTTTTTTGTCCAAAATCTTTGGTATAAACTTCTTTACCATTTTTAAAAATAGACAAACTACCCACGCCTAAATTTTTATTTTCAATGTAATTTAGATAGTTGTTTAATTTCTCAGAGTCAATTGTCTGTGCAAGAAAATAATTTGAAAGTACAAGAAGTATTAATGTGATCTTGGTTTTCATTACTGATTTTTGTTTGGATATTTAGATTAAAAGTTTAGTCACCAAATATATTACATCTTTTTCTTTCAACACAAAATTTAAAATGTATCAGCCTTTGCAATTCATTCGGAATTTAGTCTCTGTAAATACAATTAATAAAAGACCATTGTAACAAAAAAGGAGCTGCAAAACGCAACTCCTTTTTATATTTACTCCGCTTTATTTTTCAGCGCCATCAAAAGACCATAAGCTCCTTTCTGAACAATTTTTTTGTCCTTCAAATTATCCGCTTTCAGAATCTCCGTGAATTGATCATCAGAAATTCCCACATTCACAGGAATCATCTTATATTTTTTGTTTCCTAAATCTTCAAAAACATAATTTTTACTTTCAAAAAAAACCACAGATTCATTCGGTAAACCAATGGTAAATCGACTGTTTATTGTCACTTCTGCGTTGATGTACATTCCTTTAATGAACTCAGGATTCGATGTTGAAAGTTTTGCTACAGCAATCGATGAACCTCCATTTTCAATACTTGGAACAATGCTTACAATTTTCGCTATCGATTTTTTATCAGGATTTTGATTGTTGTAAACCAGAATTTCCTGTCCGATTTTCACATCATTTACATCATTTTCAAACACTTTTAATTCAAGCAACAAACCTGCAGGATTTATCAGTTCAAACAAAGTATCCGCAGGATTAATATATTGTCCGTTATTCACCAGAATTTTGCTTACAAAACCGCTGAAAGGTGCATAAACATTAATTCTGCTTCTAATATTAGATGAGGTTAATCCTTTTGCATTAATTCCAATAATTCTCAGTTTTTCTTCCAAACCTTTCAAAGTAGCATTCAATGTAGAATAATCTGCCTGAGCGGTTTGCAGAGTTTTATCGCTGGTCGCTTTCGTAATATTCAAATCTTTTTGACGGTTTAAATTCAATCTTGCCGATTCCAACTGTGCTTTTGTTACCAGATAATCCTGTTGTAATTGAATAAATTGCGGATCTTCCACGACAGCCAAAACCTGTCCTTTGCTGAAATGACTTCCGTTAATCACATTAATTGATTTAATATGACCGCCCATAATGCTGGAAATCGAACTGATATGAGACGGTGCAATTTCAACTTTCCCATTCAGACGAACGAGTTTTTGCATTGTTTTTTCCTGAACCGTTGTCGTGGTTAAATCAATTGATTGCAATTGTTTATCCGACATTTGAACCGTATTTTGGTCTTTTTCCTTGAATTTTGTGTTTTCATAAACCGTTTTTTCTTCCTCTTTTTTCCCTGAACAGGAAGATAAAATCAGAATTACACTTAAACTAAGGATTGATATATTTTTAAGATACATTTCGCTGTTATTTTGATAGTAAAAAATTAAGTTCTGCGCCGATTTGGTTGAGTCTTTCGAGATTGTCGATGTAATCCACTTTCGTTTTCACTGCCTGATTCGTCATAATGACCCAGTTCAGATAATCGATTTCGCCTACTTCGAGTTGTTTTTGAACCGTTTTTAAAATGGTTTCAGATTTTGGAAGCTGTTTTTGTTCGTAATTATCAACTATTTTCAATTGATTGGTGTAATTATTAATTTGCTGTCCAAATCTATTTTTCAGTTCAATTTCTTTTAATTGATATTGATTTTCAGAAATCGCCACTTTTGCTTTCGTCGCTTTTGCTAAAGCTCGCTGACCTTTTATAAACAAAGGAATTCCAACACCAACCTGAACCGCATTAAATCGATTGCTATTCAGATTTTTCATACTTTGATTCGTATATCCAACCAATAAATCAGGCAATAATTTCGATTTTTCAAGCTGAGCTTCCGCTTCATTAACTTTAATTTGTTGATTTAAATATTGCAATTCAGGATGTTGCTGAATCATTTCTTCCGAAACCTGAAGATTAACATTCATAATCGGCTTATCAGAAACTGGCTCAAATTTTTCTTCCGACTGAAGCAACAATTGAAGTTGAAGTTTGACAATATTCAAATCGTTTTCAAGCATATTTAATTGCGTTTTTGCCTGTTCGTTTTGAATTTCTGCGGTTGATTCTTCCAAAATATTAGTTTCTCCTTTTTTCAGTCTCAGACTCGCTTTATCTGCAAAAATGCTGTACAATCCGCTGATATATTCAATCACTTTTTTCTTTTCCTGAAGCGTCAGAATTCGGTAAAAAACATCGGAAACCTCCTTTGTTAATTGCGCTTTCGTTAGGTTTTGATTGATGACACTTGCATTCCATTCTGCATCCAGCATTTGTTTTCTTTTCGTATAAACCGTTGGAAAGCTGAAACGCTGTGAAATAGAGAAAGAATTATCGGTTTCTACACCATTAATTTGCCCGATTTGTGCACTGACTTCCGTTTGTGGAATATCAAGATAACTCGCTTTTAATTTTTCCTGATATTCAGAAATTAATTTTGAATTTTTTAAAGCTCCGTTTTGTTGAAAAGCTTTTTCCAAAGCCTGTTCGTAGGTAATATGTTCCTGCGCATTTATCATTCCGAAAGACATCAGAAATAAGAATGCGGTCAGTTTTTTATGATTATTTGAAAATTTCATTGTATTTATTTTAAAGATTTTTTCTATCTGTAAACTTGTCTTTCAATTTTAAGTGAAATCGAAGATTCGACGTAGTCAAACGCCTTTGTATATCTTAATTATTAAGTTTTATTTCAAGGAAATCTTTGTATTTCTTTGCGTTTAAATTATCGCAAGGTCAAACAAAGATTATGTATTGGAGTCTTTTTTAAGATAAACAATGCCACTTCGTTTATTGAAGAAAAACAAGGATAAATTCTGAGTTATTTTACCTAGATATTTTTAACTGTTTAATCTTATTAAACTTTTTCTTTTTACTGATTCGTTCAAATAAGACATAAAGAATCGGCAAGACGAATAAGGTTAAAAATGTGGCGAGTAGTAATCCTCCGATAACCACAGTCGCCAAAGGTCGTTGAACTTCTGCGCCGGCGCCGTTGCTGATTGCCATTGGTAAAAATCCTAATGAAGCTACAAAAGCGGTCATCAGAACCGGACGAAGACGGATTCTTGTTCCCATCAAAACAATTCGGCTTAAGTTCGTGACACCATCTTTTTTCAGTCGGTTGAATTCTGAAATCAAAACAATTCCATTTAAAACGGCGACTCCAAAAAGAGCGATAAATCCAACTCCTGCACTGATACTGAAAGGCATTCCTCTTAATGCTAAAAAGTAAATCCCACCAATTGCCGACAATGGAATTGCAGTGTAAATCAATAAACTATGTTTTACAGAACCGAAAGCGAAGAACAGCAATAAGAAAATCATCACCAATGAAATCGGAACGGCAATTCCTAATCTGGCTTTGGCTTGATTTAAATTTTCAAAAGCACCGCCGTAAGAAATAGTGTAACCTGCAGATAATTTCAAATCTTTGTTAACTTTCTGCTGAAGCTCTTCCACAATACTCTGAACGTCTCTTCCACGAACATTGAAACCAATCACAATTCTACGTTTCGTATTCTCTCTCTGAATCTGATTTGGACTTTCTTTTAATTCCACTTTTGCCAATTGCGACAATGGAATTTGCTCACCATTTGGAGTCGGAACCAACAGATTCTGAATGCTTGAAATGTCTTTTTTATGCTCATTATCCATTCTTACAACGACATCGAATTTTCTTTCTCCTTCGTACAAAGCACCCGCAGTTTGCCCTGCAAAAGCCATATTGATAACTCTGTTGATTTCGGCAACGGAGATATTGTAACGTGAAAGTTCAGCACGATTATAATCAATCACAACTTGCGGAGCACCGACAACAGGCTCTAAATACAAATCCTGAGCGCCATTGACAGTTGAAATAATTCCACCTAACTTTTTAGCATAAGTCGCCAAACTGTCCAAATCTTCACCATAAATTTTACAAACTACATCCTGTTTTGCTCCCGTCATCAACTCATTGAAACGCATCTGAACCGGAAACTGAAAACTTGCAGTAAGTCCCGAAATCACTTGTAAAGCTTCATTCATTTTATCTGAAAGCTCGGAGAACGAATGTGCGGAAGTCCATTCTTTTTTGGGTTTTAGAACGACAATCATGTCGCCTCCATCCATCGGCATCGGGTCGGTTGGAATTTCTCCACTTCCGATTTTCATTACCACTTTTTGAACTTCCGGAAATTGTTTTAATAAAATTTTCGAAGCTTGAGTTGTGGCTTTTTTCGTTTCTTCAATATTGCTTCCCTGAAGAATTCTCATTTCCACCGCGAAATCTCCTTCTTCCAAAGACGGAATAAATTCTCCACCCATTTTTGACAGTACGAAAACTGCTCCTGTAAACAAAATAACAACGGTTGCAATAATCGTTTTTCTAAATTTTAAGGCTTTAATCAATAATTTCTGATGACCAATTTCCACTTTTGACATCACTTTGTCAGAAACATTATCTTTTATTTTTTTCTTTCGGCTTAATACCAAAGAACTCATCATCGGAATGTAAGTTAATGACAGTAAAAATGCGCCAATCAAGGCAAAAGCAACGGTTTGTGCCATTGGTTTGAACATTTTTCCCTCGATTCCCTGAAGCGTAAAAATTGGCAGGTAAACAATTAAAATAATAATCTGTCCGAAAACAGCACTGTTCACCATTTTTGTTGCTGAGCTGGAAACCTGTCCGTCCATTTCTGCTTTTGAAAGCATATTGTCTTTTCCGAAATGTTTTTTGTGGGCTAATTGATGCAGAACAGCTTCCACAATAATTACCGCTCCGTCGACAATCAATCCAAAATCTAATGCGCCGAGACTCATTAAATTTCCTCCGACTCCGAAAATATTCATCATAATAATGGCAAAAAGCATCGCCAAAGGGATTACAGAAGCCACCAATAATCCCGCTCGGAAGTTTCCAAGGAATAGAACCAAGATGAAAACGACGATTAATGCGCCTTCCATTAAGTTAGTTTTTACGGTACTAATCGTGTTATTCACCATTTTAGCTCTGTCCAGAAACGGTTCAATCACAACACCTTCCGGTAAAGATTCCTGAATTTTATCTAAAGTTTGCTTGATGTTTCCAACAACTTCATTGGCGTTTTCGTCTTTTAACATCATAACAATCGCTCCGGAAACTTCGCCTTTATCGTTATAAGTCATTGCTCCGTAACGGGTTGCAAAACCTATTTTTACCTGTGCAACATCTTTAATATGAACAGGAATCCCTTCTTTTGTATTCGAAACCTGAATATTTCCGATGTCTTCTGCACTTCCTAAAAGTCCTTCGCTACGAATGAAAAGAACGGTTTCTTTCTTTTCGATATACGCTCCACCTGTGTTTTGATTGTTTTTTTCAAGCGCATCAAAAACATCATTAATGGTAATATTAAAAGCTTGAAGCTGATTGGGATTGATGGCAATTTCGTACTGCTTTAATTTTCCTCCGAAACTGCTGACATCAGCGACACCTTTTGTTCCCAATAACTGTCGGCGAATTACCCAATCCTGAATGGTTCTCAGTTCGGTTTCGTCATAAATATGTTCGTAACCTTTTTTAGCCCGAACAACATATTGAAAAATCTCACCTAAACCAGATGAAATAGGACCTAATTCTGGTTTGCCAATTCCTGCGGGAATATTTTCCTGAACTAATTGCAAACGTTCCTGAACCTGTTGACGAGCCCAATACACATCGGTATCATCATCAAAAACAATGGTAATCAAAGATAATCCAAAGCGTGAAAAACTACGGATTTGAGTGATTCCGCTGATGTTGCTGGTTGCCTGTTCGATAGGAAAAGTTACGAGACGTTCGATGTCCGCTGCTCCGTAAGAAGGCGCAACAGTGATGACCTGAACCTGAGTACTGGTAATATCGGGTTGTGCATCGATGGGAAGTTTGGTGGTTTCATAAATTCCAAAAAGGATAAGCGCAATGGTAAATAGCGCGATAATGAGTTTATTCTTTACAGAAAACTCAATAATTTTATTTAACATAAAAATTTATTAATTGAATTAAATAGAAATCAACTGCTTTAGAAAAAATTCTAAAACATTGATATTTAAATTAAAAATCAATTAACAAAAGCGCGGCGGCTGGAAAATACGGGAAAGATAACTGCTGGAAAAGTCTTTTTCCTGATAAAAAGTTGGTTTTTGAGATATAATAATCTCTTTTATTTTTTCAATATGAAAAGTAGTTTCAGGAAGTTTTGCGTGAACAATCAAAACTAAAGTGGGATTGAAAAACGGTAATTTTTGATCGGTATCCCAATCTGAATCAGGTTGATGGTTGTCGTAGTGCTCAACCAAAAATTCTACTAAAGTTCCCTGATATTCTGCTAAATGCTCAATAAAAACTGGTGTTTTCACCAGTTCTGCAATGCTTGTTGTTGCAAAGCAATAGGTTATAGCACAGAATATGGAAAGCCACTTAAACATTGGTACAAAGATAGATGTTTTAATTTAAGCAAGAAAGTTCAGATTATTATTTTAATATTTAATAATGAATAACATATAGGGTTTAAAGAGTTATTTTCTATAATTAAGTAAATATTGACATGCTGTAATACTTCAAACTGTTTAATCTTTAATTTTAAGATATGAAAAATCATAAATTACAACAGGAACTAGATGAAATAAAAAAACTGATTCAAGAAATTCCAATTAGCAAAGAAGTTTTTAATCGTTCAGAACTATTAGTGTATCTAAATATCTCTGAAAGCTTTCTTTACAAATTGACATCTCAAAAACTGATTCCTCATTATAAACCTACTAATGGTACCTTGTTTTTTTTAAAAGAAGAGATTATTGAATGGATTAAGAAAAGTAAAATCTATACTATCGATGAAGCTTTTGATCAAATGAAAAGTCACAATCAGAAAAGAAGGAAATTAAATTTAAAAACAGATTAAGTTGTTTCCTAATTGGTCGTTAAAACTTAATCTGTTTTTAAATTTTTTATCTTAGAACATTGCTGCAATTACATCATCAACCTCACTTTCTTTAAAATCATCCAAGTAGTTTTCAGTTGTGCTAAGCCTTTTATGACCTAAAGCCTGCTTAATAATATTGATGTTAATGTCTTTTCTTAAAGCATTACTTGCAAACGTATGACGAGCTGTGTAAAATGTGATGTTTTTATCAATCCCACATTCTTTTAAAATGTTTTTCAATTGTTTGTTGTAAAATTTACGAACATTATCTTTTCTTTTTTTTAGTTCCTTGTTATCATATTCTTTAACATCTTTCATTAGAATTGGAAAAATGTATTCTGTTTCATAAAGACGGTAAATCTTGTAAAATGAAAGTATCTCATTGATGATTGGAATATTAGGTAGTTTTATTTTTAATAAAATATCAGTCTTATTTCTATTATAATTAAATTGGTAATCTTCCAAATCTGTCCATTTCAATTCTGAAAGATCAGTGAAATTCATACCGCGTGCATAATAGCTAAAGATGTATGCATATCTTGCGTTTTTTGCAATGTTCATTTTACCCATATCAAAACTTACAAGCTTTTGAAACTCTTTTATGGATAAAGCTTTTTTGACATCACGTTTTTTATATTTTGAAATTTTGAATTCCTTGAAAGGGTAGAGCTCTTTATTGACAATTTTATAATTAATTGCTTTATTATAAATAGTTCTTATGTTCCTCATATACGATGCAATTCCTCCATCGTTAGCACCTCGCTTTCTTAAAAAATTCTCAAAATCCATCAAAAACTTAAAATCAATATTCTCAAATTGATAATCTTCGATATTTTTCTTAAAACTCTTCAATGCATTCAAAGTATCGTTCATTGAACTTGCATAACTGACCTGTTTGTTATCTTCAAATGTCTGTATTTCCTTTTCAAATAGTTTTTTGAATCCGAGTTTTTGGATATCAACTTGAGAGTAGTATTTATCGAATAAAATGAGATTATAACTTTTAAATTCTCTTTCTAAAGCACTTATGACTTCCATAGCATCATCCTTCAATTTATGAAGAGCCTTATTGAAAGATATTGCGTTTGGAAATTTTATTCTAAATTCACCTTGATTTTCGTCCCATTCGGTCAATTTGCAAGAATAGGGCGTAGAATAGAATTTACACTTTCGGTTAATTGTAATACGCAAGAAGATAGGGTAGAGTCCGCTTTTTAGCACATTTTTTTTGCAGATAATTTTGACACTTGAATTCATTTTGAACAGTTTTAAGTTTAACATTAATGCAACATGTTATACTTCATTTTGAAACTTGAAGAAATCAAAAGTATCATAAATCTCTTTTAACTAAAAGAGAATCAATCACATTGAAACTAAAAGAAATAGAATGCAACGTTCTTCGAGCGTTCTCATAATCAGGTGGTCCCTGGTTCGAGCCCAGGTGGGACCACAATAAACCCCTTAAATATTAATTTATTTGAGGGGTTATTTTTTATTGAGGAGTGAGTGGGAAGAAAGTAAATAACTATTTATCTCAAACAAAATCATCATGTTATAATTAACTCATAAATTTACTCAATTATTCGAATAATACATCATTTCAACTTTAAAAACAAAAAAATCCGCAGAAAACTCTGCGGATTCAATATTTTAATCATTAGCAAACTCACTAATAAAATGCAGTTTCACATTCGGAAACTTTTCCTGAGTCATTGTAATCGTAAAAGACGAATCTGCTAAGAAAACCAATTGGTCATATTTATCTCTCGCTAAGAAACGCTGTTTCAACCTCGCAAACTCTTTGAATTCTTCAGATTTTTCATCTGCCTCAACCCAACAAGCTTTATGAATACTGATTGGCTCATAAGAACATTTCGCACCATATTCGTGTTCCAAACGATATTGGATAACTTCATATTGAAGCGCACCAACCGTTCCAATGATTTTTCGGTTGTTCATTTCCAGCGTAAATAACTGAGCAACACCTTCGTCCATTAGCTGGTCAACACCTTTTGCCAATTGCTTTGCTTTCAATGGGTCATTATTATTGATGTAACGGAAATGTTCCGGAGAGAAACTCGGGATTCCTTTGAAACTCAGTTTTTCACCGGCTGTCAAAGTATCACCAATTCGGAAACTTCCCGTATCGTGAAGTCCGACAATATCGCCGGGGAAACTCTCGTCCACAACTTCTTTTTTGTCTGCAAAGAAAGCGTTAGGAGAGGAGAACTTCATTTTTTTACCTTCTCTTACGAGCAAGTAATTTTCATTTCTTTTGAAAGTTCCAGACACGATTTTCACAAACGCCAGACGGTCTCTATGTTTAGGGTCCATATTTGCGTGGATTTTGAACACAAATCCTGTAAAATTCTGTTCTTCAGGTTTTACAATTCGTGTTTCACTTTCTTTTGGTTGTGGCATTGGTGCAATATCGATGAAAGCATTCAATAACTCACGAACGCCGAAATTATTAAGTGCAGAGCCAAAGAAAACCGGCTGTAAATCACCATTCATATAATCTTCACGATTAAACTCAGGATAAACAGACTGAATCAAATCCAATTCTTCACGCAAAGTTGTCGCCGCTTTTTCACCAACTAATTCATCGATTTGAGAATCGTTGATATCATCAATTTTCAGGGATTCACCAACTTTCTGTTTTTTCTCTTCCAAAAACAATTGGATATTATTTTCCCAAATATTATAAATCCCTTGAAAGTCACTTCCCATACCAATCGGCAGAGAAAGCGGACAAACCGTCAAACCTAATTTTTGTTCCACTTCATCCAGCAAATCAAAAGCATCTTTACCTTCACGGTCCAGTTTATTAATGAAAACAATCATCGGAATGTTTCTCATTCTACAAACCTGAACCAGCTTTTCCGTCTGTTCCTCAACCCCTTTTGCAACGTCAATCACAACAATTACAGAGTCAACCGCAGTCAGCGTTCGGTATGTATCTTCCGCAAAATCCTTGTGACCGGGAGTATCCAAAATATTAATTTTGTGGTCTCTGTATTCAAAAGCCAAAACCGAAGTTGCCACAGAAATCCCTCTCTGACGCTCGATTTCCATAAAGTCGGATGTCGCACCTTTTTTGATTTTGTTGGATTTTACAGCGCCGGCTTCCTGAATCGCTCCTCCAAAAAGCAGGAGTTTTTCCGTGAGAGTGGTTTTTCCCGCATCGGGGTGGGAGATGATTCCGAAAGTTTTTCTTTTGCTGATTTCTTGTTGTAAAGACATAATAAAATTTGAGATTGCAAAAATCGTGATTTTAGTTGGATTTTGAAAATCGAGTTTTTGTAAAAGAAAATCATCAAATCTCAATTTAAAAATCTCGCGGATTACTCAGATTTTGCAGATTGAAAAATAATCAAAATAAATCCGCTTAATTTGCTAAATCTGTGAGAGAAATTTTTAGGAGCTTATTGACTTCGTCGAACAGTTATTAGTTATTTTTTATTTGGAGCTGTTTCCCGCTTTCCGCTATATCTTTTTTGTCAGAAGTTCAGTCATTAAAACAAATTTTCAGTTAAGACAAAAAAGGATGCCGCTGCAATCGGGGCTAGGAGTTTTGTTTTCCAATCAACATTGATGAATAAAATAGAATTTAGTCTAAACCAATTGCGGGAATTAAAACTCAAATGTGTTTTGCCTTAAACAGATTGTGGGAACTAAAGCTCAAGTGTGTTTTACTCTAAACAGATTGCGGGAACTAAAACTCAACTGTATTTTTCTCTAAACAGGTTGTTTGAACTAAAAACCAAATATATTTCATTCTAAACAAATTGTGGAAAGTAAAACTCAAATGTATTTTCTTTAAACAAATTGTGCGAACCAAAAACCAAATATATTTCATTCTAAACAAATTGTGGAAAGTAAAATATTGTCAGTCTGAGGCTCTCGAAGACCTATAAAAATAAAATTCCTTATAAAAACTTAATTCTTCAAAACGCCATATTCTGGGTCTTCAATAATATTAATATCAACAACATTCTCAGCATTTTTTATCAATCGTCTGCAATCAGAACTCAGATGTTTCAAACGAACCGTTTTCCCTTGAGCATTGTAACGTTCAGTCAGTTTATTCAGAATATCAATGGCAGACATATCTACGACACGACTTTCTTTAAAATCGATAATGACTTCTTTCGGGTCATTCATCACATCAAATTTCTCTGCAAAAACAGTCGTAGAACCAAAGAATAATGGTCCAAAAATCTCGTAATGTTTTACGCCCTCATCATCAACAAACTTCCTCGCTCGGATTCTTTTCGCACTTTCCCAAGCAAAAACCAAAGCCGAAATAATCACACCAATCAAAACCGCCAAAGCCAGATTGTGAAGAAAAACTGTAATCAAAGTCACAACAACCATCACGAAAATATCAGATTTAGGAAATCTTTTAATCGCCTTGAAACTTGCCCATTCAAACGTACCAACAGAAACCATTATCATCACACCAACCAACGCTGCAACAGGCATTTTTCCAATAATTGGTGCTCCAAAAAGAATGATGAAAAGAATAACCAAAGCCGCGATAATTCCGGATAATCTGGCTCTTGCTCCGGCTGATAGATTAACCAAAGTCTGAGCAATCATCGGACAACCGCCCATTCCAAAAAAGAAACCGTTCAAGATATTGGCTGTTCCTTGTGCAACGCATTCTCTGTTGCTGTTTCCTTTAGTATTTGTGATTTCATCAACGAGATTTAAAGTTAATAAACCTTCGGTCAATCCAACTGTCGACATTATCAAAGCAAATGGAAAAATGACTTTCAGAACTTCAAAAGATAATTCAACATTCGGAATGTGAAATAGCGGGAAACCTCCGGCAATATTAGCAATGTCATTTACCGTTTTAGTCTGGATTCCGAAAATCATTACCAAAGCAAAAGTAACAGCAATCGCCACCAAAGAAGCAGGAATTTTCTTCGTGAATTTTGGAAATATTAATACAACAGAAATCGTCAGAGCCACCAAGCCAATCATTATATAAAGCGGATTTCCTGACAGCCAATTCTCCGTTCCTTGAACTTTAAACTGATTAATCTGCGACATAAAAATCACAATTGCCAATCCATTTACAAAACCATACATAACTGACTGCGGAACCAACCGGATGAATTTTCCCAATTTAAAAATTCCGATAACAATCTGGATAATTCCGGCTAAAACAACTGTTGCAAAAACATATTCGATGCCGTGAGAAATCATTAATGGAATCAAAACAATTACAGTTGCACCTGCTCCTCCTGAAATCAATCCTGGTCTACCTCCAAAAATTGCAGTGACCAATCCCATTATAAAAGCGGCGTACAAACCTGTTAGCGGAGAAAATCCTGCGAGAATAGCAAAAGACAAAGATTCTGGAATCATTGTCATTGCAACGGTTAATCCTGCGAAGATTTCGTTTTTATAATTTACTTTTTGAGAGAAATCAAAAAGATTGAGGACTTTCTGCATATCAATTTTAAAGTGCGAAAATAGCAGAATTAATTTATTCTTTCGATTGATTCATTTTCAAATAGTAAGCTAATGCTAAACCTAACATCACAATCCCAATACTGAAAGGGAAAATGTATGGCAAACCAAAAGCATCTGCAACACCACCAATCAATGGGCCAGTCACACCAAGCGAAATATCAATGAACAATCCATAACCAGCCAAAGCTGAACCTTGATTTGAAGAAGGGACAGTCTTCATCGCCATAACTCCCAAAGCTGGAAAAATTAATGAAAATCCTAAGCCTGTGATTCCTGCACCAATTAATGCAAAATACGGATGATAAGACAAACTGATAATCGTTAATCCAAGGGTTTCTACTGCTAAACTTGCAATCGCAACGTTGATTCCGCCAAACCGATTAATCGCATTGCTAAAAACTAATCTCCCTGCAACAAACAAAATCCCAAAAACAGACAAACACATTGCGCCGTTTTGCCAATGATAATAATCGTAATAAAGTGTAATAAATGTAGAAATAGTAGCAAAACCTAATCCTCCTAAAGCCAGACAAAGTCCAAAAGGAGCGACTTTTCCCAAAACATTCCAAAAAGATTTTTGCTCTTCTTCAGAAGAGTGTTTTCCTGTTTTGTTTTCTTTAGTTCTTGCCACGAAAAATCCAATTAATCCTAAAATTACAATCAGAATTCCTAAACCATAAAAATTAAAATACTTTACAATCGTAACGCCCAAAGATGCTCCTAATGCCAAAGCTCCATAGCAAGCAACGCCGTTGTAAGAAATTATTTTCGCAGTATATTTTTCTCCGAATGTCATAATCGCCCAGTTAATCGGACTTGCTCCAACCATTCCTTCTGCACCTCCGGTAAAAAGTCTCGTGATAATTAGAAACAACAAACTTATCATAGGAGAGAATCTGAAATAATAAGCCATTATCAATACCAATCCTGTAAAAGAAAAACTTAACATACTTACTAAAACTGCTGGTTTTGGACCTTTGCTGTCAATGATTTTTCCTGAATATGCCCTCATCAAAAATGTCATTACATATTGTAAACTAATCACAATTCCTGCCACCAACATACTAAAACCAAGACCTTTGCTAATGAAAATCGGTAAAACTGATAAAGATAATCCGATGATGAAATAGCCTATAAACGTGAAAAAGACGTAGGAAATAATGGAATATGAGAAGTTTTTGCTTTGTCCAATCGTTGCATCCATAACATTAAAATCAAAGATGCAAAATTACTTCTTATAGGCTTCTCAGTAAGAATCTTTGCAGTTAATAAATTAATAATTTTTTATAGACGAAATCAATAATCATCGGAAAATATTATAAAAATCTGTAACTTTCGACTTTTAATAATTAATTTGAAATTCCTTATTATAATTCCATCGCACAACGAAGAAAGTAACATTTCTTTTTGTCTCGAATCTTTGAAAAATCAGAGTTTTCAGGATTTTGTTTGTGTGGTTGTGAATGATGGTTCGACTGATAGAACTTCTGAAATTATTAATGATTTCAAGGTTCAGGATTCAAGGTTCAAGGTTTTGAACTTAGAAAAATCTGAACATTCTCCTGGCGCAAAAGTGGTGAGAACTTTTAATAAAGGTTTGGAATCTGTTGATTGGAAAGACTTTGATGTAATTTGCAAATACGACGCAGATATTGTTTTTCCTCAAAATTATTTAGAAAAAATTAATCAAGTTTTCGAAACAAATCCAAAAGCAGGAATTGTTTCTGGATTGGTTTACATCAAGAATTACAAGCAAAATCCAGAAATTAAAAACCTCAGAAATCCCAACGAAAACTGGTCAGATTTCAGTAATAAAAATCAAGATTGGGTTTTCGAAAATCTGTCTTCCAAAAATCACGTTCGTGGTCCGATAAAAGCTTATAGAAAAAAATGTTTTGAAGATATGAATGGCTTGCGAGCAGTTCTGGGCTGGGATAATCTCGATATTTTATTGGCTAAAAAAAATAACTGGGAAGTTGTTACCATCAAAGAACTTTGGGTCAAACATCTTCGTCCAACGGCTTACAAATACAAATCTCAAAAGGCGGAAAAACTCGGCCAATACTTTTATAACATTGGTTTGAGTCTGCCTTTAGCAATGATTTCTTCAGCAAAATCCAGTTTTAAGAATCGTTCTGCAAAAGAGTTTTTTATCACAATCAATTCTTTTTTGAAACAAAAAGAAAAGCGAAATCTCAGTAAAGAAGAAATCAAATTCATTCGAAATCTGCGCTGGAAAGAGTTTTTCAATAACTTTGGTTTATGAAAAGAATCGCTTACATAGAACTTGATACACACGCAGAATTAGCAAATAATTTCTATGAACTTACCAAAGATTCTGATGAGATTTCTGTAGATTTTTACTTCTCTGAAAAGATTTTTAAATTCCTGAATATTCACGAGAAAAATGTTTTCCTGACAGATTATTCTCAACTTTTGGAAATTCTTGAGAAGGAAAAATATGATTTGATTATTATTGGAACTGTTCATCGCCATTTCATTTTCTACAAGGCGATTGTGCAGAAATTCAACACGGCGATTTTGGTTCATAATCTGAATTTTACCAAAGCTTCAAAATGGGAATTATTCAAAAGTATTTTCAAGCAAGATTTTAAATATCGTTTGAAATTATTCCTAAAAGAAGGACTTTTGGAATCACCGAAAGTTTATCAAAAAGCAAAATATCTTTTGGGAATTGATGAATTGATGTCAAAGAAAAATAATCTCAAATTTCTCCCGATTTATTTCAATCAATTTGATTCTCAAAATTTAAAAAATGAAACAATCCGAATTGTAATTCCTGGAGCTGTTTCTCAAAGTAGGAGAGACTATGATTCGTTTTTCGAAAAATTGAAACATTTCAAAAATACTGGTATTAATTATGAAATTATTTTCCTTGGAAAAGCTTCTGGAAAAGAATTAGAAAAATTAAAGTCAATTATAGACAAACTTTCACAATTTATTACAATTCAATATTTTGAGAAAAAAATAGAGCAAAATATTTTTGATGATTGGATGAGAAAAACAGACGTTTTATATTGTCCGATTCAGAGAGAAAATGAGTTCTTTTCAATCAAAGAAATCTATGGAAAAACAAAAATCAGCGGAAATATAGGAGATGCTATCAAATATGCAAAACCAGCTGTTTTTCCAGAAACCTATAATTCGGATTTAGAATTCATAATCAAGGAACAACCTGATTTACAAACTCAGTTTGCTGAAGTGAGAAATGAGAAGTTTGATTTTGGTAATTATTCAAAAGAAAACATTTCAAAAAAAATATCGATATTAGTTGAAACATTAATTAATAAAAATACTTAAATGAAAAATTATACTTTAATAGCAGTTATTTCTTTGGCAATCATCACTTTGACTCAATTGGTATACATTTTTCCGCGCATAGGTTTTTCAGAAAATGTTTATATGATTGCATCTATGCTACAAGCTTTAGCTTTTGCCGGGCTTACTGCTTTTTTTATTAAGTTATATCAAAAACAGAAGTAATATGAATGAAGAATTTAATGAGTTGTTTGAGATAAAAGACGAAAAAAAAGAAGCATCCAATCTCCCGGCTCCGAAACAAAATGTTATAGTTCACAGCTTTGTAAGAGCTGTTATATTGATTATTACAACTGTTTTAACTTGTGGAATTTTGTTTGTAGCAGCACTTGGTGGAGAAATCAATCTTGCAATTTTAGCTGCTGTAATCGTTATTTTATGGTTTGTAATAATGATTGCTGAAACTATTAGATTAAATAAAAAGAATTGCCAAGAGCTAGCGAATTCCAATGTTGTCTTGATTATTATCGCAATTGTTCTAATTTTATGTCTTACAGCTTATATGTTCAATTTAAAGTAGTGTTTATTTATCTCTCAGAAAACTCTTTCTCAAAACAACTTTCGACTTTCTTAAATTTTTTATTGAATTAAATCTAATTCTCTCATTATACAAAAACCACCCACCAATACAACCAATTGCGCTACCAATTAAAATCTCTAATAATCTCATTTTTAATAGATAATCAGGATTAAGTGAAGTAGAACTTCCGGTTTCAGCAAGCAGAATTCCCATTGGTGTCAGAAACATTACAGCTAAGGCATAATGTCTTGTAATCAGCATTTCTACAATGATTTGAAGTGTAATAATACAAACGCAAATCCACAAAATATCCTTTACATAAGAGAAAATAAACCAAGCAATTCCCAACCCGATAATGGTTCCGATAATCCTGTGCAAGCCTCTTTTCCAGATATGATATTGATTCACACCCTGTAAAACTGCTAAACTGGAAATTGGAATCCAATAAGGATATTCGAGTTTGAAAATCTGTCCAACCAAAACCGAAGCAAACATACAAATCCCAATAATAAAGGACTCTACAAGATTCACATAAGGGTTGATTTGGAAAGTTGTTAAAACAGATTTTGATTCTTTCTTATTTTTCAATAAGCTATAAATTAAACAAATCAGACAAGCATTCAAAGTTCCGATAGTAAAAACACCAATCTTCTGAGGAATAGCTTCCGGATGATGTGGAAGTCCAATTGCCATTGATGCCATCATTATAAAGAAAAAACTTCCAGGTGGCTTCAGATTGAAATATCGGACTATGTAATAAGCAATTGCTGAAAAAATTCCGAAAGCAAAAGGTGCAATCCACATATTAAAACTGAAAACTAATCCAAAAATATAAGAAACAATCATCCCAAAAGAACAGACAAACATCTTCATCATAGTTTCAAAGATATCTTTACTATTCGGAATATAGAGGATTACTAAACCTGCTAAACTTGCTGTCAAAGCCGACCTAACATCCGCAAAAAAATAACCGAATAATAACGGAATCCCTACCGCAAGTCCCGCAAGAAAGGGAATATGCCAGCTTCTGGGCGAAGGTTTCAGTACAAAAAAAGAACTGATTTCTTCTTTAATATAATTGATTTTCAATGGATTGATTTTTACTTTAGAATTAGATTTTGGCAGTCATAACTTGTTATTTTTGCCAATGCAAAATTACTAATAATCATCCAATATCAACTTCTGAGGCAATGATAAATTGCTTAAAAATCGCTATTTTTGTTATCTTAAAATTTTGAGACAAGAATGGATTATCTGAAGGGATTGAATGAGCCACAGTTTGAAGCAGTTACAACATTAGAAGGACCTTTGATGGTTTTAGCAGGCGCAGGTTCCGGCAAAACACGAGTTCTGACGATGAGGATTGCTCATCTTATTACCAATGGGATTGACCCTTTCAATATCTTGGCTTTGACCTTTACCAACAAAGCGGCGAAGGAAATGAAAGAACGTATCGCAAAACTAGTAGGAGACAGCAATGCGCGTTCACTTTGGATGGGAACTTTTCACTCGGTTTTTGCGAGGATTCTGAGAATCGAAGGGCATTATCTTGGTTATCCGTCCAATTTTACGATTTATGATACGCAAGACGCTCTCAATGTCCTGAAAAAAGTCATCAAGGATTTAGGTATAGACGCGGAAATCTACAAGGCGAAAAAAGTAATGTCCAGAATTTCCCAGTATAAAAATAATCTCATCACTGTTAATGCCTATTTCAATAATCCTGAATTAATGGAAGCTGATGAAAGAGCTAATATGAGACATATGGGAGAAGTTTACAGAAAATATGTGGAAGCTTGTTTCAAAAACGGGGCAATGGATTTTGATGATCTGTTATTGAAAACCAATGAATTATTAACTCGATTTCCTGAAGTTTTAGCTAAATATCAAGATAGATTCCGATATATCTTGGTGGATGAGTATCAGGATACAAACCATTCTCAATATTTGATTGTCAAAGCTTTAGCTTCGAAGTTTGAAAATATCTGTGTCGTTGGAGATGATGCGCAGTCAATTTACTCTTTCCGTGGAGCGAATATTTATAACATTCTGAATTTCAAAAAAGATTATCCTGATGCGGTTACAGTTTCTTTGGAACAGAATTATCGCTCAACTCAAAACATTGTAGACGCAGCGAATGTTGTGATTTCTAAAAACTTACAACAATTCAAGAAAAATGTTTTCAGTGAGAATGAAGTTGGAGAAAAAATAAAAATTTACCGAAGTCTTTCCGATGCAGACGAAGCCAATTTCGTTTCTGCCAATATCTTCGAATTACATAACACACAACAACGTCATTTTTCGGATTTTGCAATTCTTTACAGAACCAACTCCCAAACTAGGGCGTTTGAAGATGCACTTAGAAAAAAGAATATTCCATACAAGGTTTATGGTGGATTGTCATTCTACCAAAGGAAAGAGGTTAAAGATTTGCTCGCTTATTTGAGGATTTTGGTTAATGAAAATGATTCCGAAGCTTTGTCCAGAATCATCAATTATCCTGCAAGAGGAATTGGTGAAACCACTCAAAATAAACTGGTTGTTTTTGCAGATTTTCGCAATCTATCAGTTTCTCAAGTCCTTGATAATCTGGGTTTTTATGCACCACAATTAGGACTTAATAATGGAATCATAACCAAATTAGGCGACTTTTGGGCAATGATAAAAGCCTTCCAGGTAATGTTGAAAACCGATAATGTTTACGATGTCGCAATGGAAGTAGCTAAACGAAGTGGTTTGATTAAGTTTCTGAAAGAAGACCAAACGCCGGAGGGAATCTCCAGAGTAGAAAACATTCAGGAATTACTGAACTCGATGCAAGGTTTCATTGATGAACAAATTCAGATTGAAGATGGCGACCCGAGTTTGTCCAACTTTATGGAGAATATCGCACTTTCCGCCGATACTCAAACGGATAAAGATGATGATACGAACAAAGTTTCATTAATGACCATTCACTTGTCCAAAGGTTTGGAGTTTCCAATAGTTCATTTGGTGGGACTCGAGGAAAATCTTTTTCCAAGCTTTATGAGTTCTGCTACAAGAGAAGACCTGGAAGAGGAAAGACGTTTGTTTTATGTAGCATTGACCAGAGCTGAGAAACAAGTATTCTTCAGTTATGCCGTTTCCCGATTTCAATGGGGAAAAATCACCGATGCGGAACCATCAAGGTTTTTAAGTGAAATTGATTCAAAATATGTCGAGATGATAAATCCTGTCACAGAACTGAAATTCATTAATCGTTCCGGACTCGATTCTAGTATTTTTGACGAAACACCTTCAGAACCTCGATTCTATAAAAAGAAAGAGGAGAAAAAAACGTTGGAAAGAAACACCAATGTCCCTCCTCCAAAAAAACAGCTGAAACCTGTCGCTACGGCAAGAATCATTAATCCGGCAGGACAATCTTCCCAAGACATCGAAGTAGGAGATATGGTAAGACACGACCGTTTTGGAGTGGGAAAAGTGGAATTCTTGGACGGAACAGACCCTCAAAATATCAAAGCCAAAGTAATTTTTGCCAACGAAGGCGAGAAAAACCTTATCTTGAAATTTGCTAAATTGACCAAGATTTAAATTTAAAATTTAACACTTAAGTTTTAAATAGAGTTGTCCAAGTTCAATTAAGTTTGAAAATCAAAGATTTTATCTAAAGTGAACTTAGCATTAAAATTCATAACTTTTTCTAAAGTGACTTAAGTGTTTTGAAAATAAAGAAAACTATGATTCGAGCAAAAAACATACACAAATCTTACGGAACTCTGGAAGTTCTAAAAGGTGTTGATATTCATATAAAACCAAGTGAAGTGGTTTCTATTGTTGGAGAATCCGGAGCTGGAAAATCTACCTTACTTCAGATTTTGGGAACACTGGATAATCCTTCTGATATTGACAAATACGGAACTGAAATAACTTTGGACGGTAATTCTTATCTGAAAATGAAAGACAAAGAATTATCCAAATTCCGAAATAGAAATATTGGCTTTGTTTTTCAAAATCATCAGCTTTTACCAGAATTCACGGCTTTGGAAAATGTTTTGTTGCCTTCCAGAATCGGTGGAATTGCTGAAAAAGAAGTGATTGAAAAAGCACATTCATTATTTGAAGACCTTAATATTGCAAGCCGATTGCATCATAAACCTTCTGAATTGTCCGGAGGAGAAGCGCAAAGAGTTGCCGTTGCCAGAGCATTAATTAATTCTCCAAAGATTATTTTTGCCGATGAGCCAACAGGAAACCTCGATTCCAAAAATGCAGATGCGCTTCATCAATTGTTTTTTGATTTGAGAGATAAGTATCAGCAGACCTTTGTTATTGTAACACACAATCCTGTTTTAGCGGAAAGTACGGATAGAAAATTGGTTATGAAAGACGGACAGATTGTCTCTAATTTATGATTGATGAATGATAAATAATATTTGATTGTATCATTTATTGAATTTTTCGTTCAAATAAAAAAACACAAATGAAATCATTTCTATTTTTTATTTTCTCGATTTTCTTAATTTCCTGCGAAGTCAAATCTCAGGAAAATCAATCATTTGCATCAGTAAAATCAGAAAATAATCTTTCTCAAAAAATATCAGATTTAAAGACATTTATAAAAGATATAGATTATAATCAGGATAAAGCTTTTTTAATTGATTTCTCAATTCCGTCTTCACAATTCCGATTCTTTGTTATTGATTTAAAAACCGGAAAAGTTCTTCAAAAAGCTTTGGTTGCACACGGTTCTGGCTCGGAAGCTGGAAAACAAAAAGAGCAATTGAAATTCAGTAATCAAAATAATTCCCGTTGTTCATCTCTTGGAAAGTATGCAATTTCAGAAAAATATAAAGGTCAATTTGGGTTGTCTTACAGATTGGACGGATTAGATGAAACCAATAACAATGCAAGAAATCGAGCGATTGTTCTCCACAGGCTAGATTGCGTTCCGGATACAGAACAAAAAGATGAAATCTGCCTAAGTTGGGGATGTCCGATGGTTTCTGATAATTTCTTTAAGATTTTGGAACAGCATATTGATAAATCGAATAAAAAAATAATTCTTTACGCTTATAACTGATGAGTATCAAATCCCTTGCGGAAGACGACCGCCCAAGAGAAAAATTTCTGTTGAAAGGAAAAGGTGCAGTTTCGGATTCGGAACTGTTGGCCATCATCATGGGAAGTGGAAATAGGGAAGAATCTGCTGTGGAATTGGCAAGAAGAATTCTGAATTCGGTGGAAAATAATTGGCACAGATTGAGTCAGCTTTCTATAAAAGACTTAATGAAATTCAAAGGAGTAGGCGAGGCAAAAGCTATTTCTATTGCAACAGCATTGGAAATCGGGAACAGAAAATCTCAGCAGGAAGTTCTTGAAAGACAACAAATCTCAAGCAGTAAAGATATTTTTGAGATTTTACAGCCACATTTGTCAGATTTGTCAACAGAAGAATTCTGGGCAGTTTTTCTGAATCATCAGAACAAAATCTTGTACAAAACCTGTCTTTTCCGAGGCGGAATTGCAAGTTCTGTTGCAGATGTAAGAGTAATTTTTAAAATGGCCTTAGAACACTTCTCAACAAGAATCATTGTAGCTCACAATCATCCTGCAGGAAGTTTAAAACCAAGTCAGGAAGATATTAATATCACAAAAAAAATAAACGAAGCTGGAAAATTGTTAGAAATCGAATTACTTGACCATATCATCATTGCACAAAACAAATTTTACAGTTTCAAAGAAGAAGGGATTTTATAATGATAAAGCGACTTAAATATCAAGAAATTGATTTTGATAAATATGACCGATGTATAGAAAATTCTATTCAGAAAAAATTCTATGCGGAACGTGTTTTTTTAGACATTAGTGCAGATAAAAATTGGGAATTATTGGTTTATAAAGATTATGAAGCTGTGATGCCAGTTCCATTTGTGAAAAAACAGGGAATTAAAATTGTCCATAATCCAAAACTTTGTCAACAATTAGGCATTTTCTCTAAAACCGATGTATCAGAAATCAATGATCAATTCTATAGATATTTGATCAAGAATTATGCTATTAGATATTATACTTTCAATGATATCAATTCTTTCTCAGAACCATTGAAAACAAGAAACAATTTTCTAATATTCCCCGATAAATATGAAACCGTAAGGCAAAAATATTCTCCAAAAAGAAAAAGAAAACTGAGACTTGACCAAGAAGTTTTAGACAATTCAGAAGTCATTAAAAATTTTGATTTACAATTAATTAAAGAATTTATCCGAAGTACAGGTTTAGGTGCAGATGCGAAAGACATGGAAGATTTCATCCACCTTCTCTCAAAATTTTTCTTAAATGACAAATTAGATTTCTATGGATTTTTCTATCATCAAAAATTGATCAACATGATTGCTATTTATAGAGAAGATTATTCTTTAGCTTTATTGGGAACATATAATGATCGGGAATTTGTCAAGCTTAGCGGGTCATCTTATTTGATAGATAAAGTGATTTCTGAGAATATAGAAACCAAGATCTTTGATTTTGAAGGCAGTGAGATTCCCGCTATAGAAGAGTTCTTCCGAGGATTTCGTCCAGAACTGAGACCTTATCCTTGTATTCAGGTCAGTAAAAAAGACCTATTGAAACAGATTATTAAGAAAATGTTGTTTCTTAATTAAAAATTCTTTTTTAATTCAAAAAGTCTTAGTTTTGCAAACCGATTTCAGATATGTTTGATTCAGATTATTTACCTTACGCTGTTGCAGTTATCATCGCATTGCCTTTCTTGGTTTTTGCGAAACAATTCGTGAACAGTTTTGTCAGACTCAAAAAACAGGAAATTAATTTCTTGGCAACCAAATCTAATAGTGAAATAAAATTACAGGCTCTGGAAAGAATGACTCTGTTTCTGGAACGTCTGAAACCGTCAAACCTTGTGATGAAATTCGATAGAGATCTTCAACCGCACGAGTTTGTTTTCCTTACAGAAAAAAATATCAACGAGGAGTTTGAATATAATTCTTCTCAACAGTTATATATTTCACGATCGTCTTGGCAAGACATCCTGACAAGTAAAAATAATGTTCTCCAATTACTTCACAAAACTTATGAAGAACTGAACGAAAACTCAAGATTGGAGGATTTCAAAACCATTTTTCTAATGAGTTACGTCAACTCAGAAGATTATATCTCAGATACGATTGAGAATCTTAGAAAAGAACTTAACAAAATAATATAAATAAACATGATTCCTAGTTTTAAAGCGCATCCTTGGCATGGGATTTCTGCTGGAGAAAAATCTCCGGAAGTTGTCAATGTCTTTGTAGAAATTGTTCCTACAGACACTATAAAATATGAAGTAGATAAAGAAAGTGGCTATCTGAAAGTAGATCGTCCACAGAAGTTCTCAAATATTATCCCGGCAATGTACGGTTTTGTTCCAAGAACATATTGTGAAGAGGAAGTTAAGAATCTAGCTGTTGCAACAGGCGCTACAGATGTTACAGAAGGTGATCATGATCCTTTGGATATTTGTGTTCTTAGCTCGCACAATTTCACTTCCGGTAACATTCTTTTAGAAGCAATTCCAATCGGAGGTTTCCAAATGATTGATAAAGGAGAAGCTGATGATAAGATCATAGCTGTTTTGGTAGAAGATCAAGTTTATGGTCATATCAGAGATATTTCTGAATTGCCAAAAGCAGAAATCAATCGTTTGCTGCACTATTTCTTGAGTTACAAAAATTTACCGACAGAACCAGCTAAAGTTAAAATTGACTTGGTTTATGGTGCTGATCATGCAAGAAAAGTAATCATAGCTTCTCAAAAAGATTACAACGACAACTATTCAAAATAGAATTCTATTTTCTGAACATATAAACCTTCTGAATAAGAAGGTTTTTTTATTTTAATAGATTTGGGCGCCTTTATCCGCCCTCCGTTCCCGCTTTTTTCTTTTCAAGAAAAAGAGCTCCACTCAGGTCGGGGCGCGCTTCGCAATCATCGAGGATTTGTCAATGATTATAAATGGGCAAAATCAAAAAAAATTAAAGAAGTTTCCCAGTAAGAAACAATCCGGCAACAGAAAAATAGATAATCAATCCTGTGACGTCAACCAATGTTGCAACAAAAGGAGCAGAAGAAGTAGCTGGATCGAGTTTTAGTTTTTTCAGTACAAATGGAACCATGGAACCAGATATTGTTCCCCAAAGTACTATTAGCATCAAAGAAACACCGATGCTTAGTCCTACAAAAGTCCAATGTTCCCCATAATTGAAAAGTCCAATCTGCTGCCAAAAAGCAATTCGCATAAATCCGATAATTCCCAAGATACTTCCTAAGAAAATACCCGTGAATATCTCTTTCTTCATTACATACCACCAGTCTTTCAAACCGATTTCTTGAAGTGCCATTGCTCTGATTATCAATGTTGCCGCTTGTGAGCCAGTATTTCCACCACTCGAAATAATCAATGGAACAAATAATGCTAACACAACCGCTTTCTGTATTTCATCCTCAAAATGTCCCATTGCAGAAGCCGTCAACATTTCGGAAAAGAAAAGAACGACCAACCAAAATCCACGTTTTTTGACCATTTCGAAAACTGAAGTCTGGGTGTAAGGAAGATCCAATGCATCCAAACCTCCAAATTTCTGGATATCTTCCGTATTTTGAGATTCAATTTGATCTAAGATATCATCTATCGTTACAATTCCCACCAAAACACCATTTTCTGTAATGATGGGTAATGCACTTCTGTCATATTTCTCAAAATAAGGAACAGCATCTTCTTTGGAAGTTGTGGTTGTAATTGCTACGAAATGGTTATCTGAAAGCTCCGAAATCAATTGATCTTCATCTGCTAATAGGAGAGAACCGATGGTAATATCATCGATCAGAATATTTTTCTCATCTACAACATATAAGAAATTTAGCGTTTCCACTTTTTTTCCAACTTTCTTGATTTGCTGAAAACATCTTTTTACAGTCCATTCTTTTCGGATTTGAACATAATAAGGCGTCATCAATCTTGCAATTGAGTCAGCTTCATAACCCAAAAGTTTCAGTGCAACTCTGCGTTCTTGTGGATTCAGAAGGTTGATAGATGATTTAATTAATTCATCGGGAAAGTCTTCGAAAAGTTGCGTTCTGTCATCAGGCGACATTTCGTTCAAGATATCAGAAACTTCGTGGCTTGCAATACTTCTTATCGTTTCTTCTTGAAAATCAGGATCTAAGTGGGAGAAAACATCTGCTTTTTCAGATTTAGGTAACTTCAGAAATTGCAACAGACGTTCTTTCACGGGCAGTTTGCTCAATGATTCTGCTACGTCAGCTGGATTTAATATGATTTCTTGATTCTCGATACCTTAAATTTTTGCATTGCAAAAGTATTAAAATCTTTAGGAAAAAAGTATTAACATTACTTAAAATTAGGATGCTTTTCTTGTGATGACTTGTCTATTCCGTAGTTCTTTCTCCATTTTTCTGATGGCGCCTTTTGTCCCGATAATGACTGAGTTTTCAGCACTTCCCAACAATCTGCCGTTTCCTCTATAGGTGTCATAAGAAGTCTCCATTACAAAATTTCCATGTGAGTCATACAATTTCAAACTCACAACAACTTGATTAGAAAACACATACTTTCCAAATCCTACTTTGAAGTACTTCACTTTAGGAATAATTGCAACATCAGCATTGTTGTTTTTGCAAAGTTCTTTAATTGCCTTTTCATCCACTTCATCAAAAGGAATCGTGGTGTTTACTTGAAGATATTTTACACTTCCGATAGATTTCATCTTATCAGATGTTGCATTGTAGAAAGCTGAAAATGTAGGATCTTTGATCTCTGTAATATCCGGAAAAACTTCTGGTTCGAAATAAAGAACTGTTTTTATCCCATTAATCTTTGCATCCTTGTTGAAATAAAGAAGACTGTCTCCATAATTAGCACAGGAAACAAAGAAACAGATAATAAAAACAGAATAAAAAGGATAGTTTTTCTTCATTGTATTGATGCAGCAAAAATACAACCAAATTTCCTTATTTGTAATAAAAATTTAAGATTTTTTAACAAAGAGATTTTTAATTTTTTAAATACATTCTTAATCGAAATAGATTACAAATTATTACTTTTGTTTCTATGACTTCTACAGACAAAAGATTATACCTTATTGATGCCTACGCTATGATTTTCCGTGGGTATTTTGCATTCATCAAGAATCCCAGAATTTCTACAAAAGGATTGAACACTTCTGCCATTTTTGGATTTACCAATTCTTTGATAGAATTGATTAAAAGAGACCGTCCAACTCATTTGGCAGTGGTTTTTGATGTAGGAAGAACCAATGTTCGTCATAATGATTATGCAGAATACAAAGCCAATCGTCTGGAAACTCCCGAACCAATTCTTTTGGCAAAACCTTATATTAATAATATTTTGGAAGCAATGCACATTCCGATTTTGGGAGTCGAAGGTTATGAAGCTGATGACGTCATTGGAACAATTGCCTGCAAAGCGGAAAAACAAGGTTACAATGTTTTTATGGTAACGCCAGACAAAGATTTTGCACAGCTCGTTACTGATAAAATCAAGATGTACAAACCTAGCTCAAAAGGTGGAGACATAGAAATCTTTGGTGTTGAAGAAGTCAAAGCTAAATATGAAATTGATGATCCAAAACAAATCATCGATTATCTGGGAATGATGGGTGATGCTGTGGACAATATCCCTGGATTGGAAGGTGTTGGAGAGAAAACAGCTAAGAAGTTTATTCAGGAATTTGGGTCGATGGAAAATCTTTTAGCTAATACGCATACATTGAAGGGTAAACTTAAAGAGAAAGTTGAAGCAAGCGCAGAAAGAGGTTTGTTATCCAAAAAGTTAGCAACAATACTTTGTGATGCTCCAATTGAATTTGTTGAAGAACAATATGACCTCGAAGTTCCAGATTTCGAAAAAGTAAAAGAAATTTTTGATGAATTGGAATTCCGAAGATTATATGAAAATCTTTATCGTGCATTTTCGAATAAAGAGTATGTAGAAGAACTTCAAGACAACGACGATAATAAGACAGAAAAACCGAAAGAATCTGCAATTCATAAAAATGGAACAATGGATTTGTTCGCCAGCTTCGAACAATTAGAGCAAGCGACTACAACCAAATCTACAATCACAGAAAATGACCACATTTATCAATTCATTGATAATCCAAAAGCGCAAAAAATACTTTTAGCCAATCTTCTAAAACAAAAAGCGGTTTGTTTTGATACAGAAACAACTTCGCTTAACGAGTTAGAAGCTGAACTGATTGGAATGAGTTTCTCCTATAAAAAAGGCTTGGCTTATTATATTCCGATTTCTGAAAATCAGGAAGAAGCACAGGAAACGGTTGAGATTTTTCGTCCGTTTTTTGAAGACCTAAATGTTCTGAAAATCGCTCATAATCTGAAATACGATTACAAAGTTCTTCAGAATTACAATATTGATGTCGAAGGAAAAATTTTTGACACAATGATTGCACATTATCTTTTGAATCCTGACGGACGACACGGAATGGATTATCTTTCAGAAATGTACTTGGATTACAAACCTGTTTCTATAGAGAGTTTGATAGGCAAAAAAGGGAAAAATCAATTGACGCTTCGTGAAGTTGATATCCCAACTCAAACCAATTATGCAGCGGAAGATGCAGATGTTACATTTCAATTATATGAATTATTTGCACCTCAATTAGCCAAAGAAAACTTGGAGGAATTGTTCTACAAAGTCGAAATGCCATTGATGAAAGTTCTAGCCAAAATAGAATTGACCGGTGTGAAGCTTGATAACAATTGGCTGGCAAAGGAAAGCATTGATTTAGAAAATGATTTGAGATTATTAGAATCAAAAATTTTCGAATTGTCTGGAGAAGAGTTTAATATGAATTCGCCAAAACAATTGGGAGAGATTCTTTTCGATAAAATGCAATTAGATCCGAAAGCTAAAAAAACCAAAACCGGACAATACGCAACATCGGAAGATGTTCTTCAAAAACTGTCTTCAAAACACGAAATTATCACTTCGATTCTGGAATACAGGACTTTGCAAAAACTGAAATCAACTTATGTTGATGCTTTGCCAGGTCAGATTGATAAAAAAGATAACCGTGTTCATACGACTTTTGCCCAAACTGTTGCTGCAACAGGACGTTTGGCAAGTGTAAATCCAAATCTTCAAAATATTCCAATCCGAACATTGAGAGGACAACAAATTCGTGGTGCTTTTGTCGCTGACGAAGGAAAGAAAATCATTTCTGCCGATTATTCTCAAATCGAATTAAGATTGATTGCTGAGGTTTCCGGTGAACAAAATATGATAAAAGCGTTCCAAAACGGAGAAGATATTCACGCTTCGACTGCCGCGAAATTGTTTGGTATTGATTTAAATGAAGTTTCAAAAACGCAAAGAAGTCAGGCAAAAACAGTGAATTTTGGAATCATTTATGGACAAGGTGCTTTTGCTCTAGCGGAACAAACCGGACTTTCCAGATCGGAAGCTAAGAAAATGATTGATTCTTATTACGAGACTTATCCGCGCTTGAAAGAATATATGGCCGAGCAAGTGAAAAAAGCCCAAGATTTAGGTTATGTAGAAACCATTCTCGGAAGAAGACGTCATTTGAAAGATATTAATTCCAGCAATTTTGTTGTTAAGGCTCATGCTGAAAGAAACGCCGTGAATGCACCAATCCAAGGAAGTGCCGCCGATATTATCAAATTGGCAATGATAAAAATAGAAAACGAATTGGAAACTCAAAAACTGAAAACCAAAATGCTTTTGCAGGTTCATGATGAATTGCTTTTCGAAGCTCCGATTGACGAGATTGAAACCGCAACAGCTCTTATTAAAAAAGAAATGGAATCTGCTTTTGAAACAGAAGTTCCTTTGTTAGTGGAAGTTGGAGTAGGTGATAATTGGTTGGAAGCGCATTAAAAAATATAAGCAAGTGAATATGTTTTCTAATAAGAAAATTTTATATTGAAATTTTATGGATTTTAATGAGCTAATAGTCTTTTTCTTCAGCACTCTTGGAGTTTTTAATGGGATTATTTTGGCGTTGTACTTTATGTTTAATAAAGAACAGAGGAAAACTCCTTCCCGTTTTTTTCTAGGTTTTTTCATGATTATGATAACGCTTCGATTATTGAAATCTGTAGGGATTTATTTTAACAATTCATTAGACTTAACTTTTGTTCAAATCGGTTTAATGGCTTGTTTCATGATTGGACCTGCTTTTTTTATCTACATTTTGTCTTGCTATTTCTCAACAAGAATTTTGGGAAAATGGAAGACTTTTTTATTCATTTTACTAGGATTTATTATTGCTTTCGGGTTATTATTTTCGTATTCACAGAATATTGAAATATGGAGAAAATATGTGATAAAGTATATTTTTATCTTTTGGTTTAGTACGATTTTTATTTCTATCATTACGTTTTTTGTTTTATATAGAAAACGAAAAGAAATAATTTCAGATAGACTTTTGCTTCCGGTATTTTTCTGTACTGTTGTCGTTTGCGGAACTTATTTTTATGCCTTTATTACGAATTCTCGACCATTTTACATTTCTGGGAGTATTTTGTTTACACTTTTTTTATACCTCAATTTTTTCTTGTTTTTTCCTAAAAAAGATAAAACTGTTGTAGAAACTACGGAAAAAGATAAGTATGCGAACAGAAAAATCTCCGAAGAATATGCTAATGAATGGCTGGATAAACTTTACAATCTTGTTTACAAAGAAGAATTGTATAAAAATCCTAACCTAAAAATAAATGACCTTGCTTCTAGAATGAAAATTTCTTCGCACCAACTTTCTCAGTTATTGAATGATAATTTAGGTAAAAGTTTCAATAATTATATCAATGAATTCCGAATTGAAAAAGCCTGTGAAAAAATCTTGACTGATTCACATTTAAAAATTGAAGAAATTGGGTACGAAGTAGGATTTAATTCCAAATCTACCTTTTTTACGACGTTTAAAAAAGTGAAACAAACTACGCCATTATTGTACAGAACTATAATAAGTTAACTGTTTTCTGTAGTTTGAATTTATAATTCTGAACTTCGGAATTATCATTCTAAACTACCTTTTAGGGATATGATTTTAGTTTTGACGAATCAAAAATAAAATCTTATGTTAAAGAAAATCATTAGTATCAGTTTATTGATTTCAGGAGTATTTTTTTTTAATGCTCAAATTCAATTAAAAGGTAGTGTAGAAGAAGTTAATTCTAGGGAGTCTGTTGTAGGAGCGCATGTTTACATTTTAAAAACAGATTCTACCGCAACGGAATTTAAAACGATGACTGAAGAAAATGGTAATTTTCATTTTCCTAATATTCCGCTTCAGGAGTTTTTAGTAAAAGTGAAGTTTAAAAATGCAATGCAAATTATTCCGGTAAAAACAAAACAACCAAAAGAAACTATTTATTTGCAAAATATAGAATTGTATATAAGGAGCAAGCATTAATAAGATTCTCTATTGAAAGCTTAAAGAATCTACTCAAAAAAGAAATGGAATCTTGCTTTTGAAACGAAAGTTCCTTTGCTTTTGGAAGTTGAAGTAGGTTATAATTAGTTGGAAACGTATTAGAAATATAAATGAATAAAATGTTATTTAAGATAATTTTTGGAATAATCTATTTAATTACAATTTTTGGAATTTTTGAGATTTCAAAAGCAGGAGGTTCTTGTAATGGAGGTTTACTTTTTATAGTATTTATGCCATTATTTATTATTACTTCGCTGTTTTTAATCTTAAGTAAGTTTTATTTTTTTCGAAGACATAAATTAAAAAAAGCTTTTTACTTTTCATTGATTTCATTTTTAGTTTGGTCTTTTGGAATTATATGCTTTTATAATTCAGTTGAAATGATTTTATATTTAATACCTTTAGAATTATTAATTTTAATTTGGCTATTTTATATTTATCTAAATAATAAAAAAGCAATAACTTAACAAAATTAAAAGCAAACAAATATGAAAGCAGTAATTTTTTACGAACACGCAACAGACAAAACAATGGACGAGTTTATGGAGGTTTTTCCTCGCCACGAAGAATTCGAGGCAGAGTTTATCAAGTCGGGAAAAGTTTTGGGAACTGGTGCTTTTGGTAATCCCGGAGAAGGAGCAATGGCCATTTTTGTGGACAAAGAAGCTGCAGAAGCTTTTGTGAATGGCGACCCTTTTGTACAGGAAGGTTTGATTGCCAAAGTGACTATCAGAGAATGGAATGATGAATTAGCTTAAAATTTTAAAATTATGATTTCACAGATAATTCCAAAAATTCCTTTTATTGACAAAGGAAAAACAATTGATTATTATAAGAATCTGGGATTCGAGTTTGTTGCGGATTACGATAATTATCTGATTGCGACCTACAATAATTCGGAGTTGCATTTTTTTGAGTTCAAGGAATTGGTTCCTTCGAAATCCGATTTTATGCTTTATCTCAAGATTTCAAATAATATTGATAAGTTCTTCCAACAAGTTAAGGCCAAAAATATCGAAATCCACCCCAACGGAAACCTCGAGACAAAACCTTGGGGAATGAAAGAATTTTCTCTACTTGACCCAAATGGAACACTCTTGAGTTTCGGGGAAAAAATATAATTTTTAACACTTAAGTTTGTATAGTCAGATAAGAGCACGTAAGTTTTTAAAATCGAAGATTTTCAACTTTAGTGAACTTAATTTATTAAATCTTTATCTAATCTAAAGTGACTCTTAAGTGTTTTTACGATAAATTAAAATGGAAAAATTAATGTTGATTCCGAATTTAATTGGTGCTATTTTTATCATAGCAGGATTGATTATGTTGATTTTTCCGCCTAAAAAAATTAACAGTTTATACGGTTACAGAACGCCAAGGTCTATGAAAAAGTATAGACAACTGGAATTTTGCTCAAAAATTTTCTGCAAAGTTGATGATGATTGGTGGTTTTGTGATATTATCAATTGGGATTTTTGAAACTATTTTTGATATAGATGAAGAAGTCATTAATTTATCGGGTTTGATAACATTGATTTTGTTTGCTGTAATTCTAATTATCATTACTGAAATTAAAATTAAGAAGTTTGAAAAGTCTTTGTAACAATCATTTCATTACTTCGACTTAATATTAAATTTAATCTATGAAAAATATAAAACTATACGGTTTTTTGATAGGCATTGCACTTCTTAATAGTTGTGCTTCTACAAAGAACTTTTCTTACGAAGGAAAAGGTTTCAAAGATGCCTATAACAGTATTACTTTGGAGGAACTGAAAACCAATCTTTATGTAATTGCCGATGACAAAATGGAAGGTAGAGATACTGGAAGTGCTGGTCAGAAAAAAGCAGGCGAATATATGATTGAACAATACAAAAAGAACGGAATTGGATTCCCTCCAAGTTTAGGTTCTTATTATCAAAAAGTTCCGTCCGAAGCTATGAAAAAATATGGCGAAGCTCTTCCGGATTCTGAAAATATTTTGGCTTTCATAGAAGGTTCTGAGAAACCAGATGAAATCATTGTAGTTTCTGCACATTACGATCATGTTGGAATGAAAAAAGGCGAAATCTATAACGGTGCTGACGATGATGGAAGTGGAACTGTAGCTGTTATGGAAATTGCGCAGGCTTTCCAAGAAGCCAAGAAAAAAGGCTATGGACCAAAACGTTCCATCCTTTTCTTGCACGTAACTGGCGAAGAACATGGACTTTTCGGTTCCGAATATTATTCTGACAATCCTGTTTTTCCTTTGGTGAATACTGTTGCAGACCTTAATATTGATATGATCGGACGTGATGATCCGGAAAACAGAGGAAAACAATATGTTTATGTAATTGGTTCAGAGATGTTGAGTTCTGATCTTAAAAAAATCAACGTTGCTGCAAATGATAAAACTGTAAAGCTTGAACTTAATTATAAATATGACGATCCAAAAGATCCTCAAAGATTATATTACAGATCAGACCATTACAACTTTGCAAAGCATAATATTCCGGTAGCATTTTTCTTTGACGGAATTCACGAAGATTATCACAAACCGACTGATACTCCTGATAGAATCGATTATCCATTGTTGCAAAAAAGAACGCAATTGGTTTTCACCACAGCTTGGGAACTGGCTAACAGACCAGACAGAATCGTAGTTGATGGAAAAAATGACAGATAAAATTGAATCTTTAATATAAAACAAAACCAGCTTGTCATTAAGCTGGTTTTTTATTTGAAATCAGTTAAATTATTTATCAAAATCCGATTTTTTAATTTCAGAACCTTCCAAAAATCGATATAAATAAGGCGCTTTGTTCGCCGAACCTGTAAAATGTTTTTCCAATCTTTCTAAGATATTCATACTCAATATTTTTCTTTGAAAATTGTTTCTTCTCAAAGGTTCACCAAGAATGGCTTCATAAAGATGTTGAAGCTCTTTCATCGTGAATTTATCCGGAAGAAGATTGCTTCCCATCACCTGATAATCAATGTTTTTTCTGAGATAGAGTAGGCCTTTTTCTATCATTTCTTTATGGTCAAAAGCCATATTCGGTAATTCATTTACATTGAACCATTGGCAGACTTCGTTGAAGGAGTCTGGAAAAGTGTAAGTTAACGTGTAATCTATTAACGCACAATATCCTACAGAGATAAAACGCTGATAAATCCAGTGGTTTTTATCAACTTCTATATTTTTATTTTCAAGAAGTTTTTGATGAGTATTATTCTCTGTTCTTTTAATATCCCCGAATGTATAAAATTGCTCCAAAAATACATCTGAAAGATGGGTTCTCTCATACAAAGTTCTTGCTGCTGCATCATTCAAGTTCTCATCATTGAAAATAAATCCTCCAGGAACAGCCCAAAGATCCAAATTGTGATATTTCAGCAACAAAACTTTGAGCGTATCCTTATGAAACCCAAAGATAACGCAGTCCACAGAAACGTGTTCCACAAAGTCATTGGTATCAATTAGTTCTCTAAGATTCTGTTTATTCTTGTTGATTTCGGTCATAGGTTATTGGAGTTTTATTTAGAAAAAATGTGAGTCCAAATATAATTAATAATGGTAATAAAATAAATAAAGGATAAAAATTACTCACATTTTTATGAAAAATGCCAGCCATATATAAAGATCCAACAGAGCTTCCTAAGGATGAACATATCACAACTATTGATACCAGAAGATGTGTTTTTTCTTTCGGAACTTTGTTTAATATTTCTGAGTTGTAGAGAGGAAAAAGTGGTGATAAAAATAATCCAATCATCGGCATTATAAATATCAATAAAAACTTTAAATCTTTATAAAAATAATATATTAAAACTTGACAGGAAATCAATATTGAAAAAACAAAAAAAAGACAAATCAAGACAAACTTGAACCAATGAAATCTAAGTATTAATCGGCTTGTTGCTAATCTTCCGATGAAAGAAAATAAAGCCAAAAAGGCTGATGCCTGTAAGGCAAAATACGAATTGACTTTCAAATTATTCTTAAAAAAACTAGGTAGCCAGGAATTAAAGCTTTGTTCTACAAAAACCATAAAAAATACTATGATGAAGAAATAAAGAATCTTTGGGGCCAAGAAAAATTTCCATTCACCTGACTTTTTTTCAGATTGAGATCTAGGTTCTTCTTCAATGTTTGAATTTCGTAACATCAAGACATTGATTACACTTAACAAAGCAATCACCCAAAATCCGTACTTCCAATATTGTGAATAATCGCTCGTTAACAAACTTCCAAAACCTATATTCACAAAGAAAATCCCGATCATAAAAGATGCGTCTACACTGGAAACAGCACTTGCTAATTGTTTGTCCTTAAAATTATTTTTAATAATACTGAAAACCGTAATTTTTGCAATAGCAAAGCCAACTCCGACAATGCTTAACCAAATCTTGAAAAACCAAAATGCATCAACCAAAGGAAGGGCAATGGAACTGATCATTATAAATACCAAAGCAAAAATAAGTGCGTTTTTGTTTCCCGTTTTTGCAATCCAATTAACACATAGTAAGGAAACGATTGCCATTGGAATGTCTTTGAAAGACTCTAAAATGCCAAGTCCTTTGTAAGAGATTTGATTTGACAATTGCAATATGATAACTCCCATGCTATTCAGCAGCATTGAAAATATCAAAAAGCTGAGCATAAGAGGTAGTTTTATTTTGTTTTTATTAACACTCATTTATACGTTCATTAACTTTAAATTAACACTAAGGTGTGTTTTTGGGGATTCCAAATATAATAAAAATAAAGTTTTTCCATAATAATCACCCTGTTAAATATCCTATAAATAAAGGGAATATTAAAAAAATTAAAAAATATTTTGTCATATCAAAAAAAAAGATACTTTTATTGTCTCAGTTTGAGATTAACAAAAAATTAATTAAAATATGAACTTAAAGTATTCAAAATGTCTTGGGTTAGCAGCTGTACTTTACTTCACAGCCAACTACTCAGCTCAACAACGGGTAAGTGATACTACTTCTAAAGAAAAAATGATAGAAGAAGTTGTAGTTATCGGTTATGGGACTCAAAAGAAAAGTAATGTAACAGGAGCTATTGCTAGTATCAAAGCATCGGACATAGAAAATATTCCGGCCGGAAAACCTGAACAAGTATTACAAGGTAGAGCTGCAGGGGTTTCCGTTGTGACTAATTCCGGACAGCCGGGAGCTGCTGCCACCGTTCGTGTAAGAGGTATAACTAGTTTTGGAGCCGGAAGTAATAGTCCATTATGGGTTGTAGATGGTATTATAGTGGACAATATTGGTTGGCTTAATCAGTCTGACATTGAAAGCATAGAAGTATTAAAAGATGGTGCATCATCAGCAATCTATGGAGTTTCTGCCGCTAAAGGAGTTATTCTTGTAACAACCAAAAAGGGGAAAAAAGGGAGGCTTAGTTTAGCCTACAATGGATTTTATGGTTTTGGGAATGCTTCCAAAAAGTTGGATCTTTTAAATGCTACAGAATATGCAACAATTATCAATGAAGCTTTTTCGAATGATGGTAAGAGTATTCGTTATGACAATCCTTCAAAATTTGGAAAAGGAACAGATTGGCAAGATGCTATTTTTGGAACTGGAGAAAAATCTTCACATGAAATAAGTATCACAGGAGGAAACGAAAAATCTACCTACTATACTTCATTCGGGTATTTAGATCAAACGGGTATTGTAATGAGCGATATCTCTTATTACAAAAGACTCAATGCAAGAATAAATTCAACACATAAGGTTACTGATTTCTTAACCTTGGGACAAACCTTTGCCTATACTCGTGTTAAATCGCAAGGTATTAGTGCGAATGAAGAGTTCGGAGGACCTTTGGCTTCTGCGGTTAATTTGGATCCAACAACGCCAGTAGTTGTTACAGATTGGTCTATGGTAGATCCAAGTGGTTATACAAATCCATACATAGTTCGTGATCCAAATGGTAATCCGTACGGAATTTCTCAGTATGTAAATCAAGAAATGACAAACCCGAGAGCTTTCCGTTATATACAGCAAGGAAATTATAGTTGGTCTGATGATTTTGTAGGAAATGTTTTTGCAGAATTAAAGTTTCTCAAAAACTTTACTTTCAAAACGAGTTTAAATGGTAAAAAATCTTATTGGGGAAGTCGCTCCTTTACCCCGAAATATTATTTAAGTCCTAACTATAACAATACTACATTCAATAACTTAAATAAAGTTGACGAAAATAAATTCGAATGGAGTATGGAGAATACTTTGACCTATCAAAATAAATTGGGAGATCATAATTTTAATTTATTAGTAGGACAAGGAGTTTATCGATATAATATATCAGGTGGTACAAGTTTAACCTATACCAATCTACCAATCGATAACTGGCAAGATGCTTCATTTAATTTTAATATTCCGCAAGATGATATTACTGCTACAGGATGGGATGGTATACAAACTCGTAAAGCATCTTATTTTGGTAGGATTATTTATGACTATGCAGACAAATATTTATTTACGGGAACAATCCGTAGAGATGGTTCGTCAAAATTTGCTACAAATGAGCATTGGGGAACCTTTCCATCTATGTCTTTGGGGTGGAATATAAATAAAGAGAATTTCTGGCCAGAAAATAAAGTCATCAATACTTTAAAATTTAGAGGAGGTTATGGAGTTCTAGGTAATGATGAAATGGAAAACTTCAGATTTGCAAATTTTATGGTTTCTGGTAGTAATTATACTAACTCAGGAAATAACATAATCATAGGTTATGCTCCAAGTACATTAGAAAATCCGAATTTGAAATGGGAACAAACTAGCCAACTTAATATTGCAGCAGACTTTAAATTATTCAATAATTTTACTTTCACTGCAGACTGGTATAAAAAGAAAACTACCGATATCTTAAGACAAATCAATGTTCCAGGTTATATTGGAGTTCCTAATTTACCTTGGTCTAATGTTGGAGATATGGAAAATTCGGGGCTGGAACTTGAATTAGGTTATAAAAAGAATTGGGGAGATTTTGGGGTATCTGTTAATGGAAATTTTGCAACAATTAAGAACAAAGTTTTAAGATTGGAAGATGATATAGAATACTTTAATCTAGCTTCTTTTCAAACTATGGGGCCTATATCTAGAGTAGAAGTAGGGCAACCTTATGGTTCTTTTTATGGACAAACCTATACCGGAGTTTTCCAAAATCAAGCACAAATTAATTCTTATGTGAATGCTAATGGACAACTATTATTACCCAATGCTAAACCTGGAGACTTTATTTGGCAAGACAATAATGGTGATGGAAAAATTGATGACACCGATAAAGTCAACTTAGGAAACTCTATTCCAAAATATACTTTCGGTTTAACCTTAAACTTGAATTATAAGAATCTTGATTTCATGATGTTTGCACAAGGTCAGGCCGGCAACAAGATTTTCCAAGGTTTGAGAAGATTGGATATGTTAGACGCAAATTATCAAACAAAAATCTTAGACCGATGGACTGGTGAGGGATCTACAAACGATGCTCCAAGAGTTACCAGAGATGATCCAAATCATAACTATTCCTGGATGTCAAACTATTATCTTCAAAAAGGGGATTATATCCGTTTAAAAATTATTCAGATAGGGTATACTATTCCTCAGGATGTTACTAATCGTTTTGGAATGAGCAAAGTAAGACTTTACATCACAGGAGAAAATGTATTTACTTTAACAAAGTATACTGGCTATGATCCAGAAATTGCAGGTAGAAATAATTCTGAACAAGATATTATTGGTGTGGATAGAGCTTATTATCCACAAGCAAGAACTTTCTTAATTGGTGCTAACATTCAATTTTAATACGTTAACAAAATGAAAAATAAAAAATATTTATATAAAGGGCTTGCAATTACTTTTCTAACAGGTTTAAGTTTTAGCAATATTGCATGTAATAATGCTTATCTGGACGATGTACAGAATTTAGGTTCATTCAATACAGACTTATATTTTCAAAATGAGCAACAATCTTTTAGTGCATTAGTTTCTGTCTATGATGTTTTAAGAAAATACTCAGGTGGGTTTGAAAATACTGTAACATTTTTTAACGCGGGGTCAGATGATTTATATTCTGGTGGGGGTAATTCTAATGATGGAGCAGGAATTCAAGGAATAAATAATTACACGATTAATGCCAATACTATGCCTTCAAGTTATTGGAAAGATTACTATCAGGGTATAGCTCGTGCAAATCTTTTAATAGAAAGAGTTCCGGGAGCGAACATGAGTGATGAGCTAAAAGCAAGATTCACTGCAGAAGCAAAAGTTCTTCGTTCATTATACTATTTTGAATTAGTAAGAATGTTTGGAAATATCCCTCTAATACTAAATTACATAAAGTTTGATGATGATTATTGGAATATTCCGCAAGCAAATCCTAGCGATGTTTACACCCAAATAGAAAATGACATTGTTTCTGCAATTCCCGATTTAATGCTTACCGCCACAGGAAATGACAGAGGAAGGATTACTCAGGGAACCGCAAGAGCCATATTAGGAAAAATTTATCTTTATGATAAGAAAATGCCACAAGCAGCAGAACAATTGGCACAAGTAAATGGAGCAGCTGGAGGAACTAGCCAATACGGTTATAAACTTGTAGAAGATTATGCAGATTTGTTCAAAGTTGGTCCAGAAGATGATCCAGGTAAATATAAATTTTTATCCGAGTCTATCTTGGAAGTGATGCATACAAATAAAGGAAATTCCGATTGGGGTTTCTGGGGCCAAGGAAAAGATGAAGGAAATTCGATAAACATTATGGTAGGCCCTAGGTCTTATTCTAAAACTAATGTTGCGAACAATAATGCACCAGATATTTATTCGGGTTGGGCATTTAATACTGTAACAAATGATTTTGTGAATTTTATGCAAGGAGATCCAAGGTTAAATGTTACTGTCTTCAATGCTAAACAATTAGTTACAGATGGGAAAATAACATATAGTCCTGCTTATGCAGATACAGGTTATTTTTTAAACAAATATCTTCCAACCAATGACCTAAGAAGCTCATTGCCTGGGGCAACCGAATTAAATTTCAGACAGAACTATATTGCAATTAGATTAGCAGATACATATCTAATGGAAGCTGAAGCATTAGGCGCAACTGGAGCAAGAGCACAAGCTTTATTAGATGCTGTTAGAGCTAGAGTTGGATTAGCTTCAGTACCTGTTTCTATTCAAGCGATCAAAGACGAAAGAAGAAGAGAATTAGCGGGTGAAGGTCATCGTTGGTTTGATCTCGTAAGGTGGGGCGATGCTCCAGCTAAATTAGCATCAAAAGGTTTCGTAAGTGGAAAAAATGAAATTATGCCTATTCCATTTAACGAATTACCTAACACAGCAATGCATCAAAATCCAAATTATTAATGGTATTCTTTAACATATCAAATTATTATTTTCTTAAAAGTGCTGCAATTTTTGCAGCGCTTTTTTCAGTTTTATTTTGCTCAGCTCAAAAAACTGTTTCAAAGAAGAATCCTAAATCTGCAACAATCTGGCTAACAAAAGCAGACGAAACTGTAAAACTTCAAAAACAAAGTGATATTTATTTCAAAAATACGTCTAATAATTATCAGAATATAGATGTAGATGCCGGACAAAAATACCAGACTATTGATGGTTTTGGTTATACTTTAACAGGTGGAAGTGTTCAGGTAATCAATCAATTATCTGCAACTAAAAAAGAAGAATTGTTGCAACAACTTTTCTCAAATAATAATGATAATTCTATAGCTGTCAGTTATTTGAGATTAAGTATTGGCGCATCAGACCTTAATGGAGAAGTTTTCTCTTATAATGATTTGCCAACAGGTCAAATTGATACATCTCTAGCTCAATTTTCTTTAGCCAAAGACCAAGCAGTTATTGATATGCTGAAAAAAATCCTGACTATCAATCCAAATATCAAAATAATTGCAACACCTTGGTCACCACCGGTTTGGATGAAAGACAATGGAAGTAGTATTGGAGGAAGTCTTTTACCTCAATATTACGGAGTTTACGCTCAATATTTTGTTAAATATATACAAGCAATGAAAGCACAAGGAATTAGCATTGATGCGATTACACCTCAAAATGAACCTTTGCATCCCGGTAACAATCCAAGTATGTATATGACTTCTGCACAGCAAGGCGAATTTATAAAAAATCATTTAGGTCCTGCTTTTCAGAATGCTGGTATCAATACCAAAATTATTCTTTACGACCACAACTGCGACAAACCGGATTATCCAATGGATATCTTAGCGGACGCTGAAACTGCAAAATATGTTGACGGTTCTGCATTCCATTTGTATGCAGGAAATATTGGTGTTCTCAGCAACGTTCATTTGGCTTATCCAACTAAGAATCTTTATTTTACAGAGCAATGGACCGGTACCAATTCTTCATTCTCAGATGATTTGATTTGGCATACAAAGAATGTTATTATCGGTTCTATGAGAAACTGGAGCAAAGTTGCCTTAGAATGGAATGTTGCTAACGACGCTTCTTACAATCCTCATACACAAGGAGGTTGCACAGAATGTAAAGGCGCAATTACAATCAATTCCAGTGAAATGTTCACAAAAAATGTAGCTTATTATATCATTGCTCAAGCTTCGAAATTTGTTCCTCAGAATTCACAAAGAATTGCTTCTACACAACCAGGAAATTTAAGTTCTGTAGCATTTGTAACACCTAGCGGAAAAATCACACTTATAGTTCTGAATGAAGGTAACAATACTGAAAACTTCAATATCAGATATAATAATAAAAGTGCAGCGACTTCTTTAACACCTAAGTCTGTAGCGACTTTCGTTTTTTAATCTGAAATTCATTAATAATGAAAAACATCATTTCAATTTCTGGTATCGTTTTATTATCAATCACACTCTCTTGTTCTACAGCAAAGGAAAAACGGGTTTTGGTTTTTCAGGATGAATTCAATGAAAATTCTATTAATCCGTCTAAATGGACTTTTGAAACTGGAGGTGATGGTTTTGGAAATAATGAACTTCAATTTTATACTAAGGACAGAAAAGAAAATGCAAGAATCGAAGATGGAAAACTCGTTATCGAAGCTCGAAAAGAAAAATGGGAAAAGAATGATTACACTTCTGCAAAATTGGTAACCAAGGAAACTTTTCCTTTCAAATACGGAAGTGTAGAAGTAAGAGCCAAATTACCAAAAGGTAAGGGGACTTGGCCTGCAATCTGGATGTTGAGCGAGAATATCAAAGAATGGCCGGATGATGGAGAAATCGATATTATGGAACACGTTGGTTATAATCAAGGTTTTGTCCACGCTTCGGTTCATACCAAAAAGTATAATCATATCATCAATACTCAAAAGACGGATACAATTTTCATCAAAGATGTTTCAGAAAATTTCCACGTTTACAGAGCAGATTGGACGCCTGAGAAAATTGAAATGTATGTGGATAACAAAAAATATTTTACTTACATCAATACAGAAAAAACCTACGATGCTTGGCCATTTGACCAGCCATTTTATCTAATTCTTAATCAAGCTGTTGGTGGAAATTGGGGAGGAAAAGAAGGTGTAGATTCCGGAATCTATCCTCAAAAATTCTTAATTGATTACGTAAAAATCTATAAACTAAATAATTAACTAATAAAAACATTCTATTTATTTAGAATATCAAAGAATGAAAAGATTAATCATATCTTGTTTTATGACAGGTATTATCATTAATATTAATGCTCAGAATTACTGGAAAAAAGGCTTAAAAGAGGGGAGAGTTATCATCACTTCTCAGAAAAACAATGAGAAATTTGCCAACAAAGCGAATGCAAAATTTGTGGATTTTCCTCAGCCAAAGGAAACTGATGTTTGTGTTTTTGTTGACCCGGATTTCAAATATCAAAAACTGATAGGAATTGGAGGTGCAATTACCGATGCATCTGCTGAGGTTTTCGCCAAATTGCCTAAAGAAAAACAGAAAGAATTCATAGAAGCTTATTACGGAAAATCGGGAATTGGTTATAATGTTGTGAGAACCAATATGAACTCGTGTGATTTTTCAAGCGACAATTATACTTATGTAAAAGATAATGATAATTCTCTGAATTCCTTTGACATACAACACGATGAGAAGTTTAAAATTCCTTTAATCAAATTAGCACAGAAAGAAATCAATCCGAAAGATTTCAGATTTTATTTCAGTCCTTGGAGTCCGCCAGCTTGGATGAAATCGAATAATAGTATGCTGAAAGGTGGAAGATTATTGGATAATTATTATCAGGTTTGGGCAAATTATTATGTTAAATTCATTCAGGAATATGAAAAAAGAAATATTCCGATTTGGGGATTAACGGTTCAGAACGAGCCAATGGCGACTCAAACTTGGGAATCTTGTATTTATACAGCTGATGAAGAGGGGAAATTCCTTAGAGAAAACCTTGGACCAACGCTTTGGAAAAACGGTTACAAAGAAAAGAAAGTGATTATTTGGGACCACAATAGAGATTTGATTTTTCAAAGAGCTACAACAACTTTGCAAGATGCTGAAACGTCAAAATATGCTTCCGGAATTGGTTATCACTGGTATGAGACTTGGAATAACAAATCTCAATTATTTGATAATCTTGCCGAAACTCAAAGAGCTTTTCCGGATAAATTCCTGATTTTCACAGAAGGTTGCAAAGAACAATTTGATTTTAATAAAATCTACGATGTAAGTCTTGGCGAACTTTACGGAAGGAATATGATTAATGACTTCAACAAAGGAACTGCAGCTTGGACAGACTGGAACATTCTCTTGGATGAAAAAGGTGGTCCGAATCACGCTAATAATCTATGTTTTGCGCCAATAATTGCAGATACTAGAACAGGGGAGTTGCACTACACTTATGAGTATTACTACATTGGTCACATTTCAAAATATGTAAAACCAAATGCCCAAAGAATCGGAACTTCAACTAACAAAGATTTCCTTTTGTCAACAAGTTTTATGAATGAAAATGGAGAATTGGTAGTCATTGTGATGAACGAAGGTAATGTGGATACAGATTTCAATCTTTGGATAGAAGGAAAATCTTCCAAATTGTCTGCACCAGCACATTCTATACAGACTATAGTTTTATAGTATATATTATTTTCTTAGGAACAGCAGCTTTTTTAAGGCTGCTGTTTTTATTTTATTTAATTGATTTACAATCTACTGGATTCAACCTTCGTCCGTTAGTATAATTGATTGCTTTTGAGGATTGATAAACAAGTTTCGAAGAATTATTATCTGCATAATTTCCAATTCCTTCCAACAAAACACCGCTGTCTTGTAAGAAATAGATTTCTCGTTCGCTTGTAACACCTTCAGAAACAAACTTATAATTTACTTTCAATGTGTCAGCAGAAATCGTTCCTGTAATATCCCCGGAAGACGAATCTTTCTCAAAATTCTTGTATTTAAGCTTTCCGTTAACAACGCCATTAGTAATTTTATAAGTCAAAAACATCGAATCTTTTGCTAAAATATTTAGGTAGCAATAATCAACATTTTCAGCTTTTGAAATAACATTTTTTTCTTGATTTGGTGTAGCCAACGTATCAGGTTTTCGATTTTCAACGTGCGTTTGTTTACCATCGTTTTTTTCACAGGAATTCAAGAATAGGATTACTGGAAGAATTAAAAATAATTTTCTCATAATAGTTTATTTTTTGATAGAATAGATTTAGAAAATATTATACCAAAATAATTGTAAGAAATAGAGTTAATTCTCTCCTTTTTCAATAATTATAGAATGTCCTATAATTTATATTATGTTAAATCGTATTATGTAATCAATTGATAATTAAATGTTTTATAAATTTCAATTTCCAAAAAAACAACCAAAATTCTTTCAGATTTTGGTTGTTAATATTTTCTGTGTGAGATTATCTTCAATAAAAAATTTTATAACAGATTCTCAGCGATTAGATTTTAAAAAATTATTCAATTCTAAAATCTACTAAAGCATCAAGCTTTGGAAATTTCTTAACGGAAACAAATTTCTTATCTGTACACTCAATTTCTGTCCAGCCTTTTTTATGATTCAAATCGCCGACTTCAACGACGTATGGTTGATAAGTCAAATTCTTATCATCATCTAAAATTTCTCTGTATTGTACAGCAATATCCAAAATACATTCAAATTCTGTATTAAGCTTGACATTTCTATAAATCAAATCAAAATGAGTTTCTCTGTTCTGCGGAATATCAAAATAAGTTTCGTAGCTGTAAGTATCGCCTTTAAGTACTGAGATTGCCTTCAAAGCAAAATATAAAGCGTGCGTGTAATATTCTCGAGTTTTCTCTCTGTTCAGGTCATTCTCATAAAAACCACCTTCAAATAAAATGGGCGTCACACCAGCTTTCATAAAGTTATCACCACTGGATGTTGGATAGAATTCATCTGTATATTTAGCAATTCTGTTTGGTAAGATTTGCTTCATCTGCAGGTAGATTGCAGCTATTACCGCCATACTTTTTTTCCTGTTTTCGGTAATGGTTCTTTCCCCATCTTCCGAAGGCGCCAGAAATGATAAAGTTGCCGGATGTTTACCGTCAGTTGTGAAAATCGTACGTTGGTCGTGGAGATTCAAGGCGTAATCGTAATTTCCTTCAAGAACAATAGATTTCAGGATTTTTACCTCTACGCTGGACATCCTCAGATAATCTCGGTTGATATCAATATCAAAAGCATTTCTTCTAGTCCAAGCTTCTGAGCCGTCAGGATTCAGCATAAAGATAAAATCTAGCTGAATCAAACCAAAAAGTTTTTCTTTCAGTTCCGGATGTTTTTCCCAGATAGATAACAAGTCCAGCATTGCTAATGTTGCAGTAGATTCATTACCGTGCATCTGCGACCAGGCAGCCACTTTTATTTTCCCATTTCCCAGACTCATCATATAGATAGGTTTTCCCAAACTGGATTTTCCGACCTCTTTTATATAATCGCTGTAATTGCTCTGTAGGTAAGAAAATAATTTTTCAGGGGAAATATAGCGATTAGGGAAATCAGCATTTTGTGAGTAAGGAAAACTATTGGTCATTTTTTCTTGGTTTGATTTGTCACAAAAATAACATTTAATCTGAAATAAGACCATTTACATTTGTAAAATATTCAAACAAAACCAAATGCCACTTTGTCTGTTGATTTTTTTGTGGATTACATTATAATTATTTTTAATTTTTAAATTATTAATTATCATTAATTTATAATTTTTAATTAAAGTTTAATTTTAATTTTACTTTAATATCAGAATACTTATTAAGCTTAGATTTGTTCATCAAAACACTAAACGTGTTTTTGTCCATAATTGATTAGATATTACAAATGTATAATATTCTAAATTTCAATTATTTCCCTATTTTTACTCATCTTTATCCACAATAGGTAAATTTTGAATATTTTGTCCAGTAATTTTTCCAAGTACAACAATTATGCTAAATCGGATTAATCAAAATTATCCAATGCCATTACCACTTCCCTGCTCTACTCCCAAATAAGTAAGCATAAAAATGAATTATTATGAGGTTTATATTTTTAATTGTAACAATTCTTATTTCAGCCAATATTTTTGCCTGCAAGTGTGAGAATACAGATATTAAAACATCATTTGAGCGAGCTGATTTTGTCTTTATTGGAAATGTTTATGATATTCTTAGAGCACCTTCTGGATATAGGAAAATTGATGATTATCTAAGTAAAGTAAAAATTGAAAAGATATATAAATCAAATAATTACGATGGTTTTTACAAAAGTAATGCGACTATTTTTGCTTCACAGCTTCGTTCTTGTGATGTTATATTTGATGAGAAAGGAAAATATTTGATATTTGCTTATTATGAGCCAGATACAGGCTTTTTGTTTTCGCAGCAATGTATGAATACAAAGAAGCTTGATTTAGCTGGCAAGGAAGATTTAGAAACCTTAGATATTTTAAGTCAATCCTACTTCCAAAAATTGAGGATTGAAAACTCAAAACCTATTGATGTCGATAATATCGAAATTGTAATCGATGATAATTTTAAAGAACCCAATCGAAAAATCATTAGACTAAATAATGATAATGAACAATTAAAAATCGAAAACAAGAATTATAAAATCTGGATTCTTATAATTTCTACAATTTCATTGTTTATAATTGTTATTTTGTTGTTTATAAAATTTAAGTCAAAACCCAGAACATCATAATATATTGATTTATTAACAAATACAATGTTTATCTAAATTGAATTTTACATTATTGTAATCTGAAGTTTTAATTAAAGTATAAATTTGAATGTGAATAACTCATAGTTTTCAGCATAAGGTTTTCCACAAATGTTTATAGATAGTAAATTATCTTACTTTTATCAACAATAGAATATGCAACGCATTGTATATTAAATGATTATTGTTTAAATAAGTGTAATTACAAAAGTAAATTCAACATATTACAAATGTAATTTAAAATAAAATAAAATATATTACATTTGTAATATGGATTTTAATGATAGAATTACAAAAGTAATCGAATATTCAAAGCTGTCTCCTGCAGAATTTGCGGAAGAAATCAATGTTCAACGTTCCAGTATTTCTCATATTATTTCTGGCAGGAACAAACCTTCTCTTGATTTCATCACAAAAATCAAAACTGTTTTCCCAGATATCGAATGGGATTGGCTAATCAATGGACAAGGCGAAATGCTGATTTCTGAAAAGAAACCTGAACCTATTATTGAAGAAAAACCTGAAATTGTCGAAAAGAAAAAATCATCTTTACCAGATTTGTTTTCTTTAATCAATGATGAGAATTTTGGACTCACAGAAAGTGAAGATAAACTCGAAAAACCAAAACCGCGAGAATCTGATATTTCTATGCCAATATCAGAAAAAAATATTTTAACAGATTCTCAGCCATTAGAGAATTTTGATAAAAAGCAAGAAAAATCATCTAAAAAAATCAAAAGAATTGTATTCTTTTATCAGGATGGAACTTTTGAGACTTATGAAAATTAACTAACTTTATAGTTATCACTTTCGGCCTCATAGTTCAACGGATAGAATAGAAGTTTCCTAAACTTTAGATCCAAGTTCGATTCTTGGTGAGGCTGCTAAAATTTCAAAACTTCTTTCTTACACAAGTAAAAATTTTTCATTATCAGTTTCTAAACATTCTATTCCTACCAGTTTTATACCTAGAAATATCTTTTAAAATCACTTCATCATTAGGGTTGAAATATTTCAATTCATTCACAATTTCTGAGCGGGTTGCTATTTTTTCAGCAATGATCTCGTAAGCAATATTCCTTGTTGTTTCCTGAAGTTTCGGGTCTTTTTTAAATTCATGTTTTATTGCCTCGAGATAGATGACTTTTTTATCAGAAGGTGTATTATCATATAATTCCTGAATTTTGGAATTAAGCACTTTAATATCGAAGATATTAGCAAAATAATTATTCAGACAATTGAAAGTATCTTTATTCTCTTCCCAACCTTTTAATAAGATGGATTGTGCTTCGTCAGGCTTCTCCATTTTTTTTCTATAGATTAGAGAAGCTTTTACCATTTGATTGTTATTGACATAATCGTCAACAACCATTTGATAATATATATTTGAATTTTTAATGTCATTGATTTCTTTATACAAATCGCCTACTTTTTCTTTGTTTCCAAGTTCTTTGTGCAAATCGATTGCTTTTCTGTATTGCTTAGCTTTTTCGTAACAATTGGCTGCATCGGATTTATTGTTCAATTTTTTGAGATAAATCACTGCTGCTTCATTATAAAGACCTCCATTTTCTAAGGTCTTAGCGCCTCGATAATTATCTTTTAACAAATTCATGTAAACTTTTGCTGCTTTGATATAATTTTTCTCATCAATATATCTTTGTGCAAGTTCCTCATACTTATTGAGCAGTCTATTAAAAAGTGAACCTTCAACATAAGCACTTCCTCCCCGTGAGTTTCGATTTCCAGGATTTCCCCAATTGTTCTCTTTACTTTTTAAAGCCGCAACTACTAAAGATAAAATGATGACCACAACAATCACAACAAATAAACTTCCAATGGCTACCCAGAAACTTTCCTGAAGAGCCTGAGCCAATACACTGATAATCTTTATAACTGCCAAAATGAGAAAAGCAGCTAAAAACTTATCTATAAATTTCTGCTTATTCATCTTTATCGGATTTTAAAATGGTTTTATCTTCACTGAAAAGATAGTATAACAAAAACACAACACAGATGATCAAGATCCAAGTAAACAAATTATATCCATACATCTTTATGACCGGATAAAAAAGATAGACCAGCATCCCAACAAGAATCGTCATCAAAGAAACCTTTACTGCAACAGGAATATTATCTCCACCCATATTCAAGGTTTTTTTTCTGAAAAAATAGGAATATGCGCTAACAGCTCCAACAATACCTAATATCAAATAGATGATCTCGAGAAATGAAATATTTTTCCCTTGAAGAGAAACTCCATTATCTGGTGTTTGAATCTTAGTAGCCTTTTTAGAATACATTTGAGGTTCCTCATATTCTTTTGTTCCATAAAGACGACCCAAAGAATCCTCAATTAAAATCTGTTTTTTCTTTAAAATCGTTGACACAACTCCTTGATCCGAAGGTATTCCCGAACCAGTTTTCTTTAGAGAATCGGCAATCCTTTTTTTGAATTTCTCTTGATTCTGAACCAAAAATTTCGTAATTTTTTTTCTATAAACCAATTTCAAGGAATCTGTGGCAAGATTTGTTTTTTCATTAAGTGTGAAAATTTCAGACTGAATTTCATTAATTGGCCTTCCCCCTTCCTTTAAATAATCTTTATAACTTTTCTCGTTGGTATTACTAAAGCTTAATGAGGCTTTCATAAGCTCGTCATTTAACTTTAGCCTTTTATCTCCATACATAGAATCAATTTTCATATCGATATCTGTAACGCCGGATTTATATGCTATAGCAACAGGCGGAGGTGGTGGTTCGCTGTAGGTTTCGGAAGTATTTTGTAAAGAACCAGAAGATAGTTTTGGTGCCTCAAAATTATTTAAATTGCTAAAACTTGTTCTTATAACCGACAACACAATCATTACAATAAAAATTATCCAACCAGGATTAATAGCACTTTTACCAGAAGATTGTCCATTCTTATTTCCAAAAATCCCGCTAAACCAATCATTACCGAAATTGAATTTGGACCAACCGTCTCCACGTGAGGTTCCGGCAACATCCAAAGGAACACCAAGATCAGCAACTCTATCCGGATATTTTTCTAAATACTGAAGATATTTTTCCACCTCTTTTTTATTTCCTGCCATTACCTTTTTTAAATCGAAAGGCAGATTTTTCATCCATTCTTCTTCTGTTTGAGGCTTTTGAAGTGCTTCCAGTATTTTTTCATCATTCATCTCGACAGTAAAGCTTTCGATTTTTTGAGGAATCTTAACCCCTTTCGAAGCTTTTGTTACAACATCATTATTTTTTGGTGATTCTTGAAGCAATGAAATCCAATCTATCTGCTGTGCTAATTTTACCAATCCAAAACCAGGATGCATGATCATAAAGTCGTGGTAGATATTTTGCCAGTCTTCCTGAGTTATTTTTGGATAAAAGATTGTATTCTCCGGAATAAATAATTTATTATTAACACATTGAAAATATGAATTTTTACCAATTTCTGTCGGGGCCAAATTCTCAAAGACCAGAAGACAACCATACAAAATATTCGGTTCGTTTGAAGGAATTGCGTAGGATCTTATCTTATCAATATCAATCCCTAAAAACTCCATTTCAGAAAGCCATACCAAAGGAGAAGAGCTCTTAATAAGAATTCCTTTTTTAGGATAGGTGTTTTCAGGAAAAGGTTTAATGATCAGTTCCATAAGCCAATATTTGATTAATATAAGCATCCAGATATTCCGAATACATGTCTTCTCTTTCCCTTATTTTTAATTTGGTGGACTCTGGCAAATAATATTCTGAACCTCCAAATTCATAAGCTGTTGCCAAAGCCAAAAAACCGTCTTCCGAAGAAGGAATATAGAAAACCGGAATGTTTTTGTTACTACTCGTAAAAGTCAACATTCCTCGGGAGTCTGTTATGATCTCGCTGTCATCGGAAAATATGAATTTATTTTTATTCTGCTGAGCAAAGGACTTGATTCTAAATCTATTCTTATATAATGTCAAAGAGTTATCATATTTCTTTGCCAACTCATGACCAGAGATTACAAGATTATTTTCCGTATTGATTCCGATATTATTAAAGCTACTTAATATTTTGGTCTCATTATGAATTTGCTTACTAATTTCTATTTCAACTTTTCCAAGATTTTTGGTGATATCGTCATTATTTCCAACCATTTCGATGGAAAGGTCACCATCTATGTTCATTTTGAAAACAGATGGGAATCCTTCCTGATAGAGATAGAAATTTCTATTGAAATAGACAGGTTCAAAGTTCAATGGAATATGATGTCCTGTGACATTAAGTTCAGAATATTCTTTTGTGTTAAGATTAAGTTTTGAAACCAATTTTTTATCTGGCTGATATTGACAAAGAATATACTGCTGTTGCTTATTTCTTGCCAATGCAAATTTTCCTTTTGGCTTTACTGATATATTTTCTATCAGAACTTCACAACCTCTGTGGATCTTATATTGTTCATAATAATTTCTATTATAATAATTACTGGAGACATAGGTTCTAAGCAATTGTTTTTTAGAACTTAAAATATAAAATTCTCCTTCATACAAAAATGTAGCGATCTTGTTTTTGGGTGTTGGAAATAGTATCGGGTAATTCTTTGGAACATCTACTCTTTTGTCATTTTTAGAATTGTTATTATTATTTTCTTTAGATTTTATTTGAGGCGGATTTGCCCACAATTCTTTTAAAGGAAGCAGGATTTTCTGGATATGTTTTCTCGTTCCTTTATGATGTTTATAAAAATCAAGTTCGCCATCTGCGGAGGTCGTTACCAGAAATTTCAATCTGTCTCTATTTTCATGGATGACTCTTTGAAGGTTTTGATTCGAGAGATTTTCCTGATTTGTAATTAAGAATACTTCCAGGTCTTTTTCTCTATGCTCCTCTTCAAAAAACTTCTGAAGTGCATCCGAAACTTCCAGAACAGGGCTTACCTGATTCAGATTATCCACAACCTGCTCTACTTTATCCAAAGAAATCGGAATCGAATTTTGTCCCAATGCGAAAACTTTACATTCAGAATGTGCTTTCGGGTGTTTGATTACAGCAATTGCAGATGCAAATGCCAAAACTTTGGGTGTTCCCCAATTTTTTAAAGAAGTGTCAATCAAAATAACCCTTTCAAAAATATTTTCCTCTGGCGGAATTTCCCTTTGGATGTACAACGCTTCGTTATTCGCCACACGATTCATAAAGACTTCATCTTCGTTGGCAAACTCGGATAAAAGCATTCGGCTGAAATCGCCTTTGTTGGTCATATCAGAAACACCTCCAATGGGTTGTTCACCAGGCGAAAGATGACGCATTGGGATTTTCAGACCGCTCCAGATTCTTGTAATAAGACTTCCGACCTGAAAAGTCTTCGGGTCTTCAACCAATTCCTGAATGAAATCTTTATCAGTCTCAACGGTCGTTTCCTCTTCTACAACTTCGTCTTCCAAATCCTGGATTTCTCCAAAACCTTTTATTGCATTGATAATAGATTCTGTAGTTGGATAGCGGTTCTGAAGAATAGCTAAAACTTTGAAATCTTTATTAATGACAGCTCGATTCAAATGATTTTTATCCGCTGCCTCAGAAATTTTATACGGTCTTTTTTCAAATCGTTTTAAAATCAGATCAGAAGTACCAGAAGAAATACTATTATGACAGTCTTTGAAAATAGTTTTTAATAGAATGATTTTATTTTGTCCTCTTTTGAAAGAACGTCCAACCTGACTAAGATTTTCGAGAAAATTAATAGAAAGTTGAATATCATCATCACCATATCTTTTTTCTTTTTGATTTCTGATATGATAAAAAAGACCATCCATATTGAGATAGCCATCTTGCAAAGCGTATAAAACAAGGAGAAATGAACCAAAAGGAGGAAATCCTTGATCTTTAAGTTCTTTCAAAATCTCAAATATATAAGCTCTGTAAGCAATTGTACCTACATTTGGAATTGATATAAGGTTATTTTCAGAGTAGCCTGTACTATCCTGAATATCCTGATCTGTGCTCCATTCCCAAAAATAGTTTTCGTAAGACTGAAAATATTCTTTTAATTCCATTCCGTAGCTTTTTCTGTGAGACGGAATGAACTAACGGACAATTTTCTAAAATCATGTTTATTAATATTCAAATAGCTTCCATCTTCTTTCCACAAAAGCCATTGACTTTGGTCCGCATTATATTTTTTCTGTAATAATGAACTCAGATTTTTAAATTCAAAATCAAAACCTGTCGGTAAAAGATGTCCATCTTTAGCCCAATAAGTTTTTCCGGGAAAACTTAATAATGGATTTCCTATAAACAATGCTTTTTCATTAATGACAATCCAATCCAATTTTTCCATTTTGAATTTTGGTAAAGTTGTTATGGTTTCTTTGATTTCAATTAGAGAACTTAATAATGCGACAGCAGGTTTTTCCTCTTCACTGATTTTTAATTTGACATTGATTCTTTCATCGATTCCAAAAAAGTTGTTGTTTGAAGTGGGGAAAGTTAGCTTCAAAGCTTTGTCGATAGATGTCCAAAGCAAAGCTGTTCTGACTTTCTTGCTTGGAACCAATGCGTCTTTTCGGAATAAAAGGCCTTCTCTTAATTCGTACAACAAAAAATTAGGCAGTTGTTGAACTTCCGACGAAATTGCTTGCTCATCAGTAAAACCTTTTAACCAGATCAAATCATCTTCCAATGCAATCTGAACATTTTTCCAATCACGAATCGAACCAAGAAAATCTTCCTCAGCACGAGGAAGTTCTGCCCAATAGTCTTTTAAACCGTTTGAAGGATTTTTTGCCATAGACTTTCGATTTCTTGTTGGATATATTGTTTTTGTTCGGGATTTCTAATCCAGTCGCAACGGGTTTGCAGATATCTCAGTTTATCTTTGATCACATTTTGTTCTTCAAAACTCAAGTTTCCAAGATTCCATTTATCAATTAGGATTTTTACATCTTTCATCACCTCTTCAGGATTTGGAGTTTTATTTTGAAGAGCTTGAGGGTGGGATTTTGGATTATCATCTTTTTCGATAATTCTGTTGATAATTCCTTCAAGAATTTCTATTTGCTCTTCGGTATCCCAAATATGTTTCAAAATCCATAGATCAGATAAAATGGCTTCATTTCTTCCACATATCAAAGCACTTGCAGCAATAAGATTCTGAAGTTTAACTGCTCTACGGTCAGATATCGCTATCCCCGTATTTCTAAGATTGATAATAGTGTTCAGATAGACCTCATAAATAGGTTTAAGGTCAACTGTTTTACAAAGATTCTGTAGCTCTTTTATCTCATGTGAAAGAATTTCAGGAGTTTCTGCTTCAATATTATTTTCTAATTTTCTTCCTGCTAAAAGCACCTGTTGGAGTAGGTCAGGATTAACATAATCTACATTAACTCTGATCAGAAAACGGTCGAAAAGGGCATTCAAAGCTTCATCTTCGGGAAGGACGTTACTTGCTCCTACGAACATGAGAGCAGGAAGATGTTTGGTCTCTTTTCCTCGTTTGAAGATCTTTTCATTCAAAGCCATCAAAAGGGAATTCAGGATTGCAGAATTCGCATTGAAGATCTCATCCAGAAAAACCATTGACGCTTCCGGCATCATTCCCTCTGTGTTGGTCAGTAATTCTCCTTCTTTCAGTTTTCTAATATCGAAAGGGCCGAAAATCTCGTTTGGTTCTGTAAATCTTGTCAGAAGATATTCAAAATTCTTTCCGTCTTTTACGGTTTTTGCCAAGGTTCTTACGATTGCAGATTTTGCAGTTCCGGGAGGACCATACAAAAATGCATTTTCTCTTGCCAAAAGACAAATCCCAAGTAAATCTACAACATCATTTTTTCCGACAAATGTGTCTTTTACATATGTGAGAACCGAGTTTAATTTTTCAATATTTTGAGTCATTTATGTATTAGTTTTTATTCTTTTCTAATTATCTACTATTTTTAATTCTCTCCAAAAAGCATCTTTATACATCCCAAATTCTGCAATAAGCAATTGATTGATGTAAGGAATTTCTGCTAATTTATAAGCCTTCTTTTCTAAGATTCTTTCAAGATACAATTTTCTATATGTACTATCTTTCAATTCTTCTTCCCAATTGACTTTATCCAAATCCAACTCAAATCCAACTCCCGAATAATGGAATTCTAATAATATGCTTTCCAAGATTTTGATCAATGGGTCTTCTGAATCTGCACTTTGCAAGGCATTGATAATCTGAGGCAAAAATCTTAATGTCAAATCCGATGAAAGGATTGAAGAGACATTTCTTTTTCCTGTAAATTTTGGAATCAGTTTTTCCAAATCTTTTAAAGTGTCTTTCCGTATCAAATACAGTTGTGCACTATGATAGAGAACTTTGGCCGCGTAAATTGCTGCTTCGTCGTCATAATTAATCTGATCAGATAAAAAATCTAATCTTTCTTTTTCAAATTCAGATTCGAGGAAAAATCTAACATCCTGCTCTTCCTTCTTTGAAATTTTTTGAATATCTGTGAAAATTGTAATATGTTCATCATTCCGCAAAAGAAACAAAGTATCTAAGAACGGGAATTTATTTTCCATCATTCAACAAAATTAAAATTATTTTTCTGAGAATAAAATTTTTTGACTTAATCATTGATGATATTCAAATCCTCAAAATAGGCTTTTTACAACAATTTTAAAACCTTAACTTTGGCGAAAATAATCTTTTGAAAGATCTTCTTCTTATCACACCTCCTTTCACACAATTGAATACACCTTATCCTGCTACGGCTTATATTAAGGGTTTCCTGAATACCAAAAATATCTCAAGCTATCAGATAGATTTGGGAATCGAGGTGATTCTGGAATTATTCTCAAAAAAAGGAATTCAGAATGTTTTTTCAAAAAAGATTAACATAAGCTCGATTTCCGAAAACTCTCAACGGATCTTTGCATTAAGAGATGAATATATCAAAACCATAGATCAGGTCATTCTTTTTTTACAAAATCAAAATCCGACTTTAGCAAGGCAGATCTGTTCTATGAATTTTCTTCCAGAAGCTTCGCGTTTCAATCAACTCGATGATATGGAATTTGCTTTCGGAAATATGGGTTTGCAGGATAAAGCCAAGCATTTGGCAACTTTATATTTAGAGGATATTTCGGATTATATTGTAGAGAATATTGATTCTGATTTCGGTTTTAGCAGATACGCAGAACGTTTGGGAAAAAGCGCTAATTCTTTCGATGAGTTATATTCTAAAACCAATGATAATCAAACTTTTATAGATAATATTACTTTGGATATTCTCAAGGAAAAGCTTGATACTGTTCAACCCAAATTAGTCTGTTTTTCGATTCCATTTCCTGGAAATTTATATTCTTCTTTCAGATGTGCAAAATTTATCAAAGAGAATTATCCTCATATCAAAACTGCTATGGGTGGTGGTTTTCCAAATACTGAATTAAGAGAAGTTAGTGATAAAAGAGTTTTTGAATTTTTCGATTTCATCACGTTAGACGATGGCGAACTTCCTCTTGAACTCGTTTATCAACACGTCTGTCAGGCTGAGGCTCTCGAAGCCACATTTAAGAGAACATTCATTATTGAAAACAAAGAAGTTACCTATAAAAACAATTCCACAAAACACGATTACAAACAAGCACAAGTTGGAACTCCAGATTACACAGATTTACAACTCGATAAATACATCTCTGTAATTGAAATTGCTAATCCAATGCACAGTTTATGGAGCGATGGACGTTGGAACAAGCTGACGATGGCGCACGGATGTTACTGGGGAAAATGTACTTTCTGTGATATTTCCCTCGATTATATTAGGATTTATGAACCAGTTTCTGCGAAAATTTTGGTTGACAGAATGGAAGAATTGATTGCAACAACTGGCGAAACCGGATTCCATTTCGTTGATGAAGCAGCGCCTCCTGCTTTGATGCGTGAAGTAGCATTGGAAATTTTAAGAAGAAACCTCGTTGTAACTTGGTGGACCAATATTAGATTTGAGAAAAGCTTTACTCAAGATTTATGCTTTTTACTAAAAATATCGGGTTGTGTTGCAGTTTCTGGAGGATTGGAAGTAGCAAGTGACAGGCTCTTGAAACTTATTGACAAAGGTGTTTCTGTTGATCAAGTGGCAAGAGTTACAAGAAACTTTACTGAATCTGGAATTATGGTTCATGCTTATCTAATGTACGGCTACCCGACTCAAACCGTTCAGGAAACGGTGGATTCTTTGGAAATGGTTCGTCAACTTTTCGAAATGGGAATTTTGCAGAGTGGTTTTTGGCATCAGTTTGCGATGACAGCGCACTCTCCTGTCGGGATTAATCCTGAAGAATATGGAGTGATTCCTATAAAACAAGAGATTTTATTTGCTAATAATGATATTGATTTTACAGATAAAACAGGAATTGACCATTCTAAGTTTAGTTATGGTTTGAAAAAATCACTGTTCAATTATATGCACGGAATCAATTTTGAAATGCCATTACAAAGCTGGTTTGATTTCAAAATTCCGAAGACGATAATCCATCCGGACTATATCCACGATGCACTTTTGGAAGAAGAAGATTTTAAATTTAAGCCCAATTCAAAAGTTGTTTTCTTAGAGAAAAATGTGATTACAGAAGATTTTATCAAAACTAAAAAAGGTAATTCTTGGGAATTGACACGTCTTACTTTTCATTTGAAAACCAATATTCTAAAAATTGAATTAAATAAAGAAAAAGCAAGTTGGTTGATTAAAATCCTTAATGAGAATTCGATAGAGAGTTCTAAAAAACCAAGTCTTCTGCAACTTAAAAACTGGTTTGAAGAAAATTTCGAAGATTTTGAATTATTCTGGTTTTCAAAACCAATTCAGCAATTGAAAGAAAATGGAGTAATTCTAACACTTTAGAAATTAAATTATAGGTAAGCTAAGTATAAAAAAACAAAAAATCCCGAAAAGTAATTTTTCGGGATTTTGATTTATATGAATTAGAAATCTATTCGCAAAGAATAATTCCTTTATCATTATTGAATTCTAAAACACCACTCTTGATTTCATAAGAATAAGATGATTTAGCTTCAGTTTCTTTAGTAAGATATTTTTGGTAAGCAGAACCTACTTTATCCGTATAGATTTTTACTTTCCCACCAACCAAAGCCGATACAATCGCAGCGTGATTTTTGAATATCTGGAACTGCCCACTTTTTCCTGGAAGAAGAACAGATTCTACTTCACCTTCAAAGATTACAAATTCCGGAGTTAAAATTTTTATATTCATTTTTATGAAATTATAGATTGTAGATTTTAAATTATAAATTATTTCAATTCAGTCTAAAATCTAAAATTTAACATTTAAAATTTCTTAAGCGTTTTCAGCCAATAATTTTTGTCCTGCTGCAATCGCTTCTTCGATAGTTCCTTTCAAGTTGAATGCAGATTCTGGATATTGATCCAATTCTCCATCAATAATCATATTAAATCCTTTGATAGTATCTTTGATATCTACCAATGATCCTTTAAGACCTGTAAACTGCTCGGCAACGTGGAAAGGCTGAGACAAAAATCTCTGAACTTTTCTAGCTCTGTAAACTACCAATTTATCTTCTTCAGAAAGTTCTTCCATACCAAGGATTGCGATAATATCTTGCAATGCTTTGTATCTTTGAAGAATTTCTTTCACTCTTTGAGCACAGTTATAATGTTCTTCACCGATAATTTCTGGAGCTAAGATTCTTGACGTAGAAGCCAATGGATCTACCGCTGGATAAATACCTAATGAAGCAATTTTTCTATCCAATACAGTCGTTGCATCCAAGTGAGCAAACGTTGTAGCCGGAGCTGGATCCGTTAAATCATCCGCAGGTACGTAAACCGCCTGTACAGATGTAATTGATCCATTTTTAGTTGAAGTAATTCTTTCCTGCATCGCACCCATTTCAGATGCCAAAGTTGGTTGGTAACCTACCGCAGATGGCATACGACCAAGAAGTGCAGACACCTCAGAACCAGCTTGTGTAAAACGGAAGATGTTATCTACAAAGAAAAGTACATCTCTACCTTGTCCGCTTTCTCCACCATCTCTGTAATATTCTGCCAATGTAAGACCAGACAATGCTACTCTAGCTCTTGCTCCTGGCGGCTCGTTCATCTGTCCGAAAACGAAAGCTGCTTTAGAATCTTTCATAGCTTCAAGATCAACTTTAGAAAGATCCCAACCTCCATTTTCCATAGAGTGCATAAAGTCATCACCATATTTGATAATTCCTGATTCCAACATCTCTCTCAAAAGGTCATTTCCTTCTCTTGTTCTTTCTCCTACTCCTGCGAATACAGAAAGACCACCATGTCCTTTTGCAATGTTGTTAATCAATTCCTGAATCAATACTGTTTTTCCAACACCTGCTCCACCGAACAATCCAATTTTACCTCCTTTTGCATAAGGCTCAACAAGATCGATAACTTTGATACCTGTGAACAAAACTTCAGCAGAAGTTGATAACTGGTCAAATTTTGGTGCTTCTCTGTGGATTGGCAAACCTCCTTCTTTAGATAAAGACTGAATTCCATCAATAGCATCTCCAACTACGTTGAAAAGACGACCATTAACGCCTTCTCCGATTGGCATTGTAATCTGTTGACCTGTTCCAAAAACATCTTGTCCTCTTTGAAGTCCGTCCGTAGCATCCATTGCGATACATCTTACAACGTCTTCTCCAATGTGTTGCTCAACCTCCAAAACAACTTTCTCTCCGTTGCTTTTTGTGATTTCTAGAGCATCATATATGTTTGGTAATTGTTCAACTTCATTAAAAACCACGTCGATAACTGGTCCAATAATTTGTGAAATTTTTCCTTTAATTTGGTTTGCCATTACTAAATTTTTACTTGTGCGCAAAGATAATAAAAGTTTGCAATTCTGCATTGTCAGAAAAAAAGATTTTTATCATATTTGCATAACAATTTCGGACACCACTTTTAGGTGTATTTTTACACAGGCAAAATTTTTATTGTCTTGCCATAAAATTCAAGATTTGAAAATCATCAGAGATCTTACAGATTACCAAAGTAAAACACCATTAGCATTATCTTTAGGTATGTTTGACGGTGTTCATCTTGGACATTTATCCATCATTAATAAATTAAATGAGATTGCAGAAAAAGAAAATCTTGAATCGGCTATCTTAAGTTTTTGGCCTCATCCAAGAAAGTTTCTTAATCCTGATGATGACGTAAAAATGTTGAATACTCTGGAAGAAAAGCTAGAATTGCTTGAGAAAAGTGGCGTTAGAAATATTTTTCTAAAGACATTTGATGAAGAATTTAGAAATCTTACCGGACCACAGTTTTGCGAACAGGTTTTGGTCGATAAACTGAATGTTAAACATATTATCATTGGACACGACCATACTTTTGGGAAGAATAAAAGTGGCAATTTTGAATTACTAAAGTCATTGTCAGACGAATTAGGTTTTAAAGTCAATCAATTAGAAGCTGTTCAAACCAATGACCTTAATATTAGCTCTACAAAAATTAGAATTGCTCTATCAGAAAGTAGAATCAATGATGCTAACGAAATGCTGGGTTACAAGTATCCATTAACCGGAAAAGTTATCCACGGAAAGAAATTAGGTAGAACAATTGGTTATCCAACAGCTAATATTGAAGTTCCAATCAATAAACTTCTTCCAAAAAAAGGCGCCTATATCGTGGAAGTTTGGATCGATGATCAATTCTATAAAGGAATGTTGAGCATCGGCACCAATCCAACTATTGACGATAAGAATGAATCTTTACATACGGAAGTTTATATCTTAGATTTTAATCAAGATATTTATGACAAAGAAATCACAATTAAATTCAGAGATTTTCTTCACGACGAAATCAAATTCGAAGGTTTGGAAAAACTGATTGAGAAATTGGATGAAGATAAAAGACTGACGGAAGAATTTCAGTTTTAACAAATAAAAAAGGATGGCAAAAACCATCCTTTAATTTTTATATCTCTAACGAACTTTATTTCAAAGTAAATTTTATTTTAGTTCTGATATCAGAAGACGAACTTCCAACTAAGGCTTCGAAATCGCCTGGTTCTGCAACCCAATCGTGTTTTGCAGGGTCAAAGAAACTCAAAGCTGACTTATCAATCGTGATAGAAACATCTTTGGATTCTCCAGCTTTCAAATAAACTTTATCAAAACCTTTCAGCTCTTTCAAAGGTCTTGGCAATGATGATTTGAGATCGCTGATATACAATTGTACAACTTCTGCTCCATCAACCTTACCAGTATTTTTCACATTAACCGTGAAAGTGATTTTATCATTCGAAGTTAATTCCGTTTTGTCTGCTTTTACTTTTCCATATTCGAAAGTTGTATAACTCAAGCCGTGTCCAAAACTGAATAATGGTTTGATATTTTTCGTATCGTGCCAACGGTAACCAACGAAAATTCCTTCATTATAAGTAATATTAATAGGATCTTTCAAATCTTTTCCTTTTCCGGTAGCCAATTCTTCTTTATTTCCAGGATATTCTCCCAAAGCATGCGCCGAATTATCTTCCAACTTAACAGGGAAAGTAAATGGTAATTTTCCAGATGGATTAGCATCACCAGCCAAAATTGCTGCGATAGCGTGACCAGATTCTGAACCCAAATACCAAGATTGTAAAACCGAAGGAACTTCTTTCAGCCAAGGCATTGCAACCGCATTTCCAGAAACCAAAACAACAGCCAGATTTTTATTCGCTTTTGCTAAAGCTGAAATTACAGCATCCTGATTATATGGCAAACCGTAGCTTTCTCTGTCCATTCCTTCTGCATCCTGATGATCACTTTTATTAAGTCCACCAATAAAAACTACAAAATCAGACTCTTTAGCCAATTTCACAGCTTCGGCAATCAATTCTGCTGAGGAACGAGTTTCTTTAAGATCTTGTCCGGATTTTACACCATTGTAATCTCCACCAACATCGCCTACATAACCTCTTGCATAAGTTACTTCAGCTTGTTTTCCAAAACGTTCTTTGATTCCGTCAAGTGGTAAAGTTTCGTATTTCACTTTAAGAGAAGAACTTCCACCGCCAACAGTCATCATTTTGATAGCGTTCTCTCCTATCACGGCAATTTTTTTGGTCTTAGACAAATTAATTGGCAATGTTGCTTTTTGATTCTGAAGTAAGACAATTCCTTCTGATGCAATTTGTTTTGCAGCAGCCATATGTTCTTCTGAAGCAATCGATCCAAATGGCTTGTTTTTATTCATTGATGTTTTGTAGGCCAGCCCTAAAACTCGTCTTACTTTATCATCCAATTCCTTGGTTCCAACTTTTCCAGATTTAATCAAATCCAAATAAGGTTTTGCTAAATAATAATTTTCATAAGCATTGCTTGTTCCTTTTGATAAACCATTGGTCCAAGTTCCAAATTCTAAATCCAAACCATTATGAATCGCTTGATTGGTATCCAAAACTGCGCCCCAATCAGAAACTACAACACCTTTGTAACCCCATTCACCTTTCAAAATATCATTCAACAAATATTGATTGTGACTGGCGTGTTGACCTTTATATAAATCGTAAGCACCCATTATTGTCCAAGAATCACCTTCCTGAACGGCTGCTTTGAATGGCGGTAAATAAATCTCATACAGAGCTCTATCATCCAAAATCACATTGCTTGTATGTCGGAAAGTTTCCTGATTGTTCAATGCGAAATGTTTCACACTTGTAGCAACACCGTTAGCCTGAACACCTTTGATATAAGGCACAACCATTTGAGATGTTAAGAATGGATCTTCACCCATATATTCGAAGTTACGGCCGTTAAGTGGTGTTCTGTAGATATTGACACCAGGTCCAAGAATTACATCTTTTCCTCTGTAACGTGCTTCTTCTCCTAAAGATTTCCCGTAGATAGAAGACATATTTCTGTTCCAAGTTGCGGATAATGCTGTCAACGCTGGATAAGCGATAATGGAATCATTCGTCCAACCCGCTTGGTCCCACTCGTCCCAAAGTACTTCTGAACGTACACCGTGAGGTCCGTCAGCTGTCCATAATTCTGGAATTCCCAATCTTGGAACACCGTGTGAACTGAATTTGGATTGAGCGTGAATTATGTTGATTTTTTCCTCCAAAGTCATCCTTGACAAAGCATCTTCAATACGTTGTTCAACTGGTTTGGAATCGTCTAAATAAACTGGTGTTTTTTTCTGAGCAAAACTAAACTGCGTCATACAGCCAATTACAGAAAGTAATATTAATTTTTTTATCATAAAATTTACTCTTTACAAATAGAAATTTTCGAATGCCTAATATACAAATTATTTCATTATCTCAAAATGAGAAAATAAAATATAGGCATTATTTAAGATGTTCTATGAAATTATCAGAGAGTATTTGTAAACGAGATATTAATCAAAATCTTATGAAATTGATAAATGAAATAATGTAAAATTTAAGTGGATTGTGGAATAAATTACTCCTTAAGAATCTCTTCCTTTAGTTTCTTCGTCAAAGATTTAAAAACCAAATCGTAAGAGTGGTCAATCAATTTCACGATTAAATCCCTTTTGAGGCCTTCACAAAGAACTGAATTCCAATGGGTTTTATTAAGATGAAATGCGCCAGTTATTTGAAAATATTTTTCTCTGAGTTCTTCACTCCAATCCGGGTCTGTTTTTACAGAAAATGTTGGTTGAGGACTTTCCAAAGGAAGAAACAAGAATATCTTACCACCAACCTTGAAAACCAAAGTCTCATTATCAAAAGGTAAACCTTCTGTTACAGCTTTTTTGGATAGACAATATTCGCGGATTTCCTCTATTTCCATTGAATGAGTAATTTAGAATTTAAATGTATTCTTCGGAAGTTCTTTGTTGATTTCGATTTTGTTGATCATCATTACATAATCACTGTCCTTCTTAGGCGAAGACGACTCGATTCTGTAAGGCATTAACAATTGTCCAACTTTCCTGTAATCTGAATAAGTCAAGGTTTCATCTTTCTTGATTTCACGATAAAGCGAATAATTTTTGACATCAAAGTAATAAATGGTTTTATTAACATTTTTCGTCAATTCTACCTTGAAATAGATTTGTTCTCCGATTTTTTCTTTTCCTAAAAGTTCCGCTTCAAAACCTTTGCTTTCATAATCAATAAAATCATTATCAAAGTTTTCTGGAACATAATCATTATATTGTGTAAGCTTATTTTGAGCGTAATTCATCGCATAACCATTCTTTCCGTCAAAACCTTCAACAGGTGTTTCTTTTCCAGCTAAAAGAATGGCTGTTTTGGTAAGATTAGGACGTTGCTGATAGATTTTCATCAGATAAGAATCATTCACGCCAAGCGTTACTCGTCCTTGTATTTGTACTGTATTCAGAAGTTTCCATTGGGTAAGACCTCCGGAACTTTCGATATTTCTATCGATGATTTCCTTTGCGGTTTGTGCAAAAATTATTTGTGAAAATATAATAGCAAAAAGGACGATTATTCTGTTCATTCAAAAATTTTAGGATTTCAAAGATAGGATTTTTATTAAGTTTTGAACTTTTTAGAGATATTAAATCTGACTAAAAACGACATTAATCATTATATCAGCAGTTTGGCTTTCTCCAAATCTTCGGGAGTATCAATCCCAATCCCGACAAAATCCGTTTCTACCATCTTAATTTTCATTCCATTTTCCAAGTAGCGCAATTGCTCTAATTTTTCAGAGATTTCCATAGGTGTCATTTCCAAAGAAGAGAATTTAATCAAAGCTTCTTTCCGGAAAGCATAAACGCCGATATGTTTGTAATACTTGACATTATAAGATAATTCTCGATGAAAAGGAATCACAGAACGACTAAAATATAATGCAAATCCATTATTATCAGTAATGACTTTCACGTTATTTGGATTCTGGATTTCCTCAGCTTTTTTCAATTGAATTTTCAATGAAGCTAAAGAAATTTCCTTTTTATCATCTTTAGAAAAAACCTCAATCAACTGTTTCAAAGGTTCTTTTTTGAGAAAAGGTTCATCGCCTTGAACATTAATCACGATATCACAATCGATATTTTGAACAGCTTCTGCAATTCTGTCGCTTCCTGTTTCGTGTTCGCCCGTCATTACAGCTTTTCCGTCATTTTTTGAGATTTCATCAAAAATCAATTCGGAATCTGTAGCCACAAACACTTCATCAAACAAACCAGTTTCCACAACATTCTGATAAGTGGTTGTGATAATGGTTCTGTCACCCAAAATCTCCATCATTTTACCTGGAAATCTTGTAGAATTATAGCGAGCAGGAATGACTGCGATAACTTTCATTTGTTTTAATTATGAGTTATGAATTAAATATATTTTAATAGAAAAATGATTCCGTAAATCCAAGATACATATAATCCGGAATAAAAAATCCCAAATCCTAAACTTTTGAATAAATTGTCTTTACAGTTTTTTGAATTTTTGAAAATCAATTTCAAAGCTCTGAAATAAATCCAATAAAGAATGGCTAATAAAAGTAATAAAACTGACCAGAAGAAAACACCTACAAAATATAGAACAAATAATGCTAATACAGTAAAGGCAATCCAAGCAAGTATAGATACAATAATACCTCCGATTCCATCCGCATCCATCAATGGAACATCAATGTCTGGAGTAAAATCAGAGGTAGATTTCATTCTCTTATTAAAACTTTCTTTTGTGAAAATCTTGCCAAGATTATCTCTCAATCCAACTCCTCTATACAAACTAATACTCACGAAAAGAAAAAATGCAATCGCAAGAATAGAAGTTGAAATAATCGAATTTTGAAATAATGTATGATGAGAATTATTTCCTGAAATCCAAACACTTAAAATCACTAATAGAATAATTACTATTGATGAATAGAAAGTGAATTTAGTTTCAAGAAATATTCGGCTTCTCAATTTATTTTAAATCATTTAAAGCTTTCTCCAATTTCGGAAGACAATCCTTAATATCATCCAAAGAACAACCTCCAACAGAAGCTCTGAACCAAGGAACTGACTTATCATTTCCAAATGCTGAGAACGGAACCAAAGCCATTCCTGCATTATTAATCAGATAGAAAACTAAATCTGTAGAATCCTCCAAAACTTTTCCGTCTGGTGTGGTTTTTCCAAGATAATCCAACTTGATTGTCAAATAAAGAGCTCCCATTGGCGAGATACTTTCCACCGCAAAACCTTTAGATTTCAAATCTTGGATTCCTGCGTGAAGTTCTTTTAAACTTGTATTCAGTTTTTGTTTGTAATCATCTAAGAAAGTATCTACTGCAGAATCATCAGCTAAAAACTCAGCAACAGCTTCCTGTTCTGGTTTTGGCGCCCAAGCTCCAACGTGAGTTAACAAAGCTTTCATCTTATCAATCACCAAACTCGGTCCGAATCCCCAACCAACTCTAACGCCAGTCGCCGCGAAACATTTAGATGTTCCGTCAACATAGATTGTGTAATCTTTCATTTCCGGGAAAAGGCTTACCGGATTGTAGTGGTCTGAACCAAATGTCAACATTGCGTAGATTTGGTCATACATCAAGTAAAGCGGTTTTTCGTCTGCTCCTCTCCTTTTATTTTCTTCCAAAACCAATTCGCAAATCTCAGACAATTGCTCTTTTGTGAACATTGTTCCGGTTGGATTCAGTGGAGAACAAAGACAAAGCAAAACTGCGCCTTCCAAATGTGGTCTTAAATCTTCCGCTGTTGGTAAAAAATTATTAGATTCCTGAGTCTGAACTTCAACCGCATTCGCAGTCGTCAAATAAGCGTAATGATTGTTATTCCAAGAAGGAATTGGATAAATCACTTTATCGCCTTCATCAACAATTGTTTTGAAAACTGCATAAATCAAAGGTCTAGAACCAGCTGTAATCAAAATATCATTAGCTGAATAATCCAGATTCCAACGTTTTTTCAAATCATTGCTTACGGAAGTTCTTAGAGATTGTAGACCGTTTGCAGGCGGATAATTGGTTAAATTATTTTTATAAGCTTTCTCAATTCCTTGTTTCAACTCCGATGGAATTGGATAGATATTAGAGTTAAGGTCGCCGATTGTAAGATTTGAGATTTGTGCACCTTTGGCTTTCAAATCGTTAACTTCATTTCCGATTTTGATGATTTCCGAACCAATCAGGTTAGATGCGAGTTTAGATACTTTCACTTATTTATTTTTTGATGTTTTTCCGAAACTTAATTCGGATTTTTACTTTTTATGATTTACAAAAGTCTTAAATGCAACTGAGTAAATCAAATTACATAACAAAAAAGTTCTCAAAACTAAATTAAATCAGTAATTGAGAACTTTATTTTAAAAATATTTTAGATTATATTTTTATCTGATAAAAATTTTCAATTACAGATTCAAATCCTGTTTCACCTTAGCAATCTTTTCTTCAAGCTTAGGAAGTTTTGCAACAAAATCTTCTTTGGAAGTAATACTGTCTTTTACTGAAACATAGAATTTAATCTTTGGCTCGGTTCCGGAAGGACGAACACAAACTTTAGTTCCATCTTGAGTATAGAAAATCAAAACGTTAGACTTTGGAATATCGTCCATCACTTTTTTCTCGTTCTTAGAAACTACGAAACAAGTCTGCTCTTTGAAATCTTTCACTTCTTCTACAAGAGAACCGGCAATTTCTTTCGGAGGATTACTTCTGAAATCACTCATCATTTGCGTAATTTCTTCCGCTCCGGTTCTACCCTTTCTTACGACATTAATTAAGCCTTCGTAATAGAAACCAACTTCTTTGTAGATGTCAATCATATATTCGTAAACCGTTGTTCCATTAGCTTTACACCAAGCAGCGATTTCACAAGCCGTTAAAATAGAACCACAAGAATCTTTGTCACGAACGAAATCTCCGGTCATAAAACCGAAACTTTCCTCACCACCACAAATGAATTTTTCCTGACCTTCAAAATCACGAATCATTTTTCCAATCCATTTGAAACCTGTCAATCCAACTTTGCAATCCACTCCAAATTTCTCTGCAACATCAAAGAAAACATCAGAAGTCACAATTGTAGAACCAATGAACTCTTTCCCAGTAATTTTACCAGCTTTTTTCCATTGGTCAAGGATATAATAAGTCAGGATTGTGTTGGTTTGATTTCCGTTCAGAAGTTGCATTTCGCCTTCAAGATTTCTTACAGCAATTCCTAATCTGTCGCCGTCTGGGTCTGTTCCGATAACGATATCAGCATTGGTAATTCTTGCTAAATCCATTGCCATAGAAAGCGCTGCAGGTTCTTCTGGATTTGGGGAAGCAACTGTTGGGAAATTTCCGCTTGGAATCATCTGTTCTTGAACTAAATCTAACTTCGTAAACCCAGCTTTTTTCAATGCTTTTGGAACGGTTGTATAAGTTGTTCCGTGGATAGATGTAAAAACGATGTTCAGATTATCTCTCCCCACATTTTGGTAAAGAGAATTTTCCATACAAGCATCTATGTAAACATCATCCTGGTCTTCGCCAACCCATTCGATTAGGTCATCATTTCCATTGAATTTGATATCTTCAAATTTTGTAGAATAAACTTCTCTAATGATATTTTCATCATCTGGCGGAACGATTTGCGCACCGTCATTCCAATATACTTTATAACCGTTATATTCCGGTGGATTGTGAGAAGCCGTCAAAACGATTCCTGCATTACACTTTTTATCTCTCACTGTGAAAGACAATTCAGGAGTTGGACGATGTTCTTTGAACAACAGAACTTTGATTCCGTTAGCTGTCAAAACATCAGCTACAATTTTCCCGAATTCTTTCGAATTATTACGAACGTCATAAGCAATTGCTACTTTGATTTGGCTATTCGCCGAACCTTCGGTTTCTTCATTTGGGAAAGATTGATGAAGATAATTCGCCAATCCTTGAGTAGCTTGACCTAATGTATATTTATTTAAACGATTAGTTCCAACGCCCATTACGCCACGCATTCCTCCTGTTCCGAATTCTAATTCTCTGTAAAAAGAATCTTCCAAATCCGGCGAATTGGAATCAATTAAGGATTGAACTTTAGTTCTTGTTTCCTCGTCAAATGTTTCGGAAAGCCAAAGTTTTGCTTTATCTAATGTTGATAATTCTGACATTATTTATAGTTTTTTGTTTTAATTAATTTTCTTGTTTTCCAAAGTCGCTTTTTCAGTCACTTTCAGTTTTTTCGAAGGATTTCCGTAATAAACCAATTTCGAGGTATTACCGATTTTACCTTTGATTTCTTCATCTACATTCAGTTCTGCATAATTTCCGTTCTGAGACTCGATTTCCAAATCTTTGATATACCAATACGGCGAAATAATACTCGCTGTATCTTTGATATTAAGCTTAGCTAAAGTAGTTTTTCCCAACAGATTAGCTCGGCTTTTGTTCGTCATTTCTATCTCCGACTTCTCAGAAATCACTGAACCGATAAATTTAGCATTATCTTTTAAATGAAGAGCGAAATTTTCGACTTTCATTTGACTCGAGATGTTAAGTTCTACAGAATCAGCTATTTTAATCACATCAAAAGGATTTTTTCCATAAATAGTGATATTATAGAAATCCACTTTATCCGTTTCGCTTTTCTCCGATATTGATAGGTTTTTATCTTTAACTTCAATATTAAGATTATCAAAGAAATTAGGGTAAGTTTCTACATTCACAAAGTTATGCGGACTTTGAACATAAAACACTCGGAATTTTCCTTTTAAATCTAATTTAGAAAACTCGGCCAATTCAATATCCTTGGATTGAATTTCACCTTTTGGTTTTACTTTTCCGCAGGAAACGATTGTTAGGATTAGAAATATGTATAATAGTTTTTTCATTTATTCAATTTTATTTGTACTGATGTGACTTCCGCCCCATTCTACAACAACGAATTTTTTTCTTTCAAAATTTGGCAAAATTTGTGGTGGTAACATTTCTTCTTTATTGTGAGTTTCTTTGAATTCCATAAAAACTCTAATTAAAGTATCCGGTTTGGGACTTATGTTCAAAAAAGAAATATTATCAATATTATCGTTAACTCTGAAATGAACAAATACTTTTTCATAACGATTCAACTGAGGAAGCCAATAAACAACAAAATCATTGATTTCTGTTTCGTTCAAGCCAATATAAGCCAATTTTTCTTGAAGAAATTTTGCGTAATATTTTTTTTCAATATAAAAACCTGTTTTATAATCGTAATGAGACGCTGGAAATTGATAGAAGCCATCCCAGAATAAATAAGAATAATTTCTTTTATCCGCCTTATTATAAAGTATTCCTTTTGGATTAGCAACAACTTCCCAACCATCATTATAAGCCGGATATGTTGTAAGAATTTTACCTGAGAATTGATGTTTTACTGAAATTGATGTTTCTTTCTCAGGATATAAATATATAGCAGGTTTCTCTAAAATTATCTCTTGTCTCCGAATTGTATCTGGTCTTATTTGATGATATTCTAAATTTACTTTTGTTTTATATTGTAATTTTAATTTTGTCGAACTATTTTGATTGAGTTTGGAAATCTCAATTATTTTAGAGGTTTGTAAAGTTGCAATTTCTAAAAATTTATATTGTTGCAATTCTTCCTCTGAAAATTGGATATAAAATTTGTTTGAATTTTCTTTACTTTCAAATTTTAAGACTGATTTTATGGGTTCTTCATCAGAATCAAAAAGAAAAATTTTAAAATTATTTTCAGGTTCTCCATTTACAGTTACATCACCTCGTATAAAAGTAAAACTTTTCCCAAACTTCGTCTGCGCAAAACTAAGCTGAATAAAGAATAACAGAAAAAAACATTTCAAAAGTTTCATTTTACAGACAATTAGAAGATTATATCATTTCCTCAATATGGTAATTCTTGTGGTCACGATTACTTCTGATAATCAATTCGCCTAAGAATCCAGCTACGAAAAGTAAACTTCCCAAAATCATCATTGTTAATGCAATGAAAAACCAAGGATTATTGGCAATCAGATTCCCATAGATTTTGAAAATATAAACATCAATCAGTTTTGAAATCCCTAACCAAATTGCAGATAAAAACCCGATGATGAACATCAAAGTTCCTGCTGCACCAAAGAAATGCATTGGTCTTCCACCAAATCTGCTGACAAACCAAAGCGTTATCAAATCCAAAAATCCACGAATAAAACGTTCTGTCCCGAATTTCGAAGTTCCATAAGGTCTTGCCTGATGCTGAACCGGTTTTTCAGTAATATTTCTGAAGCCTGCATTAGCTGCCAAAACGGGAATAAAGCGATGCATATCGCCGTAAACATCGATGGATTTTACGACTTGTTTTCTGTACGCTTTCAAACCACAATTGAAATCGTGAAGTGAAACTCCTGACACTTTTTTAGCCGCTGCATTGAATAATTTCGACGGAATATTTTTTGTCATCACATTATCGAAACGTTTCTTTTTCCAACCGCTTACGATGTCGTAATTACCTGTTTTAACCATTTCATATAATTCTGGAATCTCCTCCGGAAAATCCTGTAAATCAGCATCCATTGTAATAATTACATCACCATTCACTTTTTCAAAAGCTGCGTGAAGTGCCTGAGATTTTCCGTAGTTTTTGGAAAACTTAATCCCGTGAATCTGAGGATTCTGAACTTTCATATTTTCTATGATGGACCAAGACAAATCTGTACTTCCATCATCTATGAACCAAACTTCGTAAGACAATTTATTGGAACGACAAACAGTGTCGATTCTGGTGAACAATTCCTCCAAAGAGTCTTGTTCATTAAGCAAAGGAACGATTATAGAAAGATTCATTTTTTATAAAAAGATGTTAGATGTTTTGATTTCAGATATTAGAATTATTAATTTTAAAGTCAATTATTTGTTTAAATAAAACCTTTTAATTAATTATTATTCAACATCTTACTCGTATCGTTTTTTGTTTTTCAAAAATCCTGCAATCACGATAGACAAAAGTAAATAAAATAGTAAAACGCCTCCAAAAATAGCAGATAGAAAACTGAATGAAAAATAATTAATGTTTTGTTTTTTAGCACCATTAATACCAATACTCATTTTTTTATACTCGTCATTCAAGCTTTTAACTTTTTCGGTATCTTTTGGGTTTATCTCTTTGATTTGCTTGTTGTAAGACTCATCCAGTTTACTTAATTCTGATTCGATATGTTGATGATTAAGCATATCTCTGGCGTCTGTATCCACATAATTAAGAAACAAAAAAATCGACATAAAAGATAGAAAACCACCAACAAACAATGTTACGAAAATCTGTTTAAATGCCTGAGGATAAGTAATTTCCCCAGCATTCTTTCTCAGATAATAAACGGAAAGAAAGCCCATTAAACTATAAACGAAAGTTAATCCAAACGCATTAACATTAATCGATATATTGAAATAATCAGGACCAGCGAAAAAATAATACACTATGAAGAATAATAACATAGTGATTGCGTATAAACCAAAGCCGAAAGCTATCGGATTTTTTGTCATAAATCTAAATTTTGATACTTAATTAATTAAAAAAATGAAAAATTTTGTCCTTAACAATCAATTTATTAACCTCGATTATACCGACAACTAAAGGTATTTTCATTAATTCTGTTTTTAAAACTGCAATATTTTCCTATATTTGCACCGGCAAGTCCTAAACAACCAGCTCCTGAGAATCCTCCAGGGTGGGAACGCAGCAAAGGTAATTGGTCGTAGCGGTGTGATTTAGGTAGCTTGCCATTTTTTATTTCTATAAGTTAAGAGATTAAGCGATATTCAAAATTTTGAAAGTGCCTAATCTCTTAATTTTTTTTGCTTAGAATTCAAATTCCTGTCCTAATTCTGGTAATGTAAATTCGATATTCTTGTCAGAGAAATGTTTCTTAGCTTCCTCGTGATTGATTTCAATCGGTGGAAAAGTATCGAAATGACAACCAATTACCTTCGGTGTTTTCAATAGTTCTGAAGCTGCAAAAGCCGCTTTTCTAGGACACATCGTGTAATGTTTTCCAACCGGAAGAATTGATAAATCTAATTTCCCGAAAACTTGCGGAAACAAACTCATTTCTGCTGTTACGCCAGTATCTCCAGCTAAATAAAGGTTTCTTCCATCAGCAAATCTGAAGACATATCCAGAAGCTAATCCTCCGTAAGAACCGTCTGGAAAAGAGCTTGTATGCAATGCAGGAACCATAGAAATTTTCAAACCGTCCAATTTCGCAGAACCTCCAAAATTGATATCGATATTATTAGAATGTCCAAAATATCCGCAAATTTCTGGTTGACCGATTACAGTCGCATCAGGATGATTTTCAAGAACTTCTTTAACATCAGCAATATGGTCGCCGTGCGCGTGCGTAATCAAAACATAATCGATTTTCTGAGCTGTGATATCAAAACCAGATTGTGCTTTCTGATAGTTGTAAAAAGGGTCAGAAAGGATTGTTACGCCGTTATATGTGAACAAAAAACAGTTTTGTCCTAAGAATTTTATTTTCATTTTATACTAAATTTAATCAATTATTACTGCTTCATAATTAAAATAATAAATCAGATACAAACAATAAATGATTATTAAAATTTGAATTATTAAAATAATTATATTGTGTGACATTCTTCCTTTTAAAATTTGTAATGAAATTATAAAATCAATTAACAAAACAATTCCTAAAAAAATTGGATGAACATCTATTTCCGATATTGATAATCCATTAAATAATAATTCTTTAAGCAACAATAAACAAAAGATTACAAAAGTTACTATTGATAAAAAAGAAATTATTTTTTGGAATTTATTCATATCATTAAATAACAAAATTAAGTCCGAAAGCCGTCAAAACAGCCATCATAAAAGTCAAAATTCCAACTTGTTTTAGGAATGGGTCAAGCAACTTGGGTTCTTGGATTTTCATAATTGTTCTTCGCAATTTCATAAAAGGAAATATCAGAATCATCACGATAAATGGATAATAAAGACCCTTTTCCTGAAATCCGTTGTACATCAAAAAAGCTAACATTAACAGAATTGGCAACTGCAACAAAATAATTTCATAAATCATTGCCTTTTTGAAACCAAGTTTCAACGCAAAAGTTTTCTTGCCAGACAATTCATCATTCACGATATCTCTCATATTGTTCAGATTAAGAACTGCCATACTCAACATTCCGATTGCTGTAGCAGGAAATAAAACATCCCAACTGAAGGACTTCGTAAAAAGAAAATAACTTCCGCAAACCGAAACCAATCCGAAAAATACAAATACGAAAATATCGCCCAATCCCATATATCCATAAGGTTTTTTACCAACGGTATATCCAATTGCCGCCAAAATACAAGCAACTCCTAATCCAATGAAAACCCAGAATTCTCTAATATTTGCTGGATAAAAAGCAACATATAACAATGCGACAGTCGCCACAAAAGATAAAATAGAAAGCAAGATAACTGCATTTCTCATTTGAATTGCCGTGATTTTACCCGAAGCTACTGCTCTACTTTCTGCTTCACCAATTCTATTTTTGTCTGTTCCTTTTACGCCGTCGCCATAATCGTTGGCGAAGTTGGAAAGGATTTGATATAATAATGTTACGAGAAGTGCCAAAGCGAAGATTCTCCAATCCCAAGTTCCTCCATTTTCAGAAAGTCTCCATTTTGCAATGAAAGCTCCCATAATAATCCCACTGAGTGAAAGTGGTAATGTTCTAAGCCTTGCAGCTTGTATCCAATGTTTCATTTATTTTATTTCTGTGGCTTTTAAAATCGTTGATTTTTTTCCAAAATCCGCACTGTTTTTCAATTCGAAAACGAGAGAATCATTATCGAAAGTAATATCCATTAAATGTGAATGTGGTGTTTCCAGATAAATCGTTTTCAGCTCCAAAGTTTTTTCATCTTTCCAACGGAAACTGTTAGTGATTTTCGCAGGATAAAGTTTGTAACTATCTGTTATAGATTTCCTTTCCGAAGTTGGCTGAATCCACATTGTTTCATGTTGATTCCATTTTCCGGAAGTGAATTCGAATGGATAAGATTTTTCGTCAATAGTCAATTTCATTTCGAATTTTTGACCATTCGATTTTAATTCTATTGATTGATATTTTTCTTTATTCTCAGCAAAACTAAAAGTTTTATTGATTTTAGGAAAATTTTCACTTTTCAAAGGTTCAATGGAAAGATTATTTTCCAAATCTTTTAGTCTCTGATAAGCTGATTTATTTTCAGGAATCACTTTTGATTTGAAAGCAGGTAAAAGATGCTCCCAAACAAGATTTAATTCTTCTTGAAGATTGTTACTTTCAGCCGTCATAATAACAACAGCATCTTGTTCGGGCAAAACTAACATAAATTGTCCGTAAGCGCCATCTCCACGAAAAGAATTGAATCTGTTTCTCCACATCTGATAACCATAACCTTGCACCCAATCGTTTTCGCTTTTGAGTTTTTCATCTGCATTTGGATTTTGTAAAATGTGTGCAGAACCGGCTTCTTTTACCCAATCTTCGGAAAGAATCTGTTTTCCGTTCCATTTTCCTTTTTGGAGAAAAAGCTGCGCAAACTTTGCCATATCTTCCGTTTTCACACGCAATCCCCAACCTCCTGTATTAATTCCTTGAGGATTACTTTCCCAATCGTAATCTTTGATTCCAAGCGGTTCAAATAATCTCGGTTTCAAATAATCTGCAACAGTTTGACCTGTAACTCTCTGAATAATCGCAGAAAGCATAAAGGTCGCCAAGGAACTATAATTGAATTTGCTCCCAGGTTTGTTATCAATAGGAGCAGCCAAATAAGCTTTTACCCAATCATTTTCACTTTCTCGGATATAATCAGGTTCTTTTTCCATTCCTGATGACATTGTCAACAGATTTTGGATTGATAATTCTTTGAGATTATCACTGATTTGAGAAGGTAATTTATCAGGAAAAAACGAAATAACTTTATCTGTAACTTTCAGTTTGTTTTCCTGAACTGCAAAACCAATCGCAGTTGCTGTAAAACTTTTGCTGCAAGAATATAATCTGTTTTTGAAATCTTTCTGATAAGGATTCCAATGTACATCCGAAATCACTTTTCCGTGTCTTAGAAGCATAAAGCTTTTAAACTCGGTGGATTGTGATTTATTTGCAGCTTGTAAAAACTGTGCAATTGCTTCCGATGAAATACCTTCCTTTTCAGGAACACTTTTTTGTAAAGGACTCTGAGCCGAAAACAATGCGCAAGCCATTGCCATTTGTGGCAAAATTGCTTTTCTGCAAATAAAAGACGGGTTGAACATTAGAAATAGATTTAAACTAAATTATTTAAGAAATCCATTGGTCATCACCAAAGTTAGGTTTACGCTTTTCTAGGAACGCATTTCTACCTTCTTTTGCTTCTTCTGTCATATAAGCTAAACGAGTTGCTTCACCTGCAAAAATTTGCTGACCAACCATTCCGTCGTCTGTTAAATTCATTGCGAATTTTAGCATTCTGATGGATGTTGGAGATTTAGCAAGGATTTCCTGAGCCCATTCGTAAGCAGTATCTTCTAGCTCAGCGTGAGGAATTACCGCGTTTACCATTCCCATTGCTTCTGCTTCTTTCGCTGAATAATTTCTACCTAAAAAGAAAATTTCTCTGGCTTTTTTCTGACCTACCATTTTCGCTAAATATGCAGAACCGTAACCTCCATCAAAACTTGTAACATCAGCATCAGTTTGTTTGAAAATAGCGTGTTCTTCACTCGCCAAAGTCAAATCGCAAACCACGTGAAGCGAATGTCCACCGCCAACTGCCCAACCATTAACAACAGCAATCACAGCTTTTGGCATAAAACGAATTAAACGTTGAACTTCCAAGATATTCAAACGATGTCTTCCGTCTTCGCCAACGTAACCTTGATGTCCACGTGCTTTTTGGTCTCCTCCACTACAAAATGCGTGACCGCCGTCTTTTGGACTTGGACCTTCTCCTGTTAACAATACAACTCCGATTGATGAATCTTCGTAAGCATCATAAAAAGCATCGTATAATTCTGAGGTTGTTTTTGGTCGAAAAGCGTTTCTGACTTCTGGTCTGTTGATAGCGATTCTTGCTACACCATTTGATTTTTTATAGGTAATATCTTCGTATTCTTTGACGATTTTCCAGTCTGCCATTTTTTGAAAATTTAGAGTGTAAATATAAGCAGAATTGACGGGGTTTCAAAGGAATTATGCAAATGAGAATAGGATAATTATTTTCAAGATCTATATCCCTATTTCTTTTATAAACGCAAAGTCCGCAAAGATTCTTTCAAATTATTGAAAACATTTTAAGGTTCGCAAAGGTACTTCGACAAGCTCAGTATAAACTACAAACTCATCAAAGAAATTAATTGGTTCAAATTGAGAAAAGTTACCTCTGGCAAAGTGTGAATCTTGCGTCAGCGCGTAAGGGATAGTAACGGTTATCCTTTTGTTTTTTTCTGGGATTAAGGTTCTATCAGAAAGACAAATGTTTATGAAAAAAAACAAAAGATATGAGCCCTTCGACTTCGCTCAGGATAAATTACTATCCCGACCCGCTTGTTTTGTTTGCCTTGGAGAAAATTTCTTTTACAGACCAAACGTGAAAGGCAAGCAAAACAAAGGGTTACGCTCCAATAAAAAAGCCTCAGAAAAATCTGAAGCTTATAAATTATATGTTGGATAATTATTCTACAACCTTGATTGCGCTTGCCAAAAATCTAGTTTCAGTTTTTGGCTCTGTAATCGCATCGATTTCTGACTGAGGTTTTTTAGCATCTTCTGCGTAATGTTGTAATTCTTTTACAGAAGTAGTTTTGCTTTCCGCGCTACCTTCCAAAACAACCGTTTTACCTTCCAAAGCCGTCGGAACGAAGAATGCGTAATCTTTCATTTTAACGAAGAAAGTTTCGCCGGAATCTGTTGCCAAACTTACCCAACATCCTTTTTTAGGACAAACTCCAGTTACTTTTCCTTTTACGGAAGTTTTAGCGATTTTTGGAGTCGCTTTTAATTCTTTATTAAGTTCATCCGTAGAAATGGCTTTTTTAACGGCTTTTGTAGAAACATCCTGACCGTAGAACTCTCCTACTTTGGCATCGCCAGCTGGTGGACCAGATTGTGCAAATGCAGAAACAGACAGCCCAATCAAAACGAATGCGAATAATATATTCTTCATAACTTAGTATTTATTTTATGATGTAAATTTAGAAAATTATTTAGAATGAGAAAAAATAATTTTTGGATGTAATGAAACAAACATTCCAATTGTCTTACTTATATAAAACAAAAACTATAAAAATTATTCTTATGAAAATAAAACTTTTATCCCTAGTTCTTTTGGCATCAGTTACCAATTTTTCTTGCATACAAACCAAAAACGGGTCAAATGATGTGATGTTTTCTCACATTTTATCAGATTCCGGAAAAGGTGAAGTGATTGAGAAATCTTATTCGGTTGACTTTGACGAATTGCAGATTTCAACTTCTCTAAGTGCAGAAGTTTATAAATCCAGTGAAGAAAAAATTGTTGTTTACGCACCTTCTGACCTAATGCAATATGTAGTTGTAAAACAAGAAGGAAGAAAAGTTCAGGTAAAAATCCAATCTGAAGGTAAACTGAACATATCAACTGACAGAATCAAAATTAAAGTTTATGCGAAAGATTTTGACGGATTAGTTGCTAATTCCAGCGGAAGCATTGTTTTGAAAGATGATTTCAAATTCTCTGACCTTGATGTGAAAGTTTCAAGTTCTGGAAATATCAAAGGAAATATCAACGGTGATAATGTGAATATCCAAGCTTCCAGCAGTGGAGATTTCAATGGAGAAATTGTGGCGAGAAGTCTTAATCTTCAAACCTCTTCGTCTGGCGGAATCAATATCAAAGGAAAAGCTGATAATGTGAGCGCGCAAGCTTCTTCATCAGGAGATATCAAAGCTGAAAATCTAACTGCAGACAGCGCAGTTCTTACAACTTCTTCTTCGGCTGACATTACAATTGGTGTTCGTAATAGTTTGACAGCAAGTGCGTCTTCCAGCGGAGATATCAATGTTGTGAAAAGAGGTGACCTGAACAAGATAACCAAAAACGAAAGCAGTTCCGGTTCTGTTAATATCCGGTAATTATATTATTTTTCTCAAACTGAAAAGAGACCTGAATTTCAGGTCTCTTTTGTATTTATATAAAATCAAATTCTGATTAGAACTTGATGATATCTTCCATTTTAGCAGTTTCTTCGTTTACCAACTCGTCATCTACCAAGATTTTTCCAGAGTGCTCATCGATAATGATTTTCTTTCTCTGAGCAATTTCCATTTGCTTTTGTGGTGGAATTGTGAAGAAAGAACCTTTTGGTGCTCCTCTTTCCAATCCTACAACTGCAAGACCAGTAGAAGAACCTTGACGGATTCTTTGATAAGAAGCTAATAATCTATCGTCGATTTTCTCAGCAAATTCCTTAGATTTTTCCAATAGATAATCTTCTTCTTTCTGAGTTTCAGAAATCAAATTATCCAATTCGTTTTTCTTGTGGTTCAAGTGGTTTTTCAACTCCTCGATTTTAGCATTCAAATCAGACAAAGTTTCTTTTTTGTGGTCGATTTTTCCACCGAATTCTCTGATTCTTTTTTCAGCTAACTGAATTTCCAATTCCTGATATTCTACCTCTTTTGATAAAGCTTCGAATTCTTTGTTATTTCTAACGTTATCTTGCTGTGTTTTATATTTATCAATAAGAGATTGAGCTTGTTTCATCAAGTCTTTTTTGCTGTTGATTTCAGCATTTTGCTCAGCAATTTCAGTTTCGAATTTTTGGGCTCTTTTTTCAAGACCTTCAATTTCTATCTCAAGGTCTTCTACTTCAATCGGCAACTCGCCTCTTGTATTGCGAATCTCATCCAAACGGGAATCGATGATTTGCAAATCGTAAAGAGCTCTTAATTTTTCTTCAACAGAAATTTCGTTTACTTTAGCCATATCTATATAAAATAATTAACAGGATTTGTTTTTATTGTCGTTTTAGCGATTGCAAATGTAGTGAATTTTTCGGACAAAATTTCAAATAATTGTTGAGTTACAAATTGTTCTGACTCAAAATGTCCAATATCGCAAATCAGCATTTTATCTTCCCCTGAAAAGAAATCGTGATATTTCACATCACCGGTCAAATAAGCATCGCATTTTGCTGATATTGCAGACTTGATTCCACTTGCTCCACTTCCACCTAAAACACCTACTCTTTTGATTTTTTTCTGAGTTAAAGAATTGTGTCTTATAACATTAAGATTAAATTTTTCTTTCACGAATTTTAGAAAATCCACTTCATCCATTTCGGTTTCCAAATCTCCAAATCTTCCCAAACCTGTATATTGATTTTCGTTTTCGAGAGAAATTAATTGATAAGCGACCTCTTCATAAGGATGATTTTGTTTCATCGCAAAGAGAATCTGATGTTTTTTATAATCTTCAAAAATAACAGAAAGTAGAACTTCATTGGCGTTTTCTCTTTCATTTTGAGTTCCGGTTACAGGATTTGAACCTTCCAAAGGTCGAAAAGTTCCGTTTCCGTTGATTGAAAAACTACATTCATCATAGAAGCCAATATTTCCAGCTCCAGCTTCAAACAAAGCATTTTTCAATTTTTCAGCAGACTCAACAGGAACATAAATTTCCAATTTCTTTAGCTGACTTTGTTTCGGCATCAAGATTTTTTGATTCTTCAAGCCAAGAACTTCACAGATTTTATAATTAACTCCGAAATAATCATTATCAAAAGCAGTATGAATCGCATAAATCGCGATTTTATTTTCTAAAGCTTTCAGAACAGCTCTCTCGACATAATTCTTTCCAGTAATCGATTTTAATCCCGAAAAAATAATCGGATGAAAGCAAAATATAAAATTGATATTCTTTTCAATAGCTTCATCAACCACAGATTCCAAAGCATCGTGAGAAATCAAAATTCCCGAAATTTCTCTATCTGGATTTCCGCAAAGCAAACCTACATTATCAAAATCTTCCGCTTGTCTTGCCGGAATTATCTTTTCAAATTCATTTATAAATTCTTTGATTTTCATTTAATTTGATTTTTATCTGATGAACAATCTGTCATCAAAAGTAAACTTTTCTATTTTCTTGATTTTAACTTCAGAAAAATTAATATGTCTTGGATTAATAATATAATTGAACTCTCCTTGAACCGCCGCAGAAGGAACTTTCATCAATAGAAACTTATTCTCCTTAAGAAACTTATCTCCAATTTTCTGAGTACTGTTAGGATGTGGGAAAGTGTTCCAATCTTTCGGCAATCTTTTTATTTCAAAAAAATCAATATCCGGAATTTCTATATGAACCAGACGATAATCCTTAGGCAAAATCCCCAATGGAATATGAACCGCAATTTCCGTCACACATAGCGCAATCGACTGACCTGTGTAAAGAGCAGGTCGTCCTTTACTATTCCATCTTGCACCAGCAATTTCTGCACCTTTTCCAGAAAGGTCATTAGCGTAAATTTCCTTTGAAAGCCTATAAACAATCATCCGAATTATGCTAAAACGCCGTGTTCTATACGAGTGAGCTCATCCATAAGAAGTGATATTCCAAAAACACTACCCAACAAATCCTGTGGTTTTGTTTTTCCCAGAGCAACACTTTCTGATTGTAGCCATATCAAGAAATTTTCAGAAGAACCAAAAACTTCTTCGCCTCTTTTGTAAAGCATTTCTATTTGTAAAATCTTTTCTGATTGTAATACATCAAAAGACTTATCTTCTTTTTGATATCGTGATAAAGTTTTACCAGAAATATGAAGAAAATCCGCCCAATCCTGCATTGTAAAAGGAAATTTTTTTGAAAGCCCATCAAAAAGTTTAAAAGAAATACCTTTTTGAGCAATATCTATCAAGTTAAAGATGCCAATATCATCAAAATTCTGATATCCATAAGCTATCGCAGGTTCTTGAACAATATTTTTTGATGATTCTGAAGTTTTATATTTTTTCATTTTGTAATTTTCCTCACACAAATATACGACTTTTGTCTTAAATAAAAAGACTTTTGTCTTAATTTTTCTTAATTGTCGGATAACTTATTTTTACTACTTTCATTTATTATTTAATTGTTATGAGAATAAAACCGGAATTCGACCTTATTCCCGAAGAAGGTTGGAGAAAGAAAATTTACGAAGTTGTCTATCTGTCACACACCAAGGCTGGGAAAATTTTTGACATAAGCCTACTTGCTTTGATTCTGTTCAGTACAATTTTACTAATGGTGGAAACCATTCCTATTGTAAGACTACAATATTATAAGGAATTTTATTATGCGGAATTTTTCATTACCTTGATATTTACAGTAGAATATATTTTAAGAATCATCTGCATAAAAGACAGGGAAGAATACATTTTTAGCCCATTAGGAATTATAGATTTTCTTTCCATAATCCCATTTTATATCAGTTTGTTTTTCCCTGTTTGGCATTTTGTTGCAGTTATTAGAATCCTAAGAATCCTCAGGATTTTTAGAATTTTTAACCTTGCAGATTATATGCACGATGGAAGATTCATTGTCTCAGCATTAAAACATAGCTCTAGAAAAATTTACATATTTCTTTTGTTTATGATAATTTTCATTGTCATAATTGGTTCTTTGATGTATGTTGTAGAAGGTGGAAAAAATGGATTTAGTAGTATTCCACAAAGTGTTTATTGGGCTGTTGTGACCATCACTACGGTTGGTTATGGTGATATCTCTCCTGGAACTCCATTTGGAAAAATCTTATCAATGATTGTAATGCTTTGCGGCTATAGTATCATTGCTGTTCCGACAGGTATTGTAACTTCGGAATTCCGAAAACAAAAGAAAAATAATTTTCAATGCATTAGGTGCGGAAACGAAGATAATGATGAAAATGCGCGATTCTGCAAAATATGTGGAGAAAAAATCATTTAATTTGAATTAAAATAAATCCTACGATAAATTAAGTTAAATTAATATTATAATATAAATAATTAAAAATAATCAGTTATATTTGAAGAATATAAAATAATATATAATTACAGTCAGAAAATAGTTTAAACAGGGCATTATGAAAAATTTTTATTTCATATTTTGGATTAGTCTTGTGAATTGTTTGTTCAATTGCTCCTCCACGGCATCAGTTTCCATACCTGTGTCTAATGTATTAGACGTAAAACATCACACATACCAAACTGTAAATTTCTTAAGCTCTGATGGTTTAAAAGTTTATGCAGATTTGTATTCAGGAACTAATAAGCGAGGCCCACTAATTATCCTTTATCATCAAGCAGGTTATAGTAGAGGAGAGTTTAGAAATATTGCACCTCGATTGGTAGACTTAGGCTTTAATGTTTTAGCCGTTGACCTTCGTTCTGGAGACATCCTAAATCACGTAACTAATCTTACTCAAAAAGAGGCTCTGAAACAAGGAAAATCTACCGCTTTTGTAGATGCGATTCCGGACTTGGAAGCATCTTTTAATTACGTAAAGAATAAGATAAAATCAAAAAAAATAATCTATTGGGGAAGCTCTTATTCAGCATCATTAGGATTCTATATGGCAGCAAAGTATCCAAATGCTTACAATGCACTAATTGCTTATTCTCCGGGAGAATATTTTAAAGTTGAAAACCAAACGATTACTGGTTTTGCTAAAGAAGTAAAGATTCCCGTGTATGTTTCCTCCGCAAGAAACGAAGAGTCTGAATGGAAATCCATTTACAATTCCATAACATCAAAAAAGCAGTTTTATCTTCCTGCAAAAACAAAAGGACATCACGGAACAATGGCTCTTTCTGTATTCAATGATGATGCTGAAGAAAACTGGCAGGCAATTATTCCTTTTTTGAAAAAAATAAGGTAAATTCTTCTTCATTTTCTACGAAAGTACGTTTTGCTTCTTCGTAACCGATTTGGAAAATCTCATCTAAACGCTGAGGATTCCTTTCAAAAATTCCGTATTTCGATAACTTTTTGGATGTAATGAACCAATCACAAAAAGCGAATTTATAAATCTCAGTTCTATGAGACAACAATTCGTAAGCACGAGTCGTAACCGAACGGATACTTTTTAAATCATTCACTTCCACATCTTGCGGAGGCGTTACATAAACTCCAATCATTTTATCGCATTCGTTATGGATGACATCTGCCGGAAAGTTATTCAGTACACCTCCATCGCTGTACATTTCTTCATTAATAAAATATGGTGTAGAAATTCCCGGAATACAAGATGAAGCAATAATTGCATCTACAATTTTATAGTTTTTCTCAAAGACTTTTTGCTGTCCTGTAATCAATTCAGTTGCAACAATTCTGACATCTTTTTCCAAATCTCCCAAAGTCATATCTTGAAAAATTGGATTAAGATAAGTTGTGAAAATTGCAGATGAAACTAAACCCGGCTGATTGAAAGTAAAATGCTTCCAATTGAAAAAATAAATAGATTTAAAAAAATCCAGAATCCCTTCGGGCGATTTTCCGAAAGCATAAAGAGAGCCTACAATAGAGCCAGCGCTGCAACAGGAAAGAATATCTGGTTCGATATTTTGCTCCTTAAGAAACTTCAAAACACCTGCGTGAGCTAATCCACGAGTTCCTCCTCCAGACAAAACTAATCCTATTTTTGAATCTACCATTAAGTAAAATTAAAAAAAACCGCAGAAGAATCTACGGTTTTAATTTATTAATATTTTGTTAATCTATTAAATGTGAATTACCTCGCCATAAGCAGCAGCAGCAGCTTCCATAATAGATTCTGACAATGTCGGGTGTGGGTGGATAGATTTAATAATATCGTGACCAGTTGTTTCCAATCTTCTTGCAACAACCGCTTCAGCAATCATATCAGTAACACCGTCGCCAACCATATGACAACCTAACCATTCGCCATATTTAGCATCAAAGATTACTTTGATAAATCCGTCAACATCACCGTTAGCAGTAGCTTTTCCAGATGCTGAGAATGGGAATTTACCAACTTTGATTTCGTATCCTTTTTCTTTTGCCTGCTTTTCAGTCAAACCAACAGAAGCAATTTCTGGATGACAATATGTACAACCAGGGATATTTCCGTAATCAATTGCTTCTACGTGAAGACCTTTGATTTTCTCAACACAAGTGATTCCTTCTGCAGAAGCAACGTGAGCCAAAGCCTGAGTTGGGATGATATCACCAATTGCGTAATATCCAGGAACTGAAGTCTGATACCATTCGTTAACCAAAACTTTTCCTTTTTCAGTTTTGATTCCAACAGCTTCAAGACCGATTCCTTCAACGTTAGAAGCGATTCCAACCGCAGAAAGTAAAATATCGGCTTCAAGAGTAATTTCTCCTTTTGCAGTTTTTACTTTCGCTTTTACGCCTTCTCCAGAAGTATCAACAGATTCTACAGAAGAGTTGGTCATTATTTCGATTCCAGCTTTTTTCAAAGATTTCTCAACGTGTTTTGAAACTTCTTCATCCTCCAAAGGAACGATGTTTGGCAAGAATTCTACAACAGTTACCTTAGTTCCCATTGAGTTATAAAAATCAGCAAACTCAATTCCGATAGCTCCAGAACCTACAACAATCATAGATTTGGGCTGCTCAGGAAGAGACAATGCTTGTCTGTATCCAATTACTTTTTTACCATCTTGAGGCAAGTTTGGCAATTCTCTAGAACGAGCACCAGTTGCGATGATGATATTAGTTCCAGAATATTCAGTTGATTTTCCTTCAGCATCTACTACAGTTACTTTTTTACCAGCTTTCACTGTTGCAGTTCCCATAATGACATCGATTTTATTTTTCTTCATCAAGAAAGAAATTCCACCGCTCATTTTAGAAGCTACACCTCTACTTCTTTGGATGACTTTGGTAAAGTCAAATCCTGGATTTTCCACTTTATTAAGACCATAATCCTCAGCGTGCTTCAAATAATTGAAAACGTGAGCAGATTTCAATAAAGCTTTAGTTGGGATACAACCCCAGTTAAGGCAGATTCCGCCAAGATTTTCTTTTTCAATAATGGCTGTTTTGAAACCCAATTGAGCAGCTCTGATTGCAGTCACATAACCGCCAGGTCCACTTCCAATAACAATAATATCGTAGTTCATTGTGATTAAAAAATTTTAGCGAATTTACGGAAAATTATTGAAAGCATAATATGACAAAAAGCAACTTTGTGAGTTGCTTTTTTATGAATTAATATATGATTTATACTAAGGTTTGATTAACCCCATTCTTAAAACGTTGAATCGTGCAGCCCGACTTGAGCGGAAATCCTTTTTTGCTTGGTCTTCAAGTTCTATTTAGACTGAAAACGTGAGCAAAAAAGATTGGGAGTGGAAGGCGGGAATAGCTGCCCAAATAAGTATTAATTATAATCCTAATAATACCTTACTTTTCAGTGAATTAACTTTGAATGAGAAATCAATTTTCTTGGTTTCATTGGCGTTCAAAACGATGTCCCAAGTTAAATATCCTGTCTTTTCATCGTACTCGGCGCCACCTTTGTTTATCATATTGATGATGATTTGTTTGTCTGTAGATACGGGAACTTGGTCTTTTATTCTCAGCTTAATTTTCTCGTTCTTGTTGTTTCTGATGGTAAATTGATAAGCATATTGCTGTTCTTTGTTGGACGAAGAGATACTTTTCTCCATCGTTTTGTCTTTTATCAAATCCCTTTTGATAGAAATTCTTCTGTCATCGCCCAAAGTCAACAAAAGCTTGTTATCAGTATTCTCTGTATTGAGAGATGTTTTACCGACATTGGTATCTTGGAAAATGATATTAGCTTCTGCATTGATGAGATTATATTTGTCTAGATTATCCAATTCTGCAACTAGAAATACAGTTTTATCCATTTTCGGAATTGTGTAATAAGTGTAAGTCACAGGAATCTCATTCACATCCAGATTAATACTATTATCCTGATTATTAGATAAAATCGTATATAAATCTTTCAAATCATAACCAACATTTAACTGATTTTGAAATGCGCTGGCGCGAACAACAGTGACTTCATCTGCTAAAGATTTACTTTTTCTATTTTCAACTATAACTGCAGCTGGCGGTGGCAATGCATCAGCTTGGTAATAGTTTTCATTTTTTTTCTCAGAAATTGGTTGTTGATAATACAAATTCCAGTCATACAAATTAGGAATGTTTTTATGGACATTTGGGAAACCGGAAATTAAATGCAATTCCACATTTTTCCAATCCAATCCGGAGTTTTGTTTTATCAAAGCTTTGTAAAGCAATTTGGTTTTGGAATTGATATCCGGAATCACAACATCGTAATAAGGTCGCCAAGAAGCATCTCGAACACTGTATTTGATGTCTAGATTGACAGTCTCATCAACATCGCTGGAAATTTGAACTACCAATTTTCCTTTCGGATAATTTTCCATTTCTTTACTATTGAGGTCAAATTTGGTTCTAAGTTTTCCCAATTTGACATTCATTTTAGAAATATTATCATCCACATTGTCCAATTGTAAACTTAGGTCGATTCTCTTCTTTTGATAATATTCAATCAGTTTTTCAAGTTCTTTGGAATAAGAAGTCGAACCAGAATTGATGGTCTGATTTTTATCCAAAATCCCAATACTATTCGCCAAAGACGTTTTCTGAATTGTAAGGTCTTTAATCTTTTTCTCCATCAGAGAAATACTATCCAAGACGAGTTTATGCTCCGGATTTTTCTTGTCCAATTCTATTTTATAAAAATCTTCATCATCTGTAAACCGATAAGTCAAAACGGAAATTTTAGATTTGGAGCCAATTTTTATTGTTGATTCATCAATATTTTCGGCAATATTGGCGATAACTAATTCCGAACTTCCTTTTGGAATTTTCAAAGAAGTATTGCTGTACAATTCTGCGGATTGTTCGTAAAGCATAACCGATTTAAGTTTTGCTTCGGAGAAGATTGTTTTTTGAGCATTAATCATTGTAATAATGCTTGAAAAACCTAAGATTAATAAGTGTTTTATTTTCATAATGAGTGTTTTTAAAATTTAAAACTAATGAATTGAAAAACTCCGACAAACTCAATTTATTTTACTGAGTCTGTCGAAATATTTTCAGATTTTACTTTGCAATTCCTTTATAGCTTTCAACCAATCTAATGAATTCAGAACGATAACCATCTTCGTCATTTGATTTTCCTTGTTTCGCAAGATTGATGATTTTATCAAGGTCTTTATCTTTGATGAATTCCGATTGTCTCAAAACCAATCCAAACCAAGCGACAGACGATGCAAATTTGAAATCTGATGAAGCATTACTTAGTTGATTTTTAGAATCTTTGATAGTCTGAATTAATTCTTTACTTACATCTTCATCCGGATTTTTGTAACGAAATTTCACAGTTGCCAATTCGTCTCCAAATTCATTTTGAGATTCGTTTTTAGAATACTTCAAATCAATATCTTGAGGTGCAAATTCTGAATCTGAACCAGTTGGAATAATTTCGTAAATCGCAGTTACTGTATGACCAATCCCTAATTCTCCGGCATCGATTTTATCATTTTTAAAATCTTCATTATTTAGTTTTCGATTTTCATAACCAATTAATCTATATGATTTTACGAACTTTGGATTAAACTCAATTTGAATCTTTACATCTTTCGCAATCGCATACATACTTCCGGCAAATTCTTTTTCAAGAAACTTGTTAGATTCCTGCATATTATCGATGTAAGCATAATTCCCGTTTCCTTTATCAGCTAGCATTTCCAAACGATTGTCTTTGTAATTTCCCATTCCGAATCCAAGGCAAGTCAGGAAAATTCCGGATTGTCTTTTTTGTTCAATCAATTTTTGAAGTTCAGAATTATCGGAAACTCCAACATTGAAATCGCCATCTGTTGCCAGAATCACACGATTATTTCCGTTTTTAACCAAATTTTCCTGTGCTAATTTGTAAGCCAATTCAATTCCTTGTCCTCCGGCCGTGCTTCCGCCAGCGCTTAGATTTTCCAAAGCTGAAAGAATTTTTTCTTTATTCTTTGCAGAAGTCGGCTCCAAAACTACACCCGCACTTCCAGCATAAGTTACCAAAGCTACTTTATCTTGTGGACGAAGTTTTTCTAATAAGACTTTGAATGATGATTTCAATAAAGGCAATTTACTTTGCTCGTTCATAGAACCAGAAACATCAATCAGGAAAACCAAATTAGAAGCTGGTAAATCTTTCTCATCCATCGTTTTACCTTGCAAACCAATTTTCAAAATTTTATGTTTAGGATTCCAAGCACAATCGTTGTATTCTGTATTGATAGAAAACGGTTCTCCATTTTTTGGCTGAGGATAATTGTATTTGAAATAATTAATCATTTCCTCGATTCTCACAGCATTTTTATCAACTGGCTGTCCATTGTTTATCATTCTTCTTATATTGGAATAAGCAGCGTTATCTACATCAATCGAAAAAGTTGAAAGCGGTTCTGCTTTTGCCAATTCGAATTTATTTTCTTTCCATTCATCATAAGATTCTTGATTTTGAATAGGCTTTGGTGTATTAAGCAAATCAATTTCCTTTTTGGACAAACCTTTAGTTTTGATTACAACTACTCCATTGGCTCCTCTAAGTCCATAAAGTGCAGTTGCGGAAGCATCTTTTAGAATTTCCAACTTATCAATTTTATTAGGATTGATATTACCTAAATCCGCATTCTGATAAGGAATTCCATCAATCACATATAAAGGTTGATTGTTTTGATTTAAAGAAGCTACACCACGAATTACAATATTTGGAGAACTTTCATAAAGGTTTCCATAAGCTCCAGAAATTTTCAATCCCGCAACTCTTCCATTTAGAACTTGGTCAATATTTCCTGCTCCATAAGCAGGAGCCGTTTTCTTGTCAGAAATATCGTTGTAATTCTTAGATTTCTTAAATGCAACTTCAGCCATCATAACTTTACCTGTACTTGGAGGTGGCGGAGGTGGTGTGTAGGAAGATGTATTATCTTGAGAAAGTGCTTTTTGATTGACAGTTGTTGTAGCATAACTAAGACTTTTCGCTTCTCTCTTAATCCCCATTGCAGTTACAACAACGCCATCAATATCTTTTGTTTTTTCAGTTGTTACATAATTAGGTTTTGGTTCAGAAACTTTTACTATCGTATTATTTTCTAGTGGTTGAACTTCATAACTTACAGTTGGAGCAATCGCATCTGCAACAGGAGAAGCATTGTGAGAAATCATTGGCGGAACAACCACACTCATAGCTGGAGGTTCTTGATAAGCTATAATATCTTTTGCTTCAGAAGGTTTGATTGGACTTTTCGTCAAATTCTCTTTGAAAGTTTTATTGATTTCTTCAACTTTTTTCGGCGTTTCTGTTTGATTTTGATTGATTGGTTTTCCGTAATCGTTTGATGCGATTTGAGGTTCTATTTTAGTGTCTTTATCATTCACAAAATACAAAACACCAAACGTTAAAGCCAATCCAGCAACCATTCCGTAAGGCAACCAAAGTGGAATGATTCTTTTCTTTTCTTCTTTTTTATCTAATTTCTCTTCAACGTTTTGCCATACTTTTTCGAAGTTTGGAAAAGTAGGTTTTTCTTCCGCCGATTTTCCGGCTTCGCTGAACATTTTATCGATATCTTGATTTTCCATTTTTTTAAACTTTAAGAATTAATTGTTTGAAGTCTCACAAGTTCCTGCAATTTTTTGCGAGCAAAATTCACCTGAGATTTAGACGTGCCTTCCGAGATAGAAAGCATTTGCGCAATCTCTTTGTGTGGATAACCTTCCATCGCAAACAGTTTGAAAATCGTGCGACAACCTTCCGGAAGAAAATTGAGAAGAGATAAAATCCCTTTTTCTTCCGAAACATTTTCCGGCTCGAAATCTGGTAAATCCACAAAATTCTCTTCAATCGAAATCGAAAACGGTTGTTTCTTACGAAGTTTTTGGAGACATTGATTCACGACAATTTTCTTTGCCCAAGCATCGAAAACCTGAAAATCTTTTAACTGCTCCAGTTTTGTGAAAATTAGGTAGAAAGAATCGGCTAAGACTTCCTCCGCATCTTCATCGTTTTTAAGGTAACGTTTGCAGGTTGCAAAGAATCGTCCTGCATATTCTTCATAAAGTTTCCGCTGTGCGTTGCGGTCTTTATTTCTGCATCTTATGTATATTTCGTGTTCCATACATTGGCTTTTATAAGGAAAGATGCAATAGTTTAAAAAAGGTTGGAATTATTTTGAAAATTTATGAAAAAACTTTGAAAGTTGGCTTCCAAAGTTTTGAATTTAATTCAGATGAAATTTATTTTCTCGCAGATTAAGCTGATTTTGCAGATTAAAAAAAACCTGCGAGATATTGATGTTATAGTTTAACTAAAGCTTTTTCAAAAGTGTCATATTTAAATTTGAAACCATTTTCCAACAAAACTTCAGGATAAACATTTCGGCTTTTCAGCATCAGTTCTGTTTCTGTTTTAATGAAAATTGAAGCTATTTCCAACAACCAAACCGGACTTGGAATCCCAAACGGAATTTTGATTTTTTCACGAAGTTGTTTCATCATTTTTTCATTAGACAAAGTTTTTGGAGCTGTGATATTGATTGTGCCTTCAAGATTTTCATTTTCAATAATGAAGTTAACCGCATCACAAAAATCATCGATGTGAATCCAGCTCATCATTTGGTTTCCTCTACCCTGTTTTCCGCCTAAACCGAGTTTTGAGATTTGTTTAAATTTCGGAAAAGCGCCACCCTTCTTTCCTAAAACAATAGAAGTTCTAAGCGCAACTTTTCTAATATTCGGATTTTCAATTTTGAAGAATTCTTTTTCCCAAGATTTGCAGATATTCATTGAGAAATCGTCGCCGATAATTCCGTTTTTCTCTGTATTAAGTTGTGTTTCTGAATGAACATAAATAGTTGCAGAACTTGCATTCAGCCAGATTTTTGGTGGATTTTGACATTCATCGATTGCTTGTTGTAAAATTCTTGTTGAGTTGATTCTGGAATCGTAGATTTCTTTTTTGTTCTTTTCGTTGTATCTGCAATCAACAGATTTTCCAGCAAGGTTGATGAGAATATCTGCAGTTTCCAATTCATTTTTCCAATTTCCAAGGGTTTTGGAATCCCAGAATATTTCGTTTTCACGTTTTGGATTTCTTGTCAATATTTTGACTTCGTTATTCTTCTTGAGGAAAAATTGTTCTAAGTTTTCTCCAAGAAAACCAGTTCCTCCTGCGATTATTATTTTCATTGTGTTTGGTTTTTAATTAATAGCAAGTTCCAAATTTCTCTTTGTGTGAACTTCAATCTCAGAACCTTCTGCAAGCATTACTGATATTGGTTTTGCATCGTTCAAAAAGCTAAAATCACTTCCGTAATTTTCTTTGAAATCAACTTGGATTTCATAATTTTTGACTTCGTAAAAATTCCATTTTGGATGTTTGACTTCGTATTCAGAAGTTTGGTTATTAGTTTTAGTAAATCCAAAATAATGTTCGGTTATAAATTCGAAATCAGAACCTTCTATCATTTCGCCCTGAATATTTTCGGCGTCTAAAGTAATTGTATTCAGTTTTGAAGTTTGCCAGCCGTAAGAAACTGAAAGTACATTGTCAAACTCAATGATAGAATGTGTCATTGACAAAGTGCAATAATTTTCATTGTAAAATGTATTAGCAACAAGACTCAAGGCTTTTTTAGGAACAATTTCTTTGATGAAAACCACACCTCTTTTCCAGATTCCGTTTTCCAATTTTTTTACATAAAATCTTAGGTTAACTTCTTCGAAATTTTTATGAAATGGAACTGAAATCCCAAGAAGTTTTGTGTTGAGAAACATAAATCCGACAAGACTTACCAAACATTTTCCTTTGTAAAAATCGAGTTCTGTTCCTTTTGGTAAATAAGGTTTTAGAATTTCCGGATTGATTTCGTAATTGATAATGGCCAGTTTTCGCCATTCGGCTGTTAGGAATTTCATTTTTTAAATTTTTGTGTTTTGTTGTTGTCAATTTTTTTTTAATGCCAAATGTTCTTTTTTGCGAAGCGCGCCCCGACCTGAGTGGAGCTCTTTTTCTTTTTGACAAAAAAGGAAAAAGCGAGAACGGAGGGCGGATAAAGGCGCCCAAATTGTTTATGAATTTGAAACAATGTATAAAAGAACGGCTCCAAAAGTGATTCTGAAAATCATCCAGGAAATGGTTGGAACAATACCGAATTTCAGAATTCTGCATCGTCTCAAATGTTCCAAAAACAGTATGAATACTACAATCGCAAAGTAAACAAAATAGAATATTTGGTTAAAATCGAAGAACAAAGCAGGAATCAAAAGCAATGTTCCAAGCAAAGAAACTGTCATCATATTACCGAGATAATCCCCAACTCTGTCTTTGAGATAAATTCCCATAAATGTGCTTTGCCAAACGATTTGCATACAACAAATGAAGAATTCGAGACCAAAATTGTTTTTAAAAGCAGGAAACAATCTTTGATTGTAAAATCCCAAAACATAAGCGGAAAATATTAAAACAAATCCAAGATAAAAAACTCTGTATTTCAGATTGAAATCCGGAATGCAATTGGCCTCTGTCAAATCTTTTGCTGAAGGAATAATCTGTTTTCTGTTGTAAGAAACGAATTTGTAAAGTCTCTGGAAAAACCAATGGAAAGGTTTTATTCTTGCAATTTTTTCCAGAGTCGGAAAAGAGTTTCCAATAATAGTAATCAGGCTTTCTAATCCGTAAATTACTTTATTATTCTTGGTATCAAGTAATGCGATTTCGTTTTTTGAACGGTGAAAATCAATCTTGTTTTTGGTTTCAGGGGAAATCTCGGAGAAGGCCTCTCTTCCGTTTTCATCGAGCATTCCGGATTTGATGAAACCTTTGGAATAGATATTACACATCGGACAATCATTGTCGTAAATGAGAATGTGGTTTTGTAAAGTTTTCATTGTGTTTGATTTTAAAGGTTGAGGAAATCGCCTTTTGTTCTTCGGTTTGTTCTGAAAAGGAAGAACATTATGATTTTAAATATTAGGTTTTTCATCATTTAAATTATTAGTAATTTCTTTTTCGTGAGATTTCTTTCTTCCTTTCATAAAAAGTAAAAGATTGAAAAGAAGCATCAATCCTAAATAAATTGAAAATCCTCCTATTTTTTTGCTCAAGCCAACAACCAGAGATTCTCCTGTTATTAATTGATTAAACTCTATAATTAAAAGCGCAAAACCAACATTCAGTAGATAAAATCCAATTTTAAATAAAGAATTGGTAGCTAAAGCAATGTCAGATTTTTGATGAAAAATATCCATCATAAATACTTTTGCATTGCGGAAAAGTAGCTCAGAAACAATAACAGTTAATGTTAAAACAATTGGCAAATAGATTGCGTAAGCGGTAAGGTTGTGAGTAGCGGTCATAATTTTATGATTTAAATGTTAATAATATTTGTTTACGGAAATAAGTCAGAAGGAAAATGTTTATATAGTGCATCACAGCAATTAGTAAAAAAGTTGTTGCAATTTTTGTGAATATTGATACTACAAATAATTCGGTTGTTTCTGTTTTTAATCCTTCTGAAAGAGAGAAAGTAACATAGCCTATATTCATCAGATAATATCCAATCAACAAAATTCTATTGACAGAATCGCATATCTGGATATCAGTGAACAAATCCAATAGATAAATTCTGCCGATTGTGAAACACTTCCAACCTACTAAAACAATCACTGGAACCGTGATGAGTAAATAAATTGTATATGAAATGAGATTAATCATTTTGTAATTTTTATATTTTCAGTAATTTTTGAAACTTAAATTGAAATAAAAAAGGAAATTGATTTCCTTTCTATTTCAGTAAGTTGGTAATTTTTCCAACCAGCCAATGGTCATCACTTTTTATAGCTAAATCCATTATATTATTGATTTTGTTAGTCACATTTCCAAAATCCTCCATCAACTTAATAAAATCTTTTGCTTCTTCAGAATCGTCTTCTACATTTTTGAGTTCCTCAAGAAAAGCTACAACAGGTTCTATTTCTCGTTTTCTACGTTCTTTGGTAATTTGTTTGAAAAGAAACCAAACATCTTTTTCAGCAAAAAAATATTCTTTTCTATCCCCTTTTATAAATTCTTTCTTCACGATTCCCCAATCCATCAGATTTCGAAGATTCATATTAGCATTTCCTCTTGAAATTTCCAATTGCTCCATCACATCATCTGTTGACAATGGTTTACCACTTGCCAAGAGCAATGCGTGAACCTGCGCCATTGTTCTATTGATTCCCCAATTGGTGGCAAAAGTTCCCCAAGTCTGGATGTATTTTTCTTTGGCTTCGTCGAGTTTCATATTTGTAATGATTAAATTCTTGTACAAATATAATTAAATTTTCTAAACTTTCAAAAATTATTGAAAATAAAATAACACAGTCAACTTACATTTTAATTTATAATGTCTTAATAATATAATATTGATTATTAATTAAATATTATGTTTTAAAAAAACAATGAAATAAAATTACAATAAAATAAATAATAATCATTTATTATTAATATTTTTGTTGAAAACAAACTATGAAATATACTTTAATAAAAAGAAACAAAAGTTTTCGTACAGACTCTGATTCTGAGTTCGTACGGTGGATGAGGCGAATGGATAATCAAAAATGGACGGATAATCTAGACTTTATGGAAGGTTATGCTTATAGAAAAGGTACATTTGAAGGAATCCTGATTCGTCACGACAATGAACAAAATTTCATAGAAGACTTGCAAAAAAATAACCTTCTGAAAATAGAATCTTCAAAAGGTTTATTTGATTTGTTTTCTTCTTTAAAAATCAGTAAATAACAGGGTACTTATCTGGATAAAATTCTGTAAACATCTCATAGATTCTTTCTACAATATCATCCGCAGATGGCTTGCTAAAATAGTCACCATCCGTTGCAAAAGCAGGGCGATGATTTTCTGAAGAGATTGTAACAGGATCTGAATCCAAATATCTGAAAGCTTTTTGTTTTTCCAAAACCTGTTGAAGAATAAATGCTGAAGTTCCTCCTTCTACATCTTCATCTATAACTACTAGTCTATTGGTTTTCTTTACACTTTCCGAAATTTCATTTGTTAAATCAAAAGGAATCAATGACTGAATATCAATTACTTCTGCTGAAATTCCCAGTTTTTCTAATTCTTTAGCTGCTTCTGTTACCACTCTCCAAGTTGAGCCATAAGTAACCAGAGTTACATCTGTCCCTTCTTTTGTAATTTCAATTTTTCCAACAGGAACTGTAAACTCTCCCAGGTTATCTGGTTGTTTTTCTTTTAATCTGTAACCGTTCAAGCATTCTACGATAACGGCAGGCTCATCGCTTTGCAACATTGTATTGTAGAATCCGGCAGCTTTTGTCAAACTTCTTGGGACAAGAATATTTATGCCTTTAGAAAGATTCAGAATTCCTGCCATTGGTGACCCAGAATGCCAGACACCTTCTAGTCTATGTCCTCTTGTTCTGATGATTACAGGTGCTTTCTGACCTCCTTTTGTTCTATACTGAACGGTTGCCAAATCATCACTCATCCCTTGAAGACAATATAAAATATAATCCAGATATTGAATTTCTGCAATGGGTCTCAAACCTCTCATCGCCAATCCGATTCCTTGTCCAAGGATAGTTGCTTCACGGATTCCCGTATCAGCAATTCTTACATCACCATATTTTTCCTGAAGTCCTTCTAATCCTTGGTTGACATCTCCAATATTTCCGGCATCTTCACCAAAAACAAGTGTTTCTGGATGTTTCTCGAATATTTTATCAAAATTATTTCTGACAACAACTCTTCCATCAACATCTTCGGAACTATCGGAATAGATTGGTTTGATCTCTTTTACATTTGCAGCTTTCCATTCGGATTCCGAATATAAATGAGAAGAATAATTGTCTTTCTCAATTTTGAAAATTTCGTTGTAAATATCATGAAGCTGTTGTCTTTCAGAAGATTTATTAGTTCTCGTCACCAACAAAGATTTTCTTACTAATGAAAAAATATCTTTCTTAGAAACCGAAATTATTTTTTTGAAATTCTCAATCAAAGCGCCGATTTCAGAATTCTGATTTTGTAGAGATTCTATTGATGGAAGAACTTTATCTTTAATTTCAGTAATAGTATTCTGATAGTATTCCCAAGCTCTTTTCTGACCTTCTTTTACTAATTTTTTAGCTTCAGAATCAATTGAATCCAATTCTTCAATTGTTGCCAAAACTTCTTCCTGTCCTTCGATTTCGATATTATAATCTAAAATCCACTCTTTGAATTTTAATAATCCATCAAACTCAGATTCCCAATTCAGTCTATCCTCAGATTTGTAACGTTCATGCGACCCAGAAGTAGAATGTCCCTGAGGTTGAGTTACTTCCGTAACGTGAATCACGACAGGAACGCTTTCGTATCTTGCAAAATGTTCTGCTTTTGCATAAGCCTCCATCAAAGCAGGATAATCCCAAGCTTTGACCTGTATGATTTCACAACCTTGCTTTTCATCTTCATTTCTTTGGAAACCTGAGAGCATCTCGGAAATATCCGCCTTAGCTCTTTGATTTTTTGTTGGGACAGATATCCCATAACCATCATCCCAAATCGAAACAATCATTGGGACTTGCAAAGCACAAGCAGCATTCAGAGTTTCCCAAAAATGGCCTTCAGCTGTAGAAGCATCACCAATTGTTCCAAAAGCAACTTCATTTCCGTCTTTTGAAAACTTTTCGGAACCTTCAAATTTTACAGATTGATAAATTTTAGAAGCTTGAGCCAACCCTAATAATCTTGGCATTTGCCCAGCTGTAGGAGAAATATCTGACGAAATATTCTTTTGAGCTGTTAAATCTTTCCAACTTCCATCAGAATTTAAACTTCTTGTTGCGTAATGTCCGTTCATTTGTCTTCCAGCAGAAGCTGGCTCTCTTTCTACGCTTGTATCAGCGTACAATTGTGCAAAAAAACTTTCTATAGAAACAGCATCAATTGCCAAAGCAAATGTCTGGTCGCGATAATAGCCTGAACGGAAATCACCGTTTCTGAAAACTTTTGCCATTGCCAACTGTGGCAATTCTTTTCCATCTCCAAAAATCCCGAATTTTGCTTTACCAGTAAGTACTTCTCGCCTTCCCAAATAGGACATTTCACGAGAAATTCTCCCTAATCGATAATCGCTAATGACGCTGTTTTTGAAGTCTTGAAATGATACTTGCTGAGTTTCTATATAAGTTGATTGCATAGCTTGAGTATTTTGACAAATATAAAATTTTTTCGCTAATTTTTACGAAAATGACATTTGGAGTTTTAAAGAATTTTTTAAGTATTTATAAACTATCATAAACACTATTCAATTTGTATTATATTTTGATACATTTAATCTAAAATATATTTTAATGAAAAAAACGGCTCCACACATCCTTAATGCTTCCACAAATCTTTTGGGATTCTGCCTGGTCATCATCACTTCTTTAAAAATTGCCAAATTCAGTCATCATTCTTATCTAGATGTTTTCACTGTTGGAGCTATATTCTGCCTCATGATTAGTTGTGCATTATCTTTTTTAGCAATCAAATCAACTCAAGAAAATACTTCTAATAGATTGGAGAATGTTGCAGATATTCTTTTCTTTTCAGCCTTGATATGTATTTCTCTAGCCGTTTGTATTGTAAGTATTGATGTGGTTTAAATATCAATAAAGAAATCAAATCAAACTCACAAAAGCCATTTTATTGCCATAAGGGATTTCACGTTTATTCAATACCAACTAATCTTACTCTTTTAGATTCTATGTTTTTAATGGTTTCTATGTTTTTTTTATTACTTAAAAGTCCATAACTGGAAAAATCAATTATGTGCAACTAATGATTTCATTTTGTTCGATTTCCATTCTATTCCTGACACCAATCATGATAATGGCTAAAGTTCCGAAAACAAAGGTCAGCCAAGGCGTGTACTCTACCCCATATTGGGCAATAATAACACCGCCAAAAGTAGTTCCTACAGTCACACCGAGGTTGCCAAAAGAAGTAGCCAAACTATTAGCAAACTCCAAAGCTTCAGGAGCAGACGAAATCATATAAGTAGAAGCATTCAAAAAACTAGGAGAATACATAAAGCCCCATAAGCCAATTACCACAATACTCAACCAAGTATTTCCTCCAGAAAAATGTAGCAAAACAGGAATCACAATAGTGCCAGAAAGGAAAAACAATGTGGTACGGGATACACTTTTATTCAGCATTTTTCCAGAAATATAGTTGGCTAATACGCCAATAATTCCAAAAACAAACAGCATATAACTTACCATTGTGTTATCCATATTTTTAGCTTTGTTCAGATATTCTGCAAAATAACTGTAAGTGGAAAACCAGGCTGAAATCATAAAGAAATTCATAGCCGTACTGACCAGAAATGCTGGCTTTTTGAGAATTTGAATTTGACTGCCATAGGATTTTTTCTCTTTTACAGGCGTATTAGGTAATCCAAAATAAATGAAAATCAAAGCAATCAGACTCACCAAAGTTTGTATCATAAAGGAGGTTTCCCAAGTCAAGATACTAGCGAGGTAAGTTGCTAAAGGAACTGTTGTCACCATTGCAATAGCTACCCCACTGAAAACGATACTCATCAGCTCATTTTCATTAGATTTATTTCCTTTGGAAACAGCAACGGATAGAGCCGTAGAAATATAAACAGGCTGAAGAAAAGCGGGCAAAATCCTAACTAACATCAATAGCCAAAAAGGTGGAGAAAATGACGAAACGATTCCTGTAATTAAGAAAATAAACAGAGATGTAAACATTATTTTTTTTCTATCAAACCGGGAAGCCAGCAAAGTCATAAATGGTCCTGTGAGAGCAATAACCAATGCAAAAGCACTTAATAAAATTCCGGCTTTGTCAATCGAAATCTGATAATGCTCTGCAAGCTGTGGCAAAATCCCAATCACTCCAAACTCAGTAGTTATAACGCCAATGAATCCTAAACAACCGATGTATGCATACTTTTTCATATTGAAGAATGCTTTTTATTAATGAATAAAACCATATTCTCCATCAGTGTTTTTGTATCATCAATTACTCCTCCCATTTGCAAGAAACCGTGAATCATACCGTTATAAATTTTAAGTTCTAGGTCGATATTATTCCCCTTAAGCTTCTCTGCATATTGGATGGCTTCGTCTTTCAAAGGGTCATACTCTGCTACTGCTATAAAAGTGGGTGGTAATCCTTCCAAATCATTTGCCAGTAAAGGAATTGCGTCCGGATTATTGTAATCATTTTCATTAAGGTACCAATCCCAAGCTTGTTTTCCACCTTTCAAATCTAATAAAGGTCCATCTTTAAAATCAATCCAAGATGATGTCTCCAATGAATTGTCAGTAACGGGATAAATCAATAATTGAGACTTAACAACGTGACGAAATTTTCTGGTAATTGTAGTTGCTAATGCACCTCCTGCACTATCTCCCATTATGATGAGATTATTGAGATTAATATTAAGCAATGAAGCATTTTCAATAACCCAATTAACAGCTGTTTCGCAGTCATCTAATCCAGCAGGAAAAGGAAATTCTGGTGCTAAACGATAATCGATAGAAATGATTACGGATTGTGATAAATGAGAAAAATCTCTTAATGGCGTATCGTGAGTTTCCAAACTACCAGAATTAAACCAGCCTCCGTGAAAATAAATAATTACGGGTAAGTCTGATTTCTGATTTGGATAGTAAGTTCTTAATTTAATTTTGCTGCCGTCATTGGGTATAGAATAATCTTCAATTTTATATAAATCTATTTTCTCACCAGCCAATGGAATAAATTTCTTATAAAACGCTCTACCCACCTCCCAACTTGGTAAACCATCGGGAACAGTAATATCTTGTACATAGTCCAATACCTTCTGTACTTTTTCAGATAATATCATAAATAAATGCTTTAATTTTCTCGCAAATCTATTGACTAAGCCGTATTTTCGCATAGTAAACCACCCAATGTATGGTACTAACAAATTTGTAAGTAATGGCGAAAAGAAAGGAAAACTCAACCAATATGCAGAATGAGAAATACATCACCGAATGCAGTCTTGCGTATGCGGTCTGTAAAATTGGAGGACGATGGAAGATTTTAATTTTGGGTAAATTGGAAAATGGAAAACTGAGATTCAGCGAGTTGAGAAATCAAATCAACGGCATAACAGAAAGGATGCTAACACTCCAATTGCGAGAAATGGAAAAAGAAGGTTTGGTTAAACGCACTGTTTACGCAGAAGTACCGCCAAGAGTGGATTATGAGCTTACGGAAATCTCAATAGAACTAATACCAATTTGGAGGATGTTGGAAACTTGGGGAACTAAACATAAGGATTTGGTTAATACTGAAATTGTAGAACAATGATAAAATAAAATCCGGAATACAATAATTCCGGATTTTATTAAAACTTACAAGCTAGAATATGATTTGTTGAACTATCGTAGTATTCGGCTTTCCAATAATGTGGGTCGTCAATATTTCTATATTCAATATTTTCAGATTTGTATTGTTTTTTATAAGGTTTGTCCAAAAAAATAATAATTGTATTTTCTTGAGGCCAACCTTTTGAAGTTTCGGAGATTCGATTTCCAAGTTTAATTTCTTGATTTAGAATTAATGTTAATTCCGTACTGAAATTATCTATGTGGTTTTTATCTATCATTATATAACACTCAAAAAAGCCATCGTGTCCACATTATCCGCATAAGTGTCCAACGAAGGATTCTGTGTTTCTCCAAAACCAATCGATTCTAATCCTAACTCTGGTTTTGCAACAATCGTTTGAATCTCGTCTTTATGCGTTTCTACAAATTGTTTGACTTCTTCTAAGTTTTCATAACGAGAAAAATTAATCACAGACAACGGACTGAATAGCTTCTCATCTTCTTTTAACATTACAAAATTATTATCCCAGAATTGGTCTTGATTCAAGAGATAAACAGCTCTGTTGTAATCGTAATTGTTGGCATATTTGTTATGATTAACGACTTCTTGATAATTAACAAAATTTTCAAATAATCTATCAACTTTCATATCATTTGGAATCAGCAATCGGGTTACATTTCTACAGCCTAAACCAAAATATCTAAAAATATCATCAGCTAATAATTGTAATTCTTCATCAGTTTCATCACCTTTCAAAACTGCGATAGAAGTTCTGTTTTTTCTAATGATGCTCAAACTGTCTTTGAAATAATATTCCAGATATCTCGCCGTATTATTACTTCCTGTTGCAATCACAGCATCGAAATTTTCTAATTTTTCAACAATATGATATTCAATTTCTTGATTAGAAAATTCATTCCACAATTCTAAAAGAAAAGGTAAAACCAATCGGTCTTTGGACGATAATTTAATAACAGGAATATGATTGCTCAAAATCACCGAAATAATATCGTGAAAACCAACCAAAGGAATATTGCCTGCTAATATCAATCCTACTCTTTTTGAAGTGTTTTTCAATTCGTATTTGGATAACCAATTTTGAATATTATCTTTAGTGAAAAGACTACTCCATTGTTCTAAATTATATCTTTGATTCTCCTGAGTAAACCAAGGATTTTCAATCTCGGAACGCTTCATCAGATAAGCTAATCGTTCTTCTTTTTCAGTATAATTATTTTCATCTTTTTTGATGAAATCATTAATGAAATTCCCCAATTTTTCGAGTCCCAAAATTTTGTTTTCGTTCAGCATAGCTGGCTTTTTTTTTGTAATTTTGTACAAAATTAAAAATAAAATAGCAATGGCTATCAAGATAACTGATGAATGTATAAACTGTGGTGCGTGCGAACCGGAATGTCCGAACACCGCCATCTATGAAGGAGCTGTAGATTGGAAGGCATCAGAAGGTACAGAACTGAAAGGAATGGTAGTTTTATCATCAGGACTTTCTGTAGATGCAAACGCTGCTCAGGAACCAGTTGCAGACGATTATTACTTCATTGTAACTGATAAATGTACTGAATGTAAAGGTTTCCACGAGGAACCTCAATGTGCCGCAGTATGTCCTGTTGACTGCTGTGTTCCAGATGAAGATAATGTTGAAACCGACGAACAGCTTTTAGCGAAAAAAGCATTCCTTCACAACGAATAACAATCAAGCCATCAGCTCAAAGCTTTTGGCTTTTTAAAACAATAAAAACCTTAACACCTAACAACTTCACTATTAATGAAAAAACATAATTTTAGCGCAGGTCCAAGTATTCTTCCTCAAGAAGTTTTTCAAAAAGCATCAGAAGCAGTTCTTAACTTCAACGGAATGGGATTATCCATTTTGGAAATATCGCACAGAAGTAAAGAGTTTGTTGCAGTGATGGACGAGGCTCGTGCTATTGTAAAAAGATTGATGAATCTTGGAGACGATTACGAAGTGCTTTATCTGCAAGGTGGAGCAAGTCTTCAGTTTTTGATGGTTCCTTTCAATCTTCTTTCTGTTGATGGAAAAGCAGCTTATACCAATACAGGAACTTGGGCTTCTGGAGCAATCAAAGAGGCTAAAACAATTGGAAATGTAGATGTTGTTGCATCATCAAAAGAAGCGAATTACAATTATATACCAAAAGATTATACTGTAGATTCAGAATACGATTATTTCCACTGTACATCAAACAACACAATTTTTGGAACTCAAATCAAAGAATTTCCTCAAGTTGACACATTGAAGGTTTGTGATATGTCTTCTGATATTTTCAGTAGAGAGTTGGATTTTTCTCAGTTTGATTTGATTTATGCTGGTGCTCAGAAAAATATGGGTCCTGCAGGTGCAACTTTGGTTGTGGTTAAAAAATCAATTCTTGGAAAATCTGGAAGAACTATCCCAACTTACCTGGATTATGCAGTTCACATTGATAAGGAATCAATGTCCAATACACCTCCTGTTTTTGCAGTTTATGTTTCTTATTTGACTCTAAAACATCTTGAAGAAAATGGAGGAATCGCAGCTGCTGAAGCTAGAAATAATGCTAAAGCAAAATTGCTTTATGACGAGATTGACAGCAATCCAAATTTCCAAGGTGTTGCTGCCGTAGAAGACCGTTCTTTTATGAATGTTACTTTCACTTTGACAGATGAATCTAAGAAAGAAGCTTTTGACTCAGCTTGGAAAGCAGCAGGAATCAGCGGACTGAACGGGCATAGAAGTGTTGGCGGTTACAGAGCAAGTATTTATAACGCGATGCCAATCGAAAGTGTACAGGTTTTAGTTGATGTAATGAAGAGTATCTAATTACTTTTTCTCCTTATAAATCAGAAACGTCCTTGTTAATTCAGGACGTTTTTTTTGTTAATATAATGTTAATCAGAAGAAAAAGTCGTATCTTAGCCAACCTTGATTTTTAACTCAAACAATGCAAGGAAACTCAATAACTAAAGGATTTTTGAATTAAACAATGATTGTATTAGCTAATGATGGACTCTCCGAAAAGGGAATTCTGCTTTTGAAAGAAGCAGATATTACAGTTTTGGAAGCCAGAGTATCTTCGGAACATTTGAGCAAGTTCATCAATGACAATAATGTAGATGTTCTTCTGGTAAGAAGTGCAACTCAAGTAAGACAAAAATTAATTGATGAATGTCCAAATCTCAAAATCATTGGACGTGGCGGAATAGGTATGGATAATATCGATGTAGAATATGCTATTGATAAAGGTATTTACATTATCAACACACCGAGAGCTTCTTGCAAATCTGTTGCGGAATTGGTCTTCGCCCATTTCTTTTCATTAGCAAGATTCCTTCACGAAAGTAACAGATTGATGCCTTTGGAAGGTGAAACCAATTTCAATGCATTGAAAAAGTCATTCAACAATGCAACAGAACTTTCTGGAAAAACTTTAGGTGTTATCGGGATGGGAAACATTGGGATTGAAGTGATTAAAATGGGTATTTCTCTCGGAATGAAAATCTTAGCTTACAACAGAACTCCGAAAACTGAGAAAATTCAGCTCACGTTTTTCGATGGTCAGTCCTTGGATTTTGAAATTAAATCTGTAACTTTAAATGAAGTTTTAGAAAATGCTGATTTTATTAGTCTCAATACAGGACTTACAGATGAATATTTAATTGATTCTAAAGAATTAGAACTAATGAAAGAAGGTGTTTTCATAGCCAATACTGCAAGAGGTGGCGTCATCAATGAAGTAGCTCTATTAGATGCAATAGAAAACGGAAAAGTTTATGGCGCTGCATTGGATGTTTTCGAAAAAGAACCAACTCCGGAAGTATTGATTTTGATGAATCCCGCTCTATCTCTTTCTCCCCATGTTGGCGGAAATACACTTGACGCGCAAAACAGGATTGGGGAAGAATTAGCTCAACAAATTATAAAAATAAAAGCTCAACTATAATATATGCCAGTATTTAAACCATTTAGAGGGATCAGACCAAACCCGGATCTTGTCGATGTTTTTCCTACTTATTCTTTGGATAATTTTAATCAGGAAGAAATCAACAAGAAAGCACAACAGGATGATTCTTATATCCAAATGATAAAACCTGCTGTTGTTAGCAAGTCAAAAGACGTGGATAGAAACCTTCGAAAGATCAGATCTAATTTTGAAGAGATGTTGGAGGATAAAAAATTAATGCAGGATGACTCTGCATATTATCTCTACGAACAAACAATGCCGGATAAAACAACCTTCAGAGGACTAATGGGTCTGGTAAGTGTTGATGATTTCTGGGATGGAAAAATCAAAAAGCACGAGTCTACAATTACTGAAAGAAGAATGAAGATGGCGCATTACCTTGAAAAAGTAGGAGTGCAAGCTGAACCGGTTTTATTAACGTACCATTCTAATTCGAAAGTAGAATTATTGATGACCCATGAACAAAAAAATGTTCCAATCATCAATTACAAGGATGAAAAAGGTGTAAAGCATAAAATCTGGAGAATTGACAACAGATTGAAGCTCCAACAATTCAAGGAAGTTCTTGACCCTATTGATTCGTTTTATATTGCAGACGGGCATCATCGTATAGGCTCTGTTGCAGAATATGCAAAAAAACAGAGAGATAAAAGCAAAAGGTCTCACGGAACGGAACATTATAACTTTGTTTATAGTTTTATAGTTTCCAATCAATCAATCAAGATTAATGATTACAATCGTCTTCTCAAAGACATTAATGGCTTATCTGATGAAGATTTCCTTGAAAAACTAAGGGAAGATTTCCAGATTCACGAAAAAGGTGAAGCGCCTTATTTCCCTTCTCAGAAATTCCACATTAGTATGTATCTAGGCGGTAAATTTTACAGTTTACATGTGAAGCACAATATCCGTGAGGAAAATAGAAATGGAAACGACTTAGACCACCATTTGGTAGACAAATATATTTTCGAAAATATTTTGGGAATAGAGAATGCAAAGCATACCGACAAAATCATTTACAGCAAAGGAACTTCTGATATCAATGGAATAAAAGACCTAAAAGAAAGAGTTGATAACGGGGAATACAAAGTTGGTTTTGGAATTTATCCTATTAGCTTTACAGACTTATTGAAAGTTTCTGATAAAGAAATCAAAATGCCTCCAAAATGTACCTTGATAGAACCAAAATTGATTACCGCACTTATAATGTACGATATGAAATAAATACTATCAATTCATCATATAAAGACAACAATAATTGTTGTCTTTTTTCATTCTCTTATATTAGTCAATTTAACTTTTTTAATTGAATTTCAGCATCTTAAACAATATTTTTTTAATACAAATATCAATATCAGAATATAATTAACAATTGTTAATTATATTATATATCTTTACTATACAAAACACAAAAGATATATCAAATTAATAATCAACTATGTATCCCAAGGAATATATCAATTGTGATCAAGAACCTATTCATATTTGTGGAGAAGTCCAAGAATATGGTTTCCTAATTGGCGTTCAAAATTCTAAAATAGTCTCCTACAGCCAGAATATTTTAGAGTTTTTCTCTTTAGATGCTGATTCTGTTATTGGAAAGGATATTCATGTATTTTTCAATAACTATGATATCGATGTTAATTGGGATAATTATTCTTACAATGAAAATCTTGCTATACAGCATATTGATTTCAAGAATCAAGAATATACTTTAAGCATCCATACCAATAAGGATATCACTTTTTTTGAAATAGAAAAAGTTCTTCCGAATCATAAAATCAACAAAGAGTACGCCGCAGTACAAAACATTCTCAGAATATCCAATGACAATAATGTTTGGACTGTGCTATTAAAAGAAATCCAGGAGATTATAGACTTTGATCGTGCAATGATTTATCAATTTCTATATGACGGAAGCGGCGAAGTGATAGAAGAATTGGTAAAGCCAAATCTTGAAAGCTATCTGCATTTGCATTATCCAGAGTCGGATATTCCTGCGCAGGCAAGAGCTCTTTATCTTAAAAATCCTGTAAGAATCACACCTCATGTTTCTGGAAAAACATTTCCTATTGTTAGCATCATTCCAAAAGAACATATGGATTTGACCTACAGTGTAACGCGCTCATCCTCTCCGGTTCACAGAGAGTATCTTAAAAATGCCCATGTAGAATCTAGCTTTAGCACATCTATTATTGTCAATGGGCAATTATGGGGACTTGTAGCCTGCCAAAATGCAGAACCAAAACATCTGGATCTCCAGTCTAGACTATTGGTGGAAACACTTACCAGAACATCAGCTAATGCATTTGCGGCCAACAGATCTTTACAAACTTTGGAAGAATATCAGAGAATCAATCTTAATAATATTTCTCTTCGCCAAAATCTTCTAAGTGAAGAGAGTTTTAAAAAAGGACTAGAGAATAATATTCAGGACATAAGAGAAACGTGTGATGCTGATGGAATGATTATTAAAATAAATAATGAGATAATAACAGAAGGAAGTGTCCCGAATGATTCTGATATAGAAAAAATAATCCAATGGAGTAAAGACCACAATGAAGATTTTGAAGAAAATATTTTCATCTCTAATACTTTTTGTAAAACCAGCAATTTGGAATTGGATAATTCTGAAATTAGTTGTGGAATTATCATCAGTGTTTTAGGGAATAATACTTCTGATATGCTGATCTGGATGAGAAAAGAGCAGGGTCAGAAAATAAAATGGGCAGGGAAGCCAGAAAAAGAAATGATCTCTGAAATAAAAGACGGTGTAGAGATCATTAAATTCTCTCCAAGAAAATCCTTCGAAGTTTGGAAAGAATATGTGAAAGACACTTCCCTACCTTGGAAAACCAAAGAAATAGAATCGGCAAAATGGATCACATCTATCATCCTGAAAGCATCCCATTCCAAATCTTCACAGATACAAGACCTTAATAATCAATTAAAGGAACTGAATCAAGAATTGGATACCTTCTCTTATACAATCTCGCATGACCTCAATACGCCATTGACTGTCATCAAACTAAATGCGCAAATGTTACAGAGAACTTCTCAAGCCAATGATAATTCTAAAAAATTCATTGATGCAATCATTGATCAAGTTGACTCTATGAGCAACATGATCAAGAATGTTTTGGAACTAAGTAAGCTCAAAAAGTCAGAAATAGACCTCAAAAAGATAGAAGTTGATTCATTGATCAATAAATTAGCAGAAGATTCCAAAATCAGCTTTGACTCCCCTCATACAGAAATCATTATCGAGGATACACCAGAAGTTTTGGGAGATCCAACGATGGTTTATCAAGTATTCGGTAATGTAATTGGAAATGCTATCAAATATTCTTCAAAATCAGAAAAGCCTTTGGTTAAAATCAAAGGAGAGGTATATGAAGACATTGTAACTTACAAGATATCGGACAACGGAATAGGCATTGATGAAAAAGAATCTGCCAAGATGTTCAAGATTTTCAGTAGAATGAATAACACCAAAGGGTTCAATGGAAACGGCGTTGGACTTAGCATTGTTCATCATCTGATGGAAAAAATGGGCGGAAAAATCAGCTATGAAAGCGAAAGTGGAAAAGGGACAACATTTATATTAAAATTTCAAAAACCTGATTATGATTTCAGTATTTCTTAAAGAACAAACCAAACAACAACACGACGACACAGAAGCAAAATTACAATCTCAGAAGATCTTTGATAAGTCTTATACATTAGATGATTACAAAACTCTGTTGATTCATAACTATAAACTAATCAGTAGATATGAGCCTCAAATTCAAAATCAGCTGAAAGATTATCCGGAACTTAAATTAGATCTAAGAAGCAAAATTAATGCTCTAAAAATTGACCTGAGCAATTTGAATATCGAAACAGAACCAGAAGTCCCAACTCAAAATCTTGAAAATGAAGCAGAGGCATTTGGTGCTTTGTACGTAATGGAAGGTTCTACTCTTGGCGGAAATGTAATAGCAAAACAATTGAAAAGAAATCCAGAATTCGAAAATGTAGAATTTAATTATTTCGGAGTTTATGGAGAAAATACAGGACCGTATTGGCAGGAATTCAAATCTATAATTGATGAGAAAATTACCGAAGAACAATATGAAGCTTGTGTAACCGGAGCTAAGAAAGCTTATCAATTATTAGCATAAAAATATCTGTATATTAAAGAAAAAGGAGTGAAAAATAATTTCACTCCTTTTTTATATCTAAATCAAATTGGGATCAACCTCCAATTTTAACCAATTCTACATCGAAAATCAACCAAGCATTTGGTGGAATAACACCTCCTGCTCCTCTTTCTCCATAACCTAAAGCTGGCGGAATCAACAAAGTTGCGGTTTCACCTTCTTTAAGAAGCATAATTCCTTCGTCCCAACCTTTGATTACCTGTCCAACACCAATTGGAATATCGATAGGTTGCCCTCTTTTGAAAGAGTTATCAAACTCTTCTCCATTTACTAATTTTCCAGCGTAGTGAACAGCTACAGTTTGTCCTGCAGTTGGAGCAGCTCCTGTAGTTGCTTTTGTGATTTTATAGAACAATCCAGAAGGCGTAGATTGCATTCCTGCTTTCATATCATCAACCAATTTTTGTTGATTAGCTTTGAACTCCTCTTCTTTTTTCTTCTTTTCTTCTTCAGCTTTTGCTAAATAAGCTTTGTTTTTCTCTTCGATTTTTTCTTTACCTTCAGAGAATATTTTTGCAGCATCATAATGTTTGTAAGCATCACCTTTACCAAAAACAGCAACCTTAGTCAAAACGATATCAGTTTTAGGTTTGTCCTGAGCTCCTTTTTCTACGTTTGCAATAGAATCAATAACTGGTAAACCTTGAACCACTTTTCCGAAAATTGTATGTCTTCCGTCTAACCATGGTGTTGCAACTTCTGTAATGAAGAACTGGGAACCGTTGGTGTTAGGTCCAGAATTTGCCATAGATAAGATTCCTTTTCCTGTATGTTGAAGGTCATTTTTCTCATCAGCAAATTTATATCCAGGATCTCCCATTCCTGTTCCTTGTGGGTCACCACCTTGGATCATGAAATCCTTGATCACTCTGTGGAAGATTGTTCCATCATAGAAAGGCTCACCCTTTTTCTTAGATTTGTTTTCGATCTTACCTTCTGCAAGACCTACAAAATTTGCAACAGTTACCGGAGATTTCTCATCTTCGAATTTTACAAGGATATCTCCCTTACTCGTTACAAAATTCCCGTAAAGCCCGTCTGGCAAGCTTTTATAAACTTCTTTGTCTATTTCCAATGTTTTACAATTTATTAATGTTAATAATGTTATAGAAAGTGCTATAATTTTTTTCATTGTTTATTAATATGCTTTATTTTATAATACTTTTACTTTGATGATCAAGGGCGTATCATTCGTTATTTTTTTATTGTCACCATAAGTTCCGTAAGCTAATACAGATGGAATCAAAAGCTCGGCCTCTTGCCCTTTGTCCAGATATCTTATAGCATCTTCTACCGCATCCATTTCGTTGAAGCGACCAAATATAACATCGGTATTTCCTATAGGAGTATCATAAACTTTGGTTCTGTCGAAATCATAGATATAATATTCGTAGGATACTCTTTCTCCGTTATCTTTGCGATGTTTACTTTCAAGATCAGGAATATTGATCCAATAATTCATTCCCATTGGATAATATTTTACATCTTGAGAATTGATCCAATCTTGAATCTGTAATCTCTCTAAATCGTTAAGTTCTTTGGTTCTATTTTTGGAAATTTCCAAATCGCTTTCCGACATAGATTGTGTTTCCAGATGCTGAGCAGGCTGTTGTTTTGCACACGAACCTAAAATTGCCAAAAATGTGAAATAAACTATTTTTCTCATGGATCAAAAACAATTCTAAGAGCAGCAAATCAGATTGCTTCAAAAAATTTGAGCAAAAATAAGAATTTTATAAGACTTAATTATCATTAAAACAAAAACCGGAAAATAATTTCCGGTTTTCACTTTTCAATTTACTTTTTATTTAATTCTATGCACTATAGACATTTTCTTCTACCAAAACTCTCCATCCAAATGGGTCTTCAGCATTATTGGTCTGGATATTCACAAGGTCATTTTTCAATTGTTGTGCAAAACTTTCTTCAGGAGTTAGCTTTGGAAGTTCCAGATGCTCACCTTGATATCCCAAGGCTTCAAAAATACTTGTAACAACAGCAGTCCCTACGCCCCAAACTTCTTTCAAAGTTCCATTCTTTTGTGCTTCTATAACATCAGAAACTTTTACATCTCCTATTACCACATCTATTCCTCTTCTTTCTGCAAGCTTAAGGAAACTATCTCTTGTAACACCATCCAATATCTTATCGGATGTTTTAGGTGTATAAATAGTGTCATTGATTCTTACAAAGACATTCATGGTTCCACTTTCTTCAAAATATTCGTGAGAACAGTCATCCGTCCAAATGATCTGGTCGTAACCTTCCTCTATTGCCAATTGTGTTGGATAGAAAGAAGCAGCATAATTTCCTGCAGCCTTAGCAGCACCTACTCCTCCGCTTGCAGCTCTAGAGTAATGATCAGAGATTTTCACTGATACTGGAGCAGTATAATAGCTTTTTGCTGGCGTTGCTACGATAGCGAACATATATTTTTCAGAAATTCTCGCTTTCAAGGCTTCCTCTGTTGCAAATAATAATGGTCTTATATAAAGAGACGTTCCTTCTCCTTGTGGGATCCAGTCTCTATCTATATCTACCAATGCTTTTAGGCCATCCATGAATATCTCTTCGGAAATCTCAGGAATTGCCAATCTTTTTGCGGATTTGTTAATCCTTTTAAAGTTCTTTTCAGGTCGAAAAAGAAACACTCGACCGTCATTATCCTTATAAGCCTTCATTCCTTCAAAACAAGCTTGCCCATAATTAACCCCCATCATCGCAGGGGTAAATCCGATTGGACCATATGGAACAAGTTGCACCTCCCCCCATTTTCCATTCTCGTATTCACAAATTATCATATGATCGATAAAAGTGTTTCCGAATGAAAAATTATCTGGATCGAAGGTTGAGATTCTTGGGTTGGTAGATTTTTGAATTATCATTTTTTAATTTTTTGTTGAGGTATTACAAATATATAATAATTTTTTAATAATCAAAATTTATGTTAAATTTGAAAAAAAATACTTTGAAAAGACAATTAATCGAAACCCAAGACGGAAGTAAAACGCTTTTAATCAATGGCTTAGAAGAGACCTACCACTCTAAACACGGTGCTTTACAGGAAGCAATACATGTATTTGTTAAAAATGGACTTAATTTAACAAATGATTGTGAAATTAATATTTTAGAGTTAGGTTTTGGAACAGGTCTTAACGTTTTGGTAACATTTGATGAATATTTGAGAAATGACAAAAATCATAAAATCAACTATTTTGGTGTAGAAAAATATCCGATTTTTTTTGAAGAAGCATCAGAATTGTCTTATTCTGAATTATTTCCGAACCAAATCATCAAAGATTTGTCTCTAGAAATTCATAAAACGGAATGGGAAAAATTAGTTGAACTAGATGTTAATTTTCATCTCAAAAAAATAAAAGACGACTTTTTTAATATAAAAAATATGGATTTACCTCCTATAGATTTGGTTTATTTCGATTGTTTTGGAGCCAGAGTTCAACCCGACCTTTGGGAAAAGGAAATATTTGAAATTGTTGCATCCAAAATGAAAAGCGGAGGATTACTGACAACTTATTCATCCAAAGGAACGATGAGACGAGCCTTGATAGAATTAGGTTTTGAAGTTGAGAAAAGACAAGGTCCACCCGGAAAAAGAGAAATGCTAATTGCGTGGAAAAAATAAAAAAAGCAGAATTCAATCGAGTTCTGCTTTTTTGTTAATCAATTAATATTCTATTCTTTTATAATTTTAAATGTCCTAATTGAATCATCAGAATTATAAACCTTAATCATATAGATTCCTGCAGAGAGATTTGATAAGTTAATTTTAGAAATATTAGAATTAGTCATTACTACTCTTCCATCAATACTCATTACTTCCAGCTTTTTATAATTTTTAGAATAATAGATGTAATCTTTGGTTGGATTTGGATAAACAAAATTCTTTTTAGAATCAATATCATCCGCTGACAAAGTTCCACCAGTTATATTAAGTGTATAATCTTCAACCTGACCGAAATCGAAATTACCACAAGGAGAATAATTAATTCCATCATAATATATAATAATCCTCATTCTGACTTTTCCTGTAATCGCATCAGACGGAACAGAAAGAACTCCATTTACCATTGCTGTTTGCGAAGGTGCAATCGTCAAAGCTGTTTCGTTTTGGTCATTAAAATCGCCATCATTATTCCAATCTACAAAAACACTATAACCTGTTTTGAAAATAGAATTAGAAACAGTTCTCATCATATATAATGGATATGATGTTGATTTTTGAACATTGCCAACAACATAAGTAAAATCCTCATATCCCGAAGTTCCATAACTGTCATTAAGTATGTCTGACAATTCTAATCGTAACATTCTTACATAATTAGAATTACTCGCTTCTATCTCACAATATGGGTCAGTCGAAGTTTTTACCGTCACAAGATTACTTTTTGCGGATAGATTATTATTCTTATCTCTTGTTCTGACAGTGAAGTTATAAGTTGTATCAGGAGAAAGATTAGTCAAAACAATGGTACTGCTAAGAGATTGCGTAATGGCAACAACATTATCGTTATGATAAATCACCCAAGATTGGAAATCATCATAATCCGGAAGCAATTCCCAAGACAAAGTTGTTGTAGAATGTCCAGTTTGATATGCAATCAGGTTTTGAGGCGTTAATGGTAACGTATTATCATTAGCATCATAAATATCTCCCAATCCTACCAGATAAAAGGCATTCTGAACACTCACAGCTTCGGCAGAACCTTTTCCATAAAGGTCAATCGCGGATTGGATAGCATATTCTCTGGTAATAGGATAATCACTTGTTGGAGAAAGATAAGAAGTTTCCATTCTGTAAACAATATTCGATGCTTTTGCAGTTCCGATTCCATTTACAGTAAGGCTGGAAACGGTTTTTCCTTCGGACAAAATATAAAACCAATGATTGAGAACGCCACTATTGATGTGAACACCGCAATAATCATTTCCCGAATACGGAAAACAACTACCGGTTGCAGAATACCAATAAGTTCCTTGATAGTAACTCGGATGATTTTTGAGATTCGGATTTGCCATTGACCTCAGATAAAATGGTGTAGTTTTTCCGAGTTCTTCGCCGATAATGTAATTCTGTTTTTCCGGCGCATATTCTTTTTCAACCAACATTGCCCAAATATCAGAAAGCGACTCGTTGATTGCGCCCGATTCTCTTTCGTATTTGAGATTAGCTGTTGAACTGCAAACGCCGTGAGCCAGTTCGTGTGCCGTAATATCCAGCGAAGTGAAAGGATTGTAAGTCGCATTTCCATCTCCATAAACCATTTGAGTTCCCGTCCAAAATGCATTGCTGTAATTCGTAGAATAATGAACCAAATTCACCAAAGCCGAACCATTGTTATCATAACTGTTTCTATTAAAATTAGTTTTGAAATAATCGTAAGTTTTCGCAACTCCCCAATGCGCATCCAAAGCCGAGTTATCATAATTGGCATTGTCATATTCCGACGCGCTCCAGATATTATCATTATCCAGAAAATCAATCGCAAGAGAATAATCTGTCGCTTTTTGAAGATTAAGCGTTTTTATTCCACTGCCTCGTGTTTGGTCATTTAAAGTGTAATTGGTTCCATTAAATGTCGTTTCGATAGATTTTGTTCCACTGAATTTAGTTTCAGCCGTTCCCGAAACTTTTGCCATTAACTTTTTTAAATTCTTGTCTTTGTCAGATTCAGGATTTGAAATAGAAAAATTTTGATGATTAGAATGTTTGATAATGGCATCTTTGGAAAGGATTTTTCCATCAATTGCACTGACAAAAACCAAATCCCGAGACAAAGGTTTCGTTGCATAGATGTCAAATTTATAAGCCAATTCTAAGTTTTTGAATTCATCATTTTCCATAATCGGATAAAAAACCAATTTCCCTTCCGGTAAATGATAATTTTCAAAAGTGGCACTAGCAGGATGTTCCCAAAGATATTCTTTAGCTCCTATTTCTTTCACAGCTAATTGAAATGCAGATTGTGAATTGATTTTCGCATTGATTATAGGATTCTCGGTTTTGTAGAAATTCCCGCTCATACTTATCAACTGATTATTCTTATAATGAATTTTATAAATCCCATATTCTACAGGAATATTGTGATAATAAAGCTGAAAATTGTGGTCTTCAAAACCATCTTTAAAGCTTTCAATTTTCATTGATTTGAATTCTGAATTTTGACTCAGCTTCAGAACTTCATTCAATAATTGATTGTCATTAAAGTTTTTTAATTGAGGTGAAACCTGGTCGAGAACAATCAAATTTGGTTTTCCATTTTTCTCTGTAACTCTCTTCTGAATGTAATCCTGAGCTTGGATTGTAACCACAGAAAATAAAATTAATCCTAAATAAAAACTCTTTTTCATCATTCTAGTTTTTGATAAATTTAGTTGTCATTTTTTCACCGGAATCAGTTACTCCATTCAAAATATAAATTCCGTTGGGAAGTTTAGAAACATCTATTTTATTGGATTTTTCTATAGATTTTAGAATTTGTCCTGTTGTATTAAAGATTTTGATTTCAGACAAATTTTGAGATAAATTAATGACAGAAGAAGTCGGATTTGGATAAATCTGAAATTTCTTATTTTGAATATCATTAACCGACAAGGAATTACTTTCCAGAATCACATTATCCAATTGTCCTGTGTCCGGGCCCGATTCGAATTCCCCTCTTATTCTAAGACTTACAATGTTGGATAAAACCTCTTGAATGTCATCATTGGTTGCAAGATTTCCTTCAAACGTGCTGATTTTCCAAGCAACAGAATTATCCAATTTTACAACATACTGTGTCCAAGTTGCAAGAGGATTTGGAGATAAATCTATAACCAAGGTTTTATTATTCCCTTCGATAATCACATCATAATAATCGAAAGGACTAGAAAAATGATTCTGAGTCAACTGGAATTTCAAATTCTTTCCAAAAGATGCCAATTGATTCCCTTTGAATTTACTCGGAGCTTCCCAATACCAAACACCTCCCGCCGCTGTATCATCAGCAGAGATATAACCATCAGGATTTCCATTTGTCGGATGCCAATCCGGAACGCTACTCGAAGCATCTCCAACAACCAACCAACCTTCGTCATCTATATCAAAAGTACTGACGATATCCTGCGAAAAAATTAGTGTAAAACTAATAAAACCTAAAAAAGAAAATAACTTTGTTTTCATTTTACCAATGTTTGAATTATTAATTGATGTAAAATTCAAACAAATTGAAAATCAAAACAATACGATATTATGCGTATATGAAATCAAATAGGAATTGTAATAATTGCGGTTAATCCATTATTATTCTGAAAAGAAACGTTTCCATTCAAGCTTTTCACTCTGTTTTTAATATTGGTCATTCCGTTTCCGAATTGGTTTTCTTTTGTAAATCCGCTTCCGTCATCGGCAATTATAACTTCCAAACTTTTCTTCTCAATAATATTTACAGAGATTTTAATTGTTTTTGCGGAAGAATGTTTCAGGGAATTATTAAGAATTTCTTTGATGCAGAAAAAAAGATTTTTTCGGATTTGTCCATCCAATTCTTTTGATAAATCCAAATTTTCCGATTTTGTACAAATTAATTTGATATCCGTTTCTTCTGTGAGATTGTTGGCGTAAGAAAAAACATACTCGCAGAAGCTTCTTAAATCATTATTTTCATTACTCAAAGACCAAATAAATGTATTCAGTTTTTGTGAAATTTCTTTTCCAACTTCGTAGATTTTAGAAGATAATTTCTGTTGTTGTTCACTCGAAATCTTATTACTAGAAAGCAATTCTGAATGGATGAGAATACTTCCCAAACCGCTTCCAATATCGTCGTGCAAATCCTTGCTGATATCTGTTTTCTGTTGAAGAAGTTTTTGCTGGATTTTATTTTTCCTTCTGAAAATAATAATTGTCAAAGCCATAATTACAATTGCAAGACCGGCGACCAGAAGCTGAAGAACGGAGATTTTTCTCTTTCTTTTGAGTTTCTCGATTTCAAGATTCAGAAGTTTATTTTCATTTTTAATATATTGATTACTGATGTCTTGGATATAAACATTATTCTTAGATTTTTCTTCATTGACAAGAGAAATGATTTTAGACTGAACTTTTCGAATATCTTCCGAAGAATTCATTTTTTCGAATGCCTGCAAAGCATATTCATAGAAAGTCTTTCTGAAAAAGAGATTGATATTTTGTTGCTGGATAAGCTTTTCTCCTTGATTGAAATAATCTTTGCAAATTTTTGGATTTTGGATTTCGTTTTTCAAAAGCAAACCATAACTAAACAAAGCAACATCAAAATTCCGAAAACGTTTCGCCGATTCTATACTTTTTAGAAAAAATTGGTTGGATTGAATCAAATCTTCTTTCAACTGATATATTTCTCCAAAGGTTTGTTCACAGTTCGCAATCGCTCTTTTGCTATTCTTTTTCAGAGCAATATCGTAAGCTTTTTGATTATAATACAAAGCCGAATCTGCTTCTCCAATTGTCCTTTTGAGCTGAGAAATATTATTGAGAATATGTTCATTTCCAATCGTTTCAAAAAGTGATTTTTTAGGATTTTCAGGATAAAAATTTAATGAAAATCTGAATGATTTTTCAGCCTCGCGATTTTTATTTAATTCATAAAGATTGAGTCCTTCGAAAAAATAAGCATCTGCAATCATCAAACTGTCATTCAGAATTTTTGCTTTTTTCACAGCTTTTTTCGCTTCCTGATTTCCAAATTGAGACAATCCGACATAATAAAAAATCTCGGACTGAAGACTTAAAATATGAAAAGATAAAGCATTGTTACTGTTTTCGGGATGATAATCTTTGGTTACATCAAGCCATTTTTGAGAAAGATTAATACTGTCAATTTCTAAGTAATATTTTGAAATTTTAAACGATTCTTTAGCCTTAAATTCATTCTTTTTACAATCATCAAAACCTTTATTTATCTGCCCATTATAATCAGCAAACAGAAATAAAAGTATAATGATTAGGAATGATTTCATCTTTATCGTTTAAGATAGATATTCACGGCTTCTACTCTAGTATTGACGTGTAATTTTGTATAGATATTCTGGATGTGTTTCCGAACCGTTCCTTGACTAATTTCTAGAATGGACGCGACTTCTTTATTCATCAAACCTTTTGAAAGCAAATCGATAATTTCTTGTTCTCTTGTTGTCAAGCCTTCAGAAATCAGTTTTTTATTTTCGAAATTACAAAAGCTGGCAACTACTTTTCTGGCAATACTTCCGCTCATCGGACTTCCACCTTCGAAGAGTTCGTCGAGTGCATTAATGATTTTTGCAGGGCCTTCAGTTTTTAAAATATATCCTGTTGCGCCTTCTTGTAAACTTGCGAAAATTTTGTCTTCATCTTCATAAGAAGTGGACATCAAGATAAGAACTTGCGGAAGTTTTGATTTGATTTTTCTGACACACGTAATCCCGCTTTCTCCGGGTAAATTGATATCCATCAAAATAGCATCAGGAGAAAGAATCGGAATGTTTTCCAAAGCTTCTTCCGAGTTTTTGAAACTTCCCGAAAGCTCGTAATCCTGCGTGTACTGAATCATCAATCCCATCGCTTCTCGCAAATCGGAATCGTCTTCTACAATACAAATTTTCTTTTTTGTCATTAGTCCTTTAAAACAACGAATTTAAAGTTATTAATTAATTATTGAAATACGCAAAAAAGCGTATAAAGTCTCAAATAGCCTTGTCATTACCGCAAAAAATCATAACTTTAAAATCCGAAATCAATAACTGATGATAGACAAAATCAACATTCGTGTGTATGCGCTTTGTATAAAAGACAACAAAGTACTCGCACTTCACGAAGAATATGCCGGAGACCATCTTTTAAAATTACCCGGAGGCGGATTGGAATTTGGAGAAAGCACCTTAGAATGCCTCAAAAGAGAGTTTCAAGAAGAATTGAATCTTGAAATTGAAATCAAGGAACACTTTTATACTCAAGATGATTTTTTGGTTTCCAGATTCCGAGATAATGAACAACTGATTACGATTTATTATTTGGCTGAAATCCTAAATGAAGAAGATTTACTAATCTTAGACCCTTGTATCGAAAAGACAGAATGGATTCCGCTGGAAGGAGAAAATCCTTTTCCACTACCAATTGACAAACGCGTTTTTGACATAGCAAAACAAAAATTCCTGAATTAATATTCAGGAATTTTTTTATTTAATTTTTATAATTATTGAACTTCTTCAAAATTGATATCACCTTCGTATTTCCTGTCAATAATCAGAATCATTGCAGTTTGAGTGGTGTAAGATTGATTTTCACCGGCGATTCTTTTATATTTGATTTCAAGAATATTGCTGTTTTTTCTTATCGAAACAGGCTTCAGTTCTATACTTTGAGTTGAAGGGTCTTCGATTTGAGCGACCACAAATTCTTTAGAAAAATCAATTGGTGTCGGCTTTCCATTCTCTCCCATCGTTGTTGCCATTCCGAAAACTTTTTCAAATTCCTGTTGTGTTTCAAACTTGGGACTGTCAATTGTAGCATCGATATTATTTTTAACGAAATAATTCTTCGCTTCTTTGTAAGGAACTTCTTCATTAAGCGTTGCGTCGCCAGATTTTACCGACGAATTACAACCAACTAAAAGTAATATTGAAATTAAAATAAATACGTTTTTCATCACAATTGGGTTTTTAAATATTCCAAAGAAGGTCTTCATATTTCTGGAGAATGATATCTTTGGAAAATCTGTTTTTAATAGATTCTTTGATATTCTCTTTGTTACTGTTTTTATGAACAGCGTGTTTTATTTTTTCAGCAAAAGCATCGTAATCTTCAATATTTGCTATTTCACCGTTGATTTGGTCAAGGATGATTTCATCAATTCCGCCAGGACAATTGTTGGCTAAAGAATAAATTCCGCAAGCTCCCGCTTCCAGAAGAACATTAGGAAAACCTTCGTAGCGCGAGGATAGAATAAATAAATCAGCAAATTTGAGATATTGATACGGATTGCTTTTCTTGCCGTGAAAAATAACGTGTTCCAACCCAAGCATTTCTTTCATCTGCAAAAGCATTTCTTTGTCCTTTCCGTCACCAAGAATATGAAGCAAAATATTCTGATTCTTAAGTCTTGAAAACACTTTCAAAAGATTATCAAATCCTTTTCTGGCAGACAAATTTCCAATTGCAACCACATTTTTATGCTGATGAGAAAATTCAATCGGACGTTCTGATTCATTTAGTTTTTCCTCAATGAAACTAATATCAACAGGGTTATTAATTTTTACCAATTTCTTTTTCTTGATTCCAAAATTTTTCACAAGGTCGTGTTGCATATCATTACTCTGAGCAATGATTCTGTCATAACCATTATAGAATTTGTAGAAAAAACGAATTTCTTTTCTGGTGACGTGTTGCGAAACAACATTCGTTTCTCTTGCTATGAATTTAGTTTTCGGGAATAATCTTATAAACAATGACAAATAAGCATTCACTTCTCCAAAACCAGAAAATACAATATCGGGTTTTCTGCGTTTGATTTCCAAAAGAATTGGCTTTAAAGAATTCCTGATTCTAAGCGTTTGAATGTCAATAATTTCAACGTCAGATTTCAAAAAATCAAGATAAGCACCTTCTTTTCTCAATAAAAGAATGGACGGAGAAAATCGGTCTCTTGGAAGGTGATTGGCTATTGTTGTTACAATACGTTCCGCTCCTCCGGTTTCCAAATCTGGCAATATGAAAATGATTGATTTTTTCATACTTCAAAATTACAAAACCGAAATGGGAAATCCTATAAAATAAAAAATGCCGAAACAGGTTCGACATTTTATTATATTTTAGTTGGCTACATCACTAATGAATTTAATTCTGAGAATCCTCACTTCTTCATCCGTTAAATCATCGCCATATTCTGCAAGAAGTGTTTTCATACTGTCGCTTTCAGAATTTTTCATAAAATCCATAAATTCTTCCACAATATCTTCATCAAAGTTTTCATCAATATAATAATCGATATTTAGTTTTGTACCTTGATAGATGATACTTTCCATCTCAGAAAGAAGTTCTGTCATTGAAAGGTTTTTAGCTTTAGCAATATCTTCCAAATCAATCTTTTTATCAGTATTTTGAATAATAAAAACCTTATGGCTGGATTTGTTTGCCACTTGTTTCATCACCATATCCTGAGTTCTTTCTATCTCATTATCCTCAACATATTTCTTGATGAAATCCGCAAATTCTTTTCCGTATTTTCTAGCTTTTCCCTCACCTACACCATAGATTTTCGCTACTTCTTCTACAGTGATTGGATATTGAACTGTCATATCTTCCAAACTTGGATCCATAAAAACAGTATAAGGCGGAATGCAGTGTTTTTTGGCAACGGTTTTACGAAGTTCTTTCAACTGACCAAATAATAATTGATCTAAACCTCCTCCAGCTTGAGTTTGTACTTGTTCGCTATCTGCTTTTGATTTAGATTGTGCAAGGTCATATTCTCTATCTTCTGCTATGAAGAAAGATTGCTTATTTTTTCCGTTGATGAATTCATTTCCTTTTTCAGAAATTTTCAAAACCCCATAGGTTTCAATATCTTTTCTTAGAAAATCCTGAACAGTTGCCTGTCTAATTATGGATTTCCAATAATTATCACTTTCAGCTTTTCCAAATCCAAAAAAATCAGTTTGTTCCAGTTTATAAGATTTTGTAACGGCAGATTCTTTACCAGCAATAATAGAAATCAAATCTTTTGTTCGGAATTTTTCACCTAAGGATTTGATCATTTCCAAGACTTTTTTCAAGTCTTGTACAGCATCTTTCAGTTTCGGAGGATTTTGAGAATTATCGCACATCAAAGCACCCTCACCTTTTATGGGGTCAAATTTTTCACCAAAGTAATAAAGAAGATATTGTCTTCTGCTCATAGATGTTTCTGCATAGCCAACAACTTCATTCAAAAGCTGAAGTCCGATTTCTCTTTCAGAAACAGGTTTTTGAGCAAGGAATTTTTCTAGTTTTTCAATATCTTTTGGGTCATAAAATGCTAAGCAGTAACCTTCTCCTCCGTCTCTGCCTGCACGACCAGTTTCCTGATAATAACTTTCCAAAGATTTTGGAATATCATAATGAATTACAAATCTTACATCTGGCTTATCGATTCCCATTCCAAAAGCAATCGTTGCAACAATTACGTCAGCTTCTTCCATCAAGAATTTATCCTGGTGTAGAACTCTTGTTTTCTGATCCAGGCCTGCATGATAAGGCAGAGCATTGACACCATTAACCTGCAAAAGCTGAGCAAATTCTTCTACCTTCCTCCTACTAAGACAATATACGATTCCAGATTTCCCTTTATGCTGATTGATGAATTTTACAATTTCTTTATCAACATTGACTTTTGGTCTGATTTCATAAAACAAATTGGACCTGTTGAAACTTTCCTTGAAAACCAAGGCATTGTTCATTCCCAAAGTTTTCTGAATATCATCCTGAACCTTTGGTGTTGCAGTTGCAGTCAATGCAATTACTGGAACATCAGCTATTTTATCAATAATTCCTTTGAGATTTCTGTATTCTGGACGAAAATCGTGACCCCACTCTGAGATACAGTGCGCTTCATCTATCGCAACAAAAGATATTTTTACAGCTTTTAGAAACTCAAGATATTCTTCTTTGATAAGAGATTCTGGAGCAACATACAGCAATTTGGTTTTACCAGCCGTAATATCGTCCATTACCTGTTTTGTTTGCGATTTATTAAGGGAAGAATTAAGAACGTGAGCAATGCCTTCATCAGAAGATAATCCGTTCACAGCATCTACCTGATTTTTCATCAAAGCTATCAATGGAGAAACTACGATTGCTGTTCCTTCAGATATCAATGCCGGCAACTGGTAACAAAGCGATTTTCCGCCACCAGTAGGCATCAAAACAAACACATCTTTTCCTCCTAAAAGTTCTTGAATAATCTGCTCCTGCTGGCCTTTGAATTTTGAAAAACCAAAATATTTTTTGAGTTCGGCAGATAAGTTGATGTCTTTTGTGTCCATCCTTAAATATAGTTTGCTAAATTTGCATTTTACTGAAGGTTATACATTAATGGTAAATATCCTGAATCTTAGGGATAAAAAAATGAAGCTGAAAAACTTCATTTTACTCTGTTAAAATTATTAGCGTGAAGATACAAAATAAATATTATTAAAAAAAATAATTAAATACTTTAAAAGTTTTGGATCCAAAAGAAATTATAGCAAATGCCCAACAAGCGCTTGATATAGAAATAAACGAACTCACGAACCTTAGAAACCGACTGAATGACAGTTTTATAAAATCGGTTTTAGCTATCAACGAATCGAAAGGTAAATTAATTATTGTTGGAATTGGAAAATCGGCACACGTTGCTAATAAAATTGTAGCAACACTTAATTCTACAGGTACACCTTCGCAATTTCTACACGCCGCAGAAGCTATACACGGAGATCTTGGTGTAATCCAAAAACAAGACATTGTTCTATGTATTTCTTATTCGGGAAACTCTCCAGAGATTGTTAATCTATTACCTTTTCTAAAGGATTATTCGTCAGTTCTTATCGGTATGACAGGGAATCCTGAAAGTAAATTAGGAAAAGCGTCTAATATAATTCTTAACACACATGTTGAGAAAGAAGCCTGCCCAAACAAACTTGCTCCTACAAGCTCTACAACTGTCCAGATGGCTCTTGGTGACGCATTAGCTGTCTGTCTTATGGAACTTAAAGGTTTCAAAGACATTGATTTTGCTAAGTTCCATCCAGGTGGAAGTTTAGGAAAAAATCTGACTGCAAAAGTAGAACAATTTGTATCCAAAAATAAACCTGAAGTTTCCCCGGAATCGATAATCAGAGATGTTATTATTTCCGTAAGTGCTTCTAAACATGGGATTACTGTCGTTATCGAAAATGAAAATATTGTGGGTGTTATTACAGATGGTGATATCAGAAGAATGCTTCTTGACCAAGATGACATTTCCAAAGTAAAAGCTTCTGACATCATTAGCAAAAATCCGAAAACAATTGATAAAGATGTTCTGGCAAAAGAAGCAATGCAAATTTTGAAGGAATACAACATTGGTCAGCTAGTTGTAACGGATGAAGGAAAATATTACGGAATTATTGACATCCATACTTTGCTTGACGAAGGAATCAATTGATTTGTAATAGCATATAATTTTTAGAATATATATTTTATTTCAGAATATAATATCATTTATAAATAATCATTTATCATTTATAAAAAATGAGTGAAGAAAAGGAAATGTCCTTCCTTGGACATATTGGAGAGCTTAGGTCACATTTGGTAAGATCCATTTTAGCAATTGTTATTTTGGCGATTATTGTTGGTTTCAACATCAATTGGGTGATGGACCATATATTTTTTGGACCTACAAGAAATGATTTCTTGACTTTCAAGATTGTGAATCATTTTTCCAGAGAATTAACGGGCAATGATAGTTTCATTTTACCCGCAAAATTCAGTGTTCAGCAGAAGCAGTTGTTTCAGCAGTTCAATGTGATGATGGCGGTTTCTATATTCTCAGGAGTTGTTTTAGCTTTTCCTTATATCGTTTGGGAAATTTGGAAATTCATCAGTCCAGCTTTAATGCCTAATGAAAGAAAGAACTCAATTTTTTATATCAATGCTATCTGGATGTTATTTATGACAGGCGTTTTGACAGGATATTTTCTGATTTTGCCTTTTGCAATCAACTTCGGATTGTTGTTCAAAGTTTCGGATAATATTGTTCAGTTGTTTGACTTGTCAGATTACACTACTCTATTTCTACAAGTCACAATGGGAATGGGCGTTGTTTTCCTTTTCCCGATTGCAGTTTATATTTTAACATCGATTGGAATCCTGACTCCAAAATTCCTTAAAACTTACAGACGTCACGCTATCGTTTTAATTATGGTCGTTGCTGCAATTATTACACCTGCCGATGTTTTGAGTATGATGGCAGCTGCACTTCCATTGATTATATTATACGAAATAAGTGTGATAATGTCAAATGTCATTTACAAGAAAATGCAGAGAAAGAATCAAAGTAAGGATATCATCAAACCTTAATAAAATCTAAAAAGTGTGGTATAAATTATACCGCACTTTTTTTTAGACTTAATAATATAATAGTTGATATAATTAGTAAACCACCTAACCAATCCATAGCCGAGAAAGAAATATTCAGCCAAAAAATCCCGAGTAATGCTGCAGATAAAGGTTCTGCAGATGCGAGCAAACTGGTCTTTTGTCCTCCAATGATTTTTGCTGCAGAAAGATAAGCGTAAAATGCAATCAATGTCCCGAAAATGATGATGATGAATGTATAAAGATAAGTACTGAAATCCCAAGTTCCTTCGACATTAAAAGGAGATTTGATAAAAGAAAAAGCAATTCCTCCAATCAACATTCCCCAACCGATAATGACGGATGACGAATATTTCTCCAACAATTTCATAGGCTGTAAAGTATAAATTGCCATACTAAAAGCCGATGCAATTCCCCAAAACAATGCTATTCCGGAAATCGACAATGAATAAATATCGCCGTGCGTTACCAAAAGAAAAGTTCCCAACATTGCCAAAACGATTGACAAACCTTGGATTTTTGAAGGTAATTTTCTTTCTTTTAAACTAATGTAAACGGCGATAATAATTGGTCCCAAATATTGTAAAACCGTTGCAGTTGCGGCATTGGAATGTTTGATGGCAGCAAAATAAGTATATTGAACCGTCAACATCCCAATCAAACTGAAAGAAATTAATCTCAATGCATCTTTTTTGTCTTTCCAAACCCTGAAAAGGTCTTGGTCTTTTTGAAACAAAGGAAAAAGCAAAAGAATAAATCCAGAAATCAACATCCTCACCGTAATCATCCATTCTACATTGATTCCTTTTTGTTGAAAAAGAAATTGTGCAACTGTTCCCGATAATCCCCACATCAACGCTGCTAAAATTGCCAGCGTAAATCCTTTCATCAATTTATTCTTTTGCATAATAACATAATTTTTTATGCAAAAATATTTCAATTAAAGTGTGCTTTTTCACTAAATTTGAGTACCAAAATGCAATTTTGTTGCGTTTAAAACTTGATTATGGAGAATTTAGACCATTTTGATATTAAAATATTGAGTTTGTTGCAGGAAGACAACCTCCTTCCACAACGTGATATAGGGGAAAAGATTGGACTTTCTGCAGCGGCTGTTCAAAGACGAATCAAAAGAATGCGAAAAGCAGAAATCATTCAAAAAGATACGATGATTCTCGACCGGGAAAAAATTGGTCAGCCAATTACATTAATTGTCGAAGTTGAATTAGAAAATGAAAAAATTAATCTAATTGACGAAGCTAAAGAGATTTTTAAAATCACGCCAGAAGTTCAGCAATGTTATTATGTAACGGGAGATTCAGATTTCATTCTAATTATCCTGGTTTCATCGATGCAGGAATATGAGGCATTAACACGCAAGATATTTTTCAGCAATAAGAATGTGAAGCAATTCAAAACATCCGTAACTCTTAACATCGTAAAATTAGGAATGAATGTTCCTTTGCCGAAATTTTGATTTAGCCTTTCACGATTTCTTTTCTGATTCTACTCAACGACGTATCTGTAATTCCCAAATAAGAAGCTACATTTTTAAGCGGTGCAAATTTCAGAACATCAGGTTTTTCTTGAATTAATGAAAGATAACGTTCTGTTGCAGATTTGGTTATCATTTCCACAGAACGATTTTTGAGATAGAATAATTGATAAGACATCCACGCTCTTCCCCATTCTGTGAGTGCTGGAATATTTAGAAATAATTCCTGAAAATCATCATAACTGATTCTCCAAACCACACAATCCGTTTCCGCTTGAATATTTTCTATCGAAGGAATTCTTTGAAATAAGGAAGAAGCTTCTATAATAATATCATTGATTGTAAAGAAATTGATTGTGATATCATCATTATTAATGTCATAAACAAAAGAGCGCACGACTCCGCTTTCCAGCACGAAATAATCATTGGAAATTTCATTCTCTTTTAAGAAAAAATCGCCCTTTTTGTAACTGATTTTTTCGTGTTTATCGAAGATAAGATTGAGGTCTTCTTCGGAAAATGCGGGATGCTGGTAAATATTTTTTAGTACGTCCATAAAATAAAAAACGGAAAATCTAAAATAATAGATTTCCCGTTAATATGAATTACTTTAATTGAAATTTTATTTCAATGCACTGATTGCGTTTTCGTAATTTGGTTCTTGTCCAATTTCCGGAACTTGTTCTGTGTAGATTACCGTTCCTTTTTCGTCCAAAGCAACTACTGCTCTACTCAACAATCCTCTCAATGGAGAATCATCCAAAGTCACTCCGTAATCTTCTCCAAAATTCCCTCTGAAATCTGACAATACTTCTACATTATCAAGACCCTCAGCAGCGCAAAATCTATTCAATGCGAAAGGCAAATCTCTAGAAACATTGATAACAACTGTATTTTCCAAAGAACTAGCTTCTTTATTGAATTGTCTTGCAGAAGCAGCGCAAACACCTGTATCGATGCTTGGGAAAATATTTAACAATACTTTTTTTCCAGTATAATCAACCAAATGTTTTTCTGATAAATCTGCTCCAACTAATGTAAATTCTTGAGCAATAGTTCCAACTTCAGGCAAAGTTCCAACTGTATTGATAGGACTTCCTTTGAATGTAATTTGTGACATAATATTTTTATTGAAATCCAAAATTAGACAATTTTTATTTAAATGACATTATCAAATTTTCTTATTTTCGCACCCGAACTATTACGTACACAAATGAAAAAACTCTATTTTGGCGTATTACTGGTTTTTCCTTTGTTTGGAAGCGCTCAGTCGGTCATTGGGAATATTAATTCCGGTGCTGTTTCTGAGAATTCTTTCAACCATTCTGTAGGAGAAATCTATGTGATACCTTCTAATCCGGACGATGCTAATTCCGGAATACTGGGAATCTTATACCAAACCACTCTAAAGGTTTTAGGTATTAATGAAATTTTGAAGGATGATATTAAAATCTATCCTAATCCAACAACCGATTTTATCAATCTGCAATTAAGTTCAAAAAATAAATTGGACGAAGCTGTTATTTATGACAACTCCGGCAGAATGATTTTAAAAACAAAAATAGAATCGGATAAAATAGATTTGCGTTCCCTTAATACAGGAATCTATCTACTCTATTTCACAAACACAGACATTAGACCTATAAAAATTATAAAAAAATAAAAACCAAATGAAAAAACTCTACATCGCTTTTAGTTTATTTTTAGCTTCATTGGCTTATTCGCAAGTTCCTCAAGCTTTCACTTATCAAACAATTGCTTTCAACTCTGCGGGTGCTCCAATTGCTAATGGAAATGTAAATTTAAGAATCAGCATTCTGGATAATTCTGCAACAGGAACTGTTTTATATACTGAAACTCATACTAAAACAACCAATTCCAAAGGTTTGGTTAATCTTAATATCGGACAAGGAACTGCAACTACAGGAAACTTCGGCGGAATCAATTGGGGAACGAATACAAAATTTGTAAAAGTTGAAATGGATCCAGCTGGCGGAAGTAATTATACCAATGTTGGTGTGAATCAGTTGATGAGTGTACCTTATTCTCAAGTTAGTAAAACTGTTGTGACTGGCGAAGGACAAGGAATTACTTTGGTTTCGCCTAATGGAACTCCTTATGAACTTAGTGTCAATGATAGCGGACAATTATCCTTACCAACCTCTAATTCATCAAGCACAACTCCATCTAATTTATATCTTTACGGTTCTTTCAATAATTGGTCGACAACATCTTCAATTGAATTTGGGAAAAACATTCAGCCTTTTGGTTCTGGTTTTAATGGTTTTATTTATTTAAAATCAGGTGACCAAATTAAATTTTTAGCAGATAAAACTGGAAATGTTATTTTAGGCAGCAATGATGGATTATCAGGAAATTTGACTCAAAATGGCAGTGCTATAACTATTCCTTCAAACGGATATTATAGGATTACAGTAAATCAAAATAATTATCAAATTTCATCCACGAATGTCACTTACAGTAATACAATGAACTATGATTATACAAATTATAGTTCTACTAATTTTAATTATAAAAATAATTACACATCAAGTATGCTTAATAACATAGGAATAGGAAATTATTATTTTGGAGATGATTTAAATGATGGCAGTTTGGACCATAATGGTGCAGGAATATCAATTCCGGCCAGTTACGTTTTAAAAACTAAAATTAATTTTAATGGTTCAGGAACTTATCAGACTGTCAAAACATTCACACCTCCCGCAAATCTTTATACAAAAGTTTACTATACGGATGGAACAGCAGGAAATCAATCAATAACAATGTCTTCTTCTTCAAATGTATTTAACGGATATTTCACTACTACTAATCCTGCGGTGATATATTTTACAGATTCCTATACTGGAAATGGCACAGTGCAATATGGGGGAGAAAATAACATATTAACACTTGCTGGTCAAGGTTTTATTAATGTTTCAGAACCTGGCAATTATTCTGTGAAATTAGATTTCAATACATCAAGTTATATAGTTCAAAAACAATAATTATATACAGACTGTCTTAAAAGACAGTCTTTTTTTATTATAATCAGTTGGAAAACACTCAAAAATCATATTTCTGATATTAGAAAATTATTATAAAATCCCTAAATTTGTATGTTTTGAAAAAACAGTAAATAAAATCAACTACTATAATGTCAGAAAAATCAAAAATTATCTACACGCTTACGGATGAAGCGCCGATGCTTGCAACACATTCTTTTTTGCCTATCGTTAAGGCTTTTACATCAGTTGCAGACGTTAACATCGTTCCAAAAGACATTTCACTTTCAGGGAGAATCTTGGCTAACTTTCCAGAGTTCTTGACTGATGACCAAAAAATTGGAGATGCTCTTTCAGAATTGGGCGAATTGGCTACAACTCCGGAAGCAAACATTATTAAATTACCAAATATTTCTGCTTCTGCACCTCAATTAGAAGAAGCAATCTCAGAATTACAAGCTAAAGGTTTCGCAGTTCCAAATTATCCTGCTGAACCAAAAACTGAAGAAGAAAAAGCTATCAAAGCTAAATATGCTAAAGTTCTAGGTTCTGCCGTAAATCCTGTTCTTAGAGAAGGAAATTCTGACAGACGTGCGCCTAAAGCTGTTAAAAATTATGCTAAGGCTAATCCTCACAAAATGGGAGCTTGGGCATCTGACAGCAAAACGGATGTTGCTCATATGGAAAGCGGAGATTTCTACGGAACTGAAACTTCTACAACTGTGGAGTCTGATTCTAAATTCAAAATCGTATTCTTCGGAAATGACGGTTCTGAAAAAGTTTTGAAAGATTTCGCAAACCTTAAAGCTGGAGAAGTAATCGATTCTTCTGTAATGAACATTAATTCATTGAAAGCGTTTGTACAAACTGCAATTGATGAAGCAAAACAAAGAGGTGTAATCCTTTCCGCTCACTTGAAAGCAACGATGATGAAAATCTCTGACCCAATTATCTTCGGAGCCATTGTTGAGACTTTCTTCAAAGATGTATTTACTAAATATGCTGAGACTTTCAAGTCTTTAGATATCAATCCAAACAACGGATTACAAAACCTTTACGATAAAATTGCTGGAATTCCTCAAGAAGCTGAAATCAAAGCTGACATTAATAAAGTTCTTGAAAACGGACCTAGAGTTGCAATGGTAAATTCTGACAAAGGAATCACGAATTTCCACGTTCCTTCTGACATCATCGTTGATGCATCTATGGCTGCATTAATCAGAAACGGAGGAAAAATGTGGGACAAGGTTGGTGCTGAGGAAGATACAGTAGCAATTATTCCAGACCGTTCTTATGCAGGATTCTATCAGGCTGCAATTGATGATATGAAAGCTAATGGGAAACTTGACCCGACTACAATGGGTTCTGTTCCTAACGTTGGTCTAATGGCTCAAAAAGCTGAAGAATATGGCTCTCACGACAAAACTTTCCAAGCTGAAGCTGACGGAACTGTTAAAGTTCTTGACGAAAACGGAAACGTTCTTTTGGAACAAAAAGTAGAAAAATCTGATATCTTCAGAATGTGTCAGACTAAAGATGCTCCAATCCAAGATTGGGTAAAATTAGCGGTGAACAGAGCAAGATTATCTGATACACCTGCTATTTTCTGGTTAGATAAAGCAAGAGCTCACGATAGAGAAATCATCAAAAAAGTTGAAAAATATCTTAAAGATTACGATACAACAGGACTTGACATCAGAATTCTTGATGTGAAAGATGCAATGACAGAAACGCTTAAAAGAGCAAGAGAAGGAAAAGATACAATCTCAGTTTCTGGAAACGTTTTGAGAGATTATTTGACCGACCTATTCCCTATTTTGGAATTGGGAACTTCTGCAAAAATGTTATCTATTGTTCCATTAATGAACGGAGGAGGTTTGTTCGAGACCGGAGCTGGAGGTTCTGCTCCTAAACACATCGAACAATTCATTGAAGAAGGTTATTTGAGATGGGATTCTTTAGGAGAATTCTTAGCATTACAGGCTTCTTTGGAACATTTGGCTCAGACTCAGAATAATCCAAAAGCCCAGATTTTGGCTGATGCTTTGGACGAAGCTAATGCTAAATTCTTAGCAGAAGATAAATCTCCAGGAAGAAAATTGGGAACAATCGATAACAGAGGTTCTCATTTCTATTTGGCAACTTATTGGGCAGAAGCTTTGGCCAACCAAACTAAAGATGCTGATATCGCTTCTAAATTTGCTCCAGTTGCAAAAGCATTGGCTGAAAACGAAAGCAAAATCAATGAAGAATTAATTGGTTCTCAAGGTAGAGCGCAGGAAATCTACGGTTATTATAGACCAGATTTCGCAAAAACTGATGATGCAATGAGACCTTCTGCAACTCTTAATGAAATCGTCAACGGAATCTAAACTGATTCTTGTTAAAATTTATATAAAACCCTCGACAAATGTTGAGGGTTTTCTTTTGTTTAATTAATTTGCAGAAAGAATTAACAATCAATTATAATTAAGCTTTTTGATATGAGAAAATCGTTTATACCTTTTCTTTTTGTAGTAGGAATGATGCAGTTTAAAGCGCAAGACAAGATAGACAAAGCCATCCAAAATCTGGAACAGAATTACACGCAGGAAAAGGTCTATCTTCTTCTGGATAAAGACCAATATGTTGTTGGCGACAATATCTATTTCAAATCTTTCGTATTTAATGGTTATAATCGCTCTCCTATTTCCAATACACTATTTGTGGAGTTGTATGACCACAATAAAAATATGGTTGATAAAAGAACCGTTTTTCTTAAAAATGGTGAAGGCGATGGAACTTTTGTTTTGACCAACGCTTTGAATGAAGATGTTTATTTCATCAGGGCTTACACAACTTGGATGGCCAATTTTCCAGAGGAATTTAATTTCATAAAAGAATTACCAATCTATAATCCTAATTCTGACCAGAAATTAGTCCTTGATAAAAATACCAAATGGACAGCCAATGTTTTTCCTGAAAGTGGAACTTTCATCGATAATATTCCGACCAAAGTTGCTGTAAGATTATATTCCCAAGGAATTCCACCAGTACCTTGGAGCGGTTACGTTATTGATTCTGAAAAGCCGAACGAAAAATTAGCAACTTTCAAAAACTTAGACCAAAATGTAAGTGCTTTTACAATCACACCGAAAATTGGAAAAACTTACAAAGCCATCGTTGAAGATAATAAAGGCGCAAAACAAACTGTTGCTTTACCTACAGTTGCTAATTCCGGAATCAATCTTCAATTAACAAATGATGCAAAAGGCATTAATTATAAATTGGCTGGAACTGGTCTTGTACAAGGTTTGCAGGGTTACAGTATTGTAGGAACTATCAATAATCAATTAGTTTACAGAGCTAATATAAAAACAACTGCAAGTGAAGCTTCAAGTGTAATTCCTACAAAAGTAAGCAATGATGAAACTGCAGTTTTACAAATTACTATTTTTGATGAGAAACAAAATCCAGTTGCGCAACGATTATTTTTCGTCAATCCAAAAAAACTGAATCTTGATGAGCCAACTCTTGTTTTCTCAATGAATAATGAACCCAGAGCTTTCAACAGTTTTGATATTGAACCAGATGATGACCACACTAGTTATACAGTTTTAGTAAAGGAAATTTCACCTTCAGAAGCTAAAAGCGAAAACACACTTCTAAGTGCACAGTGGCTGACTGGAGATTTTACATCGCCAGTTTTTAATCCTTCTCAATACTTTGAAAAGAATGCTAATCCGGAAGCTTTTGATGCATTATTAATTTCTGAGAAATGGAAACGTTTTGACTGGGAATCTTTGTTAGCTGGAAAGACTCCAGAATTTAATTACAAACCACAGAAAAACTTGTCATTCAAAGGAAAAGTGACCAATAATGGACGTTTCATACCAAATAAAAATATCAATCTTTTACTTAAAACAGAAAATTCTGACAAAAGTTTTGTTCCGGTTGTTACAGATGATAAAGGTTTTATTTATCTAGATAATATTTATTTTAATGAACCTTTGACTATTTCTTATTATCTCAATAAAGATAAAAAAGAAACCTCAGAATTTGATAACTTGAATATTAGTTTTCAATCTTTGGTAAACAATATTCCGTACAAAAGTGCTTTACCTTCTACAAATTATCACTTAGTCAATGAGAAGAATGTTACACAAGACCCGAGAATTGCAAAAGCACTTCAGAATAGGAAAAACAAACTAGGAATCGATGATTTTAACAAAGAAACGTTGATAGAAGAAGTTCAGGTAACTGCGAAAAAAGTTGATAAAAAAGCGGAATTGGACAAAGAATTATCCAGTGGAAGATTCAGTAGTATCAATGCCACAGTTTTTGATTTCGTGAATGATAACAAGGATGCACAATCCTCTTTCAATATCTTACAATGGTTGCAAGGTAGAGTTGCTGGAGTCACTTTCACAATGGATGGTTCAGGTAATATGATTCCAAGCATTCGTGGTTCACAAGCATCTTTATACCTTGATGAGATGCAGACAGATGTAAGTGCAATAAGTTCTTTGCCAGTTAGTAACATTGCGATGGTAAAGGTTTTAAAGGATGGAGGTTTGATTTCTAATGCCATAGCCATCTATACCAAAAGAGGAAATATGGTTTCCGACGAAGATAAGACTACTGAAAAAGTCAATAAAACAGTTCTAAGAGGTTACGACAAATCTGTAGAATTTGAATTACCAGATATTACTGGCGATGCTTATAAAAAAATAAAAATAGACACTAGAGAAACATTATACTGGAATCCTACTCTTTCTGAAGATGGAGGACTTGCACCGAGAGCAAAATTCTTCAACAATGATGATGCGAAAAACCGAGAAATAATAATCATCAGTTTTGATAAGAATGATAGACTTCTTTATTATAATGAAGTGAAATAAATATCTAAAAATAGGCCTAAGAATGTTCTTAGGCTTTATTTTTTCCTTATATTACAGGTAATTTGTAACTAAAACTATATGAAGAATATTCTCATTCTATTGGCCTGTATATTTGGACTTATTAAAATTAATGCTCAAAACAAATTAGACATTGCAATCCAAAATCTGGAAGAAAATTATTCACAAGAAAAAGTTTACATCTTATTTGACAGAGAAAAATATGTTGCTGGAGATGATATTTTTTTTAAATCTTTCATATTCGATGGATATTCTCTTTCTACAATTTCAAATACTTTGTTTATAGAGCTATATGATAGAAATAAAAATCTCATCGATAAAAAGAATATCTTAATTAAGAAAGGTCAAGGAAATGGCTCATTTACTTTAAATAAAAATCTGGATGAGAATATATATTTTGTTAGAGCATATACTAGCTGGATGGCCAATTTTGATGAAAAATGGAATTTTATAAAACCAATACCAATTTATAATCAAACTTCGAAGAAAAAATTAGTCCAGACTAAAAATGAAAAATGGAGTATTAATTCTTTTCCTGAAGGCGGAACTTTTATTGATGGTATTTCTACGAAAGTTGCTGTGAGATTATATTCAAACAGAAATGAAGCTATAAAATGGAATGGTTATGTAATTGATGAGGATAATCCTAATGAGAAAATTGCAATTTTTAAAAGCCTTGATGGAAATGTTGCAACTTTTAATATGACTCCAAAATTTGGAAAAAAATATAAAATAATCGCAGAAGACGACAAAGGAAATCAACAAACTTGTACTTTACCATCTGTCTCTGACAAAGGAATAAGTCTTCAAGTTGTTACTAAAAAAGAAGGGTTACAATATACTTTACAAGCAATCAACTTAGAAAATAACCTGAAAAATTACAATGTAATTGGTATTATTAACAATCAACTTGCCTATAAAGCAAAACTAGAATCAAAAAAACCACAGATTTCTAGTACTATACCCACAAATATAACAGATAAAAATGGAATTTTGCAACTTTACATTTTTGATGAAAAAGAAAATTTGGTTACCCAAAGGCTTAGTTTCATTAAACCTGAAAATTTTAAAATCGATGAACCAAAATTTGATTCTGAAGTTTTGAATAACGAGCCCAGAACTTTGAATAGTTTTGATATTTCTCCAAGTTCTAATTATCAAAATTACACAGTATTAATAAAAGATGTAACAGATTCCGATACTTTTTCTAAAGAGAATATTCTTAGCAATCTTTATATTACAGAGGATTTTAAAACTAATATTAATTCTCCAGCTAAGTATTTTTCAAAAGATTCAAATCCAGATGTTTTGGATGCATTATTAATTACAGAAAAGTGGCAACGCTTCGATTGGAAAGAAATCTTGTCTGGAAAAAAGCCAGTTATCAAACATAACTCAACAGAGAATCAATATATATCTTACAAGGCTAGACTTGCTTTCAATGGAGGACCTTTAGCGAATACTTCTGTTAATTTAGTATTTAAGAGTGAAGATGAAGAGCCATTTTTATCACAATACAACACAGATAAAAACGGAGAAGTTTTCATTTACAATGTCAATTTTGACAAGCCACATTCTGTCAATTATTATATTGATTCGGAAAATAAGAAAAGAGAAAATTTAACATTGACTTTCAAACCATTTATTGAAACCTTGATTAATAAGCTATCTTTTCCAGAAATAAACTATTCTTTAGAAGAGTTTGATAATAATTATACAGCTCCTATTACTGTAGAGAGGGCATTAATTAATGCTAAAAATAACGAAACAATCGACAATGATATGATAAAGATTGAAGAAGTCAAATTGATAAAGAAAAAAAGTGATTCCAAGAAAAAGTTAAATGACAAATTATCTACTGGTGCATTTTCAAGTATGAATTCTACAATTTTTGATTTCATAAATGAAAACGAAGATGTAGCATCATATAGTAATATAATGCAATGGCTGCAAGGTAGAGCTCCAGGACTGACTTTTAAAATAGACAATAGTGGAAATACTGTCCCATATATGAGAGGTTTTCCTTCTGGAATATATCTGGATGAAATGAAAACCGATATAGAAGCTATCAATGCTCTTTCTGTGAATGATATTGCTATGGTAAAAGTGATAAGAGAAAATATTTTGGTTCCAAATGCTGTTGCAATTTACACAAAGAGAGGAAGTATGGGAAAAGAAAATAAAAGCAAAGATATTCCCAACAAAACCATCTTAAATGGTTATGATTATGCAATTGAATTCAAAAATATCAACAATGATTTTTATAAAAAAATATCAAAAGACACCCGTGAACTTCTATATTGGAATCCTAATTTAAGACAACCTGCAAAAGTAGAATTCTTCAACAATGATGATGCAAAAAACCGAGAAATCACAATCATCAGTTTTGATAAGGATGACAAAATTCTTTATTATAATGAAGTAAAATAATAAAAAAGACTTTCCGGAATTGGAAAGTCTTTTTTATTTTAAATCAAATTCAAAATAACATCTTGAATTTCTTTCGCTTTATTAACAGTCATAAAATGTCCGCCATTTTCAATAACAAAATCAGTTTTCACATTTTTGATTGGAATAATTCTGTCTTTATTTCCGTGAATATGAAAACAGTTTTTAGGAATGTTTTCGTTTTTCCAATTTGCGATTTCATTGATGGCCCAAGAGAAAAAATCAAGGTCTGTATCTTGTAAAATCTCTTTCAAAAGTTGTTTTTCAGAATCAGTTTTGATTCCAAAAATCCAATCGGTAATTGAGTTTTGCTGTTTGAAAATCTTTTTTGGAATTAATTTGATTAGACTCAATTTTCCAAATAATCGATAAATAATTGGAAGCTCAAATTTATTTTTTGCAGATGCAATCAGAATTAATTTTTCTACATTAATGATTTTTGAAATTTCAACAACTAACATTCCACCAAAAGATAAACCAATCAAAATCGGATTTTCAGAAGTAATTTTCTTCGAAATTCTAAAGGCATAATTTTCCAGACTTTCGTTTTCTAGAGGTTTAATCCAATCTATAAATTCAACGTCCAAATTTCCAAAGTCAATATTATCAAAAACTCTTCTATCAACGCCTAAACCACTGAAAACATAAATTCTACTCATACCTAAAAATAAAAAAAAACTGAAAAATTTCAGTCTTTTTTTTATAACATTTTCAAATTATTCACTTCTTGTTCCGTAAGGATTCTCCAGTGTCCACGTTTGATGTTTTTCTTTGTCAATCCAGCAAACATCACTCTATCAAGCGATTCCACCTCGTAGCCTAATTTTTGAAAGATTCTTCTAACCACTCTGTTCCAGCCGATATGAATTTCGATTCCCACTTCATTCTTAGGTTTTCCTTCGATAAAAGAGATGCTGTCAACTTCTGCAACACCTTCCTCCAAACGGATTCCTTCACCAATCGATTTCATATCATCATTGGTCAATTTTCTGTCCAGCGTTACGTGATAGATTTTCTTCATATTGAAAGATGGATGCGTAAGTTTCTTCGTCATATGACCGTCGTTTGTTAAAAGAATAACACCAGTCGTTTGTCTGTCCAATCTTCCAACAGGAAAAATTCTGTATGGCGAAGCATTCGCTGTCAAATCCATAACAGTTTTTCTGGCCTTGTCATCTTTAGTTGTCGAGATGTAACCTTTCGGCTTATTCAATAGAACGTAAACTGGTTTTTCAGGTGTGATATTTTGTCCGTCAAAAACCACTCTGTCGGTTTTCTGGACTTGATAACCCATTTCATTCACCACTTTTCCATTCACTTCTACAAGACCTTGCGTGATGAGCTCATCCGCTTCTCTCCTACTGCAAATTCCAGAATTCGCAATATATTTATTAAGTCTAATAGTATCTTTGAAAACCTCTTTATTTATTTTTTCTAACCTTCTTCTTTGGATATAAGATTTAGTTTTATCTTCAGAAGTTTCTGGTCGGATATAAGGTTTTTTGTTGGAAGGCTTTTTATTGAATGGTTTTCTTTCGCCATCTTCATATTTATCTCTACTGTCGAAACGGTTTCCGCCTCTTGTGGTTTTAGGTCCTTTTGAATTCCCGAAAGATTTTCCACTTCCAGAATTCCCTCTACTATCGCTGGAGCTACGGGAGTTTCCTGAAGGTCTGCTACCTCCAGAAGTTCTTGGTTTTTTGTTTCTACCTGATTGATTTCCGTCTCCGCTCATTTTCTAAAATTTTTGCAAAGATAGTGATTTAGTTAAGAGTTACGAATTCTTAGCTAATATTTAAGAAATTTGAGAATAATGGAATTATTTTCTTTTATAAAAAATATAATCTGTATTGATTGGTTCTAATCCAGCTTGCTTCATCAGCATTGCAATTTGACCACGATGATAGGTCGAATGATTAATAAAGTGAAAGAAAATCTCTTGAATCGAGTTTTGGAATTCATCGCCTTTTGAATTTTTGTAAACGATGACTTCATCAAGGTTTCTTTCGTTCAGAATTTTGATGCTATTTTCGAAATTAGAATGATTGATTTCTAAAAGCTTTTCATCAGGATTAATTTGCCAAACTCCGAATGAATCTTCAATAACGATTCTAGAATTCCAGACTTGTTGAGCATTAAGAATATGATTAAGAAGCGAAATCATTTTTTCATTAAAAGAATCTTTGTTCTCAAGATAAGACTCAATCAACAACTGATTAAAATGAGAATTATATTCTAATAAGTCAATGAATTGCTCTTTCATCACTCAAACATTTCAGCCAAACGAACTTTTTTGATTTCATCAGCATTATAAAGTTCATCTATTGATTTTATGACATCTAATTTCGGATAAAGATTCACGCCAATCAATTTGATTTTGCCTTCTTCAACCCAGCTTTGTTCTTTCACAGCTTGTTCAAAAATCTTTTTTTGGATTTCACCTGATTTCAGAGATTCTAGATAACCTCCTTTTTCTTCGATTTCAAGAAATAATTTCCAAGATTTCTCAGCAAGTTGTTGTGTAATATATTCTATGAAATAACTTCCGGAAGAAGCATCCTCAAATACATTGATGATACTTTCGTAAGCCAGAACAATCTGTTGTTTAAACGAAATTTCTTTTGAAAGTTCTGAGGAATTATCGAATTTATAATCATTAGAAAAAACAGCATCAGCCCCACCAATCATTGCTGAAGCCAGTTCCAAAGTTGAACGAATCAGATTATTGTCCGCATCATTTTTAGCCTTATTTCTAAATGAAGTTTCAGCAAAAATATAAGGAATCAAATCTTTATCAAATTCCTTAGAAAACTGATTAAACAGATATTTGAAAGCTCTGATTTTAGCGATTTCGAAAAAATAATTAGAACCAATTGCAAATCGGAAAACTAATTTTTCAAGAATCTCAGAACCGAATTTCTCCACTAATTCTTTAGATTTCCCCAAAGCAAAAGCCAATTGCTGAATGATAGAAGCTCCAGCATTTTGATGCAAACTAACATCAACACCAATTTGTCTTTCAAATGATTTTGATAATAATTCACCAGCCAAATGTTCATTGATTTCTGCATTCTTGTCATCAGAAAAAACATCAATCAAAGAAAAATATCGATTAGATTCGTCAGTTAAAATATGTTCTGCTAAATCCGAATTATTGATAAAAATCGCTTTTTCTCGAAGATTTTCAACATTCTCATTCAAAAGAAACGCGAAAGCTTGTTCTTCCAAACCATCTTGATATTCGGCAACGAGATGTGTACTTTCTTCAACTTTCGGAAGAATTTTTGTCTCCTGATTATTTTGATAATATGGTTTTACATCGATGTTTTCCAGATTATCTTTAGAAAGAATTTCATAAATATTTTCTGTTTTGAGTTGCTTCTTTACAAGCTGTTCCCAATCTTCCAACGTATTTTCTATGAAACTCATTTTGTATTATTTTTTTGCGATTTTAGAACTGTCAACTACCAATATGAAAATCTCCTCGTTCGGTTTTTTCATAAAATAATTTTCACGGGCATATTTTTCTTTTTCCTGCTTATTATTCATCAGTTTACGATAGAATTTGTCATTCTTTTCGTATTCTGTTTTATAGAATTCACGCTGGTTTTCGTAACGTCCAATTTCGCCATTCAGTTCATTGATAACCAAAAAAGAAGTACTGTCAAAAAATATCATCCAAACCAAAAATCCAACTAAGGTCAACACATACTTGTTGAACACATAAGTCTGGAAAAACTTAAGCGTCGGCGATTTTTTCTTGATATCTTTGATTAGTTCTTTCATAATTAATGAACTTTTTTAAGCGAATTATTAATCACAGTTGTTAAGAAATCAATTGCCACAGAATTCTGCTTCATATTCGGAACAATCAGGTCAGCCTCGTTTTTAGAAGGCTCGATAAATTCTTGATGCATCGGTTTCAAAGTCGTTTGATATCTGTGTAAAACTTCCTGCAAATCTCTTCCTCTTTCCTGTGTATCTCTGCGGATTCTTCGAATTAGTCTCTCGTCTGAATCTGCGTGAACAAATACTTTCAAGTCAAATTCTTTCAATAATTCTTTACTCGTCAAAACCAAAATACCTTCTACTATCAAGACATTTCTTGGCTCAACCGTAACGTGGTCGCCCGTTCTGGAATGCGTTACAAAAGAATAAATCGGTTGTTCTATACTCTGATGATTTTTAAGCGCCTTAACGTGTTGCAACATCAGTTCAAAATCTATCGATTTTGGGTGGTCATAATTGAGAACTTCTCTTTCTGACAAAGTCAAATTAGGATTGTCGTGGTAATAATTATCCTGAGAAAGCACATTAACACCTTCCAGATTAAGTTGTTGAAGAATCTTATTAACCACAGTTGTTTTTCCGGAACCTGTTCCTCCGGCAATTCCTATCACGAGCATCTCTACATTTTTTACAAAAATAGTATAATTTTTTTTCGAACTCAAATTTAAAATCGATTTCACAAAAAAAGCTGTGATTTACAGCTTTCTTTATTATCGTCTTCCAGAATTTTCATTATTTCTAATCTGCGGTTGCGATTGTTCCTGATTCTGAGGTGCAACTCTTATATTATTTTGTGTATTTCTGTTCGGTTGAATTTGATTGTTATTTTGTTGAGTTCTTGTGTTCGGCTGAACTCTAATATTATTGTTTTGTTGGGTTTTAATGTTATTCGGTTGAACTCTGACATTGTTATTTTGCTGAGTTCTTACGTTATTCGGCTGAACTCGAATATTATTGTTAGGTTGAGTTCTCACATTATTAGGCTGAACCCTTGTTCCATTATTTGATTGAGAACGACCGTTATTTGGAATCATATTCTGTAAAGAACTTCTTCTTGGAGAAACAATTACTGTATTTCTTGTTCTATTATTATAGTTGTAAACATTACCATTTCTGTAATAACTTCCGTTGTAATCATAATAAACTATGTTTGGCGCATACCAATAGCCATCTGGCGATTGATAATATCCATCTCTGTAACCATCCGAATAACCTTGTGAATAAGGGTCATTATATCCATAAGAATCTGTCGTTGCAACACACGAGACCAAACTCATTGCAAAAACTGCCATTAATATTTTGATTGAATTTTTCATTTCTTCGATTTTTATATTTTCCAATATATAAGTTACAAAGAATCTGCCAAGATAGAAATCGAAATAATTTGATAGTTAATTTAATGATTTATTCTTCAGGAGAAATCCCTAAAACATAGTAGAAAACAGCCAAAACTCTGGCAAAGAATTCACGGGTGTGATTTCTATAGAAACTCTCATTTTTGCTAACATCCTGCGCATCGAATCCAAGCGCATTCATTCCGTTATTTCGGGCAAAAAACAAAGCTCTTAGATTATGAAAACCTTGTGAAACAATGATGACATTTTTCTGTTTATACACATTTTTACAACGCAAAATACTTTTATGGGTATTGAAACCTTTTGGGTCTTTGATAATGATATTTTCTGGAACACCTTCGTTATAAACCAAGAATTTTGTCATCGCTTCGGTTTCGTCATAGTTCTCACTTTTCTCTCCGCTGACAATGATTTTTTTGATTTTTCCGTGGTGATAAAGCGTTCCAACAGCATCCATTCTAGCAACAAAATAAGGGTTTGCAACACCAGAACGCATTTTCGGTGAAGTTCCTAAAACCAAAGCACAATCTCTCGGTGGAACTTTACTGATTTTGGTATAAGTTCGTCCGCTCGTAAGGGCATAAACCCAGAAGTTCGCTAAAATCATCAGCAAAATTCCGAGTTCAAATAGTTTGAAAACTATTTTGGTAATATTTATTATCGCCTTGAGCATTTAATACAAATCAAAATCTAAAGATACATTTTTGCTCATTGCAACGGAAACGCAGGGCAATATTTTTCCCTGAAGTTTTTCACTTTCCGTCAAATATTCATCTTCTGTCATATCCACTTCCCCATTTTTCAGGTAACAAAGACAACTTCCACAGATTCCTGATTTGCAGGAATAAGGCAGTTTGTAACCCAAATCCAATAATTGTTGAAGAATTTTTCGCTCGTTATTTTTCAGAATAATTCCGTCTTTTTCAATATGATTGAATTTAATTTTGATATTAACATTTTCAATCAAGGGAAACTCTTTTTCAGTCGGATAAATATCATCATTAAAAGCTTCGAACAATTCAAAATGAATATTTTTCTTCGGAATTCCGTGATTGTAACAAGCATTGGCAACGGATTTTATCATTGCGCCAGGACCACAAATCAAAACTTTATCTGTACTGTCCCAAATTGTTGATTCTTCGTCATCTTCATCCAAATGAAGAATTTGATTAATAATGAGAGAAATCTTTTTTTCATCCAATCTTCCTTGAAATAACTGGTCTTTTACTTTTTCCTGAGACAAGAAATAAAACACCTCGAATCTTCCAATATTTTCTTTCTGCAAATCTTCCAATTCCTGTTTCAGAACAATGTCTTCATAGCTTTTGTTTCCATAAAAAAGAAAGATTCTTGTGAATTGTTCTTCATTAAGAATATTCTTAATATGACTAAAAATCGGTGTGATTCCAATTCCAGAAGCAAAAGCCAGAATTGTACGTTTTTCGTTTGGTCTTGAGGGAATGAAAAAACGTCCGAGAGGTTCACTCACAGAGATTTCGTCTCCAACCTTATAACTTTCAAATAAGAAATTAGTTGAACTTTCGTCGCCATTGATTTTAATTGCTAATTCAATTTTGTTTTCAAAAGGAGCTGATGTAAACGAATAATCATTCTGAATTTCCTTTTCATTAAAATGATATTTCAGCGTAACATATTGTCCTGCTTGGAACTGATAATGAGATTTCAACTCCTCAGGAATCGCCAATTCCAATGCGAAAGCATTTTTGGTAAGTTGTCGTTTTTTAGCTATTTTTAGCCTGTGAAACTGAGGTTGATTCGCGATTGTTAATTGATTCTCCATTGTCAGATATCAAATTTAATGAAAATTGGCAAAAGAAAAAATCTAAATAGCAAAGCTTGGTTTTCAATTTTAAATAAAATAATCTATGAAAAAGTTCCTGATATATTCCGTTTTGTCAATCAGTCTTTTAGCTTGTAAAAAGAACGATGAGAAAGTTGCTGAAACCGAAGCCAAAGAAGATTCGATAAAAGTTGAACCAACAAAATCGGAAGCCGATGTTGCTGAACTAACAGAACTTTCGCCTGAAAAAATCTCGGAAGTTTTGACATCTAATCATTCTGATACGCTTTATGTGACCAACTTCTTTGCAACTTGGTGTGGACCGTGTATGCAGGAGATTCCGCATTTCAGAAAAAAAATGGATGAATTGAACAATCAGCCTGTGAAATTCACTTTCGTAAGCCTTGACAACAAAACAGATTGGGCAACCAAAGTCAGTGATTTTGCCGACGAATACGACATCAGAAAAAACGTCATTCTTCTTGACGGAATGCTTCTGAAACAAGAGTTTTTCGCTCAAAATTTCCAATCTTGGAACGGAGAAGCGATTCCATTTACCTTAATCAGAAAAGGCGATAAATCTGATGAAACCGTTGGTTCTATGACCGAAGAAATGCTGAATCAGAAAATCGATAAACTTTTAGCCGATAATTCTTCTGCAAAAGCGATTGATAATAAGGAAAAAGCAATGATTTCCAGTCCGAAAAAATCTTTGAAATAATAACTAATTTTTGATGAAACGTTTTCCTGTTTTGGTAACTTTAATAATCCTCTTTGCGATTATTGCGTTTTTCATCAACCTCAATATTGGTTTTGCAAAACTGAATTTTAGTGATTTTTTTAATTCTGAATCTGAGAATTTTCAAATTGCCGGATTTAGGATTAATCGGGCTTTGGCAATGCTTTTAGCTGGAATTGCGATTCCTACAAGTGGATTTCTTTTGCAGGAATATTTCAAAAATCCTTTGGCTGGTCCTGATGTTTTGGGAATCACTTCTGTTTCCAGTTTGTTCGTAGCGTTTTATATTTTCTTTTCACAGAATATTCTAATTCCTGATTTTCTACAAAATAGCTTTATCAGTTTATCATCAATCATTGGAAGTATTTTTCTGATGATGATTTTATTGTTATTTTCGAATCGATTTCGGGATAAAAGTTTCATTATTATTTTTGGATTTTTGATTTCAGCTTTGGCTGGTGCTGTTGTTTCTTTTCTTCAGTTTTATGTGGAAAGTCAAAGTCTGAAAAATTATATTCTATGGACATTTGGAGCGAATAATCAAGCAAGTTTGATTCAGATTTCGATTCTTACAGTTTTAATCATTATTGGATTGATTTTCACTTTCAAATCCATAAAACCTTTAATCGGAAATGCTCTTGGAACAGCTTATGCACAGAGCTTTGGAATTAGCCAATCTAAACTTACAATCAGTATTATTGTAGCTTCTTCCCTACTTTCTGCTTCGGTTACGGCTTTTTTAGGACCAATTTTATTTATTGGAGTTGTCGTTCCACATTTTTGCAGAATGATTTGGAATCCAGCACAACTTTGGCATCAATGGATTTTGAATATGATTTTGGGTGTTTTTATAATGCAGGTTTTTTCGATTATTTCTGAGTTGAGTCAATTTCCGATTAATATAATCACGACGTTTTTTGGGATTCCTGTAATATTGCTAATGTTGATGAAGAAGGTTTAACGAAAGGACACTAAGATTTTTTTTGAATTAATTGAAAATATTTTAAGGCACTAGAAAATCGAAGATTTATATTTTTTAACGAAGTTAATCCTTGTCCCCTAAAGGACTCGAATAAAAAGAAATCTTGGTGCCTTTGTGTGAAATATGTCATTTTATTTTATCTTCGAAAAAAATACAAATGACAGAAAATGAATTATCGAAAATAGTTTTTGACGTTGGACTCAAGATTCATAAAAAATTAGGTCCTGGATTATTTGAAAATGTTTATGAAGAATGTTGTTTTATGAGTTACAGAAGCAAGGATTAAAAGTTGAGAAACAAATAATATTGCCAATAATTTATGAAGAACTGAAAATAGAAAATGCTTTTCGTATTGATATTTTAGTTGAATCAAAATTAGTATTAGAAATCAAAGCAGTTGAATATATAAACCCTTCTCACAAAGCACAGCTACTAACTTATCTGAAAATGACAGATTGTAAATTAGGTTTACTTATTAACTTTAATGAAGAAACATTTAAAGCAGGCGTTTCCAGAGTAATAAACGGTTATTTATAGAAAAAATAAAAATTAGTTCAGTAAAAAAAATCGAAGGTTTTCAAACTTGTGCCTTAAAAACATAACCAAAATAAAACTATCATTGTGCCTTTGTGTAAACAATAAAATATGTTCATAGAAATAAAACAAGTAACAATCGGTTATTCAAATTCTTTGGTTTCTGAGATTGATTCATCTTTAGAATTAGGTGAAGTTTGTCTTTTGATGGGAAATAATGGCATTGGAAAAACAACTTTAATCAAATCTATTCTTGGTCAAAATAAATTGTTGAAAGGTGAAATTTCCATCAACGGAAAATCAATTCAAAAACTGGATTCAAACGAAATAGCTTCTCAAATTGCCATTGTTTTTTCAAAAGCTGAAATTCCGGATAACTATACTGTTTCTGATTTGATTTCGCTCGGGAAATACATTCATTATCCTTATTATTTTAAATTGAATGAAACTGATAAACAAGAGATTTCTGAAATTATAGACAAACTTAATCTAACTGAATATCAGAACAAAAAACTAACCGAATTATCAGACGGAAACCTTCAAAAAGCTTTTATCGGGCGAGCTTTGGCTCAGAATTCTCCTTTCATTATTTTAGATGAACCGACAACTCATTTGGATGAAGAAAATAAATTAATGATTCTTTCACTTCTCAGAAATCTTGCAAAATCAGAAAATAAATTGATTCTTTTCTCTTCTCACGATTGGCGATTGGCAAAGGAATTTTCCGATAAAATCTGGTGGATAAAAGATAAAAAACTCATTAGCGGAATTTCTGAAGAAGTTATTTTAAACAATCTCGAATTGATTACACCAAAGATTTTAGAATTTAATCAAACATTTCACGCTCCAGAAATCGTTGCACCGAAATTGGAAAAAGAAATGATGTTTTCTTACCTTCAAAAAAACTTCTCTCAAGATTTAAGAAAAATCAAATTGACGTTTAAAAATGATTTTTGGGAACTAAATTCGGAGGATTTTTATGATAATTGTCATAATTTATCCGAAATTAAACAATCTCTGCAAACATTGATTAAAACAAGCAATTCTAACTAAATAGATTTTCATCAATTTTATTTAATAAGATTCGCATAACAATTAATCGATTGTAAATCAATAATTTAAACAACTTAACATCAAAATACTATGCATGCATAGTATTTTTTTTATATTTGTAAAAAGCACTTCAATATGCTAGTTATGGAAAAGAAAAATTCAGAAAAAGTCGAAAGTGTTGACTTGATGTTAAAGTCGGCTTGGTTAGCGGTCTCGAAAATGTATTCGGACCAAGCTTCTCTGTACAATTCAACTGCAGTTCAAGCACTTACATTACTTAAAATTGACCCCAAAGAAGGAACAAGAAGCACGAATCTTGGTCCCAAAATGGCAATTGAACCTACTTCTTTGACGAGAATCATCAAACTTCTCGAAGACAACGGTTATATCTACAAAGAAAAAACCACGACTGATAAACGTGAAGTGATTATCAAACTGACGGAAAAAGGTGTCAATTCCAGAAATCTCTCAAAGGAAGTTGTCGTTAATTTCAATAAAAAAATATTGGAAAGAATTGCTCCTGAGAAATTTGAAGTTTTCAAGGAAGTGATGACAGACATCTTAAAAATCGCAAACGAACTTAATCATAAGAAATAATTATCAAGAAAGATATACTCTCGCTGATTAAGCAAATCGAGCAGATTAATTAGTGAAATCTGCGAGAGAAAAACTCTTCTGTAAAATATTAAATCATAAAATAATTCTAATAATGAACAGAAAAATAAAACACGTTACGGTTCTTGGTTCCGGCGTGATGGGTTCCGGAATTGCCTGTCATTTAGTGGGTAACGGCATTCAGGTTTTGATGTTGGATATGCCTCCGAAAGATTCGGAAAATGCCGACAAAAAAACAAGAAACAGCATTGCTCAAGGCCATCTTAACAACGCTTTGAAAAGTAATCCTTCACCAATCTATGACAAATCTTTCGCTTCCAGAATTACGGTTGGAAACTTCGAAGATGATTTGGAGAAAATCAAAAATTCGGATTGGGTGATTGAAGTGATTGTTGAAAGATTGGATATCAAACAATCGATGTTTGAAAAAGTGGATAAACTTCGTAAGGAAGGAACTTTGATAACTTCTAACACATCGGGAATTCCGATTCATTTGATGTCAGAAGGAAGGTCAGAGGATTTCCAGAAACATTTCTGTGGAACGCACTTTTTTAATCCACCGAGATATTTGAAATTATTTGAAGTCATTCCAGGTCCAAAAACGGATAAATCTGTGATTGATTTCTTTATGTCTTACGGCGAGAAATTCCTTGGAAAAACAACCGTTCTTTGTAAAGATACGCCAGGTTTTATCGGAAACAGAATCGGAGTTTATTCGATGGCGAAGATTATGGAATTGACTGAAGAAATCGGTTTAACGATTGAAGAAGCTGATTCATTGACCGGAGATTTACTGAATCGTCCAAAAACCGGAACTTTTAAATTGGGAGATTTGGTTGGTTTGGATACGGCTTTCAACGTAACAAAAGGACTTCAAGCCAATCTTAAAAACGATGAAATGGTTCAGGCGTTGAAGGATTCCAAAACTTTGAATTTCCTGATTGAAAATAAATTTCTTGGCGATAAAGCTAAAAAAGGATTTTATTATAAAGAAAAAGATGCTGGCGGAAATGTCAACCGTTTCGTTCTTAATTATGAAACGCTTGGTTATGAACCGACAAAACAGCCGAAACTTTCTATCGTTACAACAGCGAAAGAAGCCGGAAGTTTGAAAAACCGTTTACCGATTTTGTTGAAAGACCAATCCAAAGCCGGAGAATTGATTAGAAAACATTTTGCTTCACTTTTCGCTTATGTTTCTCAAAGAGTTCCGGAAATCACGGATGTGTTCTACTCTATCGATGATGCAATGAAAACTGGTTACGCTTGGAAATATGGACCATTCGAAAACTGGGATTTTGTAGGAATCCAAAAAGGAATCGATTTGGTTGAAAGCGAAGGTTACAAAGTCGCAGATTGGGTTAAAGAAATGCTGGCTTCCGGAAACGAATCGTTCTACAAATTAGAAAACGGAAAGCAATTATTTTACAATCAGAATACGAAAACTTACGAACCAATTCCAGGTCAGGATGCTTTCATTATTCTTAATAATATCAGAAAAGAAAAAACAGTTTGGTCTAATTCTGAATCTGCTTTGATTGACCTTGGTGATGGTATTTTGAACTTCGAATTCCGTTCAAAAATGAATTCTCTTGGAGGAGGCGTTTTGGAAGGATTAAACAAATCCATTGATATTGCTGAGAAAGATTATAGAGGTTTGGTTATAGGAAATCAGGCTGATAATTTCTCAGTCGGTGCTAATCTCGCAATGGTAATGATGATGGCTGTTGAGCAAGATTGGTATGAACTGAATATGGCGATTGCAATGTTCCAGCAGACTTCTATGAAGTTAAGATATTCATCAATTCCAGTTATTGCTGCTCCTTTCGGAATGACACTTGGTGGTGGTTGCGAATTCTCTATGCACGCAGACAAAATCGTTGCTGCAGCAGAAACTTACATTGGTTTGGTGGAAGTTGGCGTTGGTTTGATTCCAGGCGGTGGTGGAACAAAAGAATTTGCTTTGAGAGCGCTTAAAGGAACACTTCCTGATGATGTTAAAACCAATCATTTGAGAAATTATTTTATGAACATTGCAACGGCAAAAGTGGCAACTTCTGCTCACGAAGCTAAGCAAATGGGAATTCTGACAGATAAAGACATCATCGTTGTAAATAAAGACAGACAAATTGCAGAAGCAAAACGTCAGGCAATTGTTCTGGACGAATTAGGATATACACCACCGGTTCCTGAGAAAGTTAAAGTTCTTGGAAACGAAGCAATGGGAATGTTCTACGTTGGAACAGACCAAATGGTTGCGGGTGGTTACGCATCAGAACACGACAGAAAAATCGCGAATAAAATCGGTTATGTAATGACCGGCGGTAATCTTTCTGAACAAACAGAAGTTTCTGAACAATATTTATTGGATTTGGAAAGAGAAGCATTCCTTTCACTTTGTGGTGAAAGAAAAACGCTTGAGAGAATCGGTGGAATGTTGAAAACAGGAAAGCCGGTAAGAAACTAATCTGTCATTATTAAAATTAAAACAAATATGGAAGCATATATAGTAACAGGATACAGAACAGCAGTTGGTAAAGCTCCGAAAGGTTCTTTGCGTTTTACACGTCCAGATGATATGGCGGCAACTGTAATAGAACGTCTGATGAAAGATGTTCCAAATCTTGACCCGGCTCGCATCGACGATTTGATTGTCGGTTGTGCAATGCCGGAAGCAGAACAAGGACTTAATGTCGCAAGACTGATTTCATTAATGGGATTAGACACCGATAAAGTTCCGGGTGTAACAGTCAACAGATATTGTGCATCAGGCTCAGAATCAATTGCGATTGCAGCGGCGAAAATCAAAGCTGGAATGGCAGAATGCATTATCGCTGGTGGTGCAGAAAGTATGTCTTATATCCCGATGGGAGGTTATAAACCAATCCCAGATACAGATTTAGCAAAGTCAAATCCCGATTATTATTGGGGAATGGGATTGACAGCAGAAGCGGTTGCCAACGAATTTAAAGTGGGTCGTGAGGAGCAAGACCAGTTCGCTTATAACTCTCATCAAAAAGCAATGAAAGCTATACAGGAAGGAAAATTTGAAAATCAGATTGTTCCGATTGATGTGAAATATAATTTCCTTGATGAAAAGGAAAAAATTCAGACCAAAGAATATGCATTCAAGCAAGACGAAGGTCCAAGAGCTGATACTTCAATCGAAGCATTGGCAAAACTGCGTCCGGTTTTCGCAGCGAATGGTTCTGTAACAGCTGGTAATTCTTCTCAAACTTCTGACGGTGCTGCTTTCACAATGGTAATGTCGGAAAGAATGGTAAAAGAATTAAACTTAACACCAGTGGCGAGACTTCTCTCCTATTCTACGGTTGGAGTTCCGCCAAGAATTATGGGAATAGGTCCAATGTATGCCATTCCGAAAGCTTTGGAGCAGGCAGGTCTTAAACAATCAGACATCGATTTATTTGAATTGAATGAAGCCTTTGCATCTCAATCCGTTGCAATTTTAAGAGAATTGAACATTAATCCTGAAATCGTAAACGTAAACGGAGGCGCAATCGCACTTGGACATCCACTTGGCTGTACAGGAACTAAATTGACCGTTCAACTTCTTGACGAAATGAAACGCAGACAAAGCAAATATGGCGTTGTGACAATGTGCGTTGGAACAGGTCAAGGTGCAGCGAGTGTATTTGAGTTGCTTTAAGACTAAGAGATAATAGACTGATAGAAAATAGACAAACATTGATACTTCAAACTATTCAACAATGTCTATCATCTATCATCATAAATAAAAATTAAAAAACACAACAAATGAATGAATTCAAAAGACACAATTTTAAGAAGCTTAAGATTTGGCAAATGGCTATAGAATTATCAAGATTAACATTAGACCTTACTGATACTTTTCCAACTTATGAAAAATATGGTTTGAAAAGTCAAATGGACAGATGTTCAATTTCAATTCCTTCAAACATTGCAGAAGGTTCAAGCAGAACTAACAAATCTTTCAGTCATTTTTTAGATATTTCTTTAGGTTCATCATTTGAATTGCAAACTCAAATATTATTAGCAAATCATCGAAAATATTTGTCCGACGAACAAAGTGAAATCTTCGAAATAAAAATTGAAGAATTCCAAAGAGCAACAATGGTATTCCAAAACACTTTAAAAGACTAAAAGGATAATAGACTGATAGAAAATAGACAAATTCAGATATTCAAAAAATACTTAAGAGTCTATCATCTATCCGTCTATTATCAATAATCTCAAATAAAAATTTAAAATCACAAAAATATTATGTCAACCGAAATCAAAACATTAGACGGCGGAGAATTCTTGGTAAAGGATATTTCTGCTCAGGAAATTTTCAGCATCGAGGAACTTTCCGAAGAACAAAAGATGCTTCGTGATTCTGCAAAGGAATTCATAGATAAAGAAGTCGTTCCAAATAAGGAAAGATTCGAGAAAAAAGATTACGCTTACACGGAAGAAGTAATGCGTAAAATCGGAGAAATGGGATTCTTAGGAATTGCTGTTCCAGAAGCTTACGGCGGATTGGGAATGGGATTCGTGACCACAATGCTGGCTTGCGATTACATCTCCGGAACTACAGGTTCATTAGCAACGGCTTATGGTGCGCACACAGGAATCGGAACACTTCCTATCCTGCTTTATGGAACTGAAGCACAAAAGCAAAAATATCTTCCGGACTTGGCTGCGGGAACTAAATTCGGAGCTTATTGCTTGACTGAACCTGATGCAGGTTCTGACGCCAACAGCGGAAAAACAAGAGCAAAATTGTCTGAGGATGGAAAACATTACATCATTAACGGACAAAAAATGTGGATTTCCAATGCAGGTTTTGCAGATACTTTCACTTTGTTTGCTAAGATTGATGATGACAAAAACATTACAGGATTCGTTATCAACCGTTCTGAATTGGAAAATCCTGAAAGTCTGACATTCGGAGAAGAGGAACACAAATTGGGAATCCGTGCGTCTTCTACGCGTCAGGTTTTCTTCAATGATATGAAAATCCCTGTTGAGAATCTTTTGGGCGAAAGAAATAACGGTTTCAAAATCGCTCTTAATGCACTTAACGTTGGTCGTATCAAATTGGCTGCTGCTTGTCTGGATGCACAAAGAAGAATCCTGAATTACTCTTTGAATTATTCAACGGAGAGAAAGCAATTTGGTGTTTCTATCAATACATTTGGAGCAATTCGTAAGAAGTTGGCAGAGATGGCAACGGGAGCTTTCGTAAGTGAAGCAGGTTCTTACAGAGCTGCGAAAAATGTAGAAGACAAAATCGAAGAATTGGTTGCTGGCGGAATGAACCACGAGCAGGCAGAACTGAAAGGTGTGGAAGAATTTGCAGTTGAATGTTCTATCTTGAAAGTTTTCGTATCAGATTTAGCCCAGCATACGGCAGATGAAGGAATCCAAATCTACGGTGGAATGGGATTCTCAGAAGATACACCAATGGAATCGGCTTGGAGAGATTCAAGGATTTCAAGAATCTACGAAGGAACCAACGAAATCAACAGACTTTTAGCCGTTGGAATGTTAATCAAACGTGCAATGCAAGGCAAAATCGATTTGTTAACACCGGCAAAAAATGTGGCTAAAGAATTGATGAGCATTCCGTCTTTTGACATTCCTGATTATTCAGAATATATGTCTGAGGAAAAAGAAGTGATTAAGAATTTGAAGAAAGTATTCTTGATGGTTTCAGGTTCTGCGCTTCAAAAATATATGATGGACATCGAGAAACAACAGCATTTATTGTTAAACGCTTCCGAAATCCTGAACCAAATCTATATGGCAGAATCCGCAATCCTGAGAGCCGAGAAACATTTCTCAACAGATTCTGTGGAAGCAGCAATGGCAAGATTAAACCTTTATAAAGCAGTAGAAATCATCACGACTAATGCCAAAGAAGGTATCGTTTCTTTCTCAGAGGGCGACGAGCAAAGAATGATGTTAGCAGGATTAAGACGTTTTACAAAATACGTCAACACTCCAAATCCAATTGCATTAACAGAAAAAGTTGCCGCTCATTTTATTGAGAAAGGTTCTTACTAAATAATCAATTTAATTATAACCAAACACGCTTCAGGGATTTCTGAGGCGTGTTATATTTTAGTCATAAAATAGTACTACGTCTAAAGTTTTTTGGGATTTTACAATGTTGAATAGAGGCAAAAACACGAAAAGGGTAAAAATAATTTCATAACTTTTTAATGCTAGGTTTAAATTCAATTATATTTTTCTTCCTTTTCTAAATGTCCATTCTGATAATATCTATATATTGTTTTTAATTTACCTTCTTTATAAATTGCATGAGTTTTAATCTTTCCATTTTCATGATAATATTTTTCTTCTTGCCAATCTCCATTCTCATCAATAAACAACTCCTTCAGTAGTTGACCACTATTTTTATTGAAATCTTTAATAAGTCTGACTTTTCCATTTTTATATTCTTCAAGTCGCCTAATGTCGTGTATTATATATTCATAATTTCCGTTTTCAGGTTTCTCATTTTTTTTATTTTCTACCACAGGTGTGGAAATTATTTGTTCTTTAAGTTCAATTGTATTGTTATTTTGGCTATTGTTTTTAGTTGATGTTTTCACATTTATTTTTTTTCCTTTTAATGGTTGTGTAAAAGTAGGAGCATCAACTGACTTATAATAACCGCGCGCATCTCTTTCTGTTGAAAGATTCCACACTTTTTTAAAATAATTTTTTCCCCATGCTTCATATTTATCAAAATTGTCTGAAGGGTTGTAATATTTATCCCCCGTTTTTCCTTGCAAATAAAATGGTTTATAATAGTCATCATAGTTCTCAATCCATTCAACATAACTTTCTGCATTGTCTAATGGAGGTTTGAAGTTTTTTAAAAACCATGATTCCTCACTACTTATATTTGATATGCTTGTACTTGTTGTTTGGAAGGCAGCAATTAGAGGATACCCTGTGTCATTATTGAAATCACCTGGAGGAAATATATTATGTGGTGTTTCTGTATTAATCCCATAGAAGGAATAAAATGTTTTAGGTGGATTACTTGTCGATTTTGCCAGTTCTTTTCTCGCTCCTTTCCACGCTTCTATAAAAGCCTCTTTCGGGCTTGATTTTCCACAAACAAAGGCATAAACAACAATAGGCTTAGTATTTCTTTTTAAAGTATTATAAATAAAATCGTCCATTAATTGTACTAATGCAAAATATCCCAAACCACAATCTAAACACTTACCCTCTTCGGGGTTTTTGTTTTCTTCAGTTCCAATTTTATATATTTTTCCAGCATATTTGAGATTGTCATTTACCTCATCAAGTGTATTTCCTCTTGCCCAAACAGGGTCTATGAAACCATCAAATCTTTTCAAAAACCAAACTTTTGTTTTTTTCATCCATGGATATTCCGAAGGAGGTAAGTAACCCTCATTGGTTTTAAAAATTGTAAATCTGTCATTTCCTAAAATTGTATCTTTTACTTGTTGTAGTTTTGGAAAAAAACAAGAAAGTAAAAATAGTATTAATAAAATCTTTGTTTTCATAATTATTTGTTATTTTTGATTGTTAATCAAAACAATTTCTCATTTTTTGCAGAACTCTAAATTTGTCTTTTGGTTATACTCTTGTCGTTATTGTCTTTCCCAAATTTCATAATGTTTATAAATTCCGTCATCTCTGCATTCTAGTGTCATTGTATTCCCATTGCTTTCCAAAACTGTATAGTATCCATACGCGAGATTATCTTTTTTATATAATGTAAATCCATTGTTGCTATCATTTGGTTTCCATGTTCCAGCGGGTCCTGTTATAATTTGACCATTGGTCTTAAAACCGAATTCCCAATCAAAATTTTCTTTTAGTTTATGAGTTGGATTTTCTGGGAATGGTGCCCAAGCATCTTCTAGCTTCCATTTGATTTTTATAATAGTCTAAGTTCCTATTATTTCAGATTGTTTTATTTCAGATTCATCTCGTTTGCACGCCACGAAGCAATAGACGAAAGAAAGAAGGATTAATAATTTTAACATTTCTTTCATAGCTTTATAATTAAATGGTTAATAAGAACAAAGCTATACGACTTGAAAACTCAAAAAAATAGATAGAACTAACTATTTTATACCCAGCCTTCTTTCAGACACTTCTGAACCAATTCTATCGGTGTCTTTACGCCACCTTTTTCCATAATATTTCTTCGGTGTGCATTTACTGTATACAGGCTTATGAAAAGTTCTTCAGCAATTTGCTGACTGGTTTTGCCCTCTACAATACCTTTCAGAATTTCACGTTCTCTTTTAGTAAACAAGTCGAAAGATTTGGTAAGGATGAAGTTTTTAATATTGTAATAAGATGGTCTGCCTTGTGTTCCAATAATTGAAACACAAGAATCACCCTCCTGCTTAATATGTGAAATATCAGTATGAATATGAAAACTATGGAAAATATTATCTTTGTCGTAATCAACCATAAGATACTGAACAAGAATCCGTTTGTAAATCCCGTCTTTTGATTTTAATCTTACATCATATTGAAACTTATAAAAAGGATATTCCTCAAATGAAATTGAATTAAGAAAACCCGTAATTATTTCTTCAAAATTGATGAGAAAAAATCTGTCGTCAGGATGTATTATTTCAAAAAGCAATTGAGCATTCAGCTCTTTGGGGTCGTAACCTAAAACGTTTTTCAATTCATCGCTAGCACTTGCAACATCACCATTTACAAGGTCAAAAAGCAAATAATAATATTCTCCTGCCTGAAAAATGTTCAGCATCTTTTTATAATGTTCAATTTGCTCAATCCATAAATCTCTTCTTGTTGTTGAAGATTTATTTTTAATATTTCTGTCCCAAAGTTTTTTGGCAGCAATCAAAAGTTTGTTGAAATTTTCCATCGACTTGCATTTTAGTTTTGTGTTTTATTTTAATAGAAATCAACTTGCATTATATTACGAACATAAGAAAAAAATCAAAACAAACTCAACTGAATCCCGTCATTCGGTTTCGGAGGTTTTGCATCACCAAAAACAGTTTTCCCACCAAATCGCCAGGAGTTTTGTCTCTCTTCGTCTATCACTTTTTCAAGACTAAAATCCGGAGTGAATTGCTCTTATATTCTCAATGCAATCTAGTAATTTTTCTTTATTTTATTTTTCTTGTAAATCTCTTGTAAAATAATTTTAAACATTTGATTTTCACCACATTAAAACATTACAAAAATTATCGAATTCATTTACAATTGATTCTTTTTGTTTCGGGATAGCTTTACATCATAAAATTACCCCAATGAAAAAATTAATATTGACCGCGGTTATTTTAAGCACACTCACAATGTGCAAAAAAGCGGATTTACAGGAAGCTAATAATACAATTTCCAGCGCAGATTCCTTAATTGATAAAGCTTCTGAAACTGTTAAAAATCTTGATACCAATTCCGTTTTGGATTCAGTAAATCTAAAAGCAAAATATTTGATTAAAAATAAAGAAGATATCGAAAAAGCTTTTGATAAGAGCAAAGAAAAAATCGATTCTATTTCTGAGAATGTTGAGAAATTCAAAAAAGATATTGAAGAGAAAAAAATCAGTTCTAATATCGATTCGATAAAAAATCAAATCAAAAAAGAAATTCCAAAAGCCACCAAAACGCTTACCAGAGTTATCTACAAAGACAAACCTGCAAAAAAGGAAAATACAGTTCCAGAAGGTTATGCAATGGTGAAAAATGGTTCGGTTGAAATCAATGTTGATAATATCTCCGAAGCCAAACCATCTCTACAAGAAATCATCAGAAAATATGACGGAACTGTCAAAACGGAAAATCTGGTGAGCAATGATGAATTCCAAACGTTTTATCTGACTGCAAAAGTTCCGTTTGAAAAATTCGATTATCTTGTTGAAGACCTTCAAAATCTTGGAATGATTCGAAATAAAAATCTGGAAGTGAAAGGCGAAAATTACAATCCTAACAAGTTGGGCAATCTGGAAATCACGCTTTATGACAATCATCTGAAACCTCAGGAAAACGAAAACAATAAAACTTTTGGAGAAAAATCTGCAGATGCTATTTCATCAGGCTGGAATGTGATTGGAAGCATTTTGTTATTCCTTCTACCCTTTTGGCCAGTATTTTTGATTGCAGGAATTGCTTATTATTTTTACAAAAAGAAAAATCAGGATAAGAATCAAAATCCTCCTAAAGAGAATAATTCTGATGAAAATGTATAGCCTTTAATCGCAAAGGCACAAAATTTTTAAAATTAAAACTTCGTTAAAATTGATTTGAATCTTGCAAAAAATAAAAGACGCTTAAATTAAGCGTCTTTTTTATAATTGAAAAATTTGATTTTAGTTCATCAAGCTTTTGCTTAGGTTAAGCGCATCTTGATTGGTACTGTCATATTGCAAAGATTTTGCAACATACTGTTTCGCTTTTTCAGGATTTGTGTCTTTATCAACAAATGCGATGAAAAAATATGCGTAAGCTAAATTCTGCTTATTAGCTTCTATCTCCTCCGGTTTTACTTTCGCGATATATTTGTCATAAGCAGCTTTTGCTCCTTCGTTATTTTTGGCTGCCTGATTTGCATATCCTATGCTGTAATAAGCTGGTGCCCAATCTGGAATTATGGTTGTAACCTGATTCCAAGTTGCAATAGCCGAAGTATAATCTTGAGCATCTTGGTAAGCTGTTGCTAATGTCACCAAAGATTGAGTATCCTGTGGATTAGCAGCAATTTTTTGTTTAAGAGCTTCTATTTGTGGATTAGCTGCTTGACTTTGAGTTGTTGCAGGTGTTTGTGTTTCCGTAGTTGTTTGAGCATTTACATAACCGACAGTTAATAATGATAATCCAAACAATAGACTTTTAATTTTCAATTCCGTTTTCATAACCTTTTATTTTAAGTTGTAATAACTATCACAAGTACAATTCCATAAAGTGTAAAAATTTTGAAACTTTAATTTTTTTTTGATTTTTTTAAGAATTTATAGAGATGTTTTAAGAAAATTTAAAACGTTTGTTTAGATTTCTACTCAATTAGTATATATATACATTAATATTAAATTAATTAAGTATATTTATTTACTACTATTTAATTTAAAAATGAATTTTGGCACAATTACGGCTGCAATAAAACTGCTGAAAGAATTTGATTCTGAAAACGCAGAGAAGTGCCATTCTGCGGACATCAATAAGTTTAAAAATAGGTTTATCAATATCAAAGTTTTGGAAACGATAATCAAAATGGTATTGAGGAAATAAGGAAACAGATATATTAAAATCTCGACTTAAAAGATATCCTGTAAAGAAAGTCTTGGATTTTTAAGATACAAAGAAAATAGGAATCATCTTCATGACAATATAAATGAAGTAAAGGAACCTTTGCTAAAGGAAATGATAATACAAATTTAAAAAATGATTCTACATCAACTTGTAAGAGAACAACAGTTAAACTGCAGTCTGGAAAAAGCTTGGGAGTTTTTTTCTTCTGCCAAAAACCTCTCTGTAATTACACCACAGGATATGAAATTCACTGTTCTTACTAAGCTTAAAGAAGAAGAAATATATGAAGGAATGCGCATAGACTATTACATATCTCCTTTCTTTAATATAAAAATGAAATGGCAAACCGAAATAGTGCATGTAGATTTTCAAAAGAATTTTATAGATTTCCAGAATGATGGTCCTTATAAAATGTGGCATCATCATCATATTTTCATTCCGAATGAAGACGGTGTTTTGATGAAAGATATTGTCGAGTATGAGATGCCTTTTGGGTTTCTTGGTGAAATTGCTCATAACTTTTTTGTAAAAAAGAAATTGAATCACATCTTCGATTATAGAAGAGAAGTTTTGGAAGTAATGTTCAATAATCATCGCAAAAAACAATGAATACCTTAATCGTTTTATTTACATTTTTTTGATGTAAGATCATACTTGGGGTCATGAAGTTTTTTTGTATTTTAATACCTAGATTTTAGTTAACAACGGAATTCTGACAATCCTAATAAAAGATACTTTCTACGGATATGAAGCGATACTTTTTCAAAAAAATTTAAAAAGAATAAAATTAAACAATTGAGCATTTCTGAATAAATGAATAATATATTTTCTGATAATAATCAAATTGGAGTAGTCTCTACATTTTCTGAACTCATCAATACCAATTTCCAAGGTACTGTGAATGCAATGTGTTGGGAAAGAAATTTAGCTGGAGATTTTAAAGAGATTGTTTCTAAACTTTATTTAAAAGAGAATATTACCGAAGTTAGTATTCAAGATCTTCAAGCTCTTCAATTATCAGAAAATGGTCAAATAGCGCGAGAAATCATTCTAAAAGATTTACAACTACTAACCGATTCCGGAGCATCTCCTTCACTCAACTTACTTAAAAATTACGAACGTGATGAGGAATTCGATTTCATTTCAACAGATGTTTATTCTTATCACGTTGATCGTTCTCCTATTCCTACCAGCACATTTTTATGTACTTATTATGGAGCTGTAAGTGATATTTTACCAAACGAACAGGCAATTCAACAAATTTTGATTCCCGAGATTCGAGAAAAGCTTAAAGAATTGCATAATGGTCCGGAAGAGGAATTTGAAGCTTTTTTGAAAGAATATTATTTTGATTTACATTATAAGCCAAAGCCTAATGCAAAGCCAATTAATTTAGGTTTAGGTCATCTTTGGAGATTAGCAGTTGACAATCCGCAACAAAAGGTTTTGCCATGCATCCATAGAGCGCCTAAAGAAAATGAAGGAGAATATAGACTACTTTTGATATGCTGAAAATTACAATAATTCTTCAGGTATAGAGATACTATTTTTCTTCATAAAATCAAGGAGTTCATTATACTTGGTTTCATAATGACTTCCTCCACATTGATCAGATATGCTACAAATATCTGACGGTTTGATATCCAATATAGCCGAAACTTTAGTTAAAATATCAAGATTGATTTTGACCTTAGAATTTTCAATATCCGAATAAGCCTTTTGAGAAATCCCCATCTCAAAAGCCATATATTCCTGAGTAAAATCCTTATCTCTTCTTATTTTTCTGATATTTTTCCCACACAATTCCATCGTTTTGATTTTTAGTAATTTTCAGTATATTTTAGAAGTAAAACTATTAGTAGTACACAAAGCTACAAAATACCTTTGTCAAAATATAAAACAGGACTATGATATTTATTTCCATCAATAGAGCATTCTAAAAAGCTCATCGAAATAAAATTATTATCGACCTCAAAACGTATATATGGAGACACAAAAGTTTAATTATGACAATAATATTGTCAGAGCATTTCTCTATGCGACTGTAGCATTTGGAATCATTGGTTTTATCTTGGGGCTTACAGCAGCTCTGATGTTGTTTTATCCGGAATTGCCGGAGTTTTTATTTGGAACAGATGATACAACGATTCAAAGTTTGAGAAGCGGTAATATTCAAGGGTTAATCAATTCTCAAGGTGCAATGGGATTCGGTAGAATCAGAATGCTTCATACAAGTGCTGTGATTTTCGCTTTTGTGTGTAATTCTTTTTTCTGCGGTGCTTATTACAGTATGCAAAGGCTTTTGAAAACCAGAATGTACAGCGATACATTATCTTGGATTCATTTCTGGAGTTGGCAATTGATGATTATTGCAGTAGTCATCACATTTTTAATGGGAATTAATACATCTAAGGAATATGCGGAACACGAGTGGCCAATTGATATTCTGATTACAATCTCTTGGGTAATTTTCGGAATCAATATGTTCGGAACAATTCTGAAACGAAGAGTTCGACATCTGTATGTTGCCATTTGGTTTTATATTGGAACTTGGATCGCTGTTGCGATGCTTCATATTTTCAATAATTTAGAAGTTCCATTATCATTCACAAGCTGGAAATCCTATTCAGCTTATGCAGGAGTAAAAGATGCTCTGGTACAATGGTGGTACGGTCATAATGCTGTTGCATTTGTTTTGACTACACCTGTTTTAGGATTGATGTACTACTTCTTACCAAAAGCAGCAAATCGCCCCGTATTTTCTTATAAATTATCAATTATTCACTTTTGGTCATTGATTTTCGTTTATCTCTGGGCAGGACCTCATCATTTACAATATACAGCTTTGCCAGCTTGGGCTCAAGCAGTTGGAACGGGATTCTCAATTATGCTGATTGCACCTTCTTGGGGAGGAATGCTCAATGGGCTTTTAACATTAAGAGGTGCTTGGGATAAAGTAAGAGAAGAACCTATTCTCAAATTCTTTGTAGTCGCCGTTACTTGTTACGGGATGGCAACTTTCGAAGGCCCATTATTGGCAACTAAATCATTAAACAAGATTGGTCATTATACAGACTGGGTTATTGGACACGTTCATTTGGGCGCATTAGGCTGGAACGGATTTATGGCATTTGGAGTAATCTATTATCTGGTTCCTGTAATGTGGAAAACCGAAATCTGGTCAAAAAAACTCGCTAATTGGCACTTCTGGCTGGGAACTTTAGGAATTATTTTCTACGCAGTTCCAATGTATTTAGCAGGATTTACACAAGGTTTGATGTGGAAGCAATTCAATCCGGATGGAACTTTGGTTTACAAAAACTGGCTGGATACTGTTACCGCTATTCTACCCTATTTCAAAATGAGATTTTTAGGCGGATTATTTTACTTGAGTGGCGCTATGTTAATGGTTGTCAATGTTTATAAAACAATTAAATCTGGTTCATTTCAAAAAAATGTTCCTGCAGAAGCTCCTGCTTTGGCTAATGTCAATACATCCAGAAAACAAGGAGAAGGTTTCCATCTTTGGTTGGAAAGAACGCCACACATTTTATCTGTTCTGGCATTTGTTGCCATTGCGATTGGTGGAATAGTAGAAATTGTTCCAACTCTTACTCTTCAAAGTAATGTACCACAAATATCAGCCGTGAAACCATATTCGCCTCTTGAACTGGAAGGTCGGGATCTCTACGTGCGCGAGGGCTGCAACTCCTGCCATTCCCAGATGATCAGACCTTTCCGTGATGAGGTGATGCGATTTGACGGTAAGAACGGACAATACTCTAAAGCTGGAGAATTTGTCTATGATAGACCATTTTTATGGGGATCAAAAAGAACAGGACCGGATCTTCATCGTGAAGGTCAAAGAAATCCAGACTCCTGGCATTTCAAACATATGTACAATCCAAGGATAACTTCTGCGGGATCTATTATGCCACGTTTCCCTTGGTTGATTACAAACAAATTGGATCGCTCGCAAATGGTGAATAAATTATTATTAATGAAAAATAGTTTTGATATTCCATACAAAAAAACTGAAATCGATTCTGCAAATCAATGGGCAGACAGCCAAGCAAAAGGAATTGTTAAGAGAATTTTTTCTGAAGCTGCAGATTTGAAAGACCAAATTGAACAGGAAAAACAAGCAAAGGGAAATGCTTTTATCCCGCTTGAACAAAGAGAAATCATTGCTATGATAGCCTATCTGCAAAGATTAGGAACCGACATCAAAACCACTGAAATCAAAACTGCAAGTATAGAATAATCTGAAAATTAATCGAAATGAAAACTAGAACTCCAATTTCCATATACATCCTTGCTGCTGTCATTTCTATTTTTATAGTCTTTGAAATGTCAGACGACTCCAATTATCTATTAAGTCCATTATTTTGGGGACTAATTGTAGTTGTGATCCTTCTTCTATTCATTATGAATTCTATAGGAGACCTTGTGGAAAATGCCAATTTTAAACTTTTATCCGATGAAGAAAAGCAGCAATATCTAAAAGAGAAATCAATTCCTTATTTTAAAAAACTTTGGGATTCGGCTTTCAAAAAACAGTCGGCTAAAGAAGAAAAAGAAATTCTAATCGATCACGGTTTTGACGGCATTACAGAGCTTGACAATCAGCTTCCAAAATGGTGGTTGGGATTATTCTATTTTACTATTGCATCTTGTGTTGTTTATTTATTTGCTTTTGCCTTTACAGATTATGCACATCCTGATGTAGAGTATCAAGATGAAGCTAAATTCCAATTGGCTTCAATTAAAGAATATGAAAAAACGGCACCTGCAATAGACTTAGAAACGGCAACTTACAATGCGGAAAATATCGCAGAAGGTGAGCAAATCTTTAAAACCAACTGTATTTCTTGTCATTCAGACTCTGGAAAAGGTGGAATTGGACCAAATCTTACTGACAAAAATTGGATTAATATCAAGCAGAAAAGTCTTTTCAAAAATGTGTTCTGGATGCTTGAAAATGGCTCACCTAACAATCCTACAATGCGCCCCTTCATCAAAGATGGTGTTATTACAGGAAGAGATGCAGAAAAAGTAGCTGCTTACATTTATCACATCAATCAGGAAAAATCTCCAATTACAGAAGCTCAAGGCGGTGCAGCTCCACAAGGAGAAGAAGCGCATTGGCAGGAATAATTACTAAACATATCTTATATAATACAAAGCCTTATTTTACTCATTTGAACTCATATTAAATTGAATTTTGATATGGGTTCATTTTTTAAAATTATTCGGATAATCTCATCCACTTTTTACAATTCGCAAATATTTCATTGACTAATCTATTCATTCAAAATTAATTTCTTTTCCAAAAAAAATGATCAAAAAACCACTACACAATTTCCACATTCCTGTAATGGGACTGGCTTACACTATTGACAGCCCGATTCGTGTTGCCCAATTCGGAATTTCTTCCGTCATTTCAATTATTGATGATGAGATTACGGAAAAGATGCGCAATTTCTATAGCCAAAAATTTAATTTGAATTATTTCGACATTTCTATAAAAACGGAAGACTACCGTGCTAAAAGAATTACAGCATATTTGAATATGGTAGACGACATTGTTAACAAAAAATTTAAAGCCTTCAAAGAAGAATTGATAAATAAAAAAAAAGCATTGAACGATTTTATCGATATGCTACCAAATACCTCTACAATCAAATCCGAGTTACAGAATTTCCTTTTTCATAAAGAAGAGACAAACTTGACTTTAGAAAATTTAATTGATGATTATCTTGAACCTGGAAGTATAGACGTCAATATCATGACAAAAGTTGATAAGGATAATTTCATTAAAGACAAACAATTACCAACCACTTACAACGATGCTCATGCCGCTCTACGTGGTTTTGCACAAAGTAAACTCTCTTCATCCGTCGTACTTTCCGCTGGTATGAATCCCCGATTATACAGTTACATAGAACAGTTTGATGATTTTTTCCCTGACATAAACAATCAACTAAAGAAAAAAATTATCTTAAAAGTCAGTGATTTCCGTTCTGCAATGATCCAAGGGAACTTTTTAGCAAAAAAAGGCTTGTGGGTGTCTGAATACAGAATCGAATCGGGTTTGAATTGTGGAGGACATGCCTTTGCTACTGAAGGCTTGTTATTCGGACCAATTTTAGAAGAATTTAAACAAAGAAAAAATGAATTGATAGAATCATCTCATTCATTAATGATTAGCACTTTACAAAGTAAAGACAAACCTGTTCCCTTTTTGCCACTTGAAATGAAAATTACGGTTCAAGGAGGAGTTGGAACAGCGGAAGAGCATCAATTTTTAATTTCAAACTATAATATAGACAGTGTAGGTTGGGGATCACCATTTTTATTGGTTCCGGAAGCTACATCTGTCGACTCCGAAACTAGAAAACTTCTTATAAATGCAAAAGAAAATGATTTTTATACAAGTAATATTTCGCCTTTAGGTGTTCCATTCAATACAGTAAGGGGAACATCTAACGAAATCCTGCGAAAAACCAAAGGTATTAAAAATCGTTACGGAAGTTCTTGTCCCAAAAAACTATTGGCCTTAAACAAAGAATATTCTCCTAAAGGCCTCTGTACAGCTTCAAAAAAATATCAGGATCTGAAGATTGAACAATTGGAAAAAGAAAACCTCGAACAATACGTTAACCTAAAAAATGAAATTACCGAAAAGGCATGTTTATGCGTAGGTTTGGTAAATTCGGCTTATTTAGAAAATGATATAGAAATCAAAGGAGAAAAACAAGGTGTAGTTGTTTGTCCAGGTCCAAATCTTGCATATTTTGACAAGGAAGTATCTCTTTCAGAAATGATAAAGCACATCTATGGAAATGCGAATATCCTTTCTGATTTGTATCGTCCTAATATTTTTATCAATGAACTTAAAATGTATGTTGACCATCTAAAAAAAGGTGTGCAGGAATCATTAAACGACACAACTGTTCTTAATCAGAAAAAATGGAAAACATTCAAACAAAATCTTTTAGATGGGATTGTTTACTATGAAAATTTGTTAAAAAACACATCTTTTTTTCAACTTGAAAAGGAAACTATCAAAAATGAACTTCAGGAATTAAAGTTAACATTGTCAGCCCAATAACTTTCTGAGGTTGAGATTCATAATAAATCTTCTATTGACACAGCAATTGTTTTGGTTACGTATCATAATTCTATGAGTGCAAATGACAACTGTTATTTATGAAATATTCCATGATAAAATAACATCAATCGATTAAATAAATAATTTGTTAAGGATTAAAATTTTTCATTAAATTCACTTCTTTGATATGATAATATAAACGAAGACCAAATCAATAATGATTTGGTCTTTTTATTTAATCAAGGTAAAAAATTAAGAATCTTCATTTGCTCTACCAACTGAGCTACATTTCCTTTACGAGGGAAAAGGCAGGAATCGAACCTGCGACATAATGGTTGGATACGAAGTATGATTCTAAGACGACACTTGATTATTTTGTAATTTTTAAAAAATCGAGCACAAATTTGAAAAAGGCTTAACAATTTTTCTTTTTTACGGCACTTGTTTTTTCAATTTTAAATTTCTTCTTCAGCAATAAACGTTTTTACAATTGGATGTACTTTTGCATTTTCAGGATGATAACTCATTCCAAACCCTGACCATCCAGAAGACCAATATAGCATCATTTCTTTAAGATAAGGAATGTCTTTTGTTTCATCATACCTGAAATTTTCATCAAAAATCTCTTGTACTTCTGGCAATAATTCGGGATAAAACATTTGGTCTTCTTCATCAAAAACTTCAATGTAAATATTAAGATGATTTCTAATTTCATTTAATAAATAAGTTCTAAAATCCCAACCCATCATTACAATATCGGAACCTCTAATAGAAAGGATAGGATTCCATTTCAGATGTTCATCGCTTACTATAAACCTTGTACCTTTTAAAGGCAATAAATTGGGCACATTCGAAAACCATTCATCAAAGATATTTTTCCTTTTTTCGATAGATTTCGGTTTTATTCCCCAGGATTTCAGCCAAACTTTATTTACAGATTCTATATCATCCAACATCCACTGATAAGGTTCTTTCATTGTTTTTATAATTTCTTCTTCATTTTCGAGCCAATTATAGAAAAAAGTACATTGTTCCATAATTATTTCACCCTCATCTTCATATTCTACAATTTCTTTTTTATCAATGGCGTGAAGAATTTTCAAGAACTCACGATGCTCCGATGTAAATCTTACAGAATATTTTAATTCAATAGAATTAATCTGTTCTTCACTTAGTGGTTGCCACTTTGCGCCATAAAATCCTTTTTCGCAATAATTTTCATCATCAAAAGACCATATACTTTCTGTTCTTTCTTTAACCCAGTATAAAAATTCTGTAAAATTCGTCGGTATATTCATAGTAGTTATTTTTAAAATCAAGGTGAAAAATTAAGAATCGTTCAGTTCATTTGCTCTACCGACTGAGCTACTCTTCCGTTTTTAAGGAAAAGGCAGGAATCGAACCTGCGACACAATGTTTGGATACGAAGTATGATTCTAAGACGACACTTGATTATTTTGTATTTTTTAAAAAATCGAGTAACAAATTTGAAAGAGGCTTAACAATTTGGATTCGAAGTAACTCTTTCTTACGACATCGATTATAAGTAAGGTGAAAAGTCAAACAGAGACCTACAGGATTCGAACCTGCTTTATCATCCAACGAAGTAACTCTGTTTTTACGACACTTACTTTTTTTAAGTTTTTATGGTTATTGTTTTTATTTTATAAAATCGAGCAATTTTTGAAAAGAGTTTTTGGTTTCAATTGGAATTCGAAGTAGCTCTTTTCTTACGGCATCGATGGTTTTTAAAGTAAGGTAAAAAATCAAACAGACACTTACTTACAGAGCGTTACCAATTACGCCATCCCGAATTATCGGAAACAGGATTCGAACCTGTATTGCTGTACCCAAACGAAGAAATTCTGTTTTACGACACTTACTTTTTTTAAAGTTTTTATGGTTATTGTCTTTTTATTGTTGCAAAATTATTACGTTAGTGCGCATTCTTTTTACGCAGTTGAAATTTATTAGAAAAATAATGAATTTAGAATTTCAAGAAGTTTAAATAATCCTAAAATTGGAAGCAAAACAAGTCCAACAACAAATAGATAAAATCCAACCTTACTTAAAAAATTCTCTTTAGATTCTTTATAATTTCCTTTTTCTCTATCTTTTCTTTTGAATTCAGGAATGTGTTTTGTCTTTCTAAAACTGTCCGATTCTAATTCACTTAAAATATTTTTCGAGTATTCTGAAAGTTGATTTTTATCTCCACGGAAAACAATATCTTTTAAAATAGCATTTCCAGAATTGCTTAAAGAATTTCGGTAAATATCAACTGCTTCTTTCATTTCAAAATTCCGAAGTTCGGACAAAATCCAAAACTTTCCAGCTTCATCTTTGAATCCTGAATCATAATAAATTTGTCCCAGCTTTTCTCTCAAAGAAATATCATCAGGAAACTCATTAATCAGATTTCTCAATCTGTCACAGCCTTTTTTCTTTCTTCCTGCTTTCAGGTCTTCATCTATTCTATAGAAAATAGTTCCCATAATTTGTATTTTAATTAAAACCAAGTAATAAGCTATAAGAGCTTTTGATATTCAAGTTACGAGTTTGACGATGGAACTCTTATATACGACATTGGTTAGTTTAAACCGAGCAATTTGCGAAAAGACTCATATTCAATTAAAAGTCGAAGGATTTCTTTTCTTACGACATCGGCTTGTTTGTTTTTAATTTTTCTTAATTATTTCTGTTTTGTAATTTTCAAATCCAAATGAGCCAAAATAACTCGACCAATCTCCTGCATCTGGATTTTCTTCAATATTTCCAGAAAATATTTGTATACAATTATCTTCTTCTATAAGCACAGTTTCCCTATCAAGATGATATTTTTTTAATACTTCTACTAATTCTACTAAATTGTCACTATCGATTTTAAATCCATAAATTGTTACCACAAAAACACTTGATTGTTCTGGGCTACACAAAAATTCAAACTCAATATTATTATCATTAGTAATTACCAAATTTGACAAGACTGGATATTGATTAATAATTTTCATCTTTAGTTAAATCTTTTTTATTTTAAAAGCAGTGCCTTTTACAGCACTACTTTTTTTATCATTTCTACTGCAGATTTTCGGTCTTCCAAAGCGTTCAGTACATCGAAGATTTTATCGGACCAGCCTGCAATAAGGTAAACATCATTTTTTCTGACATCCAACGGCTGTTTTCCGTAACCTGCCAAATCAAAAATATACAATTTCGCATTTGGATTGATTTTTTTATATCGGCTCCAGGAGTTTTCGAAAGCGTTGGTAAATCCAACGGTATCCCACATTTGAGTATCGGTAAACAACATAATCTTGTCTGCAATTTCTCTCTTGTTGATTAAATCTTCAAGCACGAGATGACCGTTTGTGGCGTAACCCACTTCGCCTTCTCTTTTGTAGAACGCATCCACGTTTCTCAAGATACCATTTTTCGGCATTGGAACTCTTTTCCAAATGTCACCAAACATACCTGTAATTACGTTTTTGCACTGCGACCGCAACATCATCGCCATCAATAGACCGATATCGTACAACAACACTTTAGATTTTGGAGAAATTGCTTTCTGCATCGAACCGGAAACATCTGTCGCAATCACAACCGAAGTTTCGAAACCGAAACCTTTGATGTTTTTCGCACTCACTATTACCGCATCTTCCAATGCTTCCAAGATTGATGAAATGTATTTTGAATCGATATTTTTCAATTCTCTGTACGCCGACAAAAATCTGAATGGCAATTGTTTTGAGTTTCTTACCGCTTTTTCATCTGACAAATAGTTGCACACTTTGTACATCGCATCCGAAGAAACGTTCGCTTCCAGAATATTTCTAAGGTTTCGTAAAGTTGCCATATAACCCAGTTTGTTGATGAAAATCAGTTCTTCCCATTTGTTTTTGAAAGCTGATTTTCTTTCTGCATCATCTGCAAATTCTGTCTGACCCAAAACTGAAAGTTCAACTTCCCAAGTGTAAGGCGTTTCCAACGAGTCGTTGACGATTTTGTTGAAAATTGCCTGCTGATTTTCATCTTTTGCTTTTGGGTGCACCAAGAACAAGGCATCTTTTAAAGTCACTTCGGCTTTTCTGTTGTATTTTGCGAACTGGTATTCATCAAATTTGTTGAAAGATTTTATCAAACCTTTTTGGATTTGTTTTGAAAGTCTGTTCAATTTTTTAGTTTCGGTTCTTTCGTTTGCTAATTGATAATACGCCAGCAATTCTGTGATTTCATCAGCTCTTTGGATAACGCCGTCAACAGTTTTGCTTACCAAATCTGTACCTGAAGTCTGTTTCGCCAATTCGGTTGTCAAAACCAATGGAATCGAACGCAAATACATATCTTTTCTTGCATAAACCGCTAATTTTGCAACGAAATCCGGGTCGTTTTTCTGAATCAGAGATTGGATTCTAGTCAATCTGTCATTTCCTTTTTCATAGGTTGCATTTGATAATCCTGTTGTTACAACAGCACTATATAGTTCTTCTGCAGGCGTCATTGTGTAAGCCTTTGCACCTTCGTAGTTGGTTACTACTCTATTTGATTTTCTTAAAAAATTAAATTTCATAATTACTGTTTTTATGATTAAACATTTTGGAGGATTATCACTTCCTCTCTGATTTCTGATGCAAAGTAAAAACCTAATTGCGCAATGTTTTTGCGTAGTAAAATTAATTACTAAAAATTTTTATATTTTTTTACAATTAAGTTCTCTGCAGACACCAAAATAGAATCTTGGCGATGTTCTTCACGTCATCTACTCCTCTGTGATGCGTGCCTTCCAAAGGGAATTTCAGTTCTTTCAAAGCCCTGTCCATTCCAACACTTTTTCTGATGGGATGCAATTGAGCAAATAATGTTTTCACATTGATATGGTCATCACTCAAAGGATAATCAACCTTGAATTTTCTTGTCTGATTTTGAAGCATATTCAAATCGTAGTTTCCATAGCTTGCCCAAGTCAAATCTTCGGATTCATAATTTTCTCTTAGAATATCAAAAGCATCTTCCAGCAAAATCCCTTCGTCATCAAGCATTTCTTGCGTAATGGAAGTCAGTTCCGTACAAAACGGACTCACTTTTGAGTATTGAGGTTTTACTAAAATTCCCTCATTTTGCGAAATCTTACCGGTTTTCGTATCGAGAATACAAACTCCGATTTCTATGATTTCACTTTCCTGTCCTCTCGGCGGTCGGTCATTCCAACACGTGGCTTCGAGGTCTATAATTAATATTTTATCTGTTGTTTTCATTTGTTTTTAATTGTTTAATCTAAAATTTCGTTTAAAATTTTAGCCGTGTTATAAGCATCGTCTGCTCCGCTGTGATGATTGCCTTCAAAGTCCATATTCAGGAACTTCAGAGCTCTTTTCAAACCCATCATTTTGTGAAGTCCATTATACTTTTTGAATTGATACATCACATTGATATAATTTTCGGAAAAAGGATTTTCAATTCCGAGATAATCACACTGTTCAAAGATTTGCTCTTTATCAAAATTTCCAAAACCTGCCCAAGTAAGAGGAGTTGAATGATATTCTTCTTTTATTTTTTCGCAGGCTTCTTCGAAATAGATACCTTTTTCTTCGATTAATTGTGGTGTAATTCCGGTCAGTTCTGTACAAAATTTATTGATTTTTGACCTTTCGGGAATTACATAGATACTTTGTTTATCGGAAATTGCTTTTGTTATTCTGTTTAATTTGCAAATTCCTATTTCTATAATATCGACTTTTTGTCTGGCGGGAATTCTATCGTTTTCCCAACACGTGGCTTCCAAATCGACGATTAATATTTCATTGGTTGTTTTCATTTTTACTGTTTTGTGATAGATGTTTGAAGTTGGAGTCTGGAAGTAAATTACAATCTATAAATACTTCTATCTCCAAACATTTAGCTTTTAGCTAATTAATTTCTAGGTGCAAACGGTGGCGTCCATTTTTTCTTTTTCATCAATTCCTTGACTTCTTCGTAAGAAATCGGATAGAAATTGTGGCAGTCAACTCCGACGTCGAGGCTTAAACTCATTTCATCATCCGGCAGAGTTCCGTGAGAATGACCGTAGAGTTGCCAAGTTCCTCGGTGTGAGCCGTTCCAAGTTCGCATCGCGTAATGGAAAAGAATGATTTTCTGTTTGCCTTCTTTATTTTCCGGCTCATCAATTCTTAATTCGTGGTAATCTCTTATCGAATCAAATCGTTTCGGATAAGTTAAAGTTGAACCTTCGTGATTGCCTTTTATCAAATGGATATTGCCATTCAGTCTATCCAAAGTTTCCTTGGTAAAATCCGGTTTGCCCAAACTGACATCGCCTAAATGATAGACAATATCGTTGACACCTACTTTCTCATTCCATCGTTTGATGAGTTCTTCATTCATTTGTTCCAACGACTCAAATGGCCGTTCGGAAAATTTTATAATATTGGTGTGACCAAAATGATGGTCTGCCGTGAAAAATATATTTTGTTTCATTTTTATTATGCTGGAAGATGGAAGCTGGGTGCTGGAAGTTTTAATTTGTTTCTAAAACTTTCAATGTACAGCTTCCTTTTCCAGACTTTTTTTAATTTTTAATACAACTTTTAATAATGACTTGAAGTGCTTTTTCAGCATTACAAGCATATAAACCAGAGCACCAAGCTGGATTTGCTTCTATCAATGCCCAACCGCTATCTTTTATGATTCCAAAATCCAATACAATTGAAGTTGGCAAAGAATCTAAATTATCTTTCACGAAACTTTCGAAGAAACTGAAAAGTTCTATTTCTTCAGAATCAGATAAACCATTGGTATCAAATTGATTATCTCTCCAATACGTAGAATATGTTTCTATTTTTCCGTTTAAAACAAAGCAACGAACTTCCAATTCCCACTCTACAACATCAGAAATAAACACCATACTTTGTTTATCAACGCTGTCAAATCCTTTAATATCAGAAACATTCTCATAAACTCCAGCTTTGAAACTTTTGAAATCTGAACATTTAATAAAAATATTCTGATGATTTATAAATTGCTCCAATTGACCATATTGAATAGTACGTTTGGTAAATTTTTCTGAAATATTAGACAACCAATTATCTTCAGTTTTCAGTAACGTCAAATCGCATTGGCTGGAAACGATTTCAGCATAAATATCTTCGCCATAGACTGCAATCACATCATTTCGGAACTCTTCTGGAACATTCCATTTTAGATTAAATCGATTCAAATTGTAATCTGAGCCAATTGATGCGTGCTTCAAATTGATACTGTCTTCAGTAAAAACTGGCGATAATGCAACTATATTTTTCATAATTATTAATTGTAGATATTTATACAAATCAGTTCCGATTTAAACGTTTCGAAACTATACTTTAACAGTCATCAACTCTTCTTTTATAACATCGATGACCAAAGAATTCAATTTTTTATTGATTCTTTTTTGCTCTTCTTTTTCAATGGTTTTGAAAGCGTTCGGGAAATCTTTCTCAAAATCCTCTAAAATGTCCTTTGAAAAAAGACCAATCACTTTTCCAATCATTTTTGGGTCGAATTCTCCAATCTTGCTCACAACGTTATTCAATCGGTTTACTGTTGTGTATTTTTGAATTTCTTCCCAAATATTCTGAGCATTTTCGCTGAAAAGAACTTCTTTTTGAATTGGTCTGTCTTTTTTAACCATTTTAGATTTCTCGGTCCATTTTTCATTTTTATTTTTCAAAATGACTCTTGAACCGTTTCCAAAATATTTGGTTTTCAAAGTTTTGACGATTGTTCCTTCACACATATTATTTTCGATTTCAGGCAATCCCAACCAAGCCGGAATTTTAGAATCGAAATCGTTCGGAAATTTCAAAGCTTCTTCCAAAGTTCCTTGAAACAAAATTTTTGCATAGAAAAATCCGGTTTCATCGAAAATTTGATTGACCAAATCCGTATCCAAATAAGTTGTGCCATTCAACTTGATATCGAATGCGTAAAATTCATTACAAGGAGAATATTCCACACCTTTCTGAACTTTTATAGCATCTTTTATAGGTTCTACTTCTTTGTGTTTGTAACCTCCACCGAACAACTCGCCGTAGATAACAACGGTTTCAACATACGGATGAATGGTTTTTACTTTTTGGAAAACGTCTATTACTTTCTTTCTGTAACGTTCCAAAATCTGATGTGCATTGTAAAATTTTTCATCATCCTCGATGAAAGCAGTTCTTTTTGCGATTTTAATTTCCTTTCCATCTGTGAAGAAAGAGAAATTAGCACCGTGAACTTTCTCCTGCACGATGAAAATCTCCTTTCCAAAACCCTGCAATTTGATTTGGTCAATCACACGGATTTGGTAAGCATTTTCTATGGAGTTATATGTTTTGAAAATCATTTTTTTAGTTTTAACAGTTTTTGAAATTTTTTTAAAGGCTTTCAATATTTTCCTTTCCAATAGGATTCATTGAGTGGCAATAGAATTTTGGTAAGTCTAAATAATTATCCATACAATATTCCACCAGCCATTTTGCACAATCATAGCCTGTCTTTTCTACAAATTCTTTAGAATTGGGTTCTAAAGAATGTTCATCAGCAAGGTCATGGTCAAAAGAAATTATTTCCGGAAGTCCCTTTTCCAAAATCCTGTTGACAAACTGCTTGTAATTTCGTACGATATGCCAATCTTTTCTGAGGAAAATGTCCTGTTTTGTATAATGATATGCCTCAATCGGATATCTTATATCATCCAGAAACAGTAATCTTTTTGTTATTTCCATTGCTTTAATTTTTTAAAACCTGATACAATAATTTCGCTGTGTTGAAAGCGTCATCTGCTCCACTGTGCGCATTGCCTTCAAATTCGATATTTCTTGCCTGAAGTTCTTTCAAAAGTCCGATTGGCTTTTCTCCATTCATCAAACTTATCAGCACTTTCAAATCAAGATAAGTTTCACTGAAAGGAAATTTAACATCAGATTCTTTACATTGACTTTCCATAATCGATTTGTCGAATCCGCCATAACCGGCGTATGTTCTTTGCAATGAATTGTATCTGTTTTTGATGTTTGAACAAGCTTCTTTAAAAGAAATTCCTTCTTTTTCTAATTTTTCAGAAGTGATTCCCGTCAATTGTGTACAGTATTCGCTTACTTCTGATTGTGTCGGTTTTATCAGGTAACTTCTTTTATCTTCGATACTTCCGTCCGACATATTGAGTTTACAAATTCCGATTTCAATGATTTCTCTTTTTTGATTTTCGGGAATTTGTCCTTTTTCCCAACACGTCGCTTCGATATCGATGACTATTACTTTGTCGTATAAAAACATTTTGATTATTTTTTTGAAATTAAACCATCATATCAGCACAATTGGAACTTGCAAACGCAAAAGGTTTTGCCTTAAAAGTGTAACCCATTCCCAAAATATATCCCATTGCGTCTTTCAAAGCGACATTGGATTTGAAATCTGGGTCTGTGTTGATATCGGCGTGAACTTCCATTTCTACGTCATAAGTTTCCAAAATAGAACAGATTGCATAAGCGATTTCTACAGATTTGTTGACCTCGTTCAGCATTCGTTCTTTGATACTGATTGTTTGAAATTCTCTTTGTTTTCTGATAAATGTAAACGCTCCTTTTCCCTCACGAATAATAACAACTGCCGTTGCATAACTGATTGTATCGCCGTAAACGTGGGAATCTGAACCCACACAAACTTTCAGTCGGTGTCCGTTAGCTAGTTCGCGGATGATGGCTTCTTCTACCAATGTTGTGATAGCGTTTTGGAAAATCTTTCCAGTCATATTTTGCCATAGTTGTTGTTGCGTTTCCATTTTTTCTACATTTTTTGAATTTGTTTTGTTTAATTGTTAAAATTGAAGTGATGTGTTTCCACAAAATTGTACGGAGAGAGGGAGTCGAACCCTCAATTTCTTGAGCCTAAATCAAGTGCGTCTGCCTGTTCCGCCATCTCCGCAGGTTTTGGTGTATAAGTAATTGTTTAATTTACTTTGACCATTTAAAAAATTTGCTGATTCATCAGGACTCGAACCTGAACAACAAGAGTCAAAGTCTTGTATGCTGACCAATTACATTATGAATCAATGTGAAGAAAAACAAAGCCTGTCTTTAATTTTTGGTTTGATATATGAACTTCTGCGCTCGACAAACTTTTCTTTTTCTTCGGAACTAATCTCATTTTAGTTTTTGAGATGGCTATGGGATTCGAACCCACTCAGTTTTCACAACGGTGTTGCAGACCGCCCCGACTCTCCAACTTCGGCGAACCATCAGATTTAAAATTATTATTGATTACTCATTTAAATTTTAATTTCGAGTTAAGAAAAAGTCCGTCTATTGTAATTTGTGTTTTGTATAAAGAACTCCTGCTCTTGACAAACCTTTTCTTTCTCTCTTTGAAACAATTAACATTAATTAATTGTGATTTCGACAGGATTCGAACCTGTAACTTTAGGTTTAGAAAACCTATACTCTATCCGTTGAGTTACGAAATCTATTGCACTCCATAAGGGAATCGAACCCTTGTTCTCTGCTCGAAAGGCAGACGTCCTAGCCGTTAGACGAATGGAGCAATTGTCTGGAAAGCAAGATTGTTCATTATTCTTATTTATTGTTTTTAAAGGTATTCACGAATGCTTCGCATTTCGAACCTATGACCTCCCGCGTCCAAGGCGGGTAAACAACCACCGTTATCTTTCCAGTTTTTCAGATTCACTTCAAAATTCTTTTCCGAGAGACAGTCGAAGCCAAATTTTTTCCGTGAATCTTTGTAATCTCAGAAGGATTCGAACCTTCAGCCTTCGACGTATCAGGTCGATGCTCTAACCTCTTGAGCTATGAGATTTTATACCTTTGGGTATCTCCGGGAATCGAACCCTGTTCTCCGGTGCCACAAACCGGCGCTTTACCAAATAAGCTAAAGAAACCATAAAAAAAGCGCCTCTTTTTGGGAGGCGCTCTATTTTTTGACGTGTCAGTTTATTAGCTGACCCATTTATATAAGCACCTTTTTTCCACAAATTCACTCCCAAGAATACATACCAATACTTTCGGCTCTTGTCCATCTAGTCTTGAATATTGATTAGCTATGTGATGTAATTGTTTCATTATATTCTTGTTATTTTAAAATGTTTTTTTTGAAAGATTGAAAACTTGTTGCTTTCAATTTTCGGTTGCAAAGTAAATATGATTTTTTCGAATCCGCAAATTTATTTTTGAATTAAATTATTGATTATCAACTAATTACATTTAAAGTTTAAAATAAGAAATCCCTGTCCGTAATATTTTACAGATATCGATTTCACCTAAATGACTGTCTCTCATTGGTTTTCCTATCACGTCTTATTTTCTAATTATTTGTTCATCTTTAATTAAATTATTTTCACTTTTATGGTTATTTTTTTTAATTCTAAATAATTTCGACCTTAAAAACACAAAAAACGCCCCGATTATCGAAGCGTTTCTGTAGTATTTTGATTTAATTTTTACGAGTTTACAGTAAATAATTTTCAAAGCAAGCACATTTCGCCTCATTCCATATCATCCATTCATATCCGAATAGTCCATCTATTGATGGGCTTTCGCATAGACTTACATTGATATGTGCTCTTTGTTTTGTCATAATTTTTCTGAGGCAAAGATAAATTTTATTCTTTAAATATTTTAAATTCCCTTTTAGTGTTGAGTTTATTATTCATCAAACTATTTAATATAAAACATTAAAACGAATTTATGAATTAAAAAAACGCCACTAGAATCTAGTGGCGCCATTTAATTTTAAATGTGACCACGAAGGGATTCGAACCCCTAACCCTCGGAGCCGAAATCCGATATTCTATCCAGTTGAACTACGTAGCCATTTTAATTAAAATGTAATCTTCACACCTCCCAAAAACTGTGCTCCCAAAACTTTGTAGCCCAAGTAATTTTGATATTTGGCACCAAGAAGATTATTTCCGAGTGCGAAAATACTGAAATTTTTGTGAATCTTATACTCTGCAGAAAGATTAATATCTGCATAACCACCAACTTTTTCATTCGTTTTTTCAGAAGTTGTATAATTTGGAATTGCAGCAATATTACTCACTTCATAAGCATTTGATGTTCTATCGGTTACGAAATAAGCTTTGAAACCAAGGTTCAGTTTTTTCTCTAGCATTGTATATTTTGCGCCAAGATTAAATTGAAATAATGGCTTATAATAAACTTCTTCTAGATTGTCCAGCTTATATTTCATAAAATGTAAACCAGCATCAACAGTTAGGTTTTCCAATGGAAATGCTTGCAAATCTCCTTTTACTTCCATCAAAGTTCCATTATCATAAATTGAACTGAAAGTATTCGCGTAATCGTAACCTTTCCTATCAGCGCTGATATTAGAATCAAACAAATTATTATTATAGAAAAACTGAGCGTTATTTACTTTGTTGAAACCTGCATTCACATCATATTTAAAAGTCTGGTCAACATCACCTTTCAAACCGAAATAGAAATGATATTTGGTTTCAGTTGGTGTTAAAACTAAATCAGAAATCAAAAATGGATTTTCATCTAACAAATTTCCGTAAGTATTCAGTTTCAAACCGCCGTCGATTCCTCCATAGAATTTGAATTCATCTGCTGCTGCAACCAAAACTTCTGCTTTTGGAAACCAATAGAATTTGTTATTCTTTGATTCATCAGTTATATCACTTGAATTTTTAGAATTAAGGAAACTAAAATCAGAACCAATCAATAAATAAGAATCGCCTTTGTAGAAAGTCACTTTCGGTGATAATGTAAAATTAAATTGATTATTCGTATTCTTATTTAGGATATCAAATTTAGAATTAACCGTTTCCAGATTGATTCCCAAATCTCCGTTGGCTGTAATATCATCGTAAACAGAAAAATCGTGCTTAGACAAATTCAATTCTGCATTGGCGTAATTTTCACTTGCTCCAAAATGGTCGCTTAGGAAATAGGATTTTACACGAACGCTATTCAGAATATCATTCGAGTAATGGTCATAATAGCCATTTACACTGAATTTGTTGACTTTCTGCTCTAAATCAACATCATTATTTGGCGGTGTTAAAGCATAAATTCCGTAGTAATTATAATTATTGAAAGCATAATTAGCATCAATATTAAACTTCCCTTTTTCTGTATAGATATTAGCATAACCACCTATCTTCGCTTGATTTTGCTTTGAAGACCAATCATATTCCTTTTTAAGTCCCGAAGTTGACAAATAATGAACATCCGCTCCTACTTCTACATTATCCTGCACTTTTCCGGAAACATTAGCATCAGCCAAAAACTTTCCATAATTTCCATAACCCAGTCTGAAATAATTGGATTGATAATCATTAGAGAATTTTGGAGAGATATCTTCGCCTTGGATTTCAGTTGTTTTGAAATCAGAAACAGGGGGAACATTCACAATATCATATTTCAGATTGAGTGAATCTTCCTTTTTCTTGTTATCCGGCGGATAGTTTTTTTCCTGAACAACAGATGTTTTCTTCTTCTCGATTTTCTTGACTTCCGGTTCACGTTTTCTGTTAAGAATCAATTGCTCTTCTTTGATTTGAGCTCCTAATTCCGAGATTCCGACTATTCCCAAAAATGCCAGAACGGCGATATATTTTAGTTTGTTCATTTATTTTTATTTAAAGATTAAAGGATTTAGAAATAACTCAATCCTTCATCAAAATATTTATTTATTCTTTTCTTGATATGATATTAATAATCCTTTTGCAAATTGATTTTTAAAACTTTTAGGATAAAGAAGGTTAAACAGCCAAAGACTTTGTCTCATCTCAATATCAAATTCTTGCGTATCAATATTTTCATTTTTTATCCTATCGAATTTATACTTATAATTATCATAAAAATAACTCGGTAAAAGTCCGAAAGTAAGCATACTACCCACCATTGGATTTCCACATTTAAGATTAATACTATCTTCTACTATAGGATATAATTTTATTTTTACTTGATAACTACTATCATTTACCAATTCATAAATCTTTGACGTTTTTAAAATTTCATATTCTTGTTTCAAATCTTTATTAGTTACAAAAGCCTTTACTTTTATATAATCTCTTCTATATTCTTTTTTTGTTTTACTCGAAAAACTGTATGAAGGAACACAGCCAACAAACAAAAAGCATATTAAAATCGAATAAAATAAATATTTCATTACTTCTTAATCTGCGCTTTTACTTCTTTTGCTTCTGCAACAATTTCTGGGAAATCACCGTAATTATTGATGATTTCATCAACTGTATAACTTGCTTGGTAATTATCTTTCAAAGCCAGATAATTTTTCGCCATTACAACCAAAGCTTTCGCACCCCAATATTCTTCCGAAGCATAATTGTTCGCCAATTTAAAAATAGTTTCGTTAGATGATTTGAAAGCTTTTCCTTTGTTCTGATAAAAGGCTTTTGCGTACAAAGCTTCCGCCGCAACTTCCGTATTAGAAGATTTTTCCAAAGCTGTATAAGCTGTTTGTGCATCTTTATCTTTTCCTTGCTGCATGAGACTTCTAGCTTTGATGACTTTTGCTTGCTCAAGAGTTGCTGCTGAATTTTTTGTATTTGAAATTACAGCATTCGCATATTTTTCAGCTTCGGCAAAGTTCTTTTCGTCCGCATAGATTTTCATTAACTCAACCGAAGCAAAGTTTTTAATCGTAACGTTGGTTGAATTGGCATTTTGTTCCAGATATTTTTTAGCATCAGCCACTTTATCTTGAGCCAAATAAATCTGAGCTAATCTAACCTGCGCTTCCAGCTGATAATCGTTTTGGAAATCAGCCACGTTTTGTAACGGAAGTAACGCTTTATCAGTTTGTTTTAATTGATAATAACTTTCTCCAAGTTCGTATTGTGCTTTGAAAAGATTGTCACCGCTTGGACTTTGGTCAAGGTATTTTTCGTAGTAAGAAACCGCTTTTGTGTAATCTTTTTTAGCAAAATTTTCTTGCGCCAGATTCAGATTGATTTCACTGATTTCTGTTCCGGAAACATTTACATTCAGGCCTTTTGCAAATTGCTCATAACCTGCAACATCGCCGTTTTTCACAAAAGCAGGCTTGGAAGCCGAAACAATTTTATCAGCATAAGCTGTATTTTTATATTGATTCGCCAGTTGTCGGAACTCTGCAATAGCATTTTCATTCTGATTTAAATCAATTAGATTCTGAGCTCTGTAAATCTGAGAATTTGCTACCAAATCTTTATCAGGACTGGATTTGATGACTTTATCAAAATAAGAATTAGAATTACTGAAATCATCATTCTGAGCATAAGCAGACCCAATCTCATAACTCGCATCATCCATATATTCTGAATTCGGGTATTTTGAAATCAACGTTTTTAGTTCAGAAATCTTTGCAACCGTATCGCCTTTGAAACCTAAAGCCAGAGCTTTTTGATACAAAGTATAATCGCTGGCATTTTCTGTTTTGTTATAAATATCAAGCGCTTCATTTAATTGATTGTTGGCGTAATAAGTATCAGCTAAACGCAATTCCGCATCCGCTTTGAATTCCTGTTTCGGAAATCTCAGATATTCTTTGAAATATTCCTGAGCAGAAGCAAAATCCTTAGACTTGAAATAAGCGTAACCTAAATCATAGTCCAATTGTTCACGTTCAGGAAAACCTTCTGCAGTTTCATTTTCTAATTCTTTATAAACAGCAATTGCAGATTTGTAATCAGCTTTTTGATAGTAAGTTTGTCCTAACCAATATTTGGCTTTCTTGTAATAATCTTTGTTTAAATTGAATTTAAGACTTCTCAAAAAGTAGGATTCAGCTTGGTCAAAATTACCTTTATTGAATTCCTCCGAACCTAAAAGATAAGAAACCTCTTGCTCTATCTTATTGGTCTCATTGGTTCTCTTATCCAATTTTGAAAGAGCGTCCAAAGTCGCTTTATAATCTCCAGAATACAAATAAGATTTCACCAAAAGCGACCTCATTTCCTGAGTTTTAGAATTCGGATATTTATCCAAATATCTCTGAATCACTTTTGAAGAATTCTCAAACGGGTTTCCTAATTCGTAACCTAATTTCGCATATTGTTCCAAAGCCAATTGCTGAACTTTCGCATCATAATTCATCTGAGAGGCATTACGATAAGCCGAAAGCGCTTCCTGCTTTTGATTATTTTGCAAATAAGCGTTCCCGAGCTGATAATAAGCATTTTGCGCCAACGGAGAATTACTGTTAATCAATTGATTGTAATAACCTACCGCTTCAGCATTTTTTCCCACTTGAGAAGAAACAAATCCCATTTCGTAAAGGTCAGTTTCAGAAGGTGTTTGCTCTTTGTCAAGGAATAATTTCAGATGTGGATAAGCGGACTGATAATCGCCTTTCATAAAGTAGCTCTCTCCTACTATTTTATGGATTTCCGTATCATAAGCTGTTGTTTTTCCGTTGTTCAGGATTTCGTTTCCTTCAGAAATTGCCAAATCATAATTCTTCTGATTGTAATACATCTGAACATAATAAGGCTTTACAAGATGTGCATATCCCTCATTATTTTTGATTTGGTCAAAGTAAACAAACGCATTATCATTCTGTTTGTCAGCATAATACAAATGTCCCAACATATAAGAAATTGCTGGTTTGCTGGTTTCATCTGCATTCTTGAAAGATTCTTCCAACGCTTCAATCGCTCCGGCAGAATCTCCGGTCATAAACTTGGCATAACCCAGCTTCATAATATGCTGTGTATTTTCCTCTTTACTCAGCTGATATTGATTGACTTTTTGCAAAGTTTCCAACGCTTTCTCAAAATCTTTTTTAGCTAAATAATAATCTGCCAAAGGTCCGTTTGCTTGAGCAAAATAGGCTGACTTTGGATATTCTTTCATAAAAGCATTCAAGCCTTCTTCGGCATATTGCTGTTGCAGAATAACGCCAATCACATTGCTGAAAAATAACGACGCTTCTTTTCTGGAATTGCTTAGACTTTTGTTATAAAAATATTGGTTGGAATATTCGTATTGGGAAGCATTATAAACCTTGGTGCTGTAGAGATTCTCTGCCAATCCAAAGTGATAGTCTTCTTTTTGAGTAAAATATCGAGACTGCTGCGCTTCCGAAATCCCATAAAAGGAAATTAACGAGGCTAATATTACTTTTTTTGAATTCATTCTTAAAATTGAATTTTCTTAAAACTTTGTAGTTGTCTTCGAGAGCCTCAGACTGACAATATGAGGACTTGACTGACAAATTATTGTCAAAGACTCTGCTTCAACAAAGTTTGTTCCTTTTTCAACGAAAATAGCGAAAAGATATTATTCAGGGGAAGTTTTATTGAAGTTTATTATTAAAGCCAATATGGATTAAAAAAATATAGACAAATTATAACCAGAAATAGATTTTTAAAACAGCAGTGGTTATGACCAGACTTCTTGCAAAACAAATTGTTTTTCTATTCAATCGCTTCAAATGGGTTCTTATACTCAGGTTTTTTCTTTCGATTCCGTTTGTTCCGTATCTTTTGGTAATGTGAATTTCTTCTGGAATAAGGTATTGATAATTTTTCAGCTTGTCGGTATATATGTTTTTTGCTTTAGCGTTTAATAAAGTTTTTACAACAGCATTCAGAGTTGTATTATTTCTCCTTCCCATATAGAAAGCCGCAACTCTTTTTGTCTCTTTATCAATTGCGTAAGCCAGCCACATTAGATTACTTTTCCTTCTTAAGAAAAATCTTAGTTCATCCAATTCATAGGTTTTACCAAATGCCAGAACCGGAGTTTTTATATTTTCTGAAATACTTAGAATTCTTTTGATCAAAGTAGTAGTTGAGATATTGAGAATTCTTGCTATAGAACGAATACCTAAACCTTCTTTGGTTAATTGAATAATTAATGAATTAATGTTTGGAAGATAAGCTTTGTAAGTGTAGAAATCTAAAAACCTACGGTTGCAATTTTTACAGAAATATTGCTGTTTTTTGGTTTTTGTAGTTCCGTTCTTGATAATATGATTGGAATAGCAGAAAGGACAGATTCCTGTCTCACTAACTTTGATGCATTTGTGATGGTCCTCAATCATTTAGGATATTTTTTTTTGTCAAAAATAAACGAGAGTAGGTAATCCCTACTCTCGTTTTTAATATTTCGATTTATTATTTTATCTGATTTTCAATAACTTAATATTTAAAATCATATCCATCACTAAATCTGATACATTACCACACTTTATTGAAATCTGTTGCAACAACATTAATTCCTTTTCCATATTTGAAAGCCGTAGCACCCCATCCTACAATCGGTAAATCATTTAATATATTCTGATAGAACTTTTATTATAGCTCTTTTTAAATCATTCTCATCAGCTCTGATTATTTCTTTATTCTTATTAATTGCAAAAGTTACAAAAACAGTGTAACTATTATCAGTTCTGGCTCCATCAAATTTTATAACTGAAACGTCACCTTCTTTTTTTATTATTTCTAGACAATTAATTAAATCTTCAAAAGATGGATTTGTTTTTTTTAAAATTTCGCTTATGTATTTCATATTATTATTTAGTTAACATTCTCGCAATTTGTGAAATATCTGTGATTTGCCCTGTTGCAACTTGATTAGCAACATTCATCATTTGCTGATGGCTTACTGTTTCTAATCCTGCTTGTTTTGCAAAATCTTGAAACACACCAACGGCAGTTCTCTTATTACCATCAATAAACATATGACCCGCAGAAATTGATTTAAATATTGAAGCCCCTTGTTCTGATACCTTTTCATAATACATAGCAGAATTAATTGCAGATGATGGAGTACCATTTAACAACATCCCAGCTCCTTCAGTCATTTTATTAATTTCAATTATCTTGTCACTATACTTCATAGCCGTAGCGCCCCAGCCCAAAAACGGCACCATCGCACCAAAGCTCAACGCTGCTTGTGCTCGTTTTCCTCTTTGATAAGATATGAACGCATTGAATCCATCGGCAACCTCTCCCAATATAGGAATCGTTCCAATACCATCCAGCATACCCTGCAAATCATCTGCAATGTTATCGCCCATCGCAGCGTGCAGCCTGCTTCTTGCCTGTTCTCCTCTCCAAGCACCGGCCTTGTCATCGGTGATGTTGATATTGTATCCAATAACACCTTGGATATCGCCATTGTAAGCTCCATTACCATAACTGACATTATCAGAGCCTGACCCATTTGTCCAGAAAGTATAATTACCTGTTCCTCCGCCCTGCAGAAAAGTAACAAACGAGGTGAACTGCTCTGTGTTGAAAGAACCTCCTTTCTTTGACCAGCCTGCATTACCATTGGAATCAAAACCGCCAAAAGTTGTTACCTGATTATCCTGTGTCTTGTCCCATAGTTTTTGTAACCATCCCGGTAAATCCCTGCCGTCTATGTCATAGAACATCACAGGATTGTTTACAGCATAGGCGTAAGGGCTTGTCATATGATATTTTTCTGAGAGTTGGTCCATCCCGAACCATCTTCCGAGGTCTGGCATATACTGCCTCCAGCCGTAATCATAAAAACCGGTCTCCTGCAGCTCCTTCTGATTGTACTTGTTATTAAGCGGTGTCCCCATCGCATCATACACAGAGTTCTGCTCGTACATGTTCATCCCGAACGCGTAGTAATCATTTCTGTCCAATACTTCAATCTGGTTCGTCCCGCTGTTCTTGGCATAGCTCAGCCTTACATTCCCCAAGTGGTCTTTGTACTGGTAAGATAGTCTTCTCTATTTCAATTTATAAATATCTTAATTTAAAGTTCTAAAATAAAAATTATTATTAAAAAATCAAAAATAACATTTATAAATTCCACTATATCACTAAATCTGATACACCTATTATGATTCCCAATCATTTAGGATCTGTTTTTTCTCCAAAAATAAACGAGAGTAGGTAAATCCTACTCTCGTTTTTAAATTTTCTAATTATTATTTTATCTGATTTTCAATAAGTTAATATTTAAAATCATATCCATCACTAACTCTGGAACATTACCAGTTAACATATAAAATCATATCCATCACTAACCTTTAGATTTGTAGTATAAAGAATAGTAATTTTAAGTAATCCT
>CAUSBY010000007.1:0-206968 GCA_963530025.1 uncultured Weeksellaceae bacterium
ACCTTTTTGATAGTTTTTCTATGGCAGCACCATGTGCCGCAGGAAACTCAGCACCGAAGCTACAGTAAGATCTACGTAAAAACAGTGTGGAGCTTCTGGAAACTACAAGACATCATAATGCCGTTTTACTAGCCAAGCTTTGGAATAGTAAAACGGCTTTTTTTATACCTAAATATATCATAACATGAAGATCACAAAACAAGTCATGAAAAATTCCCATCAACTGATAGGAAAAACAAAAGAAGAGATATACACTCTTCTGGGCACTCCCGACTATTCGGAATTCGGAGGAGCCCAGTTGATATATATCAAAGATAGAGGTTGGTTTAGAAATAAGCTGGCAATTTTTATAGACTTCAATCCTGATGGCCTTGTTGAAAGCGTGGACAAATTATATGATGTCGAAATATATAAAGAATAAGAAATGGACATCTCATAAGTATCAGAAGATACAGACCATAAGCTTTTTGTAAAGCGAATTGAGGAAGCCAATTTTATGAACTGCTTAAGTTAAAATCTAGCGCAGTCAACCTAAGCTTTTTTAATCTACTTTTCTCAATAAAATTTTCAGAGCTGACATGTCTTCACTAACCTTTTTATCTAATATCTTAGCATAATGCTGGGTAGTCTTGATACTCTTATGTCCAAGCATTTTGCTTACGCTTTCCATCGATACGTTATTTCCTAAAGTAACAGAGGTTGCAAACGTATGTCTTGCCACATGGAAAGTGAGCTTCTTGTTAATCTCGCAATTCTCTGCAATGGTCTTGAGGTATTCATTTACTTTCTGATTGCTATAAACAGGCAGTAGTTTTCCAGATTGTAATACCAAGGGATGGTTTTTGTATTTCTGTATAATACCCTCTGCAATTGGAAGAAGGGGAATATTGGATGTAGCTCCGGTTTTCTGACGGTGCGTCATAACCCATAAGCTACCGTCTATACCTGTTGTAATTTGATCATTGGTCAAATTATAAATATCAATATATGCCAGACCTGTATAACAACTGAATATAAAAATATCCCTAACCAGATCTAGCCCTTTTCCCACAAAATCTTTGTTTCGGATAGCCTCAATTTCTTCTTCAGTTAGAAAATTTACAATAACCTCATTGAATTTGCCTTTATAATACATTACCATATCTTTTTCGATCCAATTATTCAGGTAACATATTTTGAGAATTTTAGCAAGGGACTTACTATGTTTAACTGCAGAATTATTGGCACATTTTCTTTCAGTTCTTAAAAAGAAATCAAAGTCATTCAAAAAAGAAGGCTTTATATTCACCAAATTAATATCTGATTTTTTATGGAATTTCCACAAAAATTGTTTCAAATGTGATAGACAGGTTCTAAAATTCTTCAATGTTGCTGGTGCATATTCTTTTCCCAAAAGCTTTTTGATTCGATCATTATGATCCTGAAATACTGGAATGAGATAACGCTCTATTTCGTTATTACCCATCAATAAGTTTTTAATATCTGTGGCATCGAAGTGGTTGCCGGATAAGATAAGGCTATTTTCTATTTCTAGCACTTTGGATTGTAGAATATCAAAATGTTTATTGATAAAACGCACTTCCTCAGAACTGCCCCTCAAACGACTTATCAATGAACTCCATTTATTGATATCAACATCCTTACCCGTGGAAAATTCTGCTCGTTTTCCATTCACCGTGATTCTCAAATAAACAGGCACAAGGGAATTAGATTTTGCTTTGGATTTTTTGGCATAGAACAATACCGAAACTCTCGCATTCATAGTGGTGACTTTATAGGTTAAAATTACTTTCCGGTGACCTATCAATCAAGATGTTCAAATTTGATACACCCTTATTGACAGGACTTTTGAAGAAATTCGGTTACCTAAAAAGTTAAAAATGATGAGGTCACCGAAAAGGTCACCTTTCAATTTGAGAATAATTGTTATTTATTGATATTCCTAAAAACAAAAAACCTCCCAGAATCTATGATTTGAAAGGTTTTGATAGAAATTGTTTGATTTCTTGTGGTTTCTCCAGGAATCGAACCAGGGACACACGGATTTTCAATCCGTTGCTCTACCAACTGAGCTAAGAAACCATCACTCTTTTGTTTTGAGTGGTGCAAAAATACACTCTTTACTCTTATAATCCAAATTAGATCAATACTAATTTTTAAGATTTTTATTAAAAAAACCGTCTGTGTTAGACGGTTTTTAAGTGGTTTCTCCAGGGATCGAACCAGGGACACATGGATTTTCAATCCATTGCTCTACCAACTGAGCTAAGAAACCAACACTCGTTTTGTTTTGAGTGGTGCAAAAATATATTCTTTATTTGTATAATGCAAATTATATTAGAATTTCTTCGCACATTTATTTAAAATCATTGATTATCAGAAGATTTTTTTTCAGTCTGTGCCTTGAAGAAATCGCTCAATTCCTCTAAAACAGGCTTGATCGTATCTTCTGGGAGATCACTAATTCTTATATACATCAGTCCGTCAATCGCATCATTGAAGTTCGGATCCACATTGAAAGCAATCATTTTTGCATTTTGCTTAATATATTTCTTGATAAGAACAGGCAATCTAAGTTCTGGCTCGAGATCGTCTATGATCTTATCAAGTTTGTTAAGATCAGCATCCATATCCTCAAAAAACAAGGCTTTATCCCGCTCTTTCATCACAACTTTAAATTCATTCTTTGGATGAATGTATTGTGCAACGGCAGAATCATAATAATGGGAACGCATGAACTCTATCATCAAAGATTTTGAAAACTCGGAGAACTTATTACTGATACTCACACCGCCCATCAAAAATTTGTGTTCCGGATTCCTTAGACAAACATGTACAATCCCTCGCCAAAGTAAGAATAACGGAAACGGCTTTTGCTGATATTCGATCGAAATATAAGCTCTTCCCATTTCTATAACTTTTCTAAAAAATGGTTGCAACTCTGGATCATATTCGAAAAGTGAACTGGTGTAAAATCCGTCAATCCCGAATTTTTTCATTACCTCAGAGCCTAAAGCCATTCTGTAAGCTCCTACCAGTTTTTTATCCGAATTATCCCAAAGAAAAAGATGATGATAATGATTATCATATTCATCCAAATCAAAAGGTAGATTCGTCCCCTCTCCTATCGCTCGAAAAGTCAATTCTCTTTGCCTTCCGATTTCCCTCATTATAGACGGAATCTCTGCAGAAGTAGTAAAAAACACATCGTAATCTCCGTGCGAAAAAAGCTTTTTATTTTCGGTCTCTTTAAGCGTATCGATTTCTTTAATGATATCTTCAACAGGTGTTTCATCAATAATATTCTGTACAATATTATTTTGCTTTTGAAGCGGTAATTTGAGAGACATATTAGGAAGTTTCAACTTCTCTGTGATACTTTTTCTCTTCTCATAATAAGACTTCAGCATGTAAACCTTATTGTAGAGATATTCTCCTAATTCTTCCAGACTCTCTTCCTCTTCCATTTGTTTTACAGAAATAGGCTTACCAATCCGGATCCTGATCGGCTTGTCCCTTTTTCTCATCATTTCCGTTGGCAACATTAATGTTTGCAGATCAGGATGCAGCTTTGACACATTATAAAAGACCTTGCTGTTGGTTGCATGGAAATACATTGGAACAACCGGAACTTTTGCCTTCTTGATGATCTTAAGAGCAGTTTTTCCCCAAGGCCTATCAAGGACTTCACCATATTCATTATTTTTATTGGATACTTCGCCAGCAGGAAAAATCCCGATACATCCTCCTTCAGAAAGATGTTTGAAAGTTTCTCTCATTCCAGAAGAGCTATTGTACGCATCTTTTCTTCCTTCGAAAGGGTTGACAGAAATCACAAAAGGTTCCATTGGTTTTATTTTCGACAAAAGGAAGTTGCCCATCACTTTGAAATCCGGACGAACACGTAAAATAATTTTACACATTAATATGCCGTCCAATGCTCCAAGCGGATGATTTGAAACGATAATAAATGGCCCAGTTTTAGGGATTTTTGCAAGATCTTCTTCAAAAACGATATAACTCAGTTCTTGTTCTCTTACAAATTCATCAAAAAACTCTACACCTTTTGTGTGAATCAACTTATTATAAAGCGCATTGACCTCATTTATTTTTGTGAGATTCATGATCGCCGAGGCAACTGGTCTCTTGAGAAAACCAATTTTATCAAGTCCAGCCGCTTTTATCAAGTCTTCTTTGGATATTAAGCTCATAGTGTTTTTACATGGTTACCATCTGGAAGGTTTTTTTGGAAATCTGCTCCAGAAGTACTTTTTTGTCTTTATAAAATTTGTCCAATTTATCCAATTCTGCGTTTCTTACAGTAAACAACGAAACATTTTTCGTCATCTGAGTAATGAAACTCTGCTGTAATTCTTCATTGAAATCGTTAGCGGTCCCAAATTTATCTTCCAAACATAAAGCTAATGAAATTGCCGAATTCTGCATCAAAGAAACTTTGATTTTATATTTTGCCAAAAGTGTAAAGATCAAACTAATATGTTCCTCAGCAATAAATGAAAAATCTCGTGTTTCAACATTCAGCAAAGTTTGATTTTCCTTTAGAATATAACTTTCTACCAATTCATTTTCTGCTGAATTTCCAACCTTTGTACCTGGTTCTTTCGGTTCTACAAATGATTTAACAAAAAACGGAATATTCTTCTGTTTAAGTGGCTGAAGCGTTTTCGGGTGAATTACGGAAGCTCCATAATATGCCATCTCGATAGCTTCCTCATAAGAAATGAATGACAACAATTCTACATTTTCGAATTTTCTTGGATCTCCAGTCATTACACCTGGAACATCCTTCCAGATTGTCATTTCGTCAGCATTCAAACAATAAGCGAAAATCGCAGCCGTATAATCTGACCCTTCCCTTCCTAATGTCACCGTGAAATTATTACTTTCTGAACCAATAAATCCTTGAGTAACATAACAATTAATTTTATCTAATTTAGAAATATTCTGTTCTGTTTCCTGCCAGTTTACAATTCCTTCTCTGTAATTGCTATCAGTTTTGATGTAATCTCTTGCATCCAACCAATGATTGAAAAACTGAATATCATTAAGATATTCGCTTAAGATCTTGGAAGAAATCATCTCGCCACAACTTACAACCTGGTCATACACAAAGTTGTAATTTGGAGATTTGTTTCTTCTCAGAAAAGAATCTATATCATCAAAAAATAAAGATATCTCTCCAAAAACAGGATGATTCTCAGAAAATAAACCTTTGGCAATATCGATGTGATTTTTCTTGATTAATTCAATTTCTGCTTGATAATCCTGTTTCTTGAAGTAATATTCTACTACTTTTTCCAAAGCATTGGTGGTCTTTCCCATTGCAGAGACCACAAGCAAACATTTTTCAAAACCTTGAGTCTCTAGAACCAAGGCCACATTTTTCACACCTTCGGCATCTTTTACAGATGCACCACCAAATTTGTAAACTTTCATTAGATTTTTAAACGTTAAAATTTTATCTTATCAATACAGATTGTTAATTGATTATTAACTTTCAAAAGTATCAATAATGAACGAAATATAAAAATTGGGAATGATTTTTTTAATGCCTCAAAATGAGATACAAAACCATATTAATGATATTATGATAAGTGTCATCAATTAATGATAAATTTTGTTTTATTTAATCAAAAAAAAAATTAGTTTTGTACAAAATCAAATTAACCAAATATGTCACATCAGGCTTTGCAGACCTTAGGGGAATTCATCATTGAGAAACAGGATGATTTCAAATATTCCACCGGAGAACTTTCCCGTCTTATCAGCTCTATAAGGATTGCTACAAAAATTGTAAATCGTGAAGTTAACAAAGCTGGAATTGCCGACATTATTGGAAAAGTGGGTACAGAAAATATCCAGGGAGAAGAGCAACAAAAACTGGATGTTCTAGCCAACGATATCTTCATCGCAGCTTTATCTCAAAGAGAAGTAGTTTGTGGAATTGCATCTGAAGAAAGTGATGATTTCATCGAGGTCAAATGTACAGAGAATGCTCACCTTAGTAAATATGTGGTTTTGATTGATCCCTTGGATGGCTCTTCCAATATAGACGTGAACGTTTCTGTCGGAACTATTTTCTCTATCTACAGAAGAGTTTCCGATCCGGGAAGTCCTGTAGAGCTTAGAGATTTTTTACAAAAAGGAGTGAATCAGGTCGCTGCGGGATATGTGGTTTACGGTTCTTCCACAATGATTGTTTATACTACCGGAAATGGTGTGAACGGATTCACGCTGGATCCATCTATCGGAACTTATTATCTTTCTCATAAGGACATCAAATTCCCAACTTCTGGAAAAATCTATTCTATCAACGAGGGAAATTATGCAAAATTCCCACAAGGTGTGAAAGATTACATCAAATATTGTCAGGAAGAAGAAGGTGACAGACCTTACACTTCACGATATATTGGCTCTTTGGTTTCTGATTTCCATAGAAATATGTTGAAAGGCGGAATCTACATCTATCCATCGACATCCCAATCTCCAAAAGGAAAATTAAGATTACTATATGAAGCTAATCCAATGGCTTTTTTGACAGAACAAGCAGGTGGAAAATGCAGTGACGGTTTTAAAAGAATCATGGAAATCGAGCCGACAGAATTACATCAGCGCGTACCATTTTTCTGCGGAAGTGCTTCAATGGTGACCAAAGCAGAAGAATTTATGGCAAAAGCTGTAGATAAAAATTAATAATGAAAAAAAGTCTTTTCTTTTTATTAGTTTTAAACTCAGTTTTTACTTTTGCTCAATTCGGCTCAAAGGTCAAATTTTCTCCTGAAAATAAAATAAAGTATGAAACTTTGACCACTCAATTGAATAGTGAATTAAAAATTTTGAATAATAAAATTAGATTACAAAAAGAAAATATTAAAAATCAAAACGGAACAACTAATTATATAGATTACACACCTATAAAAGACAGTTTATGTAATTCATACCTAAATAAAGTTGAAAAATTAGTTCCGCCAGACCAAGTCAAGTATTTTTGGAAAGTAGTAAATAGAAGAATGAATAAATCTCAAAAATAAACTACTTGTAAATAAAAAACTATTCAATTTAAATCATACTAAAGACCGATTTCTTCGGTCTTTTCTTATTTTTGCAGAATGAAGACTGCAACATTCCATCAATATATTCTCAATTTCAAACGTCCTAGCGGAACTTCTAGAGGCGTCCTCAATACAAAAGAAACTTATTTCATCGAAATCTTTGAAGATGACAAAAAAGGAATTGGTGAATGTTCACTTTTCCGAGGATTAAGTTTCGATGATGATGACGATTATGAAGATGCTCTAGAATGGGCTTGTCGTAATATCAATTTGACTTTAGAAGAATTACAAGAAGAATTGATCAATCATCCATCTATTATTTTTGGTGTAGAACAAGCGTTACTTAATTTAAAACATCAAGGTGACCTCTATTTTCCAAGTGATTTTACAGAAGGAAAAGATTCTATCAAGATTAATGGATTAATCTGGATGGGAGATGCCGATTATATGCAATCTCAGATTGAGGAAAAGCTAGAAAATAACTTCACCTGCATCAAACTGAAAATCGGAACTGACTGGGATTCTGAAAAAGAAATATTAAAATCCTTAAGACAGAAATTTCCGAAAGAAAAAATCGAACTTCGTGTAGATGCAAACGGGGCTTTTTCTCCAGAGCAAGCTAAAATTGTTTTAAAAGAATTGGCAGACTTGGAAATTCATTCTATCGAACAACCAATCACAGCTGGAAATTGGAAAGCAATGGCTGAACTTTGTAAAACTACGCCTACTCCAATTGCTTTAGATGAAGAATTAATCGGTGTTCTGAATTTTGAATCTAAAAAAGAACTTCTCAAAGAAATCAACCCTCAATACATTATTCTAAAACCAAGTTTGATTGGTGGATTTTCCGGTTCGGATGAATGGATTAATCTGGCAGAAAAAAATAATATCGGCTGGTGGATAACTTCTGCACTTGAAAGTAATATCGGTCTGAATGCGATTGCACAATATACTTACCTCAAACAAAATTCGATGCCACAAGGTTTGGGAACTGGAGGTTTATTTACCAATAATTTTGAAACGCCTTTGGTTTTGAAAGGTGAAAATCTTTGGTTCGAAAATTAGATTAAAGTAAAGTCAGTTTGCTGTAACTATATTCTAGTTGGTACTACATATTATTAAAAATTATGAGAACAATTCTTATCCTTTTAATAATTGGCGGTGCCAATTTTGTGTCTGCACAAAATCTACTTGCTCCCAATAATGTTAAGCTCGATTCAAAGTATATCCAAGATGAATCTACAGAAGTAACTTGGACGATGGAAAATGCAGGTCAAAAAATCGAAATCGGCAAAGTAACCACTGATTTTAAGAAATTAAACAAAAAAGACCTTCTGATAAAAACGACTGTCAAAATGAAACAATCGCCTGAAGCTTGGGTTGATTCTACAATTGTTAAGATTTCAGATTTCCAGCCGGTTTATCATTCGTCGTTCAATTCGATGAGAAATATGTCGATTAGATTTAATAAGAATAAAGTGACAGGATATTATCTTGATAAGAAAACTCAGAAAAATGATATTATTGATGAAGTGACAACTTCTCCTTATTTTGACAGCAACAGTTATCCTGCACTAATTCGATTTTTACCTTTGACAGAAAATGACAAGTCTGAAATTTCAATTTTCGATCATAATCCAACAGCCCAAAAAGGCGTTATCAAAGCTTACATAGAAAACGTTGAAAAATCTGAGTACAATGGCAAAAAAGTCTGGGTTGTGAAAACGACTGACGATATCCAGGATAGAAAAACAGAAAGCATTTATTATATCGATATCGATTCCCGAAAACTTCTGAAGCAGGAAATCAATACTGGCGGAAGGAAAATGATAATGGAATAAAGAGAATGTATTAAAATAAAGTTTACCTAGTTGGTAGACTTTTTTTCTGCCAAAATTTCAGTATTAAAAAATAAAACTCTGCCAAATATTACCTCTGTATTATATCTTCCAATATCTATCGGACTTGGCACATTGTTGGAGAACATTGAGGAAGAATAATATTAAAATCAAAATATAATTATGTCAGTAAATTTCAAACCATTAGCGGACAGAGTTTTGGTAGAACCAACACCTGCAGAAACTAAAACAGCATCAGGACTAATCATCCCAGACACTGCGAAAGAAAAACCACAAGAAGGAACTGTAGTAGCTGTAGGACCTGGAAAAAAAGACGAGCCAACAACTGTAAAAGTAGGCGACAAAGTTCTTTATGGAAAATATTCTGGAACCGAATTGAAATTCGAAGGTAAAGATTACTTAATCGTAAAAGAAGGAGACCTTTTAGGAATTATTGGATAATTAATTGTAAAAGTAAAACATATTCACGTAAAATGATTTTAATTTTCGTGGATATCAAATTCATTAATACATTGTACAAAGTACATTAATACAACAAAAAATGGCAAAAGAAATAAAATTCGATATTGAATCAAGAGACGCTTTGAAAAGAGGTGTTGACGCATTAGCAAATGCAGTAAAAGTAACTTTAGGACCAAAAGGTAGAAACGTAGTAATCGAAAAATCTTTCGGCGCGCCTCACGTAACTAAAGACGGTGTTTCTGTAGCAAAAGAAATCGAACTTGAAGACAGAGTTGAAAATATGGGTGCTCAAATGGTGAAAGAAGTGGCTTCTAAAACCAATGACATCGCTGGAGATGGAACTACAACTGCAACTGTTTTGGCACAAGCAATCGTAAGAGAAGGTCTTAAAAACGTAGCAGCAGGCGCTAACCCAATGGATTTGAAAAGAGGAATCGACAAAGCTGTTTCTGCAGTAGTTGAAAACCTTAAATCTCAATCTCAAACTGTTGGTGATTCTACAGAAAAAGTGAAGCAAGTTGCTTCTGTTTCTGCAAATAATGATGAAACTATCGGTTCATTAATCGCTGAAGCTTTCGGAAAAGTTGGAAAAGAAGGTGTTATCACTGTTGAAGAAGCAAAAGGTATCGACACAACTGTAGATGTTGTAGAAGGTATGCAGTTCGACAGAGGTTTCCAATCTCCATATTTTGTAACTAATCCTGAGAAGATGGTTGCTGAACTAGACAATCCTTATATTCTTTTGGTTGAGAAAAAAATCTCTTCTATGAAAGAATTATTGCCAGTCCTTGAGCCTGTTGCACAAGGTGGAAAATCTTTATTAATTATTTCTGAAGAAGTTGAAGGAGAAGCTTTAGCAACTTTGGTAGTTAACAAATTGAGAGGTTCTCTTAAAATTGCTGCTGTAAAAGCGCCAGGATTTGGTGACAGAAGAAAAGCAATGTTGGAAGATATTGCAATCTTAACTGGTGGAACTGTAATCTCTGAAGAAAGAGGTTTCACAATGGAAAATGTAACTATCGAAATGTTGGGGACTGCTGAAAAAGTTTCTATCGATAAAGATAATACAACTATCGTAAATGGTGGTGGTGACGAAGCTCAAATCAAAGGAAGAGTTTCTCAAATCAAAGCTCAGATGGAGACTACAACTTCTGATTATGATAAAGAAAAACTTCAAGAAAGATTGGCTAAGTTAGCTGGTGGTGTTGCTGTACTTTATGTAGGTGCTGCATCTGAAGTTGAAATGAAAGAGAAAAAAGACAGAGTTGATGACGCGCTTCACGCAACAAGAGCTGCAGTTGAAGAAGGAATCGTTGCTGGAGGTGGTGTTGCTTTGGTAAGAGCTATTTCTGCGCTTAATTTCCAAGGTGATAATGCTGACGAAACAACAGGTATCAAAATCGTTAAAAGAGCTATTGAGGAGCCATTGAGACAAATCGTTGCTAATGCAGGAGGTGAAGGTTCTGTAATCGTTGCGAAAGTTGCAGAAGGAACTGGAGATTTCGGTTACAATGCTAAAACTGACGAATATGTGAATATGCTTGAGGCTGGAATCATTGACCCAACTAAAGTAACTAGAGTTGCTCTAGAAAACGCTGCTTCCGTTTCAGGAATGCTTTTGACAACAGAATGTGTAATCACTGAAGTGAAAAGCAACGAACCTGCAATGCCAATGGGCGGCGGAATGCCAGGAATGATGTAACGGTCAGCGACCGAAGCAGATTATATACAAACCGTTCAGATTTTCTGAACGGTTTTTTTCTTTAATAATCTTAAAATTTAGCGAATTGTAAATCATCCCAAGCGAATTGTAAATGGATAAGATTTTTTCTACAAGCTTGATATATTTTTGAGCAGTTAAAAAAACACTTATGAAAAAACTATTATTAGCCGCATTTATGTTTGCGAGCCTTACATCTGCAATTGCACAAACGTCAAGAGAAGATTTCAAAGCTTCTATGGAACGCGTAGAAAAATTAGGAAAGCTTTCTACTCCTAAATCTACAAGCGTTGCAACTCTGGACAATCTGAACACAGAAATTGGAGATTCCGCCAGAGAATCTATGTCAATTTCACCTCTATTGAAAAACCTTTATTACAGGTCTATAGGACAAACAGAAGATGGCGTGACTGACGTAAAAGTGAAAAAACCGACTTTGAAGGAATGTGAAGAATTAGCAGTGAGGATTTTCTCTCAATCCAAAAACGTTCAATCTTTCGCTTCCAACTTGACTTCTGTATCATCAGAATCAATGTCTGTTACCAATCCATTAAAGTTGGCAAAAGTAACATCAGCTGTAAAATACGCAAAAACAGCATCCGGAATTTTGGGCGAAGAATCTGTATTCCAGTCAAAAGCGATTAAAAGCATTATCCAAACTGTAAAATCTGCAGGTAACTTATAATGACTAAAAAAATATTATTCCTACTGATTGCTCTGTCTTTCAGTAGGACTTCTGCGCAAAAAGACGACAGAATTGTCATTGGTGTAACAGCTTTTACGTGTGATGAGAATCCTAGATTCGTAGGTCTTGTCACGGAAAAAGTAGTAGAAATGCTCACGAATGCCAAACGTTTCCGAGTGGTAGACAGAACCAGCTCAGACCGAGTGAACGACGAATTGGAACTTCAAAAAACCGAAGCTTTCATTGACAGCAAAAATGTGGTGGAACAAGGCGCAAGTCTTGCCGCTGAAAAAATCATCACGGGACACATCACAAAAATTCCTGTTTACGCAATGAAAAGTGCGAGCGGCGGAGTGAATGGTTACAAAGCAAGTGTAGCTTTTCAAATGAAAATCGTAGATGTAGCAACAGGGTTGAGTACAGACGCAACAAGTTTTGAAGGTAAAGCCAGCGAACTGATGCTTTCTCCAGAAAGTGCCGTTCAAAACGCAATGAAATCTATCCAGACAGAAATCAATCAATATTTTAAGCTGAATTTCCCTCTTCAAGGTAAAGTGGTCAAATTACTATCCGAGGACAAAGACAAAGCAAAAGTTTTGTTGAATATAGGTAAAAATGCAGGACTCAACATTGGTGACAAACTTTCTGTGGAAATGATTGAGCTGATAGACGGACAAAAGTATCCTCAAAAAATAGGAACTATAGAAATCGTAAATCTTGCCGGAGATAATCTGAGCGAAGCAATTGCTTCTGATAAAAAATCTTCTCAGAACATTACAACCAATTTTTCAAGTTCCAAAAAACTAGAATGCACATTAATTACTAAAAAATAAACATCAGTATATGAAATATTTATTTTTTCTATTCGCTGCTGCAATCTGTCTATTGAGTTGCAACAGTAGAAATCACGCATCTGACATCCAAGTTATAGATTCCAATGAGAGTTCGATGACGTTGAATATTACAGACCAAAAACCCGAATACACCGCAGTTTATCATCTTTTATTCCGTGGAATTCCCAATAGCAATCAGACAACTCCATTGATTTCGACAGCAGAATACGCAGCAGAAAAGCAGTTTCCGGAATATTTCAAAAAACTATTCAACGAAAACAGATACAAAACCTTCGTCACTTCATCTTCCAAAATTGGTAATGGAAGCCAAAGAGTTGTTGTAAATACAAAAGCTTTAAGATTGGATTTAGAACAAAATTCTATCATTAGAAAGTTTGGTTATTAATCAAATTGATTAGGGCAGCTTTATCTGCCTTCCGCTCCCAATTTTTTTTGCAGACGATTTCAGTTTAAATAGAACTTTAAGGTTGGCAAAAAAGGATTTCCGCTCAAGTCGGGCTGCATACAATTCAACTTTTAAAGCGAAAGCCATCAAAATTTATAATTAATCACAAATGAAAAACATATATCAAAAAACAAGTATTCTATTTCTATTTGTTTTATCCGTTTCAAGAATATTTGCTCAGGCAACACCAAACACTACAACTGTTCAGCCAAAAATAATGGTTATTCCTTATGTTGGCGAAGGTGAAGACCTGCGAACAGTTCTGGAAAATGACGTCAACAAAAGAATTGCCATCACAAAAGTGAAAGAGATTTTCGATTCCAAAGGATTTACAACAGTCGATTTCGTTGCAAAATTGAAATCAGCAAAAGACAACAATATTTTCACATCAGACAATCAAACTGACGTAAAAGACCAAATCGTACAAATGTCCGGCGCAGATGTCTATGTTCAGACAGAAGTGAATGAAGTGAGCAGCAATTCAGGAAATTCGGTTTCTGTTGTGATTTCGGCTTATGAAGCTTCGACTGGAAATTCACTTTCGAACAAAGTCGGACAAAGTGGAAAATTCTACACAGATGATTTTGGAAAACTCGCTTCCAAAGCTGTGGAAAGTGTTTCTGAAGAATTCATTAATACAATGCAGAATAAATTCACAGATATTGTGAACAATGGAAAATCCGTGAATGTTGATATTAGTTTTGCTCAAAGTTCGAACTTCAAAATGTCATCCGAAGTTGCTCCGGAAAACCTTCCTCTTTCTGACCAGATAGAAATGTGGATGGAGAAAAACGCTTACAAAAACAATTATCACATCCAAGGAACAACTGATAAAAGAATGATTTTGGATGATGTGAAAATCCCTTTGAAAGATGCTGCTGGAAAGAATTACAACCCGAACAAATTTGCATTAGAAATCTTCAAATTCTTCAAAACACTGAATATGCAGACGGATAAAGACATCAAAGGAAACACAATCTACATCACTATAAAATAACACACACCGATGAAAAAAATATTTTTATTCTCCGTAATGCTTTTGGGCATATTTGGGTTTTCGCAGACCTCGGCTGATATTGGAAAAATTCAGCTTTCTATTTATTTTAATGAGGAACAGCAGAATAATTTCGATTCTGACATTTTAAATAAACTTGATGGAAAATTGACCCAGATGTTATCCGAAAACGGATTGGTTTCTACCGATTACAACAACGGGTTGGTTTTGCAACCGAACCTAATCATCAACGGTAACGAAGTTGTAGAAGGCGGAATGCAAAACGTGAACGTAACAAATCTGACTTTACAACTGCTAATTAAACAAGACCAAACCAATCTTGTCTTCTCCAGCTATTCCAAACAATTGAAGGGAACGGGAAGAGACCAATATGCCGCTCTGAATAATGCTATCAATTCTTTATCAGCCAATGACCCAGCTTTGGTAAAATTTATCAACAACGGAACTGAAAAACTTTTGGCTTATTATCAGGCCAATTGCAATCAAATCCTTACCAAATCCGCTAACTTGGAAAAGAATGGACGATATGAAGAATCTTTGGCTTTACTATTATCGATTCCGGAGAAGGCAAGTTGTCACAAAACGGCTCAGGCAAAATCTATAGAAACTTATAAAAACTATCAGAGAAAAAACTGCGCATCGTTTATCAAAGAAGCAAAAATGTACATTGCCGAAAAAAACTACGAATCCGCATTTGGAATTCTTTTAGGAATCGACAGTACTTCACCTTGTTCCGCAGAAAGTAGTTCCTTGGTAAAAAACATCGAGGGCAAAATCACTGCAGAAGACAAGAAACAATGGGATTTGCAAATGAAAATGTATAACGACGATGTAGCTTTGGAAAAACTAAGAATCAACGCGATAAAAGATGTCGCCGTTTCTTATTACAAAAGCAAAACAAGACCTAATCAAACGATTATTGTGAAGTAAAACATTAATATAATTATCATTCAAAGCCGTTCAGATTTTTCTGAGCGGTTTTTTTATTGATTTTTTTAAATAATTAATTGATTATATTCTGAAAATAATATTTGATTTTTTATTTTTATTGAAAAATTAATTACCATTCAATCTATGTTTGTACAAATTTCTTCAGATTTCAAGCAAAAAAGCACTTCTGCGATTATTGCGATTATTTTATTCATCATTGTTTACATTTTATTATTCCTTTCTGCGATTGCTTTGACTATCGGTTGTATAGCCGCTGGGCTTTGGTTAATTAGTGTAAAGCCTATGTTTTTCACAATTATGATAGGAATTGGACTCGCTAGCTTGGGAATTTTGATTTCTTATTTTTTGATAAAATTTCTTTTCAAAAAACACATCAACGACAGAAGCGACCTAACGGAAATCACAAGAAATGATGAACCGCAACTTTTTCAAATGATAGACGAAATCGTAAAAGAAGCAGGAACAGATTTTCCCAAAAAAGTTTATTTGGCTTATGATGTGAATGCAAGTGTTTTCTATGATTCCAGTTTTTGGAGTATGTTTTTACCTATCAAAAAAAATCTGATTATTGGAATTGGTCTTGTAAATGCGTGTACAAAACAAGAACTGAAAGCTATTCTGGCTCACGAATTTGGTCATTTTTCTCAACGTTCTATGAAAGTTGGAAGTTATGTTTACAACGTCAATCAAATCATTTTCAACCTAGTGAATGAAGATGAATCTTATAAAAATACGGTTCAAGGTTGGGCCAATACAAGTGGATATTTCGCCTTTTTTGCAGAGTTGGCTATAAAAATCACACAAGCCATCCAATGGATTCTCAGAAAGATGTATTCTTTTGTCAATATTCGGCATATGGCGCTTTCCAGAGAGATGGAATTTCACGCAGATGAAGTTGCCGCCAATATTGCAGGTTCTGTTGCTTTGGAAGAATCACTCCTTAGACTAGACCTTGCAGGCAACTCTTACAGTTCTGTGATTGATTTTTATAATAGTAAATTCGAGGAAAGCCAAATCAGCAAAAACATTTACAAAGAACAAAATTTTGTAATGAATTATTTGGCAAAAGAAAGCGAACTTGAACTGAAATATAATTTGCCCGTGGTAAAAATTTCAGAAGCTGGTCTTTTTAATAAATCGAAATTGGTAATCGAAAATCAATGGGCTTCGCATCCTTCCACTGAAGATAGAGTTGCTAGACTACAACAACTGAATATTATCAAAGATTCTGACAATAGTTCTGCGAGAAACTTGTTTAAAAACATAGATGCCACAGAAGAAAAACTGACTTCAAAAATATTTTCCAATGTACAATATGAAAAGCCCAAATCCGAATTAGAGCTTGATGTTTTTCAGAATGAATTTGAGAAAAACTATAACAAAGATACCTTTGATAAAATTTTTAATAATTATTACGATAATAAAAATCCGAATCAATTTGATTTGAATTCCTCTACTTTATCAAAAGAAGTTTCAAATTTCGAAGAATTGTTCTCTAAAGACAAAGTAGAATCAGTTTACACTTTAATTGCTTTGGAGAATGATAAAAATACGATCTCTTCTATTGCAGACAAAACATTTACTATCAAAACTTTTGATTATGATGGAAGAAAATTCAAAGCGAAAGAAGCCAAAAACCTGATTCCAAAATTAGATGAACAAATAAAAAATTTACAAGAAGAGATTACTCAAAACGACATCAATATTTATCATTACTTCTTGCATTTGGCAAAAGATAAAAACCAAGAATTTGAATTAAGAAAATCATTTTCTGATTTCTGTGATTATGATAAAACTTATGAGGAAAAATTCCAAATATTTATCGATATCAATAATGCATTAGAATTCACAACTGTAACTACTCCTTTTGAAAAAATCAAAAAAAACTTCAACAAAATAAAACCTAAAGAAGAAATTCTAAAGAATGAATTGAAAGAAATACTATCAAATGATTTACTTGGTGGAGAAATCAGTGAACAGAATAGAAAGGATTTGGAATACTACATCAACAATGATTTGTTATACTTCAATCAAAACGAATATCTGAATAACAATCTTCAACAATTATTTTTCGCGGTCAATAGTTATCATTTTTATATTGGAAAGAAATTTTTCTTATTGAAAAAAGAATTGCTGAGTAAAATGTATTCTTTGGAAAAAACATTCAATTAAAATCATAATAACAATCGAATAAATAAAAAAACGCCAATCAAAATTTGATTGGCGTTTTAATCTAATTTAAGATAATCTTAGTCGATAATTTCATATTCAATTGCGATTGTACCTTTTCTGGTGTCGCCAATTGAATCAAATGCAGCTTTAGAGAGATCAAAGGCTCTAGATGAGTGGTATGGTCCTCTGTCGTTAACTCTAACTACAACACTTTTCCCAGAGATCAAATTTGTAATCTTTACTTCTGTTCCGAAAGGAAGTGTTTTATTAGCAGCGGTCAATTCTTTGTTACTGAAAATTTCTCCGCTAGCTGTTTTCCTACCATTAAACTTATCGTGGTAGAACGATGCAAAACTTGTTTTAGCATCTGTGGCATAACTCTTGAAGGAGTAAATACCAAGTGTGGAAATCATCATTATGATTACAAGAAAAAATCTTTTTATCATTTTGAATATTTATTGGGTTTTGACTCCGCAAAGATACCCGTAATGACTTTCCGAACCTCACTTTCCTCTGAATTGGGCTTTGTTTGGGGTAAAATCCAAACATGGGCCTCCTAAAACTACTTACTGTAAGGAAACCACAAGACTTGTTAAAAAATGTTAATTTAATTCTAATTTTGTTAATTAGTTAAGATTACCTTTCAACAACAGAATACATTAAGAATCTAAAAATCAACATTTTAAATAAATTACGATTAATAAAAAATATTACAAATTTTAATTATTAAATAATTTAAATAGCTTTTTAGCTAAAATAATTCAATAATTAATCCCAATAAAACTAATTTCACACACAAATAGCAAATATTAATACTATATCAATAATATTTTAAACAAATACACAATACAAAGTGTTACATTTAATTTAAACGCTTGATTATCAATTTTTTAAATAATTTAATCAAAAATTTTAACAGAAAACAAAAAAGCCTTCAATTTTTGAAGGCTTAATTATTATTTAAAATTGAGTTTATACTAATTCTCCAATCAGATCGTAATCTTCTGCAGAAGTTATTTTGACATCAACAAAGTCTCCGACTGAGATGTAAACATCTTTTGCCGGAACCAAAACTGTGTTATCAACATCTGGAGAATCATACTCTGTTCTACCAACAAAATAGTCACCTTCTTTTCTATCGAAGATACATTTGAAGGTCTTTCCTATCTTCTCCTGATTCTTTTCCCAAGAGATCTGTTGCTGGACTTCCATTATCTCTTCTACTCTTCTCTGCTTTACTTCATCAGGGATATTATCTTCCAAAACAAAAGCTGTTGTATTTTCTTCATGAGAATATGTAAAACAACCGAGACGATCAAATCTTTGGTCTCTCATCCATTGTTTTAATTCCTCGAATCTTTCTTCTGTTTCACCAGGGAATCCAACAATTAAAGTTGTTCTGATTGCCATATCTGGAACTTTCTCACGGAATTTATCAAGAAGCGCATTCGTTTTTTCAAAAGTTGTTCCACGTTTCATGGCTTTCAACAGCTCTGTATTAATATGTTGTAAAGGAATATCAATATAATTACAGATTTTAGGTTCTGATTTGATAATATCTAAAACATCCTCCGGAAATCCTGTTGGGAAAGCATAATGAAGTCTGATCCATTCTATCCCATCAACCTTGATCAATTCTTTTAAAAGCTCTCCAAGAGCTCTTTTTTTATAAATATCAAGTCCATAAAATGTCAAATCTTGAGCAATAAGAATCAGTTCCTTAACTCCTTTCTTAGCCAATTTTTGGGCTTCAATAATTAATTTTTCAATCGGTGTAGAAATATGCCCACCTCTCATCAATGGAATGGCACAGAAAGAACATGGCCTGTCACAACCCTCTGATATTTTAAGATAAGCGTAATGTTTCGGTGTGGTTGTCAATCTTTCTCCTACCAACTCGTGTTTATAATCCGCACCAAGATGTTTCAATAAAATAGGTAAATCACGAGTTCCAAAATATTTGTCAACATCTGGAATCTCTCTTTCCAAATCTGGCTTATATCTTTCTGAAAGACATCCAGTAACAAACACTTTTTCTACAATTCCTTGATTTTTGAGATCTACATATTCCAAAATCGTATTGACGCTTTCTTCTTTTGCGTTGTCTATAAATCCGCAGGTATTGATTACTACAATATCTCCTTTTTCCTCGTGCACCACTCGTTTGCCATTAGCTTCTAGCTGACCCATCAAAACTTCCGAGTCATAGACGTTTTTGGAACATCCAAGGGTTATGATATTAATTTTTTTCTTACCTGTTGATTTCGTGCGCATTCATAAAAATTTGAGACTGCAAATTTAGGAATAAAAAAAGAACCAAAATTTTGGTTCTTTCTATTTAGATTGTTTTTAAACAACGTTATTTATTTTCTAATAAGCTTGTTCATCACCTTTTACAATGTTATAAAATGTAAGGAAAATAATCTTCAGATCCAAGAAAAAAGTCCAATTCTGAATATACCATATATCCTTGCCTACTCTTTTCTCCATATCTGCGTCTGAAAAAATCTCTCCTCTAGAACCCATTACCTGTGCCCATCCCGTAATCCCAGGCTTTATCATATGTCTAAGCATATATTTTCTAGTAATTTTAGAATATTGTTCGGTCTGGGAAAGCATATGTGGTCTAGGTCCAACAACAGACATCTGCCCCAAAAGAACATTGATGAATTGTGGTAACTCGTCAATACTCGTTTTTCTCATAAAAGCACCAAACTTTGTAATTCTACTATCCCCTTTTTTGGCGCTTTGATGATCTGCAATTGAATTGACAGCCATACTTCTGAACTTTATACAATTGAATGGCTCATTTTTTATCCCGGATCTTTTTTGTAAGAAGAATACAGGACCTTTACTTTCTAATTTAATAATAATAGCAATCACAGGTATTAGCCATATCAAGACAAAAGCAAATACCAAGAAAGAGAAAACAACATCAAATGTTCTTTTCAATAATTGATTTTCTTGTGTAGATAATGGCTCTGGCATCAACTTGAGGAAAGGCACACCATTTATCATACTGAATGAATGTGGCCCGATATTGATATATTTAAAATCAGGAACCATATAAACTCTTATCATTTTATGTTCAGAAATATGAACAATATTATCGAAGAGATCAGGGTCTATCGAGTCATCACAAAGTATAATGTTATCTATTTTACCTGTTTCAAGATCCTCCAAAAGCGTACTGACATCTCCAAGATTTTTTCCTTTTTTAATTGTATTCTCCAAAGTATAAAAACCTCTGATACCCATTGTAGATCTAATATCTTCATTAGAAAGAATAGTTTCAGAAAAATTGTTCTTACCTATAAGTATTGTGTTTACCGTATTTATTCTTCTATTAATCCTAATCCTATATCGTTTTCTTATCAAGAAAATGATAATCCTGGACAAAACCATGGAAGAAATCACCAGAGCCAAATATCTTATGGAAAACCAAATACTTACAGACTCAGAATATACTAATGTAATATAAAGAAGAAAAAATATGATAAAGATTACAAGAGCCTTTGACAAAGTACTAAAATGTTTGGCAGAATCTCTATAGTAAGAATCTTTGTAAAGTTTTACCAGTTTAGAAATAATATACCATGAAAAATTAAGAATCAGTAATTGTGTTTTATAATCTGTCCCAATGTGAGTACTTTCTGGGTGTGATATAAAAAAATTAATACCCAGCAAAAAGAAAAGATTTATAATAATATAATCTCCTAATACTAGAAACCGGGTTAATTTTTTTAGAAAAAAAAGAGGCATAAGTAAAGCACAGACTTTATATTTTAATTTCTCATCTTATTGAAACAATTGTCGGATTCAATAATGAATCGTCCAAATATAACAATATTTTAGAAATAGAAAACATTTTAGCAAAGCGAATCAAAAATTAAACAAATTTAAAAATTATGTTCAGCAAATGTGGAAAGTACAGTGTCTTTCTCAGAGAGAATAACATCCTCCAAAGGAAGTTGCCAATCTATTTTGAGCTCTTCGTCATTCCATAAAACGCCTCCTTCTGAATTTTTGTTGTAAAAATTATCACACTTATATGCAAATACAGCTGTATCACTTAAAACAGAAAAGCCATGTCCAAAGCCTCTTGGAACATATAATTGTAGCTTATTTTCGGGAGTTAATTCCACTCCGAACCATTGCCCGAAAGTTGGAGAATCATCTCTTAAATCTACTGCAACATCATAAACTTTACCTTCTAGGCAAGATACTAATTTTGCTTGTGCATGTTCCGCTTTCTGTAGATGAATCCCTCTTAACACACCGTAAGACGATTTAGAAATATTATCTTGCACAAAATGACCATTTTGCCCTGTTAATTCTTCAAATTTCTCTTCATTATACTTTTCAAAAAAATAGCCTCTATCATCTTCAAACACTGTTGGTTCTATGATATAGCAATCTTTAAGTGGCGTGTTCCTTACTTTCATACAATTTGTTTTCCTAATGTGGAATCGATTTTTTTAAGTTCTTGTTCGAAGACAGCTTTTTTAAGCGCAGAGCTAGAAAATCTATGATCTCTCTTGTTGTAGAATATTTCTATCCCTTTCTCGTCACAATAGTCTTTACCTGTAAAGTTTTTGTCTTTATAATCACTACCTATTATACGTACATCTATAACAAAAGACTGCAAAATATCCATAAGATCTTCTTCTGTATTATAAGGAATAATCTCATCCACATCTTTGCAAGCTTTCAGCTGAATATAGCGTTCAACAATAGACTGTGAAGGTTTATTTTTATTGGGACGATCCAATGTAGGATCCAATTGTAATCCAACTATTAAGTAATCGCAAACGGTTTTAGCTTCTTCTAACATTTTAATATGTCCTGCATGAAGCAAATCAAAAGAGGAAAAAGTAATCCCTACACGTATCGTTTTCATAGATTAAGTTTTAATATATACAAAAATATAAATTTTAACTATTATTAACTAATTTATCAAAAGAAAAATAAGGAAATAAATTAATTCAGTACAATAATCTTACTCGATAGAGTATTTATAGAAAAACCACCTTTGATGTATTCAGGTGGTTTATAAAAATTTAAAAATAATCAGTTTGCCATTTTTATTTTGAAAATAGCGTTTAAATCATTCTAAATATAAATTATCATTGTCTTTATACCAATCTTTCAATGCTTCATCAAAAGTATATTGGAATTTATAACTAGTCTCTTTTAGTTTTTTCCCACTGATATTGGTAGATATCATCAGTTTTTTAACTCTATCGGGATGTATCCCAAATGATTTTCCGCCTAATGCTCCAATAATTCCTGCAGCCAATTTCAACATTCCACCAGGAATTTTATAAATAGTTTTTTGCATATCAGTAGCTTTCATCATCGCATTGGATATCTCTTCTATGGTAAATGCAGGTTCATAAGTACAATTATAAACCTCGACATCATTTTTATCCATTTCAATCCTATAAAGCATGAATCTCACCAACTCTTTGACATAGATACTGGCCTTTATGGTATCTTTCCTTCCCGGATAAAAAAATCTATTCTTTTTTATTCCCCAATATAATCTAGTAAAATTTCCGTTCTCTCCTTTCCCAAAAACCACACCTGGCCTCACAATTGTCAACTGTCTCTCTGTTTCCTTTTTTGTTTGCCATACCATATGTATCTTTTCAGCTACCAGCTTAGAAATACCGTAAGGTGTATTAGGCATTGGAAGAGTCATTTCTGTTTTCATTTCTTCGGATGCTCCATAAGGTGCAATAGAAGAAGTAAAAAGTAACTTTTTAATATTGTATTTTTCAGCAAATGCAGTCACATTCTCTGCACCTTTTATATTTGTCTCAAAATATTCGTGATCAGGATGTCCCGGCGTTGTATGAACTGCAGAAAAATTGAAAATAACATCTTGCTCCGAGACAGAAATATTTATATTAATTTCTAATCTTACATCGCAGTATATGAATTTAGATTTTCCAGAATGATTACTTTCTACAATATCCAAATTATAAATAGTAGAGTTGGGATGTTTTTCGCGAAGCAAATTAACAAGGTGTGTTCCTATAAATCCCGATCCTCCAAAAATGAAATAGTTCATAAATAATAAAATATTTTTCTATCAACAATGTATTTTACGCTGTTGCTATTTTTAAGATTCGTAAATCTTAATTAGTTCTCCAAAATTTTTGTCTTTGTCAAAAACATCTTTACAACGCTGATATGACGCATTACCCATCATCATTCTGAGAGATTCGTCTTGCAATTTTCTGATAGCTGATACGGCATCTTCTGTAGTATTGATTAGAAATCCGGTTTCCCCATCTTTTACAGAATCTTTGTTTCCGACAATATTACTGGCAACAATAGGTTTACCCAGTGCCATTGCCTCCAAAATAGCTATGGAAAGTCCTTCCCATAAAGAAACCTGGATATAGACATCGAAAGCGGAAGTACGAGACAATAACTCTTCTCTTGTACTGACCCAACCTGTAATTATAACATTTGGTGCTGTGATTTGATGTGCTAATTCTCCATTTCCAATCCAAACAAAATCTACATCAGGCATTTTTAGCGCTATCTCATTGAAACCTGAAGGATTTTTTTGTGCATGTAGTACACCAATTGTACCTACAGTGAATTTTTTATTTTCTCGAGAATCTTGTGTAAATTTTTGGTTTTTAAAATCTATACCATTCCTCACAAAATAAGTTTTTCCAATTTTTTTTGCAAATTCTAACTCTGTTTCTCCGGAAGCAATGGTAATCCCACCAAACAAAAATTGTACGGACTTCTCTATCAAACGAAAAGCTTTTTGAGTTGTGGCCGAAATATCTTGTCTTAAAAAAGCATAACCATGCGGCGAATAAAAAACTTTATCTCTTTTTATAATTCCGGAACAAGCAATTCTGCCTAAAACCCCAGCTTTGGAAGAATGTAAATGAACAACATCCGGACGTTCTGTTTTTAGTATTTTCCTTAGTTCTTGTAATGACCCAAAATCGTTCTTTGGGTTTATATTACGTACCATTTGAACTTTGATAAATCTTACTTTATCAGAAAAATCATCTTTGATTTTTGACTCATCCAATACATCTCTTTTACTGTAAACGATAACAATCTCATAATTCTCTTCTCCGAGAACATTCATCATGTAAGACGTTAAATCACGCAAATAAGTATAAATACCAGTACTGAAAGCTTCTGCTATATGTAAAATTTTCTTCTTCACTCTTTATAATTCATTATTGTATCAAGAAAAAATAGATTTTTTAATTCACTACTAAATTAGTTATTTTAGAAATACTATTCGATTTTAATATTTCCATTAACAAAATCATTGATCTTTTCTTATAAATTAATGTGTTTTAAATTTTATTTTCAGAAAGAATAAAAGCGTACTTTTCAAAATTACATATCTTTTGTAAAGCTTGCCAAGTAATGGTCTATCACTTTTTTTAATTGTAGTGACTGTATTATTATTTCTTCTATATAATACAAATGGTTCTTTTACAAATTTGACTTTACCAATAATTTCACTTACAAAACCAATCCAAATATCAAATGCTACTTCTCTATTTTTGGGAAATGGCAAAGCATATTCTAAAATCTGTTTTCGGAATGCCATAGAATAACCATAATAAGTATTATAAGCTAGATTTTTGAAAATACCTGGTCCTGAATCGAAAATACTAAAGAAAGATTCGTTCGTAACATTCAGAAATTCATCAGTAACTTTAGAATTGGTAACTACAAGATCATATTCTTGCAGATGAAAACTCACCGTATCTACTTTACCCGGAAGCCAAACATCATCTTGATCAGAAAAAAAAATAAAATCTCCTGTAGCTTGTCGTAATGCATTTTCAAAATTAGAAGTGAAACCCTTGTCTCCATTATTATAAGATATCAAGATTCTTTTATCATTTAAACTCTTGATTACTTCTATGGTATTGTCTGTGGAATGGTCATCTGAAATGATAATCTCATCTGAGTCTTTTATTTGTACCAGTATAGAGTTTAATTGTTCTAAAATATATTTTTCTCCATTGTATGTTGCCATACAAACGCTTATTTTCATGCACTATCAGTTTTTATTCAAAGTAATACTAATTAACTTTTAGGTTTTATTACTTTTATTATCCAAAATTCTATACTAATTGTTACTATTTTTCCATATTGGATAATTACAGCAAATTTAGAAAAAACATTTGAAAAACTACTATTCTTTATATTGTACAAGGAATTCCAAATGATCAAATTTTAATAGCGATATTCCTAATTCTTCTTAATCAAAATAAATCAATGGAAGATCTATGGAATGTGCTATATGTCTAAAATCACCTTCTGCTTTCATATATACCTTAATTATATGACTACCTACAGCCAATTTTTGATTACCCGAGCTTAAATATGATGCAGAAATAGTTCGACTACTATCGCTATGAGGTTTTCCAAAGCCTTGTACTGCTAAAGTTCCCACATCTACTCCATCAATATTCAGCCAAAGGCTCGCCTCGCCTCCATTATCATTTGGATCTGCCTGCAGGCGAAACTTTGATAAGAAAAGCACAATCCCATTGTGCCCTAGAGGTATGTTTATTTCTGCACTCATAACGACATTTGGAATATTAACTGGTGGATAATTTTTATTATCAGCAGTAGTATTAGATGATCCAAAGACACCCCATTCTTCTCTATTGCAGTAATTATTTGTGATCGAATATTTTCCCGAGAGTTTCATGCCGTGCAAAGTGATTAATCGGGTAGTTTTATCAATTTTATAACAGACAGCATTTTCAAAATAGGTAAAAGAAAGCTCACTTGCTTTTAGTTGAAGAGAGTTAATCCCTGTCAAAGAATGCATAGAATGTGAAAACATTGGTGCTTCTACTTCTGCTTCTTCAAGAATATCTTGGACACTCCATTGAGAATTCCCATTTATAATACATTCGTCTCCATTTAAAAATATTCCCCATGCTGCATCTCCATCTCCACAATCTCTTTTGGCACTGCCTGAACTTAGTGTTACGACATTTGTTGGATCAGTACCTACGTTGACTTCATTGGTCATGATATTTGTCATGGGAATTGGCGCTAGCCCACCTTTCTTCCCTGTATTTTGATTAATTACTAAATCAGGATTTCTTGGTCTAGACGAAACGATAGTGGGAGCAGCATCAACAAGAATTGACATTCCAGAACCTTTTCCAACTTTGAAATTACTATTAGGTGTTTCAGGATCTACAAAAGCTATTAGCTTTATCGTATGAATTCCTTTAGACAATCTTGCAGAAGATATACAATTAAAGGGATGAGCCAAATGTACCTTCGCATTTCTCCAGTCTATTATAGAGTTATTACTTGCAGATGTATCACCATCTATTTGTATAACAATTTGTCCCTTCCCTTGTTTTGTATAAGGCAAAAAACTTCCATCCGCAACTATCAAAACATTTTGATTTTTAGTCAACTTAATTTGTTTTGTAATTATAGAATATGGCACAGATTGACTAATAAGAACATCATTATTTATTTTGGAAAATGACGATGCTGGATCGCCAGCCAATAAAAAATTAAAAAAAAACAAACTGACGTATAATAGAATCTTTTTTTTGCTCATATTGATTTGTTTGTAGCAAGTTAATAATTTTCCATTGAAAACTAAACCTAAGAATAGCTATATACTATTAGGATTTAAATCAATTTACTTTCTTCATTTTTTCAAATGCCTCAAAAAAATATTCGGCTGAACTTGCCCAGCTTTTTTCTCCATGGAAATACCGTTTTTCAATATTCTCAGCCATATTCTCTAGTAATATCCTATTTTTATAGAGCTCTAATATCGCATTATGAATAGCAACTGAATCTTTGGGCTCTATTAAAATCCCAGTCTCTTTGTCTTTTACCATCTCTGGCAATCCTCCAACGTTGGTTGCAATCACTGGCTTTTTGAACGCATAAGCAGACATTATGACTCCGCTTTGTGTAGCATCTGTATAAGGGCAAACCACAACAGACGATTGGTAAATTAAATTAGCAAGATTTTCCGGAGAAATATAATCATTAAGAATATTGATTTCTGGGAAACCCTTGTAATTGTCTATATCAAAATCAAAATTACCACTTCCCGCAATCGTTAAAGTAATATCAGTATATTGTTTCGTGGATAAAATATCCACAAAAGCATCTAATAAGAATTTAATTCCTTTGTATGGTGATATTCTTCCAAAGAACAATACATTAAATTTCCGACCTTCCTCCATACTGTTTGTTTTACAGTACCTTAAAAAATCATAAACACTTAGAAAAGAAGTATGAATATTTTTTGAATCATAATTGTAATATTTTATAAAATCCTCTTTCTGATTTTCGTTCAATAATATCTTATGATTTATGAGACCAAAGTGTAATTTCCTTAAGTATCTATTGATTATAAAATTTTCTCCGGAATGTAAAAATGGATCATGGACAATCATCAACATTTTTTTCCTATATGATAATGTCGATGAAAAATAGGTCAACATAAAGTTGTCGATAATTATTATATCTGGATTAATCTGTTTTATATATTGATTTATTTGGTAAGAGATGTAGAGCTTCCTTAATATATTAGAATTACGAGTTCCTTTTACGACATAGGTTTTGTCTAAATTAATTAGATTTTGGAAACGTTGCAGTTGTTCTACTTCTGTTCCTTTGGATATTGTTTTATTTAATTTTCTTTTATCTATGAAATTATAAATCTCATACAGTGCTTCTGTAAAAAAATAAACATCACATTTTTGCCCAAGCGCATGAATTAAAGAAACATTAGCATCCAAAGCAAATGTGGATAGAAAAGCAACCTTCATTTGTCTTTAATTTTTAGATTTTTTAGGATTAAGTACTTTATCCATATGTTTGTTAAGAGTAGAATAAGCTTTGCTGATAGTAGGCTTATCCCATAAAATATTTTCGTAATTTCTCAGAATAAAGTTATTTGAGTTGTACATTTTGTAAATCCCAAAAACTAATAATATCATAGTAAAAACCGTCTTCAACTCCTGCCTAAGAGTTGCATATAAGTAAGGGTATAAAATCCAGTAAGAGAAAACAAAAAGTGTTGTAATTCTATCTATGAATACAGAATATTCTGACAAAAAGAAATAAGTAATAGTATAGATAAAAAATAGATTATAAAAAATATTAAGTGTGTTTTTATCTTTTATTAATTCTCCTATTTTATTATATGACCGATACAATAAAATGAACGTGAGCACTTTTTCTAAGTATCCAATAGAAATCCCATAACTACTACTATACAATTTATCTTTCGAATAGGCTTCTGCCATTATGGCATAGAATCCACCAAATAAATCTCCCAATCCTGTTACAATAGGTGTTATAAATTTGATTTGCCCCAAAAACAGAAAATTACCTAAAAAAAACAGACCCCACATAATTGCTGGAGGTGTCTTTTTGTGCAAAAAAAAGTAAAGTGGAAAAAAGAAGATAGCAGAAGAATGTAGGAGAATACCTATGCCATTACATATAAAAAATTTAACCGCTTTCCTTTCTTTAATAAATTGAAGTGAATAAATGAAAAGAAAGATAGCTTTGGAATTCCTCAACAAATTAATTTCAATTATCAATCCTGAAAAAATCAAAAATAGAATAAAACCCAGTACATATTGAGGAGAATACTTCTTAAAAAAGTAATTGAGAAACAGAACATCTACAAAAGAGGAAACAATCTGTAAAAAGAAATAATCATCTGTAACACTCTTTAGAAGAATCAAAATCACCTTGAATCCCGGCTCAATCTTCAAGAGAAAATCTTCATTGATTTTTGAGAAAAATTTTGCAATTCCATTCACATCATCTATAGTCGGAGCACTTTCATATAGTGGATAGTACAAAGAAAAATCTGTATCTAGATAACCTCTAAAGCCAAAAAAAATGAAGAAAATCAACATACATAAGTATCTGATTATTTTAATATCCCCATTATTTTTCCTTATCCTATTTTCCCATAGAAAAAGGACAAAATAAATCAAGAAAAGTATAATATATGGTACAGAATATGTTGGGCTAAAAGTCGGCTGCATGAATTATATAATTTTCTGATTTTCTGTCTTAAATCGCTTCGATACTTCTGACAAATTATTGAAACTTTTTTTGATTTCTATTGTATTGGCTTATTCTTTAAATACAAATCCAATCCTTCTTTATATGACTTCAACGCCAATAACCACTGATTTCTTGGGTACCTAAAATACAAGATGGTGAGAATATACAAAAAATTATACAATACTACATATCTTGCGTAAAAGAAATTATAGTTTTTCAATGAGAAATAAACTAAATTTCTCCACAAAAATTTGACTGAAAAATCACTCATCTTACCTGTAGAAGTTGATTCGTTGTGATGTATTACAGAATCGGCTATATACCATAGTTTTTTATTTTTGTTAATAGCTCTATAAACAAAGTCTGTATCATCATAATAAACAAAATAATTCTCATCCATCAGTCCAACACTTTCAAAAATGTCTTTTTTAATAAGCATAAAACAAGTCGGAGAATATACCACTGACTGATTTGTGTCAAACTGTCCTTTGTCTTCTTCTTCCTGTCCATATTGCACAGTAAGTCCATTTCGTTTGTTATAGCCTCCACCAGCTCCCCATATTTTTTTAGTCCCGTAAAAATAAATTTTAGGGACTGCCATATCTGCATTATGCTGATCAAAACCTAATAAGAGCTTTTCAATAGAATCATCTTCCAAAGCAATATCATTGTTAGATAACAATACCAGATCACACTTGTCTTCTATAGCTTTTTTGATTCCTATATTATTACCTTTAGCAACACCATAATTAGCATTATTTGCAATAATTACTGTTTCAAATTGATATTCCGAAGCCAACTTTCTGCTCAATCCTAACGAGTTATCAGGAGATAGGTTGTCCACGACATACAGTATAAAGTTTTTGTATGTCTGGTTATTAAGGGTCTCAAAAAATTCTTCAAGAACAGTTTCACTATTATATAAAACTGTTACTATCCCTATTTTTCTACTCATTTGTACAATCCTTTATTTTTCATTTCTTCAATAGAGGCCTCATATTTATCCTCTGGGATTTCCTGTTCATTCACCCAATTTGTAAAAGTTTCAATTCCTTTTTCAAAACTCCATTGTGGTTCAAAGCCTAAATCTGATTTTATTTTAGAAATATCCGCAAAATTATGTCTAATATCTCCAAGTCTATAATTTCCTGAGATTTGAATCGGTGTTTCTCTATTGTAGAATTTTGACAAAGTATTGGCTACAGTAATTACATCTGTTGCAACACCTGTCCCCACATTATAAGCTTGACCATTTGCCTCATCTTTTTCCAATCCCAAAATCGTTGCATCTGCAACATCATCTATATAAACAAAATCTCTAGTTTCCTTACCATCTTCAAATATATTGATGGAGTTTCCATTTTTAATTCTAGTAGAGAAAATCGATAAAATACCTGTGTAAGGATTGGACAAGGACTGCCCTGGCCCGTAAACATTTTGATATCTGTAACCAACCGCAGCAATTCCTAAAGATTTGCAAACAGTCAATACCAGTTGCTCTTGATTCTGTTTTGTAATTCCATAAACAGAAGTCGGATGAATCTTACTTTCTTCTGTGGTTGGAAGTATTTCTGCAGTTTTGTGGCATATCGGACATTTACAATCAAAATCACCATTTGCCATATCTTTATCCAATCTTTCCGTTGGGAATACAATCCCGTGTTCTGAGCATTTGTAAGTTCCTTCTCCATAAATTGCACGAGATGCTGCTACAACAACTTTTTTAACTTGATGATCCGTATTTGTCAATAAATCTAACATAATACCTGTTCCTCCAATGTTGACCTCAATATATTTTTGAATCTCATACATAGATTGCCCAGTTCCTGTTTCTGCGGCTAAATGTATAATTGCATCCTGACCTTTGATAGCATTTGCCCAATCTTCTTTTGACGTAACTGTTCCATTGATAAATTTAACTTTACCAATGATACTTTGGTAAAGAGGTGAAGTAACCTCTGGTTTATCACCATGAATCTGAGGTGACAAATTATCCAAAATTGTAACTTCAAGTCCTTTGCTGATAAGTTTTAGGGCTATATTTGAGCCTATAAATCCAGCTCCTCCAGTAATTAGTATATTTTTCATCATATTATAATTTGTCTATGGTTATATAAATTCTCCCTTGGCATCGGTCTTTAGCCAAGCCTGTTTTTCAAACGAATAACGTTTTATAATTTTTGCAGGCGAACCAACAATCACACAATAATCTTCAAAGTGTCCAGAAACAACACTATTAGCACCTATTGTACAATGTTTTCCAACTCTTGTCCCCTGCATGATAACAGAATTGTTATAAATTTTACAATTTTCCCCAATAAACACAGGCTTTGTTTTTATATTCTGCTGTTCTATTGGTATATTTATGTCATCATACGGATGATGGATATCTGTTATAGATACATTTGCTGCAATAGCCGTATTTTTTCCAATTTCAACTAATTCTGCACAAGTCAAATGGATATTCTGTTGAATAGATACACCATCATTTAGAATAATTTGGGGATTAAACTTTTCTGACTGATATTGTTTTATACCTTCAATCCTAGCATTATTTCCAATAGAAACTTTATCACCAATAATCATTGACTCTGGTGTAATCTGTAAAGGATTTATGATAATACAATATTTTCCAATTTTCTTAAAAAACAAATTATACCAAAAAATAGCTTTAAGTCTATACCACTTATAGCAAATAATCCCTTTCAATGTATATAGTGATGGCATTAGATTGAATTATTTTGTATGAAATTTATGATAGTCATCAATATTCAGGAATATATCTGAATTTTTTTCAATCCATTCAACATCTTTATCCCACCATTTGGATTCTTTCAAAACATCTATTTGTTCTTCCTTGAACCTCTTTCTAATAAACTTTGCAGGAATACCTCCCATAATTGAGTAGGGTTCTACATCAGAAGTTACGACTGCATTAGCAGCAACGATAGCCCCGTCTCCAATTTTCACTCCATCTGCAATCACAGCATTGGCACAAAGCCAAACATCATTCCCTATGATTACATGTCTTTTAGGATTATGATAATCTTTAGTTTGAAAATTTTTCAGACAATATTCTGGATTAGAATATATTGCTGGATGGCTACTAACAAAAGTATGTGTCGGATGTTTTCCAGGTGCAATTTTCACATTAGGTCCGATGGAGCAAAACTTGCCCATAGTCGTCTCACTAATTACTGACCCATCAGAAATATAAGAAAAATCTCCTATTGAAGAATTAATAATAATTACATTATTTCCTACCCAATTGTATTTTCCAAAAATAACATTAATCAATTTGGACAAATATCCCACTCTAAAATGTTTATATTTAGACTGGTATTTTATTTTCGTCTTTAGCCATCTCAAATATTCAGAAAATGGATTTTGTAAATAAGATCGATCAAACATACTTTACTTTTTCTTAATTGATGTAATTATTTGCCTAACGTTGTCATTTTTAAAAATGAAAGGTAAATATAATAAAAGTGAAAGTAAACCGAGAATTACTTTAAGGATGTTCTTTTCTGGAGAAATAAATTGATAAGCCAAAACATTGATAAAAATAATCACCAAACTTATCCAGAATAATTTGATTTCTTCTTTTTGAAAAACATCTAGAAGACTAATTTTCAGAGTCCTGTTATAATTAAGAATCACAACAAGTGACCCTACTGATAGTGCAATTGCCCAAGCTAGTATAATACCGTAGCCAGCAGCATATTTTCCTAACAGCATACCAAAAAGAATATTGATAATTGCCATACCCACGTGCACTATGACCAAAACGTTCAATTTTCCTTCACCCATTGAGCTAAAGTAAGCTGGTCCACACATAATATTAATAAAAGTAGAAGCTGTTAAAACAAACATGGAGAAAATGAAATCGTAATTGAAACTACCCAACCACAATAAAGAGATAAACGGAGTTGCAATTATTAAAATAGTAGATAATGGCAAATTAAAGAGAAGTAAGATACGATTCATCCTAATATAAAACTCTTGCAAAAAAGAAGCTCCCCCTACTTTCGCTTTTTCCGCTACAACTGGAACCACAACTTGATTTGCATTCGTCAACAAAGCACGGAACTGATTGACAGCTTTGGTAGCCATCTCATAATGCCCAAGTAAAACTAAACCACCAAATTTACTTAAGAGTAATTTTGTAGCTGGTTCATATAAAAGTTGACTTATGGAAACCAATTGAAACTTGTATCCGTAATTGAATAACTCTTTGAAAGACTTTGAACTCCATTTCCAATATTTAATTTTATTGTTCGGATTTATCTTTATTACAAAGATTAAAGCACTTAAAAAAATGAAAAGAGATTGCAAAAGCTGCGCAATTCCAACGCCTTCCAAATTATATAATGGAGTAAGAATAACTGTTCCTCCAAACATAATTATTCCCGATACAATGTAGATAAAGTTTCTAATATAATTTTTCTGATGTCCTTCCAAAACTGAGGTAAAAACCCCTCCAATAGCATTGACACTAAGAGAAGCTAAAGAATAAGGAAGTATATCAAGTGCTACATTTAGAAATTTTTTTTCAATAACATAACCTAAGAAAAACTGAGCTCCAGAAAAAATAATTAAACTCAATACACCAAACAGAACACCCATAGATAGAATTGAAGTAAAAATAAGCTTACCTAATTTGCTTTTATCATCTTCTAAAATATATTCTGCCACAAACTTTACTAAGCCTGATGTCATTCCTAAATTTGCAAGATTGGCAATTGAAGAAAAAGATAATATCAGAGACCATACACCAAGCTGTTCAACTCCAATTGTAGACAATAAATATTTGTACAAAAAAAAGTATAACAATGCTGTGAATACAACCTGTAAGACCGCAGATAATGCATTGATGGTTAATTTTTTGGAAGAAAGGTTCATTTATAATATAATAATTTACTTTCTTTTTTTAACTTCTAAAAAATTGCCACCATTTCTTCTCTTCTGCCTGATATCCATATCCGTATTTATTACCATACCCAAAATTTGTTTTATGAATATCATTTAAAACAAAAGCAGTATTTACAATCTTTTTGGCATCGATATTTTTATTGGCAAAATCTATGAAACCCTTCTCTGTAACCTCTGACCTTGTAACATAAATAGTTGCGTCTGCTACATCTGCAAAAAGGAAAGAATCCGTGACAAGCATCAATGGTGCGGTATCTAAAATTATATATTGATAATCATCTTTCAATGATTCTATAAGCTCATGATATCTTCCATTTTGCAAAAGATCGGCAGGATTTGGAGGAATTATTCCAGAATAAATAAAGTCACAATTTTGATTAAATCCGCTTGGATGTACAATCGATCTTGCATCAGTAATGTCACCAACCAGATATTCTGCTAACCCTTTCGCTCCCTTCATAGATGGATTATACCTCTGCAATTGTGGATTTCTAATATCAGACCCGATAACAAGAACTTTGTTCTTGGCAGAGGCCAAAGCTAGAGAAAGATTGACAGAAACAAAAGTCTTCCCTTCTCCTTTTACAGTAGATGTTACAAATATGACTTTTGCTGAGTCTTTCCTAGGCAACATAAATTTGATATTAGTAACCAAAATCCTAAATGATTCTGCCAAAGGACTCACATCATTATGTTGGATAAGATCACTCTCTTTGTTAGAAATCCTAGGAATCTCAGCGAGAATAGATGCAGGTGTTAATTTTTCGAGACCATGCTTATCAATTAATTTATTATTAAGTAATTCCTTTAAATAGATATAAGCACATGGTAATAAAACCCCTAACATACAAGCTCCAAGCAAAACTATCATTTTCTTAGGAGAAATAGGCTTCTTTGATGCATATGCAGCATCAACAACCCTAGCTTTATCTCCAGTCATTGCCATAGAAATTGCTGCCTCTTCACGTTTTTGTAATAATAGTAAGTAAAGATTTTCCTTAATTTGCTGTTGTCTTTCTATGCTACGAAATAGCCTTTCTTGTCTTGGAACTTTTTGGATTTGATTGTTACTATAAGAATTCTCATTTTGAATTTGATTTCTAGTAGCACGCATGTTAATATCTCCCCTAGTAAGACTTTCTTTAAGGGCGTTTCTTAAAGAATTCAAATCTTTTGTATTCTCAACCACAAGTGGGTTTTCAAAAGTTGCATTTTCTAGCAATCTACTTCTATCTATAACCAACTTATTATAAGCAGATATATTGGATGTTGCAGCAGGATTATCTAAGCCTATATTTGTAGGTAAAACTTGATAATTGTTTGTTTGGGAGTTGATATAACCTAAAAGCATTTTACCTAGCTCAATCTGAGTATCTAATTCTAAAACACGTCTGCGTGTCTCATTAGAAACCTGCAAATTGATTTTTGCTTCTGAGGTAATATCTATTAAATCATTATCTATTTTGAACTGCTCCTTTTCTGTTTCTACCGACCCTAGTTCATTAGATATTATTGTAATTCTATCATCTATAAAATCTTTGGTTTTTTTAGATTCTGTATTCTTATCAGTTATGGCATAATCATTATAAATTTTATTAAGGGCATTAAGAAATTCCTTTGCTTTATCTTTATTAGCATAATTTATACTCAATCCTATAACAGTTGCATCTTTGTCCATAAGGTCAACATCCAAAATTTTCTGATAACTGTCTACAATAGACTCCAAATCCGAATATGTAAAATACAAATCGTCGAGATCTAATTTTTTAACTTTCTTTCTATTGAAATTTGGATTCTTCGTAATAATAAAATTAGCATATGGTAAGCTAATTGTCTTATTGAAAGTAGTATTAATAGGTTTTTTGAACTCTTCAGAATTTAAAATAATTTTATCACCATCTATTTTTATATCAATTGGTTCTTTAGGCAATTCTTCGAATTGTTTTTCATTTACTACAAAGACATTTATAGGATTCGTATCATTAAAAAGTTCGACATCATAAAAACGTTCTCTAGAAAAGACGGATGTTTTAAATTTTTGATCTTTGACAACATCTTCTATTATTTTTTTTGATTTGAAAATTTCAACCTCATTTTCGATACTATTTGTTCCCATACCCGCAAATCCTCCCAAACCAGCTAACACTCCAAAATCGCCAGAAGCACTAGACATTTTTTTCGCATCTTTTATAAGCACCGTAGATTGTATTTTATATACAGGAACGCTTGTTTTGATATAAATAACGGCTAATATTATTGCTGTTAGAACACTAAATAAAAACCAGTACCATTTTTTTACGTAAGGTTTTATTAAATCCTTTAAATTAATTATTTCTTCTTTGTTCTGTTCGTTATTCATCTCTAATTAACTGTTATTCGTTGCAGTCATCATTGTAATTTAATCACTATGACTAAAAAAAAATTACTATTATTCAGCAAAAGCTGGATGTTTTTTCAATTTTTTAGGAAAATCTATACCTAAAATATATAAAGAATTGGATTATTGAGAACAAATACAAAAAAACTTGCCTCATTAGGATGTGACATTTTGTATTTGCTTTACTATTTAAAATTAAATAATGTATGATATTCTCCATCACATGAGGGCAATCAAAATGAAACTACCTGACAATAAGTGCTAAAACGCCCAAAACAACGGAAGCAATAGAAATCCAAATTGTAGTTTGAGGGCCATAAGATGACGCACTCTTTCTAGCATTATTTGGAGCCACGTAAATCACATCATTCTGCTTCACATAATAATAAGGTGAATTGAAGAATTCGGCATTTGTTAAATCAATATAATGTTTCGTTGTAACGCCATCAACATTTCTAATTAGCAGAACATTTTTACGTTGTCCATATATAGTAAGATCACCAGCAAGCCCAATTACATTTAATATTGTAGTTGGTTGTCCCTCTTGGATTGGAATAGCCCCAGTCCTATTAACCTCTCCTAATACAGTTACTCTATAATTTATCGTTCTAATATTAACAGTCGGGTCTTTGATATATTTTGTCAATTTCTCTTTAAGTACAGCTTTAAACTGTTCTACCGTTATATTTTTCGTACTTAAAGTTCCTAATATTGGAAAATCGATATCTCCTTTGCTATCTACTAAATACGTTGGTTCAGATGTTATATTACGAGTGGGCATTGTAGAATACTGGGACATATCAGTAGAGTAATAATCCCGATTGAAGGGTTTTGCCACCTCATTATCTTTAGCCAAAACAGAAATAAGCAATTGATCACCTGGTTGAATCGTAGAACTATACCCCAGAATAGAAGTTTGTATAGCTACCTCTTCTATATTTTTCATATAATCAATATCATGCTTTGGTTTACAAGATATCACAAGGAGCAACACAGGAAACCAAACAGATAGTAAATACTTCTTCATAATATTTTTAAAGATAATTTTTATTACAAGTCTGCAAATATAGGCAAACTTATTTATCTAACGATTCGTAGATAGAATTATTGCTTTTAAATTCTTTTACAATAGATTTTAATACCCTTACTATTTCTTGCTTCTCTTCTTTCTTAGAATAATCGATTACAAGTTCTGTTAATTCATCAATTTCTTCGAAGACCATAGACGGATCTTTGGATATCATAATTTTCTCATGAGAAGTAGGTAAAGTACGTGCATTATCACTCAAAAGCTCTTCGTATAGCTTTTCTCCTGGTCTTAGTCCTGTGTATATAATTTTAATATCAATATCTGGCTCGAAACCTGACAATTTGATCATTCTTTTTGCTAATTCCAAAATCTTCACTGGATCTCCCATATCGAAGACATAAATTTCCCCGCCAGCTCCCATTGTCCCAGCATTCAGAACCAGCTCACAAGCTTCTGGGATAGTCATAAAATATCTTACAATATCTGGATGAGTAATGGTAACTGGACCTCCTTTTTCTATTTGTCTTCTAAAGTGTGGAATCACCGACCCATTAGACCCTAAAACATTCCCAAAACGTGTGGTAATGAATTTGGTTGTATTTCCTTCTAAATTTTGTAAAGACTGTACAAAAAGTTCCGCTACTCTTTTAGAAGCCCCCATCACATTGGTTGGATTCACGGCTTTATCTGTAGAAACCATTACAAAACGATTCACATTATATTTATGAGAAAGCAGGGCAAGATTTTTAGTACCCAGGACATTTACAAGTACAGCCTCGTGAGGATTATCTTCCACTAAAGGCACATGCTTATAAGCTGCAGCATGGTAAACCATAGAGAAATGATACTTGCTGAAAAGAGGTTCCAATCTCGAAAAATTTGAAATATCAGCTAGTATAAATTTGAAATTGATATGAGGATACATTTCCTTCATTTCCAATTCTGTATCATAAAGTGGTGTTTCTGACTGGTCTAAAACTATTACTTGCATTGGTTCCAGCAAAGCCACTTGTCTTACGATTTCTCGACCAATAGAGCCAGCTCCACCTGTCACCAAGACTGTTTTTTGGAAATGTCTTTTTTTAACTTCCAAATTATCCAATTTGATTGGCCTTCTATTCAAAAGATCTTCAATTTGAATGGTTTTAATCTGACTGATGGTCTCTTTACCACGTAATTTTTGCAAAGACGGGGCTTTATAAATTTTAACATCGTGTTCTAAAAATATATTCACCCAAAAGTCCAATTCTTCCCTTTGTAAAGCTTCTTTAATGACAAGTACACCATCGACATCTCTCTTACCAGAGTCTAAGCTACTAATAAAATTAGCTTTGGTAATAATATTTTTATCTAATAGTTTTATACTAACTTTTTTATCGTGATAAGATATAAAACCTCTAATATCGAAAGGTAAATTAGGGTTTGAGAGAATTACTTGAGCAATGGCCACAGAGGTATCGTCATCTCCTAATATATATATCTTTTTTCTACTAGAACTTCTTTTATTTTCTTTGATTGCGTTGAAAAAACCTTTAACACAAAGTCTGAATACGAATAAAAAAACAGAAGAAAGAGCAAAATATAATCCTAGAAATGGGATAAGTATGGCTTTCTGGTTAGAACTAAAATAGTAGGTATAATTTATAATTACTATAGTAAGAACACTACAAAGATTTGCAAAGAATAATTTGAAAAGATCTACAAAAGTAGAATGCCTGATTACTCCCAAATATGTTCTGAATATATACATATACAAAACATTGATGGTTACAATGAACAAAAACACATATCTCAACGGAAAAGCTTTATAATGCCTTACCTCAAGCCCCATGATGAGCAGATGTGATATAAAGAGAGAGACTATTATGATCAATATATCAATAACTAAAATAACCCATCTTGGCAAAAATTTCAGATCGATAAGATCCAATACATTGTCATTAAGTGAAAATCTTTTAAGATCTTTAACTTTTTCCATTCCTATTTAGTCGGTTCTTTTTAAAATTGAAAATTATTTACGACATCTTTTATTCTTTTTTTATCATCAGTTGTTAGGTTAGAACCAGAAGGCAGACAAAGTCCTCTGTCAAACAAATCCTCAGCTATTTTTCCTCCGTAATACGGGCAATCTTTAAAAACTGGCTGAAGATGCATGGGTTTCCACAATGGGCGTGTTTCTATATTCTTTTCAGCAAAGGCATTCATAAGGTCATGATTGGTCTTAGCTGTTAAATTTTTGTCCAAAGTGACACTGGTAAGCCAATGATTGGAATAGAAATCAGGATTAGCCTCTGAGAAAACAGTCACAGCATCTATATCAGAAAACAATTCTTTATAGAATTCGTGATTAGCTCTTCTTTGGGCAATCCGTTCAGGCAAAACCTCCATTTGCCCCCTTCCTATTCCAGCTGAGATATTACTTAATCTATAATTATATCCAACTTCTGAATGTTGATAATGAGGGGCATTATCTCTAGCTTGTGTAGACAGAAATATAGTTTTGGTCTTTTGATCTGTTGTGTTAGTCACCAATGCGCCTCCACCAGAAGTCGTTATGATTTTATTACCATTGAAAGATAAAATCGCAAACTCTCCAAATGTACCACACATTTTTCCTTTATAGCTAGACCCTAAAGATTCTGCACTATCTTCCACTAATGGAATCTCGTACTTTTTACAAATATCAGAAATCTCATCCATAAGCGCAGGCATACCATAAAGATGCACCACAATTACAGCTTTTGGTTTTTTATTCTTGCTAATTCTATCTTGGATAGCCTGTTCCAAATACAATGGAGACATATTCCAATTTATTTCATCAGAATCTACAAAAATAGGTTTGGCACCAAGATATTTAATAGGATTAGCAGATGCAGAAAATGTAAAAGATTGGCAAATAACCTCGTCATCTAAGCCAACTCCTAATTGAACTAGTGCTAGATGCAAAGCTGCAGTACCAGAGCTAAGAGCACCAACATGTTTATCTCCAAGAAAATTTTCTATAGCAATCTCGAACTCATCTACATTTTTCCCTAAAGGAGCCACCCAGTTATGTTCAAACGCTTCTTGAATATATTTCATTTCCCCTCCTCCCATGTGAGGAGATGATAGCCAAATTTTAGATTCCACAAGTATTAATTTATTCTAAAAATTACAAAATTATCTATATATCTATTATAATCTAAATGTATCAAACATTTATTAGAGCTCGACAAAGTTAACATAAAAAAAAATTAAATTTTATTATAATTTAACATTTTTACAACAATATAAATTACCTCAACAAACATGAATATTTATCATATAATTAATACGAAATATTTGAATGTTATTTTCAAAAAAAGATGTTATAAATAATTTCCAATCAAAATTTGATAAATGTTTTCAATATGATATTCATATCTAACCAAAATGAACGGGTATAATAATACTCAAGATTCATTTTAACTTTATCTGGGAAAATCACTCTATCATTATATTCCAATGGATCTTGTTGATTAGAAAGTATAGATTCTTCGTTAGCATATTTTATACTAGCAGAACTTGTAATACCTGGTTTCAACTGTAGTATTTTTCTATTTTCTCCTTCCAGCAGGTCATAATAGCCACAAACATCAGGCCTCGGCCCCACAAAACTCATATCCCCCAACAACACATTAAAAAATTGAGGAAATTCATCTATTTTATATTTTCTTAGAAAACTTCCAACACTTGAAATCCTCCCTGTCTTTGATTTGATTGTTCTTAATTTATAAATAGTGAAAACTTTACCATATTGCCCAACTCGTTTTTGCAAAAACAGACCATTTGAAGATGTATCCAATGTACATACAAGAAAACAAAGCAATATAAACCAGCTAAAAAAAACACATGCCAACAAGGAAAGAACAATATCAAAAATGCGTTTTGTGACCAAGAAAATTATGATTATATGTAAAGTTTCTATTGATTTTCAAATAACTATGTAAAAAAAATCCGAAATCAAATAATTTCGGATGTAATTTTATATACTAATCTTTTTATTTTTCCTTTGGTAATAAAATATTAGTCCAAAGCCAACCAGTAATAAAACTGGCACAAAACCATCTATCGGAGCAGGCTCCCCTGGGTTACCAGGACCTATTGATTCTACGTTTTCATCTGAATACTCACCATTAGGATCATACGTTCCTACCTGAGCACTCTGATCTTGAGATTGCTTCTGCTCAACTTTTGATTGATCCTGATCAAACACATTGTCTTTAAACTGAGCTAAAGACATTACGCTCAAGGAAAGATATATTAAAGCTAGATATTTTTTCATTTGCTGTTTAAAAATAGAACACATTTTTCAAGTTGTAAATATATAAAAAAATCTTAAAATTTCATGAATATCTTTACATTAATTAAAATTAACATCTCTGATATTCAAATTACTTAAGGATTTTATGAGTTTTTGCTTCCCCAGAATTCTCCACTTTTAATACATAGATTCCGTTAACCACATCACTCATATCAATCCTGATTTTAGTTTCAGAAGTATTTAAAGTTTTTATCAATTTTCCAGACGTATCATACATCTCTATTTTCCCTAGTTTTTTAGAAGATACAATTACGTAAGATACCCCATCCTTGTAAACTGTGAAATCTGATTTAACAGAAATACCAGTTCCCAATACTTCCTGACTTTTGTAAACCAACTCGAATCTAGTTTCATCCGTACCTTTAGTTGCGTTGAAAGAATAATCCTTTTCTGACAAATCTGTGTAAGTACCTGTTGTTTTATCATGAAGATAGATTTTCTGATTAGAACCAAAAATCCCTTCTTTATTTCCAAGAACTATCTTATATAAACCATTCATAGAATATTTATTACCTAATGGAATGACATCCTGTAAACTTAACACATTCCTTCCTTGGATTTGAAGTTTATGCGTATCTAGTTTAGAATAAAACGAATCATCCCCTACTGATAACAAATCTGCATCATAATCTGCGTCATACTGATTACTTGCATCAGAGGTATGAGCCACAAGAATAGTATTGACAATTTTTTCAGGAGAGACCAACTTAACCCAATAACGATCTATATCATTTTCTAACGACTGCTTGTTATTGTAGAAATGTCCACTTTCATTATTCCTGATTGTATTATCAAAATTCAGTATTTGGTTCGTCCCCAAATTTCTCGCCTGAACAATAAAGCCTTGTCCAACTCTTATATTTTTAGTTGGTGTATAATCTCCAGAGGGACTGCCCGGCGTTATAGTGGTATCACTATAGGTAGGTGGCGTGCCCCCACTAAGCGTAATCGTAGCATAATTATTACCTATATAATTAGAACCCGACTGGTTCAAAACTGGCGTTATGTTTGTCCAGAACCATGCTTTAGGAAATATTATATTTTTATTATTATCAAGGTTATAGAATTTAACAAAATCTATGTTTGATGGATATGGATTACCAATCAAATTATAACCATGCTCTATTGTACCACCTGTTCCAGAATTTGCAGTTCTTTGTATTGCGACAGAATACGAACCATTATTTGGAATACCAATAAATTTCAATGCATTATCAGAAGTAAGGTTAGTTAAATCATATGTATCTTTTCCTCTAATTGCATAACCTTTTGCATCCGCAAAATTTGCATCAGCCGTAGCCGTAAAAGTATCATTAGATTCTTTATATTGATATATTCTGTTATTTGGTGTACCTTCTGAAAAACCACCCGTTGAGTAAGTAGTAGGATTGGTAGTCCCTCCTGTATTTTTAAGAATCTGATTCTTTACAGGTGAGCTCCAATAAGTATAATCCATCTTACGCATCTTTACGTCTCTTTTCGCAAAGATGTTACCTGTATTGACAGCACTAGCATTATCCTGCAACAGCACTGCATCACTTTCCAATACAAGGTTATCATTATTTGCATTATTCGTTATACTGATGGCATCAGTCACTTTCAAAGAACTATTAGCAGAAATCGTTGTCTTGCCAGTTGCAGCAATTATCAAATGGCTTGTTTCCGCATTTGTATTGATAACCACTGTTTTCCCTGCAGGAATATTAGCACATTTGCTATTATCAGGAATCTGATTAGGATACCAGTTACCAACATTATTCCAGCTATTATCAACAGAACCTGTAAACTCTCTCTTATTCTTGGTAACATTTATAATTGCTGTTTTATCACAAGTTCCCAACGTGGCCTTAGCTGTATAAGCTTGCGTTCCATTTGGCGCAGCATATAATGTTGTTGCAAAATTACCCGCAGTGTAAGGTATTGTTAAAGCAGCATCTGTATATAATCCTGTTGCTGGAATCCATTCAATTTGTTGAGTCATATATCCAAATTGAACATTGGGCCTAGAAGTAGTTGCCGCCGAAGAGGTATAGGAAGTCAAAGCATCATAACCTGAAATTCCTCCCGCTACAGAATCTCGAGCACCATAATATGTTCTATTGGCACCTGTCGTAGTGGTATACCTAACCGTTGTACCAGAACCATTTCCGGAATTCCCTGCATTATGAACAAATTCTACAATTAAATTGCTTGTTCCATCCCAAGTAAAAGGCGTTGTTAAAGTAAAATTAATCCAACCCGTTGCACTTGGTGTAAATGTAGATGCCCCATATACGTTAGTTGTTCCAGCCTCAAATCCAGTCAATACAGTAGATGAAGTATTTTTCATCCTAATAGTTAAATCAGTACATGCATTTGCTACAAATGCATTAATATATAATCCAACTGATGAAATAGGAGTATTCGCAGTCAAACCCTGAGCTGTTAATTCTGATGCTAAATATATCATCTGATGCTTCACTCCTCCATAATATGCACTTAAAGGATTAGGATATGCTGTTGTTCCTGCAACAGATGTCCCTGTGCCTATTATAGCAGGAGAGCTAGCTGAAACCAATCCTCCTGTAGCTTCTAATTTCACATAGTCCGTTGTACAAGCATCACCACCAACCGGAGATGTTGTTGTTGAAACAGATATAGCTGTAGGGGCAGGATTAATTGTAGCAGTTACTAGCGTTCTGGTTTCAGATTCACATCCATTATATGCAACTACATAATAATTGGTCGTAGTAGAAATAGAAGGTGTTGTCCATACATTAGTAGTGGAAGTTCCAACAAGAGTACCGCCAGTAGAGGCAGAATACCATCTATATTCTGTTATAGTAGCACCAGTAGTACTTCCATTTGCCGTTAAAGATACAGTACCTACCCCACAATTACTTCCCGCAACTACAGATACCACTTTTGGAGGAATATTTCCACTAAATTCATCCGCACCAATATCCGGTGTAGCTGCTGATCTTACGTCATTATCAATATCATTAGCAAAGCCCACTATTGGTGTTCCTGCACTTTCCAAAGCTGTACATGCTGAAGCCGTTATATGCAAATCTGTCGCAGACACAAACTGAGGCAATGAATTAATAGAATGAGAATCTTGAGTTGTTGCTGTTTGCCAAGCGGCAATAGTTGTACGGTTTGTAGTAGCTGTAGAACCTAAAATATTATTTGTATTTCCCGAACTATAAAAATCATTATAATCAGATGTAAAACTTCCTGCATCTGCCGTTAATCCAATAGCATATTGAGAGCCTGAGCCTGTAGATAGACGTACATTTGAAAATATATTATTTAACAACACAGAAGTATTGGTATAATTCTTTAAATATGCAAAGGATACGTTTGTAGAGGTAGCAGCTCCACTAATACTCACTGAGTTGTAATAGATATAAGATGTACCTGCAGTACTTTCATCCGCAATACCAGCTATGCGTATTCCTGGCGCACCCGCTCCATTACCCGATAAGCTAATCATATTATTATATATATAACATGTACTACCAGATGCAATATCATAAATATCTATACCATGCAAATAACCGGTACCCGTTGTGGTAGAAGTATTTGTATTAGTCGTTTTTAAATCATAAATCTTATTATTTCTAATAATAGGACTATATATATTAGTATCTCCTAGGAAAATACCATATAATGCGGTATTGGTAGTTTGCGTTATAGTACCATAAATATTATTACCATCATAAATATATCCTGAAGAATATCCATCATCATAAACACCCGCCATGGAAAAATTGTAAATATTATTTTCTACAATAGAATTTCCCGTATTTTGAAGAGCCGTACTAGACCCATAATTATAAACTCCTATATATGGCAATGTAGTAGACGGGGGAGTTATATTATTGTTTCGTATTGTATTATTATTATTTCCAGAAGAAGCACTCGCAGTAGAAAAAGTAACAACCCCTAAATATGTTGCAGAAGAAGAGGGAACAGCATTTATAACATTATTCTTAACTGTATTATTAGATGCTCCATTAATAAACAACACGGCATTCCCAGTAGTAGAAGTATTCCTAATTGTCATATCTTTTGTAACACCCCCGACTGTATTACTTCCGTCTATTATAACATACTGGGAACCATTTAACCGAATGATTGCATTATTTGCCAATACTGAAGTGATTATAGGGCTTACACCACTTGCTGGTTTTATGGTAAGTGTATTGGTCGAACTTGCACCAGAAATATTTGGTATTACGATTGGGAACGTTTCAGCACTAGAGACATAACTACTATTCAAGGACAAAGTTGTCGGTTGGGCAATACCACAACTTGATAAATCTGCAATAGCAGCTGTTAATGATGGATAAACACTACCAGCCGTTGTCGTACTACCACCTATTGAAATGACTGAGTTGAATGATGGACAAGCAAGTGTAATATTTCCTATCAAAGCTGCGGTGGAATAAGTAGGTCCGCCACTACAAGCTGTATTGTTATAAGCATAAACAAAATAATAATACGGCGTCCCCGTTACAAGACTCGTGTCTGAAAATGTACTGGAAGTTCCTACAGAGATTACATTACCTCCACCAATTACAGAACTAGTTGTATAGGTTGTTCCATTTACAGGATTAGCAGACAATGTAGAAGTAGTACTTCTAACAACGATATAGCCGGTACTCGTAGATGCTGTGAATGTTCCAGCAGAACTGCTAACACTAGTTTGAGAAAGATTTAAAGCAGTCGGTGCAATAGGCGTAGCACAGGCAGGCAACGCTGAAATCGTTATATCATAATCTTCATATTCACCAAAACTTGATGCTCCAACACAAGAATTAGTAGAAGCTACCGCCGTATTGTAATTAGAACCTACACGCATTCTTGTCTTACCTGCCAAAACCGAAGCCGAAATTGCTGGTATAGCTATGGAACCAGTAGAAGCCGTTGGGCTAAAAGTAGCAGTCGTAGTAGCAAAAACAAATTCGCCAGCATCTGTAAATACACCATTATGGTTATAATCTATCCAAACCCCAAATTGCTGTGCATAAGTTGAAGAAGTCCCCCCTGCCAACAGTGATATAGGATAAGAAGTTGACTCATTTACACTTGCTGAAGGAGTCGTATAATAGGTATAATCTGTAGCAGTATCACCTGAATTGTTGTTGATTCCTGCAAATGTAACATTAGCTATATAATCCCCGCTTGCAGACACCGAAGTCATAGCTGGTGCACAATACATAGAAGGTGTTCTATTTATTTCTATACCGCTACTCCAGTTGGTTCCATTTCTAGTATATAATTTATAGTAATAAGCTGTCCCGTTTGTAAGACCTGATATTGTTTGCGAAGAAGCAGAACCTTTATAAACCACAAAACCACTTCCCAAAGCTGTACCAGAACCATATGTTAAATTTGCAGTATAGGCAGAACCATCACCTGAAGGCGTTCCATCATTAGCAGAAACAGCTCTTGCAACAATCAAAACCTCAGTATAACAACCCATTGGATTGACCCAGGAAATTACAGAAGATGCATTTGCAACAGTAGCCGCTGGAGAAGTTACATTGTTAGGAGTTGCCAAAGATATAGCTTGGGAGTTCCCTGCACTAGGAGTTCCAGATACAGTACCTGTTGAGAAAGTAGTATTAGAGGAGGTAATAGCATTTATCGCAACTACATTACCTGCAGTAGCCAAGCAAGGTACATCAGCCGTCATAAATATATAACCTGTTGCTCCAGAAGCTATTCCTTGTGAAACAAATGATGGAAAAGTTTTAGAGCCCGCCACTCCCGGCGTAGTAAGTGTAGATAACAAAGTAGCGGTCCCAGAATTAAAAGTTGAGCTTGTTTGATACCAAACTTTCAGATTGGTAAGATCTGCGGAAGCATAAGTCCCACTTGTAGTTGCAGTAAGACCCGTAAGGGACGTATTATTATTAGCAACACCTATTGCAAAACTATACAAAACATTATTGTTTGTATTTTGCACAATATTTCCTGCTATTATATTATTAGATGAAAGAGTAATAGTTGGTACAACGGAACTTACTATAACTTCATCCGCACCTATATCGGGATTAGTAGTTCCCGAATTAGGGCGTAAGTCACCATCTATATCAGTAGTCACCCCAGCACTAGCAGAACCTTGTTGTTCAAAACTAGAAATTGTACTTCCAGCAATATTTAGATGCAGGTCAGATGTTGATACAAAAGGAGGATTGGCATTTTGTGCAGCAGCATCTTTGCCTGTATTAGATTTCCAGCTTGCAAATGTCTGATTAGAGCCGTTATAATATCCAACATTTCCTCCAGGAACGTAATAATCATTATTATTTACTGAACCTCCTGAAATATTAGCCGTAGAATTAGTGTAAAAACCATAAGCAGACGTTGAAGTATGATTATTGACTAAGATATTATTGTAAAATGTGTTAAACCGAACTCCATTAACAGATGCATTCACGCAAAAAGAAGAATAAGCAGTAGAAGCAACCAGTTGAGAGTTCATAACTATTGTGTTATGATTAAAATTCACTCCTGTTGCACCAGCATTAAAAAAAACTCCGGCAGGAACATAGACATCATTGGTGGTTATATCATGATAAATATACATTTTGATATCTCTGATGAAATTATTCTCTATGGTCGAAGAAGTATTATTAGTTGAACCAGTAACATATATACCATGCGCACCATAACCAATAGTTGTCGGCTGGTTAATATCGTGGATATTATTTTTTCTAATAATGAATCCATTGTTAGAAGTTCCCACTTCAATACCTGAAATAGTTGCAGAATATCCACCACCCGTTGTATAATCTCCAACTCTTATGTCATTACCTTCAATAATAGCTCCTCCACTTGATGTAGCTGTATTTGATATGAATACACCTCTTAGTCCTATATTGTTTGCTGATGTTGCACTTCCAATTACATTACCAATAATCTGTAGCCCTGTATTAGGATATGTCAACGAACCTCCAGCTGCATATATACCATTCCAAGCTCTAGTTATAGTATTATTCTGAATAATTGTATTCAAACTAGAATAGTTACCTGTCGGCGCAGCAGTAGCAACCGCAGATGTACCATCAACAAAAACAATCCCAAAACTATATCCTGTTGATTCAGACGCACTGTTACGAGAACCTATTATATTACAGTTTTTAATAGTGATATTATTAGCACCATTCGCTCCTGTTGTAGAATTCGAAGACACCCTTATGATTGATTGATAAGTTGTAGTAGATGCTGCTCTTTGTATAGTAAGATCTTTAGAAGTCGTACCATTATAACTACCATCTATAGTTACATTATCCGCTCCAACCAATTCTAAAACACCTCTTCCTGATGAAGCTGTACCCGTCATGACAATTCCTGCGCTTCCTGGTTTTATGGTAATACCCGTATAAGAAGAAGACCCTGTACCACTGGCTAAAAGCTGAACTGGCGTTGCTGGCTCGGTAGTGTTAGCAGTAACCGTAATTGTAACAACCCCGCGATGCGTTCCTGCATTAATAGCTGTAAAAGCAGCATTCACAGTCGAATATGATCCAGAAGCAGTTCCCAATGTAGCAGCAACACTTACTTGTCCCATCATTCCAATAAATGACAAAAAAGTAAGCATAAAAACTAAAACAATCTTAAAATTCAAAGAGCCCAAGAAAGCCCCTCCAGTAGATAGAGTAAATTTTTTCATCATAGGTTGTGTTTTTAATTTTAAAACAATCTTTTTAAGAATAATAATAATATCAACAAGCAAATGTATAATTTTTTTTGAATTTATTTAATAATTAAATTATTTTTTAAATAAAAAATGTTAATTAATTATAATTTTACAAAAATAAATCAAACAGTTATTTAATTATAAAAATCTAAACATCATCAATTTAACTAATAAACTTACATTCTATCGGCATTTAATAATATATTTTTTAAAACAACCAAACCCATTGAAACAGAAATTAATAATTCTGATAGGTTTGATAAAAAAAAGGTATGTCAACAAAATAAAAAAGGTCAAAACAAATGTTTTGACCTTTTTTATTTAAATAGTATGTTAATTATTTTATTATTTTTTTCGTTTTTGTTTCTCCAGAATTTTCAACTTTAAGAATATATATTCCATTAGAGACATCACTCATATCAATTCTCATTGTAGTTTCTGTAGATGTGAAGCTTCTTATCATTCTTCCAGATGCATCATAAACTTCTACTTTTCCTAATTTCTTTGTTGAATTGATTACATAGTTCCCTCCATCTCTATAAACCGAGAAATTCGATTTAGATAAATCACCAACTCCTAAAACATCATTTCCTTTGTAAACAATCTCAAATCTTGTATTGTTAAGGCCTTTACTAGCCGAGAAACTATAATCTCCTTGTGACAAATCAATAGTCTTACTAAGTAAATTATCTTTTAAATAAACCTTCTGACCATTCCCAAAGATACCCTCTACTTTTTCCAGACCTATGCTATATGTTCCATCTTGATAGAAGTTTGCTCCGATAGGAACTACATCACTCGTGATAAAATCATCTGAACGTCCTTGGATTAGTAATTGCCTACTTCCCAATACTGAATAGAACACATCCGAACTTGTAGACAAGGCCTCAGCATCGTAATCTTGCTCAAAACCATTACTTGCACCAGACACATATCCTATAAGCTGTGTATTAGTCAAGTTATTTGGAGATTTCAATTTGATCCAGAAACGGTTTTTAGATTCCGATGATTGTTTTTGGAAGAAATGACTACTACCCGCCATCCTAAGATCATGTCCCGTAGAATAACTATTCTTAAAGTTCAAACTAGAAGTTCCTTGATTTTTCGCCTGAACAATAAATCCTTGCCCAACACTTACGACACCATCAGGAACCGTTGTATCTCCAGAACCTCCCGCCGCTGTGGTAGCAGCATTACCTCCTGTTCCATTATATACCGCATAATTATTTTGAGCATATCCAGCACCTCCTTGCGTAGCTGTAAATACATTGTTTGTCCAGAAATATGCAGTATTATATATCACACTACTATTAGCAGTATACAGTTCTTCAAAATTTATATTCGACGGGTAAGGATTACCGATCATATTGAAGCCCAATCCTACTCCAGAAGTAGCAGTACTTGTCTGAGTACGAGTAAGACCGAAAGTAATATCGCCATTATTTGGAACTCCACTGAATTTATAAGTTTTCGCATAACCATCTATATAGTTAGCATTCGTATCAGGATTCAAACCGGTTTCAGCCCTTACAGCATAACCTTTTCCAGCCACAAAAGTAGCATCTGTTGTCGCTTTGAAGGTATCCTTGGACTGATTATACTCATAGAATCTATTCGCTGGTGTTCCTGGAGAAAATCCGGTTGAACCTGTCGTTGTCTGTCCACTTACTGGCGAACTCCAGTAAACATAATCCATAGCCGTGGCAAGGTCATTATTAATACCTGTTACCGAACGCTGAGCCTGAATTATTCCGTTTGCAGTATTTGCAGTAGTACTAGTCTGTAATAGATTACCGCCCGTTAAGATGACAAAGTTATCTTTCGCAACATTGTTATTAATAGTAAGTACACCTTCTACTTTTACAGAACTATTATTTCCGATTGTTAAGCTACCAGTATTTTCTACTGTAAGATCTTTTGTCGTAATATTTCCAGAAGCAGCCGTAGCATACGCTCCTCTCACAATTGCATCTAACGTAGATGTTGGTCCTGTGATATTTGACCAAGCATTATTATTCCATATTACAGTATTGTTTGTCAACACGGTTTGAACATTAGAGTCGGAAGACTTACAAGAACCTGCAACTGCGTTCACTCTATAATGGTAAATAGTATTCGGTGCAAGTCCAGAAACAATCTGAGAAACAGTTGATGCTCCTGTAATTTGTTTTGGGTAATATCCTGTAACAGGATGTTCAACAATAGAGTTATATGTTATATTAATATCATCTAAAGCTACATTTCCAGAAGTTTTTAAGTTGTAATAAAATTCAAACTGCGTAATATTCGCTGGTAATGCAGGTGTCGTAGAAGCATTATAAGTAATCGTTGTTCCTGTTGTAGGAATAGAATTGGTTATATTCTGAATTACCACCCATTGAGAATTAACAGAATCCCATCCTCTTATTCTAAAATCGCTTGACGCGGCAGTTCCCTGCCCCTTAATCCAAAACTTCAATTCCGTAGCACTTCCAGAAAGCACAGGTGTTAATACTTTATCTGTTGTAGTATCAAAACTAATCGATGGAGATGATTGTCCATAATTTGTTGCCGAAGTATAAGTACTTCCAATACCTGTATATGCCCAACCACTAGGTGCTGTCGTTCCAGCATCAAAACCATTAGTAAGCGTAGATATACCTGTTGTTAACGTATAAACATCCAGCTCATAGCCACTTACTCCGCTTACTGGTGACCAGTTTGCCGTAAATGTAGTTGCTGTAATATCTGTTCCAGCAGAAGTAGTAGATGCCGGAATAACAAAATCTGCAGTAAGTGCAACTGTAGGCGATGTAAGTAAATTAGCTGTTGCAAATGTCACATTACCTGAAGCCACTCCACAAGCCACCGTTTCATCAATAATCACATAGATTGGTGTAGAAGCTAAAGAACTTGTCGTATAAGGCATATCCACAGAAGCAGACCAAGTTGTATTATTTAAAGACACTTTATATCCTGTAGGTGCAGTTACCGTAATCTTATTATTAGCTGGATTAGAATCTACCGTCAACAAATCAGCTGACAAATTAAAACTTTGACTAGTAGCAGAACCGAAATTAACTGTACCAAAAGCTATAGATGTTGGGTTAGCAGTAATAATAGGATTAGCAGTGATGCGAATATCAAAAGTTCCTTTTACCGCTTGATAATCGTAAACAGCAATATAATAAGTGGTACCACTTGTAAATGTATTAGTGATAACCTCAGATGTTGTAGATGATGTCGCCCCATTATATACACTAGTTCCTGGCACTGTTGATGGACAAGATGTATAAACATAAAGATCCCTATCTCCAGTACTGAAGTTATTAATTGTTATACTATAAGTTCCTGTAACACTTGGCGTGAATTTATAGAAAACATCTGGATAAGTACTTGAACCCGTCTTTGTCGCTCCATTTAACGTCCCATGTGTGACAGGATCATTCACAATCAAAGCTATTGCATTACTACAAGTATCATTTGCTGGAGGGGCAGTGTAAACAGCTCCCGTAGAACCTACAACTATATAATTGTTTCCACTTGAAATCGCAACACCAGTAGCCGTGGTTTGGTTTTGAGGCGTTGCAACCAATGAAGTCGGATAAACAGTATATGAACCCACATAATTACCCAATTCCCCAGGACCTGGATTCGTAATAGCACTAGGTTGTTTTGCTCCTGCCCATGCCGGTGTAATCGTAGCTGTAGTAGCTGCAGAAGAATTCACCAACCACTCTTGTGTAACAACACTACCAGAGACATACACCGCATTGGTGATTGTAGCATTCACTCTTACAGATATATCGGATGTTCCCGTAGTATTTTTAATAGTTACGGGCGCATAATATGTAGTATCTCTACCAACAGGGAAAGTCTTATCAGTACTACCAACAGCTAGCCACTTTAAAGTACCTGTACTATTAGTCACAACATAATTAGATGTTGATCCTCCAGAAATACTACCACTTGCACCAATAGTAAGGTCATTGGCACCTAGAGTGATTTTCCCAGATGTCAAATTAAGAGCCTGATTTACTATAATCGCATTGTTCAAAGTAAGTCCTGTAGAATTATTAAGTGTTAAATAGTCAAAAGTTGTAGCACCCGTCAAGGTCTGAGCAGATGAACCATTGAAAGTCACCGCTCTACTATTGCTTACCAAAACACCATTGGCAGCATTCTTTACCCAGTTACCAGCAATAGAAAGATCTCCTCCAACGTTTGTTGATAAAGTTAAAGTGGATGTCCCTGTTGTATTCCCTAAGTTTACATTTCCTTTTATCTCTAGAGGATTACCCGTATTTTGCATATTCAGACTTCCTGCACTTGCAGCAACTCCAAGGTTAAGATTACCATTAGCACGCAAAGTACCTGTTAATCCAGTTTCTATATTAAGTGTTGTTCCGTTCTGAACTGTCACATGATGAGGGTAACCATTAGCAGGAAAAGTTGTTCCTACAGAGCCCCATTCAACTCCTCTGGCATAGGTTCCTGTATTATTATAAATCAAAGTAGAACCTGATGCATATTTTGGAGCACTTGTAACATAACTATTACTATTCAGTGTCAATGTATTTTGAATCGTTGAACCTGTAGAATATGACACCCCCGACAAACCACTTGGTGTTTGTACAACAGCTGGGTAAAAATTAATCGTTCCAGTAGTAGTTCCCGTTCCTAAGAAATTAATTGTTCCATTGGTACTTGCACTATTGAAATTACCAGATGTTGCAACTATAGATGCATTGTTTGCAATATTCACATTAACCCCAGAAGCCAAGCTTACAAGGCCTGTTGTAAATCTCAGTTCATTACTAACAGTTATATCATTATTAACGGTAAGCACATTAGTTCCTGTGGTACTATTATACTCTAAATATGCAAATGTCGTAGCCCCTGTAATAGACTGACTTGTACTACCGTTGAATGTAACCTTTCTTCCATTGGCGTTAAAAGTAGCTATATTGGTAAAGTTTCCACCAATCACAAGATCACCTCCCGACTGATTACCAAGAGATATATTTCCGTTAGCCAAAACATTCCCTTTAACTGTCAAAGTACCAACACCCGGAGATGGTGAACCCCAATCCATATATAATGCAGAACCAGTTCCTACACTAAGATTACCATTTAATGTCCGAGTAATTGCTCCCCAACCATTAGGGTAATTAAGCGTTGTACTATTTTGAAGCGTAACATTATTAGGACTATTATTCCATTCGTTACCTCTGTAAAAAGTAGAACCAGAATTATATACCAATGTAGACGAAGCTCCATAAACCACAGCAGAATCAAAAGATGCTGATGTACTGTTGATCTGATTAGTTCCGTTGATTGTAAGATTGGATGCTCCAGTCAAAGCCGCAGAAGTTGAGAACGTTCCCGTCACTGTTCTTGCAAACCCGAGATTAATTGGACTATTGGCATTCAATGTAACATTTACAGGCCCGTTTGTAGCTGGCCAATAACTACCACCACTAACCCCATAAACCCCATTAGGTGAATGATTAAATACTAGAGTTCCAGATGTTCCATAAGTTAGGTTGGCAGTACCATCAGCATAACCTCCAGCATTGATCTGAAATGTTCCGTTAACAGTAGTTGTACCATTATTGGTATATGTAGCGCCAGCAGCCAATGTTCCCACAACAGTTGTTGTTGTCCCACTATTACGTGTAACTGCAGACGCAACTGTAACAGTATGACCGGAAGCAATGATAGCGTTCTGAGAAGATGTTGGAGCAACTCCCCCAACCCAAGTAGAACCATCTGCCCAGTTTCCTGATGTAGCAGAAGTAATCCCAGCAGATTTCGCTGTAATGGATAAATCATCAATTGCCAGTCCCGAACTTGAAGACCCTGATTTAGTCCATCTTAAAAAAATCTCTGAGCCAGCAGGAACACTTACTGTCAAAGTCCCTGATTTCGCAGTTCTATTAGCAGAAAGGTTACCATCTAAAGGCCCCGCAGTTCCAGTAACGGTACCTGTATAATCAAAAGTTGACGCAGTGGTCCATGTCCCGCCTGTCAAACTTGTAATAGCGCTAGAACTTATTTGGTAATCAAAAACAAGTGTCTGCGCAGTAGAGTTCTGTCTCCATTGCTCACCATTGAAAGCAATATCAAGTGAAGCAATTGCCACAGTAGAATTATTCTTAATCCTTACTCCAAAATTATGGGTTGTACTTGTTGACAAAGCACCAATACTCCTATCCGTGGCATTACTTGTTCCATAATTATAACAACTATTAGCATTAGCATTACCATCGGAGATAGCCAAAGTACTAGAACTAATATACCAACCAGTCAAAGTACTATTATTTGAAAACGTTGTTGCCGTAGTACTCAATCCATTAAAGTCTTGGGAATACGTTTGCGGCAAAGTTGTCACATTCACTTGCCCCCAAACATTAGCCATCAAAAGTAAAGCAGCAAGGAAAAGATATCTTTTCAAGATATGAACCAAACCTTGGTCATTTAATAATTTTTTTCTCATATGATGTTTATTATATTATTCACTATACAATCTAATGGAATACCTTATCAATAGGCATTTCATCAAAGAAAACAATTCGTAAAAAGCAACATTTTAGTGTATTATTTCAAACACATAAGTCACTTGAAACGAGCCCGCTAAATTAATTATTTTTTAAATACATAATCAAAAAAGTTAAATTATTTTTAATTATGTATTAAATAAAGAATATTATATAACACAAATCAAATAAGCGTTTAATTTATCTATAACATAAAACACCCCATAAATACTATACTTTAAATATTTTTCAATAATAATTTCACTTTGTTGCTTTATTCATTTTAGCCTCCTTGCAAAAATATGGCTTGTAGCATATTCCATAGGCCAAGAAAAACATATAGCCATTTTCATAATCAATAGCATATCTATAATTTTACAAAATCACAAAATCTCACAAACGATGAAAGATACTTTACGACACAAAATCAAGGCATATCTACATGACAATCTTCTGACCGTTGAAAATACCAACGACCTGATTGCCCGCGTTCTGAGCGAGCGCAGTTTGGACATAAAAGAAGTCTGCGAGTCCGCAACTGGCCGCGGCGGCGCAAACATATCCACCGAAGCAATGCAGTACGCCACAGAACTTTTCCTTAAAGAAATGACATACCTATTATGTGACGGATATTCCATCAATACCGGATATTTCACTGCTAGCATAGCAATAAAAGGGGTTTTCGATAGTCCGAAAGAAACCTTCAACCCAAAGAAACACAACCTTATAGTACAACTAAATCAAGGAGAAAAACTTAGATTAGAACTCCATAATACGGAAGTGGAAATCCTTGGCTTAATAACATTCGGAGCAAAGATCACAGAGGTACAGGACATTAAAAGCAATAGCACAAACAACCTGCTTACACCAGGCCGAAATCTGAAAATATCAGGCTCCAAAATAAAAGTCATTGGTGAGAAATCACAGACCGGTGTATTTTTCATCAATAAAAAAGACAACAAACGAATAGCGGTAGACCCAGCAGATATCGTAACAAACTACCCATCCCAATTGATATTGATAATTCCGGAACTTCCGTCGGGTGACTATACGTTAGAAATACTCACCCAGTTCTCCCCAGGCAGTAAAAACCTTAAAACCCCCAGAACAATAACTTTCGACAAGCTCTTAACCGTTAGATAGAAACACACACACTTTACAAAGTGTGTATAACACACCCGACAATGTGCGTCAGACACACCCGATAATGTGTAGCACACACACCTGACCGAGTGTGTCATCATATCACAAACGAACCACAGCCATATATCAACAAAAACAAACCGCCTTGTATAGATATCTATACAAGGCGGTTTTATGTAGAACTGAAATATCAGTCTTTTATTTGATCACTTTTTTGGTTTTTACATCTCCTGAGTTTTCAACTTTCAAGATATAAACCCCACTAGAGAATGCAGAAGCATCTATTCTTACAGTTGTTTCATTTGTACTCAATGCCGTCATTAATCTTCCAGCCGTATCATAAACCTCTACTTTACCTAGCTTCTTAGAAGAAGTAATTACATAGCTGTTTCCATCTTTGTAAACACTGAAGCCAGATTTAGAAGCATTATCCGCAGCAAGAACAGCATCCTCTTTGTAAACAATCTCGAAACGTGTAGCATCTGTACCTTTCACACCTTGGAAGACATAATCTCCTTGTGACAAGTTCACCACTTTGTTAAGGACTTTATCTTTAAGATATATGCTCTGACCAGATTTGAAGATACCTTCTTTATCTTTGATAGAGATCTTGTACTCTCCGTTTTTAGAATAAACATTTCCTAAAGCCACTTTATCATCCGCATTGAAATCCGCTTTACCTTGTATCGCCAACTTCTTGCTTCCTAAGATAGAGTAGAAAGAATCTGAACCAATCACGAACAATTCTCCGTCATAGTTAACCTCAAAATCATTTGTAGCTTCTGGAATATATGCCACCAAGATACTATTAGCTACATTAGCTGGAGAAGTAAGCGTCAACCAGAAACGGTTTTTCTCAGCTTTTCTATTGTTGTAGAAAACAGCTCCAGAATCATAACCCAACCTGATATCATTATTGAATTCTAAAGATTGTCCCTTACCTGCAACTTTTGATTTCACAATGAAACCTTGTCCAAGTTTGATAATTCCATTTGGAACCTCAAATCCATTTCCTTGATTTGGGTCAGGATCTACAGCAGGCGTACCCCCACTTAAATTATATATCGCATAGTTATTTCCACTATAACCTGTACCCGCCTGTTGTGTTACGGTAATATCATTATTGGTCCAGAAATATGCTGTCCCATAGATTTTGGAAGAGTTCGCAGCATATAATGCCTCGAAATCTATACTTGATGGATAAGGATTCCCTACAAGGTTATATCCTTTCTCACATCCTTCTTCTACAGTACACGAGTTATTCAGTTTTTGGGAATACAGTGTCCCATTGTTCATCTTACCAGTAAAAGAGAACTCATTACCTGTATATGGGAAATCATTCCCAAAGCTGTTCATTCCCTTGATAGCATAACCTCTTCCTGCATCAAATACAGATGTACTATTAAGCTCTATCTCTCCAGCAATTTTCGTCACAAAATAGTCCGTAGCCTCATTATAGACATAAAACCTGTTCCAAGGCGTTCCAGTATCCGTTGTTGATGCCTGGTTATATCCATTAGAAAAATTATATAGATTCTGCCCACTTACCGGCGAACTCCAGAAGGTATAACCTTTTGTTGGCAATGATGAGTTTCTTTTTACAATGATAGAGTAATTAGCCGTGTTTCCATCTTCACCTACCGTTGTTTGCACAAGATTCGCATCGCTTTCCAAAGTTATCTTGTTATCAGCAGGAATAATGACCTCACCATGAACTATAACATCTGTGTCTGCCTGAATCGTCAATGAACCTGTATCAGCAATACTAAGATTGTTCACCTCGAAGCTCGTGGTCAGATTATAATATCCGGTAATCTCAGCATCTAACAATGATGTTGGCCCAGTTACGTTACTCCAAGCCACCCCATCCCATACGACAGCATTCTTTGTAATGACACTTACCTCATTAGAATCTTCCGAAACACAAGAGCCATTAAGCACATTAACATTATAATAGTAATTTGTATTAGGACTTAATCCTGTAATCGTTTGTGAAGTTGTTGGTGCAGTAATTGTAAAAGGAGAACCAGCTACCGGCGTTTTTACTACAGAATCAATCACAACATTCACATCATCTAGGAAAAACCTGGAGCTACTTGCAGCATTACCACGAAATGCTATTCTTGTAGCAGCAGTTGCTCCCGTGATATCAACAGTATAAGAAGAGAAAGCAGAATTAAGCATTGTTACAGATGTCACAGACAAAGTACCACCACCAGTTATTTCAAGCACCAAATTGGTACTATCGCCAGCCCAAGCTCCAGCTCTAAACGTCAAAGTTCCATTCCCAGCAAAGCCTAATGCCGGTGTAGTCAAAGAGCCTCTTGCAGAACTTGTTCCTACTTTTGCAGAACCATCTCCTTTATATCCCGAAGCAATTGTCCACCCAGATAAATCCGAAGCACTAATAGTAGCTGATGCAACATTACCAGACCAGCCACCACTATTTCCACCAGTACCATTACTTGCCCATGTAAATGTCTCGTTTACAGCCTGGCTTACACCTCCTGTTTTTGTATAGACATCTAGTGTATATTGTGTAGCACTTTCCTCAGTTTTCCAATTGGATATAAAAGTCCTATTGGTAACAGATGTTGCAGCTTTTGCAATCACAGAAGGCACATAAGAATTAGCTGCCAAAGCAATTGTCGGAAGAGAAGAAACTCCGCCTCCGGAGAATGTAATCTTCTCACCAGAAGATACCCCACATATAGCCGCAGTATTGAATCTTACATATATTGTAGTATTGATAGCCGTGTTCGCATCCGTATCTTCTATCTCCAAAGTATCACTCCAATTGGTATTATCCAAGGATACCTCATAATCTGTTGGAGTATCCACTATAATCTTAGCAGGAGAACCCGTAAGGAAATAACCAGACAGATCAAAACTTTGACCAACAGAACTAGTTCCTTTCACAACATCTCCAAAATCCAAAGTAGAAACACTTGTAGACAAAGAAGGAGGCGATACCACAGAAATTGTAAAATTAGAAGTAGATGCCGCCGAATTCACACTATATACTCTAATGTAATAAGTACCTGGAGTTAATGTAGCAGTCATAATCTCCGGTGTTGAAGAAGAAATACCTCTTGCTATATAGCTAGTCGTACTTGCAGGACATTCTGTATTATATAACTCAACATCAACATCACCACTAAACCCTCCAACGCTAACAGTATAACTAGCAGGAAACACTGCAGTAAACTTATACCAAACATCATTAACAGTAGCAGCTGATGTAAATGGCGCCGTCTTACTAGCTCCAAGCAACGATCCATTAATAGCCGCCGCATTGACAACTACATTTGCAGAACTAGCACACAAATCATTCGCCGGCGGACTCACAACAGTAATCTTCACTTCATTACTTGTAGCCGTTCCACACGCGAAAGTACTTTGACATACTACATAATAGGTACCTGGAGCAGAAAAATTAGGAGTATATGACGTTCCCGTTTGCAATGTTCCAAAAGAAACATAACCACTACCAGATGTAGTCGTATATTTCCATTCCCTTGAACTGGCAGTAGATTGCTCCGCAACAGTTAAAGCCGTCCCGTTAGCATTAGTTAAAATGTTCTGGTCTGTTGTTGCCGCAATACTGTTTCTTGCAAGATTGACCACAAGATTTGAACCATTGTTAGAACCAGTTGTCGAAGGCGTGCTAGACACTACTCTTATTCTATAACCTGTTCCCGTAGCTGTATTAGCTGGAATAGTAGCTGATATTGTCCCAGAGTTAGCAACACTTGTTAAAGTGCCTATAGCCACAGGAGCGGTAAAACTACCTGAAGCATTGGAAAGCTGCGCTGTATAAACATTCCCAGCTGTAAAAGTACCTACACTGGTAAAACCTACAGAAACAGCGGATCCTGTTGTGGAAGTTACACAAAAAGGACTTCCTGCTATCGTCGTAGATGTTGTGATTGTATTAGATGAAGAACTATCTCCTGTTAATTTCACATCATCTATTCTAACTTGATGCGTTGTTGAAGCTTGTCTAAATCGGATAGCCAAAGTTGTACTGGAAGGAATGGTACCAGTAGGACTGATTAACGACCACGCATTAGCTGCCGTAGAAACATTAGCAAAAGTTAATGCTGTAAAAGTCCCTGTATTGGTTCCTGGAACATAATCCGTAGCAACCTCAACAACAAATTGAGTAGATGTTAAAGCAGTACCCGCTGCAGTACTTTTTGCGAGGCCAAAAGTCAGTTGCAAATTGGTATACGCAGAAGAATTGATATTATATATTGTAAAATAAGTACCAGTAGTACTTGTAATGAACACATTCTTTCCTCCAGAAGCACCAGTATAAGTTGAAGAAGCTGAAGTAGTTCTTGTATCACCTGTACCATTATAACCCAATGTCGCTGAGTTATCAAAAACTGTTGCTGCAATTGTAGATGTTCCTGTACCAGTCCCCATAGTTTCTGTAAATACAGTCTGCCCCCACCCTCCGATGGCCGCAACCATCATTAGAAACAGCAAAAACCTATTCCTTAGATCAACCCTCTGACCTCTAGTTAGTAATTTTATTTTCATAACAAATTATTTATCATATATAATTTCACAAAATTAACATATTAATACATATCGTGAAAGAAATAATTTTTATTTTTATCGATACTTCAATAAAATTAGCATTTAGTTCACATTGTAATCAATGATTTTTGAAAAATATTTAGTAATAGCGAAAACAATAGGTAACATTTGCCCATTTATGACAATTGATTTATCATAAATAGGCTTATACAAACAATTTCTATCAAAATTAAAGACACAACTATACCTAATTTCTTCTAATATTACATAAGCCAAAGAATATCAGTGAACAAATCCAATACAATCAACCAAAAAAAAAGCCTTTCAAAGTTTTGAACTTTGAAAGGCCTAAGTTGTATCGAATATGATTATTTTACTTGATAAATTTCTTTGTTTTTAAATCTCCAGAGTTTTCAACCTTCAGAATATATACGCCATTTAAGAATGCGCTGGTATCTATTTTGACCTCTGCCCCATTGACATCCAAAGTCCGAACAAGTTTCCCTGACGCGTCATAAATCTCGATCTTACCCAGTTTCTTAGACGATTTTACAACTTGAACGTTTTGGTCTTTATAAACAACTAGGTCAGATTTAGAATTAGCACTTACACTTAGTATATCTTCCGGTTTATAAAGAATTTCGAAACGCGTATGGTCAGTTCCTTTCACAGCTTGGAAAGTGTAATCTGCATTAGTAATATCGATAACTTTATTCAGCAATTTATCTTTCAGATAGATGGACTGTCCATTGGCAAACACTCCTTCTTTATCAGCAACCATAATTTTGTAGTTTCCATTCTGCACATAGACATTCCCAAGCCCTACCTTATCATCTTTGGTAAAGCTAGCCCTTCCTTGGATACCAAGCTTTTTACTATCCAACAAGGAGTAGAAAGAATCTGACCCGATTTGAAACAACTCTGTATCAAAAGCCAACTCATAACCATTCGTTGCCTTTGCTGAATAGCCCAGCAATATTGTATTGATAATATTGACAGGCGATACCATCTTCAACCAGAATCTATCTTTTTCTACTTTCAGTTTATTATTGAAGAAGACTCCATTATCCGTAAGTCTAATAGCATTGGTAAAGTCAAGTGATTGATTATTCATTCCCTCTTGTGTCTTGATGATAAATCCTTGCCCTACTCTTATAACATTGGTTGGAGCTAAAGTTGCAGAAGAAGGCTCGTTCGGATCTCCTTCCACATATGTTGCAGGCGAACCACCCATCTGATTATAGATCGCATAGTTGTTTCCACCGTAGTTAGCCTGCTGTTGAGTAATGGATAGGTCATTATTGGTCCAGAAGTAAGCTATCGGATGTATCTTGGCAGAGTTAGCCTCGTAAAGTGCATCAAAATCTATATTGGAAGGGTAAGGATTCCCTACAAGATTGTATCCTTTATCATTATTGGTCCACTTCAGTGACGGCAAAGATATGTCTCCATTATTAGGCGCTCCAGTGAATGTAAAATCATGTGCCAACACCGGCGTAGTAGCTCCGAAATCATCCATCCCGCGTATCGCATAACCTCTTCCCGGCACAAAAACAGAAGAATCATTCAGCAAGAAAGCACCAGTATTTTTGAATAGATTAGAAGCTTCATCATAAAGCCAGAATCTATTCTTTGGCGTTCCTCCTACTTGTCCACCATTAGAGAATACATAAAGATTCTGAGAACTCACCGGTGAACTCCAATAGGTATAACCCATTTTGGGAAGTTTAGAAAATCTTTTTGCTACAAAGTTATTAGCAAAAGTATTCTCCGCCAATGGATCCAATTGTATAAGATTAGAACCACTTGCCAAAACCATATTTCCATTATTCTCTATCTTCCCTTGTATTATAACATTTGCAGGAACGCTCGTTTTAGTAACATCGTCAGTTGTTCCTATATTAATAACCCTTCCAGCATTGACCTGACATTCACAACTTTCCAAAGTCGTATAAGTTGTACCTCCTATCGTGTATGGCAATGTAAAATTACCATTTATGACCGCCTTTTGTGAAGCTGTAGGTGGCAAACCATCTCCAGACCATGTTGTACCATTCCAAGTCTTTGTATTATTCACAGCCTGATAAATACGTACATTGTCTATATAAAGACGAGATGTTCCCGAAGGAGCGGTAGTGTAGGTCAATAAAAACCTTATTCTTGCAGATGCAATAGATACCGGTAGATTGTAGGTATAATCTGTAGCTGTTGTGGACAATGTAAACGTCTGATCCCCCAGCCAAGTCGTACCATTATTGACAGAATAAGATACAATTACATTGATACCGGCAGTATTGGCCGCACTAAAAACAACTTTGGTAGGATTACTTATATTAAAATTAGTAAAAGTATACCCTCTGTTAGCCGTAGCAGTGGTATACCACCTCATCTGCATACTCTGAGACCCTACAATAGGAGTGGTGGTGGAAGGCGTTCCGTAGTAAGTTCCCCATTGTTGGCCGGCAGCTCCAGTATAAACTACTGAAGTATTATTATATGTGGTATCTGGTTCAAAATCTTCTGCACTCTCAAATCCCGTTTGGTAATTAATAGCCTCAGCCACAGCACAAGCTATATAACTTGATGCATTACCCTGCACAGCAAAAGTGTAAGGATTCTCATTATCTGTTGCATCATTATTAGCAATACTTATTACAGCATTCTTTATACCCGCAGAGGATGGAGAGAAAGTCACTACAAAAGTACCCGTACTACCCGCTGCAACAGAAGTTGCAACAGGAGAAACACTGAACTGGGAAGCATCCACTCCTGTAATATTAATAGCAGAAACAACTAAAGCAATGTTACCTGTATTACTTATTACAAATGATTTTGAAGCTGTGGTTGCATTTGCAGAATTAGCGTTCGCAGAACCTATTAATGTATTATTTGTCGCACTGATCGCAGTATTGCCATTTGGAATGTCATTACCATTGCCAGCAACTCCTATCTCTGCATTTCTCCCCACACCCAATAATGTAAACGTATAAGAAGGATCCGTAAGATCAGAACTTAATATAGTAACCAAAGCGTTTCTATTCCCAATAGAAGCAGGTCTAAAAGTAATCGTAAAATCTTGGTAAGACGCCCCTGCAATATTGTATGGAGCAGAAGCGGTAACAAAAAAATCACTGGTATTATCCAAGCTAATAGAAGAAATATCCAGAGCCAAACCACCCACATTCTCCAAACGGAATGTTTTGACCTGAGAAGCTCCTATATTCTGAGCAGCAAACTCAGTATTATCCAGAGTACTAGGTGTAATATCTCCGTTTGGAATAACACTAGAAGTAGTTCCCCCAGCAAAAACACCTTTTACAGTCAGTTCTGCTTTAGGCTCAGTAACTTCCCCATCCAAATTCACAAATTTTGTAATTGCGTTCGTAGACGACGCCTGAAAATCATCATCTGTGGAAAAATCATATTGACCTTGTAATAATCCAGCTTTAAGACGGATATATATCGTGGTAGAACTAACAGCATTTGAAGCGTTTTTTGCTAAAGTTATAGCAGAAGCCGGAGCCGTAAATCCAGCATTTGTCGAGATCTCCCAATTAGCACTAGGCACAGCCAAAATAATATTCGCAGCAAGATTTGATCCCGCTACAGTAACCGACTGGCTAGCAGAAGGACCTTGCGATTGGGCATAAGTAAATAGTGATGGTGTTCCACTTATCGTAATAGTAGGCTTTGCGACATTAATTATAACTTCATTACTCCTAGCCACCCCACAAGCAAATGTACTCTCGCAAACCACATAATAAGTTCCTGTTGCAGGAAAATTAGGCGTATAAGCTGTCCCTGTCTGCGCAGTACTAAAAGTCGTATAACCACTTCCCGAAGTGGTAGTATATTTCCAAACTCTTGAGATAGCAGTAGACTGCTCCGTCACAGTTAATGCAGTCCCATTCACCCCTTCCGGAATACTTTGACTTGTCGTCGAAGCAATACTATTTCTAGCCAAATTGACAGTGAACGCAGCACTTTCCGTACCTGTCGTAGAAGGATTACTTGATATTACCCTTATCTTATATCCCGTACCCGTAGGAGTATTCGCTGGAATGCTGAGATTTATCGGGCTAGTTCCTGTAGCCGTACTCAGTGGCGTAGTAAAAACACCTGAAGCATTGGAAAGCTGTGCTGTAAAAGTATTGCCCGAGTTAAAAGTACCCGTACTAGTAAAAGGAACACTAACAGTTGTTCCCGCAGTAGTAGTCACACAAAAAGGTGACCCCGTAATAGCTCCCGTTGTAATAGTATTAGAAGAAGCATAAGTTACCGAAATAGAACTCAATCTAGTTTGAGCAGAAGCATTTAATGCAAAATACTTTGTTCCTGACGCTTGGGTAAAAGCAAACGTCCTGGTAGGTGAAGAACCAGTCCCTGTTACAGAAGTCGTCGAGCTACTACTTACACCAGCAACATACGATTGACTTGCACCAAAGTATGTTGAAGAATCATAAGTTATAGATATCGATGTAATTGCCGGCCCCGAAGAAGAAACCGTAAATCTTGTACCAGCATAAATCCTAAGGGGAGCATAAAACCCTGCAGTTTGTTCAGAGGTATATGAAATCGGACTTCCCGTAGGTCCTATAACACCATTTTGAGTTCCAAATGATGAAGTTACTGTTGTTTGCGCATTTGCCAAAAGAGAAAATAAGAAGAATATAAGAACTTTAATAACCCCTTTGAAAAATATCATAATTGTAGATAATAAATTTGGTTTCATTTCATTTTGTTTTCATTACGAGGCAAATATAAACTTATGAGATAAAAAAAAGGGCAGGTCGCAAAAACTTAATATAAATGTAAAAAACAGACAAAAACTCAACTTTCCCTATAAAGAAGACACTGACAAATCTCCTCTAAGCAAAAACACAGTTACTCAAATTTCACAAACATTTAACCTTAGGTTCAAGAATAGATAGCTAGTGATTAAAAATAAACAAGCTTGATTTTACCAAAAACAAACCAAGGACATCAATCTATTTTCAGCTTTAAATCAATACGTGAAATTAGAAAAATTAAATCATCATACTCAGAATATCAAATCTACAAACCTCACTTGATTACCATCATTTGACTGTGAAGATTCTCAAGATGTAGAATTTTTGTAAAAGGACTTTTAACCGCCTTGAGCGCTTCTTTTCCATTGATATAACTATACCTCGAAGCAATATTGTACATATTGGAAACCAGGATAAGCCAGCATTCTTTGGCTTTGTTATTATAAAGTGGGAATTTAGAATTTTTCTTTTCAATGACTTCCAATATCTTATCGGAATGGAGCTCATCAAACAATGACAAGTTGTATTCTAAAAACAAAAGAACGCCTTTTTGATTGGGCGTTCTTCTTATGGATTTAACAAATTTAGTTCTCTTGTTATTGGTGATTGCAGATGAGATTTCTTTCATTAATTGTTCCGGCTGTTGATAAAAGTCGTCTTGAAAATAATCGATATTAAGGTGATAGATTCCGTAGAGACTTTTATATTCTGACAACAGATTTTCTACCGTACGAAAGATATGATTAATATAACTTTCTTTTTTCTTCAGTTCAAAATGATTGATAATCTCCGAAACTTCTACCCCAATCCTCTTTCCTTTGTAATTGATAATAAAATCAGGACTTTCTCCTGTCAGGTTTTCGATTTCCATTTCCGGAAAATGACTGAATAATGTATTAAGCAAAAGCAATTCTGTTTTTTTCTGATATTCTTCTCGCTCGTGCAAGTTCGCCTTGCCAATGGTGTCATACCATTTTATAAGATCATCCGTCTTCTTGTTTTTAGAAGCCACACAGATCTCGAGATTCTTATTAAGGTCTTCAGAAAAAATCATAATATTCTATTTAGAAATTAAGCTTGTTTAAATTTAATAAAATATTGATTACAAAACACTTATATGAATTAAAATTAATAATAAAGTATCAAGATAAAAGAGTCAGAAAACTTGATTTTCACCAAACCAGCCTACTGACAATCGTCAAGTATCAACCGAAAACTATTTATTATATTTGCAACCTTATAGACAAGACCTTAAAATATATAAAAGAACTATGGATTTCAAAAACTTCAAGATGCCTTATGGTATCAATCCAAGCTACTCCAAAAGAACCGCATACTTCTCTATGGAATTCGCCATAGACCAAGCGCTAAAGATCTACAGTGGCGGGCTTGGTTTCCTGGCAGGATCACACATGAGAAGTGCCTATAACTTAAAACAAGACTTCGTAGGAATCGGAATTTTGTGGAAATACGGCTACTACGACCAAAGTAGAAACGCCGACCAAACCCTGAATCCAATCTGGACAAAAAAAATGTACAGCTTTCTAGAAGATACCGGAATCAAATTCCAGATCGAGATTCACAATGCTCCGGTTTGGGTAAAAGTATGGTATCTGAATCCTGAAACTTTCAAGACGTGTCCAATGTTTTTCCTAAGTACTGACGTGCCGGAAAACGACCACCTTTCAAAAACAATTTCTCACAGATTATATGACGCTAACGAATCTACAAAACTAGCTCAGTACATCCTTCTCGGAAAAGGTGGAGCGAAATTGTTGGACGAAATGAACTTCGAGAGAGATGTTTATCATTTGAATGAAGCACACGGTTTACCAGCAGCATTCTATCTTTTAAGAAAATATGGAGGCGATCTTTCTAAAGTAAAAGAAAAATTAGTTTTCACTACACACACGCCAGAAGAAGCAGGAAACGAGAAACACAACATCCACCTTTGCCACGATATGTCTTACTTCTGCGGATTAACAATCGATGAAGTGAAGAACATCGAGGGTGTAAATGACGACCGTTTCAATCACTCACTTTGCGCATTGAGAATGTCAAGAATTTCCAATGGTGTCTCTCAACTTCACGGAGTAGTTTCCAGAGAAATGTGGAGCAAATATCCAGGAATCTGTGAAATCAAATCCATTACCAACGCTCAGGAATTCAAATATTGGGCAGACAAACCTTTATACGATTCCAAAGACGAAAGTGATGACGCTCTTTTCGACTACAGAAAAAAACATCTTAAGAAAAGAACATTCAAGATTGTTGCTGACCAGACAGGAAAAATATTTGACCCAAGTGTTCTAACAATCGTTTGGGCAAGACGTTTTGCAGGCTACAAAAGAGCAGACCTTCTTTTAGCTGACAAAGAGCGTTTCAGAAAAATGTTGGAAAACAGCAAATATCCGGTTCAAATCATCTGGGCTGGAAAGCCTTATCCAATGGACTATGGCGCGATTTCCACTTTCAACAATTTGGTCGAGGAAAGCAAGAACCATAAAAACATGGCAGTTCTTACAGGTTACGAATTATCATTAAGCAAATCTCTAAAACAAGGCTCCGACATCTGGCTAAACAATCCAAGAGTTCCAAGAGAAGCTTCCGGAACAAGTGGAATGACGGCTTCTATGAACGGTTCTGTAAATCTTTCTACAGACGACGGTTGGATTCCAGAATTTGCGAAAAATGGAGAAAATTCTTTCGTAGTTCCGCAGGCAGATTACAACCATTGGCCACAAGTAGAACAGGACAATTTTGACCTTAACAATCTATATGATGTTTTGGAAAATCAAATTATCCCAACTTATTACGAAAATCCAAACCAATGGAGAAAAATCGTTCAGACCGCAATGGACGATGTGAAAATCCAATTCGGAAGTGATAGAATGGCGGATGAGTATTACAAACTCCTATATTAATCTCACATCAATATTTAAAATAAATTAAACCTTTCATATTTTATGGAAGGTTTTTTTGTAATTTTCCCCAAAAATAACCACTTAATCAATTTAAAACTATGAGAAAGAATATTTCCATTTTTATTTTTATTGCTTTATCGACACTTGTATTTGGGCAAAAATTTCAAAATGCAACTATTGAAAACTTAGACGGAAGCTCAAAAACCGGACTTGTAAATGGTAAAAGTTTATCCGATTCTAAGGAAATCAAATTCAAAACCGATGAAAATGCTAAAGCAGAAGGCATTGCAAAATCATCTATCAAATCAATAGATTTCCATTCTACGAATGGCAAGACTTACCACATCGATAATATCTCTCTAACCAATGAAAAAAAGACCAAAACAACTTCCGAATGGATGTTAAAACTCGTTTCTGGATATTATGACCTGTTTATAATTGCAGATTATTCTTTCGACAAGGAAGGTAATCTAAAACTTTCCACCGACTATCGTGTTGGTAGAGATCTTCCTGAATTTTATTATTTCATCAAAAAACAGGATGAAAAATTTGCAGAAACCTTTGCACTGTACAGCCCTTCTCCAACATATTTTGGGTTACACAAAATATTAAAAGATAATGTAATCAAATTTATGTCAGACGATAAAGCATTGGTTGACAAAGTGGAGAAAAAGAAGCTATCAACTAAAAACATTGAACAAATCGTTAAAGAATACAACGAGTTTAAAAATTCAAACTAATAGAATTATTAGCTTAAAAATTCAAAACCCTGACTTTTTTGAAAATCAGGGTTTTTTGTTGACATATTTCGAAAATTCAACAATTATAATATGGATTATGAGCCTTAATGAAATTGTGCCGTTTCTGTAGAATCTTTCATTGCCACAGTTGCAGACTTTCCGTTGGTAACCACATTCTGGATTTCATCAAAATAACCTGTTCCAACAAAACTCTGATGCTTCACAGCACGGAAACCTTTCGACTGAAGCGCAAATTCTCTTTCCTGCAACTCAGAATAACCCGCCATTCCTCTTTCCTTGTAAGCCAATGCCAATTCGAACATCGCTGTATTCAAAGCATGGAAACCCGCCAATGTAATAAACTGGAATTTATATCCCATTTTAGCCAGTTCTTCACGGAAGTTTTCCATTTCTTCAACAGTTAATTTTGCAGCCCAGTTAAAAGACGGCGAACAATTATAAGCCAGCATTTTGTTTGGAAACTTAGCGTGAATTCCTTCTGCAAATCGTCTTGCATATTCCAAATCCGGATTTGAGGTTTCCATCCAAATCAAATCAGCATAAGGCGCATAAGATAAACCTCTGTCAATCCCTTGTTCCACACCATTATTTACCACATAAAAACCTTCTGAAGTTCTTTCTCCAGTCACAAATTTTTTATCTCTGTCATCGATATCAGAAGTCAATAAATCTGCCGCATCCGCATCAGTTCTTGCCACAATAATACTTGGAGTTCCACAAACGTCTGCTGCCAATCTTGCTGCAATCAGTTTATTAATTGCTTCCTGAGTCGGAACCAAAACTTTTCCGCCGAGATGTCCGCATTTTTTAGCCGAAGATAATTGGTCTTCGAAATGCACGCCTGCCGCACCAGCTTCTATCATTTGTTTCATCAATTCGAAAGCATTGAGGTTTCCACCGAAACCCGCTTCCGCATCTGCAACAATTGGAACCAGATATTCTTTCTCTCCACCTCCGTTGACGGACTGGATTTGGTCTGCTCTTAGCAACGCATTATTAATTTTCTTAACCACAGACGGAACCGAGTTTGCCGGATAAAGAGATTGGTCTGGATACATTTCTCCGGAAAGATTCGCATCTGCTGCAACTTGCCAACCTGATAGATAAATAGCTTCCAATCCTGCATCCACTTCCTGCACAGCTTGATTTCCTGTCAAAGCTCCGAGTCCGGCAACCCAATCTTGATTATTGAGTTTATCCCAAAGTTTTTGAGACATCTCATTAGCAATCGTGTAATCTAATTTGTAAGAACCTCTCAGTTTCAGCACTTCTTCTGCCGTGTAAGGTCTTGTAACGCCAATCCATCTCGGATTCGTCAACCAGTCTTTTTCCAAAGCTTGGATTTGTTCTTGTTTTGTTTGCATAATATTTTGTGATTTGGTGTGATTTTATTTTTAAATTGAGGTTATTAAGTTTTTAGAAATAAGAAATTTTGATTTTAAAATTCCAAAGTTTTTTAACGCAAAGTTTTTTTTAAGAGTTAAGTATTTTTAAGAAGTCAAAGGAATCAACTAGTTGATTTAAAAAGCTAATTATAAAAATTCAGCTTCATCATAATATCAATTTATTGATACTTTGGAAACTTTAAACTTTAAGAACCTTTGCGATAAATATCATCTAAACCAAAATTTCTTAAATCCAAAAACTATATAAATGGATAAGCTTTTAGTGTTAAAAACTCTTCAAACTTATCACAGAAGATTAGTTCATTGAAAAGCTCTTTTGCAAGATTGAATTTCCCTTTTGTAAATCGTTCTTCGCCAACATATTTTTTGATTCTGGAAAGCTCTTCTTTTTCCCATTGGAGAACCAATTCTCTGGTTAAAGTTCTTTCATCTTCGAGAACAACTTCGTGTTGAAGCCATTGCCAAATCTGAGTTCTGGAAATCTCAGCCGTGGCCGCATCTTCCATTAGATTATAAAGCGCAGCCGCTCCAACACCCATCAACCAAGATTCTATGTAAAGAATTCCAACGTTGATATTTTTTCTAACGCCTTGTTCCGTGATTGTTCCAGCAGGTACTTCCAGCAATTCTGATTCTTTTATTTTGTGGTCAAACTTTTTATCAATCTGATTTTTCTCCGGCATATATTGGTCAAAGATTTCCTTCGCTACCGAAACCAAAGCCGGATGCGCCACCCAAGTTCCATCGTGTCCATTTCGAACTTCTCGTTCTTTATCATTTCTTACTTTTTCGAAAGCCAACTCATTAGCTTCATCATCATTTTTCACAGGAATCTGCGCTGCCATTCCGCCCATTGCGTGCACATTTCTTTTGTGACAAACCTCAATCACTCTTTTGGAATAAGCACCCATAAAAGGTGAAGTCATCGTCACTTGGTCTCTGTCAGGAACTAAAAACTGAGCTTGATTTCTGAATTTTTTGATATAAGAAAATATATAATCCCAACGTCCACAATTGAGTCCTGAACTATGATTTTTCAGCTCGAAAAGAATTTCATCCAATTGAAAAGAAGCCGTAATCGTTTCTATCAAAACAGTCGCTTTGATTGTTCCTTGTGGAATTTCTAGATAATTCTGAGCAAAAATGAAAACATCATTCCACCAACGTGCTTCTTTGTAATGTTCTAATTTTGGAAGATAAAAATAAGGCGCAGTTCCTTTTTCAATCAAAGTTTTAGCATTTCTGAAAAAGTAAATTCCGAAATCCATTAATGATGCGGAAGTTAGCTCATCTTCAATCTCAATATTTTTTTCGGATAAATGTAAACCTCTTGGACGAACAATTAATGTTGCAATCTCATTATTCAGCTTGTAAGATTTGCCTTGTTCATTAGTAAAATCGATATTTCTATTAATAGCGTCCGTTAGATTGATTTGTCCTTGGATACAGTTTTCCCAAGTCGGAGAATTGCTGTCTTCAAAATCTGCCATAAAAGTATTAGCTCCGGAATTGAGCGCATTGATAATCATTTTTCTATCAACCGGACCTGTAATCTCCACTCTTCTATCCAGCAAATCTTTCGGTGTATCCGCACAAGTCCATTCTCCATTTCTAATATGGATTGTTTCTGATGGAAAAGATGGCAATTCACCGGAATCAAATCTCAATTGTGTTTTTTTTCTTTCTTCTAACAATTCAATCCGAGTATGGTTGAAATTCCTGTGAAGTTTGATTAAAAAATCAATCAATTCATCAGTAAAAACCTCTTGAAACTTGGTATTCGGGGAAATCTTAAGTTGGCTCATCGTTTCCATAATTAAAATATTTTGTGATTTGGTTTGACAAATATAGAAAAAAGATTTTCACAATTAGCGAACGTTCGCTAAATTTTTATAAAAATTATTATGCGGATAATCGCTTTAATATTTATCTTTGATTCCATGATTGCAGAGAGCGACTATATACGCGTAGTTTTTGGACTAAAACTGAAACAACAGAGACAGAAAAAAAACTGGTCTCTGCAAGACCTTGCAACCAAAACCAGACTTTCCAAATCCTATCTCAACGAAATAGAAAACGGAAAAAAGTACCCTAAACACGACAAAATCATTCAGTTATCAGAAGCTTTGCATTGCACTTTTGATGATTTGGTTTCAACTAAATTGGATAAAAGTCTGACACCAATTAATGATGTTTTGCAATCGGATTTTTTCAAGGAAATTCCGTTGGATTTGTTCGGAATCAACAAAAATAATCTCATTAGTATCATCAGCGACGCACCGAAAAAAGTAACTGCTTTCATCAATGCACTAATTGAAATTTCTCAGAATTACAACCTCGGAAAAGAGCGATTTTATTTTGCTGTGATGCGTTCTTTTCAGGAATTGTATGATAATTATTTTCCGGAAGTTGAGGAAAAAGCGACTCAGTTTGCAAATGAAAATCAACTGGAACTTAATAAAAATCTAAAAACCGAAATTCTTGAGAATTTATTGAAAGAAAAATTCGGTTATCATATTCAATCAAAGGATTTTTCAGGAGATTATGCTTTGAACAAACTTCGTTCACTATATATCCCCGAGAAGAAATTACTGCTTTTGAATGAGCGATTGGACTTTAATCAAAAAACCTTTATTCTAGCAAAAGAAATCGGTTTCAATGTTTTGAAGTTGAATCCGAGACCAAATACTTATTCTTGGCTGGATTTTGGAAGTTTTGAAGAAATCCTCAATAATTTTTATGCTTCATATTTTGCAGGTTGTTTCTTGATTTCGAAAAAAGAACTGATTGAAAAAACCTCAGATTTCTTTGACCAAAAACAGTGGGAATCTCAGAGTTTTGAAACATTAATCAACCATTTCACAGATTCGCCGGAAACTTTTTATTATCGGTTAACCAATGTTTTGACATCAGAATTCGGAATTCGTGACTTGTTTTATTTGTGCTTTGTGAAGAAAGATGATTCGGATAAAATTCAGATTTTGAAAGAATTACATCTTAATCATCAGCAAGCGCCACATTCCAACGCAACCAATGAGCATTATTGCAGACGTTGGATTGCTGTGAAAAACCTGCATCATCTCAAAGAAAATGAGACTTTGACCGATGCGCAAATCTCGCATTACAAAGACCAAGGCGTGAGTTATCTCGTGATTTCCACTTCGCAAAAAAATCCTTTTTCAGATGGAAGCAACAGAAGTTATTGTTTGGGAATTTTACTCAATAATCAAACGATTAAAAAACTAAATTTCGCCAAATCTTCAGCTTTAAAAACGATTGAAGTTGGTGTGACTTGCGAAAGTTGTAGTATTCAGAATTGTGATGTGCGACAAGCTCCTCCAACGAGACTTGAAAAAGAGCAATTTAATCTTGATATGAAAAAATCGATTGAGAAAATCAGAAAATCATTAATTTAGGACAATGATTTTTGACTTTCTTTTCCCCAATCGTTGTCTGGATTGCAATCAGTTGATTGACAAAAAAGATGTCGTTTGCGAATTGTGTCTGGATAAAGTTAATTTCTCCAATCATCAGTTTTATGAGAATAATTCCTTAACGGAAAAAGCATCATTATTGATTCCTGTTGAAAACGCTTTCTCTTTATTATACTATGAAAAAGAAAGTCTGGCGCAGAGAATTGTTCATCAATTAAAATACAATCACAGAGAAAAAATTGGAAAAGTCTTAGCGAATTGGATAACTGAACGAATTGATTTTAATAATGATAAACCTGATTTATTAGTCACTGTTCCTCTTCATTATAAAAAGCTAAAACAACGCGGTTACAATCAGCTTCATCTTTTCGGAAACGAATTATCGAAGCATTATAACATTCCTGTTAATCATACTTTACTGAAAAGAATCAAACATTCCCGGGCACAGGCGAAGAAAAACCAAAGTGAAAGATTGAAAACAAAAAATGCTTACCAATTGACGGAAAATATCAATGATAAGCATATTCTTTTAATCGATGACGTTTATACAACCGGAAACACAATATCGAATATCACGTGGGAAATTCTCAATAATTCCGAGAATGTAAAAATCAGTATTTTGGTGATGGCAATGGACGTTTGATTAGTTATGAATTATGAGTTTTTAAAATCACTCATAATTCATAACTAATAACTCATAATTACCTTTGAAGTTTTTCGCCGTAAGATAAATCTCCTGCATCTCCCAACCCTGGCGTGATGTAACCTTTTGAAGTTAAATTCTTATCCAAAGCGCCAATCCAAACTTTCGCATCAGGATAAGCATTCTGAATTGTTTCAACACCTTGTCTGCTAGCAATTGCAGCAACAATATGAATAGAAGTTGGTTTTCCGTTCGTCAATAAATCTTTAATAGCCTCAATCAAAGAAGCACCTGTCGCCAGCATTGGGTCAGCAACAATTAAGGGACGACCATCTAATTTTGGACAAGTCAAATAATCTTGCTTAATTGAAAAATAATCATTGGCGTCGTGCTTTCTATAAGCAGCTACGAAACCGCAATCTGCTTTATCAAAATAATTCAAAATCCCTTGAAATAATGGAACTCCAGCTCTCAAAATAGTTGTGATTACAGGCTGTGTTTCGATTTCTTTTACTGTAATTTTATCAAGAGGTGTTGTGATTTCAATCTCTTTTTGGTCAAGAGTTTTACTGATTTCGAAAGAAGCAATTTCCCCGATTCTTTCCATATTTCTACGGAACTTCATTCGGTCTTGCTGTACTTCGACATTTCTTAAATCATTAATCCAAGAATTGACAAGAGAGAAGTTATCTGAAAGTATAGTTAACATAGTTTGATGTGATGAATATTAGATTCAAAAATATAATTTAAATCTCAAAAATTATTTAATTATTATAAAAAACCCTTTCAGAGCTTAAAACTCTGAAAGGGTTGATATTTATTTTTGTCTGAAGTAAATCTCGATTGGAACACCAGTGAATCCAAAGTGTTTTCTCAATTGATTTTCCGTGAAACGCTTGTATGGCTCTTTCACATATTGCGGAAGATTACAGAAAAACACGAATTGTGGCGATGGCGTTGGCAATTGCACACAATATTTGATTTTCACATATTTCCCTTTGATTGCCGGTGGCGGTAACGCTTCGAAAACAGGAAGCATTACTTCATTCAGTTTAGACGTTTTGATTTTTTTAGCTCTGTCATTATATACCTCCATTGCAACCTCAACAGCTTTTAGGATTCTCTGTTTAGTCAATGCAGAAACGAACAAGATTGGAATATCTGTAAACTGTCCGATTTTATGTTTGATAGCTGCTTCGAAATCACGAGTTGTGTTGGTATCTTTCTCAACCAAATCCCATTTGTTTACAACAATCACGATTCCTTTTCTGTTTTTCTGAGCAAGACCGAAGATATTCATATCCTGAGATTCCCAGCCCAAAGTCGCATCTACCATAATGATAACAACATCAGAAAACTCGATGGAACGGATGGAACGCATCACGGAATAGAATTCCAAATCCTCATTAACCTTCGATTTTCTTCTCATTCCAGCTGTATCAACCAATACGAACTCGTGTCCGAACTTGTTATACAAAGTCTGGATACTATCTCTAGTTGTTCCAGCAATATCAGTCACAATATTTCTTTCAACATCAAGAAGTGCATTTGTCAAAGTGGATTTTCCAACATTTGGACGACCTGCGATTGTGATTTTTGGAAGACCTTCGAATGGGTCTTTGTAGTCTGTTGTTGGAAAATCGTTCACAACATCATCCAGCAATTCTCCAGTTCCAGAACCAGTTGCAGAAGATAAAGTGTAATATTTTTCAACGCCTAATTGATAAAACTCGGTTGCAGGTAATTCTTCTTTTGAAGAGTCTACTTTGTTCACTACCAAATAAAGCGGTTTATTGGCTTTTCTTAAAAGTTCATAGATTTCTTGGTCTGTATCAGTAAGACCTTCTTCTACATTTACCATAAAAATGATAGACGTAGCTTCGTCCACAGCCAACTGAACCTGTTTACGAATCTCCATTTCGAAGACATCTTCTGTTCCTACATCATAACCTCCCGTATCTATTACTGTGAAGTCTACGCCGTTCCAATCTGATTTTCCGTAATGACGGTCACGCGTTACACCTGCAGTTGAATCTACAATGGCTTCTCTTCTTTCTAATAATCGGTTAAATAATGTGGATTTTCCTACGTTGGGACGTCCAACGATAGCGACAATGTTTGACATAAAATTGTTTAATAATAAGATTATTAATGGGTTACTCTTACTTTAAGAGCCCAAATTTTTGCAAAGATACGGTTTTTGATTGAGAGTTACTGGTTGATTGTTGACAGTGGAATTAATTTAAACGTTGAATTGCTCACTAGCCCCGATTGACTCTAATTTTTATATTATTTTTTATTTGGAATCGTCGAAACTCATTCTTCGTTTTGCAGTGGAAATCCTTTTGCTTTTTTTTCACATATGAAAAAGCAAAAGATTGCAACGGAAAGCGGGATTAAGCTCCTAAGAAAAATTGGAAAGCTTTTTGTAATTATTAATTCAAAATCTGAACTATGAAAAAAATATTAATTATACTGCTTGTTGCTTTCATCATCATCCAATTTTTTCCGATTGATAAAATAAATCCTGCAACCAACGACGGAATGGACTTTTTAAAAATCAAAAACACACCGGAACCAATTGCAAAAATCATCCGAAATTCCTGCTACGATTGTCATTCCAACGAAACTGAATATCCGTTTTATAGTAATATTCAGCCTGTTGCTTGGTTGTTGAAAAATCATATTGATGAGGGTAGAAAAGAGCTTAATTTTTCTACATTTGCAACTTACGAACCGAAAAGACAGGCGCATAAACTGGAGGAAGCCTCGGAATATGTAGAGCAAAAGAAAATGCCACTTGAAAGCTATACATTAGCACATCAGAATGCAAAACTGACTGACGAGCAAAGAAAACAATTGGCTGACTATTTCAGAAAGGTTCAAAAACAAATACAGGAAACGAACACATTATGACAAGCGAAATCTCAGTAAATCTCAAAGATAAATTAATCGTTTTCTATGACGGCGAATGTGGGTTTTGTAATCATTGGGTGCAGTGGATTTTGGAGCGAGATAAGAATGATAAATTTTTGTTCTCTTCTCTACAGTCTGAATTTGGGCAGAAATTTTTGAATGACAGAAATCTCTCAAATGAAGTTTTTGACACGCTTTATCTTTGGAAACCTGAAAGTTTTTATTTGTCTAAATATCAAGCAATCTTGAAAATTGCTACAGAAGTTGGTGGAATCTATTCTTTGGCTTCGGTTGGGAAAATTGTTCCTGATTTTGTTGGGAATCAGTTTTATAATTTGGTTTCTAGAAATCGTAAGAAATTAGCGGAAAATCAATGTTTTCTTCCTAATGCTGAACAGAGGAAAAAATTTATAGAAAAATAAATTTTAATACAGAAAAGGCTTCGAGAACCTCAGCCTGACAACGCAAGCTAAATACAAATTAAAGAAAAAACAATCACTCGATTTTGAATTTCAAACTTTGAACTCGAAATGTTTTATATTTGCAACATTATGGAATATAATACCGACAGAACACAACTACTAATGCCCGAATATGGGCGCAACATACAACAGCTGGTAGAGCATTGCAAAACCCTGCAAACCAAAGAAGAACGCAATGAAATGGCACTTGCTATCATCGAATTCATGGGACAAAGAAATCCACATCTGCGCGATGAGGAAAATTACAAACATAAACTTTGGGACCATCTTTTCATTCTTGCTGATCACGACCTGGATGTAGATTCTCCCTACCCTATTCTTTCCGCGGAAGACCTTATTACAAAACCAAGGAAAATGGATTACCCGTCTTTGGAAAATGATTATAAATTCTATGGAAAAAGTATTCTGCAATTAATAGATACCGCAATTGCGTTGGAAGAAGGCGACGAAAAAGACGCCCTGATACAAGTGATCGCCAACAACATGAAAAAATCCTACAATGTTTACAATAAAGAACATGTACAGGATGATGTCATCTTTAGACATCTGAAAGAGCTTTCGAAAAATCGACTAGACCTTACCGGACTGGACTCTCTAGACAAAAGCAAAATCTATTACGCAAATAATCGAAATAATAACAACAGGAATAACAATAACCGTAACCAAAACAATAATAACAGGAAAAACAATTTCCAAAACCATAAAAATAAGAGAAGATAATGAGCGGAGCTTTCGAAATAAGAGGAGGAAAACGATTAAGCGGTGAGATCACACCACAAGGTGCGAAGAATGAGGCTTTGCAAATTCTTTGTGCTGTTTTACTAACGGAAGATGAAGTTAGAATCAATAACATCCCTGATATCAAAGATGTCAACAAACTGATTGAGATTCTTCAGGACTTCAATGTTAAAGTGACAAAAAACGGAAAAGGTGATTATACCTTCAAAGCTGATGAAGTTAACTTTGATTATATCAAATCTAAAGAATTTAAAAAAGACGGTGCAAAACTGAGAGGTTCTGTAATGATTTTGGGACCAATGTTGGCTAGATTTGGTGAGGCTTATTTGCCAACGCCTGGTGGAGATAAAATCGGAAGAAGAAGACTGGATACGCATTTCCAAGGTTTTGTGGAATTAGGTGCAGAATTTTCTTATGATGAAGAAGAAGCATTTTACTCTTTGAGAGCGAAAGAACTGAATGGAAAATTCATCCTTTTAGAAGAAGCTTCTGTGACAGGAACGGCAAACATCGTAATGGCAGCTGTTTTGGCAAAAGGTAAAACCAGAATCTACAACGCCGCTTGTGAACCTTACCTTCAGCAATTATGCAAAATGCTGAACAGAATGGGCGCAAATATTTCCGGAATCGGTTCAAATTTATTAACAATCGAAGGTGTTGATAAATTACACGGAACTGAACATACAATGCTTCCAGATATGGTTGAGATTGGTTCTTGGATTGGTTTGGCTGCAATGACAAAATCTGAGATCACTATTAAAAATGTTAATTGGAACCAACTTGGCGTTATCCCAAATACATTCAGAAAATTAGGGATTGAGTTGGAGCAGAGAGGTGATGATATCTACATCCCTTCTCAGGAAAACTATAAAGTTCAGAAATTTATTGATGGTTCTATCTTGACAGTTTCAGATGCGCCTTGGCCAGGTTTTACACCAGATCTGTTATCAATTATTTTAGTTGTAGCGACTCAGGCAAAAGGATCAGTTTTGATTCATCAAAAAATGTTCGAAAGCAGATTATTCTTTGTAGATAAGTTAATCGATATGGGTGCACAAATCATTCTTTGTGATCCGCACAGAGCAACTGTAATTGGAATGAATCAGGAAACACCACTTCGTGGAACTACGATGATATCACCGGATATACGAGCCGGAAATGCGCTTTTGATTGCTGCACTTTCTGCAGAAGGAAAATCAGTGATTCAAAACATCGAACAAATCGACCGTGGTTACGAGAACATCGACGAGAGATTGAGAGCCATTGGAGCTGATATTAGAAGAATATAAAAATTAAAAGCGTTCAGAAATTTGAACGCTTTTTTTATGCCCATTTTCAAATTAACATCAATAATACTAAAAAGAAGAGTTTTTTGATGTCTCACTGCTTCCAATAAGAACTTCACTATAATATTTCTCACTTATTTTGCTCAAAATAATTAAACAATCAATTGAATATGAGAAAACTATTTTATTTTTTTACAGTTCTTTTATGGTTCTTTCAAAGTAATGCGCAAGAGTTTTCTTGGGGCAAAAGACTTGGAGGAGAAGGTGAAGATGTCATCCGTGCTTTGGCTGTAGATGCGCAAGGTAATTCTTATGCAACTGGATATTTTTCCGACTATTGTATTTTTGGGGAAGAATTGCAACAAACAGAAATCGCTTCCAAAGGAATGTTCGATATCTTTATTTCCAAGACTTCTCCAACTGGTGAATTACTTTGGGTAAAAGCTATAGGAGGAACCGCCGACGATTATGGAACAGCAATAACTGTTGATTCTAATGGTAACGTTTATATCACAGGTATTTTTCAGGAAACAGTGAATTTTAATCCTGGAGGAACCGCTCAAAACTTAACATCAAAAGGCGTGCAGGATATTTTTGTCTTGAAATTAAATTCGAGTGGAAATTTTGTTTGGGTAAAAGGAATCGGAGGAGAACTATATGAAGAAACAAGCGCTATACAAGTCGCATACAATGGGGAAGTCTACCTTGCCGGATATTTTACAGGAGCAGTGGATTTTGACCCATCTGAAGCAGAAAATACCATTAGTCCAATTGGTCTTGTAGATTCTTTCTTTGCAAAATTATCAGACAACGGAAGTCTCTCTTGGGTAAAGACAATTGGTGGTTTTATGACAACTCCAATGGATATGAAATTGCACAATAACAATCTTTATGCATTAGGAAATTTCAAAAAAACCACAGATTTTAATCCCGATAGCGCACAAACACACAACATTACGGCTCTTGGTTTTGATGCTTATCTTTTAAAATTAGACCTTTTGGGAAATTTCGTCAATGTAACAACTACAAAAAGCCTCAACTCTTCTACCGGAACTACGCCTACCAATCTTAGTATAGATGAAAATGGCAATGCGTATGTTTCAGGATATTTCGGAGGAAGTATAGATTTTGGTCCTGATGTTCAACATAACGGACAATATACTTTCACTTCAGAAAGTATGCTCACTGGATTTGTCTTCAAAGTTGGCAACGATGGAAAATTGGTCTGGGCAAACTATCCAAAACCAAGTAACGAAGAAGCCTCTTCAATTGGTTATGGTATTGTTACCAACAAAAATCATGAGACATTTGTCACTGGATATATTGCTGGTAATGTAAAATTTGATGATATCGAATTGGAAAAGAATACTGACCACTTCATGAGTGCCTATGTCGCCAAATTAAATTCTGACGGTAAATATGTTGATGCGAAATTATTTGCCGGCTCCAACTTTATCGATACACATTGTGCAGCAATGGATGCTGATGAAAATCTGTACATTGGAGGTGCATTCACTGATCTGGTGAATATTGACCCGACTGGAAACGGAAGCTATTATTTATTCTCAAGAGGTTACAGAGATTCTTATGTTGTGAAGCTCAATAATACTAATCTTAATGTCGAAGATATCGACTCAAAAACCGAGTTACTTATTTATCCAAATCCATCATCAGATATAATCTATCTAAAATCAAAAGAACAACTATCTGGTAACAAATACATTATACACGACATGGCTGGTAGAGAAATATCAACTGGAGTTTTGGGCAACAAGCAAGAGATAAAAATCAATCTTTTTCCAAAAGGAAACTATATATTAAAAATCGGCAACAAATATCAAACAAAAATTATCAAAAATTAAATTTTATTAAATTCTGGCAATCAAATTTGCAAAAGTCTCGTACTTTTTCTAATTTTCGGTATGGAAAGTTGGGAGATGCTCATTGACTTCGGTTTGATTGCCGGAATGTTTTTTATTTTTTTGTTGATTTTTTTCCTAATAAAATCCGGTAAAGATATTACTCGGATTCTGCTTATTATTCTATTTAGCAATGCCCTTTTCTTTCTATTATATTATTATGGATATTTGCATCGTTCACGTCTAATCGGCGCTATTGCCGTATTTTTTGGTCACGGAGTTGGATATTTGTTAGGGCCTGTGATATTATTTTTACTCAAATCTCTTGTCCTTCCACAAAAGAAAATTATACAACCACTTCTTAAAAATCTTATCCCTTTTTTTGTCGTATTTGTATGTTTCAACATTCCATTGTCTATTGCAATGGCTACAGATTACCTTACTCCATTCCATCATTTTTATCTAACAATAGAACCTTATTTCAATCTATTGGAAAATGGATTTTTGGCAACCTACATCATCATTACGCTCAATTTCTTTGCAAAACTAAAAAGTGTTTTCGAGGAGAATTATTCTATGTTGGAAAAGAACGACCTCAGCTGGTACAGGCAATTTATAATTGGCCTTTTCATCATAATAACGATTGATTCTTTTTGTACGATCTACGAAATGTTTTTCCCAGAAATCCCTTGGAACATTGGGACGATCATCGCCTTCTTGTTTGTTGGATTCTATTTGTATTTAGGATACAAAGGAATGTTTCAGTCCAGAATTCTTATGCCTGACTTTCTATTACAAAAAATCGAAAATAGCAATACCATCAACAGTGATAATCATCTCAATAATGAGATTGATCAAACTGTTGAAAATCCGGAAAAGAATCCATCGATCAAGCAATTGGATGTTTTTTCAAAAGAGGAAATCGGCTCTATCAAAGAAAAGCTGAACAGAGTTCTGGAAGTTGATAAAATATTTCTAAATGATGAACTGAATCTCACAGATCTATCCGACAGCATTGGCATTTCCAACAAAAAGTTATCCGAACTTTTGAATCAACATCTCAAAACCAATTTTTACAATTTAATTAATGATTATAGAATTACAGAGGTAATCAAAAAATTCGAGGAAGGAGACACTTCAAAATTCACGATAATGTCCATTGCAAATGATTGCGGTTTCCAATCCAAGGCCAGTTTTTATAGGATCTTCAAACAAAAAACAGGTGTATCTCCCTCCGAGTTCATTAAAAAAGATAAAATAAAAAAGGAAGCTGTTTAAGAAGCTTCCTTTTTTTGTAGAACGTCTATTCTACTGCTTAGTAATCTATATTCTCCAAGATAATTTTCTATCTTATTGATTTGGTCTTGTGTAATATTCAGGAGAAGTTTTACGTTTCCGAAGTTGCTTCCGTTCAGATATTCAATATTGGCGTTTACGATTTTGTAGCTTACATTGTAATGATTGTAAATCGTGTAAAGTAAGATATCGAATCTGATTTTGCCATTCAGTTCTATTTCAAGGATTATTTCTCTCGTAGTTTTCGGAAGAAAATTGTTGCCGGTAGTTTCTTGTTTGTAAATCATAGTAATATTTTGGTATTTGGTGTATTATTTAATTTTATTTTGAATTGGTAAAACGATAAATTGGTAGATGTAACAACCCACACAGATTTTGAAAAAGCTTTCCAGACTTGCAAGAATAATTAGTAAAAATCCTGCGATGTAAGCCTCATTATACAATCCATTTATCATTAATAAAAAAATCAACAGTGTGAAAATTGCTCCCAATGCAGCAGCAAATCTTTTCGGTGATGCAAAAATGGGTTTCTTTTTCAGTTTCAATATTTTCGAGATTGATTTTGAAAAAAGAGCTAAAGGAGAAAATGATTGTCCTAAAGCTCTAATAATAAAATCAAAAACTAAGAGCAAAAGTAAAAACGGCCACTTAAAAAATAGAGATACAGCGGTCACAACAATCACTGAAAATGCTGTCAACCTTACGATATTCTCGTCTGTATAGTATTTATTAATCTGACTCATTGTTTAAAAATTTGAAATAAAAAAAGCTTCATCGGTAAGATGAAGCTTAATATCATAGCCTTCTCACCGCACTCTTCAGTTCGTATTACACATCATTGCCATCTGTGAGAAAATCTGTTTCATTATTTCTTAATTACATTGCAAATATAGAAATTATTTAATTCCCACCAAATAAGTATGAATTAAATTTACACAAATTCACCATTTTTTAACATTGGAGAATTTTCTTTTCTATTATTAAGGCTTGCAAATGCGAATAATAATTGGTCAATTTCTTCTACAGAATGTTCTGCTGTAGGGATAATTCTCAACATTACTAATCCTTTTGGAATCACCGGATAAACCACAATGCTCGTAAAAACGTCGTGAACTTCTCTCAATTCTTTCACAATTAAAGTAGCTTCAATCGTATCTGCTTTGATAAAAACAGGCGTGATGCAAGTATTTGTATGACCAATATCAAAACCGAGTTCTCTAAGTCCATTTTGAATTTTAAATACATTCTTCCAAAGTCGGTCTTTCAATTCTGGAGTTTTTTTGATAATCTCCAATCGTTTTCTAAGTCCGATGACCATTGCAATTGGTAATGCTTTCGCAAAAATTTGAGAACGAATATTGAATTTAATATAATTAATGACACTCGCTTTTCCGGAAACGAAAGCTCCGAAACCCGCAAAAGATTTGGTAAATGTTGAAAAATACAAATCGATATCATCCTGAACACCCTGTTCTTCTCCTGTTCCTCTTCCGTTCTCTCCCATTACACCTAAACCGTGCGCATCATCAACAATCAGTCGGAAAGAATATTTTTTTTTGAATGCAACAATCTCTTTCAATTTCGCTTGCTCGCCATTCATACTGAAAACGCCTTCTGTCAAAACGAGAATTCCACCTCCAGTTTCAGCAGTAATTTTCGAGGCTTTTTGAAGTGATTTTTCAAAACTGTCGATATCATTATGAGCAAAAACGAATCTTTTTCCTCTGTGAAGTTTGATTCCGTCAATTGCACAGGCGTGACTTTCGCTGTCATAGACCACAACATCATTTCTAGTCAGCAATGTATCAATCAAAGAAAACATCCCTTGATATCCGAAATTCAATAATAATGATGATTCTTTTTGAGTAAATTCTGCCAGCTCATTTTCGAGTGCGAGATGATGTTTCGTTTGTCCCGTCATCGCTCTGGAACCCATTGGATAAGCTAATCCGAAATCTTTTCCCGATTCTGCATCTATCGCTCTCACTTCGGGATGATTGGCTAATCCGAGATAATTGTTGAGACTGAACACAATCATCTCTCGACCTTTGAAAAACATTCTTGTAGAAATCTCTCCTTCCAATTGTGGGAAAATAAATTCTCCGTCTGCATAAGTTGCGTATTCTCCCAGCGGACCTGGGTTCTTCTCAATTCTATCAAATATATCCATAGTAAATTTTAAAATTCAAAAATAGAACAATTTTAAATTCATACCAAATTAGTATGAATTTAATTTGAAAATAGACTTCATTGATTTAAAACTAATCCGACAAGACATATCTCATCTATAAAACAAGCATAATCGTCGATTGTTTTCGTGGTTTGAGATATTAAATAATTAATTTTACACCGAATTAATCTAATAAATCATCTTTTGAAGGTTATGAAAAACACAACAAAAACACAGACTGAAAATACAATTGCTCCTCAAAAATATTCTATCTTAAAAAAGACAGGAAAAATTTTTGGAATTGTCTTAGTTACTATCATCGCAATTTTATTTTTGATTCCTGTTGTTTTCAAAAAGCAAATCAATCAATCTGTAAAAGAATTGATTAATCAAAATATCAACGGAAAACTTAATTATGAATCTATAGATATTTCATTTTTCAAAAATTTCCCCAATCTTACCGCGTCTTTGAATCAAGTTGATTTAAAAGGTTCGTCACCATTTGAGAAGCAAAGTCTCATAAAATCTGAAAGCTTCAGTTTAGGAATCAATGTCTGGAGTTTGTTCTCGGACGAAACCGTGATTGAAGGTGTCTACTTGAAAAACGGCGCAATCAAAATAGAAGTTGACAGTCTTGGGCACGCTAATTATAACGTCTATAAAAGCAGTGAAGAAAAAGAGACTTCAAAAAGCAATTCAAAGGTTAAAATAAAACTCATTCAGCTGGATAATGTTGATTTGTCTTACAATGATGCTTCTCTTTCAATGAAAATCACGCTGGATAGTTTGAATTATATTGGCAAAGGAGATTTGGCAAATTCTGTTTTTGATTTGGAAACGACTGCGGATATCAAAGCTTTAACATTCAATTACGCAGGAGAAACTTATGTAGACCACAAGCAGGTTCACGCCAATCTCATTACGAATATCAATACAGATAATCTGGCTTTTCAATTCAAGAAAAATGATTTGAAAATTAATCAATTACCTGTTTCTTTTGAAGGTAAATTGGCTTTCTTAAGTAATGGATATAATATGGACTTCAAGCTAAAAACTGCAAAAAGCACTTTAGCTAATGCATTATCTTTGGTTCCTAGGTCTTACGAACATTGGCTGAAAAACACAGAGATAAAAGGAAATGTATCGGCAATTGCTTCTCTTGTGGGAAATTATATTGTAGAAAAAAACGAAATGCCAACTTTCGCTTTTGGATTGAATGTTAAAGACGGTTATCTGAATTACAATCATTCCAAAGCTCCTCTGGAAAACCTGAATCTGATGTTCAAACTCGATTTTCCAAATCTGGATTTTACCAAATTAATTACGGATGTTCGAAAAGCCGAATTCAAATTAGGGAATGGATATTTCAAATCGGTTTCACATATCGAAGGATTCAATCCTATGAAAGTCGTTTCTGACACCGATTGTAATTTAGTTTTGGAAGATTTGCAAAAAACTTTGGGATTAGAAGGCACGGTTCTGAAAGGTAATTTTTCCCTAAAAGGAAATGTGAACGGAACTTTTGCAACCAAGGAAACTTACAGTCCGTTCAATAAAGCAAGAAAAACATTTGAGATTACTTCGATTCCGATATTTCAAGTTACCAGTAATTTGAACAATGGTTATATCAAATTAAAAGATATGCCTCAAGCTGTAGATTATGCCTCGTTCCAACTGACTTCGGAGTCTAAAGACAGCAATTATAAAAACATCGAAACCAATCTTAAACAGATAGATATCAAATCTTTAAATAATTATATAAAAGGAAATATCAACATCAGAGGAATCAGAACGTTTGACTTAGATGCCAACGCGAAAGTATTTGTAGATTTGGCAGAAGTGGAGAAAATCTATCCAATGGAAGACCTTAAAATCAAAGGAAAACTGGATGCAGACATCAATACAAAAGGAACACTAAACTGGGAAAAGAAAATAATCCCGGTTGTGAATTCTCATATTAATTTGAACAATGGCTATCTCAAAACAGCGAATTCTCCTGTTCCCGTAGAGAATATGCACGTGGAGGCTTTTGTGCAAAGTAAAAACGGTTCTTTAAAAGATTTGGTGGTCAAGTTATTGCCAGTTTCTTTTACGGTCAAAGGACAACCTTTTAGTCTGAAAGCAGATTTAAAGAATTTCAATAATATTCAGTATCACGTGCAGTCCAAAGGAAAATTGGAACTGGCACCTTTCTATGAATTATTTGCCTTAGACGGATTAAATATCGATGGCAGTGTTTACACCGATTTTGATGTTGCCGGATTACAATCTGATGCTATGTCGGGGAAATATAATAAACTGAAAAACAAAGGCTACATAGAAGTTCAGAAAATCAATGTTAAATATAATCTGCTTCCTAAACTGGTTCATATCAATCAAGGAAAAATGATTTTCAACAGAGAAAAATTGTCTTTCAAGAATTTTAATGCGAATTATGGACTTAATCAGTTTTCTGCTGACGGTTATCTGGACAACATTATATCCTATGTTACAGGAAATCAAACTGTCAAGGGAAATTTTTCTATCAGCAGTCCAATGCTGAATATTGGAGACTTTACAGCATTAGCTAATAGTTCTAATACTCAAACCTCTTCTGCTTCCGCTGTAACCGGAGTTGTGGAATTACCAAAAAACATAGACATCAGTTTAGATGCAAAAGCTGATAAAATAAGATACAACGAGTTGTTACTGACTCAATTCAAAGGAAATGTGAGTTTAAAAGAAGGAAAAGCTTACCTCAACGACACCGGATTTAATCTTGCAGGAATGGACGCTAAAATCGTAGGTTATTATAAACCAATCAATAACAAACGTGCAGGCTTTGATATTCAGTTGAAAGCAGATAATTTTGATATTCAGCGAGCTTATAAAGAAATACCTTTATTCAGAGAAATGATGAGTGCGGGAAAATCAGCTTATGGAACGGTTTCTTTGGATTATCAATTAGGAGGTTTACTGAATCAAGGAATGGAACCTATTATGAATTCTCTTGTTGGTGGTGGAGATTTGACTTTAGAAGATATTAAATTCAAAGGTTTCAAAATCCTAAATCAAATTGCCAAAGACACGGAAAAAGATAAATTAACAGACACAAGTGTTAACAAAATTGTAGTCAAATCTTCCATAAAAAATAATGTCATTACCATTCCACGAACCAAAACCAAAGTCGCTGGATTCCGACCGAGATTTGAAGGGAAAGCTAATCTTAATGGGAAATTAGACTTGCAAATCAGATTAGGATTACCTCCGTTTGGGCTTTTCGGAATTCCAATCAGTGTGAGTGGAACTTCGGACAATCCAATTATAAAAACAGGAAAAAACCAGCAAAAAGATGATGACTTCGAATCTTCGTTAGACGATGAAGATAAAACTTTGTACGAAAAGCAAAAAGCAGAAGAAGAAAAAGCTAAAGCAATTAAAGATTCAATCAATACTATTTCGAAATAAATTATTATTCAATTTTGCCAACTTTGAATAATTTGTCAGACGAAGCTAAACCATTAGGATTACAACCTAGTTCTCCTTCTGGAACTTTCAGGTTTTTGTCTTGATAAAATTTTTCCCAGAACGCATTAGTTTTTCCAGTTTTTGGGTCAACAAAGGTCATCGGTTCCAATTTGAAAATCTGATTATCACGAAAAGCTCTTTCAACAAAATCTGAACAATAATAAGACTGTTCATCCAGAATATAATTGAAATTATAAGGCTTTCCAACCAAAGTTTCTGCTTTCGAAACAGAATTTGGAATCGATGATTGAAACTCTGATTTCAAACGATAAACATCAATTTTTTGTCCAGACTTAGATTGTTCTTTTAAAAAATGATTGAGTTTTTGTTTCTGAGAACCGCCTTTTGGCGAAGCGTGAAGAACATAAAGATGATGTTCCTCTTTTTTCACAATTCCAATATGGTCGTAAGATGTTTTTTTCTCTGTCTGAGTAACATTATTAATAGCTCCGGACAATCCGGATTCTACAGCAGGAACGAAAAGCAAATCACCGTTTTCCAAAATCGAAGTATTATAGGTTTTGCAACTTGTTAAAAAAAACAGCGCAAAAATAAGGTAAACCTGATTACTTTTTAAAATTCTTCTCATAAATCGCAATCCATTCATCCACAGTTATTTTTGTACAAAGTTCGCCCATCAATTCATAAGGAATATCTTCCACTTTTTTGAATCTTATACAAGATTTTCCCGTATCCAATTTCTTTTTGGAATGTTTCGGAAATTCTTCTACAAACCAGTTCAGAATCTTTGGCTCAGCATAAATCCCCATATTGTAAAACGCCACAAAATTTTTCTGAGAAGCCACACTAAGGAAAGGAAGCGGTGTATTTTTCGCACAATGATAACCTGCAGGATAAGTTTCCAAAGGCACACACCAAGTGACCATTCCATATTGCATATTTTGTTGAAACCCCTTTGGAAGATTGGCATCAACCGTTTCCAACAACTTTCTGAAAGCATCTCTTCTTTCCTCAGGAATCTGAGAAATATATTCTTCTATGGTATCAACAAAAATCTGCATCTGAGGATTTATTTTAAATCAAAAGTAGTAATTTTTTTATTGAAAATTTAAAGCTTATTTTTGTATCCCAAAGTCAAATAATAATGCCGAAAATATCGCAAAGAGCACAGCATATGCCTGCCTCTCCAGTTAGAAAATTAGTTCCTTATGCAACAATAGCAAAACAAAAAGGAATCAAAGTTTATCATCTTAATATTGGCCAGCCTGACATCGAAACGCCTGAAACAGCTTTGAATGCCGTAAAGAATATCGACCTCAAAGTTTTAGAATATGCTTTATCAGAAGGTAATATCGAGTACAGAAAAGCTTTGACAGAGTATTATCATTCTCTTGGATTCACAGATTTAACGCCTGATAACTTCATTGTAACCAACGGAGGTTCGGAAGCTTTGAATTTTGCCATTTCTACACTTTGTGATGACGGCGATGAAATCATTATTCCAGAACCTTATTATGCTAATTATAATGGATTTGCCGGAACTTTCAACATCAATGTAGTTGCTGTTCCTTCAACAATAGATACAGGATTTGCTTTACCTTCGATTGAAGAATTTGAGAAAAAAATCACAGATAAAACCAGAGCAATCATTGTTTGTAACCCTGGAAATCCAACAGGTTATCTGTATTCCAGAGAGGAACTTCAAAAACTGGCGGAGATTGCTAAAAAACACGATATCGTAATTATTTCTGACGAAGTTTACAGAGAGTATGTTTACGACGGAGAACAACAAATCTCAATGTTTGAATTTCCAGAAGTTGCGGACAACGTTATCGTTATCGATTCCGAATCTAAGAGATACTCAATGTGTGGTGCGAGAATCGGATGTTTGATTACACGCTCTAAAAAAATCCACGATGCAGCGATTCTTTTTGCTCAAGCAAGATTGAGTCCAGTTTTGTTGGGCCAAATTGCAGCAACTGCAGCTCATAAAAACGATGCAGAATACATTGCCAAAGTAAGAGAAGAATATACGCAAAGAAGAAATCTTTTGGTAGAGTTATTGAATGAGATTCCAGGTGTAATCTGTCCAAAACCAAAAGGTGCTTTCTATTGTGGCGTAGAATTGCCCGTAGATGATTCTGATAAATTTGCGCAATGGCTTTTGGAAAGTTATTCCAACAACAATGAAACAGTAATGGTTGCACCAATGGGAGGTTTTTACAGCAATCCGGAATTGGGAAAAAAACAAGTAAGAATCGCTTATGTCTTGAAACAGGAAGACCTGAGAAGAAGTGTTGAGCTTCTGAAAGATGCAATTGAAAAATACAGAACTGAATTTGGTTTGAATTAAATCAATCCTAAATTTATTCTGAAAAAGCCACATAGAAAATAGTTTTAAAATCTAATAAAATTAAAATTTCTATGTGGTTTTATCATTAAATTTACACCAATCTTAAAATTAGACATGATGAAAATATTAAAAATAGGATTTATAGTTTCTGCTTTTGCAATGCTTTTAATGAATTGTAAAACTGTTGCTCAGAGCAAGAGCACCGACATTACATCGGTTTCTTATACACATACCGCAGGAAGAGGAGGAAGAACTTTCATCAATGCGACCAAAGATTCTTTGGAATCCAATAAAACAGGTGGAAGATTTGAGGATTACCCTGTTTTCAAAAAGAAAATTGAACAAAAAGATTGGGATAAAATCGTTTCGGACATTAATATTCCTCTTTTGGAAAAAACACAAAGTGGAAAAGCACGTGGATTTTATGACGGACCAGACCATATTTATCGAATCACAACTACTGAAAAAGAATACGAATTGATTAATGTTCCTGAAGATTCTGAAGGCTACAAACAAATCGAAAAACTGAAAAATAATCTCGACAATCTTCTTAAAAAATATTAATGTCTGTTCAAGAAAACGTTTCCCTAAAACCTTTTAACACTTTCGGAGTTGAAGCTTCGGCAAGATATTTTTCAGAAGTTAATTCTGTTGAAGAATTAATAGAAACTCTCAAATTATCGAACGCTAAATCGCTCCCAAACTTATTCATTGGTGGAGGAAGTAATATACTTTTGACCAAGGATTTTGATGGATTAGCGATTCAATTAAATTTGAAAGGAATTAATGAAGAAGTCGTTGATGATAATCAAGTTTTAGTTACAGCAAAAACTGGCGAAAACTGGCATCAATTTGTGATAAATTGTCTGGATAACAATTATGGCGGATTGGAAAACCTGTCTCTGATTCCGGGAAATGTTGGAACTTCTCCAATGCAGAATATCGGTGCTTATGGAACAGAAATAAAAGACGTTTTTGAAAGCTGTAAAGTTCTAAATCTTGAAACTTTGGAAATTGAAACTTTCAATCTGGATAAATGTAGATTTGGTTATAGAGATTCGATTTTCAAACAAGAAGGAAAAGGGAAATATGTGATTTTGGAAGTGACTTTTCGCTTAACCCGAAAAGACCATAAAATTGATGTAGAATATGGCGCAATCAAATCAGAATTAGAAAACCTTGGAATTAAAAATCCTACTATTCAAGATGTTTCGAAAGCTGTAATCAACATCAGACAAAGCAAATTACCAGACCCAAAAGTGATTGGAAATGCCGGAAGTTTTTTTAAAAACCCTACAATTCCACTTTCGCAATTTGAAGCTTTAAAACAGAAATTTGAAAACATTCCAGGTTATCCAATTGGAGATTTTGTGAAAGTTCCTGCTGGTTGGCTGATAGAACAAGCTGATTGGAAAGGCAGACAAATCGGAAATGTGGCTTCTCACAAACTGCAGGCATTAGTAATAATTAATGCTACTGGAAAAGCTACTGGAAAAGAAATCTTTGATTTTTCAACGGAAATTATCGATTCGGTAAAAGAAAAATTCGGGATTGAGTTGGAACGGGAAGTGAATATTATCTAATTCATTGTCTCAAAACAAGACAAAAATCATATTTATTATTTTAAATTATTCTAAATAAACTTTGATTACTTTAATCAAAGCTATACTTTTGCAGTCCTGTTTCTAAAAATAGCTGGAGTGTTTAAATATTTTCTTTTACTTTTTTTCAGTTTTGGATTTCTTCATATCCAAGCACAAAACGAAAACTTTCCTATTACAATTCAAGTTCTGAATGACTTGAAACAACCTTTAGCAAACGTAATTGTAAGACAAGGTCAAGAGACAAAAAAACTTACAAATTCTGAAGGAAACGCAATTCTTCTACTTTCAAAGGGAAAACACATTCTATTTATTACTCTGAATAGTTATGAAGAAAAAGAACTTCATCTCACTGTAGAAAATCAGCAAACTTTTACAATAGAACTCAAAAAAGAAACGAAAATTGCAGAAGTTATCATTACTGCAAAAGAAGGCAAAGGATTGACTAGCAAATCTGTCATCGACAGGCAAGCGATGCAACATCTGCAACCGTCCAGTTTTGCAGACCTTATGGAACTTCTTCCTGGAGGATTGTCTAAAGACCCAGACTTAAGCACTGCAAATGGAATAATTCTAAGAGAAAACAAAGGTCGTCTTTCAGAAGTTAGTCCTAATTACAACACAACATCTCTTGGTATCCAATTTATGATAGATGATAATGTCTGGAATACCAATGCTAATTTACAAACTTCTATTGATGACACTCAAATGTTGGAAATCGCAAGAAACCAAAACACTACAGCTATTGGAACAGATATGCGAACCATTTCTACCAATGACATTGAAAAAGTAGAAGTCATCCGAGGAATTCCTTCTGCTGCTTATGGAGATTTGACATCCGGATTAGTCAAAATTGAAAGAAAAATAGGACATTCTCCTCTGGAAGCAAGATTCAAAGCTGATGGTTTTAGCAAGCAATATTATGTCGGCAAAGGTTTTCTTATTAATAAAAACTGGAGCTTAAATGCTAATCTAGATTATTTGGACTCTAAACAAGATCCAACTGATGAATTTGAAAATTATCAGCGTGTCACAACTTCATTACGTTCCAAATTAAATACAACGCTTTGGCAAAAGCCATTGGAATGGCGCTCTAATATCGACTTTTCCAACAATATTGATAAAAAGAAATATGACCCAGACACTGGTTATGCTTTAACAGATTCTTATAAAAATTCTAATCAGAGAGTTAGTTTCACAAATAATTTCATTTATAAACTTGACGCACACTCTATCTTTGATAAGGTGGTTTTAAACACGGCTATCAGACAAGGTTTTGAAAGCATAGAACAAGTAAAGCTTGTACAACTTTCTGGACCCAGAGCGCTTTCTTTGGCAACAACTGCCGGTGAAAATGTTGGAATCTATCCTAACACAAGATATATTGCAGAATCTTCAACAGACGGAAAGCCATTAGATCTATCCATTTTTGCTCAAGCATCAGGTTCTCGAAAATTTGGGAAATTTAATAATCAATATGAAATAGGTCTCGATTGGAAGTATTCCAAAAACTTTGGTAAAGGGCAACAATGGGATTTGACAACACCTCCTTCTGCAACCATTGGAGCAAGACCGAGAGAATTCAGTGATATTCCTGCGTGGCAAAATTTGGCTTTTTTTGCTGGTAATCAGATGTCTTATGCAATTAATCAACACAAATTTTCTCTTTACACAGGTTTAAGAATTTCCAAACTTTTGGGAATAGATAACTCTTACGCCATCAGTAAAAAGATTTTTGCAGAACCAAGAATTAATCTCCAATATAATTTGCCTCATCTGATGATTGGAAATTATCCTTTGAAAACTGATGTAACCCTCGGCTACGGAATCTTGTATAAGCAACCGACTTTGCTGATGTTATACCCAAACAGCAGATTCACAGATTATGCTCAGGTCAATTATTATCATAATGATGAAAACTACCGTTATGTCAACTTTATGACTTACGTTCAGAACCGTGAAAATAAAAATCTGACGGCAGCAAAAAATATTAAGAAAGAAATACGTTTGGATCTAAGTTATAGAGGTCACGATTTTTTCATCACATACTTCAAAGAAGATCTTAACAATGGATTCCGAAGCACAATACAAAATCCAATCTATACTTACAAAAAATACAATACAGCTTATATTGATATATCTCAATGGGGAGAAAATGGACCAGACTTAACCAATGTGCCTTATGAAACCATTCGAGAATTTGGAAGCTACACGATTACAGAAAATGGTAGTGCAACCCTTAAAGACGGAATCGAGTTTGGTTACACAACGCCTAGAATCAAAGGTATTAATACCAAATTCACTTTGACTGGAGCCTGGTTCAAAACACAATATAGAAACACTATTCCGGTAATAGAATCACCATCTTTCTCTATCGCAGGAAGCAATTATCCTTATTACGGCATCTACCAAAGTGACTTAGGTTATATCAATGAAAATCTGAATTATAATCTTATGATTGACACATACATTCCAAACTTGGGATTGATTGTTTCTGCTTCTGTACAAGGCTCTCTGTATGACTATGAGAAAAAAGATCACAGAATTCCAGAGCCTATTTCTTATATGGGTCTGGATGGGATTATACATCCATTCTTGGAAAGTGATAGGACAGACTTGTACAAACAATGGCTCGTGAGAAATGTATCTGTGACAGATAATCTGTCTACGCGATTTACACATACCATCCGCGCTAATTTCAAAGTCACCAAAATAATATACAAAAGCCTTAAGACATCAATGTTTGTTAATAGACTATTCAGTTACGAGCATCCTTATTATGTTTTAGGCAACAAAATAGAAAGACAGGATGGAAACAAGCCTTATTTCGGAATGGAACTTAATTATAACTTTTAAAATTTAATATATTATGAAAAAAAGATTTTTAGTAATCGGTCTTGTTGCCGCCCTCACTTCTTCTTCAGTTATTGTATCTTGTTCTAGCGACGATGACAACTTCGGGACAGAAGTTGCTCAAAAAAGCGTTCTTACTGTAAGTCTTGCAGGAGACAATATCGCAACTTACAAAACAATTGAAATAGAAATCCTTGAAACCAATTCTGGAGCCATCATCAAACAAACTTTAGAAAATGCAAGTGCCTATTCTTTTGAACTACCCTATGGTTCTTACAAAATTACAGCTAACGGAACTGTTATCACAAAAGACAATGAAGAAGTCCAGGTAGGTGCGACTGCTCAACAAGATATCAACACGGGCGTTGTTAATTTATCTTTACCTTTGATTATCAAGCAATTTAATAAAGATTTCATTATAGAAGAGGTTTTCTTCGCTGGTGTAAAAACAAATGACGGTAAAAATTATAACAATTCCCGTTACTTCAAAATCACGAATAATACAGACGAAGTGCTTTATGCAGACAGATTGATGATTGCTACTTCAGAATTCTTCACAACCGTTGCAAGAACTGTAACGCCAAATATCGTAGATCAGGCATTCCCAATTAGTGCAGTGATGATTGTTCCGGGAACAGGAAAAGAACATCCTGTACAACCAGGAAGTTTCATTGTTGTAGCTGATAATGCAATTAATCATACAGCTTCTAATGGATTTGATCTTACAAAAGCTGATTTCGAATTCCCTTCTACCAATCCAAGTTTAGGACAAGTAGACAACCCAAGTGTTCCAAATATGGATATCATTTACACTCAGATGACCTTCAATATGATCTTCCTTTACACTACAAGTCAGCAAGGATACGCGTTGGCAAGACTACCAGAAGGACAGACAGCAACGACTTTCTTAGCAGAAAACAAATACGACTATTCTTATACAAACTCTGCAGGAGGAGTGACTAACAAAAGTGTTTACAAAATCCCAAATACTTGGATCATAGATGCCCTTAACACAAGTCGTGACAATGATTTCCTTCAGATCTTGACGGCTCCTTCTATTGACGCAAGTTGGACAAATGCATCTCCTGGATACAACGGAAAAACAGTTAGAAGAAAAGTATTAGGATTGATGTCAAATGGTAAAAATCTTTACAAAGACACCAACAACTCCACAGCAGATTTCGTTCGTAATTCTGAACCAAGTTTAAAAAACGGTATTGTTAAATAACATTTTGGAATCATCATTTTAATAATGAATAAAACAAAATTTTTCATTGTTCTTTCTTTTTTTATCGGTTTGATTTCTGTTTCTGGACAAGACAGCTTACGTCTGTTTCCTACAACTAGTAATCAATATAACGAAGAAAGAATACAAACCAAAAACTTTTACTATAATCCGGCTAATATGTCGGATTATAGTTCTTTTTCCATGTCAGAGTTTACTGTTAACTATCAATCTGACAATCAAAAAACTTATCTTCGGCAGATTGGTTCTGGGGATACTGGATTTAGTATAAAAACCAATTCATTTAAAAAATTAAAATCAAATAGTGCTGTTTGGGGAAATGCAAGTTATAGTAATATGACCAGAAAAAATCTCCGCTACAATGAGAATTTGGATTTTGAAAAAATTGCACCTTATGTCACTCTAGATTCTGTAGGAGGAGATATCAATTTAGAAACTTATCATTTTGAAGGAGGCTATGCAAAAAAAATGAATCGTTTTTCTCTTGGAATTTCTGGAAGTTATGAAGCCCAAATGGCATATCGATCTAGAGATCCACGATTAAAAGACACCACATCAGATCTATTGCTTTCAGCAGGAATTAATTATATAGTTTATCGAGATTCCCAAGTAGGAATCTTTGGTGAGTTTAACAAATACACACAGAATAGTAAAGTAGCTTTTGTGAACGAAGTTAGTTTTCCATTAGTTTATCAATCGATTGGATTTGGTTATACTAATTATTTTTTCAACAGCAGTGTTGAGACACAATTTGAAGAACTTGGTTATAAAATTGGCGGACAGATTTCTAGCAAGAATGGAAAAGACTTTTATATCATCGGAACACTTTCCAATTCCAATAATATAAAAGGAATTAAACCAAGAGTTGGAAACCGTTATTATGACACAAGTGATCTGGAAAACAGAATATCGCAAATCGAAGCCGCCAAATTCATTACTTTAAAGAATAATAGGATTGGTTTAATTTTTAATTATAATTCTACAGTCCGAACCGGAACAGAATATGGCTACACCAGCAACTCAGATAATACTGAACTGATTTTCAAAAGAAAAGCTTACAAAAAAGAACAATACACTACAACTTTCAAAGGTCTGTATCAGCTAAGCCAAGAAAAGTACACATTTACAGCAATCCCATTTTTTTCTTATCAAGAAGTTACAGATCGCAGAATCTATCCTTTTTCTGGTCAAAAATATGATTCTTACACATTTGGTATTGATTTAGATTTAAAGCTTGAAATTAATAAAAATCAAGTCTTGACTTTCCAACCAAATTACGCTTACCGAAATGTCAACAAAGCAATCAATGCATTAGACTCCAATGTTACTTCTGGAAAATTGGAATGGATTCTTGATGACTTTACTATCCTCACGAGTGACGTCACTACTGTTGGTGCTCAACTACGTTATGATTTTAAACTAAAAAAACTTCCCTCTTTCTTTGTAAGTGGGCAGTGGATGGCTAATAGAATTAAAGAAAAAAACAATAATTTTGCAACTCTAAGTTTAGGTATAACATTTTAGTAATGAAGAAGGTTTTTCTTGCCATTTTTGCTATTTTCATTTTCATTTTATTCAGTTTTACGCCCAAAGTAGGACAAGATCTAATGGATAATCCTGACCCAAGCATCGAGGAAATTGTTAAAAGCTATAAAAAAGCAATTGCAGAATGGCCAAAACCAAACATTAATTATGGCGTTTCTTGGAAAGAATTTTCTTCTATCAAAAGAGATTCTCTGTTTTTTGTAGAACAGGATCGCCCTGAAGTGATTCTCGGAAAAATGTTATTCTTTGATCCTAAATTATCCAATTCTGATCAAATCTCTTGTAGTTCTTGTCACGATCCAGAAATGGGCTGGACAGATAAAAGACGTGTTGCATTGGGTAATGATCACCTAATGGGCAACCGAAACACAATTTCTCTTTACAACATTGCCAATAGAAAATATTTTTTCTGGGACGGACGAGCACAATCTTTGGAAGAACAGGCTTCTGGTCCTCTTGGAGCACATCACGAGATGGCAATGGATGTGAAAAAGCTTCCTAAAAAAATTCAAAAAATCAAAGATTACAAAGTTCTTTTTACAAATGCTTACGGCGATGAAAAAGTAACTTATGACAGAATCGTAAAAGCTTTGGCAGAATTCCAGAAAACTATTAAAAGTCAACCTAGCAGGTTCGACCAATTTATTGATGGAAAATACAATGCTTTATCAGACAAAGAAATTTACGGGATGCACATATTCCGTACAAAAGCGCGTTGTATGAACTGTCATAACGGACAAAACCTGACCGACGAATCTTTCCACAATATTGGACTTACTTATTACAAAAGAGAATATGAGGATTTGGGACTTTACAATGTGACCAAAAAAGCTGAAGATGTTGGCAAATTCAGGACACCACAATTGAGAGACCTCAACTTGACAAGGCCTTGGATGCACAACGGTTTGTTTGATGACCTGGAAGGGATTGTCAATATTTATAACAGTGGAATGCACATGATAAACCCAAAACCTGAACAAAAACAAAAAGATCCTTTATATCCTGTCACCGATTCTCTCATGCAACCTTTGAAGCTCACAAAAGACGAAAAATCTGCCTTAGTTTCATTTTTAGAATCCTTGAACGGAACAAAATATAAAATGAGAAGACCAGAGTTTCCTGTTAAATAAATTCTGCCTAAATTTACTTTGTAATTGATTAATAACCTGAAATCAATATAGATATGGCAGATTTAACAGAAAAAGAATTCAAAAAACTCATCCAGAAACATATTGACAAAGTCAATTTTGTAAAAGTGATTCTCAAAGATGATTCATCGGTATTTGGCTTCATTGTAAAATATTCGGATGAATTCTTAATGATTGAGGAAACTTACGATTTCTCATTAGCCGGAACCAAAATCGTTCCTTATGAAAGAGTAAAAAGCATTCGTCATAACAAATTTGATAAGGTTTCTAAAATGATATTTGCAGAAGAAGGTTTGATAAAATTCAATCAAAAAATCATTGATAAAACTTCTTTAAAAGATTTCGAATCACTTTTCAAATCTATTAAAAAGCAAAATTTCCATTGCATCGTAGAAAGTCGAAAAAAGAAAATCGGATTTTTCTCAATTGGTAAAATTCTGGATGTAAATGAGAAATCTGTCACCATCCAAAACTATAATGTTGCAGGAAAAATATATAAAAAACCTGATGAGATTCCTTTCAAAAGCATAGAACTCGTTAACTTTAATGATAATTATTCTAAGACCTTTAGAAAATATTTAAAAACAAAAAAATGAAAGTAGATATTTGGAGCGACACACGTTGTCCGTTTTGTTTTATTGGAAAGAAAAATTTTGAAAAAGCACTTCAGAATTTCGTCCAAAATGATAAGATTGAAGTCAATTGGCATTCTTTCCAGCTCGACCCGAAAATGAAAACCGACCTTAGCAGAAATCATTATGAATATCTTTCTGATATCAAAGGACACTCGTTGCAAGAGACAATCAAAATGCACGAAAATCTGATTCAAATAGGAAAAAATGCTGGAATCGATTTTAATTTTGATGAAGTGAAAGTTTCTAATTCTTTCAAAAGTCAAATCTTGGTTCAACTCGCAAAAGAAAAAGGCAAAGCCAACGAAATGGAAGAACTTCTATTTGAAGCTTATTTTATCCTTGGAAAGAACATTGATGATGTTGAAGTTCTTGCTAAAATTGGAGAAAAATTAGGTTTTACAAAAGAAGAAATCGAAACTGCAATTCAATCTCCAAAATTGACAGAGTTGGTAAATAATGATATCGAAGAAGCTTCTTCACTTGGAATCAATAGTGTTCCGTTTTTTGTTTTTGACAGAAAATATGCAATTTCAGGAGCTCAACCGACCCATTTATTTTCAGAAGTTTTGGAGAAAAGTTTGTCAGAATTTTTGGAAAACAATTCAAAAATCAATATTCTAAACGAAGGAGATTCTTGTGATGCTGACGGAAATAATTGCTAAATAATTAATTTTAAAAAAAACACAAAGACACAAAAGTTAGATTACAAATATTATTTTTTAAGGCACAAGGTTTTTAGAAATCTTTGATTTCATAGTGCCTTAATCTCCAGCGTAAGAAAATTATTCTTGTGTCTTTGTGTTTAACATAAATACAACAAATAAAAAACTTAAAAACACAAATGAAAATTGCAGTTTTAGGAGCAGGAAATATGGGTTTGTCATTTTCAAAATCTTTTTTGAAATATGAATTGATAAAACCGCAAAATCTACACCTCATCACAAGAAACGAAAACAAAAAAGATAAAATAAGAACACTCTTTCCAGAATCAGAAATCTCATCTTTTGATGAAATCCAAACTTTGGAGGCTGACCTTATTATCATTGCTGTGAAGCCTCAGGATTTTGGTTTTGTAGCTGAGAATTTACCTTTCAGTATTTCAGAAAAATCTATGATTTTATCGATAATGGCAGGAATCTCAATCGAGAAAATCCAAAAACTTCTGAATCACAAATCTGTCGTAAGAGCAATGCCAAACTCTCCTACTCTTCTCGGAATGGGAATCACGGGCTATACTGCAGCAGAAGGAATTTCTTTTTCAGAATTGATGAACGTTGAACGTCTGTTGAATTCCACAGGACGTTCTGTTTACTTGGAAGACGAAAGTCTTTTGAACGGCGTAACCGCACTTTCAGGAAGTGGACCGGCTTATTTCTATTATATCATCGATGCAATGATAAAAGCCGGAACTGAAATGGGAATTGATGAAAATCTCTCAAAATTATTCGTAAAACAAACAATGCTGGGAGCTTATCACCTTATTAATAATTCTGATAAATCTTTGGAAGAATTGATAAAAGATGTCGCTTCAAAAGGAGGAACAACGGAAGCAGCGCTGAAAACTTTCGAAGAAAACGAGTTGAAATCAATTCTAAAAAAAGGAATTTTGGATGCTGAAAACAGAGCGAAGGAATTAAATTCATAACAATGTACAACAAAAACGACTTCTACATTTCTACTGATAAATCCAAAATGGACATAAAAACCATTCATCATTATTTATCAGAAGAATCTTATTGGGCAAAAGGAGTTCCAAAAGAAATAGTTGAAAAATCGATTGCTAATTCTTTTTGTTTTGGTGTGTTTTACCAAGATAAGCAAGTTGGATTTGCGAAAGTGATTACAGACTTTACGACGATTGCTTATTTGGGAGATGTTTTTATTTTGGATGAATTTCGAGGGCTTGGCTTGTCAAAATTATTAATGGAAAATATTATGACTCATCCTGAATTACAAGGTTTGAGAAGATGGATTCTGCTAACGGCTGATGCACACGAACTTTATAAAAAATTTGGATGGAATAATATCAAAGACCCAACAAGATGGATGGAGGTTCATACTAAGAATATTTATGAGTAAATTTCCTCTCAAATAACTGATAAATACAAAATCCAATCGCGACACCAACTGTATTCAGAATCACATCATCAATATCAAAAACTCCTAATCTTGTGAAATACTGAAGACTTTCTATCAAAATAATCGCGAAAAGAAAGTCCAGAATCAGAATCCAAAAATTGTTGAGCTTCGGAAAGACAATTCCTAAAAATCCAAATGGAACGAACATAAGGATATTCCCAAAAATATTAATAAAAATTGTTTTCCAAAGTATCGTTTGCTTCACAAAACCAACCGTTGAAAACATCGGAATCAGCCTTACAATATTAATATCATACTGACTTCTCCCAAATCCGAAAAACATCAGATAAAGCAAAAACAAAGTGTAAAACGGAATCAGTATTTTATATAATTTCTTCAAAAAATCCATACAGAATAATCGATTCCAAATATACAAACTATTGTTGTTGCTGTTGTTGCTGTTGCATTTCTAAAAACATTCGGTAAGAATTACTCTGTGGTAAAATCTCCTCAATCGACGGATTATTTTCTCTGATGTACATTGGAACTTTAGGAACTTCGGTCAGATTTTTAGTCTTATCGGTTGTGATAATTACAGAAACGCCCAATTTGTGACTGGATGTTCCCTTATAAGTTCCTTTCACCGGCGTACAATCTTTAAAATCCCTTCCCACCGCAATCTTGATATGTCGGTCGCTCACCCAACAATTATTCGTCGGGTCGTTGCCAAGCCAGCCGTAACCAGGAATAAAAACTTCTACCCAAGCGTGCGTTGCACCTTCACCTCTCAATTCCTGATTGCTCGGGCTGATGTATCCGCTAACATACCTCGAAGGAACACCCAACATTCTCAACATTCCCAAAAGTAAATGCGCAAAATCCTGACAAACACCTGCTTTCAGTTCCCAGATTTCATCTATTTCCGTTTCATAATCCGTAATTCCTTGTCTGTAAGTGAAATTTTCATAAATGTAAGTTGACAAAGCCGTCGTTGTTTCCATCACAGACAAATCTGAAGTTGCAACAGATTTTATGATTGACAAAATCTCTTCTTTATTCTTAATATTTTCCTGTCTTACAAAATCGATATAAGGAAACTGCGTCGATTGTTCTTTCACGATTTGCCATTGTTCTTCCACATTCAGATTGATAACAGGCAATTCTATCGGAAAGGTTTCCACAACCAATTCGACTTTGATTTCCAAAAAATGATGCGGTTCTATAATTGTAAAAACACCAATCCTGTTAGTAAAATAATCGTAATAATAATCAATATTGGAATTTGGGAACAGAGAAATTTTTTGCTCAATAACTTCTTGAAAATCATTGGTCAATGGTGACAAAATAATTTGGTTCGCACTGTCTGTAACCGCAGAAGAATACTCGTATCTAGTAATGTGTAAAATGTTGAAAACCGGCATAAAATTAATAAAGCTATTTGCTTATGTTAAACAACCAAACCAAAAAACTGGTGGTTAAAAATATTAGAAATTTCATAAATATCACTTTCTATTCTTGCAAGAAAAAGCATCTTTTCCTCACGTGTTCTCGGATGTCTTGTAAACTGGACATTCGCAATACATTTTCCTATAAAAAACCCTACCGTTTCATCACTTTCTCCTTGCTCTCCGGAATTAAGCTGTTTTGCAAACTTGTCTAATTCATTCAGAGAATATGTGATTGAATTCGGGAAAAGTGGTTCATAAATCATTTGATAAAAAATCCGTTCTTTTTCCATTGTTCCAAGATTATGTCTAAGATAAAAATCATAACCACTTACCGAACTTAGAAAATATCGCCAGTTGGAATAATCGTTATCCAAAAGGTCTTCTCCGTAGAGAATCCATTGTTTTCTGATTAGATTGATGCTATTCAGGATTCGTTCTATATATTTTCCAAGTTCTAAAAAGCAATAACCTTCGTCTCTCGCCACATAATTATCGATAACACCATAATAAACCATCGATTGCTTTACTAAAACATCAAAAACACTGATTGGGTCACCATATCTGGACTGACTGAAAAGAAAATGGTCTTTCATCTGATGATGAAAATCGTTGAGACATTGCCAAACATCTTTGTTGATGTGGTCTTGCGCACTTCTTGCATTTTCTCTCGCTCGAAAAATATTACTGGCAATCGACAAATCATTATTGATATCAAATAGCGCTTTAGAAATCAGATTTCCAAAACTGTAATCATCATTATCGATTTCGATTTGATTTTCTTCGCAAAAATTCTCCCAACTTTCCACAGAAGCGCCATCCTGATAAGCAATATATCTCGTATGAAAAACTTTGAGCTGAAAATTGGTCCGTTCCATATAACGGCTCATCCAAAATATATTTTCTGCAACTCTACTTAGCATTATTTATTAGTGTTTTAGCTTTTATTAATTAAATTTTTGTCAACGTCATTTATAATTCATCATTAATAATTTATAACTAATCTACAACCCAAGTATCTTTGGAACCGCCACCTTGAGAGGAATTCACGACGATTGAGCCTTCTTTCAAAGCTACTCTGGTTAATCCGCCCGGAACGATGTCAATTCCATCCGGACCGTATAGCGCAAAAGGTCTTAAATCAACTCTTCTCGGTTGTAAAACTCCATTAATATAACAAGGTGCTGTTGAAAGTTTGATGATTGGTTGTGCGATATAACTTCTTGGATTCAAGTTGATTTGTTTTGTGAATTCAGCAATTTCTTCGTCAGTGGCTTTGTCTCCGATTAACATCCCGTAACCGCCACTTTCATTGGTTTTTTTAACAACCATTTTGTGCATATTTTCTATGGTATATTTTCGTTCGTCCATATTTTCCATTCGGTAAGTTGGAACGCTTTTTAGAATTGGTTCTTCACCCAAATAATATCGAATCATATCCGGAACGTAAGAATAAATTGCCTTATCATCCGCAACGCCATTTCCCATTGCATTTACAATAATGACATTCCCTTTTCTATAAGCGTGATACAATCCCGGAACGCCCAAAACACTGTCTTGACGGAAAACCAACGGGTCAATGAACTCATCATCCACTCTTCTGTAAATAACATCCACTTTTTTGAGACCTTTCGTAGTTTTCATATAAACCTGATGATTCTGCACTACCAAATCACGACCTTCCACCAATTCGATTCCCATTAATCGGGCTAAAGTTGTATGTTCAAAATAAGCGGAATTGAAAATCCCCGGTGTCAATAAAACTACATTCGGTTTTGCACTGATTTGGCGTCCAAATGACAATAGATTTTTTATTAATAAATCAGGATAGATATTAACTTGTTTAACCTTGATATTAGGCAAAATATTAGGAAAGAGTCGATAGCTCATTTTCCGATTTTCCAACATATAACTCACTCCTGAAGGTGTTCTGAGATTATCTTCCAAAACATAATAACTCCCGTCGTAATCTCTGATAAGGTCGATTCCGCTGATGTGTGTATAAATATCAAACGGTACATCCACATTTATCATTTCGCGAAGATAATTAGGACAAGTATAAACTAGAGACGACGGCAAAACCTCATCTTTTATAATAAATTGTTGATGATAAACATCTTTTAGAAAAATATTGAGAGCCTTTAGTCTTTGCTTGATTCCTTTCTGTATAAATTCCCATTCCGATGACTGAATAATCCTTGGAACCACATCAAAAGGAAAAATCTTTTCGATGCCTTCCCCATCATTATAAACCGTGAAAGTAATCCCCTGCGTCATAAAGAGTTTCTTAGCAAGGTCATTTTTCTGGTCCATCTCAGAAACATCAAACTTGGAAAAACCGGTCACAAAATCCCGATAATGATTTCTCACTACATTATTGGACATCATCTCATCATAAATATCATTTATAGCTGGATAACCACTCAAAAAACCTTCTTTCATAGTTATATTTTATGTTTCTAAAACACTAATATATAAAATTAATAGGGGTAATCATCAATTTATATTAAATAAATTAAAATTACCCCTTTTTTTTTTAAACACAATCAATCAAATAAAATCAATTTTCAAATTTTTATTAAAATCCATAATAGAATACTTGAAAACGTAAGATTTCACTTGACTTTTTTTGTATTTTTTAGTATATTCGTTATTCATTTACACGATTTGGATGATTTACGATTTAGAGAAAGAAAACAAGGAAATCCTTGCACGATATAAAGACCTCATATCCAACACTTACCGTACGTTGGACGAGGAACAGAACAAGCTTATCAGAAAAGCTTTTGATATTGCTTTGGATGCTCACAAAGACCAGCGAAGAAAAACTGGCGAACCTTACATCTATCACCCGATAGAAGTTGCAAAAATTGTCGCTAACGAGATTGGTCTAGGAGCAACTAGTATTGCCTGTGCTTTACTTCACGATGTTATAGAAGATTCTGAATACACTTACGAAGACCTTCATAAAATTTTCGGAAAAACCATAGCAGACATCGTTAGCGGTTTGACAAAAATCTCTGTAATGAATCAGCAGAACATCTCTGTTCAGTCAGAAAATTATAGAAAACTTTTACTTACACTTTCAGAAGATTTCCGAGTGATTCTCATCAAAATTGCAGACCGACTGCATAATATGAGAACTTTGGAAAGTATGCATCCCGTAAAGCAGAAAAAAATTGCTGCAGAAACAGCATATATTTACGCACCGTTAGCTCATAGATTCGGGCTTTACTCTATCAAATCGGAACTTGAAGATTTGTCGTTAAAATATAATAATCCTGATGTTTACAATGAGATTCAGGCAAAATTAGAAACAGCAAAAGAAGTTCGCGAGAAATATGTAGAAGAATTTACCAAAGAAGTTTCTGAACAGCTGAAAGAAGAAAATCTCAACTTTACCATCAAAGGACGTGCAAAAGCCATCAGTTCGATTTATCGAAAAATGCAAAAGCAGAACGTGACTTTCGAAGAAGTTTATGATAATTACGCCATCAGAATCATTTATAAATCTGACCCAAGAAATGAGAAATTCTTAGCTTGGAAAATCTATTCCATCGTAACAGACCTTTATCAAAGTAATCCTTCCCGAATGCGTGACTGGATTTCGCAACCAAGATCAACCGGTTATGAGAGTCTCCATTTGACTGTAATGGGACCTGATAAAAAATGGATTGAGGTTCAAATCCGCTCCGAAAGAATGAACGAGATTGCAGAAAAAGGAGTTGCTGCACACTATAAATACAAAGAAGGTTATCGAAAAAACACTGACGACCAAAGATTTGAAAACTGGGTTTCTGAGATTCGTGATGTTTTAGAACAACAACAGAATTTGAGTACATCTGAACTTCTTGATAATATTAAATTAAATCTTTATTCCAAAGAAGTTTTCGTTTTTACACCAAAAGGAGAAATCAAAATTTTACCTACCGGAGCAACCGCTTTGGATTTCGCTTTTTCGGTTCACTCGGATTTGGGAACAAAATGTCTTGGTGCGAAAATCAACGGTAAATTGGTTCCAATCAGTTATGTTCTTCAGAATGGTGACCAGATTGACATTCTTTCTTCTCAGAATCAAAAGCCAAAACCGGACTGGTTGGATTTTGTAGTAACTTCCAAAGCGAAGTCTAAAATCAAGAATATCCTTAATTCTGAAAAGAATCAGAATACTGCAGAAGGAAAAGAAATTCTCCAGAGAAAAATGCGTCACGCAAAACTGAATTTCAATGATGATGAAATCAATGGATTACAGAAATTCCTTAATCTGAAAACTTCCCAAGACTTATTTCTAGGTTTCCAGAACGGAACTTTCGATATTGGTGATATTAAAAGATATTCGGATAAAAAAAGCATCCTTAGTAACATCTTCAACCGTTTCAGAAAAAACACCAACAAAGAAGAATATGTTGAAAAGGTTGACTCAAACCTTGATATGATTGTCTTCGGAAAGGATGAAGAAAAACTCAACTATACTTTTGCCAAATGTTGCTCGGTAATTCCGGGTGATAAAATCTTTGGTTTTATAACAATTTCTGACGGAATCAAGGTTCATAATGAAAGTTGTCCAAATGCTATTAATCTTAGAGCAAACTACGATTATCGTGTTCTACAAGCGAAATGGGTGAATGCAGAGAGCTTCAAAAACAGAATCAAAATCGAGATTGAAGGTATCGACAGAATCGGTATGATTAACGACATCACAGCCGTCATCAGTGGTTCTATGAATATGGATATGAGAAGTATGAGCATCTCTTCTAATGATGGCATTTTTACAGGAAGCATTGCGTTAGAAGTAAGAAATAAAAGCCAACTTGAAGAGACTTTCAAACAACTTAAAAACATCAAAGGTGTTTCTAAAGTGAAACGAACGTAATGATTTTATCAAAATACTTTCAACAATTTTTTCATAATAGTAAAAGCTCTGGAATCGTTCTGATTATTTGCGTTTTGATTTCATTAGGAATCGCCAATAGTTCTCTTTCGGAAAGTTTTCAAAATCTGCTTAATTCTAATATTGGAACTGAGCTTTTTCATTTGAACTATTCCCTTTCAGTTTGGATTAATGATGGATTGATGGCTATTTTCTTTCTTTTAGTTGGATTGGAAATCAAACGAGAATTGTTGGAAGGCGAATTGTCGGACATAAAAAAAGCCAACCTCCCGATTTTCGCTGCACTTGGTGGAATGTTGATTCCAGCTTTGATTTATTTTGCATTCAATTATAATTCTGAATATAAAAATGGCTGGGCAATTCCGATGGCAACTGATATTGCATTTTCTTTAGCAATCATCTCTTTGCTTGGGAAAAGCGTTCCCAATTCTCTCAAAGTTTTTTTGAGCGCATTAGCAATTGTAGATGATTTGGGAGCGATAGTCGTGATTGCATTATTTTACACAGATTCTATTGATTGGATTTCTTTAGGAATCTGTGGCGGAATTACATTTCTTCTGATTATTTTAAATAAAACTGGAATAAAAAACCTTTTATTTTATTTGATTCCGGGATTGTTTCTTTGGTATTTTATGCATCATTCCGGGATTCACGCAACGATTGCAGGTGTTATTTTAGCATTCACAATTCCAACAAATACTTCTGATGTTGTCACTTCTCCTTTGGAAAAACTGGAACAGAAACTTCACATTCCGGTTAGTTTTTTTATAATGCCATTGTTTGCTTTAGCGAATACTAATATTACTTTTCAACCAGACGTTTTTGCGCATTTCATCAATCCATTAAGTCTAGGAATTATTGCTGGATTATTTGCAGGAAAAGTTATTGGAATCAATCTTTTTTCTTGGATTGTTGTCAAACTAAAATGGAGCGAGCTTCCGACTTTTTCAAAATGGAATCAAATGATTGGCGTTGGATTCTTAGCTGGAATTGGATTTACAATGTCAATTTTTGTATCGCTTTTAGCATTTCCTAATCAAATTGAAAGTCAAGAAATTGCTAAAATCAGTATTCTGGCTGCATCGTTTTTATCTGGAATTGTTGGTTATTCTATTTTGAAATTCAAGAAAATTTAATTCATTAATTTCGCCGAAACATCTTCTCAATGCAACGAAAATCAACTCCAGAATCAAAAGATTTTATCTCGCTTTTTACATTTGAGGAGCTTTTGAATCAGGTGGAATTTGATTTGCGCATCAAAGAATTTGTCGTGATGAATATCGATAAGACAAGTTATAACATCAAGTTAAACATTCCTTATCGCTCAGATTATTTCACCATTTTTTTGATTGAAAAAGGGACGATTCGATTTAGATTGGATAATGCAAGTTATCAGGTTTATGAAGGCGATGTGGTTTTTTGTCCGATGTCCGAAACCTTTTGGGTAGAAGAAATTTCGGATGATTACAACGCCAAATACATTTTTTTCTCAGTAAAATATATTTCCGAAGCAGGTTTCAATTACAAGTCAAATGACGTTTTGAAGAGTCTTTCGTCTGACCCAACCAACATCATCAGAAACGAACCTGATTTGTACCGAAGAATGAGTTTCCATTTGGACGAACTCAAAAATCTAAACAATACAGAAAAAGAAAATTACTATTTCAATGAACTGATTTGGCATCACTTTTCTCTCGTAATTTTTGAAATCGATAATTACTTCAAAAAAATCGAAAAAACGCAACAGGTCACATATCGTGAAGATGAGATTACGACCAGTTTTTTCATTTTGGTTCGGGAGAATTTCAAAGAACAGCACAACGTTCAGTTTTATGCTGACCGACTTTTTATCAGCCGAAAATACCTTACCAAAGTCATCAACAAAACGATGTACAAATCTCCGCGCGACATCATTCATCAGGTTTTGATGATTGAAGCCAAGATTTTACTCAAAGATTCCAATGCCAATGTGGGCGAAGTTGCGGCTCAGCTCAAGTTTTCAGACTTAGCTTCTTTCAGCAAATTCTTTAAAAAACATACCGGAGAATCTCCTTTGAAATACAAGGGAAGCGATTTATTTTAAAATTTAATTTCAAGATGTCTTTTGGAAATTAAATAATATTTTCCATATTTACTTACAGTCTGATTCTGAACGCTATATTTTATCTATCAATCATATTAAAGATAACTATGACTAAAATTTTATTCTAAAAAATTTTGGTTTAACAAAATAAACCAGAGATGTCTTTTTGACAAATTTAGTCGTTTTTTGAATATTTCCCTTCGCTTTTTTTTCGACGAATTTTGCACCGAAAATTTAATTGAAATTGTTATGCAAAGATTCTCTATTCAGAAATCATCTATGCTTGGCGTGGCTTTATTGGTCTTGGTCGGGTGTAAAAAAGATAATCAGGGGCAGGCTTACCAGCAGCAAGCTCCACAACTTCCGGTGGAAACCGTAAAACAGGGAAATGCTTCCGTAGAAAATGAGTATGCAGCTTCGGTAGAAGGCGTTTCCAATGTGGAAATCAGACCACAAGTTACAGGATATTTAAGCAAAATTTTTGTGGATGAAGGCGATTATGTGAGAGCCGGACAACCTTTATTCAAAATCGAAGACCAGATTTTCCGTGAACAATTGAAGTCGGCTCAGGCAACTTTGATTTCCGCACAGGCGGGTCTTGCCAATTCTAAAATCGATTTGGAAAGAAAAAAAGAATTGTCAAAAAACAAAATGGTTTCAGACATTCAGGTAAGAGAAGCGGAGGCGAACTATAACTCGGCGAGAGGTTCGGTAAGTCAGGCAACTGCCGCTATCGAATCTGCAAAAATCAATCTTAATTTCTCTACCATCAAAGCTCCGGTTAGTGGATATATCGGGAGATTTAATTACCGTTTGGGAAGTCTTTTGACCCCATCCAATCAGGCGGCGATTACATTATTGTCGGATATTCATCAGGTTTACACTTATTTCAGTTTAAGTGAAAATGATTTTAATAATTTCCAGAAGCAACATCAGGGAAGCAATATTGATGAGGTTTTGAAGAACACACCAACAGTTTCTCTTTTACTTTCTGGCGGAGAAAAATATTCCGAAGTGGGAAAAGTAGATGCCGTTGAAGGTCAGTTCAATAAAACAACTGGTGCTATTACTTTAAGAGCAAAATTCAACAATCCAAACAATGTTTTGAGAAGTGGAAATACCGGAAAAATTTTAATGAAACAAAATTATTCTGATGTCATTCTTTTGCCGATTGCTTCCACTCGTGCGATTCAGGATAAGACTTTTGTATTCACTATAAAAGACGGAAAAGCGGTAATGCTTCCTCTCGAAATCAGCGGAAAAGCAGGTGATAATTTCATTGTTTCCAAAGGTCTGAAAGCAGGCGACCAATACATCGTGACAGGTTTTGACAGATTACAGCCGGGAACACCTGTAGTGGCTCAAAAGCAAAATTCTCAACAGAAAAAATCGTAAGAAAAAAGTTATGTTAAAGACAATTATAAAAAGACCCGTTCTGGCGACGGTTATCTCCGTATTGCTTGTGATTTTGGGGATTGTCGGTATGACGAGTCTGCCGATTACAAAATTTCCGGATATCGCACCACCAACCGTAATGGTGACTGCAGCGTATCCCGGAGCCAATGCCGAAACCATCGCTAGGTCGGTTGCGCCACCTTTAGAAAACGCCATCAATGGGGTGGAAAATATGGATTACATTACTTCTACGGCGAGTAATGACGGTTCGTTATCAATCACTGTGATTTTTAAATTAGGAACTGACCCAGACCAAGCGGCGATTAACGTTCAAAACCGTGTTGCACAGGTGACGAATCAGCTTCCTTCTGAGGTTGTTCAGGCAGGAATCACAACGGTTAAAAGACAGAATAGTATGATTGCAATGGTTTCCTTGACCAGTAAAAATGGGACAATGGATGACCTTTTCCTTGAAAATTATGCTAAAATCAATATCGTTCCGGAACTTAAAAGGGTAAAAGGAGTTGGTGACGCAATGGTCTATGGAAACAAAGATTATTCTATGCGAGTTTGGCTTGACCCGAATAAACTGACTTCTTACAATCTTACTCCGGCTGAAGTTTCAAGGGCGATTCAGTCTCAAAACTTGGAAGCTGCGCCGGGAAGATTCGGGGAAAGAAGTAAGGAAGTGATGGAATATGTTCTTCGCTACAAAGGAAAATTCACAGAGCCTCAACAATATGAAAATATTACGATTAAAGCTTTGAGCGATGGTTCTGTTTTAAAACTAAAAGACGTTGCAAAAGTTGAATTCGGTGCGTACAGCTATAATGTCGCTTCGAAATACAATAAGAAACCGTCCGTAACGATGGCGATTTTCCAGATGGCGGGTTCTAATGCGAATGAAGTTCAGATTGCACTTCAGGAAAGAATGAAGGAACTTGAGAAATCCTTTCCTGACGGAATGGCTTACGAAATTCCGTATGCGACAAAAGATGCACTTGACCAATCTATTGACCAAGTAATTCATACCTTGATTGAAGCATTTATCCTTGTATTCATCGTGGTGTTCATCTTCTTGCAGGATTTCCGTTCGACTTTGATTCCGGCAATTGCGGTTCCGGTTTCAATTGTGGGAACATTTTTCTTTATGAATATTTTCGGGTTTTCGATTAATATTTTGACGCTTTTCGCTTTGGTATTGGCAATCGGAATTGTGGTGGATGATGCAATTGTCGTCGTAGAAGCTGTTCACGCTAAGATGGAACATAAAAAACTCAACGCAAGAGCAGCAACGATGTCAGCAATGAGCGAAATCACGGGAGCTATTGTTTCCATTACATTGATTATGTCTGCGGTTTTCGTTCCGGTGGCTTTTATGAGTGGCTTTACAGGATTATTTTATCAGCAATTTGCTTTGACTTTGGCGATTTCAATTGTGATTTCTGCAGTTAATGCATTGACTTTAAGCCCAGCTTTATGTGCTTTATTTTTAAAACAACATCACGCCGATTCTCACGAAAAAATGAATTTCAAAGAGCGTTTTTTCGCTGGATTCAATGCAAGTTTCAACAAACTGACTTTCCGTTACGGAAAAGCAATTTTATTCTTATTAAAAAGAAAATGGATTGCAGGAATTATTGTTTTAGCTTTCGGAGGATTGTTTGCGTGGATGTCGATGACCACTCCAAAAGGATTTATTCCCGATGAAGACCAGAGTTTTATTATTGTTACAGCGAATTTGGCTCCGGGTGCTTCAAAAGACAGAACCTCAAAAGTAGTTTCTGATACTGAAAATATTTTAATGAAAAATCCTGCGGTTGATAAAGTAATTTCCGTAGATGGATTGAATCTTTTCAGTGGTTCAATGTCGTCTTCAGCAGCATCCATTTTCGTTAAATTAAAAGAAGGCGGAAAAAGAGGACAGGTCAATAACATTAATGACATTATCGGACAAGTTCAGGGAACACTTTCTCAAGATAAAAGAGCCAATTTCTTAGTCATCAATACACCAACCGTTGACGGATTTGGTAACACCAGTGGGATGGAACTCGTTCTTCAAGACAGAACTAACGGCGAACTTCAAAACCTGGGAAATATCTCTTACGGAATGATGGGCGCACTGATGCAAAGACCGGAAGTTGCTTTAGCTTATACGACTTTTGATGTTTCTTATCCTCAGTTTGAAGTGGTTGTTGACGAAGTGAAAGCGGCACAATTAGGCGTCAATGTTTCTGATGTTTTGAGCGTGATGCAGGGTTATTACGGAAGTATTCAGTCTTCGGATTTTAACAGATTCGGGAAATATTACAGAGTTTTAGTACAATCCACTCCTGAATCTAGACAAGACAAAGCATCATTAAACGGAATTTTCGTTAAAAATAGTTCAGGCGAAATGGTTCCTGTCAATACTTTAGTGACTTTAAAACAAGTTACTGGAGCAGATGTGGTTGACCGTTTCAATTTATTTAATTCATCAAACCTTACGGTAATGGCAGCTCCGGGATATTCTTCAGGTCAGGCAATGGCAGCAATTGAAGAAGTCGGAAAACAGGTTCTCCCTCCGGGTTACACCTATGATTACAAAGGAATGAGCCGTGAAGAAGCCAATTCCAGCTCGCAATCGGTAATGATTTTCGGGTTGTGTATCGTGTTTGTATTTTTCCTTTTATCTGCGCAATATGAAAGTTACATTCTTCCTTTTGCGGTATTAATCGCTATTCCGGTTGGTTTATCGGGAGTGTTTGTGGGAATTACTTTTGCGGAATTATCCAACAATATTTATGTTCAAATCGCAATGGTAATGTTAATTGGATTATTAGCCAAAAACGGAATTCTAATCGTGGAATTTGCCATTCAAAGACGAAGAGCAGGAAAAAGTTTAATTGCAGCGGCAGTGGAAGGTGCAAAAGCTCGTTTTCGTCCGATTCTGATGACTTCTTTGGCATTTATTGCTGGTTTAATTCCTTTGGTTTTCGTGGTTGGTCCGTCTGCGATGGGGAATCTTTCCATTGGTTATGCGGCAATTTCTGGAATGTTATTCGGAACCATTTTAGGGGTTTTCGTAGTTCCGGTATTGTTTGTGGTTTTCCAGGCTTTGCACGAAAAAATCAACGGAAGAGTAATCACAGAAGCCGATTGGGAATATTAATTCAAATGATTTTTAAAAATGAATTCAATTAAAAATATAGCATATATCGCATTAATCTCGGGAACGGCAATCGCCTGTAAAGTTCAGAAATATGAACAACCCGACATCCAAATGCCCGAAGCTTTCAGAAACGATAGTATCACAACCGACAACAACGAAAATATTGCTAAAATCAGTTATAAAGATTTTTTCAAAGACCCGGTTTTGGTGAGTTTGATTGATAAAGCAATGGCTCAAAATAATGATTTGCAGGTCGCTTTGAAACAAATCGAATTTGCTTCTTTAGCTTACAACCAAAGTAAATGGGGAAATATACCAACTGTGAGTGCAACAATTGCCAACGCCAGCGTGAACCGACCTTCCGACAACAGTATGAACGGAATGATGGCGGGACAATTTATGGGAAGTCGTTATATGCAGGATTACACGACTTCCATCAATATTTCTTGGGAAGCGGATATTTGGGGAAAAATCAAAGGGAGAAAAGAACAGGCTTTGGCGGATTATCTCAAAACTCAGGAAGCCGCAAAAGCAGTGAAAACGCAATTGGTAGCGACTGTTGTTCAGGGATATTATAATTTACTGATGCTCGATACTCAGATTGAAATTACAAAATCAAATCTAACTTATTCTGATAACACTTTGAAGTTTTTGGAGAAACAACAGGAAGTTGGTTTAACGACGGCTTTGGCAGTTCAGCAACAGGAAATCGTAAAAGACCAGATTTTAAAATCAATTCCAGCCATTGAAAGTTCGATTGCAACTCAGGAAAATGCGTTGAGTATTCTGACAGGCTCGATGCCCGATAAAATTGAGAGAAGCACAAGTCTGAACAATGTTCAGTCACCTGATAACGTCGCAACAGGAATTCCATCTGAATTGTTGAGCTACAGACCCGATATCAAAAGTGCAGAATATGATGTAAGAAAAAGTGTTTCAGCCATATATGTGGCAAAAGCGAATATGTACCCATCTTTTAATATTACAGCACAAGGTGGTTTGAATGCTTTTAAAGCGAGTAATTGGTTTAATATTCCGGGTTCACTTTTTGGTTCCGTGTTAGGAACTTTAGCACAACCTATTTTAAACGGAAAGCAACTGAAAACCCAATACGAGCAATCAAAAATAGTTTCTCAGCAGGCTGAAATTAATTTTAAACAATCGGTTTTAAAAGCTGTTGGCGAAGTTTCTGACGCTTTGGTTCAGATTCAAAAATTGGAAGAACAACAGAAAATTGCAGAAAGTTTGGTGAAAAAATCTGGTGAAGCTGTACAGAAAGCGGATATTTTATTCAAATATAATTCAGCGACTTATGTTGAAGTGATTTTGGCTCAAACCAACAAATTACAAGCAGAACTTGATTTGGCTTCCCTGAAAGCTCAGAGATTAAACGCCATTACCATGCTCTATCGCTCTGTTGGAGGTGGATGGCAATAAAGTAAAATAAAACCTGCTGCGTCTATGGATGTAGTAGGTTTTTAAACCCAACTCATTATGGAGAATACAAATATTAAAAATGGAATCATTTTGATTCCCGATTTCAGTGGATTTACTGAGTTTGTGTTCAATACAAAACTTTATACCGGCGAATATATTGTAAGACAACTACTTTCTATTTTGATTGATGTAAACAATCAGTATTTTGATATTTCCGAAATTGAGGGCGATGCGATTTTGTTCTACAAATACGACCAAAAGCCTTCCTACCAAAGAGTTTCCAAAATGCTTCGAAATATGAGAAATGCTTTCAATATGAAAATTCTGGAACTTAGCGAAATATTGAATACCACAATAGAATTGTCATTAAAATTCATTGTTCATTACGGAAAGTTTTCGCAATACAACATCGGAAGTTTCAGAAAACTCTACGGGAAACCCATCATAGAAGCCCATCAAATGTTGAAGAATGGTTTTGCAGAACAACCATCGTATGCCTTGTATAGTCATTCTTTTTTGGAGAATTCTAAGAATATTGAAATCGATGAGAACAGAAAAAAAGATTCTGAACTGGGTGTTATCCACTATTTTGAAAACTAAATAAAAAACCTTTCAATTGATTTATTGAAAGGTTTTTTTAAATATTAATCTCTTTTAGAAGCATTCTTCTTTTCTCTTTTAGCTTCTTTCTTTTCTTTCGCCGTTTTTAGCGGTTCTTTTTTCACTGCTTTTTTAGCATCTTGACCTTTTGCCATATTTTTATATTTTAGTTGTTCATTGCTTTTATGTATTGTAAATATAATGATTTTGGCTTTTAATATTGGGGTTTAGATAACAGTATTATATTTCTGATGTAGGATTATACAAATAATTCCACATCAAGGAACTTTACATATTCCTTTTAAAAAAGGTCCTAATTTTTAATAATCTTCTTAGTATAAGTTTTTTTATCAGTAATTATTTGTAAAAAATATTTTCCTGGAGCTAAATCTGAAACAATAAGATAATTGTTCTTCCCAAGCTCTGTTTTTACAAGCTTTCCAGCAACATCATAGATTTTCAAAGATTGAATCTTATTAATATTTTTTAAATAGATTTTATCTTTCGCAGGATTTGGACCAATATTAATTTCCTCAAATTCTGCATTGTCATGGATATCAAGAGTTTCGGATTTTAATTTTACAATCCAAATATTTTTAGCAGTATTTTCTGTAACATCAAGATTGATAGAGTATGCCATTCCCGCAATAATATAGCCATCATCTTTTGTTTGTTGAGCCATTATTGCGTAATCATTATCTGTTCCTCCTAACTTTTTTTGCCAGATCAAATTCCCTGCAGCATCTATTTTTACAAGAAAATAATCGCTGCTTACATAATATGTCATCAAATCATCCGACCTGCTTTCGCCAGCAATAATAAAATCGCCATTTTTTGTAGCTTTTATTGAATAAGCTGCCTCATAACCATCTGCTCCAAAAGTTTTTTGCCATAGAACACTTCCTGATGCATTAAGTTTGACAACCCAAAAATCAGCATTCCCATGGTTGCCTACAACGTCACCATTCTTCGAAAAAGTCTCACCTGCGATCACATAACCGCCATCTGTTGTCTGCTGCACTGAATATGCAGCATCATATTCCGTACCTCCTAAAGTTTTTTGCCATTCAATCACTCCCAAAGAATTCAATTTTACAACCCAAAAATCCCCATTCCCATGATTAGAAGTAATATCTCCATCACTGGAGTGAGTATCCCCCGCAACTATATAACCGCCATCAGTTGTCTGCTGGATAGAATTTGCTCCATCCGAAAGACTACCTCCCAGAGATTTCTGCCATTGAATGATTCCCGTTGAGTCTAGTTTTATTATCCAACCATCGGAAGAACCATGATTGCCGGTCACATCTCCATTTTTAGAACTACTGCTCCCCGCAACGATATAACCACCATCCGTTGTTTGCTGAATTGCACTTGCTGCTTCGGAATAACTCCCGCCATATGTTTTTTGCCATTCGATAACTCCGGAAGGATTTAGTTTCACAACCCAAATGTCACGCGCTCCGTGATTTCCAGTTACATCACCATCAAGAGAAGAGCTACTTCCTGCTGCAATAAAACCGCCATCAGTTGTTTGAATAACTGAAGAAACAAAATCATCATAACTACCTCCGAGAGACTTTTGCCATATTATTTTTCCTGCCGAATCCAATTTTACTATCCAAAAATCATTACCTCCGTGGTTTCCTGTTACATCTCCACTATTAGATTTACTATTTCCTGCAATAATATATCCATCATCGGTTGTTTGCTGAATAGAATTAGGATAAGCCTCAGATCCTCCCATAGACTTTTGCCATTCAATAGCTGGAGCATTTTGAGCTTTTATAAACAAAGCATCAATGATTAATAATAAAAGTAATACTCTTTTCATATGGTTATTAAATTTGTTTTTTCAATTCTTTAGGAAACATCGGATCATTATTTTACTGATGGATTACTATTTATCAATTTAGAGAATTCATCTCGTCTCTTACTAATTTTTCTAATTTCACTTTCTTAATAGCAAGATTAAGTTCATTTCCCATCAATACAAGGAAAACATTGACATTAATCCAAACCATTACCAAAATAATGGAACCAATAGAACCATAAAGAACGTTATACCGAGCTACATTAGCAACATAAATTGCGAAGAAATAAGTGAGCAAAACAAATAAAGCAGTCGTCAAAACTGCACCTGGAAATGCTTCTCTAAGCCTCGTGATTTTAAGACAGCCAACCCAATAGAAAAGCGTCAGTAGAATAAGATAAAACAGCGGAAAAGAAATGAATCCAATAATTTTTGTGAGATTCTTTGTAAACCAGCTAATGTCATAAGTTGGTGTAAACAGCTTGAGAACAACCTCACTGTAATAGATTCCAAAAATGGAAAGAAAAACCAATGTTAAGAAAGAAATTGTAACCAGCATTGCCAATGAATATTCTTTTACGAAACCTCTTTTCAATTCCGTATTTCTGTTGAATCCATTGATGAATGTAAAGCAGCCATTGGTAGCGAAAACAAAAGAAAACAAAATCGTTAAAGTACTTATCGACTTCATATTTGGAATTAGACTGGTCTGTATATAACCTGTAACATCGCTCTGCATATGCGACGGAAAAATTCTCGGCATCAAAACTTCGAAGATGTAAAACTGAAGTTTATCGTAATGCGGCATATAAGGCAAAACAGACAACAAGAACAGAATCATCGGGAAAAGACTTAGAAAAAAACTCCAAGAGATACTCGCTGCTTGTCTTCCCAAAGGATTTTTAAAAACTGCATCTGTGTAAATGGTCAACATCTTCCACAGAGAGATTCCTAAAACCGGAATATGAATTCCGTCGAAAAAGTTTTTGATTTTGAGAAAAAAACGCTGTAATTTTTTTGCCATTCATTTATCTTTGCCTCACAAATATAGTAAATGCGTATTAATTTGATTTGCATCGGGAAGACAGATGATAAAGAAATTGTTTCTCTTATCAAATATTACCTTCCAAGAATCCCAAAACACTGGAACTTTGAACTGATAGAAATTCCAGATGTTAAAAATGCCAAAAACCTAAGTTCTGACCAACTGAAAAAAGAGGAAGCCAAATTATTTCAGAATCAGATTGATTCTTCTGATTTAGTAATTCTTTTGGACGAAAAGGGAAAGCAATTCACAAGTCGGGAATTCTCTGAGAAAATTGATTTCTGGATGGGAAGTTCTGTGAAAAAAGTTAATATTCTAATTGGTGGTGCTTATGGTTTCTCAGAGGAAATCTACCAGCGCACCAACGAAAAAATATCATTATCAAAAATGACTTTCACACATCAGATGATTCGGTTATTTTTTGTGGAACAGATTTATAGAGCAGCGACTATTTTGCAAGGGAAGCCTTATCATAATGATTGAAAATGGTTCATGGTTGTTAGTCGATGGTTGTCAGGCTGAGGCTCTCGAAGCCTTTCCGAATCACTAAATAGCCCCGATAGTAGCGACATCCTTTTTCTTTTTTTGCTAAAAAAAGGAAAAGATATAGCGGATAGCGGGAAATAGCTCCAAATAAAAATAAAGCCAACTGTTCGACAGAATCAATAAGCTCCTAAAAATTTAATTATTTTTTTGCGAGAACTTTCTTGGTAAGATTCGCTAAAACGCCACCCAAAAGAAAACCAACTCCTGCACCAAAAGCGACATCGCCAGGATAATGTACACCAACGTAAATCCTGCTGTATGACACAATACACGCCCAAAAAACGAGAATATATGGAAGATATTTGTAGTTCTTTCCAATCAATATCGTCAGAAAACTAACTAGGAAAAAAGAACTGGAAGCGTGCGCAGAATAGAAACCATATTTTCCTCCACAGATTACCATTCTCATTTTCTCCATTAATAATGGGTCGTGACAAGGCCTTAGTCTTTCCACTCCGTGTTTGAAAACACTCGCCAATTGGTCTGAAATTGTGATTCCGATGGCAATGAAAATGAGGACAAAAATTAATTTTTTACGCGGAACAGCTTTATAAACCAAATAAAGTAATATTACATAAAATGGTATCCAAAACCATTTTCCTGTAACCAAAAGCCAAAACGGGTCGAACGTGGAACTTCCCAAACCATTGAGAAATAATAGTAATTGCTGGTCTAGAGAAATCAGTTCATTCATAGATTATCGGCTTACGGGACCTTCGTGAGAATCGTCTTCGGAAAGGTCTATTTTAGGCGTTTCTTCTTTTATAAAAGCGTCACTTTTTTTATCTGCTAACGGATTGAATTCCTGTGCCGACTGCTTCACTTTTTCGATTTCTTTTTTGATTTCGGAAACAGGATTGTCTGCTTCCTTCATAATCTCGGTTTTGATATCATCTACCGCGCCACGCATTTTACGAACACCTTCGCCAAGACCTCTTGCAATCTCGGGTAATTTATCGGGGCCGAACAAAACAACGATTGCCAAAGCAATCATCAGCATTTCTCCAATACTCAATTCCATTTGGCAAAATTAAGAAACATTTAGAGAATTGATACAGAGAATTTTATTAATTTTTACTTAAAAATAGCTTAGAAATAATTCCTCGGCACAAAAAACTAGCACTTTCTCTTACCAAATATTTTTGCCGTAAATTTGTGGTCTTTAAGAGATTGGGAAAATGAAAAGACAGAAAGTTCAAGCGCATAATTATTTCAAACTAATTATTTCATCATTATTCATCGGCATTATCGCATCCATTTTAGGATTGACACTGAAGAAAATCACAGAGTTTTGCCAAGAACATCTTTTTGAATTTGCTGAGAAAAATAACTCTTATCTGTTTATTATTCTGCCAACAATTGGAATCACGGCTATCTACTTTCTAAGAAAGTATCTTTTCAAAAATCGAAAGAACAAAGGCATCACAGAGATTTATAAAACGATAGACCAACGAAAAGACCATTTGCCTTTTTTCAAGATTCCGTCGCATTATTTTAATGGATTTTTGACCGTTATCTTTGGAGGCTCTACAGGAATCGAGGTTTCTACCGTTGTGGCAACAGCTACTGTCGGAAATTCGGTTTATGAGAAACAGTTCGCAGCGAATGTCTACAAATTGGAATTGATTTGCGCTGGTGTAGTTGCCGGAGTTGGCGTTCTTTTCGGAAATCCGTTGGTCGGTTTTCTGTTTGCTTTGGAAGTGATTGCGCGGAAGTTTAATAAAACCTTGTTCATCAGTTGTTCAGCTTCAGCACTTATTTCTTGGCTGTTTCTTTATTATTTTCCTTCGACCTCATTAATCAGTTTACCCGTTACTGAATGGAAATGGATGGCTGTTCCTTTTATGATTATTCTAAGTTTATTAGGCGGAACATTGTCGGTTTATTTCACATTACTGGTGATTAAAATCAAAGAGTTCTTTTCCGGAATCAATAATAATTTTCTGAGAGTCAATCTTGGTGCTTTGGCTGTGGGAGGTTTGATTTGCATCTTTCCGTTTTTATATGGCGATAGTTATCATTCCTTGAACGAGTTGCTTTATCATCCGCAGAATTATTCCATATTGTTTATACTGGCTCTAATATTTCTGAAACCTTTGGCTTCGTCCTTAACCTTAGGAGCTGGAGGTGATGGTGGTGTTTTTGCACCAAGCATTGTTGCAGGTGCTTATTTGGGATTAGCATTTGCAATTGTTTGCAATACCTTTTTCGGAACGTCTTTGATTGTTCTTAATTTTGTTTTGATTGGTATTGCCGCTACTCTATCCGCAGCGATTTACGCGCCTTTTACAGCATTGATATTGACCTGCAGTCTTGTTCCAAACGGTTACGAACTATTCTTTCCGATTCTTTTAGGAAGTATTATCGCTAAAAAGACAGCACAAAGTATTATCCCTTATAACGTTTACACTTATAGTCCGAAAGCTTAGAATATCTTATTAATCTCTCGCTGATTCAGCAAATCCAGCAGGTTTTTATTTTAACTTAAATCTGCAAAATCAGCTCAATCTGTGATAAATAAAAGTCATTACCCTTTCTTCCCTTTAAAATTAATATAAACAAAATAAATACTCGCCATAAACAGCAAGAATGCTAAGAAGAATGGTGCACCTGGGAATTGGAATGGCGCTTCTTTGTGTGTGAAATAATAGAATAAGTTTGTCATCAATGGTGGACCAATGATAGAAGTCGCGCTCATCAGACTGGTTAATGCTCCTTGTAATTCGCCTTGCTCATTGGACGGAATATTTTTAGTAATAATTGATTGTAAAGCAGGACCACAAATCCCGCCTAAGCAATATGGAACTGTAAATACCAACATCATCCAACCTTCTGTCGCAAATGCATACAACAACATCCCGAACGAATATAATAACAAACCATAGAAAATACTCTTTTTGTCACCGATTTTTGGATTAATCCATCTGATTAATAATCCCTGAACAAGCCCAACCATCAAACCTACAACGCCAAGAGAAATCCCCACCATTCTCTCATCCCAATTGAATCTGTACATTGTATAAAAACTCCAATTACTCTGTACAGCGTGTCCACCGATATAAATCAAAATCAAGGAAATCACTAAACCAGAAATCTCAGGATGTTTTCTAAGTAATTTTAAAGAACCAATAGGATTCGCTCTTTTCCAATCAAATTCTCTGCGGTTTTCTTTATCCAAACTTTCCGGCAAAACAAAATAACCATAAATAAAGTTAATCATACACAATACCGCCGCCGCATAAAACGGAACTCTGGAACCATAATGCCCCAAAACACCACCCAAAACAGGTCCAATAATGAAACCTAATCCAAACGCAGCTCCAATCATACCGAAGTTCTTCGCACGGTCTGCATCTGTCGAGATATCTGCGATGTACGCACTTGCGGTCGTCACACTTGCTCCAGTAATCCCAGCAATGATACGGCCTATGAAAAGAAACCAAATATTAGGAGCCAGTGCCAAGAAAATATAATCTATTGAAAATCCAAAAAGAGATAGCAAAATAATAGGTCTTCGTCCGTATTTATCACTCAAGTTTCCGACAAAAGGCGAGAAAACAAACTGGATAAAAGCATAAGCAAAACTCAGCCATCCACCATATTTAGCCGCCTCGCTGATATCTGCGTGGATGAGCTCTTCTATCAGTTTTGGCACAACAGGAATGATGATTCCCCAGCCTGTAATATCTATCAATAGTGTGATAAATATAAATCCTATAGCAGCTGATTTTTGGTTTGTTTTCATAACGGTTGCGAAGATAAGAATTTTTTGATTTGACAATCTGATGATTTGGAAATGTGCAATTTTAATTTTTCATTAATGGGAAATTGGTTGTAAAAGGTTGAAATGATGTGAAGCGCACCCCGACCTGAGTGGAGCTCTTTTCTTTTTTTTAGAAAAAAGAAAAAAGCGGGAACGGAGGGCGGAAAAGGTGCCCAAATTTAGAAACTTTATAAATAAAAAAGCCCTCAACTAATTGAGAGCTTTTCATTATATATTTCTAAGAAAAATCTAACCAACTATTTCAGCATTGCTAATGGAAGATTTGCCACTTACTTTATCTTCTTTTTTCTTTCCTTTCAAGAAGTCATAAGCCGTAGCCGATGCAATGAAAATAGATGAATAAGTACCGAATCCAATACCAATCAATAGACAGAACATAAATCCTCTCAAGTTATCTCCACCAAAGATGAAAATCGCAAGGATTACCAAAATCGTAGTGAATGATGTGTTGAAAGTTCTACCAATTGTACTAGAGATTGAATCATCAAACAATCCGGCAAGTGTTAATGCTTTTTTCTCACGAAGGTATTCTCTAATTCTATCGAAGATGATTACTGTATCATTAATAGAGTAACCAATAACCGTCAAAATCGCCGCAATGAAATCTTGGTTAATTTCCATATTGAACGGCATTACTTTATAGAATAATGAGTAAACTCCCAAGATTACCACAGTATCGTGGAACAAACCAGCAACCGCTCCAAGAGAGAATTGCCATTTGTCAAATCTTACCAAGATGTAGATGAAGATACCAAGCAATGATGCAGCAACTGCCAACATACCATGCGTTTTGATATCATCCGCCACTGTAGGTCCAACTTTGGTAGAAGAAACAATTCCTGCATGTCCTTTATCTGCAGACTTGAATTCTGCTAATGTCATACCTGCTGGTAATTCAGACTTCAATCCTTCGTATATTTTTTGTTCTACAGTCTGGTCAGCTTGAAGAGACTCGTCATCAATCAAATAATCGGTTGTGATTTTCAACTGAGAAGAGTTACCAAATGTTTTAGCTTCTACGATGTTGTTTTGACCATCTGCAGTTACCATCAATTTACCAATACTAGCTTCAACCTTCTCAGCATCCACTGGTTTTTCAAATCTTACAACATAGTTACGTCCACCTGTGAAATCAATTCCATACTTGAATCCGTTGATTGCTATAGATGCAATTGCAATGACCATTAATATACCTGATACAATGTAAGACCATTTTCTTTTCCCAATGAAATCTAACCAAGTATTTCTGAAAAGGTTCTTAGTAGGCGCAGTCCAAACAGAAAGTGTTTTTCCTTTTTCCAATCTACTGAAAATCATTACTCTTGATAACAATACCGAAGTAAACAATGTCATTACCAATCCAATCATCAATGTTACTGCAAAACCTTTAATTGGTCCAGTTCCAAAGACATAAAGAATCAATGCTGTAATGAAAGTCGTCGCGTGACCATCGATAATTGCAGAAATTGCATGCTTGAAACCATCTTTGTAAGCTTCCATAATTCCTTTTCCAAGGAACAATTCTTCTTTTGTTCTTTCGTAGATGATAACGTTCGCATCCACCGCCATTGCCATAGACAATACGATACCAGCAATACCTGGAAGTGTTAAAGTAGCATCCACAGAATCCATAATCCCGAAGATATAGAATAAGTTAATTGTCATTGCAATAACTGCATAAACCCCTGCTCCACCATAATAGAAAATGATGTAAACAATGATAATTGCAAATGCAATAAGGAATGACATAATACCATCATTGATAGACTCCGCTCCAAGAGATGGACCTACAACGTCTGCCTGTACAATTTTTGCACCTGCAGGTAATTTACCAGCTCCAAGAACATCTACCAAATCTTTAGCTTCTTCTTGAGTAAAGTTTCCAGAAATCTGAGTTCTACCGTTAGGAATCACATCGTTTACAGAAGGTGCAGTATAAACTCTGTTATCTAAAGTTACAGCAACTACTTTACCTTTGTTTTTCTCTGTCATTGTTTTCCAATCACGAGCTCCTTGAGAATCCATCTGCATATCTACCACGATACGTCCTAATTGATCATAATTGATATTTGCAGATTCTACAGCCCCATCAACTGGTGCTTTCTGAGTAATATTTCCTCTGATTGCGTATAATACAAGACTGTTAGAAGTATTATTCTCAGGCTTGTAACCCCACATAAACTGGGTATATTTCAAGTTAACAGGTCTCGCTTTGATAGCCGCAGCACTGTTAAGAACTTTATTAACAACAGCTGTATCCGATAGCTTAACATTAGCCACAGCATTTCCAGGTGTAGAACTTAATTGAAGAATATTAATCAGGCTGGTAGTTTTTGCAACACCAATGGAATCACCTTTAACTTTTACCAATTGACTAAGTTCTGACATATAAGGATAAACCTCTTGGTTTAACTGTACTTCCCAAAACTGAAGTTTTGCAGAAGTCGCCAACATTTTTTTAACTCTGTCGATATCTTTTGTCCCAGGCATTTCCACCAAAATTCTTCCTGTTCCCGGAACTCTCTGAACGTTTGGCTGCGTAACACCCATTTTGTCGATACGTGTTCTAAGAACTTCATAAGCTGTTCCTACAGACGCATCGATTTTTTTTCTGATAATATTTTTAACCTGATCATCCGGTGTATTGAATTTGATCTCAGAAAGATTTGTATTCCCGAAGATCTCAGGATCTGCAAGTTTCAGGTTAGTCCCTTTTTCTTGATTAACAGCTTCGAACTGTGTGAAGAAATCCTCAATGTATTGCTTACTAGAGTTTTTCTGTGCTTTGTCTGTTCTGTTAAGTGCTTCTATTAAAGTAGCATTTGTTGAGTAATTACTAAGATCATTTACCAAATCTCTTTGATTAATCTCCAGCAATACGTTGATACCACCTTTAAGATCCAATCCGAGTTTCATTTCTTTCTGTTTTGCAGACGCATAATCCAGTTTTGTAAAACCTAGATTAAGGGTGTCTTTAGAAAGTCTTGCAATCTCAGCTTGATATTTCACCGGATTTTCCCCTGCAACTGCTTTTGCTTCTTTTTCTATTTTGTTGGCATAGAAAGAAGGCAGAAGCTCATTGAGGCAAATTAATCCAAGAACGATGGCAACTAATGTAACGAGTCCTTTTCCTTGCATTTTCTTACGATATATATAAATTAAGTCGGCAAATATAATGATTTATAGCGGAAATAAGAATTTGAAAATGAGAAATCTGCATTATAGTTTTTATATTGAATGCAAATGCAATTTTTAGACAAAAAAATGAGCTAAAATTTAGGTTTATTAACAATTAAATAATTTACCATTTTTTGAGGCATTAAATTTGGTAACTTTATTAAAAATCTATAAAATAATAAGTTATGAAAAAATTACTACTCATTCTTTCCTTTGCTTTTGCAGCGGGAATATCTGCACAGCAAATCTCTTTGGAAGAGTTTACTACAATAGCAAATCCCACAGAAATTGTAGCTTCGCCAACAAACGACAACAGGCTTTTTGTCGTTCGACAATTAGGGATTATCAAAATCATTAATCCAGACGGAACCATAGTTCAAGATGATTTTCTCAATATTCCAAATCTAGTTAATTTTGGTGGAGAAAGAGGATTATTAGGTTTAGCTTTCCACCCGCAATTCTCCACTAACAGATACTTTTTTGTTTATTATAATACACCAGAAGGTCACATAAGAGTTTCTCGGTTTACAGCTAATTCTGAAAACCCCAACACAACAAATATTAGTTCAATAAAAGTTCTTTTAACAATTCCTAAGCCTTTTTCAAATCATAATGGTGGAAGTATGCATTTTGACAATAATGGTTATTTATGGATTTCTACGGGAGATGGAGGTGGAGCAGGAGACCCTAATGGAAATTCACAAAACAAGAATTCGCTTCTTGGAAAAATGCTGAGAATAGATGTCGATTCTGACAATGCTTACAATATTCCTCCTACCAATCCTTTTGTAGGTGTTGATGGAGCAGATGAAATCTGGGGTTATGGCCTGCGAAATGCTTGGAAATTTTCTTTTGATAGAACGACTAATCAAGCTTGGATTGCGGATGTTGGACAAGGTGTAATGGAAGAAATTAATAAAGTATCAACAACAAAATCAGCAATTAATTATGGATGGAGATGCTACGAAGGAAGTGGTCTTTATAATTTAACCGGTTGTCCAAATTCATCTACAATGACTTTCCCAGTTGCAGAATATAACCATTCTGGTGGAAAATGTTCTATTACCGGCGGCTATGTCTATCGAGGAAATCTTTACGATGATCTTATTGGAAAATATATTTTCGCAGATTACTGTTCCGCTCAGATTGGAATTCTTGATAATGCAACCATTACTTGGACAAGTGCTTTTTCTGGAAATAACTTTACAACATTTGGAGAAGACAATAGCAAACAACTTTATATCGCAGCTGCAAATGGTAAGATCTTCAAAGTGAAATCTAATGTTCTCGCAGTTTCAGACATCAATAAAAATCAAATCCAAATTTCTCCGATTCCTGCGAAAGATTTCATTTTTATTAAAAACATTAATGATAAAAACTTAACTGCAGAAATTTTAGATTTGTCTGGAAGAGTAATCCTGAATACCAATGTTGCTGAAAACGATAAAAGCATTGACGTTACGACTCTGAAATCTGGAAATTACATTTTAATCATCAAGAAAGATGATATTAAAATATTGAGTCAGAAAATTATTAAAGAATAAGTCTTCGAAAGCCTTAGACTAACATTAATGAAAATAAAAAAGCCTTTCAGAATTAAATCTCGAAAGGCTTTTATTAATTATTTAAACAAATTTTATTTTGTCCAAGTTATTCTCGTCGTTTTCACATCGTGAGAGTTGGTTCCAACCATAATATCGAAATCGCCTGCTTCCCAATCAAATTTCAATTGACTGTTGTAGAATTTCAAATCTTCAGGAGTAATTTTGAATGTTACTTTTTTACTTTCTCCTGCTTTTAGATAAACTTTTTGGAAACCTTTCAGTTCTTTAACAGGTCTTGTAATACTTCCAACCAAATCTCTGATATAAAGCTGAGCCACTTCTGCTCCATCATATTTTCCGTTATTAGTAAGTGTAACGGTAGCTTCAATTGATGTATCTCCAGCAGGTTTTGTATTGCTCACAGCAAAATCAGAATAATTGAATTGAGAATAACTCAATCCATATCCAAATGGATAAAGTGGCGTGTTACACTCATCCAGATAATTGGAACGGAATTTCTCAAAAGTACATTTGTCTGTATTTTCTGTACTTAATGGACGACCTGTATTTTTAGCATTGTAATAGATTGGCACTTGACCTACGCTTCTTGGGAAAGTCATTGGCAATTTTGCTGAAGGATTTACCTTTCCATAAAGAACGTCGGAAATAGCGTATCCAGCCATACTTCCTGGGAACCAAACATTCAGGATTCCGTCTGCTAATTCAGATTCTTCTGTTAAGACCAAAGGACGACCAGCGAATAAAACTATTACAATTGGTTTCCCTGTTTTCTTAAGTTCTCTCAACAATTCTTTCTGAGTTTCAGGAATTCCGATATCTGTTCTAGAACTAGATTCTCCACTCATTTCTGCACTTTCTCCGATTGCTAAAAGAATTACATCAGCCTTACTTGCGATTTCAACTGCTTCTTTTCTAATCTGGTCTGCAGGACGATTATCTCTGTCTGTATTTTTTCCGAACATCGCTGCTTTTTCTTCCATTGCAGCAGATTCGTAAACATTGCTTCCTTTTGCGTAAACAAAATTCACATCTTTACCTACAGTTTCTTTAAGACCTCTTAATAATGAAATCGAATTAGCGTGTTTAGCTGCAACACTCCAAGTTCCTGGCATATTCAAAGCATTATCAGCCAATGGACCAATTACAGCAACTGTACCTGATTTTTTAAGAGGAAGAACTTGTTTGTCATTTTTCATCAAAACCATAGAGTTTGCAGAAATAGTTCTCGCTGCCTCCAAATGTTTAGGACTGAAAACTTCTTTCTGAGCTCTTTTGGAATCTGTATATCTGTAAGGATCATCAAAAAGACCAAGATCATATTTAGCTTCCAAGATTCTTCTTGCAGCATCTGTCACAGTTTGTTCTGAAACTTTTCCTTCGGAAATTGATTTTTTCAAAGTTTTAAGGAAACCTTCGCCAACCATATCCATATCAACACCTGCGTTCATTGCCAACGCAGAAACTTGCTGCAAATCTCCCATTCCGTGGTCAACCATTTCATTGATTCCTGTATAATCCGTTACTACAAAACCTTTGAATTTCCATTGGTCTCTAAGAACATCCGTCATCAACCATTTGTTCCCTGTTGCAGGAACGCCGTCAACTTCATTGAAAGAAGCCATTACAGAACCAACTCCTGCCTCAACAGCCGCCTTGTAAGGCGGAAAATAATTATTGAACATTGATACGTGACTCATATCAACCGTATTGTAATCTCGTCCACCTTCCGGAGCTCCGTAAAGTGCGAAATGTTTTAGACAAGCCAACATTGTATTATTTTTTGAAAGGTCGGTTCCTTGATAACCAAAAACCATTGCTTTTGCAATCTCACTTCCCAAATATGGATCTTCACCCGAACCTTCAGAAACTCTACCCCATCTCGGATCTCGGGAAATGTCTGTCATTGGCGAGAAAGTCCAGTTGATTCCATCTGCTGTTGATTCCTGAGCAGCGATCTGAGCTGATCTCTGGATCAAATTCATATCCCAAGACGAAGCCAAGCCCAATGGAATTGGAAAAGAAGTCTCGTAACCGTGAATTACATCCATCCCAAATATCATTGGAATTTTCAAGCGGCTTTTCTCTACTGCTACTTTCTGTACATCACGGATTTTATCAACCCCTTTGATGTTGAACAATCCACCAACCAAGCCTTGTTCAATCTTTTTACCAATATCGGAACTCTGAGCTGTACCAGTCGTAAAATCTCCAGAAGAAGGTAAATTCAGCTGACCAATTTTTTCATCCAAAGTCATTTTTGAAATAAGGTTATCTACGAAAGCTTTTTTCTTAGACTGATATTTTTCAGTTTGATAAGACTGAACTGGTTTTGTTACCAATTCCTGTGCAAAAAAATAAGGCGAAAGCGCCAATGCAGCTAGGATTACAAACTTTTTCATTATATATTATTTTTAATTTTTTTATTTTACTAATTATTGATTTTACGGCTTACAATAGTAATTGGAGAAATTTTAACACAAAGCGCACAAATATTTTTTTATCTTATTGAAAATATTTTTAGGTTCACAGTTCGCCTTTGGCGCAATCATCGATTCATTTAAAATCAATAAAAACTTGAGATAAAGGCGCTATCGCTTATAAAAGCTAACTATGTTTTTCAATTATTATTAAATTAATTATTAATATTCATTTTTTTGAATGATAACATCCACTCATACAATTTAGGGTCAGAATAGGTTGAATCCCAAGAATTGTGATTGTCATTTGGGAAAATTGTGAGTTCAGCTTTAGGATTTATCGGATGTAATTTTTGATAAAAATTAAAAGCATTCTCAGGCAGAACAACATCGTCCATTCCTCCGTGGAAGATTTTGAGATTCATATCCTTGTAGTTTTGGATATTCGCGTACATCACTCGGTCTGTTGGTGCACAAACTGATACAACGGAAGCAAACATCTCAGGATGCTCACCCGCTAATTTCAAAGTTCCCCAACCTCCCATCGATAATCCTGTAAGATAGATTCTGTCTTTATCGATCTCATATTTTTCAGAGATCTCTTTGATCAGGAAATAAACCGCATCTGTATCCCACCAGGTATTTGCAGGACATTGTGGTGCTAAAATAGCAACAGGTTCTTTGATTAAATCTTTGTGTTGAAGAACGCCATTCAATTTTACTTTTTCTAAATCATTTCCTCTTTCACCGGAACCGTGAAGAAAAACAATCAGTGGCAATTTTGTTTTGGGATTTTGTGGAATATCCAGAAGATAAGATAACTTTTTCTGAATTTTCACTTCCTTGTTAAACTCGGATTTGATTTCCTGTGCGTTGGAAAACGTTGAAAATCCTAAAAGTAAAAGTGGAAGATATTTTAATTTTAAGGTCATAATATTTTTGTTAGAAATATCTGTAGTCAAAGATACAAAATGTTAATTTGTAAGCCTCAAGTTTATATTTATGCCGAAACCCATAGCCCCGATTATAGTGGAAATCCTTTTGCTTTTTTTTCACATATGAAAAAGCAAAAGATTGCAACGGAAAGCGGGATTAAGCTCCTAAAATATTTATTTAATCAAAATGAGACAATAAATATCCTGCCCTAAAGATAATACTTTTTGCTAATCTATTTTATGCTTTTCTGATTTGAATCCGATTTTTTTCAAACCGGCTCTGATATCAGGTGCATTCATAAACAAGTCCCACAACAATCCCGAACGATAGTTCTCTATCATTAGCGCAATTGTGCCTTGGTCAATCGCCAAATATCGAGGTGTGAACCAGTCGTTGAAATTGATGGAAGTTGCGTCGTAAGGTCCAGCCTGTCCAATGAAATTCGGTTTCTCTTCGTATAAAAATCTTAGGAAAGCCATAGATTCTTTCGGTGTGTAAGGCATCGAACTAAGAGCAGCTGTTGGAACGATAACACCTAAATCTTCCTTCATCGGCTGATGTGCAGCGTAACCTGTAGAACCGTCATTGTTTCTTGTATAACCCGCAGTCAATCCCCAATATTTTTCAGAATAACCTTTGAATTTCAATGGATTCTCTACGCAATATTTGTAGTCTATCAATACTTGATTTCTATTTAAATCCCAATAACTTTTCACATATTTATCCGACAATTGTCTTGGGTCTAGCCCCAAGTATGAATACTGGCTCCAGAATAATGGACCACCATATTCTTCTGCATAATTGTGTTTTACATAGAGCGGAAGTCCATATTTTGTGCGGTCTGTAGTGTAAGTTCCGTTGCGAGTCCAGCCTTTGTTATATGTGTCATAATCTATCGAATAATCCGGAGAGGCTGCAGCCATTACATAAGTGATAAGACATTCGTTGTAACCCTCCAGCGGAAAGTTCATTTCCCAGCCATAAGTTGGCGACCAATGCCAGTAAAGCACTTTTTGTCCACCTTTTGTATACCAGTTCCATTCTACACCTTTCCAAAGCTTGTCCATTTTTGCAGCCAAAGCTTTTTCTTCTTCATTTCCATTTTTGAAATATTCGCGAACGCAAATCATCCCTTGAACAAGAAAAGCTGTTTCAACCAAATCTCCACCATTATCTTTTTTTCCAAACGGAACAACTTTACCGGTTTCTCCATTAATCCAATGCGACCAAGCACCGTGAAAGCGGTCTGCTTTTTCCAGAAAATCTGCAATATGGGTCAATCTTTTAACTGCTTCCTGACGAGGAATAAATTTTCTATCGACACCAACCAAAATTGTCATCAATCCAAATCCTGAACCTCCTGTCGTAATCACATGTTTATCATTGTCCGGATAAATATTATCCTCGTGATAACGTTCTCTTCCTAAGAATGAATTTGGTTCAGCAAAGTCCCAGAAATATTTGAGAGCGTCGCTTTGGACTTTATCCATTAATTGGTTGTCGGTAAGTTCTGATTTTGGTTTTTCAGAAGTTTTATTTTCAGTCAATTGTTTGCTTTTGCAAGATGTGACTAATGCTAAGGCAACAATCGAGAGTGATATTATTTTGTTCATTAAATTTAATTTTAAAATGAATTAAAATCCATAAGTTGTTGAATGGAAACCGAGCTTGACAAGACCTTGTCTCACATCTGCCGCATTCATAAACAATTTCCATAGAAATTGAGATTGATGATTCTCAACCATTGGAGCAATAGTTCCTTGGTCAATAGCCAAATATCTTGGTGTCACCCAATTATATTGAATTGAATAAGCATCATAAGGACCTGCGACACCAATATATCGGGAATAATTTTCATTATACAAAAACCTAAGAAAATTCATACTCTCAGTGGGTGTATAGGGCATATCAGAAATAGCTGCTGTTGGCGAAATAATACCTAAATCATTATTAGGCTGATGTGCAGAATATCCTGTTGTTCCATCTGCATTTCTAGAATAACTTGCAGTCAGCCCCCAACTTTTTGCATTATAACCCTGATAACCTTTTGGATTTGCTAAGCAATATTGGTACATAATTTTAGCATGATTCGTAGTTACATCACCATAATTGACATAATCATCTGACAATCCTCTTGGATCTAATCCTAAAAATGAATAATGTGACCAGAACATAGGTCCGACTGTTCCAGATGCTCCATTATGATTAACAACCAATGGAATCCCAAACTGAGAACTTGAAGACTTGATTGCTCCGTTTCTTGCCCAGCCATTTTGATAAACTGCTTTATTGATTGAATAGTTGGGAGAAGCTGCAGCAAGAATATATGTAATTAAAGTTTCATCAAAACCCTGAAGTTTCATATTCATCTGAAAATCATAGTTTGGCGACCAATGCCAATAAAGTGCATTTTCTCCTTTTGTATACCAATTCCATTCTATTCCTGTCCATAAGTCATCCGCTTTTTGAGCTAAAGCCAATTCTGCAGAATTAGTAGAGTTTTTGAAATATTCTCTCACACAGATTAAACCTTGAGCAAGAAAAGCCGTTTCTACAAGATCTCCGCCATTATCTTTTTCTCCAAAAGAAATAACATTACCAGATGTTCCATTAATCCAATGTGGCCAAGCTCCGTGAAAACGATTTGCCGTTTTTAAAAAATCAAGAGCGGTTGTTAATCTCGAAACTGCATCAGCTTGTGAAACATAACCATTCTTGATTCCTACTAAAATTGTCATCAAACCAAATCCTGACCCACCTGTTGTCACGGTATTAGCATCGTCACTTGGATTATCCGTATGATATCTTTCTCTTGCGAGTTTTGAATTAGACTGCGCATAATCCCAGAAATATTTTAAAGCATCTTTCTTTACCATTTCTGTAATTTGGGAATCAGTATAAACCGTTGCTGGTTCTTGAGGAGCTCCGACTGATGAATTATTAACATCCCAATCGCTGGAATTTGAGCAATTATATGATAAAAAAATAACAGATGATAAAACTGTAATCTTAAATAAATTCTTTCTAAACATTGATTTATATTTTATGAAAAACACTTTATGAACGAGTCATAAAGTGTTTTTATTATGATAATACTAAGTTAAGTATTTATTGCATTGTAGATTTTACAGTTGCTTCATCAAGAGCTTTATCATAAATCCTAAGCTCATCAATTAGACTTAAGTCATACTTATGATCCCAATAAGTAAATGTTGGTGCACCTGATCCTACTGAAAGTTTAGTACAGTTTGAAAAATCAAATGGTGTTGTGTATGTTGCAGTTCTTTGGAGAACTCCGTTCATATAGATTTTTGATTCAGTTTTTGATATTGTGACAGCAATATGAATCCACCCTGTAGTGCTTCCAATATTAAAACCATCATTCCAAGATTCTCCTGACCCAATACCTAAGTTTAACTTAACTGTTTTATTAGCTCCTTCTCTGAAAAGTCTAAGCCCCTTCTTTCTACTATCATCATTATTAGTAATGGATTCATCTCCAAGCGTAATTATTCCAGCTCTATCTTGGGTAGCATCTACATTATACCAAAAAGTAAAGCTAATTCCGTTATCATTACTATAAAGATTATTAGTGAATGGTACTTGTAAATAAGAATCTACTGCCCCTTTATAAGCTGCACCAGACTTTCCTCCACTAACAGTTGTTGGAGAACCAATTACAGTTGGGTTACTTCCTGACAACAAATCCGTAAATACATTACCTGCAAAGAATGGGAAATATGCTTTTTCACCATATAGAGCCGTATACTTATTATCAATGGTAAAAGTAACAGATTTAGTAGATGTTTTACCAGACAAGTCTTTTGCATTTACAGTAAAGGTGTGATTTCCTAATCCTAAATTTTTGGTATAAATATCAGAATATGCTCTGTAATCAAGAAAACTATTATGCGAAGCCTGTACAGCACCATCTATAAGAATTTCAACACTACTGATTTCGATATCATCTGTTACTTTGTAATCAAATTTAAAATCTGTAGTAGTATCAGTAAAAGGAATCGTTGAAGTACCTGCAACTGGACTGTTAATAGTAATCGTAGGGGCGGCTTTATCTTCTCCTTGTGCTACCTTACTGATATCATCTATGTAGCCTTCCGAACAAGCTGTTGACAAGGTCAATAAAGCTATAGATGCAAAGGTTAATTTTATTATATTTTTCATCTTAATTAAAGTTATTATTTATCTAAAGATTGAATTCTTTCTAATTGAGCTAAAGGATAAGGTAAAAATTGTTTATCCATAGTAAATGTTCTACCGTCATAACTTAATGCTGCAGTATTTCCTAATCTTACCATATCAAAATAACGAATCCCCCATTCCATTCCTAACTCTGCATATTTTTCATCCATTACCTGATCAGCTGTTACTGAAGCTAAATCTCCAAGGTTAGCTCTTCTTCTTACAATATTTACGGCATTAACCGCTGATCCTGCACTTGGACTGGCACCTCTTGCTACTGCTTCTGCATACATCAACAAAACTTCTGCATATCTTGTAACAATATAATTTTTGTTGCTACCATAATCAAGTCTTCCAGGAATTAATTGATTAGATGGCAAATAATGTTTACCACTGAAAAATAATGCTCTAGCAGAATTATTGATTTGATCATTATCTGGCGTCACATTCGACACCCAAGATGGTAAAGTTGCAAAATTTGCATCTTTTTTAATCTCATTAATTCCTTCAGGGGTAAATAAAACGCTAGAAACTAACCTTTTTTGCTCATTCCTGTTAAGCATAAACTTGATGTATTTCATACTTGGCTCATAAAAACCCCATCCCGCATTAGCTCCAGTTACAGAAGGAGTCCAGCTAGTAGGTCCGTAAAATGCCCAAAGGTGTGTTACGTTATTTCCACTACCAACCCCAAAATCAGTATATTGAATTTCTAGCAAATTCTCATCTGCTAATTTCCCTGGAGTTTTGAATAATTCATAATAATCACCAAATAGAGTAAACTTTCCTGAATTAATAATTTGTCCTGTTGCATCTGCTACAGCTTGATAATTTTTTAGTTCCAAGTTTGCCATTGCTTTAACAGCTAAAGCGGTATATTTTGTAACACCTCCTCTAATATCAGTTCGCTGATTAGGTCTTGCATCTGGTAAACTAGGAATAGCCTGATCCATTTGTCCAGATATCCAAGACATAACCTCATCTTTAGATCTTAAAGTCAACTTAGTTTGATCGAGTTCCTCCATAACAATTACTTTACCCCAAACTCTAGAAATCTGAAGTGTATAAAAAGCCCTAAGCGTTTTACATTCTGAAAGGTATTGGTCAATCAATTGAGAATTAACGCCACCTGCTCTGAATTTTTCCAATTCGTTCATTTGAGCTGTAACTTGTACAATTCTTTGATATAAAATTTCCCATAAAGAATTATACATCCAGTAACTTTGGTCATAGGCATAATTGTCTGTATCCGAAAAAGGAGCTTGATCCCCTTTTCCACCTGCATTAACATCATCACCTCTCACAGAAATTAATGGTATTTGTTCCCATCCAAATCCTGTATCGCTATTATCTGCTCTTTTTCCTGACAATGTAGCATAAGCACCCATTACAGCGCCTTTAGCTCCTTCTGCACTAGTATAATCAAAACTGGAACTTGAATCAAGTTGCATTGGCTCATCCAATTTACTATCGCAACTCGTTAAGCCGACAACTCCAGCAAGTAGAGCTATTTTTATATATTTTAATTGTTTCATTTTGTTTAATTTTAAATTTTAGAATTTGATACTGTAGCCAAAAGTAACTACAGAAGGTGTCGGATAAACATCTAAGTTAACCCCGCTATTACCGATTTCTGGATTCATTAGATTTTCAGCTTTTGTCCACATAAAAGGTCTATCAGCAGTAACAGAAAATCTCATTTCTGGAACACCATTTGCTTTCAAGGTATAACCTAACTGAATATTTTGGACTCTAAAGAAATCACCATCTTGTAACCAGAATTTTGATAATTTTTGATTATTCCAGCTACTTCTGTAACCTTCTGATGATACATACTCATTAGTAGTACCTTCACCATGCCAGCGATTGATTGCAAAATCAGCATCAATATTTCTACCCGTTGTTCTAATAACTTCTGCACGGTTTCTGTTTAGGATAACATTTCCACCTTGACCATAAAATGCCATAGAAAGATCCCAATTTTTATAATTTACAGCTAAAGATGCGCCAAAATAATATGTTGGAAATGGAGAACCTAGATACATTCTATCATCAGCATCAATTTTACCATCACCATTTATATCTCTATACTTGAAGTATCCTGGTTTTACTGTTCCAGCACCTTGATTCGTGTTAGCATATACAGCAGTAGGATCAGCATTCACTTCAGCTTGATTTTGATAAACTCCAATTACGTCATATCCATAAAACACATCCATTGCCTGCCCAACAACTAAACGTTGTGGGAAATCTCCAGATCCTCTAGCTATAAATGAAGCATTATCAACTAATTTTGTTATATTGTTCTTATTGTTTGTAAAGTTTGCATTAATACTATACCCCCAATCTTCTCCTATTTTGTCTCTCCATCCTGCAGCCAATTCAAACCCTTTATTCCTCATATCCGAAACATTTTTGTAACTAACAGCTGTTCCGATAGTTGGAGGGACACCAATTACCATATTTTTAGTATCTTTCACATAGTAATCTCCTTCTAGTGTCAAACGTCTATCCAAAAATTCTGCAGATAGTCCAACATTCGTTTCTTCTGTATACTCTCTCCTAACATCATCCAAAAAAGTCGTAAATTGGAAAGCAGGATTAAAAGTATCTGCAAAAACACTATTTACAGTTTCAGCAGTACTAGGTCTGTTTGCAGGAACTGCATCATTTGCTAATCTTCCCCAACCTGCTCTGAATTTAAATAAATTTATCCAGCTTACATCTTTTAAGAATGATTCTTCAGAAACTACCCAACCTAAACCAAATGCTGGTAAATTAATAACTTTCTGATTAGGAAATTTGTTAGATCCCTCATTCCTAAGTGTAGCATAGGCAATATATCGATTTTTAAATTTATATGACAATCTTCCAAAATAAGATGTTCTATAAAAGCGAGTTGGTTTAGTATCAGTCCCCCCATCATTAGTAATCCTACCCGTATCAGAAGTATTGTTAATATACCAAGTACTTTCATTATATCTAGAGAAAGGACTTCCTTCATAGAAAAAGCCTTTTATACTCATATAATTATATAACTGATCAGCAAAAGAAAGCCCTCCCATTAAAGTAAAATCATGATCTCCTATTGTCTTATTCCAAGTCAATGTATTATCCCAAATATAATCTTCAGAAGTTGCACTGTTACGAGTAATAGAAGAATTTTCTAATGTTCGTTGAAACCCTCCAGCAAAACTATTAACATAATATGGCAACTCCATTAGACGCTCATTAATATTTCTGCTATTATAAGAAAGTGCAGATTTGAATGTCAATTCTTTAGGGAGCAAACTTATTTCGGCATATGCATTAAAAATTAATGTTTTTTGTATTCCTAATTTATCAACATTATCCATTAATGCGAAAGGATTATCACTACCTCTATACCCCAATATTCTTGCATCTGCATAAGGCTTATAGGTTGCATCTGTAAATAATGGGTCATAAACCGGCATTACCGGCACAGCATAATAGATTTGTTGCCAAGCAGAGCCTTCATCGTCATACTTTTCACCTCTAGTATAATTGATAGATGCTCCAACATTCAACCAATTAGTAGCTTTAGCATCGACTTTAGCTCTAATATTAAATCGTTCATAACTATTTTTCATATTAAGAATACCATCTTGTGAAAAATAGTGACCACCTAATGAATAAGCAACCTTTTCAGAACCACCATCCACAGCAAGGCTATGATTTTGTATTGGTGCAATCCTCAAGGTTTCTTTATACCAATCTGTATTCACATTGGGAAGATTTGGATTAGTTCTACTTCTTCCAAATCTAGCAATTGAAGCAGCGATAGCGTCAATTTCAAACTGACTTCCAGATTCAAGAGCAAAATTAGTATATTGCTCAGCATTAGCCATTTTAATTACATTATTGGCATATTGAGCTCCATAATAAGAGTCATAAGTTATTTTTGGTTTCCTATTGTAACTACCTCCTTTTGTAGTAATTACAACCACTCCATTAGCAGCTAAAACTCCATAGATAGCTGATGCGGAAGCATCCTTAAGAATTGTAAAATCCTGAATATCATTTGGATTCAAAAACTCAATATTATTTACAAAAAGACCATCAACAACATATAATGGTTGATTATCACCATTAATAGAGTGAACCCCTCTAATATTCATTTTTGGAGCTTCTCCTGGAGAGCCATTTGCTATAATTTGAACACCTGCTACTTTTCCTTGCAAAGCTTGGGTGGCCTGACCAGAAGGAGTCTTAACAATATCAGCTGCTTTTACAGTTGTAATAGCACTTGTTAAGTCAACTTTCTTCTGTGTTCCATATCCAATCACAACTACCTCTTCAATTTTGTTTTCTTTAGTTGTAGTATCTTGTTTGGATTGTGCATGTAAATCACCGCCAAAGTATAGTGCAGCAATCAACAATGGTAATTTGACATAATTTTTTCTCATAATATTCTTATGTATTATTTTCTTATTCTCCGAATATAAATATTTTTATTAACACAATGTTAATATATGCCAAAATAAATTTAAACAACTGATTATCAATTAAATAAATTTAACAATCATTTCATTTCAGATAAAAATTTGGAAAAAACAATCCCCAAATTTTGGCTCAGTATTTGTCTATTTAACATAATCGAAGTTTTAATCACTCAAAATGAGCTATTATAATGCTTCATATTAAGACAATAAAAGAATAAAATCACTAAATATTAAATTATGGACACCAACAGACTTTCAAAAGAAATACAAAATGCATTAATCAAACAAATGACAAAAGAAGCTCATGCTTCACAAATATTCCTATCTTACGGATGCTGGGCTGATGTAAAAGGCTATGGAGGAATTGCTAACTTTCTCTACAGACACTCGCAGGAAGAACGAAATCATATGATTAAGTTTATGCGCTACATCTTAGACAGAGGCGGCGAAGCAAAGGTAGAAGCTTTTCCTGCACCACCAGAAAATCCACAAAATTTAACCGATTGTTTTAATAAAGTTTTTCAACACGAGGTTGATAATACGACTTCAATATATAATTTAGTTAATTTATCTTTTGAAAAAAAGGATTGGGCAACTTGGAATTTTATGCAATGGTTTGTGAAAGAACAAATTGAAGAAGAAAAATTAGCACTTGAATTAATAGATAAATTGAAAATTGCTGGTGGAGACAGAGCAACCGACGAATCTCTATTCACCCTAGACAAGGCTTTGGAAACTTCTGCTGACGAAGTTTCTTTACCACAAGAAGCTACAGCAGACAACCCTTCTTAAAAACAAATAAATATCACTAACTTTGGTCTCCGTTTTTGCGGAGATTTTTTAATTTATATTCAAAATAAAATGGCAGACATCATAGAAAGCAAACATACCAATCCAGAAGATTTTTACAAATCATTAAAAGAGAAACTGGAAAAACAACATAATTTCCCTGAAGAATACCTTTTCAAATTTATTGTCACAAGTGATTCTGAGAAAATAACTGAAATATTAAGAGTTTTTGATAATTTGAAATACACGTTGTCTAATAAAGAAAGTTCTACTGGAAAATACACATCGGTTTCTATCGATTGTTTTGTATTAGACGCAGACCAAGTCATCAGTATTTATAAAAAAGTAGCAGAAATAGAAGGTGTGATGATGCTGTAATTTTTTGGTTTGAAACTTGTATTTTAAAATCAAATTTAAGGTTATGAAAAAAGCATTTTTCAGATTACTGAACAAAATAAACGTCGCAGTTTTACCAAAGTACAGCAAAAGAGACTTTACAAAACTTAACAAAGTCCAAAAAGCTATTTTTGGTTACAGATACATCGTTTTAATTAATTCTTTAGATTAACTATCAGATACTTAAAAATAGAAAAGCGTTCAATATTTGAACGCTTTCTTTTTATGTTTAATTCTTCTGTAATCAAATTTAATTAATCTTAAACCTAAATTGAACTTATTTAATTCTAGAAATAAGCTTCCTACAAACCTCATACAATGGCTTTTCAATTAAAAGATAAATGATAATTGAGCAAATCCAGAGCAAAACAAAATTACGGTCGGGAAGATAAACATATGATTTCAGTTTCATATTGAAATAACTCAAATGAATTAAATAAAATACAAAAGATGCATTTCCCAAAAGCACAAAGAATTTTGTAGAAAGAGCTTTTGAAACCCAAGTTTTCTCACTCATCAATCCCCAAAAGAAAACAGCAATTGCGACCGGAAGAAGCAACTCGTGAATCAATCTGCCCTGCCACTTTTCAACACCGTGAACAAAATTATTTCTCGCAAAAAGCGCAATCGAAATGATGAATATCAAAATTGATATTCCACCCAAAAGTGTCGGTTTTTTAAGCTTATTTAAAAATAGAATTCCTTTTTCCTTTTTCATCAAATACGCCAACAACATTCCGAAGAAAAACTCCAGACTTCGTCCGAAAAATGTACTTCCAATCATAAACTTCAAAGGATATAAAAACCCTTTCGGATTTCCATTAAACTCGTGAAGACCATATCCGATTCCCCAGCCAGCAAAGAAAAATCCAACTAGAAAAAGAATACAATATTTCCAGCTTTTCCTTAATAATAAAAATAAAAAAGGAGACAAAAGATAAAACAAAAACTCCACTGTGAGCGACCAAGCCTGAACAATTCCCGAAACAGAATAGCTGTCAAACAAAGAATATAAAAGAGAATATTGTAAAAAATAAGTATGTATATTTTTGGAATAAGCCGTATCAAGAAAATAACAACTCAACAAAATCCAGTACAAAGGAAAAATCCTAGCAATACGAAGCAGAATATATTTAAGGTATGATTTTTTAGATTCTAAAGGTTTTTCTTCGTATCGGTAAGCCAATAAAAATCCGCTCAAAACAAAAAAAACAGTCACACCAATATGCCATTCGCTGATGAAACGCATAATTTCAAAAGGCAAATCGTGACGCCAATATTTCCGATTATGATATACAAAAACCATAATCGCCGCAATGGCGCGCATTCCGGTTAAAGCATCAAATTTATTTTTCTGAAGATTTTCCAAGTTATAAAAAAATAAAAGGCTTAATAGATAAGCCTTTTAAATTATAATTAATTTGAATTCTATTAAGAATTTTCCAAGATATAAGAGAACATTATTGGCGCACAGATTGTTGCGTCACTTTCAACAATATATTTTGGCGTTGTAATATCCAATTTACCCCAAGTGATTTTTTCATTCGGAACAGCTCCGGAATATGAACCGTAAGATGTTGTAGAATCAGAAATCTGGCAGAAATAAGACCAGAAAGGAATGTCGTGCATTTCCATATCTTGATACAACATTGGAACAACGCAGATTGGGAAATCTCCTGCAATTCCTCCGCCAATTTGGAAGAAACCAACGCCTTTTCCACCTGAGTTTTTCGTGTACCAATCAGCCAAATAAGCCATATACTCGATTCCAGATTTCATTGTAGAGAATTTCAATTCTCCTTTGATACAATATGAAGCGAAAATATTACCCATTGTAGAATCTTCCCATCCCGGAACTACGATTGGTAAGTTCTTTTCAGCCGCAGCAATCATCCAAGAATTTTCTCTTGGGATTTCGTAATACTGTTCCAGAACACCAGACAAAATCATTTTGTACATATATTCGTGCGGGAAATATCTTTCACCTTTATCATCAGCATCTTTCCAAAGCTCATAGATATGTTTTTGTAATCTTCTGAAAGCCTCTTCTTCCGGAATACAAGTATCAGTAACTCTATTCAATCCTCTTTCCAAAAGCGCCCATTCTTCCTGTGGCGTTAGGTCTCTGTAATGCGGAACTCTTTCGTAGTGAGAGTGCGCAACAAGGTTCATAAGGTCTTCTTCAAGATTTGCTCCAGTACAAGAAATAAAATCCACTTTATCCTGACGAATCATCTCAGCAAAGATTTTTCCAAGTTCAGCAGTTGACATCGCTCCAGCCAATGTTACCATCATTTTGCCGCCATCTTTCAGGTGTGCAACATAACCTTTGGAAGCATCTACCAACGCTGCTGCATTGAAGTGCAAATAATACTTTTCTATAAATTCCGAAATCGGCTTACTCATTTTATAAAAATTTTTGCAAAGATAATATTTTTGGTTGACAGTTTATTGTTGTTAGTTGATGGTTTTTCTTGATTTGAAAAATGTCAGGCTGAGGCTCTCGAAGCCTTTCAATATTATTTATTTGGGCAGCTTCATCCGCCTTCCGCTCCCAATCTTTTTTGCAGACGATTTGTAATTAATAGAACTTGAGTTCAAGCAAAAAAGGATTTCCGCTCAAGTCGGGCTGCTAGAAACTTAATATTTCAAAAGATGTTTCGTCTTAATTTTCAGAGTCTTGCCACTTTATTCTTTTCTCTTGATTCATCTTCAATTAAACCCTACTTTTGCAAATTGAAATTTAAACATAGACAACAATGATATTAGCACAAGGATTAGGATTACATCACGCAGGAAATTATCTTTTCCGCGACGTCAATTTTACCATCAAAAAAGATGATAAAATCGGCTTGGTTGGTAAGAATGGAGCAGGAAAATCCACGCTTCTTAAAATCCTTTCTAAAGAAATCAACTTCTACGAAGGCACCGTTGTATCAGAAGGCGCAATCACAATTGGTTTTCTAAAGCAGGACTTAGATTTTGTAAAAGGAAGAACTGTTTGGGACGAAACAATGCAGGCTTACGAGCAAATCAATGCTATGAAAAACGAGCTTGAGGAGGTCAATCATCAAATGGCCACCAGAACCGATTACGAAAGTGATGCATATTCTGATTTAATCGTAAGAATGACGGAACTGAATGACTTATTAATGAATCACGACGCCTATAATCTGGAAGGCGATGTTGAGAAAGTGTTGTTTGGTTTAGGTTTCAAAGCTGATGATTTTCAAAAGATAACTGACGAATTTTCCGGAGGTTGGAGAATGAGAATAGAATTAGCAAAACTACTTCTTCAGAAAAACGATTTGATGCTTCTGGATGAGCCGACCAACCACTTGGATATGGAATCTATTATTTGGTTGGAAGATTTCTTGAAAGATTATCCCGGTTCAATCGTTTTGGTAAGTCACGATAAACAGTTTATGACTTCGATTTGTAACAGAACTTTTGATGTTAATAATAAAAAGATTGAGGATTACAAAGCCAATTATTCCAAATATCTGGAACTGAGAAAAGAACGTCGCGAAAAACTAGCTCAAGCAAAGAAAAATCAAGATGCGGAAATCAAGCAAATGGAAGACAACATCAACAAGTTCCGTGCAAGTGCGACCAAAGCTTCTTTTGCTCAGTCATTAATAAAGAAATTGGATAAAATCGAGAGAATTGAAATTGATAATGAAGATGTATCCAAATTCAATATTCGTTTTCAACCGTCTGTAACGCCTGGAAAAGTTATTTTCGAAGCTAAAAACCTTGGTAAAGCTTACGGAAACAAACAGATTTTTGACAACGTAGATTTCTTTGTAGAACGTGGCGACAGAATCTCTCTTTTGGGACAAAACGGACAAGGAAAAACTACTTTAGCCAAGATTCTTGCAGGCGATATAAAAGACTACTCTGGAGAATGGAATCTTGGTCATAACGTAAGCATCGGTTATTTTGCTCAGAATCAGGAAGAAGTTTTAACGCCTGATAAAACTGTTTTACAAGAAGCCGAAGATTCTGCCACAGAAGAAACCAGACCGAGAGTTCGTGACCTTTTGGGTTCGTTCTTGTTTCAAGGTGAAGATGTAACGAAGAAAACCAAAGTTCTTTCCGGAGGTGAAAGAAACCGTCTGGCACTTTGTAAATTGTTACTTCGTCCATTCAATACATTGATTATGGATGAGCCGACCAACCACTTGGATATCCAGTCTAAGGAGATTATCAAATTGGCGCTTCAGAAATATGAAGGAACATTAATTGTGATTTCTCACGACCGTGAATTCCTGCAAGGTTTATCAGATAAAATCTTTGAATTCCGTGATGGAAAGATGAAAGAATTTCTTGGAAACATTGATGAATACCTAGAATACAGACAAAAAGAAAGCATCAGAGAAATCTCTGCAGAAAGGTCAAAACTTCATAAAGAAGAAGCTGAAGCTCCAAAAGCTAAGATTCAAGAATCAAAACCTGTAACTGAGAATCAATCAAACACAATTGTTAGCAAAGAGCAGAAAAACATCCAAAATAAATTGAAAAAAGTTGAGGAAAAAATATCTGAATTAGAATTAAAAATTGAAGAATTTGAAACTTCTTTTACTAAGGAAAATCCTTCTGAACAAGTTTTGGAAATATACAATAAAACAAAAGAAGAACTTGATTTGACTTTGCAAGAATGGGAATATCTTGGAAGTCAATTAGAAAATTAATTTTAAAATATTTAAATCCATTCATTTTGAATGGATTTTTTTATAAACTTACTTTAATTCTTATCTTCGACAAAGAAATTCAAAAATGAGCGACAAACTAAGAAAACACATCGAAGAAATCACACCGATTACGGATAAGGAATTCGATTATTTGCTGTCTCATTTTTCTGTCAAAAGACTTAAGAAACATCAGTTTTTGGTTCAGCAAGGCGACCTTGTGAGAAATGACCATCTTGTAGTTTCTGGTCTGTTGAAAGCTTATCACACCAATCCTGATGATGGCAAAGAACACATTCTTCAGTTTGCTTGGGAAAACTGGTGGATAACAGATTTTCAGGCTTATTTCAATCAAACTACTTCTATATTGAATATCGATTGTATAGAAGATGTCGAAGTGCTTTCAATTTCATTAGAGAATCGTGAAAAAATCTGTGCAGACCTACATAAGATTGAACATTTTTTCAGAAAGAAATCCAATTTCGGTTACATTGCGCTTCAGCAAAGGATTCTTTCACTCTTGACTCACAGCGCAAAAGAACGTTATGACCAGATGCTCAGCAACTACCCTTCTCTTTTTCAGCGCGTTCCCAAATCTCTTATCGCTTCTTATCTTGGTGTTTCCAGAGAAACGCTTAGCAGATTATCAAAATAAATGTGACCTACATCACAGAAAAACCTTGATTTACATCCTTTCTTTCGGTCTCTATTTTGTAGAATTTTGCAGTATCAAATTTTAAAATTGTGATAATGAAAACCAAAGTTTTAATCTTTTCTGTTCTATTTGCATTCATTTCTATGTTGAATATTGCAAATGCACAGAACAAAAAATCTAACAAAGTTATGAGCAAAAAAATCTTATTCGTGGTGACAAGTCACGATAAAAAAGGAAGCACAAATGAGCCAACTGGCTATTATCTTGGTGAAGTTTCTCATCCTTGGGAAGTTCTTCATTCCGCTGGTTATGAAATCGATTTTGTAAGTCCAAAAGGAGGAAAAGCTCCTGTTGACGGACTTAATCTGGAAGATGCTGTCAATAAAGAATTCTGGGAAAACAAAGAATATCGTACAAAAATTGAAAATACGATGAAACCATCCGAAGTTGACCCTTCAAAATATGATGTAATTTTCTACGCTGGCGGTCACGGAACAATGTGGGATTTCCCAGACAATACAGAACTCCAAGATATTGCAAGAAAAATCTATGAAAACAAAGGCATTGTAAGCGCGGTTTGCCACGGTCCTTCTGCTCTTGTGAACCTTAAATTATCAAACGGAAAATATCTGGTTGACGGCAAAAAAGTAAATGCTTTTACCAATGAAGAAGAAACCGCCGTGAAATTGGAAAATGTAGTTCCTTTCTTATTGGAAAATCAATTGAAAGAAAGAGGTGCTATTTTCGAAAAGTCTGGACTTTGGCAGAATCACTTGGTAGCTGACGGAAGACTAATCACAGGACAAAATCCACAATCCGCAAAAAGTGTTGGAGAAGAAATCTTAAAACAATTGAAACAGAAATAAACTTCACAACATCCGATATATAAAAGCAAAGCCAAAATTGGTTTTGCTTTTTTTGTTTTTAAGCTTTAATCATATTCGGTTTGGTTTTTGTAATTTCACATTAAATAAAAACTTAAATAAAACTCAATTACAAAAAGCAAAATAATGATAAACGACATAAAGAAATTCCTCAACGAAGACCAAGACCCAAAAGCAGTAGAAAAAATAAGTGAAAAGGTCAACGATTTATTAACTAATGGAGAAACTGTCGAATATATCGCAGTACAAAATAAACCAGCAATCAATATTTCCCCAGATTCTATTGTTCTTACTAATAAAAGAATTTTATTTTTCCGCTCGAAGTCCTTTGGATTGGTAACCGATTTCAATGATTATCTTTGGAAAGATGTTGCTGAAAGTCATATCAGTGAGGCGATTTTGGGTTCTACTTTTACGATGACCGCTATCACAGGATTTATAGAAGCTATAGATTATATTCCTAAATCTCAAGCCAGAAAGCTTTATCAATACGCTCAGGGCAAAGAGGAAGAAATGATAGAATATCGCCGACAAAAAGAACTGGAAGAGAAAAGAGCCACAGCCGGTGGAATCACGGTCAATACACAAAATGAAAAACCTGAAGAGCCACAAAAACCACAAGAGGTAAAACCAGAAGTACCGGCCGAAGACCCAATGGAAACTTTAATGAAACTAAAAGCTTTTCTGGACAATGATTTAATATCTTTAGAAGATTATGAAGCCAAGAAAAAAGAGATATTAGAAAGGATGTAAAATCTTCAAAATATACAAAGCAAAATGTCAATCGGCGTTTTGCTTTTTTGTTTAAATTAAGTTTGTTTTTGTATTTTCACATTATTGAAAAACTACTACCAAATTGATTTATAATGATAATCAGAATATTCATATTAATACTCTCCATAGTTAGTGTTAAAATTTATAGTCAAAGTATTGAATACAAATTAAATGATATTACTAATAATAAATTAAGCTTAGAAAAGGAAAATCAATATTTGTATAATTTAAATCCTATAAATCAAACATCTGGCTCTATACATTTTCGAATTATATATAACAGACAAATCATTGACTTAATTAGAACAAACAGAAATCAATTTTCAGGTTCTATTTTAAATAGAATCACTCAGTTTAATTACAAGAAAAAAAATAAAAATGAACTGAAAGATAAATATGAATTCTTTCAACGAAATGAAATAGACTCAGTTAAAGCAAAAGAAATTGTTAACAAATTATTGATTTCAAAACAATATAATCTACCTTCAGATTCTTTGATTCCGAATTGGAATAGTAATTTTCTCCATTGTAATACAACTTATTATCAAATCAAAATTGAAAACAATGTGAAGAATCAAAAATACGATTGTATTTATGGCCAAGATTCAACAAACGTAATTAATAAAACTCTTATTGATAACAACAGATTAATTACAAAAAGTTTAAAATTGGATTCAATATATTCTAGCTTTACAAATAAATTACCGAAAGGTAAATCTTATTCATACGATGGTTATAGAGTGATGTACATTTTGACTGAAAAGCAAAATAAAGATTGGATAAAATCAAAACCAATTCGTGATTATTTAAAATCAAAAAAAGATTCTGTTGATAATTATCTAAATTTAATAATTAAACAGATTAATATTAAAAATGAGAAATTTAACTGCTTTGAAACCTATCATCTAACATTTACAAAAGAAGGAAAATTAAAAAAAATAAAAGTCGCAGATTATAATAAACCTTCTTTAAAAAAATCATTAGGGTTAAAAGATTATTTTGAAGATGTCAGAGAGATAAAAAAATGTAAAAAAGTAATCAAAACAATATTTGGTGATAATGATTTAAAGTTTCTTAATCTAAAATATTCTATAAATAGGTCAATCGATTTTGATTTAGATGGTAATGCGCAACTACACGATAATACAATTTATTAAAAATTATGTCTCAAATCTTCAAATCTCATCTCGGTAAATTCATCCAAATCACAGATGAGGAATTTGCGTTGATATTGGATTATTTCGAAGTCCAGAATTTTAGAAAGAAAGAAATTCTATTGGAGGAAGGACAAATCTGCAAGTCCAATTATTTCGTTCTAAAAGGCCTTCTGAGAAAGTTTTTCATTAATGAAAAAGGCGTTGAGCAAACCACAGATTTTGCATTGGAAACCTGGTGGATGACAGACAACTTTTCATTTGAACGTAAAACGCCAGCTGACTTTAGCATCCAAACTGTTGAGAAATCCGAAGTTCTGACAATATCCTGCGAGTCTCAGGAAAAACTTCTTAACGATTTTCCTATTATGGAAAAGTATTTCAGAATTGTCTATCAAAGAGCTTTCGCGGCTAATCAACGAAGAGTCAAATATATTTTCACTTACTCCAAAGAGGATTTTTATTTTTCCCTTATCAAACAATATCCTGATTTTGTGCAACGCGTTCCACAATATCTCATTGCTTCTTTTCTAGGTTTCACGCCGGAATATCTGAGTGAGATTCGTAAGAGAATTGTTTCTTAAGGAGAATTTTAAACACAAAGAGCACAAAGCTTTCTTATCATTAGCATCAGATTAAGGCACAAGAAAAATCAAAGATTTTTCAATTTTTAAAATATCCAAGCTTAGTGCCCTAAAAATATATCCACTAAAAATAATTCATAGTGCCTTTGTGTTATTTTAAATACAAAATATTCAAAAATATACTTTCTTAAACCAGTTTAAGTTTTTCCTGTTTTTGATTTCCCAACTTTGTACCATCAAAGAGAAGGAAATGAAAAACATTAGTAGCACAACATTCGCACAACTATTTCTACGATTAGCTTTATCAGTAACATTATCATCAGCTGTGGCAGACCGATTAGGTTTTTGGGGCAAAAATTCCACTTGGGGAAATTGGGAAAATTTTGAAAATTACACCCGACAGATTACCTCTTTTTTACCGGAATCTCTCAGTATTTTTGGAGCGTATGCAGCAACGATTTTAGAAACAGTCTTTGCCTTATTTCTGATTTTAGGTTACAAAACAAAAATCACGGCTTTCGCTACAAGTCTTTTATTACTAATGTTTGCTTTGTCTATGAGCATTACTTTAGGAATCAAAGCGCCTTTGGACTATTCGGTTTGGGTAGGTAGTGCAGCGGCATTTTTGTTATCAACGCATCATCAATTTCAATTCAGTATCGACAACAAATTCATTAATTAATAAAAAATCAAAAACAATGGAAAAACGTATCAACATCAACAAAACAGAACCTCAAGCTTACAAAGCAATGTTAGGACTTGAAGGTTATTTGGCTCACTCAGAAATTTCAAAAACAATCAAAGAACTCATCAAAATCCGAGCTTCACAAATCAACGGCTGTGCCTATTGTCTGGATATGCACACCAAAGACGCTCTTAAATATGGCGAAACGGCAGAAAGAATTTTCCTGATAAGTGCTTGGCACGAAGCGGACAAATTCTTCACAGAAGAGGAAAAAGTAGCGCTTAAAATGACAGAAGAAATCACATTGATTAGCAAAAATGGTCTTAGTGATGACACTTATCAAAAAGCAAAATCTATCTTCACAGAAAAACAAATTGCTGAAATCATTATGGCAATTGTAACTATCAATTCTTGGAACAGAATTGCATTAAGTACAAGATTGGAAATCGGAGAATTTTAACCAAGATGGCTTCATAAACTAAACCACAAAAGTCACAAAAGCTATATTTTCTTTAGGTTTTAAAAAACTCAAAAAAGGAAATATTTTTGAAGAGCTATTCTATTTTTTCTAGAGATTTTTCAGACTTTCTTTTGTGACTTTTGTGGTTAAATATTTTCCTCAACAAGCTAGAATAAAAAAGGTCTCGATGTTTCACCAAAAACGTCAAGACCTTTTGATGAAAACGTCAGGAGGTTTTGGGCAAAACGACAGGAGGTTTTAGGTAAAAGGTCCTGTCGTTTTTATGAAATCTGCAAACGCCCTATTCATCGGACTTGCAGAAGGGCTCTTTTTTGAATTAATATTACTAAAAATCCCAGTCACAACTCGGCTGGGATTTAAGGAAAAATAAATCGAAAAATGAAAATTTATATATAATTAAATACTTACTTTTTTAAGCAGGAAACTCAAAGAAAAGGATGAGCGCATCTTCACTCAACGCTTCAAATTCCAGTTCCTCGATATCCCAAATCAAGATAGCATCGCGAGTTTCCATCAATCTGTTTTGGAATTCGAAAGCACCATTGATGACGATTGCAAAAATCTTATGACTACTTTTCTTCAGAAGATAACGTCCTTCTTCTCTCCCATCAAAAATCCCAATGAATCCTGGGAAATTGAACCCTTCATCAATAAAATTCAGTTTGTTTCTGATTTCCAAATCGATGGTATTGACTCTGTAAGAATTCTCCGAAACAGGCTTATTAAAAATAATAACAAGAACATCCGTCTCCAAATCGGACAAAGCACTTTTTATAATGACATTCTGTTCTACTGCAGATTCGAAAACAACAACTTCTCCGGCTTCTATTACCTTATTGAAATTATTGATTCTTGCCTTTCCAAAAAGAGGCAACATCATCATTTTCTGATTCGCTTTCAGATTCACAAGACTTTGAGAGTTTCCATAAATCACAAACTCCAAAACTTCATACAATTGATTGGGAAGTAGGCCGCTTTCCAAAACTTCATCTCTGTATATCTCCGCAACCGCAGCACTGGGCGAAACATCCCAAAGCCTGTAATCTGATTTTAATATTTTTGAAGGACTTTGAACCAAAATATTTTATTTATTGAATTAAAATTTAATTGAATGTCTTCGAGAGCCTCAGACTGACAAAACATTTCATATCAAGTCTACCCTTATGAATTTATCAAAACATCTAAAAAAAACTTCCGGAATTCTTTCAACAACCTATGAAAACGTGAAAACAAAATTGAATTCCGGAAAAAATAAAAAATTATGAAATATTCTTTAAGACATCAGAACTTAGATATTAGACCTCTTTCTATCCTTGATTTTTGAGTCTTATATCTTTTATGCTTTAACTCTTATCGTATGTGAGAGAACAAAACCCGCACTTACAGAACCTGTGATAACGCTCATCTCATTGGACGTTCCATCACTGAAGACATTGTCATTAGAATTGTAAGTATAACCGCTCATTCCTCTGTAACCACTGCTCGCATTTACCAATTCCACAGCAGTACCCGAACCTTCCGGAAAAGCAATCTGTGTAACCAAAAGCGAAGTTCCCGCAGAATTATAAATATGAACATGAATGTGTGTTGCTCTTCCATCGTACCACCCCGGAAAAATAGATGTGTAACTTACTTTTCCATTGGCATCCGTCGTTTGTCTGCCTCTTAGAAAATGATAACTGGTATAATTGGTTGTTTGCATCTGCGTTCCACCATACTCCGAATAGTTACCATCTTTGTCGCAGTGCCAGATATCTACAATCACGCCTTGCAAAACCGAACAACTATTATTCACATTCTCAACAACAATATTGATTTCAAAAGGAACACCTGTTCTATCGCCGATTATGTTGCTCTGAACAAGAGACGATGGGGATTTGGTGGGGAAAGGGCCTTCCGTTTCCGAATTGGTTACTACACAATCTGTCGAAACAGAATTATCAATCGTTGCATTTTCTACAGCATCATTGTCATCATCATTTCTACAATTCAGAACAAATGGTGCGGCGGCCATTGTAACGCCTGCCAGACCTAGACTTTTAAGGAAGTCTTTCCTACTCACCATCCTCATCTTCTTAAATTCTTTAAGTTTTACGAGTCAAAGGTATGTGTGATTAAAAAAAGAAAGAAATTTTTGAGGAAAACGACAAAAAAGTGTCGATTTTCGAGCGAAATCTTAAAGGAATCTTAATAATATCCAATGATTTTTTTCAAATCATCTTTATAAGTTTCTCCAACAGGAATGATAAAATCATCAAGATGAATGTTCTTGTTGACGATGCCTTTTATAGATTTGATAGGAAGAATATAAGACCTGTGAACGCGCACAAAGTCCTTTTCCGGAAGCTTTTCCATAATATTTTTCATAGAAGACCTAGCCGTAATCTTGGAAGAACTCTTCAAATGAATCTGGACATAATCGTCAAGACCTTCAATCAGTTTGATATCTTCGAATTCTATCTTATGAAGTTTATAATCTGCGCGGATAAGAAGAAACTGATTCTGCGTTTCCGATGTTGGTTTAATCTTAACTTTTTCAACCGCTTTCTGAAATCTGTCAAAGGAAAAAGGTTTAACGAGATAATCGACAGCGTTAACATCAAAAGCATCAACCGCATATTCTGAAAAGGCCGTCGTGAAAATCACTTTTGTATCTTGAGAAAGGCTTTTGTAGAAATCAAGACCATTTTTATTTGGCATCTGAATATCCAAGAAAATCAAATCCACGGGAAACTTTCTGAGATACTTTTCAGCATCGCTTTGCTTATTGAAAGTTTTCTCCAGACTCATATTCTCAATCTTCGAAGCAAAAGTTTCGATAATTTTCAGGGCAAGAATTTCGTCATCAATGGCAATGGCTTTTATCATAAGCTAAGAACTGAGGTCAAGATTTAGTTCTACAAAATACGATTTTTTATTTTCATCGATGTTCAAAGAATATTTTCCTGCATATAATTTATCCAGACGTTCTGTAGTATTCTTCATTCCGACTTTTGTAGATTCATCTGCAGCGGAATAATTAACGATATTATTAAAGACCTTGAACTTCAGTTTCTCGCCGTCAAGGTGGACATTAATAGATATTTTCGAAGATTCCTCAGCATTATAACCATATTTGAACGCATTTTCAATAAAGTTCAGAAGAATCATCGGAACAATTTTGACGCCTTCTGTATTTCCACTTTCTTCATAAGAAAAATCAAGACTACTGTCTGTTCTTATGAGTTGTAAAGCGATATAATCCTTAATATAAAACAACTCTTTGGAAAGCAAAACAAAATCGTTTTCGCTTTCTTCCACGATGTAGCGCATTACGTTTGACAATTTCAAAATTCCTTCCGAAGCATCATCCGACTTCATCAAAATCAAAGAATAAATCGAATTAAGCGTATTGAAAAGAAAATGAGGCTGAAGCTGATAACGGAGATTCAGCAAATCTGCTTTGGCTTTGGCGCGTTCTATTTCTTTTTTCTTAATTGATTGGTAAAGGAAAAATGAACTTAGAAATGAAAATAAAAACGGTAAAAGTCCCGAGATATATTTTCTGGAAAAAGAGTCTTCTCTATCCATCATTTTTGGAGGAGGAAAACCTTTTCCGTGAGGTCGCATTTTGGGAGGTCTTTCAAAATTTTCTTTTTCAAACTTAGCTCTTTCTTCGGGAGAAACATTCTCAAATGGCGGCGGCGGAAAATCCTCGAATCTCCGAACATTCTTTTTATCACTCGACATCTCATTTTGGAAAAAATCAAAACGTGGGTCGCTACCGTGATTATCTGGAAAAACAAAAAACGGAAGTGTGCAAATCCAAATATAAGAAACGAAAACACAAACCCAATACAACAAAAGTCTTCTCTTATCGTACAATTTCGGCAGAAGTACAGCTAAATTCAGGTAGAAAAAAACGATGAGAAAAACATATCTGGAAAAATCTCTTTGAAAAAAAGATGAACTCAACAAGCGCAAACTACTATCCAATTCCGGCGACGACAAAACCGGAATCAGCAACAGAAGCAGAATCAGAATAATGTGATAGTAGATGTTTTTGTTTTTCACAGAGGTTTAGTTTTTATCAATATTTTCGTTCCAAAGTTTAATCGCAAAGTTTTTGAAAACGTCTGGAGCAGAATTAAAACTTTTATCAAACTGATATTCGCCTCCGAGATAATCATCAGCTCCAACCTGTACTTTGTTTTCGCCTCGCATTGCGTATTTTTTATTGCCTTCGTACATTATCAGTTTAAGCGTCACCGGACTTACATCGCCGTGACAACCGGTTTTGTACATTATCCAGACTTCCGGAACATCATTTTTATTAAGGTCTGTTACTTTCGGAAATTGATTATAAAATTCCGCTTCAATATCAACCGGACAATCTTTCACAAAATCATAAAGTTTCCAAACCTGCAACAGTTTTCCTTTATTCAAATTAAAATGATAAGCAAACAATTCGGAATCTGCACTATCATCAAACTCGTGTTTATCATCATTTCTAAAGATTCCTGTTTCTGATAAAATGACGAAGTTTTCTCCTGATTCATCATTCCAGCTGACAGCATTTTTAAAGTTTCCTTTATACTCTATAGATTTTGGAATCTTAATCGAATCAATCTGAACCGCAACCAACGAATCTTTTGAATTGACTTCTTTACTTTCAATCATTGCATTAGTATGATTTTCTTCTTTGGAGTTACAATTGAACATCAAATTTAGTAAAAGAAAATATATCAATAGTTTTGAGTTTCTCATTAATTTTTAAATTATTCGCAAAACGAAGTTAATTAAATTTTTAATTTGATATCGGCGGAGGTGGAGGCGGAATAGAATAAAATTTACTTTTAAATTCAAGAACTTTGTTAGTTTTTTTAAGTTTTAAATTTCTTTTCACATCTACAATCCAATTTGCTAAAGAATCCAATTCTTGTGGAGAATGATGGCTACGAACAAAAATAGTTTTTTCAAAATCATTCTTTTTAAAATAAAGTTTATACTGTCCTCCATCTTCATAACGTTCGAAATAAACTGTATCGAATTTTTTAAAATCAATCTTACTTAAAATTGCATTTAATTCCTCTTTTTGTTTTCTCGTCAGAATTGCAATGTAATTAGTTTTGCTTTTAGGATAAGTGATATTATCATTACTATCATTAGGAGACCAATTTTCACGAAGATAAATGGAATCATTTTGGGTAAATTTTATAGAAAAATCTGTTTCAAAAGTATTACCGTAAGAAAACTCAAATTCATCGTAATTATTTTTATTACAACTTAGAACAAATGTAAAAGCCAATATAATTAATGAAATCTTCGATTTTATTTTCATCTTATTTAATTCTCAAAAATTAAAATTAATCAAAAAAATAGTCAAAATTCAAAAACAAAAAAAACGCTTCCAAAGTAGGAAACGTTTTTATCAATTTTATTTAAGTCTTATTTGATGAAACCTCTGCTTCTGAGAAGTGGTTTGATATCAGCTTTATGACCTGTAAATTCTTCAAAAGCTTTGTTCAAATCTACACTGTTACCAACCGACAAAATATATTTTCTGAATCTATCGCCATTTTCTCTTTTGATTCCACCATTCGCTTTTATCCATTCCCACGCATCAGAATCCAAAGTCTCTGACCACAGATAAGCATAATAACCAGCCGAATAACCGCCACCCCAAATGTGTGCAAAATAAGGTGTGTGATATCTTGGTGGAACTTGCGGAACTAACAATCCATATTTAGACAACGCCTGTTTTTCAAAATCTAAAACAGGAATCAATTGACTATCAGAAGTAACTGTATGCCAATTCATATCTAATGTTGCGGCTGCAACCAACTCTGTTGTTGAATAACCTTGATTGAAGTTTGCCGCTTTTTTAATTTTATCAATCAAAGTTTGAGGCATTGGTTGCTTAGTCTGATAATGTAATGCGTAATTTTTCAGAATCTCCGGTTCCAATGCAAAATGCTCATTGATTTGAGACGGAAATTCCACAAAATCTCTCGGTGTATTAGCTCCCGAAATCGATGCGTATTTTTGATTAGCAAATAGACCGTGCAAAGTATGACCGAACTCGTGGAACATTGTCTCTACATCATCATAAGAAACTAAAGACGGTTTTCCTGCAGCCGGTTTTTGGAAATTATAAACATTCACAATAACCGGTTTTTGTCCTAATAAGTGAGATTGAGGAACAAAATTGTTCATCCAGGCTCCGCCACTTTTATTACTTCTTGTATAAAAATCAAGGTAATATAATGCTAAAGATTTCCCGTCTCTATCGAAAACCTCATAAGCCACAACATCCGGATGATAAACAGGAAGGTCTTTTCTTTCTTTGAAAGTGATTCCGTAGAATTGTTCAGCTGCATAGAAAACACCTTTTTCCAAAACTGTTGTCACTTCAAAATAAGGTTTGATTTCGTTTTCATCAAGGTCATACTTTGCTTTTCTAACCTGCTCTGAATAGAAATTCCAATCCCAAGGTTCAACTTGGAATCCACCTTTTTGAGAATCAATCAACTCTTGAATTTCTTTTGCTTCACGGTTGGCTGTTTCTACTGCAGGTTTTGCTAATTGCGCCAAAAGTCCCATTGCCGCTTCAGGTGTTTTTGCCATTTGGTCTTGCAAACTCCATTCAGCGAAGTTTTTCTTTCCGAACAATTGTGCTTTTTGCAATCTTAGTTTTGCTAATTTCTCAACCGTTTCACGTGTATCATTTGCATCTCCTTTTTCGGCTCTTGTCCAAGAAGCTTTGAAGAGTTTTTCTCTCATTGCTCTGTTTTTGAGATTCTGCAAAAGTGGCTGTTGTGTGGTATTTTGTAAAGCCAAAAGATACTTCCCTTTCTGTCCTGCTTCTTCTGCATCTGTTGCAGCTGCCGCAATCTCATCTGCGGAAAGGCCGTCCAATTCTTTGACATCAGAAATTAAAACCGCTCCTTTTTTTCTTGCTTCCAACAACTTATTACTGAATTGTGTTGCCAAAGTTGCCAACTGCTGATTGATCTCTTTCAGTTTTTCTTTTTTCTCTGTAGAAAGATTCGCCCCGGCTATTTCAAAATTGATAATATAAAACTCGGTTAATCTTTTGCTTTCTGCATCTAATTTATCGGTTTTAACCGCTTTGATCCTTTTGTAAAGCTTATCATTCAAATAGATCTTATCCGAATGAGACGCAAAGATCGGTGCATATTCTTCTTCTAATTTCTGAAGATCATCGTTGGTATTAGAACTTGTCAAATTGTAGAAAAGAATGGTTGCTCTCCCCAGCGTTTCACCACTATTTTCTAAAGCCAAAACCGTATTCTCAAAAGTTGGCGCAGCTTTGTCATTTACGATTTTATCAATGTTGGCCAACTGTTCTTTCAAACCAAATTCAAAGGCGGGTTTGAAATGTTCGTCCTTTATTTTATCGAATTCCGGAGCTTGATACTGCAGTGGACTTTTTTTAAGAAACGGATTATCTTTCATAGATTTTTCTGTAATTGCAGAGACTTTTTTCTGCTGAGAATATATCATAATGTTTCCTGCGTTGAACGCAATGACTGTGACAAGTAAGGTAGTTTTTATTTTCTTCATATAATTTAATTTTCGAAAAGAGCTGGTCTTTGGGTAATTTCGTGATAACAAACCGAGTTTTCATCAAAAAAATGAAAAACCATACTTTTTCGAGTTTTTCCTTTATTGGTATGAGGTTCTCCCCCATGTAAAACATTGGCATGCCAGATCAGCATATCTCCTTTTTTACATTCGAAGACCTCTTTTTTAAGGTCTAATTGTTTAACTTTTTCCTGAAGCATGATCTCGTAGCCTTTGTTGCCTTTGTTACCTAACATCCAGAAATTACCTTCATTTTCGTAATCAGAATTCATGTAATAAGGTAACTTGTGACTGCCCGGATAATAATGGAGCGCGCCCTGATCAGCTTTTATATCCTCTAATGCGATCCAAACACCGATAAGGCCACCTAATGGAAACGTCGTCATATGGATACTATCTGAGTGTGTTTTTTGCTGACTGCCATTGATAAAATTGATACTTTGAAAGAGTTTGGTCTTTCCATCTAACAAAATATCGAGTAGGTCTAACAAAGATTTCTCCAAACCTATTTCTTTGATAATTTCTGACTTATGTAACGCAAACATGAGTTTATTACCATATTTGAAATTAATCTCATTATTATCTAAAAGTTTCTGAATTTCAAAATTGATCTGATCGGCCTGTTCCGTTGAAATAAAATTTTTGACAACACTGTAACCGTTATCAAAGAACTGTGATAAACTTTCTTGATTTTCTGGTGTTTGATTTTTATAGAAATCCGTTTGGAGAATGGCCTTAGGATTTTCTTTCCTTGTGAACTGGGATTCTACTTTTCTAAAGTCTTTGCTGGAAATAGGGGAGAAATAGGATTTATTGATTTTATATTTCTTGTAAAGCGGAATATTATGTTCTAATTTTTTTTTATTGAAAAAATTGAAAAATGCGTAGCTTAACTTACTATTTTTTATCAATGACATCATGGATTCTTATTTTTCTCAAATTTAAAAAAATAATTATTTATAAATGTTATAAATAATTATTTATCATCCTCATCTCCTTCACCGCTCCAATGGTTTTCTTCAAAGGAAATACTGTCTAATGCTAATAATTCTGCCTCACGCTCAAGAGATTCACGAAGAGTGAAAGTGATCATATCCTTATCTTTCTCTTTCGCCAATCTTCTCGTCATTGCTTTGTCTATGAGCATAAAACGTTTACCCATTCTTCTTGCCGTATATTTCCTCATTCCGTTTTCCTGAAGAATATCGACCGCCATATCAACCGCTGTTCCGAGTGTTTCACGATAGATATGATTCACATTTTTATTAAGGAAATCATAAGCATCCAAACGGTTTTTAGCTCTTACAAAAATCTTAAGTTCGGGATAATTCTCTTTGGCATAATCGACCAGAAATTTATTCTTTTCTGGGTCATCTAAACATAAAACTAAAAGTTCTGCATCTTCAATTCCGGCTGACCTTAACAAAGCTGGCTTGGTCGCATCGCCGTAATAAACGTTGAAACCGTTTGACCTCAACAATGCAACTCTGTCTGGGTCATTATCCAAAACCGTTGAGCGGATTCCATTGGCTTTCAAAAGACGGCCAACTGTACTTCCGAAAAATCCGAATCCTACGATGATAACTTTACGTTGTTTGATAATTCCGAGCTCTATATTTTCTTCGGTTTTCTGTTTTATAAAACGTTTGTCGAGAACTTTTTCCTTAAAGATCAAAAGCAATGGCGAAATACACATCGTAATCGCAACAATCGCCATCAACTCTGAATTTGCCTGATAATCAATCAAATATAGACTCGCGGCAAAATTGACCAAAACGAAAGCAAATTCCCCAACTTGTGACAGAGCAAAAGCCAAGAAAAAACTCTGTTCGTTGTTCATCTTATAATATTTTCCAATGGCGAAAAGAACAAAAGCTTTCACAGCCAGAACAATAAATGCTGCAGAAAATATAAAGAAAGGCTTTGAAGCAATAATATCAAAGTTAATTGTTGCACCAACACTTACAAAAAACACAGCCAATAATAATCCTTTGAATGGGTCAATGGCACTTTCCAACTCATGACGAAATTCACTGTTAGCTAACATTACACCAGCAATAAATGCACCCAAAGCAGGACTCAAATCCACTGAAATCATCAACTCTGAAACACCTATTACCAAAAATAATGAAGCTGCCGTCAGCAATTCATTAAGTCCTGATTTGGAAACAAATCTGAGGAACGGTGTAAAAATATATCGACCTAAGAGAATCAATGCAATTACTGCGAAAATAACGGTAAAAGGCTGAAGCCATTCCGGTAAATATTGTAACAATATTTTTTCGTGGTCAGCTTGTGACAAAGCTTTTTGAGACTTTGACAAGAAAGGCAATAATGCCAAAATCGGAATTACGGCAATATCCTGAAACAATAAAATCGAAAATGATGATTCTCCACTAACTGTTCGGAAAAGATTTTTTTCTTTCAAGGTCTGCAAAACAATCGCCGTGGACGACATTGCAAAACAAAGCGAAATAATGAATGATTTTTTCAGTCCAAACCCTGCAATATAAAACACGATAAAAATCCCGACAATACTAAGTAACATTTGGCTGACACCCAGTCCGAGAATTCGTTTTCTGATCTGCCAAAGTTTTTGAGGTTCCAATTCCAAACCAACCAAAAACAAAAGCATGATCACACCCAATTCCGAAGCGTGCATAATGTCTTCGGCATCTCTTCCTGTCAGTTGAAGACAAAACGGACCAATCAGAATCCCTCCAAGAATATAACCTATTACCGAACTCAAACCCAGTTTTTTTCCCAACGGAACCATAATAATGGCCGCTCCAAGAAAAATCAGGATTGTCATCGCAATGGAACCTTGCATCTATTCTATTTTTAAAATTTCAGCCAATTCTTCAGAAAGCAGATCGAGTTCTGTATCATTCAGGTTGTCGGCATTATAAATGACGTGTATTTTTTTGAGGTCGATATTGTTGACGTGTAGAGAAACTTTGAGTCCGGAAAGTAATTCCTCTACTCCTATTTTATATTTTCCTTCTTGAGTATAATTATTTTCTCTTCCGCCAACGCTGGTAATAATTAATGCATCTTTTCCAGAAAGAATATTAATCCCATTTTCAGAAACCCAGCGCATATCAAAAACCTCATCTATCCAAAGTTTCAGCAATGGCGGTAATCCAAACCAAATGATAGGAAAATGAAAAATAATTCTGTCATATTCCACAATTCTTTTTCTTTCCCGAAAAGGCTGAATATGAAAATCGGGATAATCTTCGTACAAATCTCGGAACGTGACATTGTCCACATCATCATAACATTCTAACAATCTAACATTTGTGGTAGAATGTTCGAAGTAAGGATGAGCAAATAGAACCAATGTTTTTTTCAAAGAAATCTCGATTTTCGTAAATATAGTGATTTTTTGCGTGGATGTCAAGATTTGGGCTGTTACGAAATTGAAAATAATTTTTGTTGATGGGAATTATTTTGGGATATTTGAATTTAAAACGCTAACAGAAATCTTAATGGAAAATTCACAAATTCAGGAATTATATAATCAAACTTTTTCAGGTTTAACATTTTTTTATCGAGATAGTCAATTAGATGATAAATTAGTTTCCAAATATATGATTGGACAAATGGATTTATTGATATTTCGTTCAAAGGAGGTGGAATTATCACTAATACTAGATATCTAATTGCATCTGCAAATGGAAAAGATATTTCTTCTATAGTTCCTGAAAGTGAAAAATTTGGGCACACAATGCTTAAATCCAATTCTTTCTTTAAGGTATTAGATATTTATAAAATTGAAGATAAAACTCAAATTTTTATTTTAGAAATTTCAGAAATAAGTATTGATTTATTTAAAAATTCAGTTTCAAATATCGAAGAACAAATTATTGAAAAGGCAAGACAGAGTTTTGAAGATAAAATTAAAATGGCACCGATTCCTGAATTACAAGAGACAGATTGGAAACAAAAAACTGAGTTTCCTATTGGAATGAATGATAATGGAGAATTGTTTTTTCAAGAAGAAAAAAATAACAATTTAAATTTTAAAATCAATTCAGAAATTAATAAAAAACCTTGGTGGAAATTTTGGTAATTAAATTTACCATTATAAAAAACAAAAACCCAGACAAAAATCTGGGTTTTATTTTATATTTCATTTCTATATTACCATCCGCCAGAAGCACCGCCTCCGCCGAAACTTCCACCTCCGCCGAAACCGCCAAAGCCTCCGCCTCCAGAACTTCCTCCACCAAATCCACCTCCGCCGAAGCTTCCCGGAAATGGGAAGAATCCGCCTCTGTATCTTCGGTTTCCTTTTCTTGAAAGTGTATAATCATCGTCGTCATAGTTTCCGCCACCATTATTACCATTAATTATACTTATCAAAATAATAATGACAATTACAATCAGGATAATGGCTCCAATACTGATTCCTCCTTCGTTATGTTGTTTTTTGACAATCGGCTTGAATTTTCCCTGAACCGCTTCCATAATAGCAGAAGTTCCACGGTCAATTCCGTTATAGAATTCTCCATTTTTGAAAGCAGGAGTTACGAGATAATCCAAAATCTGCCCAGCAACCGAAGCCGTCAAATATTGTTCAACAGCACGACCTTGCTGAATCGACATTGTATGGTCTTCCGTAGCAATTAGAAAGACAACGCCGTTATCAACACCTTTTTGTCCGATTCCCCATTTTTCGCCATACATCGTTGCGAGATAATTTACATCTTCGCCACTGGTTGTTGGGAGAATTATGACTTCTATTTCTGTAGAAGTAGAATCTGAGAATTTGATGAGTTTTTGATTCAGTGCGTCTTTTTCACTTTCCGAAAGCAGATTAGCTTTATCATAAACAGGATAAAGAACCGCAGGTTTTTCTGGCACCAACTGAGCTTTGGAAAACAATCCAAGAATCAGGAATAGTGCGAAAATATATCGTTTAAGAGAAGCTGATATCATTGGGTAATTCATTGATATTTTCCCCAACTACAGGGAAATATTTTTTCAGTTCAAGTCCGGTTTTCAGAATGGCATCTTTGAGACCTTTGTAATAATTTTCTTTTGCAAATTCGGAAGTAATTTCATCGTGAAGATTATCCCAAAAAGATTGTTTTACTTTTTTATGAATGCCCTCGTCTCCAATAATCGTGAGATAATGCTGTTCAAAATTCACATAAAATAAAACGCCGTTTCGTTCTTTAGTCAGATGCATTTCCAACGAATTAAAAATTGTAAATGCTTTTTTCGCAAAATCATCTTCAGCTGTGGAATCGATATGCACACGAATCTCTCCCGAAGAGTGGTCTTCAGCTATTTTGATGGCTTCCACCAGGGAAGCCATCTCTGTATCTGTAAGGAAATGATTCATTTATTCTGAAAATACAGAAGGTGCTTTTTCTGCGCCCGCTTCAGCCTTGAAATATGGTTTTTCTTTGAAATTGGAGAAGTTAGCGATTACATTATTCGGGAACGTTTTGATTCTCGTATTGTATTCTCTCGCCGCATCGTTGTAGTAAACGGTTTCTGAACGGATACTGTTCTCAATTGCTGTATATTCTCTTTGGAAATTGATATATTGCTGGTCAGCTTTCAGGTTTGGATAACTTTCTACAACCGCCAATAATCTGCTTAAAGAACCGCTCAACTCTCCCTGCGCCGCTTGGAATTTCGCCATATCAGCTTCGGTCATATTAGTTGGGTCGATGTTGATTGAAGTCGCTTTTGACCTTGCTTCAACTACTTTTGTCAAAGTTTCAGATTCGAATTTAGCATAAGATTTTACCGTTCTTTCCAAATTCGGAATCAGGTTCGCTCTTTTCTGATAAACGGTTTCCACGTTGGACCATTTTGCGTTGACAGTCTGTTCTTGTCCTACAAAACTATTTCTAATTCCAACTGCCCAAAATCCGACAATCGCAATTAACGCAACGATTACGATTAATACAATACAACCTTTACCTTTCATAGTTTGATGTGTTTTAAAATTTTAATTAAACCAAATATACAAATTATATGCAATGATGGAATTTATTTTTAAATCCGACAATCAATTATCCTTCGATGATTTTTTTCCGATGCTTAAGTCCCCATTCAACAAGGTTTTCCGTGAGTGGAGTGACGCTTTTTCCATACTCTGTAATTGCATAAAAAACCATCAGTTGATTTTCGTCTGTGACAGTTCTTGTGATGAGGAGATTGGTTTCTAACTCTTTCAATTGTTTGCTGAGCATTTTTGCAGAGATTCCGTCGATTTCCCGTTCCAACTTTTTGAAATGAATATTCTGATGTTGCCGGTTATTCAAATATCTCAAAATCATCAGTTTCCACTTTCCGCCAAGAATTTCCAGACAATCTCTCATCGCCAGAAGTTCCTCTCCACAAGTCGTTTCTCTTTCTATATTATTTTCAATAATCTTCATAATAGTTTCATCAAAGTAAGTAGTTACCTATTGTTAACTAGTAACAAATTTAAAGCATTTTACGCATAAATTTGTAGAAATTAAATAAAGATGAAAGCGATTATCCTTAATGAAAACAATGAACTTAAAGATGAAAAAATTGATTTAAAACCAATTTTACCTCACGAAGTAAAAGTCAAAATCATCGCTTCCGGCTTCAATCCCATCGATTATCAGATGCGGGAAAACGAACACGAGCGGAAATATCTTTCTTCGCCCGTCTTAGGAAGAGAAGGCTCCGGAATCATTATTGAAATCGGAGAAAATGTAACTGAGTTTAAAATTGGAGATGAAGTATTTTTCGCCTGCGGAAGTATGGGAAGCAATGGAACTTATGCTGAAGAAATCATCCTTCCCGAAGCAATCGTTGCCAAAAAACCAAACTCGATAACTTTCGAAGAAAGTGCTAGTTTGCCTTCAATTGGAATCACGGCTTTTCAGATTTTCAACCGAGTTGATTGGAATCAAATTGAAAATATTCTGATAACAGGAGCTTCTGGTGGAGTCGGAAATTTTGTTCTAAGACTGATTTTGAGAAAATTCAACAAAAAAATAATTATCACTGCGGGAAACAAAGAAAGTATTCAGCAATTGATTGATATTGGAATTAATGAAAATCAAATCGTCCATTACAAGCAGGAAAATTTAGCACAGAAAATTTTGGAAATTAATCAAAATCAGAAATTCGATATTGTCATCGATGCGGTTGGAATGCAATTCTCAGAAATCTCAGCCGAAGTTCTTAAAGCCAGTGGAATTTATGTCAATATCACTCATTTCATCACTCTAAAAGCCAATGATTTGCTTTTTGGTATTGGTGCAACGATTCTTAACATTTCAAATTTTATTTATGCTAAAGAAAAGAATTACAATTATTTCAAAAATTCTCTTAATCAAATAAAACGATACATCGAAGAAGGAATCATTCAGCCTTTACCTGTAAAAATCGTTGGTGGACTTTCTGCCAAAACTGCTGAAGAAGCACAACAATTATTGAAAGGAAATAAGACGCAAGGCAAAAAATTAATAATGAAAAATCAAGAATAAATGAGCAAAATAAAAGCAATTCCAAGACGAATCATCACAGGAACAAAAGACGGAAAATCCTACATCGAAAAAGACGAAATCGTCACCAATGTTTCAGAACATTTTAAAGGATTAATCATTTCTGACGTTTGGCAAACCAGCAAAATGCCTGCAAGTTTTGAACAGGAAAAACCGATAGAAAATTCTGCAATCCCAAGTGTTATCAAAAACGGAACTTATTTCCGCTACGTTCAGATTCCGTCCGATGAGCAATTAGGAATCGAAGCGCCTGCAGGACAATCTCATCCGCTGATGCATCAAACCAAAAGTCTGGATTACATCATTATTTTATCCGGAGAAATATATCTGATTACAGATACAGATGAAACACTTTTACAAGCAGGTGATATTGTCATTCAAACAGGAACCAATCACGCCTGGAGTAATCGTTCTGATGAAAACTGTATCCAATTGGCAGTTTTGATTGATGCGGAATAAATTACTTTTCATTAAACACAAAGGCACAAAATCATATCCTTTATATTTTTTTAGGCACAAAGCTTTTAACTTCGTTAAAATTGAAAAATCTTTGATTTTTCTAGTGTCTTAAAAACATTATTACTTTATAAAAAATCTTGTGTCTTTGTGTTTAAAATATCTCAATCCTATTTTTCAAAAACCTTGGCTTCTTCCCAAAGCTCGTCCATTTCTACAAGATTAAGGTCAGCGAGGCTAAGGTTTTTAGACAAAGCCAACTCCTCCATTTTTTGAAACCTTGAAATGAATTTAGAATTGGTTTTTTCCAAAGCCGTGTCCGCATTCAGTCCGGATATTCTTGCGTAATTAATCAAAGAGAAAAACACATCGCCGAGTTCAGCTTCTTTTTTATCTTTCTCAGTTTCCTGATGGAATTCTTGCAATTCCTCTCTTACTTTTGCCCAAGCATCGTCCGCAGAATCAAATTCAAAACCGATTCCTTTTACTTTATCTTGAATTCTGTAAGCTTTGATGATTGGAGGCAAACCTTTTGGAACACCTGATAAAATGGATTTATTTCCTTCTTTCAGTTTCAGTTTTTCCCAATTTTGTTTTACTGCTTCTTCATCTTCTGCGACTGTATCACCATAAATATGCGGATGACGGAAAATCAGTTTTTCATTAAGGGAATTGATGACATCAGCAATATCGAAACTCTCTTTTTCTGAACCGATTTTTGCATAAAAAACCAAATGCAGAAGAACATCGCCCAATTCTTTTTTGATTTCCAGCAAATCCTCATTCAAAAGCGCATCGGACAATTCGTAAGTTTCTTCCAAAGTCAGATGACGAAGCGTTTCAAAAGTCTGTTTTTGGTCCCACGGACATTTTTCCCGAAGGTCGTCCATTATATCGAGAAGCCTTCCGAAAGCTTCCATTTTTTCTTGTCGTGTATTCATAAATGATAAAATTTATTTCCGAACATCATCGATAATGATATGGCTATTAATGTCCTGTAATTTTTTCAAAAATTCATCCTGATTATCAGGTGTAATGTAAAGGTCGTTGTTAAATTTCGAAAAGACAATCAATCCACCAACTGAAGTTCCGCATTTGTGAAATCCGCTCCACATTGTTTCTCCGATTCGGATTTTTGTTATTTTAAAAATACTGACTTTGAAAATATCGAAAACGACATTCACAATCAATTCTTCGCCATCAATCTTGATTTTGATTAAAAAGAAACTAATTAGTAAAGCCAAATTTACAATTAAAAGAATCGTGGACAATATAAGCCATTCGATAATATTAGTATCAAAATAAGACAGAAGCATAATCACAAAAAAAAGCAATGTGATTCCTAAAAATAAAGAACCATAAATCCAATCTCTTTTGCTTTTATAAATTTCCATTAATGCGATTTATTTTGAAGCATCGGAACAAATTTATAAACCCCGAATTCCTCTTTCTCAAACTGCGTATCAGAAATTTTAGTAAATCTATAAAGAATCTGTTCATCGGTTTTCCCGAGCGGAATTACCATTTTTCCACCGACTTTTAATTGTTTTAATAATTCGGTTGGGAGAACTTCTGCGCCACAAGTCACTAATACTTTGTCAAAAGGTGCAAACGTCGGCAAACCTGCGAATCCGTCTCCAAAACTTTGAAATTTCGGTCTCAAATCCAATTCTCTCAGAATTTTAGTAGAAAAATTATACAAATCTTTTTGACGTTCAATGGTATAAACCAAAGCTTTCATTTGGATAAGAACTGCCGTCTGATAACCACAGCCTGTTCCTATTTCCAACACTTTTTCGCCTTCATTCACTTCCAGCAATTCGGTTTGTTCGGCAACGGTTGAAGGATGAGAAATTGTCTGTTTGGAAGCGATAGGAAAAGCACGGTCTTCGTAAGCATAATCTTCGAAAACACTTTCTATGAAAAGATGTCTCGGAACTTCGTTCATTGCATTAAGAACAAAAGAATCGGTAATCCCGATTTTCTGATGAAGATAATCGATTAATTGTTTTCTTTTGCCCTTGTGAACGTAAGTATCTCTCATTATTTAATTAGTAGTTTTTCAAATCCAGACTGCAATTTCCGAAGTAAAATTTTAAAATCCAAACAAGAATCATTATTTTGAAAATATATCAAATAATTAATCGTTAATCAGAATAAAGTTTATAGCTTTGATTGTTTTTTTATTAAAAATTTAAATATATTTTCAATTAATTGAATGAAAGAATGGATGTTATGCAGAAATTAAGAGCTTACATTAAAGGAACCGGCTCATATGTTCCTCCAAAAATTTTAAAAAATGATTTTTTCGAAAAAGTAGGTTCTTCCGATGAGTGGATTTTTAAGAATCTGGGAATCAGAGAACGCCGGATTGCCGAAGGCGAAGTGACCAGCGATTTGGCTTATAAAGCTGGATTGAAAGCTCTGGAAAACACAGATGTCGCTCCAAAAGATATCGACCTGATTATTGTTGCCACTTCCACGCCTGACAGACAAGCGCCATCAACAGCGTGTTTTGTACAGGAAAAAATGGAAGCGCCTCAAGCCGTTGCCTTTGATATTTCGGCAGTTTGTTCCGGTGGACTTTATGGAATTGCCATTGGTTGTCAATTCATTGAAACCGGAATGTATAAAAACGTATTGGTTATTGGAGCGGATACTTTTTCAACGATTACCGACTGGGAAAGAAAAGATTCGGTTTTCTTTGGAGACGGTGCTGGTGCGATTTTGTTGTCTGCTACGACTGAAGATAAAGGATTTTTCGATTTTAAATTACACGCAGATGGAACTGGAAAATATCATTTTAATATTCCTGCAGGCGGTTCAGAAATGCCAGCTTCGGAAGAAACTTTGAAGCAAAGACTTCATTATTTCCAAATGAATGGTAAAGAAGTTTTTGAAACAGCTACCAGAGTTTTACCAGAAACAATTAATGAAATTTTAGAAGCTAACAAACTGAGTTCTGATAATGTAGATTGGGTAATTCCACATCAACCAAGCATCAGAATTCTTCAGGAAACGGCAAGAAAAACCAATATCCCGTTCGAAAAAGTAATGACAAATATGGATAAATACGCCAATACTTCTGGTGGAACAATCCCAATCGTGTTAGACGAAACCTTCAAAAGCGGACGTGTAAAAGCTGGAAATCTATTGCTTTTTGCGGCGGTTGGTTCTGGCTGGACTTGGGGAACTGCACTTTATAAAGCTTAAATTGGTTGTTGGTTGTCAGTTGATAGTTGTTTGATAAAATTCTTCTACTATCAATAAAAAACCAGCAACTATCAACCAATAACTATCAATTAAATAAAATGTTAGATAATCAAACTTTCCTTATTACTGGAATTGCAGATGAGAATTCATTAGCGATGAAAACCGCAGAAAAAATCCTTGCCAACAATGGAAAAGTTGTGTGCACAGGTTTGGGCGTAACACCTTTTCACAAAAACCTTTCCGAAAAAGCAGAATCTTTCCTCAATAAAAATTATGAAGACTTCGAAGGTGCCTGCAAAAAAGTTTTGGGCAACGACGTTTATACTGCTCCACTTGACGTGACTTTACCTGAAAGTTTAAGTCATTTCGCTGATGATTTGAAAACCAAAAATATTGAACTTAATGGTTTCCTTCACGCCATCGCAATGGACAAAACAATTAGAAATAAATCTGTAAAACCAATGCTGGAAGTAACGGCAGAGGAATTCAATGATACAATGAATGTGTCTGCGTTTTCTCTGGTGACGCTTTGTCACGCTTTACTTGCAAATGGTGTTTTGCAAAACGGAGCTTCGATAGTTTCGTTAAGTTATATTGCTGCGGAGAAAGTTTCGTTTTTCCCTTACATCAATATGAGTATTGCAAAAGCAGCACTTGAAAGATTAACAATTGAAATGGCTTATGAACTCGGAAAAAAATATGGAATCCGTGCGAATGCTATCAGATTCTCACCTTATATGGGAAGTAAAGCTGGAAATGCTACTTTGAAAGTTGAAGACGTGGAAAGAGCCAATAGAATTAGTCCGTTGGGGAATGCTTTACCTGAAGATTTGGCGCACGAGATTGTTCATCTTTTCCGAAAAGAAACCAGAATTACCGGCGAAATCCGTCACGTGGATGGTGGTTTTCATATTATGGGATAACATTTATAATTTTAAATTAAAGATTCTAAATTTTAGATTTTCTAGAATATCAAAATAGATTTAAGCCACAGATTTTGTGGCTTAAATTTTTATTTAATTAAATTGCATCATCAAAATTATTTAAAAATTTATGAGACAGATAAAGACTGCTTTGTTAGCTTATGGAGGTTCTGGAAAATTATTTCACGCACCATTTCTTGAAGTTAACGACGGATTTGAATTAATAGGCGCTTACGAACGAAGCAAAAAAAATATACAAACAGATTATCCTGAAGTTAAAAGTTTTGATTCTTTGGAAGAAGTTTTAGCAAGTAACGCAGAATTAATTGTTGTCAACACACCAATCGATACACATTTTGAATTCACTAAAAAAGTTTTGGAAGCTGGAAAACACGCTTTGGTAGAAAAAGCTTTCACTACAACTTCTGAGGAAGCGGAAGAATTGCACAAACTTGCCAAAGAGAAAAACCTGAAGCTTTGCGTTTATCAAAACCGAAGATATGACAGCGATTTCCGAACGATTAAAAAGGTTTTGGATGAAGGTTATCTCGGAGAAATCGTGGAAGCAGAAATTCGATTCGAAAGATACAACCCTGAGTTGAGTCCAAAAGCTTGGAAAGAAAATGGAAATCCTGGCGCAAGTATATTAATGGATTTAGGTTCGCACGTGATTGACCAAGCTTTGACTTTGTTTGGGAATCCGGAAAAGGTTTTTGCCGACATTAGAAAAACGAGAGAAAATACTCAGATTGATGATTATTTTGACATTCTTCTTTATTATCCTGACAAACGTGTAAGACTAAAAGCGAGCTTCTTTGTGAAAGAAATGACGCCTTCTTATGTATTTCACGGAAAAAAAGGAAGCTTTCTAAAACATAGAGCGGACATCCAAGAAGATGAATTGAAACTCGGAAAAGTTCCGAATCGTGAAAATTGGGGAACAGAACCTGAAGATAAAACCGGACTTTTGGTTTACAACGACAGAGTTGTCAACTTCCCTACTTTTCAAGGGAATTATCTTGATTTTTACGATGATCTTTACAATGCAATTGTGAATGATAAGAAAGTTCCTGTAACTGCAAAACAGGCTTTTCATACGATGAAAGTGATTGAAGCAGCGAAAGAAAGTTCGGAGAAGGGAGAAGTTGTTGTTTTGTAAATGAATTTGTTTCGTGGATAAAAAGGAATTGAAAAGAAAATACGATGGGGATTTTTCACAATTAAGAAAAATTATCAATTCTTGGAATTTAATTTCTGGGAGTCCAGCCGATGAATTTGATTCTCTTAATAATAAAATTTTGAGTCAGCTTTATAAAATTGCAGATGCAGAAAAAATTGACAGAATTTTGCAATCAGAGTTAATTGTGACTTATGGTCTTTTTAGCAATGAGTTTGATTTAGAAGTTTTTGTGAATCAAATAATGAATTGGTGGAATTCAAGATAGTATTGAATTCGTTAAAATTTTAGAGATTCTTTCAGAATGGCGAACGTTGTGGTTTATGAAAAATCTTTTTTATATAGAATCTGCAGCCCGACTTGAGTGGAAATCCTTTTTATGTAACGTAGTGAAGTGAAAAGATTGGGAGCGGAAGGCGGATTATACTGCCCAAATAAATATTTTCAAAAATAAAAAGACTCAGATTTTTTTTTACGGTTCTGAGTCTTTTTATATTAAGTTTTTTAAACTTTTAATATTTAATCATTAACACACCACTTCCCTTAATTCGATACAAACCACCTTCCGCTAAAGCTTTATCATTTTGTGCAATGTCTTCTTTATCATAAACTGGACATCCTTGGATGATTGCAGGCGTAATGTCAGAATCGTTCTTTATAATGTGAATTTGGGACTGAGAACTTTTTTCTACTGTAGCAGATTTTGCCAAGACAGAGCGATCGATTGTTTTCAAAACACCATTGGCATCCACCACGACTATTCTATCACTCGGGTTGGTACTAATATAATTTGGACGTTGAGCTGCTTGCAAGGTTTGCCATGCTCCCAAAGTACCATAACCCAAAGCATCTATACGCACCCCTCCTAATATCAAATCCAGTCTTTGTGTAGGATTTCTGTAAAAGGCATCTAAATTGGGATCGGCCCCTAAAGACCAATTTCCCCTTTCGTCCATAACAGCTCGATAAGAGTTCACGGCACTGGACGCTGCAGTACCATCACTATTAGCTCCAGAAGTCCCAAGCCATATTTCTCCTCCTACAGAAGTGTATTTTCCAGTTCTCAAGACAATCCCTGCACGATGTTGTGTAACAGCCGATGTCAATCCATAATTATTGCTGGAAGTAGTTGTATGTCCTTCGAATGCTGCGATAGAAGTTCCCGTTGGTCTGGCAGTTCTTGCACCGATAGTTCCTCCTGAAATGATATTACGATGTACAATAGCCTGCGAATTACTGGTAGTTGCCAAGCTATAATTAATATCTAAATCGGTGTTTGCCTGAAAGGTGACCTTATCATCGAATTGATAGGTCGAAACAGTTGTATCAGAAGGAGAATAACCAAATCCTATTCTACCTTTGGGTGTTACAATAATATCATCCAGTACTTGCGTAACCGTAGGCGTTCCGGTTGTAGAATTGTCTTTTGCAGCATCGACATGAAAAGTTCCAACACCCTGATTTGTACCTACTGCAACATTTCCTTTTTGATAAATATCCTGCGTATTAAGAGTAGCTTCTGTATCGGTTGTACGCACTCTCCATGGCTCTGTTCCAGCGGGAGTACTACCTCCTGTAAACTTCTGCCAAAGAACACCATCAAAATAGTAATAACCCGGCGAATCCACATGAGTTCTCGGAATATTGGTATCCCCTCCGGAAACATCAGTAACATAGACAAGTGCAGCAGTCTGATCGGTTCCATAAGTTGCTGTATTGTTAGTAAGTTCCGCCCTTGTAAGACGTGGGGATTGCAAACCTATATGTTGGGAATTGTCTACAATTATGCCTGACTCATCTCTTTTGGCATTGACATCCAATGTAGTGTTGGGACTATCGGTATTAACACCTACCTGCCCATAAGTAAATCCAAATGCAACTAATGCAATGGATAGATAATTTTTTTTCATCTTTTGTTTGTGTTTTTTTGTTAGTTTAAACTCCGCAACCAGAGCAATCCTAAGATTATGTTAAAATTGAATTGTGTTTTTAAACAATAGGCATTTTCAGACTATTTATTTTTCGTTACAAATGTAAAAAAAATCAACATAAGTAATAATAAATAATACTTTCTATTATTAAAAACAATTGAAATGAAAATAAATTAAATAATAATCAATCAAACAGCATAAAAACATAATCATATTAATTAAAAATCTCTTATTTTATACATTCATCACATTATGATTAAATTATTTACACTCAAAAAAACCCTTAATCTTCAAAAACATGCAAAGAAAAAATTAAAATCTTTGACAAAACATCAACGCATATCAAACTAATCTAAAAATGACAAGATTCAGAAAGCTAAAAAATTCTGAGTCTTTTTTTATGTCGAGTTGCTATAATTCTTAAATTTACGACTTGAAGAAAATTAAGCTATGATAAAAGCAGGACTTGTAGGAGCGGGACATTTAGGGAAAATTCATTTGAGATTACTGAATCAATCTGAGAAATATGAACTCGTTGGTTTTCACGATAAAGATGCAGAAAACGGAAGAAAACTGGCAGCAGAATTCGGGTACAAATATTTTGAGAGTTTCGAAGATTTGTTAGAAGAAATTGAAATGCTGGATATTGTAACACCAACTGTTTATCACTATGATTATGCAATAAAAGCGATTGAAAAAGGCATTCATTTTTTCATCGAAAAACCTGTGACGCAAACGCTGGAACAAGCGGAAGAAATCCTTTACAAATGTAGAGAATTTGGAATCAAAGCGCAGGTTGGTCACGTTGAAAGATACAATCCAGCTTTTATTGGTGCGAAAGATTATATCAAAAATCCAATGTTTATCGAGATTCACAGATTGGCGGAATTCAATCCGAGAGGAACGGATGTTTCTGTGGTTTTGGATTTGATGATTCACGATTTGGATATTTTGTTGAGTTTGGTAAAGTCAAAAGTGAAATTAATCCACGCAAGCGGCGTTTCTGTTGTGAGCAAAACGCCGGACATTTGCAACGCCAGAATCGAGTTTGAGAATGGATGTGTCGCGAATTTGACGACTTCCAGAATATCAATGAAAGCAATGCGAAAATCGAGATTTTTCCAGCAAGATGCTTATGTTTCAGTCGATTTTCTTGAGAAAAAAGCAGAAGTTATCCGTATGAAACCTGCGCCGGAAAATCCTTCTGACTTTGATATGATTATCGAAAATGCAGAAGGCGAGAAAAACCAGATTCTTTTTGAATATCCGAACATTCAGCCAAACAATGCAATCTTAGATGAATTAGAAAGTTTCGCCAATGCAATTGAATATGATGTTCCTGTACAAGTTTCTTTGGAAGATGGGACGGAAGCTTTGAAAGTTGCGCTGGAGATTGTGAGGTTGATACAGAAATAAATAATTGCCCATAAAAAACTATTCATGAAAACTAATACCAAGACCATTTATCTCTTTCTACTTTCAATTTTCATTCTGAGTTGTGAGAAGGATAGAGATGAAAATTCTGAAACCATCGAAGAGCCTTCATTATATTCATATCATTATAGAAATATGGATATCCCAGGAAGTGATTTCCCCACTATTACAGACGGAATTATCACTTTAGATTATGATAATCAAGGAAGACCAACAAAGAGAAACGGAGGATTTGTAAGAGTTCCACTATCTACAGGTTTCGAATGTATGTTTTCAAAGGACATCTACAATGAGGTTGCTTATGGAAATAATGATATCACTATTCTACAAAAATCAGTTTCTCAGCCAGACCTATCATATATCTATCAAGAACATTTTTCATTATTAAACGGAAAAATCGTCCAAAAAGCGACTAAGGACATTTTTGCTGATACATTAAATGACACTATTCAGTATTATTATTCAGGAAATCAACTAGTACGGTCTTTTAAGAAACAAAATAAGCCAATTTCGGAAACCAAATACCATTACAATGCTCAAGGAAATCTTGATAGTACAGTAACACGCCCTCTTGTTTATAATCCAGTTAATCAACAATATGAACCGTACTCACAGTATCCTAAAATGAGAACATTAGAGATATTCAAAAACTACGATAATTATGCAAATCCGACGAAAAAATTAATGATTTTTGACGAGCTTTTCAATCGTTCTCTATCGGAAAACAATTATTCTCGTTACGAAAAAAAAGTATTTGATTTAGATGGAAATTTAACTTTGACATTAACGAAAAATTGGACGTTTTCATACACAAATGGTAAAATAGATTTTTCCAAATAAGATATGAGACATATTATTTCACTTCTAATTTTACTTCCTTTATTCCTATTCTCTCAAGAATCACCAAACTTGAAGTTTGATAAATACAATGATAAAAATACTATTGTAATTTTTGCCGACAATGATGAAATCTGTCCAGTAAGTGTAGAATACGAATACATTGGAGAAAATATAAAATCCAGCCTGGGAAATAAAAGCATCATAGTTGTTCCAGGAAATGCTAAGAGATTTACAATCACCAGAATCGATCAGGAAAACAAATCGAAATCGTACAGTTTCAATTACAAGGTTCGTTATGCTTTTGGTGATATAAACGCAAAACCATCAGATCCGGAAGAAGTTTATTGGTTGCCCTATCCTACTGGAACTTCACAATCAATTTTTCAAGGTTATAACGGAAATTTTTCCCATCAGAATGCTTTTGCTTTGGATTTCAGTCATAAATTGGGAACAGAAATTTTTGCAGCGAGAAGTGGAAAAGTAATCATCACAAAATCCGACTCTGATCAACATTGCCTTAGTAAAGACTGCGCAAAATATAACAACAAAATCATCATTCTACACGATGATGGAACTTTTGCAGACTATGCACATCTCAAAAAAAATGGTATAATTGTGAATAGAGGTGATGAAGTGAAACAGGGACAACTCATCGGATACAGCGGAGATACCGGATGGAGTAACGGACCTCATCTTCATTTTTCTGTTTTCACTAATAAAATAGATGGAGAAAGGATTTATTACAGAACAAAATTCAAGGTAAAGGAAAGTACTGAACCAATCTATCTGCAAGAAAAACAGAGATACACGAGAGATTACTAATAAAATGAACCCAACTGACTCTTTATTTTTTGAACAACTTTTTCTAATTTTTCTTTATCCTTTAGTTCACATTCCCAGATCGTAATGGATTTCCAATTCATTTCTTTCAATTGGTCAAATGTTTTGAGGTCTCTTGCAATATTATTTTCGAATTTGGTTTTCCAAAAATCTCTGTTGGCCTTAGGTAACTTATATTGACAATGCGGGCATCTGTGCCAGAAACAACCGTTGACAAAAATCGCAATCTTTTTTGAGATAAAAGCAATATCCGGTTTGCCTGGAATTTTTTTGGAGTGGAGTCTATATCCGCGGATCCCATTTTTCCATAGCTCTTTCCTCAGCAACAATTCTGGTTTGGTATTTTTGCTTTTGTTCTTGCTCATAACTCTGGAAACACTCTCGCTTTTTGGAATCGGAGAACGTTTGTCTCGGAGGTATTTTTCAGGTTGTTTCATTGGAAAGTCTTCTATAAATCTGAATATTATGTTAAATTCAAAACTAAGACCAAAAATATTAATTTGAATTAATTTCCAGCTTTTTAAGATATATGAATAAGATCACTTTTCAGATTCGGAAAATATGATATATTTACAATCGAGTATCATCATTAATAAGAACAAAAATCCTTAATAATAATCAGACAATTATCTTGGAGTAATTAATAAATCTGCATTTGAAAAAGACAGTCGAAATAATACTTTGCTTTCTCATATTATTTTCTTGTTCAGAAAATAAGCAAAAGATTCCAAATTGTCAAGATGCTCAAAAATTAGCTAAATCAGATTTTGAAAAAGGCAAGTATATCTATTATGAATATCAATATTTGAATGATAATAAATCTTCAAATAAAGCATTTAGCAATATTTTGAAAAAGAAGAACATAAAAGTAATTTACAAAACAAAATACCCACCTTCTTGTATTGTGGAACAGGAAGGAATCGAAAAAAGTAAAAAATGCTATCAAAGAATGATGAATCTGGAAATGGAAGCCAAATTTGGAAATCATTTTTTTGACAGTATAAGAACAGAGGCATTAAAATAAAATCAAAATATAGAATGAAAAACATTGTTGTCATCGGAGCCGGAACTATGGGAAATGGTATTGCACATACCTTTGCACAAAGTGGTTTTACGGTAAATCTTGTGGATGTAAAACAAGAAAACCTGGACAAAGCTCTGAAAACCATCACTACCAATCTAGACAGGATCATTGCAAAAGGTAATCTTACAGAAGAAGAAAAAGCACAAACTTTGGGCAACATCAAGACCTTTACAGATATCAAAGATGCGGCTCCTAGCGCTGACCTCATCGTAGAAGCTGCAACAGAGAATCTTGACCTGAAGCTTAGGATATTTACACAAATGGACGAATTGGCTCCAGAAAACTGTATCTTGGCGACCAACACCTCTTCTATTTCCATCACACAAATTGCGGCAGCTACAAAACGACCGGAAAAAGTAATCGGAATGCACTTTATGAATCCTGTCCCTATCATGAAACTGGTAGAGATCATCAAAGGTTATTCGACATCTAAAGATACTTTTGATACCATCTTTGAAATGTCAAAAAAACTGGGAAAAGTTCCAACCGAAGTGAATGATTATCCCGGATTTGTAGCGAATAGAATCCTAATGCCAATGATCAATGAAGCGATTGAAACGCTGTATAATGGTGTTGCGGGCGTTGAAGAAATAGACACCGTGATGAAATTGGGAATGGCTCATCCAATGGGACCTTTACAATTAGCAGATTTTATTGGTTTAGACGTTTGTCTTGCAATCCTAAACGTTATGTACGATGGTTTCAAAAATCCTAAATATGCGCCTAATCCATTATTGGTCAATATGGTAATGGCCGGCAAGAAAGGTGTGAAATCAGGTGAAGGTTTCTACGATTATTCCGAAAGTAAAAAGGCTGAGAAAGTCTCGAAAATGTTTTTGAAATAAATCTGAAATTGCCAATTAGTAATTTCGGATTACGATTTATAACTTTGTCAGAATCAGTTTTGACAAAGTTTTTTTATTTTTAAACTATGATTTCCATAAAACTCAATTCAAGATACGAGAAGATTCTGCAATTTTTTCTGATTGTCATTACTTACGTGATGATTATCTTAAGATTCTTGCTAAACGAAAAAGGACGTGTAAGTCCAGATTCCATAAGATATCTGAGACAGGCCAATATCTTTCCAATTATCGATGATACCATTGCACCTTTGGGTTATCCATTATCTATAAAGTTCTTTACATTCTTCGGAGTAGATGAATTTTGGGGCAGCAAATTGGTGGGACTTTTTGCATATACTTTCATATTGATTTTCGCTTATAAGAAAAAGTTTTTCTTCAAAGAGCTTTTGGTAGTTTCTTCTTTGTTCAGTTTTGTAAGCATTTTCTCTTTCACAATGAGCGAAGCTTTTACATTACCTTTTGTAATCCTGCTGTTCTTCACAGCTCATCAAATTTTCAAAAATAGACTGACCCAAATCCAAGGTATTTTTTTTCTTACCCTTTTACTAATCCTACTTCTCAATATCCGTTATAGCGCATTGTTCTTTTGTCTAGGAAGTTTGACTTTCGGAATAATGAGTTTTAAGAAAAACTATTGGAAGACATTTGCAATTTCAGGAATTTTGGGAATTGGTTCTTATGGACTTTATAAGTTGCTTTTCATCGATTATTTTAATGAAAACTATATTGCCCAATCTCTTGAAATCGGATTAAAACCCACTTCTACCCTAGTCCCAGAATTATTTCAAGGGCTTGCGACCACTTTTAATCCTTTTGTCCATATGACTGACCCAAATGGCGGAATAATCAATTATGGAATCTATGGAATTGGTGTTCTGACAATCTTGGCAATGATTTTTCTATTCGTAAAAACAAGACTTTCGGAAACGGAAAGATTTATCCTTATCATCTTTGCTGTTTGTATTATATGTTCCTACTTTATCCAATATTTTTATTGGATCAATCCGATGGATTATAGGTTGTTGGCGCCATTTTCTATTGGAGTTTGGATTGTTTTTTTTAGAAAATTATTTCAGATCTTCGATGATATAGTTTATTCTATTGCTTTTCTGAGTTTAATGACAGGCTTTATCTTCACTTGGTTATCCAAAGGCGATTATCTGGAAAACAGAAAAATCATCTCAGAATTCCTGGAAAAAGAAAAACTGAAAGACACAACCTTCGAATATTATGTACAAACTCTTGAGAACTTGGATGAAGTTCAGGTTGCAGAATTAATAAGCACGGTAAATCCTAGAGTTTATATTACCTTCAAAGCTGCGGATACAGTGAAAAACAATGTATTGACAAGATATAAAGTGGAAAGTAAAATCAAAATCAAAAAAAACAATTATCAATAATTCTTTTCGGGAATTTTTCTATCTTTGAACCATAGAGTGATAGTCACAAATGCTCTGATTTATATTAAAATTTTATATTATGAAATTACCTAAGTTTTTATTAGCCGACAATTCTGATTTTCCAGAAGATCTTTTTGTAGTACACACAGAGTACCCGCGTTTCATCCTTAACGTAGAAGAAGAGGATGTAGAATGGTTGGACGACTTGGAAGGAGATGATGAAGAAACTGTAGCAAACGAGGCTACGAAAGTTGTAGAAGAAGCCTTCAAATGGTGTGATGAAGAACTTGCAAAATACGACGACGAGGAAGACGAAGAATAATAAAAAAGGAACTCAGATTTGAGTTCCTTTTTTTGTTAATTCATTTCAATTTATTATTGTTTGTTAAACTTCAATAATAAAAGGTTGTCTTTATAAAGTTCCAATGTTGTTTCTGTAACCACATACTTGTTCACTTCTGGCAAAACGCCTAGATAACTTGTTTCTGTTGTCATATTGTTGCACATTTTTCTTGTAGAGCCAATAGCCTTAACAGAAAAATTACCCGCAGAAGTATCTATTGATGCATCCGAAAAATAATTATTACAACCGGCATTTCCAGAGATTCTGTTTTGCTCTATCAATAATGTTGGTTTATTGGCAACATCATCTGCCAGAACCCATTGTGTTCCAGTGATTGCTGCTTGATGTTTTCCGACTTTGGAAGTGTTCCCTAATCTACTTGTACAAGAAGCTACTGTAAGAGCCAATATTGTTGTCAAAAAAAGCTTTTTCATTTTTTTAAGAATTACTTTTTCAAAGATAAGATTTTATTCCTTAACATAATATTCGTACAATAAAAAGACAGCTTGTTAGGCTATCTTTATTGATTTGAGCTTTTATGGTTAGTTCTATTTTTTGATGACTTTCATAGATTTGGTTTTACCATCATTCATTTTCAGATTGATAATATATAATCCTTGTGATAAATTAGACAGATCTAGTTCTTTTGCTGGTTGTACAGTTTTAATTAATTTTCCAGAATTATCATTAATTGATACTGAAACGACATTTTCTATACCGGATAGATTAATGACATTGGTAAAAGGATTAGGATATAAACTTACCAAAACTTTCTTGGTATCATCTACAGCTAATGTACCGCCAGTTGTGAAAGAAGACTGTGAACAACCTGTTGCAAAATCTTCAGAATCGGTTGGAACTATTTTTACGAAATAAGTTGTATTAGCAGAAAGTCCAGTCATCGTGTAACTTGTTGTCGTTACTGAAGTCCCATTGACGAAATTATAGTTTCCGTAAGAAGTTCCAATATAGACTTTATAGCTGTTTGCATTATTCACTGTTGTCCAAGTAACCTTTGGGTTTTCTGAAGTTGCTACTCCATTGGAAGGTAAAGTTACAGATGTACAAGAAATAGGTGAAACATATGGTGGACAAGAATTGCCAGTTACAATAGGCGAAGCTAACAACCAGTTGGACTTAGTTCCCGATAAAGCGAAGTTATTCAAAGTTACAGAAGTACTATTTCCTGTTTCATCTATCAATGTCGTTACAGCATTATTATCAGCCTCATTATTCCCTTGATTGAATTTGAAATAACTTACAAGTCCTTCCTGGGAAATCGGCGTCGCGACTTCACAGCTTTTATTATTCTTCAATTCATTTTGGCTAAGTGCTCTACTCCAAACACGAATCTCATCTATGTCTCCTTCATATAATTCATCTACCCAATTTCTATAACTACTTCCGATTTGAAAATCCGTACCAACAATATTAAGATTATTCAGCACTGCTTCTTTTACGATTTCTCCATCAACGTATAACTTTATATAATTATTTTTATAAGTCACAGCCACGTGATGCCATAGATCATCGAACAAATTTGCATCGCTCACATGACCATGTCCGTCCCCCATAAATGTTAATTTCCCATCCATTAGCAGCAAACAGAATCTATTATATTGTGAGAAGCTTCCAAAATTGAATATTGAACTATAAGTATATAAACCAGTTCTTACAGATGGCGCTTTTATCACAGCTTCAACGGTTGCTTCATTAGCCCCTTGTGGCAGAAGGTTATTGGTTCCTGAGATATAATCATCAACACCATCAAAATTAAGCGAGGTTGCAGCAGGCGCATCAATAGATCTTATCTTTCCTCCCCAAGTATCAGAAATTAAAATATTTCCATTTTTTGTTACAAAAGTTGAAGTTGGTGCATTCAATGTTGTATTAGGCAATGTTGTAAGGTTTTTTCTATCTGCTGACAGCTTTTTGATAGCATTACCTTGAGCATCTGCGATGTATAAATTACCAGAAGAATCTAACCTCAAATTATGTGGATTATTGAAACCTGTCGCTAAAAAAGTTTTGTCCGTGCCATCCTTTTTGACAGAGTAAACATTATCAGATCCCATTTCTGAATAATAAAACAAATCTAAAACCGGATCATAGGTAATTCCCATTGGAACGTTCAATCCTGATACTACGATAGAAAGTTCGGTTCCATCCTCCTTTACTTTTTGTATATTATTATTACCTGGACTAGCAAAATAGATGTAGTCGTCTTGTCCAGAAGTAATATAAAAAGCGCCTGAAGCAGCAGAGACATTTTCAAGGTTTGTCCCATCAAGATTCATTTTAACCAAATTGCCATCGACAACAGCAAAAAGTTTATCATTACTGATCAAAAGTCCATAAACAGGACTCGCAAAAGTATTCATCACAACTGGATTAGTTCCATCAGGATCTGTTTTAATAATTCTTTTGTTGTGTGTATCAGAAATATAAATATCTCCGTTGGAGTATGCTACAACATCATAAGGCGCATTGAGGTATTCTACTAATACAGTTTGTCCAGACATCAATGTTCCCATAAACAATGTTATAGACCAACATAAAAATTGGATAAAGTTTTTCATAATTTTTTATTTTTTTTAATGGTTATTAGCGCAAAAATAAAAAGTCCCATTTAACATAATATTAAAAAGGGACGAAATGCAAAACTTTGTATATGAAAGTTAAATCTATGTCAAATTATGCCTGTAATTCCTAGAAACAGGAAGTTTAAAGCCTTTTAACCAAACCTCATCAGATGTAATTTTATCAATTAAATTGGTGTTTATAACTATCGAACGATGAACTTGTTTGAAAGAAGCCGGCAATTCTTTACAAAACTCTTGTAATGTCTTTCTCACCGTAATTTTCCTATCAATCAGGTAAATATCAAGATAATTTTTATCAACTTCCACATAGATGATTTCTTCTAATTTCAGTTTGATGTCATCATAACCATCCTTAACAAAAAGATATTCTTTCTGTTTTTTATTAATGATGATTTTCAAAGCAGTGATGAGTTCTGTTTCTCTTATTGGCTTTGTGAGATAAGATTCTGGCGAGGTAAAAAGCGCATTTTCCACCATTTTAGAATCCGTTTGTCCTGTGATGAAAATAACAGAAGTTTCTTTATTCTTCTCTTTGCTCAATTTTATGCCTTCGAAATTCCCTTCCAGATTAATATCCATTAGAATAACATCCGGTTGTAAAGTTTTCATTTTCTCCTGAGTTTCTGAAACGGAATGCGCCATAAAAACATTTTCACAGCCATTATTCTCCAATATTTCTTTGATATAATCGGCTATTAAAACCTCGTCTTCTGCGATTAAAATTTTAATAAAATTCACAAGTTTATAATTTCATTTCATAATTGAACTTAAATCCATTTTCCGTATCAACGCTATACTCTATTCGGAGTTGTCTGCAAAGTTTCTCTATGAGATTCAGTTTTGTAATTTCGTTGCTTACGTTTCCATTGTCAGAATATGCAAAATAAATTTTACCAGAATCTGTATGAATTTTCAGCGCTATTTTTTTGTTATCGTGATTTTGAAAAGCGTGCTTTAAAGAATTCACACAAAGTTCCGTCACCAGCAATCCGATATACATTGCACTATTTGCCGGAATCATCAGATTTTCTATCTCAAAATTAGCTCGGATTTTGTTTTCCAAAAACAGGAAGTCCAGATTCTTTTTCACTTCCTGTAAAAACTCATTCAGATCAAGGCTTTTCTTATCTTCATTTTTATACAATTGCCGATGTAATATTCCCAACGAATCGATTTTAGCAATGATTCTTTTATTACTAATATCATCAGAGTTTGGATTTTTTTTCAGCTCATTTTCTATAAGAATCGTTATCAACTGAAGATTATTATTAATTCTATGATGCGTTTCTGCTACCAAAAACTCGTTCTGTTCCGATACAAAAGTTAGCTTTCTATTCTGCTTTCTGATAATCTTGATATAATTGAGCAGAATAATTGCAAAAATGATGATAGCGGTCAAACCAAAAAGGATAAAATACTTTATCAGATTTTGTCTTTTGATTTCCTCTTCTTTCAGCTCAATTAATTTTCTATTTTCATCAATGATTTTTTGTTTTTCAGCCACTTTGAATTTTTCCTCATACTCCAAAACTTTGTTATCATAGAGTTTGTGATAATAATCTTCTGTAAGTTTCAATCTGATTTTCAAATATTTGTGAGCATTTTGATAATCTCTCATTTTCCCATAGACTTCTTGTAGATTGTCTGCAAACAAGAGCTGATTATAACTCAGTTTATTTTTCTCAGCAATAGCAAATCCCGACAATGACTCTCTAATAGACTCTTTATAATTCCCAACAGAATTCAGGTTTCTGGAAATATTGACCATTGCATCACATTGAACCTGAATATTCGAATTTTCCTTGGCAAGAAAAATGATTCTGCTAAGTTGTTTTATCGCTTCATTATAATTTTTTTTGCTTTCGTAGATGTTTGCAATTTCCATCAAGGAAACCAGTTCACTTTCAGAATCTTGCAATTTTTGAGATAAAACCAATGCTTTTCTGGAATAGACAAGTGCACTATCTTCATTGTCTTGATATTCTGAAAAAAGCGCCGCTTTTCTGCTGTAGAATTTCATCAGATAAGCATCTTTCATCTTTTCTTTTTTCAAAATATTTTCACAAAACCTCAAATATTCTTCGGCTTTTGAAAATAATCTCCGATATCTGTAAAACTCTGCTAATTGCGTATAAACATAGAATTCTTCTTGTAAAAGTCTATTCTTTTTAAAAATTTGAAGTGAACTTTGATAAGCTTCCAGCGACTTTTCATATTGCTGTTTCAGTTTGTAAGCATTTCCTAATTCTACATAAAAAAATGCTTTGTCAACCTGAGAATTAGATTTTGAAATCTGTTGATTAATGAAAATGATTGCAGAATCAATTTTATTTTGTCGGATGAGCTCGTGAGAATAATTGATTGGGTTTTTTTGAATAGCATTAATGAAAATTGAACTCATTAAAACCCATAATCCCAATAGTTTTATAATTAAATAAAATTTTGGAATTATTTTTTTCATTTTGATAATCTAGAAATACGAATACAAATAAAGCTATTTTTTCAATAAAAACACAACGATAATAACTAAAAAAGCATTCTCTAAATTGCAAATCAACTAAAATTTAGCAAAGCATATTCAATCTTAGCTAAGATGAAATTTGCACTTCTTATTGTTTTACTTAAAAATACAAATCAGACTGTAATTAATATATACAGTGGCGTTTTTACTATTTTATTTATATTTGAAAAAGATTAAATCATAATGAATAATCAAGATTAAAATTAATTCAAAAAAAAACATCAAATGAAAGAAGAAAATTTAAATCGACTCAATTCTTTATTTTCGAATCTGAAATCGGAGGAAGAAAAGCTAAAGGAGAGTCTGGAAAAGCAAAAAAGTGAAGAAGACCTTTTTGTGGAGGGTTTCAAAACATTGTGCAAAAACCTGATTGACCCAAAAATGCAGGAATTCAGAAGAATGCTGAGACAAAACGGATTTGGCTGCAAAATCACTATCAATGAAGAGAGTAAAAGCGGAACAGGCATCAATGCGCAACCCAACATCAAACTTCAGATTTCCAGAAATGTAGATTCTAATTTCTATACCAATAACAAGTTTCCACATATTATGTTCACTGCTGACAAGTATTACAAAAAAATCGGAATTCATCAAGATACAATCTTCCAAAACGGCGAAGGAACTGCTGTGATGAAAGAACAAAGTTATACTTTGGAAACACTAACTGAAGAAATTGTAGAAAAAGAAATTCTTGAGTCGATTGAAAAAATTCTGATGAATAAATAGATTCTCAACTCCAAAAATTAACTTTTCTTAATCAAATAAATTAATAATGAATAAGTTATGATTTATAAATTTTAAAAGCTTAATTTTGCACCCCGAAATAAGGAATCATATTATGAAAAGAATAGGCGAACACAGAAAACTTCTTGGCGTTGACAAAACTGCAACTTTAAAGGATTTGAAGACCATCTACAGAAATACAATGAAGGACACCCATCCTGATAAATTCGTCAATGATGAAACTGGAAAATTGGAAGCTGAAGAAAAAAGCAAAACTGTGATAGAAGCTTATCATTTTCTAGTAAGCATCCACGAGGAAACTCAGGAAAAATATAAAGAAGAATATACACAAACGATTACTCAATCTAACATCCAAGATTTTTATCTTGAGAAGTCTATTTTAACTGTTCAACACTTGAATGGACAAATGTTTGAATACATTGGTGTTCCAAGAAATACTTATATCAAAATGGTAAATTCTGATTCTCCAAGTCGTTTTGCAAGAAGACACATCTATGGAAATTTTGTCTATAGAAAGTCTGGCGAAGCAATGGCGGATTAATTTCTATTTTAAAATATATTGAGACTCTTAGATTTTTCTAAGAGTCTTTTTTTATATTTAAAGATTAAATATAAATGTAATAATATAATATGACTGCCGAAGAATTCGTGAAAAATTTTTATTTAGAAAAACAGAATATTCTGAATTCCAGTTTTGATACTCAGTCTGAATTCAGGAGTCTTGTTTCAACAAAGATTGAAGAGTTAAATTTAGATAAAATTGAAACTGAAAAATTAAAAAAGATTATTTCCAATCTTTTAGAAGATACTTTATATACAATTCTACTTGGTTTAGATGGTTCAGCAACTATTGGCAGTTCACAAGAGACTTTTAAAATCTATGATGAGGAAAATAATTTAATTTCAGATTGCGGGGATTTGGAAAGTTTAGCATATGAATATTTTCACGAAAACAAATTAGAAATCGAAAATTCAAAATGTGATTTTATAGCTCAAATAAATTTCAAAAAGGAAAATGAAGGAGGCCGTAAAAATTATGTAAAAAGTGATTACAGGTCACAGCTCGTTTTCAACTTTGATGATTACCAAACTTCTGCACGTCAAATTTATATTGGAAACGAGTTTGCATTTCCAGGAGATTTGGTAAATGCTGAAATTGATTTACTATCTCAAGATTATTTTCAAGGAAAATTAAAAATTGGAATGGGCTTCAAATTATATGAAGGCGTACAATTAATTGGAACTGGAAAAATCATTAAGATTATAAACAAAAAACTTAACAAACTTTAAAAACAAAAAAAGCGCATCAAATAATTGATGCGCTTCTTGGTTAACTTAATTAATTATATATTAATCTACGTGTTTAGGCGTAAATCCGTCTTCACTTAGTTCTCTGTGTTTGTAATCAGCTTTCATTTCAGCATCATAATCTACAGTTATGTGTTTGCCCATTCTTCTCAACATAGAATCGAATAGTGAATAAACTACAGGCACAATAATCAAGGTCAGGAATAATGACGATGTCAAACCACCGATGATTACCCAAGCCAAACCGTTGTTCATCTCCGCTCCAGCTCCTTTTGCAATCGCAATCGGGATCATCCCGAAGATCATCGCAATCGTGGTCATCAAGATCGGACGAAGACGGGCGTGGTTGGCCTGAATCAAAGCATCGTGCGTATTGGCTCCTGCCGCTTTTCTCATATTGGCAAAATCGACAATCATAATCGCGTTCTTCGCCACCAAACCAATCAACATAATCATACCGAGCATTGTAAATATATTCAGTGAGTTTCCTGTAATTGCCAGAATTACCATTACTCCAATCAATGCCAACGGAATTGAGAATAATACCACAAACGGATAAACAAACGAGTCATACAAGGAAACCATTACCAAATAAACCAATACAATAGCCGCCATCAAAGCAATTCCTAAAGTACCGAAACCTTCCGTCTGGTTTTCCATATCTTTACTCCAGATGTAAGTTACACCTGCAGGTTTAGTCTTTTCATTATTCATAAACTGGTCTGCCCATTCATTGGCAACATCACCCACAGGACGACCGACCACTTTAGATTTTACCTTCACAGAAGGCGCTTTATCTCTACGTTCCAGCAAACTTGGTCCAGAACCCATTTTGACATCTGCAAACTGGCTTAATCTTACTTGTTGACCTTGTGGATTAGTGAACATAAGATTTCTTACGTCATCAATTGACTGTCTGTTAGCATCTCCAAAACGGATGTTGATATCATATTCATATTCTCCGGCTCTGAATTTCCCGTCTGTATTTCCACTGAATGCAGTCTGCATAGTCTGTCCTACACTAGCAAGATTTAAGCCTAAAGAAGCCATTTTATCTCTATCGATATTTACCTGAACTTCCGGACTTCCTGAGTCAGTGGATAATTCTGCATCTACAGAACCAGGCACTTTTTTAAGTAATTCTAGGATTCTATTCGCTTCTTTATTTGCAGTTTCGTTGTCCTGAGCCGTTACCACCATTTCGATTGGCGCGTTGTCTGCTCCCAATAATCCGATTGGTGCTGTTTTGAACTCAACGCCTGTGAATTTCTCTTCTAAAGCTCTTTTGATTTTAGCCGATTTGATATCTGTACTTTCGTTACGTTCAGATTTATCCACTAAAATTACCTGAATCTCGGATTGATACAAAGTAGCCTGCGCACCACCAAAACCTGTGGACTGCTGACCAACTGTTGTAATCATATCCACTACATCTTTATCTTCTCTCAGATATTTTTCAACCGCAAGAGTTACTTGGTTGGTTTTTTCTACAGAAGCATCTTTTGGTAATTCCATCTGAACAAGAAACTGTCCTCTGTCAATTTTTGGGAAGAATTCACCTCCAATGAATCCAAATGCTACTAACATAAAGGAAGAAATCAAAATAATAAATGTTACAATAACAGTCATTACTCTTCTTAATGTCGATTTCAAACACCACTCCAAGATTCCACTAATCCAGTGTGTAAATTTATCCAATTGTTTTTCGAACCAAAGGATAAATTTCTCAAATGGATTTTTCCCGGTCAAATGTACCAACTTACCAAATCTTGAAGATAGCCAAGGAATAATCGTAAAGGAAGCCAATAATGATAACATCGTCGCAATAACGACGGTAACACAGAACTGCGCCAAGATATTAGACACTAATCCTGAACTCATCGCAATCGGTAAGAATACCACCACGATTACCAATGTAATTGCAGTTACGGTAAATCCAATTTCTGAAGCTCCGTCGTATGCTGCACGGATTCTGCTTTTCCCCATCTCCATATGGCGGTAAACGTTTTCCAAAACCACAATCGCATCATCCACAAGAATACCTACAACGAGTGAAAGTCCTAATAAACTCATCAAGTTTAAGGTATATCCCATCAAGTACATCCCAATCACTGTTGCAATCAACGAAACTGGAATTGAAACCATTACGATGAATGCATTTCTGATGTTATGGAGGAACAATAACATTACCACAGCCACCAAAATAATCGCTAAGAATAAATCGAAAATTACGTGGTCTGCCGCCTCAAGAGTAAAATCTGTGGTGTCATCTACGATATTGACTTTAACACCTTGAGTTTTATAATTGTCCTGAACCTGAGCAATCGTCTTCTGAACCAATTCCGAAACCGAAACTGCGTTGGCATCAGATTGCTTTTTGATTTGCATCAAAATAGTAGAATTCTGATTATATCTGGCTATTTTCTCTACATCTTTTTGAGTATCGAAAACAGTTGCAATATCAGACAAACGAACCTGTGCCCCGTTTTTGTTGGAAACCACAAGGTTATTCATTTCCTGGACGTCTCTATATTTCCCAGAAAGTCTGATTGTAGAACGAGAAGTTCTGGTCTTCAAAGCTCCGGTTGGGAAATCTAAGTTCGAAGAAAGAATCGCTTGTTGTACATCAGCAATCGCAAGACCATAACCCTGCATTTTCTTTTCATCCAAACTCACTTGGATTTCTCTTTCCTGTCCACCAACAAGGTCAACCTGAGCAACACCGTTTACACGGGAAAAAATAGGCTCGATTTTCTTGTCAAGAAGGTCATAGAGTTCTTTATTATTCAGTTTATCACTAGTGATACTCAATGTCATAATTGGTAAATCATCCAATGAGAATTTTTGAAGTGAAGGCGGGTCTGCATCTTCTGGTAGATCTGCCAAGATGGCATTCACTTTTCTTTGTGCATCATTCAAAGCATAGTTTACATCGGCACCTGTATTCAGCTGAACCATAACTACCGATAAACTCTCGTAAGAAGATGATTCTACTTTCTTCACATTCTCCAAAGAACCAACGGCATCTTCAATTTTTCTGGTTACCGACGTTTCCACCTCGCTTGGCGAAGCACCTGGATAAACCGTAGAAATCGTTACCATATTGGTTTCAAACTTCGGAATCAATTCGTACCCCATCATAGAGTAACTCAACAAACCACCCAATGTCAGAATCGTAAATAATACGATAACGAGCGATGGTCTTTTAATGGATATTTCTGCTAACTTCATCTTCTCTTACTTTACGATATTGATTTTTGAACCATTATCCAGATTGATTTGTCCGCTGGTAATCACTTGTTCACCGCCATTCAGTCCGCTTAGGATCTGGACTTTATCACCATAGACTTTTCCGGTTGTCACTTTAATTAATTTTGCTGTTCCGTTGTCGACCACAAATAATTGTCCGGAACTAACACCGTTAACGAAAGCTTCTGCTGGAACAGTTAACATATTTTGAGTTTCGGCACCGTGATTGGTTTTGAAAACAGCTGTTGCGTACATACCAGCTTTTAGGTTTCCACTGTTTTGAACTTCGATTTCAACCGGGAAATTCAAAGAAGCATCACTTTTTGGCGCAATGAAAGTAATTCTACCAGCGAAAGATTCTTCCGGTAAAACATTAACATTGATTTTTACTGTTTGTCCAATTTGGATTCTTCCAACTTGACTTTCATCAACCAAAACAGACAATTTCAAAGTATTGATATTAACAATTTCAAATAAAGCTGTTCCCGGTGCAACCACCATTCCCGGCTCAACCATTTTTTTGTTGATTGTTCCGCTGATGCCTGCTCTTACGCTGGTATCATTTACTCTTACGCCTTGTGCTCTCACTGCAGCCTGAGCGTTTTTCAGTTGTAATCTTGAATTATCAAGCTGTTGTTTTGTAACACCACCTGTTTTATATGCGTTTTCATAACGCTGGTTGTCTGCAATAGCATTCTGCAAATTGTTCTGTGCCTGGGAAACATCTACCTCTATCGCATCTCTTTTGATGGTTGCCAAAACTTGTCCAGCTCCTACTCTAGAACCTTCTTTTACCAAAACGTTGACGATACGACCAGAAATTTCTGAAGATTGTTTCGTCTCTTGTTTTGGGATAAATGTCCCGTTTGCAGAATAATCTGTATCGATATTTTCACGAGAAGCCGTAATCACGTTAACATTAATTTTGTCAACTTGCTTTGCAACTTCTTTTACTTCAGTTTCCTGCTTCTTTTTGTTGTCGGAAATTTTCCAAGCTGCCAAACCAATTAGAACAGCTGCTACGATAATATATATTAAAGTTTTTTTCATTTTATAACCGTTATTTTTTGTAGTTTATTTTAAATAAGTTTTAAGTTCTCCTTTTGATTTATAGTATTGTACTTCAGCAACTTTATAGTCCAGAATAGCAGTTGTATAATTATTCTTAGCCTCAACCAAAGAGTTTTCTGCGTCCAATAAATCCGTTAATGTTGCCAAGCCGTATTGGTAATTGCTCTGTGTATCCTTCAAAACGTTTTCCGCCAACTCTACATTTGCTTTTTGATTTTCTAATGCAGACAAATTATTTTCAATCTGAGATTTTGCATTTTGGTACGCTTGGTCTAGTTCTAATTTTTTATCTTTCAAATCAACTGTTAATTTATCAATTTCGATTTGATTTTGCTGTACTTTCGCTTTAGTAGCAAATCCATTGAAAATTGGAATATTAATACCTAATCCAATAGCCGAATAATCTGACCAATAAACTCCACTGGATTTACCATTCGTCAAAGGAAACTTAGCTCCTAAACCTTGCCAGTTATAATTGGCCGTCAAATTAACAGTAGGATAATAAGCAGCTTCGGAAGCTTTCTTTTGATATTCCAAAAGTTCTTTATTTTTCAACAATACTTTAACTTCCGTTCTATTATCAGAACTTACCATATTTTCTAAAAGATGAGGCGTAACTTCCATATCTTCCTTTACTAATTTTATGTCAGTCTCTATAGGCATTCCCATATAAAACTTAAGCGCATTTTCAGCCTGAGCGATTCCGTTTTTCCCTTGCTTGATATTGGTATCTATATTGGTCAATTTCACATTGGTTCTATCAAGATCAATCTTTTTTGACAATCCGTTATCAAATAGACTTTTCAAGATATTTCTTTGCTTTTCTGTACTTGCATAGCTACTACTAAGTGTTTCATTTTTTTCCTCTTCAGTAAAAACTTTGAAATAAGCATTTGCAACTCGTTCAATAATCTGCTCGTCTGTAAGATCTGCATTCAATTGATAGAATTCTTTGGTTGATTTTGCAGCTTTTAATCCCACAAAAACCTGTTGATCAAAAATTGCTTGTTTTAGTTGAACACCTGCACCGGCAATCCATTTTTGCCCCATCGCAACCATTTGTATATTGCTAGGACCTCCACTAAATGCACCAACATCCAATGCTGTCTGTTGCAAAATCGGGTTATAATTAAGATTTGCAGTTCCATCAATCTTTGGTAAAGCTCCAGCTTTCGCTTCTAAGATTTTCGCCTCTGCATTTGTAATATCCAATTTTGCCTTCAGTGCATCAGACTTATTCTGCAAAGCATATTCTATGGCTTGTTTCAAGGTAATGGTCTGTTGGGAATACAAGAACGATCCCGTAACAGTCAAAACGCCTAAAGCCAGTTTTCTCCACTTTATCATTTTGTTATTAATCATAGTTTATTACTTCGTTAATTTTTTATATTTCTTTTATTTTTTTTTTGCAAGCTTTTACTCTTATGTGACGGATGATCTGTTAAAATACTTTAATATTATTTTCAATTTTTAAAAAGCATTTTGAGAATGATATCTTTCCGATCCGCAATCAATCGGTCAAACTCTTTATCATCAATCATCAAATTTTCCATAATAAGAGGTCTTACCGCACTAGGAAAAACGAGAAGCGAAATCATATTGAAGATAAACTGGATGGGTTCCATTTTTTCCACATTCCCCAACTCCATTTCTTGTTCAATATCCTTGAAAAGCTTTTTCAAGTCATCTTCTTCAACGTCTTTTTTATGACAACTCCCTTTATTGATCTGAGAAACGATGTAAGTTTCCAAGTATGGATAACGTAAACTTGTGGACAAGCTTTCTTCAATAAACTGAGCTATTTTCTCCTTAAAAAGAAGATCCGACCTCATGATAACCTCAGATTTTTCTTTTTCCACTTTGTGCGCTTCATCAAAAACAATCTGAACCAAATTATCTCTGGATCTGAAATAATAATTGATGAGCGTTCTATTAACGCCAGCCTCATCCGCAATCTCTTGTGTAGTAGCATCAAATTTCCCTTTGACAAAGAACAGATTCTTGGTTGTTCCTTTGATCAGTTGCTGTGTTTGGTCTTTTTTTTCTTGTTTTGACATTTTTGTTAAACAATTTTGTGCAAATTTATATCAATCATTTGTTTTGACAAAATTGTTAAACATTAAAATTAAACAATTTTGAAAATTTAATACAAACTTAACATTTGACAAATCCATAACACTTTTCCTAAGACAAGAATTACTCTTCTAACATAAAGTTAAATTCAGTAACTTTGCAAAATTCATAAAGTAGGTTTCCAAAATGTGTAAAATCCGAAAATTGGGAACCTTGATAATTCATAACTTTTATTCATAATTAATGGAATTAATACATCGCAACCTTCTGATCGGGATTCATGATTCTCTACAAGAAACTTTTTTCGAGGACAGAAAATATGCAGATAAAGTCATAGAAAGACTCTTAAAATCTCACAGAAAATGGGGAAGCGAAGACAGAAAAGTAGTTTCCGAAATTTTTTATAACATCATCCGTTGGAAAAAACGCCTAGAATATTATATGGGAGAAGGTGTGAAACCTACAAACGTATATAAAATGATCATCGCCTATCTTCTTTGGAGCAAAACTCATTATAAAAAATTCGAAGAATTTGACGGAATCAAAGTCGCGGACATCCTTACCAAACTGAAAAAAGGAACAGTTCCTACAAAAGCGATAGAATACTCAATTCCAGATTGGTTAGCAGAAACCCTTCAAAAAGAATTGGGAAAAAACTGGGAAAGAGAAATGCTGGCTCTCAATGAGCAAGCTCCAACTGTTTTGCGTACCAACTCTCTTAAAACAACACCAAGAGAGTTAATCGCAGACTTGAATGACGAAAATGTAGAAGCTTTCACAATCAAAAATTACCCAGATGCCGTTCAGTTAGCTGAAAAGAAAAATGTTTTCTTGACCTCAGCTTTCAAAGATGGGTTGTTTGAAGTTCAGGATGCAAGTTCTCAAAAAATTGGAGAATTATTGGACGTAAAAGAAGGAATGCGTGTTGTGGATGCTTGTGCTGGTGCTGGCGGAAAAACATTGCATTTAGCTGCTTTGATGAAAAACAAGGGTCAAATAATTGCTCTTGATATCTACGAATGGAAATTGACAGAACTAAAAAGACGAGCAAAAAGGGCTGGTGCTCACAACATAGAAGCTAGAGTAATTTCTGACAACAAAGTAATCAAAAGACTTCACGAAAAAGCGGATAGATTATTAATAGATGCGCCTTGTTCCGGACTTGGGGTTTTGAAAAGAAATCCAGATTCTAAATGGAAAATCGATCAGGATTTTATTGATAGAATCAAAGGAGAACAACAACAGATTTTGCAAGATTACTCTAAAATATTGAAGAAAGGAGGTCAAATGATTTACGCAACTTGTTCTATTCTACCTTCTGAGAACAATGAGCAAGTCAAATTATTTTTGAAAAACAATCCTGATTTTTCTCTTATTAAAGATGAGAAAATCATGCCTAGTGAAGGTTATGATGGGTTTTACATGGCACTTATTAAACGTAATGCATAAAAAAATTCCTAGGATACACTGGGTATTCCTAGGAATTAAAAACACAAATGATGAAAGTGCAAATTTAGGACATATTTCCTTAAAACATCTTATCATTTGGTAAGAAAAAATAAATTTATATATTTTTTAACATAGTAAAGAGATTCAATTGAATCTCTTTACTTGTTTTATATTAATTTAATTTTTAATAAACTTAGAATTGATTATACTTTCACTTGTATAAATCTTTATTAGATATATTCCTTTTGCTAATGTAGAAACGTTTATGCTTTTACTTTCAATGTTAGATTTCCATAGTTTCCCACTCATATCAAAAATCTCAATCTTAGAAATTTTTTGTTCAGTCTGAACATTAAGAATATCTGTTGTAGGATTTGGATAAATCACAGTGATATAAGTCTTAGATTCATTAGTTCCTAAAACTCCGGTTTGGCTTACTACAACAGTTTTTGAAGAAACCCCTCCATCTCCATTGAATAAAACATTTGCAGACCTATCAATCCCAGAATTATTGGTCTCTGCCCTCAATAGAATTTTCGCATCACCATTTCCAGAAACCGTATTGCTGATATTCTTTACCTCTGATGATTTAGTGAATGATAAACTCAACCAATTTTGATCACTTGTTCCTGTCCAATTAACATTGTTTACCAGATCAAATTCAAAATGATTTGCATTGTCAGGATTATTGCTGATAGATGTATTGCTTAAAATTAGATAATTGCTTTTCGGTATTAAGTATTTCTGTTCAAGATTACCAAATGTTGCTACATATAAGTTGGATGCATTACCATTATTGATTTTATAATTTAAAAAATTATTTTCCGTAGTAAATCCTGATACATTTACTTTATCGTTTTCAATAACATCTACTAAAGAGTATGCAAGCATTCCCTTATCTGTAGTTTTATAATATACTAGATTCCCATTGGTATCAAGTTTAAGCAAAATTTTGTTTCCGTCTGTCGCATTAAAAGAATATTCAGTGCCATTAAATCTAACTTTGTCTTTAACAGAATAGTACATGTATGCATTTTTATTCTCATCAATTGCCAAATTGGTATATCCGCCTGTATTGCTATTGTTTGATTCCAAAGCTTTTTGCCATATTACATTTCCACCTGTACTCACTTTAGCAATGAATGGGACATACGAATAAGTATTGGGATATGCTTTAGGAATCTCAGCCAAATCCAGACCCAAATATCTTGTGGTATTTGAATCCCCATAATAATGTCCGGATAGTATAAAATCTGTCCCGTCAAAATTTGCATCATTTGGCCAGGAATAAGCATAGGTATTTTCTGGAGTATTTGCGTAAAAATTCTTTCCAAAAACTACATTTCCCGCATTATCAAATTTCAACATTAGATGATCCACACCATTTATATTCGCAGGAACAGTAAGAGAACCAAAAACGTAATCTACAGGCTCACCAGTTCCTCCAGATATACTCATAGGCTCTGTAAAAACATAAAGATTATTTTGATTATCAAATACAGGATTCAAAGCATAAAAACCAAAACCTACATTTTTATAATACTTCGAATATAAAATATTTCCAAGAGCAGAAAATTTGACAACAAAAAGAGATAAGCCTCCTTCTGAAGGTATACTAAAATTATCTAATGTTAAATTCCCCTCTGTTTGTCCCATTAAATAAATATTACCTACAGAATCAGTCGCAACGACTAGTTTGGACAAACCAGATTGATTGATATACTTACTCCACAATAGTTTTCCGTTCTGGTCTAATTTTACAAGAGATTTTGTATTTCCAGATACATTGTTAAAATTTGTAGAATTACCGTCTGCATCAATAAAAACTGAAGAACTCCCTTTAACTCCGGCAATAAAATAAAAATTATCATCCTTGTCTGTAGTTGCAAAATCTTGAGAAATATTTAACTCATCTGCATTAGTCACATTAGAAAAATTAGCGGTCCATTTTGTACTTCCGTCTGCTCCCAATCTTGTAATATACCTTGAGAATATGCTTTGACCATTATTGAATTGTTTATCAAAAAAATTACCTTTTCCCTCAGCCAAAGCTGTAAAGAAAATATCCGATTTTGCAGATTTAAGATGTTTTTGGAATTGTTTAGAGAAACTACCGCCGATAGAATTTGCTTTTTCCTTTGTCCACAACACATCGCCATTATTAGCATTATGTTGAGATGTCGTGAAAACCCTTACATTACTATTGTTGGTGCTTGTATATCTATTTCCTGATGCACTAATTCTGAATCCAATGTGAGTTAATTGACTTCCTGATGAATAACCACCCGTATTATTATAAGATAACAAAGCTGTATAATCCAACACATCCAAAGAACCAGAAATAGTGGTAGAAGTCCCATTTGGATTAGTATAAAATGTATCCGCAGTGGAACCAAGTCTATTTGTAATATAATTGATCTGTTTGAAATCCCCGGAATTACCATATGGAATTAATTTTGAGGAATTCAAATCTGTTCTGATATTATAAATTCCTTCTCTATTAATTTGTGTTGAGGTCCGAAAAAATGATACACCACCTAAGTTAAGGTCAACTTTTGCCACATAGTTATATAATCTGCTAATATTACCATAATCTGTATTCGGATTATATGTAAAAGTAGAGGTTCCAGACTCTGTAATAAGATCAATGGCATTTCTTGTATAAAATCCTGTCAACAATAAGTAACCATCGCTGGAAAAGGCAATATCACTAATATCAGAAAACATTTGAAAAAGATCCTTATGGGCGGTTTTTAGTGATGCATTAAAAGCGGCATTCTTATCTCCCTTTAAAATAAAACCTACAAAAGCCTCATTGATAAACTCTGTACCAAAACTAACACTTGAAGCTATAGTACTACCTGCCAAATATAGATTTTGATTTTTAAATGCTACAGATTTCAACTCAACATTATTATAAGTATTATTATAGATCACTTCTCCATCACTATTATTTAGTCTCAAAAGATGATTCCCTCCATACACGAAAAAGCCATCCGTTCCATCAGTCACAAATTTTGTTTTAGCTATAGAATTGTTGTAAGTAGTATTTCCTTGTGGCAAATAAGATATCCATTTCGCACTACCATTGGCGTCTAGCTTCATCAGAAATGCATCTGTAATATTGGAAGAAGTTATTGTTTTGTTACCAACTTTTATACTTCCCTGAAATTGGGCAAAAACATAAACATTTTCATTTTGATCAACAAAGATATTTTTGGGGCTTATTTTTCCTGCGCTTCCTGCATCAAAAGTTTTGAACCAGGCATTATTCCCATTAACGGCAGAGGATTTTAAAACAAAAAGGTCATCTACCCCTACATTATTGGCTGCGATACCATCAAAACCAACTTCAGAATTATTGATAGTTCCAATATGATAAACATAATCATCTGTACTTTCAACTAAAGATAATCGACTACCTTTAATGGTATTAAGCTGAAAAAATCTTGTATTATCAGGAGCAACTTGCGCCATACTTACGAAAAATACGTTAAGCAAACAAAGTGATAAAACGAACTTTGCAATTTGAGAATTGTAAATCTGGGATTTCATTTAATTAATTTTTTACAAATATAATTTTAATTAAAGTCCTCACAAAATCTAAATCTCTAACTAATCTCATATTTTAGAATCATTCTAAAATCATATTTAATCCTTAAATTTGCGTTTCCAAAATTCTTATAAATGTTTGAAACAGATATCATTATAATAGGTGCTGGTCCAACAGGACTTTTTACCGTTTTTGAGGCTGGATTATTGAAATTGAGATGTCATTTGATTGACGCATTACCTCAGCCTGGTGGACAATTGACAGAGCTTTATCCTAAAAAACCAATCTTCGATATTCCAGGATTTCCAAGTGTGGATGCTGGTGTTTTGGTTGATAACTTGATGGAACAGATCAAGCAGTTTGAACCTCAGTTTTCATTAGCTCAAAAAGCTGTTAGTTATGAAAAAACTGAAGAAGGCGATTTCATCGTAACTACAAGCAGAGGCGTTCAGGTTAAAGGAAAAGCGATTGCGATTGCTGGTGGTTTGGGAAGTTTTGACCCAAGAAAACCTGAGTTGGAAAACATCGATAAATTTGAAGAAAACGGTGTAGAATATTTCGTAAGAGAACCGGAAATGTTCCGTGACAAAAAAATCGTGATTGCTGGCGGTGGAGATTCCGCTCTTGACTGGTCAGTTTTCTTGGCTGATGTAGCTTCTGAAGTGACGTTGATTCACAGAAGAAATGAGTTCCGAGGTGCGCTTGATTCAGTAGAAAAAGTAACTGAGTTGAAACATCAGGGAAAAATCAATTTGATTACTCCTGCAGAAGTGACTGGTTTGATTGGTGATGATAAATTATCAGCTATTGAAATTTTAAAAGACGGCGAAAAATCAATCTTGGAAACAGATTATTTGATTCCATTATTTGGATTGACGCCTAAATTAGGACCATTATCAGATTGGGGATTAGAGATTGAAAAAAATGCCATCAAAGTTAATAACGCATTAGATTACCAAACCAACATCGAAGGAATCTATGCAATTGGCGATATCAATACTTATCCTGGAAAATTGAAGTTGATTCTTTGTGGTTTCCACGAAGCGACAATGATGGTTCAAAGTGTTTACAACAGAATGAATCCTGGGAAAAAATTCGTTTTGAAATACACAACCGTAAGTGGCGTTGACGGTTTCGACGGAACCAGAAAAGAAGCAGAAAAAGCAGTTGTGAAATCTATTGATTAGAATTTTTCTAATTCATCTATAAATTTAAAAGAGGATTTTCACAATCCTCTTTTTTTATTGCTGATTTTGACACTATCAATCAAAATCTAACTTTTAAAATCTTTTATCTAAAATCTACTTACTATCTTTGCAAAATGTCAGACGTTAATATTACAATCATAGACAGAGACGGCGTTTCTCACACAATTCCTGCTCCTACAGATATGGCAATGAGCCTGATGGAAATCGTTCGTGCTTACGAATTAGTTCCAGAAGGAACAATCGGAATCTGCGGAGGAATGGCAATGTGCGCCTCTTGCCAATGTTATATTTTAAGTGAAGATATTCCACTTCCGGAAATGTTACCAGACGAAGAAATGATGCTCGACGAAGCTTATAATGTAAAACCAAACAGCAGATTAGGTTGTCAGATTCCTGTAACAGAAGAATTGGAAGGTCTTATTATAGAACTTGCGCCAGAAGCTTAATAAAATTTTATCGATAAAAACAAAAGCGAGAATATCAATATTGATGTTCTCGCTTTTTTATGATTTCGAATCAGATAAGTTTTTACTCAAGAATGAATTTCTTGGTAATTACTTTTCCAGATTTGGTTTTGAAAACAGCTAAATAAAAACCAGTATTAATTTTATTCAAATCGATTTTCCCGAAAGAAAGAAGGTTCTTAGATTCCAATAATTGCCTTCCACTTGTATCAACAATCATCACAGATTCCACGGTTTCATTTCCTAATCTATAATTCAGAGATTTATCTTTCATGTAGATTTCTATTGATTTTTTTTCTACATCCGAAACAGCTAAAACAGAACCTTTTGCAGTTTCTATAATAAATTCTAATCCAAGTTTAGCAAATTTAGCAGCGTGTGTTGCGCTACTTCCCATATTAGAAAGTTTGTCATTAATCGTATGAATACTTGGATTGTATTGTGAAAAATTAGCTTCGAAAGGGAAAGCTGCATCGTAACCATTATCTGCCCAACTGAAATGGTCAGAACATCCGTAATTACAAATCGTATTCCCATAAGTAAAAGCGTGCGTTCCAGTTTTGTTATAATGTTCCATTAATTCAATTAAAAATAAATTAAGGTCATTACTATTATAAGGGTCTGTAGTTAAGTAAATATCTTTCGAGGAACCTTTATAATTGGTCATATCGAATTGAACAAACGAAACTACATTTTTATTATTAAGCGAATAATCCTGAGCAATTTCCGACGAGCCGACTAATCCAATTTCTTCTGCTGCAAATGCCATAAATTCTACTGTTTTCGTAGGTTTGTAATTCACATCCAAAAGAACTCTGATCATCTCAGATATCGTTGCAATTCCAGAGGCATCATCATCCGCTCCCGGTGCAAGATTAGCATTATTGGTAATAGAATCCATATGAGCCCCAACAATGATGAAATCATTAGGGTTCGAAGTTCCATTAATGGTAAAAACCAAAGAAGGCATTGGTGTTCCAAAATGATTCACGACTCTCACGGAAACATCGGTTCTTCCTGAAGCAGTAATCAAAGCTTGCCATTTTGTTTTCAGATCCTGAACGGCAGTTTGCGCTTTCGCAGTCGTATGATAACGAGTTCCATAGTTTTCCAAAACCTGAATATGCGCTTTGATATTATCCGCACTCACTTTTGCAATCGCAGAATTGACAGCCGCATTTTGGTCAATCGTAAATGCTAAAATTTTATTGGATTTTTTAACTTTATTAATTGCTGATAAAGCTTCTTCTTTGGAAGATTTGTAAACGTAACCAGGACCATGCGTGATGACATTGTGATGCAGAAATTCCGCTGCTTTTTTAGTCAGAAAAATAGCAGATTGATTTCCGGATGCCCCAACGATTTCAATTTCTTCAGGGAATTTCGTTTTCAATTCGTTTGCATTTTCAGAGTCTGTAGTTGCATAGAATTTATCTGATTGTGCAAAAGCTTGATTAAATAAAACCAGAGAAAATATAGAAAGTAGTTTTAGTTTCATTAAAGATTAATTTTAAACTTTTATTTTCGGTAAAAATAATCAAATTTCACAACAAAATATTGAATATGCTATCATTTTGATTATTGAATTATTTCAAGGTTATTTGGATGGAATCATTTTTGAATTGATTTTAAAAAAATAATATTAAATGAAAAATCCATTCTTAAAAATAGCAATTCCTGTTTCATTAGGAATCTTGGGTATTTTAATTTTAAAATCTTGTTCGGCTGGAATTCCTGAAAAAGCGAATGCAGTTCAAAACTTCGATTCAGAAAAGTATCTTGGAAAATGGTATGAGATTGCGAGATTTGATTTCAAATTTGAAAAAAATATGAATCAGGTTACGGCAACTTATTCCAAAAATCCGGACGGGACAATCAAAGTTGATAACAAAGGTTATGATTACGTCAAAAAAGAATGGAAACAAAGCATCGGTGAAGCAAAATTTGTGAATTCTGAAAATGAAGCCCGATTAAAAGTCTCTTTCTTCAAACCCTTTTGGGCAGGCTACAATGTAATCGATTTGGAAGAAAATTACAAATATGCTTTGGTTGCAGGAAAAAATTTGGATTACCTGTGGATTCTGTCACGAGAAAAAACAATCCCTGAAGATATCAAAACTCGATTCTTGGACAAGGCAAAATCTATTGGTTATGACACTTCTAAGCTGATTTGGGTGGAGCAATAAGCAGATACAAAGCAAACAAAAATCGACCATTGACAATCGATTTCAATATTCTCATCCATAAATAAATAAACTAACAAAAAAAATTTTTACAACAAAATAGGATTTTATGTAATTTTGTGCTAAACAACACAAAGCACGATGAAAAAAATCGCAACGCTGATCATATCCTTGATCAGCATATTTGCATACTCTCAACAATGTTCCATCACTGCGACAGATATTTTTGGAAATACTACTGCCAATCTTAACTGTGGTGTTGGCTCATGCATCGGCTTACAGACCAATGTTCCAGAAATCTTCCAAACAACTTCTTACGCTGTAAAATCTCAAACTTATAACACTGCAATTTCATACAATACGGGTACTCCGCTTGGATTATACGAAGACAACAAGTACTCCAGTGTAATATCCTTACCCTTCAATTTCTGTTTTTATGGTGCAACCTACAAGAGTTTGGTCATCAGTTCAAACGGATTCATTAGTTTTGATACCAGTTATGCAGGAGAATACAGCAATCCCAACATAGAACCCACTTGGACCAATCCATATGTATCACTTCCTCAGAATGCTATTTTTGGGGTAATGCAAGACCTCAACATTTCCAAAGCTGCTGGCTCGGAGATCTATTATTCTGTTTCAGGAACTTCTCCTTGTAGAGAATTTACAATCAGTTTTTATAATGCTCAGATTGAAGGCTGTACAGATACCTCTACTTCTCAAATCGTCCTGCATGAGTTTACCAACGAGATAGACATCAATGTAGAAAAAAAAACTATACCTTGCTCAGGTGCGCGTTTCGAGAGATCACTGATAGGAATCATCAATCCTGACAACACAGATGGTCTTTCTCCAACCAATAGAAATTCCGGAATTTGGGCAGCCAACAATGAGAGCTGGAAATTCAGCCCAAATGGTAATCAAATAAAGCCAAATATCACTTGGAGAAAAAGCTCCAATGCTATCGTTTCTACCAATAGTTCATTTTCTGCATGCCCTACATCTACAGAAACTTACACCGTCACTTTAGATTATAGCGTATGCTCAACAACCTATACTTTAAAAGATGATATCCTAGTAAATTACAGCTCAGGTGGTAGCGCTCCTGTATTATTGACCAATGTTGTCAATGACGATCATAGGGACATGTGTGATAATAATGCTGATGGAAAAGAGGATGATTTTGATTTTGACACATATATAAAATATAAGCTCACATCAGACTCTGCGCTGAAGGTTACTTATCACTCCAGCCAAAGTGGAGCAGATTCCGGAGGCTCTCGTATCACCTATGTAACGAATGGTAAATATCCTATATATGCAAGAGTTACAAGTCCTACAGGTTGTTATTCCACAGCAG
>CAUSBY010000008.1:0-186450 GCA_963530025.1 uncultured Weeksellaceae bacterium
TTGTAATATTGCGCAGGGTGTTACAATTGCTCAGGCCAATCGTGGAAAAAACCAAGGTGTTCCTATCATTGGAAACGAAGTTTGGATAGGTCCAAATGCCGTGATTGTAGGAAATGTAACAATCGGAAATAACGTTTTGATTGCTCCAAATGCCTATGTAAACACAGATGTTCCCGATAATTCTATTGCGTTAGGAAATCCTGCTATAATAACTTCAAAAACCAACGCTACAGAAGGTTACATCAATAATAAGATTTAGTTCCTTGACCAAATCTCATTAATATTTTTTCATTCATCGTAATTTTATCCAGAATTAACAATTTTAATCATAATCTACGACAATCCTTCACTTCTACTTCTTCAATACAATTGTCATATTATGTTAAAAAACTAATTAAAATCAACTGACTAATTTTTCTTAAATTTGCAGGTCTTATTAGAGTTTCTAATAAGGTTGATTTAAATTTAAAAACCTTTAAGAATGTTACCAAAAATAAATCCCATTCAGACTTCCGCTTGGAAAGCTCTTGACCAGCAATTTGCCAACAACGATTTTGAATTAAGAACCTTGTTCCAATATAACCCGAATCGTTTTGAAGAGTTTTCATTAGAAACAGAAAATTATCTTTTCGATTATTCTAAAAATTTAGTGGATGCTAAAACTTTAGAATTATTATTGAATTTGGCCGAGGAAAGTCAGTTGAAGGAAGCAATTGGTAAAATGTTTTCTGGCGACAAGATTAACGAAACGGAAGGAAGAGCAGTTCTTCACACAGCTTTGAGAGATTTTTCTGATAAGGAGATTTTGGTAGACGGGGAAAATATCAAACCTGCGATCAGAAAGGTTTTGGATCATATGAAAGCTTTTTCAGAATCGGTAATTTCTGGTTCTCACAAAGGTTTTACCGGTAAAGAAATCACAGATGTTGTAAATGTAGGAATTGGAGGTTCTGATCTTGGACCAGTGATGGTTTGCTCCGCATTGAAGCATTTCAAAACCAGATTGAATGTTCATTTCGTTTCCAATGTAGATGGAAATCATATGGCTGAGGTTGTTAAAAACCTTAATCCAGAAACTACTTTGTTCATTGTTGCTTCTAAGACTTTTACGACTCAGGAAACAATGACCAATGCCAATTCTGCAAAAGAATGGTTCTTGAAATCTGGCGCTAAAAATGAAGATGTTGCAAAACATTTCGTAGCGTTATCAACTAATATCGAAGCTGTCAAAAAATTCGGAATTGCGGAAGAGAATATCTTCGAATTCTGGGATTGGGTTGGTGGTCGCTACTCACTTTGGAGTGCGATTGGGTTGAGTATTGTTTTGTCAGTTGGTTATGAAAATTTTGAACAATTATTGAAAGGTGCAAATGATACTGATGTTCATTTCCAAACTAAGGATTTTAAAGAAAATGTTCCTGTTTTGATGGGCGTTTTAGGTGTTTGGTATCGTAATTTCTATGCGGCTGGAACTTATGCGATTTTGCCTTATTCTCAGTACCTTGACCGTTTCTCAGCTTATTTGCAGCAAGGCGATATGGAAAGTAATGGAAAATCTGTGGACAGAAATGGTGAATTTGTGGAATACGAAACAGGACCAATCATTTGGGGAGAACCTGGAACCAACGGTCAGCACGCATTTTATCAATTAATCCACCAAGGAACAGAATTGATTCCTGCAGATTTCATCGCTTATGCGAAATCTGTTAATGAAGTTGGCGAGCATCAGGACATTCTTTTGGCCAATTATTTTGCACAAACAGAAGCTTTGGCTTTTGGAAAAACAGAAGATGAGGTTTTTGCTGAATTAAAATCCTCAGGTAAATCAGAGGAAGAAATCGAAAAATTATTGAATTATAAAATATTCGCAGGGAATACACCAACTAACTCTTTCTTGTTTAAAGAATTGACACCATTTACATTAGGACAATTAATCGCTTTATACGAGCATAAGATTTTTGTTCAAGGTGTAATTTGGAATATTTTCAGTTTTGACCAATTTGGTGTAGAATTAGGAAAAGTATTGGCAGGGAAAATTCTTCCGGAACTTGAAGCTACAGGTAATGTAGAAACACACGACAGCTCAACAAACGGATTGATTAATTTTTATAAATCAAACAGATAAAAAAATATAAAATTGAAGTGTTGGGAAAGGAACACTTCAATTTTTTTCAAATAAATCTAAAAAGTAAAAAGAAAGAAAAATGGCACAAATTCTAGATGGACTGAAAGTGTCCAAAGAGGTAAAAGCTGAAATTAAAGAAGAGGTTCAAAAAATCCTTGCCAACAAAAGAAGAGCGCCGCATTTGGTCGCAATTTTAGTTGGGAACAATGGAGCAAGCAAAGCTTATGTGAACAGCAAAGTGAAAGATTGTGAGGAGGTGGGATTCAGTTCTTCATTGATCAAATTTTCAAGCACAGTTTCGGAATCGGAATTGTTGGAGAAAATCGATGAGTTGAATAAATCAAAAGATGTGGATGGATTCATTGTTCAATTGCCTTTGCCAAAACAAATCGATCAGGAAAAGATTATTATGGCAATTGATCCAAGAAAAGATGTGGATGGATTTCATCCGGAGAATTTTGGAAAAATGGCTTTGGAAATGGATACCTTTTTGCCTGCGACACCATTTGGAATTTTGACATTATTGGAACGATATAATATCGAAACCAAAGGAAAAGATTGTGTAATCATTGGAAGAAGTAGAATCGTTGGAAAACCAATGAGTATATTAATGGGAAGAAAAGATTTTCCCGGAAATTCTACAGTGACTTTGACACACTCTTACACAGAACATATAGAAGAATATACAAAAAAAGCAGACATTGTGATAACAGCTCTTGGTGATCCTAACTTCTTGAAAGGAGAAATGATCAAAGATGGAGCAGTTATTGTAGATGTTGGAATTACAAGAGTAGATGATGATTCTGAAAAAGGATATCATCTTGCTGGTGATGTTGATTTTGATAGCTGCGCAGAGAAAGCAAGTTGGATCACACCAGTTCCGGGAGGAGTTGGGCCAATGACTCGAGCAATGCTGATGAAAAATACCATCATTGCCTATAAAACTTCGGTTTATAATGACTAAAGAAGAGGAAAATATTTTATTAAAAGAAGGTAAAATGCTCCCGGTGATGGAGCATTTTTACACTATTCAAGGAGAGGGATTTCATGCAGGGAAAGCGGCTTATTTCATTCGTTTGGGCGGATGCGACGTGGGCTGTCATTGGTGTGATGTTAAGGAAAGCTGGGACCCAACACTTCATCCACTGATGAACACAGAAGAAATTGCAGAAACGGCTGCCAAATATTGTAAGACAATTGTTCTTACAGGTGGAGAACCTCTAATGTGGAATCTCGAGATTCTAACCTCAAAATTGAAAGAGTTAGGGTGTACAATTCATATCGAAACTTCGGGAGCTTATCCTATGAGCGGACATCTGGACTGGATCACACTTTCTCCTAAGAAAACCGGACTTCCATTAGCCGATATTTATAAAGAAGCCAGCGAGCTTAAAATGATCATATTTAATCAAAATGATTTTAAATTTGCTCAGGAACAAGGCGAAAAAGTAAATGACAATTGTGAACTCTATCTTCAAAGTGAATGGAGCAAACGTGATGCGATGTATCCCAAAATTACAGATTTTATTTTAGAGAACCCAAAATGGAGGTCTTCTATACAAACTCATAAGTATCTAAATATTCCTTAAATTTTGTCTAATTTAATACGGTCGGTCTAAATTATTTTAGGCAAAAACCGATTGAAGAGAAAAGCTTATGATAAAAAAACCTAATTTAGCTTTATGTTAAAAAGATTATTTGAATCTATTGGAGAATATTTCTTGCTGTTGGGAAAGGCAATAAGCAAACCACAGAAAAGAAACGTCTATATGAAACTTCTTGTAAGGGAGTTTTATGATCTGGGAGTTAATTCTTTTGGATTGGTATTATTCACATCTTTTTTTGTAGGTGCAGTTGTTGCAATTCAAATGTTTAATAATTTTGATGCATCGTCCTTTCCTATTCCGAATAGTTTTGTAGGTTATGCCACAAAAACAGTTTTGATCCTGGAGTTTTCCCCCACCATCATCTCCGTTATTTTGGCAGGTAAAGTAGGTTCTTATATTGCATCTAGTATTGGTACAATGCGCGTTACAGAACAGATTGATGCATTAGATATCATGGGAGTTAATTCTCCAAATTTCTTGATCTTACCAAAAATTGTTGCCAGCGTTGTTTTCAATCCGATATTAATTGCGATTAGTATTGTTGTCGGGATCTGGGGTGGTTATATAGCAGGAGCAGCAACAGGAAACTGGACAACAGCGGATTATATCACAGGAATCCAAATGTATATGCCATCATACTTTATCTGGTATGCTTTTTTGAAAACGGCAGTTTTTGCATTTCTGATTGCAACTATTCCAGCCTATTTTGGGTATAATGTAAAAGGCGGGTCTCTGGAGGTAGGTCGAGCAAGTACCCAAGCTGTAGTTTGGACAATGATATCTGTAATTATCATGAACTTATTATTAACCCAAATGTTCCTAAGCTGATGATAGAAGTAAAAGAATTAAGAAAAAGCTTTGAAGAGGTTGAAGTTCTAAAAGGTATTACAACCACGTTTGATACAGGAAAGGTTAATTTGATCATTGGACAAAGTGGATCTGGAAAAACTGTTTTTTTAAAATCTCTTCTCAATGTCTATGAACCATCCAGTGGAAGTATTTTGTTTGATGGGCGCGATATTATGAAAATGTCTCGTGAAGAGAAGCAAACTCTACGTTCAGAAATCGGGACAGTTTTCCAAGGAAGTGCTCTTTTCGATTCTATGACTGTAGAAGAGAATATCAGTTTTCCTTTGGACATGTTTACTAATTTGAGCTACAGAGAGAAAAAAAGAAAAGTTCTGGAAGTTATTGGAAGAGTTAACCTTCAGAATGCCAATAAAAAATTTCCTTCAGAAATATCTGGGGGGATGCAAAAAAGAGTTGCTATTGCAAGAGCCATTGTCAACAATCCAAAATATCTCTTCTGTGACGAACCCAATTCTGGATTAGATCCATACACTTCAAATGTAATAGACGATTTGCTTTTGGAGATTACCAAAGAATATAATACGACAACTATCATCAATACACACGATATGAACTCTGTGATGACGATTGGAGAAAAGATTCTTTATCTGAGATTAGGGATCAAAGAATGGGAAGGTAACAAAGATATACTCGCAACAGCTAAGAATAAACACCTTATAGATTTCGTTTATTCTTCAGAGCTTTTCAAACAGTTGAGAGAATTTATGTTAGAAAATAATCAAACAAGTTTAATTAATGATAAACCCGAAGACAATGAAAAAACTAATTAGTACACTAGCCGTATTTTTAGGAATGATGGCTTATTCGCAAATTACAGTAGGACTGAGAGCCAATGCGCTTTTTAACACGTCCTCTGCAAAATGGAAAGATATCGAAAGCACTGCAACAAATGCTTGGGAGAATAAAGGAGATAACAAAGCAGGATTCAATGTTGGATTAGCTGCAAAAATTGGATCTCCAGTTGGAGGTTGGTTTGTAATGCCGGAAATCTACTATACAACTTTCAAAAATAGCTTGACAGTTGATGATGTAACAGTTGAAGCGAAAAACAATCGTATTGATGTTCCAGTATTGGTAGGTCATAATTTTCTATTAGGAAAATTGGCAGCTTTTGTAGGGCCGGTAGCTTCTTATAATTTATCTGGAGATAAGACTTATGAGGACTTCAAAGTAAACGCAAAGAATGAATTCACTGTAGGTTATCAGTTTGGAGCTCAGGCGACTTTATCAAAATTTGTAGTTAATGCAAGATATGAAGGTGCTTTTTCTAAAGACTCCAGAAAAGTCATAGATATTGCGAGTGGAAGTGAGGTTGTAAGATATGATAACAGACCTAGTATGTTTATCGTAGGTATTGGTTATAATTTTAACTAATCTGCTTTGACCCATAAAAAGGAGAAGGCTGGAAATTAACTTTCCAGCCTTCTTCATATATAGACCTTAAAAATTTACAAAGTCAATTCTTGTGAGAGATTGATTTTGTTATACAAATGTATAAGCTATACTTCAATTTTCTTTTAACGTAATAAATAAAAAACAGAACAATATTAATATGTTTTGCTTATTTTTGCTTAAAATTAATATTAACTGGAATGAAAGTCATTCTTGAACATATTTCGCCAGACGAAAATAGCTCTTTCCGAGTATTACATATCAAAGATATTCCGATATCAGAACTTAACTGGCAATATCATTATCATCCTGAAATTGAGATTGTTTGCGTATTAAAAGGCAAAGGAACAAGGCACGTTGGTTACCATAAAAGTCATTTCGAAGATGGCGCTTTGGCATTGATCGGTTCTAATATTCCCCACTCTGGACTAGGTCTTAATGCGACCGATCCACATGAAGAGGTTGTAATTCAGTTTCGGGAAGAGATTTTATCTTTGCCAGAAAGCGAACCGGATAGTAGTTTGGTAAAAAAGCTGTTGGAAATGTCAAGATATGGCGTTCTATTTTCTTCTGAAGTGAAAAAGAAGATAATCCCTAAACTGGAATTAATTACCCAGGCAGAAGGTTATACAAGATATCTTTTGTTGCTTGATCTTCTCTTTGAGTTGTCAAAAACAGAAGATTTTGAATTGATGAATACCGAAATAATGCCCTATACGATTGTTTCTAGGAACAGAACAAGATTGGAAGCTGTTTTCACCTACGTGGAAAACGGGTATCAGAATGAAGTGGATATACAACAGGCTGCGGAGCTTGCAAACCTTACTAAACCCGCTTTTTGTAATTTTTTCAAAAAAGCAACATCACTAACTTTTGTTGAGTTTGTCAACAGATATAGAATCGACAAAGCTTGTATATTGTTGTCGCAAGAAAAAAGCATAGCAGAAAGTTGCTATGCCACAGGTTTTAATAATATTACTTATTTTAATAAAATCTTTAAGAAATATACCAAGACCACGCCTGGTCAATTCATAAGGAGTCTATAATTATATATTTTTACTATTTAGATTGTTATCTATCTGTTGTTTTTCCAATTCAGCTTTTTCTTTTTGAAGCTGTTTGAACTCTTGTTTAATCTTTGCTTCTTTTACGGCATTGCCTTTGCTGACATATCCTACAAGACCTCCGATAATCAATCCAATTCCAATTCCAGAAAGAGCGCCATAGACCACTCTCAAATCAATGGCCATGTCATTCAGGTAAAAGAGCAATGCTCCAAGTCCCAATAATACCAACCCAATTACAACTAAACTTTTCATCATTTTAAGTTTTAATATTCTAAAATTAATAAAAAGTTTATAGTTTTCCGCCAGCGGCTTTGTAATACTTTAAGGCAATTGGCATTTCCGCGTTCAAATCAGAGATCCTGTTCTCCGGATTTGGGTGTGTGGATAAGAATTCTGGGGTTTTACTGCCTGATGAAGACGCTTGCATTCTTTGCCAGAAAGATGTTGAAGTCCTAGGGTCATATCCTGCGATTGACATCAGGATCAATCCCATTTTATCAGCTTCAGACTCCTGCTTTCTTCCGTATGCTAAAAGACCAACTTGCGCGCCCACAGGGTAAACTTTTTCAAAAATACCAGCCCATTGACTATTGGACACGGATCCACCAATAATACTTCCCCCATATTGAGCAATCATTGCTTGAGAAATTCTTTCATTGCCATGACCAGCCAAAGCATGTGAAACCTCGTGTCCCATTACCACAGCTACTCCATTGTCGTCTTTACAAACAGGCATTATTCCGGTATAAAAAGCTACTTTTCCGCCAGGCATACACCAAGCATTTAATTGAGCATCTTGAATTAGATTGAATTCCCAATTATAGTTTGCAAGATCTGCTTCTCTACCAATACTTTTATAATAAGTGTAAGCTGCATTTTTAATCTTTGCTCCAACGTTTTTGATTCTGTTGGCATCCGCTGTTCCAGTAACGACCTTAGAACTCGATAAAGTTGTTTTATATTCCGATGCTGCAGCTGTTGCAATCTCAGAATTATTGGCAATTTGAAGAGAAGACCTTCCCGTAATCGGATTGGTAACGCAAGCCGTAAGACCTAAAGCAACCAAAGCATAAGAAGAAATTTTTAAAATTTTCATCGTTCTATTTTTTAATATGAATGTGTTTTACAAGTTTTATTCCAAAAACTATTCTTTATTTAGGAATGCATCCCAACCTTGCGCAGTCAAGGGAATCAATTGATTCGACCCTCTGGCTACCAAAAAACTCCCCTGTGCTTCTTCAGTTGCGTGACCAATAATGGTGAAATCTGGATGATTCTTGATTTTATCAAAATCCTCAGGAGAGATAGTGAACAATAGCTCATAATCTTCTCCTCCATTTAGAGCTGCCATTGCAGGATTAAGGTTCAATTCGTCTGCTGTATGGATCGTGGTCTCATCCATCGGTAATTTCTCTTCGTAAATATTGAAGCCAACTTTCGATTGATCAGAAAGATGTAGAACTTCCGAAGCCAATCCATCAGAAATATCAATCATAGAAGTTGGGAGAATATCTAACTCTTCTAATTTTTTCTTGATGTCAGTTCTTGCTTCTGGTTTCAATTGCCTTTCAAGAATATAATCATAGCCTTCCATTTCTGGTTGCATATTTGGGTTTGCCAAATAGACAGAATGCTCTCTTTCCAAAATTTGAAGACCAAGATAAGCACCACCCAAATCTCCTGTGACAACTAGAAGGTCATTTGGTTTTGCACCACTTCTTTTAACAATTTTCTCTTCATTCTCAAGACCAATCGCTGTAATGCTTACCACCAAACCAGCATTGGAACTTGTTGTATCTCCGCCAATTAAGTCAACTTTATATCTATTACAAGCCAAAGCAATTCCGGCATAGATTTCTTCCAAAGCTTCAACAGGGAAACGGTTGGAAACAGCAAGAGAAACTAAAATCTGAGTTGGCGTTGCATTCATTGCAGCAATATCGCTGAGGTTCACAACAACAGATTTGTACCCCAAATGTTTCAAAGGAACATAACCCAAATTAAAATGAACGCCTTCTGCCAGCATATCCGTTGAAACTACAACTTTTTGATTTTCAGAATCAATTATAGCTGCATCGTCGCCAATTGAAAGTTTTGTTGAAGTTTGGACAATCGGAAAATTCTCTGTTAAGTGTTTTATCAATCCGAATTCTCCAAGCTTGGAAATGGGCGTTAGTTCTTGTGATTTATCTTCGAGCATAATTTATATTAATGATGAATTATATGTGATTAATGATAAACTTTGAATATCATTAATTAAAAAAAATTATTTAAAATTCTCTAATAGAGAAGTGTCAATATTCTCTGGTCGGAAAGGCAATGTTTTCAAGAATTCTCTGGAGATGGTCTGCACATTTTCAGATTTGAATTCGTTCATTACCAAAATAATATCTTCTGGTGGCGTTGTTGTTTTTCTCAACATCATATCTATCCAAACGCCTGTTGCTTCTGCTGTTGCACAATGCGTTCCATCGGGTAGATAAAACTTGTGGACAAACTGATAGATCATCCCATCTTCCGACATCGCTGCCACTTCCAATCCCACATAAACGGTCTGATCGGCATAGATCTCTTTGAAGAAAGAATAACGCTCATGCAACATCACAGGACCAACTCCCCAACGATTAAGCTGTGTCAACCCGATTTTATTTTTATTAAGGAAAGCCATTCTAGTTTGCGAGCAATAGTCAACGTAGGTTGAATTCCCAAGATGACGATTAGCATCTATATCGCTCCATCTTACTTCAAATTTATGATAATAAACAGACATGTTTTCGATTTTTAATATTCTTCAAAATTAACCATTTGAGGTGGATATTAAAAATGTAATTTTGTGCATCGAATATAAAACGACAAATTATAATTAATGTCAAAAAAGAAAAGGGTAATCATCATTGGCGGAGGTGCTGCTGGCTTTTTTACGGCAGCTAATCTTGACGAGGAAAAATTCTATGTCACAATTATCGAGCAAAATTCTGATGTTTTACAAAAAGTTAAGATTTCCGGAGGCGGAAGATGCAATGTAACACACGCTTGTTTTGACCCAAAAGAATTGGTAGGTTTTTATCCAAGGGGAAACCGCGAATTACTAAGTGTTTTTACTAAATTCCAACCAGGCGATACAATGGATTGGTTCGAAACCAGAAATGTTACTTTGAAAATCGAGAAAGATAACAGAATATTTCCGACGACAGATTCTTCTCAAAGTATCATGAATGCTTTAACTAATGAAGTTAGAAATAAAGGTTTTGAAATTAAAACTCAAGTTTCAGTTACAGAAATCATTAGAAATAATGAAACTTACCTCATCAAAACAAAACAAGGTGATTTCACAGCAGATATTGTGATCTATACGACTGGGAGTTCTCCAAAATCTTTAAAGATTATCGAAAATTTAGGCCATAAAATAATAGAGCCAGTTCCCTCGTTATTTACTTTTAATATCAAGGATGATTTGCTAAAAGATATTCCCGGAACTAGTTTTGCTAATGCAGAAATTAGGATTCCGAGTCTTAAAACAGAAGAGTCCGGCCCCCTTTTGATAACACATTGGGGACTTTCCGGACCTGCAGTCTTGAAAATATCGGCTTGGGAAGCGAGAACTTTATCTAAACTTAAATATCGATTTGATATAGAGGTCAATTTTATTTCTACATCAATTTCGGAAGCTGAAAAATTGTTTAAGGATTTTAAAAATACCAATCCAAAAAGAACAGTTGGGCAGGCAAAAATCTTTGATGTGACCAATCGTTTTTGGAACAAGGTCTTGGAGGTTTGTAAAATTGATACAGAAAAACAGATTGCTAATCTTTCAAAAAAAGAAATGGATCAGATCTTTGAGTATCTTTGTCAAAAAAGATTCTCTGTTACAGGAAAATCGACTTTCAAAGACGAGTTTGTGACAGCAGGTGGCGTGGATCTTAAAGAAATTAATTTTAAGAACATGTCCTCAAAGATTCTTTTAGATTTTTATATTGCTGGCGAAGTTCTTGATATAGATGCTGTTACAGGAGGTTTTAATTTCCAGGCATGTTGGAGCGAAGCATGGCTGATTGCCCAACATATTAATATTGAATAATGAAATATTTTATTAAATTTGAATCCATATTTATTTATCTTATAACATAATGAAATTTTCTAAAACATTTTTTTTGGTTTTATCAATCTTGATTACAATGATTTCTTGTCAGACCAGAGTTGTCACACCAAACAAGCCGATGTATGATAATACACTGGAACTTTATAAAAAATACACGATCCAGACAAAGGATGCCAAATCTCAAAAGCTGGAAATTATAAAAGTAGATGCGGCTAAGATCTATGGCAAGAACAAAGCTGGAGAAATGGTGGAAATCGAGAGAAGTGAAGTAAGGGACATCAAGAGACCAGATGTTGTTTTATCTATCTTGATTGGTCTTGCTGCTATTGCTGCTGTTATTTTTGTTCCAATCTAATTTTGGAAATCAAAAATAGCATGACACATCCAGCAAAATAGCAAAGGATATCCAACCAACTGAAGGAGTTCCCAAGGACAATCATCATAATTCGATTGTCTTTGAAACCCATTAATTCTCCAAAGTGAAAATATTGGGCAAACTCAATCAGACAGGAAAATATAAAAATTCCAATAATCAGTTTTGTTGAATCGAAGTCAAAAAATGCTTTGATGAAATAATAGATGAGCATTACAACAAAAACATCACCCAGATAAGCTCTTACAAAGAAAATATCTTTAAGTTTTGTAGCAATCAGAACTTCTATGATGAAAATGAAGACTGCGAGAAGAAAGTTTTTGTAATCGAATTTAAAATTAATTTTCACGGAATAGTATTTTATAAAACATAACAAAAAATCGAGGCAATTATTACCTCGATTTTTTTATTTTTTCACTTTTATTGTACAACCAATTGCGACCGTTTTCTCGGTCTTGACAGGTTCGTTTTTCAAAAGCTGATTCACTGCATCCTGAACATAATAATCGGAAACATCATTTGGATTTTCGTAGTTGTTATCAATTGTTCCAATATATTTCACAATGTTTTTCCCGTTTTCTTTTTTCAGAATATAAACGTGTGGTGTTTTTGTCGCTCCATAAATTGGATAGATTTTCTGTCCTTCATCTACTAAATATGGAAAAGTAAATCCTTTTTCCTTTGCTCTTGTCTGCATCTCAGCAAAACCGTCTTGTGGCTGAACAGTAGGGTCGTTTGGATTGATTGCAATCACGGGATAACCTTTGTCTTTGTACATTTTATCCAGCGCAATGATTCTGTCTTCATATTTCTTAGCATAAGGACAATGATTGCAGGTAAAAACAACGATAAAACCTTTTGCAGATTTGAAATCACTTAACGAAACCATTTTTCCGTCCACGTTTTTCAGTTTAAAATCTGTTGCTTCATCACCAACTTGATAACCGGAATTATAAACTTTGGTAAAACTCAATAATCCTAAAATCAGGATTAGTCCGAAGGAAAGCCATTTTATTTTTTTCATAATATTAATATTTTATGGATTGTAATTTTTACTGATTGCAGATTCTAATTCTTCCAAAGACATTTCTCCATTATTAAAGAAAACCCTTTCTCCATTTTTATAGAACAACGTCACAGGAATCTCGCCTTCCCAATCTTTCTGGAATCTGGGAATCCAAGTATTCATCCTTTTGTTATCGTCCAGAATTACAACTTCTGCAGTTAGGTTTTTATTTTTTATAAAATTGATGACTTTCTGTTTGTCTCTCGCCATATCTAAAGAAACTAAAAGCATTTTGAACCTCGGACTTTTAAATTGATTATTTACTTCTATGAAATGAGGCAATTCCTTCACACAAGGCGCACAAGTTGTCGCCCAGAAATTGACTACAACAAACTTATCTTTTTCCTGACTAATGCGTTTTTCCAAGTCTTCATATTTAATCAAAGAAACATCAGTTTGAAGTTGTGCATTCATCACAAACGGAAAAATCAACAAGAGAAATTTTACTAAAGTCTTCATATTCAAATTTAAAAAATACTTTTGACACTTGACTTAATTTCTGCTAATGAATATCTTTGAAGAAAAATAACTATGAAAAAATTATTACTATTATTTGTTTTACTTTTTAGCATTTCCGCTTTTTCTCAAGAAAAAAATGAAAACGAAATTTTAGAAGTTGTTGATAAAGCAGCAGAATTCCCAGAAGGAATTCCTAGTTTTAGGAATGAATTCGCAAAAAATGTCAATATTAATAAAGTGCAGGGAAAAGGAACTTTTCGTACAGTAGTGACTTTTGTCGTAGAAAGAGATGGGACAATTTCTGATTTGAAAGCCAGCGGAGAAAATCAAAGTTTTAACGAACAAGCGGTAAGAGCAATCAAAAAAATAAAAACAAAATGGTCTCCAGCAAAAGTAAAGGGAACAACAGTAAGGTCAAGATTTAGATTTCCGGCAACCGCTAATATCTAATAATAATTTTTGATTTGATTTTTGAAAATAAAATCTTAAAAAAAGAAGACCATAGCACAGAAAATCTTAGAAATAAGAGCGTAGGTTCTACAAAGATTTCTCTAGAATATAATTTCGAATAATACTGTAAAGTAAAGCCGTTCAATTGATATAAATATTTAATTATATTTGAAATAAATTTCGAGTATGAAAAATATTTTATTATTTATAATATTCTTTTTAAATGTAAATGTTTTCTCACAAGAAACTATACAAACAGAAGATTTAGCGACCAAAGAATATGATGTTTCCGCAAAATACGAGGATGGGGTTGATAGATTTAGGAAAATGTTTCAAAAACATTTTGATTCCAAAAAAGAGTTTAAAGGTAGTGGAACTTACGAAACACTTATCACATTTATTATTGATGAAGATGGTTCAATAATTAGATTTTTCGCTGCCGGAAGAGATGATACTTTTAATAATTTAGCCATCGCTGCAATTAAGAAGATTAGAGGGAAATGGAGTCCAGCAACATTAAATGGGAAACCAGTAAAAAGCCGATATAAGCTTCCTCTGACAATGACATTTAATTAATTACCGCCCAATCATCTTCTTAATCGAATTCAACTTCATCAAAGCTTCAATTGGTGTCAATGTATTGATGTCGATTTTTGTTAATTCTTCTCGGATGTTTTCCAAAACAGGGTCATCCAATTGGAAGAATGAAAGCTGAAGATTTTCTTCTGTCACACGTTTTATTTTCTCTCCTGAATCTTGAGTTGTTCTTGTAGATTCCAAAGTTTTAAGAATTTCATTAGCGCGATTCACAACCTTAGAAGGCATTCCTGCCAACTTCGCTACGTGAATACCAAAACTGTGCTCGCTTCCTCCCGAAATCAACTTTCTTAGGAAAATAATATTGCCTTTCGCTTCCTGAATAGAGACGTGAAAATTCTTGATTCTTTCGAAGTTGACCGACATCTCATTCAGTTCGTGATAATGCGTTGCAAACAATGTTTTCGGTTGAGTTGGATGCTGATGAAGATATTCCGCAATCGCCCAAGCAATAGAAACGCCGTCGTAAGTAGAAGTTCCACGTCCAATTTCGTCCAAAAGAATCAAACTTCTGTCCGAGATATTATTAAGGATATTCGCAGCTTCATTCATTTCCACCATAAAAGTAGATTCGCCGGCAGACAAATTATCCGTTGCGCCAACTCTCGTAAAAATCTTATCCAGAGTTCCAATCTCTGCGTGTTTTGCAGGAACAAAACTTCCGATTTGAGCCAACAGAGAAATAATTGCCGTCTGTCTCAAAATTGCTGATTTACCGGCCATATTGGGTCCGGTTACCATTATGATTTGTTGAGAATCTCTGTCCAGAAAAACATCATTCGGGATGTAAGATTCGCCAAGCGGTAAAGACTTTTCGATGATTGGATGTCGACCTTCCTGAATATCAATTGAGAAAGAATCATTCAGAATCGGTTTTGTATAATTATCTTCAACCGATAACTCAGACAAACCAACAGCACAATCCAATTCGCCAACAAGCTTTGAATTTTCCTGTAATTGGTCAATATAAATCAGAACATTTTCACAGACATTTCTGTAAAGTTCTAATTCTAATTTTCCAATTTTATCTTCAGCGCCAAGAATCTGACTTTCGTATTCTTTTAACTCTTCGGTAATGTAACGCTCGGCATTGACCAAAGTCTGTTTACGAATCCAATCTTCCGGAACTTTATCTTTATGCGTGTTTCGAACCTCGATATAATAGCCGAAAACACCATTGAAATCAATTTTCAAACTTGTGATTCCGGTTCTTTCGATTTCACGCTGACACATTTCGTCCAAGAAACCGCGGCCTTTGTTTTGAAGATTTCTCAAATGGTCCAATTCTTCTGAGATTCCTTCTTTGATGACGTTTCCTTTATTGATGTTCACAGGAAGCTCGTCATTCAGATGATTTTTGATGAATTCGATTAATTCTTCTAGATTGATAAATGGGTCAATCCAAGCCAAAACATCAGGAAATTTCAGAAGGTGTTTTCTAATTTCATTAATGTTAATAATACTTTGTCTTAGATAACCTAATTCTTTCGGTGAAATCTTTTCGGCCGCTAATTTTCCAATTAACCTGTCGAGGTCGGAAATTCCTTTTAACAAATCTTTGATGTCATACTTCAAAGAATCTTCTTTATTAAGAAATTCAATCAAGTTCAATCTTCTGTTGATATCGCCGATATTTTTCAAGGGAAGAATCAAACGTCTTCTCAACAATCTTCCGCCCATCGGAGTAGACGTTTTATCGATAATATCAAGAAGAGATTTACCTTGATGATTGGCAGAATAAACAATCTCGAGGTTTCTCAAAGTGAAGTTATCCATCATCAGATAATCATCCTGCGGAATCACTTGAATTCTCGTAATGTGCTGTAAAAGTGCGTGATGTGTATCTTCAACTAAATAAGCGAAAATTGCTCCTGCAGCCGTAATCCCTAACTTATGTTCATCAATTCCAAAACCTTTCAAAGACTGTGTTTTGAAATGCGAAGTCAGTTTTTCGTAAGCATAAGGATATTTGAACGCCCAATCTTCCAGCTTGAAAGCACTTTTGTTTTTTAATTGCGTTGGAAGTTCAGTCGTTCTTTGATAGATAATTTCGCTTGGATCAAATGTATGAACGATGTGAAGTAATTTCTCCAAATTTCCTTCACTCACAAGAAATTCACCTGTAGAAACATCCACAAGTGCCATTCCGTACTTTTCTTTTTCTTTGTGAAGAGAAAGTAGAAAATTATTTTTCTTAGAGGATAAGACTTGGTCATTGAACGTAACTCCGGGCGTTACTAATTCCGTCACGCCACGTTTTACAATTCCTTTAACGGTTTTTGGGTCTTCCAATTGGTCACAAATCGCAACACGCATTCCTGCTCTAACAAGCTTTGGTAAATAAGAATCTACAGAATGATGTGGAAATCCAGCGAGTTCAATATGACCTTCACCATTGGCTCTTTTTGTTAAAACAATTCCGAGAATGTGCGATGTTTTTATCGCATCCTGCCCAAAAGTTTCATAGAAATCTCCGACACGAAACAGCAATAATGCATCAGGATATTTCGCCTTAATCGTATTGTATTGCGTCATTAACGGAGTTTCTTTCTTAGCCAATTTTCTGAATTTTAGAAGCGCTAAAATACGAAATTAATAAACAGAAAAAAGAAGGAAGTTTTTAAGAAATTTACTTTTTATTCAACTTTTCTAAAGCTTTCGAGCTTTTTCTATAAGCCCATTCTTCTTTATATTTTACCCATTTTGCTTTGAAGATTTTTCGCATCAGCTTATCCGTATATCGCATAATGAAAACGTGGTAAAGCATACTCAGAAACTTCGAAGGCCGATTAGGCAAAGCTCTTATAGATAAAGAAAATCCAGGTTCCAGATAACGGTTGTAATGCCAAAAAGCACCAGGAATAAACAATGCGTCGCCGTGTTCCATTAGAATTTCCGTTCCTGTGGCATATTTCAAAGCTGGGTATTTCTCGTAATCGGGATTGTCATAATCAATTTCTTCAATCGTATGAACGGACAAAGGGACTTTATAAAGTAATTCATTTTGCTTCTGGTCAAACAATAAAATTCTTTTCTTCCCTCCAAAGTGAACGTGGAAAAAATCTCCCAAATCAACATCATAATGCATCAAAACGTGGGCTTCACTTCCACCAAAAAACAAGGTCGGAAGTCGTTTAAAAAACTTCATTCCCAAATCCGGATAAGTGAAATCTTTCAGTAATTCTGGTAATTTGTCAGTGATGATGTAAAAAAAGATTCTGAGGTCAGAAGGTTTACTTTTGATGGTATCGATATAATCCTTCATCTTCATTTCCATTGCTGGAGTATCAGAACTTTTATTGGCATCTGCAGGTTTGTTGTTGTAGATTGGAACAACTTGTTCACCAGCTTTTTCACGGATATAATCGAGATTCCATTTTTCGTAAGCGCCCCATTGCTTTGCAAAATCTTTTATCAGAAGTGGTTTGTGCGGCTTGAAATACTTCTTTTGAAAATCTTCTTTATCAATGTGTTCTACGATATCAACAGGATTAAGAATCATATTAATTGTTTTGGTTCAATAAAAATAATAAAAATGAATTTTAATAAATTGTTCTTTTCAAAAATTAATTAAAAGAGATTCATTAAAAGAAAATTAAAAATAATCCGTTTAATTCTTAAATTTGGCTAATGAAAAAACATTTTTACCTCCTTATATTGTCATTTTCTCTGATAAGCTGCTACACCTACAAAGTTAGTACAGAAACTGATGATACAAAACAAAGCAAAAGTGAACCACGAAGTAAACGTGAGGCAGAACTGAAATCCAATGAGCAAGTTGCCGTTAGCTCTATTGCGGATACCCAAGCAAGCATTGCAAAAATAGCTTCTAAAGGACCCAGAAATATCAAATCGGAGAACGAAAAAGATAAAAAGCCAAAACCAACCAATATCACAGAAAAATTGGAGGCAGGAAAGTTTTTTAAAATAGATGTAGCAGACAGAAGTTACAAAATACAGGTTGACAAATGGGAAAGTGACACTTTGGTTGCACACGTGATTCATAAACCGAAAAAGATTCTTAAATTTCATAAAAACCAAATCAATCAATCTACAATTGCGGAAAGACGTTTTTCCCAGCCGGTAGCTGATATCATTACAGTTGTTGCTTATGCCGGAATTGGTGCTGGAATTTGGGCTTTGGTTCGATAATGCTTTGAAAATCGATTTAAAAAATCAAGCATTTGTTTAAATTTAAATCGGAATCATAAATAATATCAGTTAAAAATTATTTATAGTTAATCCAAATAACCTCATATTTGTATTTGTAAAAAGTTCAAATAATTTAAACTTTAAGTTTTTGAATATAATCTATTGATTCACAATGAAAATCGAACAAATATATACTGGTTGTCTTGCTCAAGGCGCTTATTACATCACTTCTGAAAACGAAGCTGCAATCATTGACCCGCTAAGAGAAGTGAAGCCTTATCTTGAGCGTTTGGAGAAAGATAAAGTAAAACTTAAATATATTTTTGAGACACATTTTCACGCAGATTTTGTTTCGGGACATCTTGATTTATCAAAAAAAACGGATGCTCCAATTGTTTTCGGACCAACCGCAAAACCAGATTTTGAAGCCATTATTGCTGAGGACAATCAAATTTTTGAAATTGGAAAAGTCAAGATAAAAGTTCTTCACACGCCGGGACATACTTTGGAAAGTTCAACTTTTCTTCTGATTGATGAAGAAGGAAAAGAAACAGCTATTTTCTCTGGAGACACTTTATTTTTGGGCGATGTTGGTCGACCAGATTTAGCACAGAAAGCTGGCGAAATCACTGAAAAAGATTTAGCTGGAATGCTTTACGAAAGTCTTCAAACCAAGATTTTACCTTTGGATGATTCCATTACAGTTTATCCGGCTCACGGTGCTGGTTCTGCTTGCGGAAAAAATATGCAGAAAGAAACGGTGGATACTTTGGGAAATCAGAAAAAAACGAACTACGCTCTTAATCAGCCAAACAAAGAATCTTTTATTAATGAAGTTCTTGACGGATTAACAGCTCCTCCAAAATATTTCGGGATGAATGTAGCAATGAACAAAGGCGGCTACGAAAGTTTTGACCAGGTTCTGAAAAAAGGAAATAATCCTTTGTCTGTAGAAGATTTTGAGACTGCGGCAGAAGAAACCGGAGCTTTGATTCTGGACACCAGAAGTGCCGCAATCTTCCACAAAGGTTTTGTTCCGAATTCTATCAATATCGGAATCAAAGGTGATTTTGCACCTTGGGTTGGAGCAATGATTGTGGACGTTCAGCAACCGATTCTTTTGGTTTCTGACGAAGGAACCGAAGAAGAAGTAATTACCAGATTGAGTAGAGTCGGTTTTGATAATGTCTTAGGATTTTTGGACGGAAGTTTTGAAGCTTGGAAAAATTCTGGAAAAGAAACGGACGAAATCAGAAGAATCTCTGCAGAAGAATTTGCTAATGAATTTTCAGAAAATGTGAAGGTTATCGATGTTAGAAAAGAAACCGAATATGAAGCAGAACACATCAACGAAGCTTACAGCAAACCTTTGGCTTATATCAATGATTGGGTAAATTCTTTAGATAATTCTGAACATTTTTATATTCATTGTGCAGGAGGTTATAGAAGTATGATTGCGGCGAGTATTTTGCAGTCAAGAGGTTATAGGAATTTCACAGAAGTTGACGGTGGATTCAATGCGATTAAGAAAACAGAGAAATTTCCATTGAGCAATTTTGTATGTCAAAGTAAAACTTTGTAACTCCAATTTCTATTATTATGTCACAAAAATTTCAAGAGTTAATCCAATCTGAACGTCCTGTTCTTATTGATTTTTTTGCTACTTGGTGTCAGCCTTGTAAAGTTCAGTCTTCGGTTTTGAATTCAGTAAAAGAGCAAGTTGGCGAAAAAGCGAGAATCGTAAAAATTGATGTTGACCAATTTCCGTCAATTGCATCAGAAAATGGAGTTCGTGGAGTTCCGACTTTAGCGATTTTCAAAAATGGAGAATTGCTTTGGAAAGAAAGTGGTGTTCACGATGTTAATTCTTTGGTTGGACTACTGGAGCAATATTCTAATTGATGATAATATTTCCGCTAGAATCATAATTAAAGGTCCAGGTCTGTTCTTTTGTTGATGTAACATTACCTGCAAAATCATATTTTACTTCAGTATATTTTCTAAAATTATTTTTAGAAATTGAACGATAAAAATATTCATCTAATAATATAAATCTTTTCCAAGGATTGTATGAGTTGTCGTAATCTTCAAAAACTCTAACAATCTTTTCTTTTGTATTAATGCCATTATTTTGCAGAATGTACTCTGTTTTTGATAAATTTCCTTTAGAATCATAGAAGAAATTTTCGATATAAGTTTCTTTATAATCAGATGTATCTGTTGGGTCATAAGGCATATTTGGGAGCGTTGTATATATTTCGCTTATTTGATTATTTACATATTTGTAGGATAGTTTTTTATCTAAGTAACTATTATTTGAAGACGGTATTTCTTTTTGTTGAATTTGATTATTTTTTAAAACAAAAAATTTAGAGTTTTTCAAAACGCTAAATTCAGAAGAGTAAGAAAAATCTTCCACAATCACATTGTTATTATTATAGATAAGGTTTGTGTATATCTTATCAGTAAAATACAAACCAAAGCCTTCGTAGCCTGTTCCCCAGCTCGACTGTAAAAAACCGCCGATTTTTTTTGTCAAATTTTTATCTTTATCATATTCAAATCGAAAGCTTAATTCAGCATTGTTATAAGAAGAGGAATAAGGATATAAAATGAGATTCATTTTTGAGATTAATGGTTCATTATTTTCGATAACTTCATCTTCATTATCTCTCGAGCAAGAAAAAAGAATAATGCTTAAAATTAATAAAGAAAAGATTTTTTTCATTGGTTAAAGCTTTTCTGCAAAACTAAGGAATAATTTCAAACTCATCCCTTTCATTTAAAAAAGGAAACTTATTTCGGTATTCTTTCAATTCATCCAAGTTCCATTCTGCTATTATGAGGTTGTTTTTTCTTTCAGATATTTCTCGTCCGTCTGGAAAATAAACTAATGAACTTTCCTCATATTCAAGGTTATAGCCGTCTGTTCCAATTCGATTTAATCCAAAAAGAAAAGCCTGATTTTCAATCGAACGAGCTTTTAAAAGTGATTTCCACGCTTCAACTCTGGATTTTGGCCAATTCGCAACGTATAAAACTGCATCATAATCATTTTGATTTCTCGAAAAAACAGGAAAACGCAAGTCAAAACAAACCTGTAAAAGAATCTTAAATCCTTTATAATCAATTATTTTTCGCTCTGTTCCGGCTGTATAGATTTTGTCTTCTCCAGAATAGGAAAACAAATGTCTTTTGTCGTAATATTCAAAACTTCCGTCTGGAAAAACAAAATAAAATCTGTTATAGAAATTTCCATTTTCCTCCACAGAAACACTTCCTGCAACTGCTGAATTTTTAATTTTAGCAAAGGATTTCATCCAAGTTAAAGTTTCGAGATTTCTGTCGGCAACTTCTTCGGCTTCCATACAAAATCCCGTAGAAAACATTTCAGGAAGTAGAAACAAATCTGCTTCAACAGAACCGAATTCTGCTTCAATTTGTTTGAAGTTTTGTTCCTTGTTTTTCCAAGAAATATCGAGATTGAGACCTGCAATTTTAAGTGTTGACATACTTCAAAAGTTTACTGCAATTTAAAACTTTAAAGATGTTAATCATAATAAAGTCTTAATAAAAATCGTTCAAAAAAAGAGTAATTGCGTTAAAGTTTACTAAAAAATCGTTAAAAAATATTTTTGTAATCTATTGAAAATGATTTATATATAATTTTGCACCACTAAAAATAAAAACCTAATATTATAATTAATGAAGAAATTCCCATTATTGTTATGCTTAGTTTATTTGGTAACCACTTCTTTTTATCCGGCAAGTTCTGAGAACAAAATCTCTCAAGCCAAAACGGTAGCGAAAGAAATTAAACTAAGTCCAAAAAAGAATTTCTCATCACAAAATCCAGCAGAAGAAATCTATAAAGAACTGCAGTTTACGGATGAAACATTGAATTTTGAAGTCTTTGAAAAAGCTTTTTTAGGATTCCAAAATTTGAAAATTTCCGGAAAACTAGAGTCGTCAGCAAAATTGCTTTCGGTTTGTGATTTTAGTTTGTCTTCCAACAGAAAGCGCCTTTGGGTAATCGATTTGGGTGAGAAAAAAGTGTTGTTCAACACATTAGTTGCACACGGAAAAGGAACGGGCGAAGAGTTCGCAACCAACTTTTCCAACACAGAAGATTCGCATCAATCCAGTATGGGTTTCTATGTGACAGAACAAACTTACAACGGTGATAACGGTTATTCTATGAGATTATTCGGAATGGACAAAGGTTATAACGATGCAGCTTTGGAACGTTGTATTGTGATGCACGGCGCTAAATATGTGAGTGAAGATTTCATCAAATCCGAAAAAAGATTGGGAAGAAGTTGGGGATGTCCAGCAGTTCCGACGAGTTTGGCAAAACCGATTATCAATACGATAAAAAACAGAACTTGTCTTTTTATTTATTTCCCAGACCAGAATTATCTCGCAAGTTCTCAATGGCTGAAAAATAGTGAAAAGAAAGACTCAATTCTAGATTCTCCAAAACAGAATATGGCAACGAATTAAATCATTGCATTTTGTAAAACGTACAATGTAAAAAGTAATAAAAAACCCTTCAGAGTTTCTGAAGGGTTTTATTTTATGGGTTTTTCACTAATAGTCTGAAACCTTCTCCGTGAACGTTGATGATTTCCAAACCTTCGTCATCTTTCAAGAGTTTTCTCAGTTTTGCGATGTAAACATCCATACTTCTCGCTGTGAAATAATTCTCTTTTTTCCAGATTTTTCTCAAAGCCAAATCTCTCGGCATAAAGTCGTTTCTGTGAATGCAAAGCAATTTTAAAAGTTCGTTTTCTTTTGGAGATAATTTGTATTCGTTTTCGCCGACTCTTAGTTGTCTCAACATAGAATCGAAGAAGATATTACTGATTTTGAACTGCTCTTGGTCTTCGTTTTCCAAAACAGCGCTTCTTTGTAGAATTGCCTTGATTTTGTAAAGAAGTAACTCGGTATCAAATGGTTTTGTGATATAATCATCCGCTCCCAATTGGTAACCTTTCAGGATGTCTTCACGCATATTTCTTGCTGTCAAGAAAATGATTGGCGTGTTTTTATCAATTTTCTTCACATCTTCTGCCAAAGAAAATCCGTCTTTTTTCGGCATCATCACATCGAAAATGCAGATATCGAATTCCTTTTCTGTAAACTCTTTCAGTCCCATTTCTCCGTCGATTGCCAATGTTACCTCGAAGTTGTTGATTGTCAAATAATCTTTAAGAACTGCACCAAAACTTTGGTCGTCTTCTACTAATAATATTCTGTTGCTCATAGCCTTGTAATTAATAATTAAAAATGAAGAATTAATACTTCTTCGTGTCGTTAATATTTTGTTTAGTTGATTTTAAAATAGTTGTCAATAATTTAATAATTTCCTCTACATCTTTTTCTAATGATTTGAATTCTGCTTCATTTATAAATTCTGTTTTATATAATAATTTTATCCAATAATATGCTTCAAAAGCTTCTTTGTAAGAGATTTGAAGTTTCACAACAAACTCTTTTTTGCTGAAAGCAGCAATCCCTTCTTCTATATTTGCACCAATCGATGTTGCTGACCTCAGTAATTGTTTTGATAAAACAAACTCTTTTCTTTCTGAAGTTAATAATTTAAAAAGATTAATAATTCTTACGGAAAAATCGAATGACTTATCTCTGATGATATTTCTCTTAATCTCGGTATTTTCCAAAATCTTAATTATTAATTTTTCATTATTAACTAAATTATACTATCGGAAGTTTTATGGTGAATGTGCTTCCTTTTCCTTTATGAGAATCTACGTGGATTTGACCTTTGTGATTCTCAATAATCTTTTTCACATAAGACAATCCAAGTCCTTGTCCTTTTACATTATGGATGTTTCCTGTTTCTTCTCGGAAGAATTTTTCAAAGATTTTGTTCTTGTTGGTCGCTTCCATTCCCATTCCTTTGTCAGAAATTTCTATCACATACCAGTTTCCTTCATTTCTCGTGCTAACCTTTATTTCTGGCGTTTCAGGAGAATATTTGTTAGCGTTATCAAGGAGATTGATTAAGGCGTTCGAAATATGGAATTCATCTATTAAGAAACTATATTTTGTTGCATTGAAATCTGTGATTAACGTTCCTTGTCTTTGGTCAACAATCAATCGGAAAGATTCGGCAACACTTTTTATTAATTCTCGAACGTTGGTTTCTTTCAGATGAAGAGGCATTTCGTTTCGTTCCAGTTTGGACATATTCAGAACAGTTTCTACCTGCTTTTTCATCCTCAGATTTTCCTGTTTTATGAGTCCTGAATAGTATTTGACTTTATCCGGGTCGGTTGCGATTTTATCATTAGCCAAAGAATCCGTCGCCACAGAAATCGTCGCTAAAGGTGTTTTGAACTCGTGAGACATATTGTTGATGAAATCGGTCTTGACTTCAGCAATCTTTTTCTGTCTCATCATATAATTAATCGAGATAATATAAATCCCCAAAATCGTCAATAAAGAAATAAAAGTTCCCAACAACATTGGCAAATTATGTTTAACCAAAGAGTAATCTTTTCTAGGAAAAACAATTGCAAGTGTATAAAGCGTTCTGTCTTTGCTGTCTGTAAAAAGCGGATAAGTGTAATTGGTTTTATCTTTTTGGTCGAGATAAATATTGTTCGCAATCGTCGTCAATTGATTGGTTTTGTTGATGACACCGTAACCAAATTTTGTATCAATTCCTTTCAATCTCAATTCTTTTGAAATCACGGAATCAATGGTTTTGCTATCGACACGCTTTTCTATCGGAAGGTTGGTCGCACTCAAACGCGCAAATTCCTTCATCTGATAAGAATTATTATCAATATCTCGGCTGATGTTGGTTGTCAAAGGTTCTGGCGAACTTCTTTTCAGTTTTAATTGGCCTTCATCTTTGTAAAGTTTGGTTGTGTACAAAGTATCTCCTTTTGCCGAAACGGGAATATTTTGTTTTTCAACGATGCTTGTTTGGAAAAGAATATTTGAACGATTGGCTGAATCAGAACTTTGCTGAATGTAAGTCTTAGTTGGTTGGTTTTTAGAAGCTAAAACCTCTTTTCCAACATTGTTATAAGTCTCATTCCAATATTTGTTGACCTCGATTTGATTTACTTTCTGAGTGGAAGTTTCTAATGCGGAATAAACTTTATTAGAAAAATCCTGCTCAAGCGAAGTATATAATTCTTTAATCCAATATAACTGCAGAGAGACAAAAACTACCAAGGAAATTGTCATAAAAACAGATATAATAGGAATAAACTTGTTGTTCATATGTTTTTTTAAGTTTGAAAAGTTAAAATTACTCTTTTTAAGAATATCTCAACAATAATAACGCGCTGTAATTATTAAATATTTCTTAAAATCAAAAGATTTAACATTTTATTGTGAATATCAAATATATTGCCATAAGAAAAGTTTGGTGTGATTTTTTATAATTAATTTTATAAAAAGCAAAAGTTATGAACTCAGAAATTGTTTTTAATAAGGACTCGGAAACAGGAGTTTATGTGATGAAAGTTTACAGAGCCGATGTTTCCACGCTTTGGGATTATTTCACAAAGCAAGATTTGATTGACCAATGGTGGGCACCAAAACCTTGGAAATGTGAAACCGAAAAAATGGACTTTCGAGAAAACGGAAATTGGTTGTATGCAATGAAAGGTCCGGAAGGTGAAAAAGAAATGGCACTAGCAAATTATGGCGAAATAATGCCTCACAGAAGTATTGCGTGGACAGATGCTTTCGCCGATGACAAAGGAAAAGTAAGGACAGATTTGCCTCAAACTTCTTGGCTGATTGGTTTCACAGGAATTGATGAAGGTACAAGAATGACTTTCAATCTGCATTTCAACTCGAAAGAAGAAATGAATCAGCTCATCGAAATGGGCTTTGAAGAAGGCTTCAAAATGGGATTGAATCAGTTGGAGGATATTTTGGTTTAGAAATAATTTAATTTTAGTTCTCGCAGATTAAGCGAATTGTGCAGATTTTTTAAGGTTATCATCTGCTAAATCTGCGAGAATATAAACTTTATTCCAAATCAATCTCTTCATCAATAAAATACTGTATAATCGCTTTTTTCATCAGAAGCGATTGTTCGTTAGGTTTTAATTCAGGAAGGTCATCTAACTTTTCAAATTGTGGCCAGCCATCTTCATAATGCGTGAATTTGTAGTAGCCAAAAGGTTCCAGCAACCTGCAAACCGCAATATGAACCAAATTGACTTTATCATCTTTAGTGAATTTCTGTTGCCCGCTTCCCAATTCCTGAACACCAATAATGAATAGAAAAGTTTCTATTGGTGGGTTTTTCTCAGTTTGAAAGTTGACTTCAAAGAAATGTTCTATTTTTTTCCAGATTTCGGATTCTGTCATTGTTTAATTTATAGGGGATGTTTTATTGATTTTCATCGATACTCAAAAAGTATTTTAATAGAGAGAATCAATAAAACTCTGATTTAAAATTTTTAAACCAGAGCTTTAATAATCTTCCTGCGAATTTACAAAAAATGAATTTTAGTTCTCCACTTCCAAAATCATTGCAGTTTTTGCTGGAATATCTATTGTGTTCTGAAAAGTAAAATCTTTTCCAGAGATGATATCTTTTGCTTTGAAACTATTAGAAATCATTTCCTTATATCGACTAAGGTCAAGCGTTACTTTATTACTGTTTTTATTTAATAAAACCATCACTTTTTGATTGTCCGTATATCGGAAGTAAACGTAAACATCATTATTTGTCGGCGCATAATGTTTGAATTTCCCATTGGCAATTGCATCACTCGTTTTTCTCCAATTGAGCAAATTGGTAAAATATTTCTTCGCTTCTTTTTCTTCATTATTTAATCCTGCTTCTGTCACAGCATTTTTAGAATCGCCTTTCCAACCGCCGTAGAAATCGCTTCTTCTTTGTCCATCGCTTCCGGCTTTGTCATTGGTCATCAAAACTTCTGTTCCATAGAAAAACTGAGGCATTCCGCGCATCGTCATATACATCGCAATCCCAAGCTTCCAATTATCCAGATTTTTATTGAGACGGGAATAAAATCTGTCCAAATCGTGATTGTCCGGAAAAATCAGTTGATTGTTTGGATGTGGAAAAAGGAAATCATTTGCGACACTTTCATAGACTTTTCTCCAAGAAGAAAACCAACCGCTTTTTTCATTAAGCGCAGAAACGATATTGTCATTAATGGAAAAATCCATCATCATCGGCATATAACTTTTGTAACCATCACTGTTATTTTTGTCAATTTGCCAATAAGAAATCTGACCAATATTTCTTGACATTTCTTCGGCAACGATGTTCATTTTCGGATATTCTTCAAGAATGGATTTTGTCCAATCAGCTAGGAAATTTTTGTCAGAATAAGAATAGGTATCAACACGCAAACCTGAAAGTCCTGCATATTCAATCCACCAAATGATATTCTGGGTTAGATATTTTGCCAATAAAGGATTTTTCTGATTAAGGTCTGCCATATGGCCATCAAACCAGCCATTGAGATATTCTTCTTTGTCAATTTCGGTAGCGTAGATGTCTGTGATTGTAGTTTTAAGATGATTAGTTCTGATTCTGTTTTCCGAATCGGGATAATTAATCCAGCTTTGCTCAGGCAAGTCTTTGACGAAATAATACTCTGAACCACAATGATTAAGCACCACATCCCAAATCAAACCGATGTTTCTTTTCTTAGCTTCTGTCGATAGTTTTTTCAAATCTTCATTACTTCCAAATCTCGGGTCAATCTTGTAAAAATCTGTCGCCGCATACCCGTGATAAGAATACGTCGGCTCATCATTTTCAATCAAAGGTGTGTTCCAAATCTGAGTATAACCCAATGATTTGATGTAATCTAAATGATTGATAATCCCTTGTATATCGCCACCGTGTCTTGCATCTTCATTATTTCTGTCAAGTTTTTGTTCCAAAGTTGTTTTAACAATATCATTCTTTTCATCGCCATTTGAGAATCTATCCGGAACAATCAGAAGAATTGCATCTTTTGAGCCATAACTTTCCCGATTGGAGCTGTTAGTGCCCCGAGTATAAATTGGAAAATCTTTTGTCAGAACAACTTTTTTATTCTTTGAAAATTTGATTTTTACAGTTCCGGCTTTTGCTTCAGGACTTATTTCCAAGGTCAGAAACAGATAATTCTTATTTTCAACCGTTTTATTTTCAGTAATAGTAACTCCAGAATAAGAAATCGCAGGTTGTAAATCTGAAATGTCTTTTCCATAAATTAACAAAGTGACCGAATTATTTTTCATTCCAACCCACCAATTGGCAGGTTCTATTCGTTCAATCTTTTGAGAAAGAATGAGATTGAAACTGAGAAAAAGTAAAAGTATTGCAAGTGATTTTTTCATTTTATAATTGAATTTGAGATTTTTATTTTTTCAGAAGAAATTCCAATGGGATTGATAATCGTTTGCTCCAGGCATTTTCGCTATGGTCAGCCATTTCGAATTTTTTGGTCGTCCAGTTATTTTTATCAAACCCTTTCTCCTTCATTATCTGGTCAACTTTGTTCTGATGTTTTTCATAATGACTGTCCAATCCTTCGGTTCCAAAATCGAAATAGATTTTATGGGTTTTCGGATTCGGAAGTTTTTGTCTGAGATAATTTTCGAAAGCTGTTGGGATTTCGTCATTCAAAAGGTCTGTGATTCCAATCCAATGTATCGAAAGACAAGCCGAACCGCCGAAGATTTCAGGATATTCACAAATCGCATACATCGATATCAACCCGCCCATACTGGAACCAGCGATGTAAGTATTTTCCCGGTATTTCAGAGTTGGATAATTTTTATCAATAAAAGGTTTCACCTCTTCTACAATGAATTTCAAATAATTATCTGACTGAAGTTTCCCTTGAAAATACTTCTCAAGCGTTTGATTTTGCAATTCTTTAGATAAATTTTCAAAAGCTTTTTGTGGAAAATACTCCGAATGTCGGGTTGCTCCGGTATTCCAAAGTCCTACAATGATGCAATCTTTCAGGTTGACTTTTTTGCTGAGTTCTGTATAATTTTCATCCACTTTCCATTCAGAATTATTCCAATTAATTGACCCGTCAAAAAGCATTTGTCCGTCGTGCATATAGAGAACAGCATATTTTTTATTCGGATTAAAATTCTCAGGCAACCAAATATCTACATTTCTCGGAGCAACATATTTCGAAGGAAAATTGTTGATTCTGATGATTTTGCCATAACTCACAGCAGGAATCGAGGTTTGAATCACATCTTTGTATCGGTCTTTGATATCGACATATTTCTTAATGGCAGTTTTGTATTCTTCCAAATTTTTAGGTTTTCTCCAATCTGGGTCCGGAAAATTATTCTCAATATAAGCCCAGTCTTTTCCTGTGAAAAAATCGTCATCGTAAGTGCAGCCTGTCAAATCCTTGAAAGGTTTTAGAAAAATATAACCGTCAAAAAAATCTTCCATTTTGAAATCGGAATGACAAAAACTGAAAAAGCTATTATCTGAAAGTTTCCCGACAGGCGTATTAATCAAATCGAAACCAATCTGAGGATAATTAAGTTTCTGAAGCGCATTTTCCAATTCTCCATTTGCAGGCGAAACATAAGCCGGATTGTACTGCGTTTTGGAATACATCGGTGTGTGAAACATAATGTTGAAAATCTTATCAGGCATTAATTTGTAGAGACGATTTCCTACCATTCCTTCATCATAATCACAAAAATCATCGTTGTTCACTTTCAGGATTGGCATTCTGTACTTTGTGAAAACGTGAACGTGCCCCATATAAATCAAGGCTTTTTCATCTTTGTCAATGATTTCTTTTTTGATGATTTCTGTCCGGAACTGGTCAGGTGTTCCCAGATTGAAAACGGCTTTCATATTCTCGGGCGTTCTTGCGCCTCCTTTGAAATTTTCCCAACGGTATTGGTAGCTTAAATTAACAATTCGGAATTTTTTCGCATTAGGTTTTAAAGTTTTATTGAATTCCCAAACCGCTTTATAGATGTCAAAATATTCTTTGTAAGCCCAGCCGACATTGTAATAAAAGAACAAATCTTTTGCTTTTCTTTCATCAAATATTTCTGCATTCAGCAATTCGTCCAGTTCTTTTTGCTTTTCAAAAGACCCGAATTCCATACAGAGATTGTAAACGCCAGCCTGATACAATTCTGGAATAAGACTTTTGACAAAATCAAGATTTTCTTTCACAGCGTGGTCTTCTCCCAAAAGTACAAGAGGATAATTTTTGAATTTCGAAACAAGATATTCTTTCGGACTTTTTGGATGTTGTTTCAGGTATTCTACAGCTTCAAGTGTTGCTTTATTTTCCTGACCGAATCCCAAAATTGGAAAGATAAATGCTAAAAATAAAATTGAAAATTGAATTGGAAGTTTCATTTTTTAGTTTGAATTTTGAACAAAATTATTTTTAGTTTTCCTTTGTTACAAGGCTTTTGGACAAACGACAGGTTATTCTGTACAAAAAACAATTCTGGGAAATTGATTTGAGATAAATAATTAAATTTGAAAAGCCTTAAAAATATGAACCAATCGTTTTTTACACATTTCGAATCCAAGTTTTGGATGAAGCACGTTTTCTATTGGACAGCGTTTGTTCTTTTTTTTGGATTTGTTTGGGGCGTTTCGGATAACAATTATTCCCGGAATATTTTGATTCAGGTATTTTGTCTTCCTTCGAGGATGTTGTTGGTTTATGTCACACTTTTTTATCTGTTCCCGAAGTTTTTCAATCGGAAAAAATATTTCAGCTTCTTTGTTTCGTATTGCGTTTTGGTCGCTTTGATAAGTATTTTTATCCAGCGTCCGTTGTTTCTTTATTTCATTCAACCGAACTTCCTTCCAGAATTTAAGAATTCAGGATTTTTCATCATATCAGAAATAATGAATACGGCCTTGGACATCAATATCGCCTCGATGATTCCGATAGCTTACACTTATCTGACAACGATTGAAAACCTCCAGAAAAATAATTCGGAGTTGAATGAAGAGAATAAATTGTTAAAAGAAGATGCTGTAATTCTGGACAATAATGATGATTCTTACATCAATCTGAAAATCGATAAAAGTGTAAGGAAAATCAAAATCAATGATATTGTTTTTGTGGAAAGTCTCCGGAATTATTGCAGAATCAAACTCATTGATTCGGAAATCACGGTTCTGAAAACCTTGACATCTGTTCAGGAATTATTACCTGAATCCAAATTTGTCAGAATCCATCGCTCTTTTTTGATTAATAAAGATAATATTACCTCGGTTTCTCCCAGCAAGATTGAAATCAATAATACGACGATTCCTGTTGGGAGAAAGTATAAAGATGAGGTTAAAAAGAAGATGCTACTGGTCGATTTTTAGCAAAAACGCATATTCCAAAGCAATTTCCTTCAAACTTTCAAAACGTCCGCTTGCGCCGCCGTGCCCGGAGCTCATATCGGTTTTGAAAATCAGAATATTATTATCTGTTTTCAAATCTCTCAATTTTGCCGTCCATTTTGCAGGTTCCCAATATTGAACCTGAGAATCGTGGAACCCTGTGGTAATTAAGATATTAGGATAATTTTTTGCTTCAACATTATCATAAGGCGAATAGGATTTCATATAATCATAATATTCCTTTTCGTTTGGATTTCCCCATTCATCATATTCTCCCGTGGTCAAAGGAATCGTATCGTCCAACATCGTCGTCACAACATCTACAAACGGAACTTGCGCCACAATCCCGTTGAATAATTCAGGATTGTAATTCACAACCGCTCCCACCAGAAGCCCACCGGCGCTTCCGCCCATTGCATAAAGATGTTTTGGAGAAGTGTAATTTTCTGATATTAAATATTTTGCAGAGTCAATGAAATCAAAAAATGTATTCTTTTTCTGAAGCATTTTTCCATCTTCGTACCATTCCCTACCAAGATATTCTCCGCCTCGGATATGTGCGATAGCATAAATGTAACCTCGGTCAAGCAAAGTTAGTCTTACACTGGAAAAACTAGCATCCACAGTATGGCCATAACTTCCGTAACCGTAAAGTAGAAGAGGCGTTTCGGCAGATTTCTTGGTTTCTTTATGATAAACCAGAGAAATAGCAATCTCTTTTCCATCTCTGGCTTTTGCCCAGATTCTTTCCGAGATATAATTCTCTGAGAAGAATTTTCCTCCCAAAACTTCCTGTTCTTTCAATAGTTTGGTAGTTTTTTCCTTCATATCGTATTCGTAAGTGGAAGAAGGTTTTGTCAAAGACGTATATCCGAAACGCAGTTTTTCTGTGTCAAATTCCATATTGGTTCCGATGTACGCCGTGTAAGTCGGGTCGGAAAATGGAAGATAGTGAGAATCTCCTGTTTTGCTTTCTATGATTTTGATTTGAAGAAGTCCTTTTTCACGTTCTTCAATCACAAAATAATCGTTGAAAATTTCAAAACCTTCCAACAGAACATTTTCTCTGTGCGGAATGAAATCTACCCAATTCTCTATCTCTGGCTGAGAAACTTTGGTCTTTACAATTTTGAAATTAGTAGAATCATCAGCATTTGTAATGATGTAAAAATCATCTTGATAATGCTCTACAGAATATTCCAAATCCTCTGTTCTTTCCTGAATGATTTTCCAATCTGCAAAAACATTATCTGCAGGAATGAACCTGTGCTCATCTTCATTGGTGCTTGACGAGGAAATAAATATGTATTCTAAAGATTTGGTTTTAAAAACATTAACATCAAAAGTTTCGTCTTCTTCGTGGAAAATCAAAACATCTTTTTCTGTATCTGTTCCCAACTCGTGTCGGTGAATTTGATAAGCTCTCAGGCTTTCATCTTTTCTGATGTAAAAAATATGTTGGTTGTCATTTGCCCAAACCGCTTTTCCTGTCGTATTCTCGATTTTATCTTCGAAAATTTCTCCAGTTTTGAGATTCTTGAAAAATATCGTGTAAATTCTTCGCCCTGTTTTATCAGAAGAATAAGCAATAAATTGATTATCAATACTTACGGAAACGCTTCCGATATCAAAATATTCTTCGCCTTCTGCCAGGATATTCACATCCAAAAGAATCTCTTCTTCATTCTCCAGAGTTTGAAATTTTCTCGAAAAAATCGGATATTCTTTCCCGTCTTCATAACGGACGATGTACCAATATTGATTAAAGAAATAAGGCAAAGATTGGTCGTCTTTTTTGTAACGTGATTTCATCTCCTCAAACAATTCGTTTTGAAGGCCTTCTGTGTCCTTCATTACAAAATCTGTGTAAGAGTTTTCTTCTTCGAGGTATTTTATAACTTCCGGATTTTCACGTTCATTCATCCAGAAAAAAGGGTCGTTTCTTTTATCGTTATGAATTTCTAGAAGTTTATCTATTTTTTTTGCTTTTGGAGCATTCATTCTTTGGAAAGTATTTGTCTGAAGTTATTTTCAGATTTAACAAAAATAAACAAAAAACCATCTTCTCGGAAAGAAGACGGTTTTGATTTATGTGAAAGCGTTGTTACTTATTAACGCTTTTGATATATTTTTCAATGGCCATTGTCATAGATGGCGTTTCTTTGGTTGGAGCCATTACGTTGACAGTTAATCCTGCTTCTTCTGCAGCAGCTTGAGTCGTCGTTCCGAAAACAGCAATCTTGGTATCGTTTTGTTTGAAATCAGGGAAGTTGATTCCTAAAGATTTGATTCCTTGATGACTGAAGAATACCAACATATCATAATCTTTGATGTTGATATCTGTCAAATCACTCGCAACTGTTTTGTACATAATTGCTCTTGTCCAGTATAGGTTGGCAGCATCTAACACTTTCGGAATCTCTGGCGTCAAGACATCAGAAGAAGGCAAAAGATATTTTTCACTTGGATGTTTTTTGAACAAAGCAGCCAAATCTGAGAAGTTCTTCTCCCCAAAACTGATTTTTCTCTTTCTGTAAACGATGTGTTTCTGTAGATAATTGGCAATCGCTTCCGACTGACAGATGTATCTCATAGAATCCGGAACCGTAAACCTCATTTCCTCAGCAAGACGGAAGTAATGGTCAATCGCATTCTTACTCGTGAAAATAATGCCTGTATATTGAGTCAGGTCAATTTTCTGTGTTCTGAGTTCTTTAGCATCCACACCTTCTACGTGAATAAAAGGGCGAAAATCGATTTTGATTTTCTCTTTTTTTGCTATTTCCAAATAAGGTGATGATTCATTCGGAGCAGGTTGCGAAACTAAAATAGATTTGATTTTCATCTTATAACGTGTATGTTATATTAATAAAATAAGAACTTCCAAAGTACCAAAACGGGTACTATTTGAAGCGTGCAAATATACAAAAATTTATAATACCATTTTTCTGGCAAAATAGATTGATTATGGAAAATGTATATTAAGTTTTTTAAAAAGAAAGAAAAAATAACCAACCCGATGATGAAATAGAAATATTTCACCAAGTCGATTGGAAAAAAATAAAGCGCAAAAGACGCCATTATAAAAGCAATAGATTCCAAAAAATAAAATTTGCTGGAGACCAAGGTCAATCCTTTCAAATTTTTACCACTACCAATACTGGAGTAGAAAAGGAAGGTCAAGATATTTTTGATGACATCAAAACTTAACAACGTCAAAAATGTAAAACCAAATTTATTGAGTTGAAACCCAAAGATATCAATAGAAAATAATTTTGGAACAATCGGGACAAATTGAGATAACAGAAGTGCCGTCATCATACATTTCACAATAGAAATGATTAGCCAAGAAGGCGTAAGATTATTGGAATCTTCTATTTTAAGCAACAAAAAGTCCTTGATGTTAGCATCTCTTTGGAAAACAGACAATAGAATAATGTATATAAAGATACTCCCAAGAATACAATATACCACCCAATCATTATGTTCTGCGATTCTTACCAACGGTCAAAAATTTTTGCAAAAATAAGAATAAGTTTTACTATCGATATATTTATGGGTTAAATAATTCCTGAATATTATTTAAGATGTGTTTTTTTCTTTAAAAAGTCAATTTACAATCTACAAAAAACTAAATGGATTAAGTTTCTCTCCCCTTCGTTTCGTTTTAGTGGATGCATCGAAATTAATTATTCAAAAGACAATCAATCATCAATATTTTTCGTTAAAAGAAAAGTTATGAATTGTAAATCTGCAGAATAGAGCAGGTCTTTTATCTGATGAGAATTAATCTTAATTAATATACCATGAAGACATTTTTTAAAATAATTATATCTATAATAACCTTTGTTTTTCTTTTTCTCTTGTTCTGTTATGGCATTCCTCATTTAATTCCTTCAATAGGAACCAAATATTCTGAAAAATTTGATATGAAAACTTTTAATGAAATTAAAATCGGTGATGACAGACATCGTGTGGATAATCTATTGGGGAAACCTATTTATATTTCTAAAGACAACATAAATAAAGATAGTATAAAGATAAATTATTGGTATAGTGAGGATGCATTATTATTAATGGAATATGACAAGATAGTAATTCAATTTTATAATAATAAAGTAGTTAACAAAGTAAGGGTTTTAGATGGAGATTAATGTTGAAATAACCAAATAGTGCAGATTTCCAATCCGTGCTTTTAACCCAAGAACAAAAACATTAGAATATTGGACTTCAATACTCTTTTTTATTAAAAAAAGTTAATTTACAATCAACCAAAAAATCATTAGTGATTAAAGATTATCTTTGCGAATTATTTCTCGGATGAAGAAACTTGTCATAATTCCAACTTACAACGAAAAGGAAAACATCGAAAAAATCATTTCGGCTGTTTTTGATTTGCAACAAGATTTTCACATTTTGGTTGTAGATGATTCTTCTCCTGATGGGACTGCGGAAATCGTAAAAAAACTTCGCGAAAAATATCCGCTTCAACTTCATTTGACGGTTAGAAAGATAAAAGATGGATTAGGTAAAGCTTATATCCACGGATTTCAGTGGGCAATTCATAACGAGTATGATTTCATTTTCGAAATGGACGCCGATTTTTCCCACAATCCAAAAGATTTAGTCAAACTTTACGAAGCTTGTAAAAACGCAGATATGTCTGTTGGTTCCAGATATTCTCAAGGTGTGAATGTGGTGAACTGGCCGATGGGAAGAGTTTTGCTTTCTTATTTTGCTTCGAAATATGTGCGTTTTGTGCTCGGACTTCCGATTCACGATACAACGGCGGGTTTTGTTTGTTTCAGAAAAGAAACATTAATTGCTATTGGACTTGATAAAATCAAATTGAAAGGTTACGGCTTCCAAGTTGAGATGAAATATAGAGTTTTCAAGAAAAATCTGAAAATTGTGGAAGTTCCAATTATTTTCACAGACAGAACAGAAGGCGAAAGTAAAATGAATGGCGGCATCATTCAAGAAGCTGTTTTCGGTGTTTTGAATCTCAAATGGAAAAACCTTATCGGAAAATTGTAATGATTATGAAATATTTGTTTTATATATCAATGATTTTCTGCATTTTGTCTTGTACAGAAGCCATAGAAAAGCCGAAAGATATTTTACCAGAAGAAAAAATGTCTGAAATTATTGCAGATTTTGCCATCAACGACCAGAGTTATACTATCGGAGGAAATATCAATACAGAAAATGCGACAAGATTTATTCTGAAGAAATATAATATTAAAGGTCAATTGTTCTCGGACAGTTATAAATATTATATGACGAAGCCTGACGATTTGAAAGATATTATGAATAAAGCTCAAGATATTATCAAATCAAAAGACCCGAAAGCGGAAGCTTACATCAATAAAAAATTAAAAGAAACCAACGCAAATACAAACGGAACTGTTCCTGTACCAGCAAGATAAATTTGCAAAACAAGTTCTATTCGACAAAAACAGTTGTCGAAAGCAAAAATTAAGATATACGAATGAAATTTTTTGAAATCGAAAAAACTTCAGAGTCCAAAGCGAGAGCTGGAGTGATTACGACAGACCACGGACAAATCCAAACTCCGATTTTTATGCCGGTTGGAACTGTTGCATCGGTGAAAGCCGTTCATCAGAGAGAACTGAAAGAAGATATAAAAGCCCAGATTATTTTAGGAAATACCTACCATTTGATGCTTCGTCCAAAGATGGACATTATGGAGCAAGCAGGCGGACTTCACAAGTTTATGAATTGGGACAGGCCAATTTTGACGGATTCTGGTGGTTATCAGGTTTTTTCTTTAGCAAAAAGCAGAAAAATTACTGAAGAAGGTGTGAAATTCAAATCTCATATCGATGGTAGTATGCACTTTATGTCGCCGGAAGTTTCTATGCAAATCCAGAGACAAATTGGAGCTGATATCTTTATGGCTTTTGATGAGTGTATTGCTTATCCAAGTGATTATAATGCTGTGAAAACCTCAATGGAGTTAACACACCGTTGGCTGAAAAGATGCATCGCTTGGACTGAAGAAAATAAAGAATTATACGGTCACAAACAGAGATTGTTCCCGATTGTTCAAGGTTCTTGTTATTCGGATTTAAGAAAGATTTCGGCTGAGGTTATTTCAGAAGCTGGAGCAGAAGGTAACGCTATTGGTGGACTTTCCGTAGGTGAACCGGAAGACGAAATGTACAGAATAACCAATGAAGTAACAGATATTTTACCAAAAGACAAACCAAGATATTTGATGGGTGTTGGAACGCCTTGGAATATTCTGGAAAGTATTGGTTTTGGTGTGGATATGATGGATTGCGTGATGCCAACGAGAAATGCAAGAAACGCAATGCTGTTCACGTGGCAAGGTGTTATGAATATGAAAAACGAAAAGTGGAAAGCAGATTTTTCACCTTTGGATGAGTTTGGAACCAGTTATGTTGACCAAGAATATAGCAAAGCTTATGTAAGACACCTTTTCGTTGCGAAGGAATATTTAGCAAAACAAATTGCGTCTATTCATAACTTGGCATTTTATCTGGATTTGGTAAAAGTAGCTAGAGAACATATTATTGCTGGAGATTTTTATCAATGGAAAGAGCAAATTATTCCTCAGTTAAAACAAAGACTGTAAAAAAAGAGAAAAGTAAAAAGAATCAAGATAAAATTACTATCAACTAACAACCGACAACTGTCAACCAAATGAAAATCATAGACCTTTACGTCATCAAAAAATATTTGGGAACCCTCATTTTTATGTTGGTGTTGCTGTCTGTAATTATTATGGTCGTTGACGTTCAGGCGAAAACTCCGAGGATTGAAAGCAATGGTTTTACAGTTGGTTATTTTTTACTGAATTTCTATCCGTTCTGGATTATGAACCTGATTCTGACATTTATGTCGATTTTGGTTTTTATCACCGTTATTTTCTTCACTTCCAGAATGGCAAACAACACAGAGATTGTTGCGATTATTAGTAGTGGAGCAAGTTTTCATAGGTTTGCAAGACCTTATTTGATTACGTCTTTACTAATTGCTTTTGTGACTTTGGCCGTCAACCATTTTATTCTACCTTGGTCCAATATCAAGAAAAACGTTCTGGAACCTTACACTTATAACGCCATCAACAAGGAAAAACTTTTGGGTAATATGACAATCGCGTCTAACATCAATCCCAGCGAATATATCTTTGTCAATAGTTACAACAAAAAGGAAAACCGAGGTTCCGGTTATATGTATCAGAAATTCGATAAGAACAAGAATTTGGTGTATCAAATTACTGCGACCGACATCCAATGGGATGCAAAGAAAAAGAATTTTGTTATCAATAATTATACAGAAAGAACTGTAAAAAAAGATAATACTGAGATTCTTGGAAACGGACCGACGAAGATTCAGGATTTCAAGCTTCCGCCTTCCGAATTATTTCCGGATAAATTGGTTGCCCAAAACAAAACTACGCCCGAATTGCTCGAAATGATAAAGCGTGAAAGAATGAAAGGAAACAACAATGTAACGTCCTTTTACAATGAGCTTTATCAGAGAACTTCGATGCCTGTTTCCATTATTATTTTGACGTTTTTAGGATTGTCTCTATCTTCTGAGAAAAAACGTGGCGGATTAGGTTTAAATCTAGCTTTAGGAATCGCTTTGGCGTTTTTATTCGTATTTTCTTTTCAGGTTCTGAATGTTGTTTCCGAGAACAAAACACTCACGCCATTATTAGCAATGTGGCTTCCAAACATCGTCTTTGCTCCAATTGCAGCTTATCTTTATATCAAAAGAGCCAACCAATAATTTTAAGAATTCTAATTTTTTTTAATTCTTTGCTGAGCGTAAGTGTTTTTGAGAACTTATATACAGAATATTAAATAAAATCTTTGCGAACCTTGCATTCAAAATAAATCAGTAGAGCATTTCAATCTCTTTGTGAAAGAATTTTTGCAAACCTTCATTTTCCAAATCAATCCAGATAAAACCATTTTTGTCAGCATTTTTTATAATGCCATTTTGGCGCATTTTGTTTCTTTGAAAAACAGAAACCTCATCTTTTCTGAATAAATTTCGGTTGTAATCAACCAAAATTTTTTCTTCAGAAGGAATATTTTTTAGTTTAGAAATCACACTTTGGTGAAATTGATTCGCAAATTCCTTCAAATCAAAACTTAATCCTGTGGTTGTCAAAACCGAACCCGCTTTAGGAATATGAGAAAAATCTTCTTGTAAAACATTGATTCCGATTCCGATAATGTAATATTCCTCATTGTTGATTTTCTTTCTTTCAAGAAGAATTCCGCAAACCTTTTTCCCGTTTAGAATGACATCATTTGGCCATTTTATTTTTACGTTGGCATTGGTCAGATTGTCAAGAAAAGCCCGAACCATAATAGCGGTATAATAATTGAGAGAAGTATTGGAGATATTGATTTCAGATGTTTTTACAGCGATGCTGTAGGCAAGGTTTTGATTTGGGATTATGCGCCATTCATTTCCATATTGTCCACGACCTTTGGTTTGATTAAAGGTAAAAACAGCAGTTGATTCGTCTTCATTTAAAAGAGACAAAATTTCGTCATTGGTAGAAAAACATTCTTTTCGATGTATGAGATGGCTCATTTGGGAAAACTTTAAGAGATTATTAGGCTTAAAAACAAAAGATAAATAGATAAAAATCAATAAATTTGCAAATTAGACAATTTTTTGAATGAGTAAAATTACAGAAAAACAATTATTGATCGACAAAATCGTAGAATCGATTCAAGATACAAAAGGGGAAGACGTTTTGGTCTTCGACTTATCAAACATAGAAAACGCAGCAGCAGAAACATTTATCATCTGCAGTGGAAACTCTAACACACAGGTTTCTGCGATCGCAGGCAACATACAAAAAAACGTAAGAAACGACCTTAATGACAGACCTTGGCACGTAGAAGGGACAGAGAACTCTATGTGGGTTTTGGTAGATTACGTTTCTGTGGTAGTGCATATTTTCCAAAAAGAAATCCGAGAATATTATGATATCGAGGAGCTTTGGGGGGATGCCAAAATCACGAAAATAGAAAGCTAAAAAAAGATGCATTTTGCATCATCAATTTTTAAAAAATAAGAATGAATAACAAAGGATTCAATTGGTTTATACCAGTTTTGTTGGGACTTATTTTACTGATATTTCTTCCAGGACTTTTGGGAGATTCTATGGTGAAAAATATAGATGAAAAAGATTTTTACGGTCTGGTACAGCAAGGCAAAGTAAGCGAGGTAATGGTTTTTAAAGATAATTCCAAAGTTGACGTATATCTTACCAAAGAAGCTAAAGCAGAACTACAAAAAGGAGAGAAAAAGAGCGACCCTCTTTCTGTGATCAACATCAAACCAAATCCAGATTTTGTGTTGACCTATGGCGACCTTAGATATTTTCAAGAAAAATTTGACAGTATCAACACCAAGCTTCCTAAACAAGCTAGGATGGAATTTGGAAAAAGCCAAAGCGGGATGTCAGAAATATTCTTCACGGTATTGATTTGGGGAGGATTCTTCGCATTGATCTATTTCTTCATTTTCAGAAAAATGGGCGGTGGCGCTGGAGGTCCTGGTGGACAGATCTTCAGTATTGGAAAATCCAAAGCTAAATTATTTGACGAGAAAGATAAACTGCAAGTGACTTTCAAAGATGTTGCGGGATTAGAAGGAGCCAAAGAAGAAGTGCAGGAAGTTGTAGACTTCTTGAAGAATTCTGAAAAATACACAAAATTGGGAGGTAAAATCCCGAAAGGTGTTCTTTTGGTAGGACCTCCGGGAACTGGTAAAACCTTATTGGCAAAAGCAGTTGCGGGTGAAGCTAAAGTACCTTTCTTTTCACTTTCCGGTTCAGATTTCGTAGAAATGTTTGTTGGAGTTGGAGCTTCCAGAGTTAGAGATCTTTTTGCTCAAGCTCGTGCAAAGTCACCAGCAATTATTTTCATTGATGAGATTGATGCAATTGGTAGAGCAAGAGGAAAAGGCGGTTTTCAAGGCGGCAATGACGAACGCGAAAACACACTGAATCAATTACTTACAGAAATGGATGGCTTTGGTACAGATGTGAACGTAATCGTGATGGCGGCGACCAACAGAGCTGATATTTTGGACAAAGCATTGATGAGAGCTGGACGTTTTGACCGTTCTATCTATGTAGATCTTCCGGAACTACACGAGAGAAAACAGATTTTCGATGTGCATTTGGCTAAAATTAAATTAGACGATTCTATCGATAGAGAATTTTTGGCAAAACAAACGCCAGGATTCAGTGGAGCTGATATTGCCAATGTTTGTAATGAAGCAGCTCTTATTGCGGCAAGAAATTCTCACGAATCTGTCAACAAGCAAGATTTCTTGGATGCAGTTGATAGAATTATTGGCGGACTTGAAAAGAAAAATAAAGCCATCAAACCTTCTGAGAAAAGAAGAGTAGCCTTCCACGAGGCTGGTCACGCAACGATTTCTTGGTTGGTAGAGCATGCAGCACCACTTTTGAAAGTGACTATCGTACCTAGAGGGCGTTCTCTTGGAGCAGCTTGGTATCTTCCGGAAGAAAGACAGTTGACGACCACTCAACAAATGTTGGATGAGATCTGTGCAACGCTTGGAGGTAGAGCGGCAGAACAAGCTGTTTTCGGAAATATTTCTACAGGAGCCTTGTCAGATCTTGAAAGAGTAACAAAACAAGCCCAGGCAATGGTTACGATTTATGGATTGAACGATAAAGTCGGAAACATCTCTTATTATGACAGTTCTGGTCAATCCGAATATAGTTTTGGAAAGCCTTATTCTGAACAGACAGCGAAACTAATTGACGAAGAAATTTCTAAATTGGTGGAAACTCAATATCAAAGAGCGATTACCATTCTTACGGAAAATAGAGATAAGTTGGACGCTTTGGCTAATAAACTTTTAGAAAAAGAAGTGATTTTCCGCGAAGACCTAGAGGAAATCTTCGGAAAAAGAGCTTGGGACCCAGAATTGACAGAGAAACCTGTATCTAGTCTTGACAATCCTGCCGAAGCTGGAAACATCTTGAATACAGATAGTTAATATATTTTAAAAATAATTGTAAATAAAAAAATCCTAATTTGATTAGGATTTTTTTATAAAACAAAGTTTTGGTTTTTAGAGTATTATAATAATTCTTTACATTTGTAATAATTAATAAAAAATTGCATAAAATTGAGTCTGTTCAAAAAACTCGTTAACAAGATAATGAATCAACCTGAAGAGGATGAGCCGGATGTAACAAAGCTGGCTGACCAACTTCGTGATGCCGATTTGGACTATAAATTTGCGCAACTTTTTACGCATTCCGGAGGATTTTTTAACTATTGCGCAGATGAGTCTGAGGCACTTCAAACACTGAATCAGATCATTAAAATCGAGCAGATTAATAATGTATTCTGTTGGGATCAGGATTTAAAGAACTTCTTGGATGTTACAAAAACACCATATACTCCAGAGCTAACAGAAGATAATGATGCTGCTTTTATCACTTGCGAGTATCTTATCGCTTTTGATGGTAGGATTATGCTTTCTCATAATAACATTCTCCATTATCATTCATCCAGATTGCCAAGCAAGATTATCATCATGGCTAATGTTTCTCAAATCACACACAATTTGAACGAAGCAATGATGAAGGTAAAACGTGCCGGAAATCTTAAGAATTTAACTTCCATTAGTGGAAGTCAATCCAAGTTGGACACTCCAAATAAGGATAATACCAAACTTTTCTTACTTTTGTTGGAAGATTAAACTTCAGTTTTGGATAAAAATTTCATTCAGCGTTCTATTTCAGGACTTGTCTATGTTCTCGTCATAGCCATTTGCACCACTCCACTGGGAGAATATCTGTTCAGCAGTTTCTTGCCAGAAGCCAAACAGCAATATCTTTTTTACGGATTAATTACCTTCTTTTTAGTTGTTGGTCTTTATGAATGTATTAGGATTATGAAATTTGATAATAGCATTTATAAATGGCTGGTCTTTCCGATTGCAGCAATTATATATTATCGCTTCACCAAACGATTTTTTAATCACGGTTTTTTCTTTAATCTTGATTTCAGTGAGATGATGGCATTATCATTAATAGTAATTGCTGTCATTACACTTTTCAAATATTCTCGAGAACTTTATTTCGAAAATGGAAAACTGATTTTCACAGTTGTTTACGTCACCTTGCCATTTGCATTTGCATTAGGATTGCCAAAATTCAGTACACTTACCCCAGACAAACCATTTACATTGGAAGTATTTATGCTTTTTGTATTAATATGGAGCAGTGATACATTTGCTTATCTCACAGGAAAATTTTTCGGAAAACATAAAATGGCACCCAAGATTTCTCCTAAAAAAACTTGGGAAGGATTTACGGGAGGTGTAGTTCTGACATTGATTTTAGGATTCTTTGTAGAACAATATTTCCCTGAACTAAGAGGAAACTGGATGATTGTGGGATTATTGACTGCTACCTTTGCACCTTTAGGCGATTTGGTAGAAAGTCAGTTAAAGCGTAGTTTTGCGGTCAAAGACAGTGGAAACATTATTCCGGGTCACGGTGGTGTTTTAGATAGACTTGATAGTTTTATCATTTGTGCACCGGTGATTTACTTATATTTTATTTTAGAAAAATTATTTTAAAAGACTATTATGAAACTACATAAAGAATCAAAAGGAACGCTGATTGTTGCAATCTTGTTCATTGCATTTATCGGAACCATATCCATTTATTATTTACAATTGTGGTCATTAATCATTCTAATTCCATTATTGGTAATGTTAGGATTAATTTTTTGGTTTTTCCGAGTTCCTCACAGAGCAATTCTGGACCACACAGAAAATGTGATTGCGCCTGTTGACGGTAAAGTGGTAATGATAAAAGAAGTTTTCGAAGATGAGGTTTTGAAGGCTAATTGTATTCAGGTTTCTATTTTTATGTCACCGCTTAACGTTCATATCTGCCGTTATCCTGTAAGCGGAGAAGTGAATTACAAAAAATATCATCCAGGAAAATATCTGGTTGCTTGGCACGAGAAATCTTCTACTGAGAATGAAAGAACAACTGTTGCTGTACAAAGTTTAACTAATCACCAAGTGGTTTTCCGCCAGATTGCAGGCTATGTGGCGAGAAGAATTGTTTTCTATTGTAATATTGAAGATAAAGCAAAAGCAGGACACGAATTCGGTTTTATCAAGTTTGGGTCTAGAATGGATGTTTTCCTGCCTCTTGATACAGAAATCCTTTGCAAGATTGGAGACAAAACAAAAGGCGGTTTGGATGTGATTGCCAGACTTAGAGATTAAAAATTCAAATTATACAAATTAAAAGAGACTTAATTATAGGTCTCTTTTTTTATTTATCCGAGAATTCTACAGTTCGGTCTGAGTTTTTGACGATTCGGTCGGAAATTTTTCTTTTTAAGGTGTGGTCATTATACTTTTGAACCATCAAATAAATTTAAAACAATGAAAACATCAGTATTCTTCTCTCTTTTCTTAGTATTAATATCATTTTTTTCTAAAGCTCAAATGGACCATATGTTCTACCAGCCAAAAAAGGAAATGAAACCTTTGGAATATAAAAATATCGAAAATGTAAGTCTTCCTGTTGAAAATGACACCATTACAGCAGTTGTCTTAAAACCGGAATCAAAATCAATTAAGAAAACAATTTTATTTTTTCACGGAACCAGCGGAAATATCTCAACTTATCAATACATTACAAAACCGTTGGTAGAAGATGGGTTCCAAGTAATAATGGTTGATGTAAGAGGTTACGGGAAATCAACAGGAAAACCAACGCACCTAAACGTCGCAGAAGATGGTCAAAAAATGTTCAATTATTTATTAACTCGTCAAGATATCAAGAATACTAAAATCTACATTTATGGTGCTTCTTTGGGCTCTCAGATTTCAACACATCTGGCTAAAGATAATCAATCAAAAATCTCAGGATTGATAGTGGACGGAGGAATGTCATCTTTCACAGATATCGCAGTTCATTTCAAACCAGAATATAAAGAATTCATAGAAAAATCTATCGTTTCTCCTTACTCCGCAAAAGAAGATGTAAAATCTTTGGCTGGCCTTCCAAAATTGTTCATTTACAGCAAGGGGGACACAACAGTTCCCTTTGAACAAGGACAATTAATTTACAACAATGCACCAGAACCAAAACAATTTCTAGAGTTTTCCGGAGAACACATCCAGGGAATGGTTGTTGAAAAAGATAAATTAGTAAAAGCGATAGAAAAATTGTAATAAAAAAGGGAAGATTAATCTTCCCTTTCGTTTTTTAGCTTAACAAAGCGTTGTATTTTTCTCGATTGTCAATCAATACCCAAAGATTGATTAATAAAAGAACAACAGCGATAATTCTACCTTCGTTGGTTGGAAACAAAGTAAAATTATGAAGAACAATTCCAACCATAACCGGAAGAATAACAATGGCACCAAGCGCTCTTGTTTTTGGAATGATGAATAAAAGACCACCAATAACTTCAACTGCACCAATTAGTGGCATCAGCCAAACGATTTCTCCAAAAGCAGAGAACAATTTCATTTGTTCAGGTTTCATTTCCGGCATTGGCATATAATGCAGAAACTTGTCCAATCCGGCATTGATGAACATCAATCCGAAAAGTAAGCAAAGAACGAATTTTACAATTTTCATATAATATAGTTTTAAAGTTAGTCTTAATTCAAATCAGATTTCTTGATTAATTTCTTTGTCACTTTTCCAAATTTCCCTTCCAATGTTATCAAAAGAACTCCGCTCCATTTTGGATTCAGTTCAAGTGAAATAGTTCCATTATTACTATTAAGTTTTTGTTCAGAAAGTTTTTGTCCGAGAACATTATGAATAGAAACATTGATGTCTCCGGAGATATTTTTTAAATTGAATGAAACTTTATTCTTGGCGGGATTTGGGAAAGGTCCTTCGATGTTTTTACTGTTCAAGTCTTCTACAGAAAGTTGAGCCACATCAAATGTCCAATAACCATCAGGCGCAACAATCGGTCTCGTTATAGATTTTCCGGAATTGGCCTGAGCCCAGATATAATATTCGATTTTCTTCGAGGTTGAAGGAAGAGAAAGATTCGCAGTCCATTTACTTTCCACAGAATTGGTCATGCTCGTTTCCTGAAAACCAATGTCACCAGATTCTCTCCAAAAAACTTTGGCATGAGCAATTCCGGAATTATGCTTGATTTGAGCTTCCACAGGAACACTTAAACTATTGACATTTTTAATTTTAGAATGTGCAATCCAAAGCGGGTCTGCAACTCCAATCGTATGTGTAATACAATGAATCGCGCCACTTAAACTTATCAAATCTTCTCCAGAATTGTCAACATCAATTCCCACAACTGTGTAACCCGGCATCAATTGTTTATAAATATTGAGAGCCGGTTCATCCACTTCCGGACGATAAGTTGGAACCAAAATAGTTTTGTTGATAATTACTGCATTCGTGTAAGTTCTGTATGCTCCGCCGGTATTTGGATAAGCGCCGGTTGTACTTGCGGGAGCCGGAATCCATTTGATATCATAATCATTTCCAAAAGGCGTTTTGAATGTGTTTTTGATATAATCGATATTCTGTTTGATTTGAGGTCCATCAGCAACACCTTCCGGATATTGACTGACAAGAATGGTCTCTTCATCCAACAATTTCATATGCATATCGATGTGATGAATCTCGTCGTAAGGCAAAACAGTCATTTTACGATAAGAACTGATTCCCATATAATCTTTGAGAATTTTATCAACTTGCGCTTCGGTTTTCGCACTTACACCATAAGAATTTCCCGATTTATTTTCATCCAAAATTAATTTCGAAGCAAAAGCATTTCCCATTCCGTCTGACATAAAATTTCCGCCGGTATTTACCAAATCATTCGGAGAAGTATCGGTCACATAAAGCGGAACTCCAACATACGCCGCGTGGCTTGTCGGCAAAGTATTATCCAAAGGACGCGGACGATTATAAATCCAATCTACCAAAGCTCGTTCTCCAACATCATTAGAATAAACCGTATTCGCGGCGTAATCTCTAATCCAGATACTGTTTGTATTGGCATTTAAAAATCGGACGTTCGTTAAATCAACGCCATTGTTGGTCAAATAAGTGCGGACTGTATTTTCCGACGTCGTGGCAATCAAAACCTTACATTCTTTCACAGCAGCCTGCACAATTTGCCTTTGAATATTTTGATATTGAGTTGTCCATCTAATAACCAGATATTCAACTTCTTCCCACTGAGCCGATGTTCTTACAGGAGAAGTCGGAGCTGGTGTTCTTTTGGATTCTGTAAACTTATAATTTGGAAGAAGAAGCTTTTCCTCTTGTGTCAAACCTTTTGGAAGAACCTCCTGAGCATTAATGGAATTCAGAAAAAGCAAAGAAAATAAAAATCCGGAGTAAATTTTTTTCATATGAAACGATATAATTGACGAATTTATAAAAAAAATAAATTGAATTTGAAAATAAAAAAATCCGCTTAGAAAATTCCAAACGGATTATATTTATAAAATTAAGTCTAAAACTTATTTCAAAGCAATTTCAATCACTTCACTCATATTGTTGACATAATTGACTTTTAGATTTTTCAGATAATCTTTTTTGATTTCTTCCACATCTTTTCTATTCGCTTCACAAAGAATGACCTCCTTGATTCCAGCTCTTGTCGCCGCGAGCAATTTCTCCTTAATTCCACCAACTGGAAGGACTTTTCCTCTTAAAGTAATTTCTCCTGTCATAGCCAGATGAGATTTCACTTTTTTATTTTTGTAGCTTGAAACCATTGAGGTTAACATTGCAATTCCCGCAGAAGGCCCATCTTTCGGAGTTGCACCTTCCGGAACGTGAACGTGGATATTTTTCTTCTCGATATCTTCTTCCGAAATTCCTAATTCTTCATAATGCGCTTTGATGAATTCTAATGCAATAGTTGCGGATTCCTTCATCACGTTTCCAAGATTTCCGGTCATTGTCAAACCACCCTTTCCTTTGGAAAGAATACTTTCGATGAACAAAATATCACCACCAACACTTGTCCAAGCTAATCCTGTTACAACACCCGGAACATCCGTGATTTCCGCCAAAGTTTTTGGTCTTGGAACTCCAAGAATTTCGTCCACCTTTTCAACAGAAATTTTCGGGTCAAATTCATTTTCCATTGCTAATTGCAAAGCTACCCAACGAGCAACGCCAGCAATTCTTTTTTCCAATGTTCTTACGCCACTTTCCGAAGTATGAGCATCGATAATATGTTTCAATTCAGGATTTCCTAGTTTCAAGGATTTTGCATCCAAACCATTTTCCTGAAGTTGTTTTTTGATTAAATGTCTTTTCGCAATTTCAATCTTTTCTTCCAAAGTATAACCCGCAATGCTGATGATTTCCATTCTGTCCAAAAGCGGACGTTGAACAGACGAAAGCGAGTTGGCTGTCGCAATAAACATCACTTTTGAAAGGTCATAACCCATTTCTAAGAAATTATCGTAGAAATTACTATTTTGTTCAGGGTCAAGAACTTCCAATAAAGCAGAACTTGGGTCTCCGTGAATACCTTGTCCGATTTTATCAATCTCATCCAAAACAATCACAGGATTGGATGTTCCGGATTTTTTGATGGATTGAAGAATTCTTCCCGCCATTGCTCCGATGTAAGTTTTTCTATGTCCACGGATTTCACTTTCGTCGTGTAATCCACCAAGAGAAACTCGAACATATTTTCTCCCCAAAGAATCCGCAATCGACTTTCCAAGCGATGTTTTACCAACTCCCGGAGGACCAACTAGACAAAGAATTGGAGATTTCATATCGTTCTTTAATTTCAGAACTGCGATGTGTTCCAAAATTCTTTTTTTGATATCTTCAAGTCCGAAATGTTCTTTGTCCAAAAGCTTTTCGGCTTTCTTCAAATCAAAATGGTCTTTGGAATATTTTTCCCAAGGCAAGTCTGTGAAGAAATCCAGATAATTTCTCTGAACGTTGTAATCCGGAGAATTAGGATGTTGACGTTGAAGTCTTTGAAGTTCCTTTTGGAAATGATTTTCGACTTCGGCGCTCCATTTTATTTTTTCAGCTTTTTTCTTGAATTCATCTGCGTCAGATTCTGCACCGCCACCTAATTCATCCTGAATGGTTTTGATTTGCTGATTCAAGAAATATTCACGTTGCTGTTTGTCAAGGTCTTTGCTTGTTTTCTGATGAATCTGATTCTTCAGTTCCAAATGACGGAAATCGTCGTGCATCAATTCATACAAAGTTTTTGCACGTCCAATCAACGTTTTTTCGTCCAACAATCTTTGCTTTTTATCCGAAGAAAAATTACCGTTGGCTGAAACGAAATTTAACAAATCTTCCTGTCCGTCTATATTTTTAAGTGCAAACTGCGCCGCATTCGGGATATTTGGGTCAATATTGATGATTTTTTCTGCAAGGTCTTTAATATTATCCATTAATGCAGAAAATTCTTCTTTATCTTTTGGTTGAGAATCTTTTTGTTTTGTAATTTCTGCCAAGAAATAAGGCTCTTGAGAAACCATTTTTTTGACTTTGAATCTCTGAACACCTCTCGTAATCGCTGTGATATTACCTTCCGGAAGTTTGATGATTTTGATAATCTTCGCCAAAGTTCCGATTGTGTAAAGGTCTTTCTCCGTTGGATTTTCCTCATTCGGATTTTTCTGACTGATAATTCCAATGAATTTATTTTCCTTTTGAGCTTCCTCCAGCAATTTTTTAGACTTTTCTCTTCCGGCTGTAATTGGAATCACCACTTTTGGGAACATTACCATATTTCTTACGGGAAGAATTGGGAAAAGATTTTGAGATTCATCACTTTCCTTAGTATCGAAGTCAGAAAAATTAATTTCTTCAGCAATTATTCCAAGACCTTCGTCAAGAATCTCTTCAAAATTGATATTTTCAAATTCTGTCATAATATAGTTGATGACATATTGTCATTAATCTTAATTGATATAAAGATTGATTCTCTATATTTCTTAGAAAATCAATCTGGTTCTATGTTAGATTATAATTTCGCAAGAGCTGTGCCATAGGAAAAAACAATACAATTTGTCATAATCCGTTATTTAATTAAAACTAATGTCAATGAAGTATTTAGTATTTGTTCTATTCATTCTGATTTCTTGCAATAAAAATGTAGAAAAACAAACAGTAGAAGATTTCGATTTAGAAAGATTAGATGTTTTTAATAATGAAGACATTAACATCTTCATTCAAAGTTTTTTATCAAATCAAGAAGCGAATCAAGAAAATGATATTTCTGAAATAATAAAATTTCACAAGTTTATTGGTAATAAACTGAGAAAAGATTCTTTGACTCTAAATAGGGCAAAATCTGATTCATTGATTTCAGAAGAAGATTTGAAATTTATTACAAAACAAATAAATGATAAAAAGGAATATTATGTTGATGGGAAATATTTTAAGCAAAAGATTTTTAGTTCAGATTCTCTTAAAAATGAAAATTTGAAGTTTTACGAAAGAGAATCGAAAGTGCTTGACTCATTACTTAAAATAAGCACAGATTTAGCAAGACAATATGATGCTAAAAGTAGCTTAGAGCATTCCAAACAGATAAGAAAGTTGTCACCTTATATTTACATAGAAAAACCTCTATTTTCTAAAGATAAAAAAAGAGTTATTTTTTCTTATACATTAAGTTATGCCGGTGAAACAGCTATTTATGAATATATAAATAAAAAGTGGCGGAAAATAAAAGTATTAAGTATGTATATTACTTAAAATTTACACCAACATTCTCTGTGCTTTTTTCACACCTTCGACTAGAATATCAATTTCTTCCAAAGTATTATAAACTGCAAAACTTGCACGAACAGTTCCTGCAATATTGAAGAAATCCATAATCGGTTGTGTACAATGATGTCCAGTTCTCACGGCAATTCCCATTTTATCAAGAATCATTCCTGTATCAGAAGCGATTCCTGCACCCTCCAGATTGAAAGAAACAACACCAGTTCTATTGGCTTTTTCACCATAGATTTTGATTCCATCAAGTTCCAGAAGTTTTTTTTGAGCGTAAGTCAGAAGTTCGTTTTCGTGGATTTGAAGGTTGTCGTGACCGATTTGATTAATGAAATCGACTGCTGAACCCAAAGCGATATTTCCGCCAACATTCGGCGTTCCAGCTTCGAATTTGAATGGTAAACCTGCATAAGTTGTTTTCTCGAAACTACAAACTGCAATCATCTCGCCTCCGCCGTGGAAAGGATGAAGATTTTCCAAAACAGATTCTTTACCGTAAAGAATTCCGGTTCCCATTGGTGCGTACATCTTGTGTCCAGAAAAAACAAAGAAATCGCAATCCAGTTTCTGAACATCAATTTTGAAGTGTGGTGCAGATTGTGCGCCGTCTATCAAAACGTACGCATTGGAAAGTCGTCTTGTTTTTTCAATGATTTGTTCAATTGGATTGATGATTCCCAAAGCGTTAGAAACCTGATTTACAGAAACAATTTTCGTTTTTTCGCTCAACCAAGAATCCAAAACATCGATTTGAAGAATTCCGTTTTCGTCCATTGGGATGACTTTCAGTTTTGCGCCGGTTCTTTCGCAAAGCATCTGCCAAGGAACGATGTTAGAATGATGTTCTAAATAAGAAATGATAATCTCATCATCTTTCTTGATTTGATTCGTCAAAGCATAAGCAACGAGATTAATTCCTTCGGTTGTTCCTTTGGTAAAAATAACTTCGTAATCGTGTTTTGCATTGATGAATCTTTGAATTTTCTGTCTGGAAAGTTCCATTTCTTCCGTCGCAATCTGGCTCAAAGTGTGAATCCCACGATGAACGTTCGCGTTGATGGTTTCGTAATATTTTTCCCAAGTTTCCAGAACTGAAATCGGTTTTTGAGATGTTGCAGCGTTGTCTAGATAAACCAATGGTTTTCCGTTAACCTGCTGATTCAGAATTGGAAATTGTGCTCTTATTTTGTTGATATCAAACATTTTGGATGTAGATATTAGATGTTAGAATTTAGATGTTAGATTAAAATCCAATGTTTAAAACGTTGAATCTGCAGCCCGACTTGAGCGGAAATCCTTTTTTGCTTGTATTCAGGTTCTATTGAAACTGAAATCGTCTGCAAAAAAGATTGGGAGCGGAAGGCGGATAAAGCTGCCCAAATAATTAATCTTGTTGTTTTAATTATTTAGAATGGGTCAAAGTTACGGCAAAATTTATTAAAAATTTCGATGTTAAATATTTATAAAATGAGTGTGATTCTTGTTTTTAGGAACAATTATTGAGTATTTTTGGGCAATTCATTTATTATTAACAAATAAATAGCGAAACTATGGCATTCGAATTACCTAAACTAGGTTATGCATACGATGCGTTGGAACCAACAATCGATGCGAAAACAATGGAAATCCACCATTCTAAGCACCACCAGGCTTATGTGGATAATCTTAATAATGCAATTGCAGGAACAGACCTTGAAGGAAAATCTCTTGAAGAAATCCAAAAAACAGGTACAGATAAACCAGCCGTGAGAAATAACGGAGGCGGACATTTTAACCATTCACTTTTCTGGGAACTTTTGACTCCAGGCGGTAGCAAAGAGCCTGTTGGAAACGTGAAAGCTGAAATCGAAAAAATCGGTGGTTTTGAAAAATTCAAAGAAGATTTTTCTAACGCTGCTAAGACTAGATTCGGTTCTGGTTGGGCTTGGTTGGTGAAAAATTCTGACGGTTCTGTGGTTGTTTCTTCAACTCCAAATCAAGATAACCCACTAATGCCTGTTGCTGACGTAAAAGGAACACCAATTCTTGGATTGGATGTTTGGGAGCACGCTTATTATCTTAATTATCAAAACAGAAGACCTGACTATGTGTCTGCGTTTTTTGATGTGATTAACTGGGATAAGGTTGAAGAGCTTTATAATAAATAAGATATTAGATTTTAGAATCTAGATATTAGAAAACCACCAAAAATTTGGTGGTTTTTTATTGAATTTGAATTGAAATGCAGTTTATTTTTTTATGATTTTTGTACTGGAAATCTCTCCATTTTCTGTAACGATTTTCAAGATATAAACTCCGGCTGTTACAGAAGCTAAATCCATTTTACTTTCGTTGGTTTTCGAAACTTTTTGTCCATTGCTATTATAAAGCTCCAGAGATGCAATTTTTTTGTTTCCTGAAACGTAAATATAATCCACCGTTGGGTTAGGATAAACAGTAATGTTTTTGTTTTTTATTTCGTCTGTCCCGAGTTGTTTTAGTTTGAAAATCACCATCACTGTATGATTTTCTGTTACATTTGAAAAAATATAATTATTTGGCTTTCCAATGTTTTCATTGTCTACTAAAACGGATTCTATTTCGTATCCATCAGCTGGAGTGAATTCGAAAGACTTAGATGAACCGTCATTTACAGCCACAATTCCCATTGGTGAAATCGTTCCCCAAGTTTTATTATTGATATCAGAAGAGATAATACTCGTAAGATACTCGCTTGATTGCAAATAAGGATATCCATGGTTTTCACGAATTTTCCAAATGTTATCAAAATCCCAGCTCAATCCGTTTCCGTAAGTTAATTGCTTTTGTAGCTCTTCAATGGATTTATTTTCTCCAGACCAGAAATCACTGGTGCCATCCGTCACAATTGCACCGTTAACCAACATGCTATCAAGTGCATAACTGTTGATGATTTCTGTTTCAAATTCTACATCGCCAACCAATCTGTGGATTTTGTTAAGATTTCCTTCTGGTGAAGATTTAATCCAAGGATTAAGAGCTGCAGAATTTACAATCGGAGCCCAAGTAGTTCCAGCCAAACCTCCCACGAGTGAATATCCGCCGGTCACCGTTCCATAAGCATAACTATTAGAAATACCGTTACTAAGTCCTATCAGTCCTCCAACATACATCGCAGTATTGTCAGTTGCCGTTACATCACCAGAAGCAAAACAGTTTTCAATAAAAGAATTACTGAAGCTAGAGCCTGCCAAACCTCCTATGTCAACATAGCCTCCTTCTGGAGTACTATCGGAAACAATTTGTCTCACATTTCCAGTAGCATAACTAAAGGAAACAGTGCCTCCCATAACACCAACTAAACCTCCAAGTGATTGACTTCCGCTTACAAATCCGCTTGCGTGGCTTCCTGTAATTGCACCATAGGATTGCCCTACTAATCCACCTCCAATCTTTTGGTCTGCATAAACGATTCCTGTTGCATAAGAATTGGAAACAGAATCAGATGCACCGACTAAACCACCAACCCACATCCTTCCTGATATGTTTCCTGTTGCATAAGAATTACTGATTGGAGCATAAGAATCTCCTACTAATCCCCCGAGTGTACTGATTCCCGTTACATTACCTGACGCATTAGAGTTATTAACAAACGCTTGATTGACACCAATTAATCCTCCCAGAAAGTTTCCGGTAAAAGAACCTCCTGTATTTTTAACATGACTTGCAGAGCTACAATCTGTAACTTCTGCTGAAGTTTTACCAATTAATCCACCCGAATAATCTCCATCAACATTAATTTCCCCAAAAGAGTGACAGTTGGAAACTGGCGAAGAGTTTTCTCCAATCAATCCGCCAACATAGCTACCTGTTGCATTAATAATCACATCAGCAGAATTATTTTGAATCAAAGCTTCGCCGGCTGAGCTTCCTAATAGTCCTCCTAAGTAACTTAATGCAGTAATGGTTCCTGATGTTTTAATATTTGTGATATTGCCCCCTTCGCTTTGACCTGCAAGAATACCAACATAATTTCCACCTGTGATACCAGCAGTTGAAAGTTGAATGTTAAGGTTGTTGATTATAGCATCTTTAGTAAAACCGAAAAGACCAAGACCATCTGTTTCGTTTCTTGAAATCAAAAGGTTTTTGATTGTAAAACCGTTCCCTTGGAAAGACCCATAAAAAGCGCTTGTTTCAGGATTGTCTAAGTTCCCGATGGGTTGCCATCCTACAACTGGATATTTGTCAGCAATTAAAGATGTTAAATCAATATCATTCATCATTATGAAGTGGATATTGCTATTCGTTTGCCCTAAAAAATTTCTCACTTCATCCAATTGGGTCGCATTGGAAATCTGATAAGGTTGTTGTTCTGTTCCGTTCCCCGAACCTGAAAACTGAGCTTTTGTATTAAGTGATATCAATAAAAATACAAATGCTGAAAAAATAAATTTGATTTTTTGCATGTAATTATTTTTGTTAGAAATATTCTGTAAAAGTATTGGAGAAGATATTATTCGAACAAAAAAAGGAGGTATGCAAAGGGTATGCATGTGAAAAATTAATCACTATATTTGATATTCGAAAATCAATTTTATTTTGAAAATCAATCGATTATACCGAGTTATACATTTTCGATATTAATTTTCACCAATAGTGAGTTCATCCATTCCTTTTTTATTTAGTTTATAATGAAAATACGTTTTCTTCTGAGTCTATTTTTCTTTCTAACAGGAATTTTTAAGATATACTGCATCGATTATATTCAACGATTTGATGGTATTTCAAAAGAAGTCAGTCAAAAAGCATTTGTTCAAGACTCAGAAGCTAGGCAGTTACTTATTCAACTAAATAATCTTGCTTCGGAACATTCTGAATTAAAACCGAAATATCTATACTGGGAATCATTTACAAATTATGCACAAGGAACATCCGATTCTGAAATCAATAAAAGGATACGTGCTCAACTAAAAATATTTAACGAAAATAAATTTCCATTCGAGAATGCATTACTTCTCCATTCTTTAGCCTTTAATGATGCAATAACAGGAAACTATACCGACAGTTTTACTAATGCTCTGAAAGCCTTGATTACTTACAAAAAGCTTGGTAATAAATTATTTATGTCCAGAGTTGACCAATTGTTAGGCGTTATCTGTTATCGGACGAAAAACTTCGAAATGTCTAGACAGTTTTCCCTTCAATCGCTTTCAGAATCTGTTCCTAAGGCAGAGTATTACAAATCTGTTATCAATATGTACAGCGCACAAGCTTTTGAAGAGGGCGAGAGAAAGAAAGCGATAGATGCAATGGTAAAATTGGTTCCTACTATTGAAAAGACAAATGATTTGGGACTTTACGCCGTTTTATGTCTCAATATTGGTTGTTGCTACTCTCTTGAAAATCAAGAAAATCTAATGAATCAATATTTTGATAAAGCTTTCGATGCGGGAAACAAGATAGATAATAAATCATTTATGACATCATTGCTAATCAATTTAGGAGCTTATAAACTGGGGAGCGGCGATTTTGAAAAAGCCGAATCAGACTTAGAAAAAGCACAAAAATTATCTTTGGCAACAGGCAATGCGGAACAGTTATCATTAGTCTATCAAGTGATGTCTTTGATATATGATAAAAAAGGACTTACGAATAAAGCCTATACTTACCTGAAAAAATATAATGAACAAAGAGAGAAGATTTCCAATAATTCTAAAACAATAGATTCTTATCAAACTTATTTGTCAACGTTTATGGCATCTGCGGAAAAAGAAGTTATGATTTCCAAACAAAATACAATGCTGGAAAAACGGAAATTTGTGACAACTCTGATTTTTGCTGTCTTTATTATTCTTTTAGGAACAGCTTTGTTGATTATTTTTTATCAGAAAAGAAAGCAACAGACGATTATCCGAGAATCTGAAAAAGCTTCTTTACAAAAGCAATTGGAATACGAAAAGGAATTAAAACAACTTCAGGAAGAAAAACATAAGGAATTATTGGACGCTAAAAAGAGAGAAGTAGCTTCTTATTCATTAATGCTTTCCAATAAGAATAATGTGTTGAAAGAAGTTTTGCACAAAGCTGGTCAAGCCAATGAAGTAGATCAAAAGCAAATAATCTATGACAATATCATAGAAGTCGTAAAAAACAATCTAAACACTCAAGCTGAAAGTCACAAATTCATTCATCATTTCAATGAGGTGCACCCTGATTTTTTCAATAAGTTGAAAGCAATTTGCAAAGATCTTACGGAAAATAATATGCGGATGTGTGCCTATTTCAAAATGGGAATGACGACAAAACAAGTGGCAACCATACTGAATGTCTCTGGAGAAACAGTGAAGAATGGGCGTTATCGGCTAAAGAAAAAACTGATGCTGAAAGAAGAAGACAGTTTGGATGATTTTGTGAGAAGCATTTGATAAATCCTACTGTTGGTCTGTTTTCGTTTCATCTATAGAACTCTCTTTGGTCTTGTCAAGTTTTTTCTGACTTTCCTTTTCTTTCTCGGCTTTTTCTTTTTCCGCTTTCTCTTTATCAAGTTTTTCCTGCTCTATCTTTGCAATTGCAGCGAGACTATCTTTTTCACGCTTGATTGCGACTGCATTGATTTTCGCCATTACACTTTCCGATGTTGCACCTGGTCCAAAAGAATCGATGGCAGTTGTATCGTAAATAATAGTGGGCGCTTTTTCAAAATTGTCTTGAGTGATTGTTTCGTTGTTTTTTGAACAAGAAAAAATCAAAACCAGAATCGCAATAAAATAGACGTTTTTCATAACAACAAATATCGAAAATTATTCGATATGAAATTCAGCAATCACAGGAAAATGGTCTGAAATTCTGACACTTCTGTCAACTTTATAATTAACTGCCGTGATTGATTCTGATGCAAAAACGTGGTCAATTTTCAGAGGAAACTTGAAATCGTGGAAACTGGTTCCGCTTCCTTTTCCCACTTTTAAGAAGACATCTTGTAGGTCTTCAGAGACTTTGTAATATTCGTAAGAATTCGGGACAGCATTGAAATCGCCAGCGACAATTACAGGATAAGGAGATTGATCAATAAAATCTTTGATTTGGTCAATTTGCTTTTGATGTTTTTTGAATGTTGGAATCAACATATGAAGAACCTTTTTAGCTTTTTCTTCATTCTTGTCCATATCTTTAGTAGGTTTTACCATTTTCTTATCCAGAAAAAAAGGTTCCATATAGACGTTTACAAAACGAATAATTTTTCCGTTGATTTTGATGTCAGCAAACATACAAACGGCATTATTAGCATCTGTTTCTATCTTTCCACTTTCAATAATTGGAAATCTAGATTGTATCTTGGTAATTGGTTTGCTGTTCTCAAAATACTTAAATCCATCCAAAGGTATTTTCTTATCATATTCCTGAAAGAAAACAACATCAGCATTCTGTTTGTTGAGATAATCATAGATCTCATCATTTCCCAACTTACCAAATTTTCCATTCAATGAAATCAATTTTAGGTTTGACTTTTCATTTTTAGTTGGGGTGTAATTGATCCAACGTCTTGTCGGAATAATGAAAAACAATGATAAAATTAAAAAAATAATCGCTCGTTTTTTCCAAGTTACAATCCAAAAAATCAGAAATAAAACATTAATGATAATCAAAATTGGAAATCCAAGAGACAAGAGATTCAAAAATCCAAATACACTTGGTGGAATATAAGCATTCATTATCGTTCCGAAAAGCAGAACAATAATTATCATATGAAATACGGTTAAAATTAATCTAATGATTCCCATCTATTGGATTCTATCTCTGTATTTTTTCCAATTCCAGATATAAAGAAAACCAATCAGAGCACCTCCAAGATGTGCAAAATGTGCAATATTATCTCCATTGAATTGTCCAAATCCTAAAAATAATGAAATAACAATAATAACTGGTGTCAGATATTTTGCTTTGATAGGAAATGGGATGAACATAAACATCAGCTTTGCATCAGGAAATAAAGTTGAGAACGCTGCGATAATTCCGAAAATTGCTCCAGATGCACCGACCATTGGTGTTCGCAGAACTTGTACCAAACTTTGTCCCGCTTCTTTTGTCTCAAGACTAGGAAAAGTAAATTTGTCGTTTCCATTATACGTTATGTCTGCAAACTGATAAAGTTTATGAATATCAACCCCAGCAACGTTAAGAATATTGGTGTATTGAGAAACTTGGTAATATTCATAAAGATTAAAAAAGAAAAAACCACCCAAACCAGCAGCAAAATATAGAATGACAAACTTTTTCTGTCCCAATACTTGTTCCAAAACAGGTCCAAAACTATAAAGTGTTAGCATATTAAAAATAATATGAAAAAGAGTTCCTCCAGGTTCTCTAAAACTCGAATGCATAAACATATGTGTTACAATCTGCCAACTCTCAAAATTTGGAGATAGAGGAAAATATCCTGATAATTTATCATATAATAGAGGATACGAAATAAAATTACTAACAACATAAAAAATTACATTGATAATGATAATATTTCTGGTAACAGGCGTCAGTTGAGGGAACATAGTTTAAAATTTATTTTTAAAATCGTCGAAAGGAACTTCCAGCCAACATTTTTTACCATTCACGGTATATTGAGGGAAACCAAGATCAATGAAATCTTTTACCAATTGCTCGACCTCTGTTTTATAAATGAAATCAAATTTGGATTTTGTTTTAAGTTTAACCCACTGATATTCAAAATATTTATAAAAATCTTCCTCTGTTCTGTATTCCAAAATTTCGAAAATCTTTTCTAGAAATTTGATAACCTGAGACTCTTTCAAAGCTTCGGGAACCGTTTCTATTCTAAGGACATTATCCTGAGCCAATGTCATTTCGAAACCAAAATCCGGCAAGTATTTCTTGATGGATTTGTATTTGTTCTTCTCGATTTCATTAAGATGATATTCCAAAGAAAACAAAAGACTTTGTCCAGCTTTTTTGGTAGGCAGATTCTCCTGATGAGAAGACATCAAAACGCGATGCATCCTTCCCAAATCCAACATATAAGTTTGCCCGTCTTTGTTTAGAAGCCAGTAGCCGTTTGGTAATCGGAAAAGGTCTTCGTCCAAATCATCATCTTCAAAAAGATTGATTTTTGATGGCGCCGCTTCGGTAGCTTGATATAACTCTGCAAGATTGATTCTTTCCTCGTCTGTAGTTTTTGAAACCGTAAAAGGATTGAAATCTCTATCAACATTAATTGCAGAAGGCATCGGCGAACTCGAACCCGAAGAACTTGTGTTGCTTCTGCTTGGCGTTGGAGCAAAAAACGCTTCCATTTTCGGATCTCTTTCAAAATCTAGACTTGGCGCCACATTATAGATTCCCAAAGAACGCTTGATTGTAGAACGCATCAAAGCAAATATCAAAGCCTCATCTTCAAATTTAACTTCGGTTTTTTGAGGATGGATATTAACATCAATTTTCTCTGGGTCTAATTGTAGAAAAAGAAAAAACGATGGAATATAACCTGGTTGTAATAATCCTTCAAATGCTTCCTGAACTGCTTTGCTGAGATAAGGACTTTTGAAATATCGTCCATTAACAAAGAAAAATTGTTCGCCTCTTACTTTCTTAGCACCTTCAGGTTTTGCAACATAACCGTGCAGATCGACCCAGCCGAGATCTTCCTTGATAGGAATCAAAAGAGGCTGTAGTTTCCTTCCGAAAACATCTACAATACGTTGCATTTGTCCACCTTTTCTCAGTCTGAAAATAGGCTCGTCGTTATGAAATAATTCAAATTCGACATTCTCGTGAGCTAATGCAACTCTCTGAAATTCATCAATAATATGACGAAATTCTACATTGTCATTCTTAAGAAACTTGCGTCTCGCAGGAACATTATAGAACAAATTTTTGACAGAAAAATTAGAACCTTCAACTGTTTGAATCGGATCTTGAAATTGGAAAATCCCACCCTCGATATAAATATTGGTTCCTACGGGAGTTTCTTTCTGCTTGGTTTTCAGTTCAACTTGTGCAACAGCAGCAATAGAAGCCAAAGCTTCCCCGCGAAAACCTTTGGTTGCAATCTTGAAAATGTCTTCTGTTGAGCGAATCTTGGATGTTGCGTGACGTTCAAAAGCCAATCTTGCATCGGTCTCGGACATCCCGATTCCGTTATCGACAACCTGAATCAGGTTTTTCCCAGCATCACGAACAATTAATTGAATCTTGTCCGCGCCTGCATCCACAGCATTTTCCAAAAGTTCCTTCACGATAGAAGCCGGTCTCTGCACGACTTCTCCTGCAGCAATCTGATTGGCAACATGATCCGGTAAAAGTTGAATGATATCTGACATCTTAAGAATTGAACTTTCAAAAATAAGGATAAGAATCGATCGATGAAAGTTAAATAATTATAAAGAAGCTGAGAAAATAATGATATTTTTGACATTCAGACAATTAATTCAATCAATGAAAAGAGACCTCTATATTGATTTTGCCAAAGGACTGGCGACCATTTCCATTATCTTCATCCACACGGCTTTTTGGAGCGGACAGTTTTATATGCCGACAGAAGCTCGTGTTTTCTCTTTGGTTTTTGATGTGGCATTGTTTTATGCTCTCAGTGGAATCACTTCTGGAAGTAATATCGAGAAAACGCTTTACAGGTTGCTGAAGTTGCAAATCACGTATATGACCTTTGTAACGTTTCTGTTTTTCCTAGACTATTTTTTCAAAGTTTTTGGACTCACGTTTTTTTCTTTTGAATGGCTAAAAGATTTCTATTCGACATTTGGAAGCAAGTATGTTCCGTCAAGTATTTCGTCTGCTCCACAATGGGATGTTTTGGGGAATTGGTATCTGCACAGTTATTCTAATTGTGATACTTTTCCTGTTGTGATGGGAAGTTTTTGGTATTTGAAAGTTTATTATATTCTAACTGTTTTGGGTGTTTTGATTCTCAGATTTTTCCCGAAACATATCAATTGGTTTATCGGGATTTGTGTTGCATTGACCTTGATATTCAATGTTTTTCCTCAATATTATCCAAATGGACAAGTAGGTTATGTGGCTTTTTATATGGCAGTTTTCTTAATTGCGAATAGAATGAAAGGCAAAAAAATTCCTACGAAGATGATTCCTGTTTTATATGGATTAGTTGCGTTGGCGTTGATTTGGATGTTCTGGAATTACGGAGGTGATATTTTCTATAAACTCAACAAACAAAAATTCCCGCCAAAGATTCCTTACATCATTTGGACATTGTTTTCATTAGTGACATTATTTGTTTTCTATAACCGATTGAAAATAACGAAGCCAAATTTCATCACGAATGTCGGACAGAACGCTATCTTCTTTTACTTTGGACAAGGGATGAGTTCGTCTTTGGTTTACTTCCTTGTCGTTCCGTTGAAGGATTCTATGCCTTGGTATTTATTGGTATTAATTATTTATCCAATCAATATTTTATTGGCATTCCTGATATCGAAAGGTTTGAAAAAAGTGGATGACCTTGGTTGGAAAGTTTTGGAATTTTTGAGGGAAAAGACAGCAAAGAAATAGAACATTTAATTGATATCAAAAATAACAAGCTTGTTATTGCCCAACTTTTAGCTTGCTTTTTCAAGTCACCACATTAGACATTGAAAACTATTATCACAAAGACTTTTACAATGATGAGATTATTTTTAAATTTACACAAAATTCATCATAATGTTCCGTCTAAAACTTCTTACAGATCCACGTTGGGCCAATATTGCAGAAAATAATCTTGAGGAGATCCTTACCGATCACGCTTGGTGCGAGCAAAAAGCAGCAACCAACGCCATTGGACTCATCACCATGGTTCCTGAATATACAGAAATGGTAACCGAACTTTTGGCAATTGCTCAGGAAGAGTTGGAACATTTCGGGATGGTTCACGAAATCATCAAAAAAAGAGGAGGTGTTTTGGGGAGAACACGTAAAGATGATTATGTGAATGACCTGATCAAATTCCTCGTAAAAGGAGGAAGCCGTGATGAGCAGGTCATAGACAAAATGCTTTTTGCTGCAATGATAGAAGCTAGAAGCTGCGAGCGTTTCAAAGTTCTGACAGAAAATATCAAAGACGAAGAACTTAAAAAATTCTACCACGACCTGATGGTTTCAGAAGCCAATCATTATACTGCGTTCATAGGGTTTGCAAGACAGCTTGGTGATCCGGAGAAAGTGAACAAACGTTGGGAAGAATGGCTGGAGTATGAAGCCAGTATTATGAGATCTTACGGAAACAAAGAAACCATCCACGGATAATATTATTAACTTAACAGAGTGAACCGAAACTTTAACGATTATCTTCGCCTTTTTCTACGGTCTTTCCTTCAGGGATTGATTATTATTGGTCCATTCGCTATTACGTTTTGGGTCATTTGGACAGTCGTTTTTAGTATAGATAACTTGGTTCCTTCGGTTTCTGGGAGGTTTCCGGGACTGATATTCTTTATTGTCATTTTTAGTACAACCTTCATTGGATTTTTCGGAAACAAATTCATCATCGGAAGACTAATCGTCGATGGTTTAGATTATGTTTTAGAACATATTCCCGGAATCAAGTTCATTTACACATCTCTGAAAGATGTTTTGGGATCTTTTGTTGGAGACAAGAAGAAATTCAACCATCCGGTTTGGGTTAAGACCAATGAGAATCCTGAAATATGGAGAATCGGATTTCTAACACAAACAGATATGTCTGCCGTCAATATGGATCATATGATAGCCGTTTATCTGCCACATTCTTACGCAGTTTCTGGCTGGGTTATCATTACCCAATATTCTAATGTGAAAGAAGTTACGGGAATGAGTTCTGCCGAAGCAATGAAATTTGCTGTCAGTGGCGGTGTTGCCGGCTTCCATTCAGACGATAACGTTTTCAAAGCACCAGAGTAGTTTTTAATTAATAATTAACGATTAATAATGAATATTCCTATTCATTATCAATCCTTCACGAAATTAATTTTACTTTTTATTAGGGCAGCTTTTCCGCCTTCCGCTCCCAATCTTTTTTGCTCACGGTTTCTATCTAAATAGAACTTTTCTAAAAGCAAAAAAGGATTTCCGCTCAAGTCGGGCTGCGGATTTGTAATTCTAATAAAGGTTTGTCAATTAATTTCACTTTCAAAATTAATTATTCATTATTAACTATTCATTATTATGAAACTACCTTACGCAGAACCATTTAGAATCAAAATGGTCGAAGAAATATATCAATCTACACAAGAACAACGTGAAGAATGGCTGAAAAATGCCAATTATAATCTATTCAATTTAAGAAGCTCCCACGTTTTCATCGACTTATTAACCGACAGTGGAACGGGCGCGATGAGCGATAAACAATGGGGCGCATTGATGATCGGCGACGAAAGTTATGCTGGATCTCGTTCATTCGAAGCTTTGCAGCAAACTGTTGAAAAAATTACTGGATTTCCTTATTTATTACCAACGCACCAAGGTCGTGCGGCAGAAAATGTTTTGTTTTCGGTAATGGTAAAAGAAGGCGATATCGTTCCTGGAAATTCACATTTTGATACAACAAAAGGACACATAGAAATACGAAAAGCTCACGCTGTAGACTGTACAATTGATGAAGCTTTTGACATTAATGACCTTCATCCTTTCAAAGGAAATCTGGATTTGAATAAACTGGAAGCGATTTATAGCTCTCATCCTAAAGAACAAATCCCGTTTTGCTTGATTACGATTACTTGTAATTCTTCCGGAGGACAACCTGTGTCTTTGGAAAACATCAAGGCTGTAAAAGAATTATCTGACAGATACGGAATTCCTGTTTTATTTGACTCAGCTAGATTCGCAGAGAATGCTTATTTTATCAAGAAAAGAGAAGCTGGTCAACAAGATAAAACCATCAAGGAAATCTGTAAAGAATTATTCTCTTACGGTGACGGAATGACTATGAGTTCCAAAAAAGATGGCTTAGTGAATATCGGAGGATTCATCGCTTTGAAGAATAGAGAAATCTTTGAACAAGCTTCCAACTTTACAATCATCTACGAAGGTTTTATCACTTATGGTGGAATGGCAGGAAGAGATATGTCAGCTCTTGCTTCAGGATTGGATGAAGCTACAGAATTCCCTTATTTAGAAAGCAGAATTTCTCAAGTAGAATATCTTGGAAATAAATTAATGGAAGCTGGAATCCCAGTTCAAAAACCAATTGGAGGACACGCTGTTTTCATAGATGCTCTTAATTTCTTACCTAATATCAAAAGAGAAGAATTCCCTGCACAAACCTTAGCAATCGAGCTTTACAAAGAAGCTGGAATCCGTGGTGTGGAAATCGGAACCTTGTTGGCAGATAGAGATCCGGAAACGAGAGAAAACCGTTATCCAAAACTAGAGTTGTTGAGATTGGCAATCCCTAGAAGAACATACACCAACAATCATATGGATTATGTTGCGGCAGCGGTTATCAACGTTTTTGAGAGAAGGGATGAAATTACCAAGGGTTACAAGATAAAACGCGAACCAGAAATCTTAAGACACTTTACAGTTCAATTGGACAAAGCATAAAACAAAAAGAGCGCAAATAATTTGCGCTCTTTTTTTATTTCCTTTTCATTTCAGTTTTTTGCTCGATAACTGCTTGTTTATTTACCTGTGTTGGCTGCTTGGGATTATTGTCATCCATTGCTCCAGGTCTTCCAGGTCCGGAAGAACCTCCTTCATTAGCATCCAGTTCATCTTTGAGCTTTTGTTTTGCTTCCTCTTCTTTGTTGATGGCAGGTTGGGCTTTTTCTTTAACCGTATTTCCCTGGTCATCTGTAAGTTCCAACTTGGCATCACTTTTCAGAAACTTAAGAAGGTCTTGTGCTTTTTTTCCTTCAGGTGTCTTTTTATAGTTCAGAACAATCTGTTCCAATTGTAGAATCATAATCTCCTTTCCAGCTGTTTTTCCAGCATTATAGGCATTTAGAAGATAGAATTTTGGAACTAATGCATCTTTAGGATTGTCCGCGATTGCTTTATCTATCATAGCAGAAGATTCGGCAAACTTTCCGGTTTCATAGAGTTTATAAGCATCAGCGTATAATTTTTCTACATCGGCTGTTGTCTTGTTAAAATCTTTGCTTTTAGGGTTTTTAACAAATTCTGCGTAAGAAGTATATGGATATTTTTCCAGAATCAAAGCTTTTGCTTTTTCCGCTTCAGACGGATTTTTTTCATAATTGAAAACAAAGATATTGTACAAAGCGAGAAGATCTGTTTCTTCATCAGGCTTATTTTCAACTAAGTCAAACAATGTTTTTGTAGCTAATTTTGTATTACCAAAATATGTTTCATACATACCTCCCATTCCCAAACTTGCTGTGTCTCTGTCTTTTTTCAGCTTGTCCAATTCTACTTTGGAGGTCGGGATCTTTTCTATATAGAATTCTGGTTCCAGCCTTCTTGGATCTGGAGCATTGGCCAATCCCAAAGCATCATTCTTCATTTCTTCGATTGTAGTAGTCCTTGCGGAATATCTCCAGTTGTCCATCAGCGTTCTGCTTCCCCAAGTTTGTTTAAAAGAACTTTCTCCTCTCGGGATGTTGCTGGAATTAGCAAAGTAGAAAGTCGATCCGCCAGAGATTCCAAAATTCTGAAAACTATTGCTATCAGAAGAGTTTCCTGCAAAAATAGAGTTCGCATTATAGTCAGAATTGTCGAAACCTTTGCTTCTTTCTGCTCTTTTCTTTTCTAATTCTTCAACAGCTTCTTTTGCTTTTATCTTCTCGATGTATTTTGCAAAATAGTCTCTTTTTTCTTCATCGGACATCTTGGTCAAGGCCAGAATACTGTCATTCTTTTTAACAATGTAATAATTCTTCGACAGTTTTTTGATATTAGCAGTAAGGCTTGTTAATCGTTCTTTTTCCGGCATATACGTCATCACTGCCAAAGCACTATCATAATAAACACCAGCCGTCAGATAATCATCTTTTGCAAAATATTTTTTAGCAATCTCAGAATAGGTAAGACCACGAATCTGAGGGTCTGATTGTTTTTCTTTCAAGGCTTTTCTAAAATAAGAATCTGCAATAGAATCTTTTGTTGCAGAAGTGGCAATTAACCCACTAGCATAGTATAATTCGTTTTTACGAGAAGCATAAGTTCCTTTTTTAGCAATTTTAGCAAGATAAGCCATGGCTTCTTCATAGCTGTCAGATTTTCCGTCGAAGGTTTTAGCAATCTCGATTTGAGATTTAACTTCAAATTCGTAGCTGTTCGCATATTTGTAAGCTGCGGCGAAAGATTCTCTTGCTTCGCTTTTTCTATTAAGGCCAGAAAGGATTTGGCCTCTTAAAAATGCAATTCTACTTTTTGTTTTTCTGTTCTTGTTATATGCAAAAGCATCTTCCAAAACTTCCGCCGCCAATTCTTTTTTACCCCATTTTAGGAAATTATCTGCTTGATAAACTTTCAGAATTCTTTTGTGTTCTTTGGTCAATTTAATTTTTGGATTTTCCTCTAGATCTATGAAAACCTCATCAGCACGATAATACTCTTTCAACTTAGTGTAATTCACCGCTTGATAAATCCTTGCCAAAGGAAGTCTTTTATCTTTGCTCATGTTGTTGAAGACATAACCCAATGCATCCAGAGATTCCAGATATTTTCCTTGGTACATTCTCGCTTTTGCCAACAATATATAAGCATCGAAGATCTTCTTGTTCTTCTCTACACCGTTTACAAGTACAGAATATTTTGTTATTGCTTTTGATGCTTTAGCTTCTGTGATTTGAAGAATAGAAGCTCCCTTCTTATTGTTATTGGAAGCACCGCCCATTGCACCATTTCTATCATTCACATCGTTAAAAGATGAAGATCTCGCTCCTCGTAATGGCGAAGGTGCATCAGGATCGTTAGTTCCAAATGAGCTTGAACTTCCAGAAGTCCCATTTTGAAGAGTATTTACATCGTCTTCTGTTGTATAGACAGAAATATACGGGTCATAGAAATTATCCACATGAGCTTTGTCTCGGCTTTCCATTTCTGCATTGAAAGCTTCCTTACTATTGAACAAAGTATTGTAATAAGTCATAAACCTATTGACAGGTCCGCTCTTCGTCTTTTTCTTTTTATGACGCGGATTACAGGCAATTACGCTTACAACGGCAAGTATAATTAATAAATATTTTCTCATCTAATTAATTTCAAATAGGAGATCTGAGTAACAATCTGTAAAAATAACGAAATTTTGCAAGGAAAATTATTTAAAGCCGTTAGTTTTGAAAATTGCTTGGAAAACAATTCAGTTTTTTGAGTTCTTCATAAACCATATCAACAGGAAAACCCATCACAGAATAGAACGAACCAGAAATGTTTTTGATCTTTGCCATTCCCAACCATTCTTGGATTCCGTAAGATCCGGCTTTGTCAAAAGGTTTATAATTCTCTATGTAAAATCTAATTTCTTCATCATCGATCTTGGAAAATTCCACATCTGTTTTGCTGGTTCTTCTGATTTCAGAATCGATGGTTTTGATTGTAAAAGCCGTATAAACCTGATGAATCTTTCCGGAAAGTGCTTTTATCATTTCAAAAGCCTCTTCTTCATTTTTTGGTTTGAGGAGAATTTTTTGGTCTAAAGCAACTATGGTGTCAGAGGTTAGAAGAATTTCATCAGAACTTACCTCAAAAGCTTGTGCTTTTTTATTTGAAACATATTCGGCGATATTTTCTGGTAACAAATCTGACGGATAAGATTCGTCAACATCGATTTTAACGATATCGAATTGATAGCCTAATTGCAATAACAATTCTTTTCGTCTGGGAGAATTAGAAGCCAGTAATAGTTTCATTATTAAATAATTAAGCTGATTTTGTTTCTTCGTCCAGATTCCATTTCCCCTGGACTTTCATTACTTGTTCTATCACATCACGAACGGCTCCTTTACCTCCAAAAATGGGCGAAATATAATCTGAAATGGCCTTCACTTCCGGAACAGCATTCGCAGGACAAGCAGAAATTTCTGCCAATTTCATAATCCCAATATCTGGAATATCGTCGCCCATCATCAAGATTTCAGAATCTTGTAAATTATATTTCGATTTGAAATCTTCGTAATCGGAAATTTTATGGGAAGACTTTGCATAATAATCTTTGATTCCCAGATATTCCATTCGATTTTTTACCATGGGATCATTTCCTCCGGTAATGATTCCGATGACATAACCCTGTTTAAGTGACTGGACAACAGCGTATCCATCCAAAACGCTCATTACCCGAGACATATTTTGGTCTGGCAAAAGGTAAACACTGCCGTCTGTGAAAACACCATCTACATCGAATACGAATGCTTTTATATTTTTAAGTTTTGGTAAATAACTCATTTCAATTCTATTAAAATTTTTGCATAAAAAAGTCCTCTTGAAAGAGGACTATAAAAATAGTATTTTATGTGGAAATTAAGGATAAAGTGCAGGCTCTATTTTGTTATTATCCTGTTTTATTTGTTCTTTTTGGAACTTTTCCATATTTCTCAGCATTTCTGCGGGATCGGTCATTTCCTTACCATTGATATTGACTCTCATTTTCACCCCAGGCATAGATAAGCTTTGTCTCATGTCCTTTACCGGATCATTTTTATACTCTTTCCATTGTTTTATGAATTGATCTTCTGTAACTTCCAGTTCTTTTCCACCTGTCATATTTCCAATTCTTACAACTCTCCCGCCAACAGGAGCACTGATTTCTTTTTTCTCGATTTTCTCTACCTCATCAAATTTTTTGCTTCCGGCAAATTTGAAAATATGTGTCCCTGTGGAATCTTCCATTTCCAATATCAGACCTGGTAATCCACGGAATTTGTATGGACCGTCCTGAAAAGGAAAGTCCTGCGAGAACCAAGCGGTCCAAGTTCTTCCTCCAAAATCTAAAGTTGCTTTCTGAACTTCGAACTTATCAATCTTCTTTTTATCTGGAAGGATTTTCCAGTCCATTGTTCTCACATCTGTAACATCAAAACGGTTTTGTCCGAGCGAAGTGTGCAAATTGATCTTGAAATCGGGATAAGACTTGTTAACAGAATAACCCACTTTTCCTGCATTGTTATCATTATAACTAAAATTTCCAGAACCTGATGCCAATTGTTTCTGGATATAAGCATCACGAATAGAATCGCTTACAAACTTTTGTCTACTGTAGAACTTGCTTCCGTCTTTTTTGATGTCCAGATACATCAATTCTGTATCAAGAGAATCTTTTTTATCGATGTTCGAAGCAAATTTGTATTCATACATGATTCTTGTTCCTTGAGCGAATGATAAAACGCTAAGGAAAATACTTAAAATAGATAATGCTTTTTTCATACCTAAAAATTTAGTGATTTAAAATTAAGAAAAATAAAAAGGCAGACGAAAAAAATCGCACTACCTTTTCGGTTATAATAAAATAGTGTGTTACTTGAAATTGAATTTTACAGTAAACATAAACTGACTTGGGCGGATATCATATGTTTGATAAACCGTGTTTTGCTGATCTACATTAACATTTACGATTTCATATACTTTTCTGTTTGTAATGTTCAGCCATTTGAATTCGAAGTCAATTTTTTTCTTGACCCATGTATATTGATAAGAAAGATCGAAGAATGGATTCTTGTAAGTATTACCTTCTGTGGAAGTTACGCTATTGTCCCAATTGAATCCAAAAGTATGATTGTCTGAAGGATAAATATAAGTTGCAAGATTGTGATTCCAACCGGAACTTTTCTGGGAAGTTCCTCTAGTAGCATTTTTGCTATTGTTCCAATTCATACTGATATTATAATCTACACTCAACCAACTGAAGTAAGTATTATTAAATTTTGCAGACCAAGTTTGTACATTAGATTTACTTCTTATCGCCTCATTATTGAAAAAACTGAAAGGATTAGAATCTCTGTTGGTAAAACTAGTTGATAAGTTACTTTTGAATTTTGGGAAATACTTTCCTATCTCGGCACTTTCAGATTGGGTTTTCACTGTATTTGAAATCATAAACAAACCTACAGTTCCTCCTAATCCACTCGTTACAAAAGTCTGAGCAAGATTTCTTTTTACAGTTCCATAATTATATCTAACGTTGAAGAATAGGTTATTCAGAGGATTTCTATATTCTAGCCTTGTTCCAATATTTCTGTTGAGATACTCTGGCATTTTTGAGTTATTAAGATCATTTACATATCTTCTTGATAAATTTCCGGCAGATGTCAACATATTTCCACCATATAAAAATCCAAAATTTCCAAAATCATAACTCTGACTCGCAAATACCCAATACTTAAAGAATGATGCAAAATCATAGCTTGCAAAGAAAGTTGGTTCAAATGCTGTCTTCGTTTTATTAGCGGTCTGAGAATAAATATTATCTTGATATTTGATGCTATAAAAATTGAACGGGATTGTCAAATTCAAGTTTATTCTTTCAGATTTATAATTGATTCCAACTTGTGTATATGGTGTTATCTCGTTCCAATCCGCATTGTTTTGAAAACCACCATTGTTAGCATCAGTAGCTGTGGGCAAAACTTGATAAATATTATTACGAAGCCCAAACAAGTCTGATTTCAAATTATTGAAATTCATATTAAGACCCGCTTCTGGAGTAAAAGTCCATTTTTTATAACTGAATCCTACAGAAGCCGAATGGTTCACTTCTAAAGTTTCGGAAAGTGCATATTGTTTATATTTTGAGTAAATTTTTTCTTGATTTGAATCTAAAGACAATAGCGGAACAAATGCATCGGTATAGCTAGCTGGATTAACCGTCATATTTTGCTTATCTTTTTGATATTTGAAATAGCTCATCACGTTCAGCAATTTGTCTTTCCAAGGAATAATGGTACTCAGCGAGTTTTGAAAACTTCCAGATGGAGATTCCGAAGATTGGTTTCCTGCGATATATCCTCCTGTCGGTCGGTCTGCTTCTGAAAAACCGTTGTTAGAATTCCAGAAGCCATTCCAAGTTGTTGTATTTTTGAAGAAACCTTTTTTGGCATTTTTAGTAAAAATTAACTCTGCCTTGGAAGAATTAGTATAAAAATTATTACTTCTTGATTGCTCAAATGTTCTACCCGCCAAATCGGCATCTTTATGATCAGGATTATAAACCGTTCTGCTATGCGAATCTCTTTCTATGTCATTATAAGTATAATTAGCGTTTGCTTTCAGCTCCCATTCTTTGTTTTTGAAGGGACTTGTCAAAAGGTTGGCAGAGAAGAAATGAACATTGTTAAGTAGATATCTTTTTTCTGGCAAATCGGGAGTTCCGGCAGTTTCTATATTGGTCCAAGATTGTTGAGAAGTTTGACTTCTTCGACCTTCCCAACGACTTCCGAAACTTAGCAAGTTACCTTCTTTTTCAACACTTTCTCCATTATTATTAGCCTTGTAATTTACGACCCATTGATTTTTCTGTCCAAAAAACATAGGTGTCAATTTTACATTCCAAAGCAATGGACTGAAGCCAGCGCCAATCTCTCCGCGACCGGTCATAGTCACAGATTTTTTCAATTTGATATTAAGAGCTGCTTGTTCAGAAGGAACTTTATCTCTTAAAATACTTACAGGTTGGTGATTTTCAAGAACCTCAACTTTGGAGACAGCATCTTTTGGAAGTGAGTTGTTGATTGTTCCGTAACCACCTTCCATTAAATCTTTTCCGTTGACATAAAACTTATTGATAGCTTCTCCTTGATAAAGAACCGTTCCATCTTTGTTAACTTCAATTCCTGGGATTTTTTTCAAAACATCTGCAAGGGTTCTATCATTTTTATTTTCAAAAGATTTGAGGTCATAAGAGATCGTATCTCCTTTCTTGGTAATCAGTTTTGTCTTTAATCTTACTTCCTGAATCTCGGTTGCCTGAGAATCCATTGAGAAATTCAGTTTCTGATCATCATTTTTGATGGATTGTGTGATTGGTTTCTGGTTAAAGGCTTTTATTTTAAGGTCGAGATTACTCTCAGAAGAAGTTACTGTGACTTTGTACTCTCCTTTTGCGTTGGATATCCCGTAAGCTAGAATGGCATTCTTTCCTGGTTCTTCCACAGTTACACTTGCACTCGCAAGAGCTTTTCCATCGCCATCGGTTATCACTCCGGAAATTGTTTTTTGTGCAAATACCGTCAAAGTAAAAGTCAGTACAAAAAGAATAGATAGAATTTTTTTCATGGTAATTATTTTATCACTAAAACATTAGTAAAGAAACTTTATAAAATGTTACAAAGTTTTTATTGGAGTCATTAAAAAGTTAAAAGTTAAATCACAGTTGGTTAAAAAAATGATTGGTTGAAAGTCTCTTATAGACAATTAATAATATCGAATCCTATTATTTAAAATAATTATAGATAAGATTTTGTTTTTACCTGTAGCGAAAAGTAATTTTTAATAAATTTGTTTCTTAATATTAGATTAACATGGGAGTTATTTTAAAACCAATTGATATTGTAGATGATATTAGCAAAGAAGATTTTTTTGAAAAATATTTGAAACCTCGTAAACCCGTTGTGATAAAAAATATGGCCAAAAACTGGCCTGCTTATCAAAAATGGACGATGGAATATATAAAGGAAGTTGTAGGTGATGTAACTGTTCCATTGTATGATAGCGCCAAAGCTGACCCTGCTGCTCCCATCAATACGCCAACAACGGAGATGAAATTTGCAGATTATATCGACCTGATACAAAGAGAGCCGACCGATCTCAGAATTTTCTTTTTTGACCCAATTAAACACGCACCTGATATTTTGAATGATTATATTTCTCCAAAAGAATTGATGGGTGGTTTTTTGGATAAATATCCGAGTATGTTTTTTGGAGGAAAAAGCTCTGTGACTTTTCTTCATTATGATATAGATTTAGCACACATTTTCCATACCCATTTCAACGGTAGAAAACACGTACTCCTTTTCGAATACAAATGGAAAGAACGCTTGTATTGCCTTCCTTATGCGACTTATGCTTTGGAAGACTATGATATAGAAAACCCAGATTTCAGCAAATTTCCTGCTTTGGATGGCGTGGAAGGTATTGAATGTTTCCTGGAACACGGCGACACATTATTTATGCCGACTGGTTGGTGGCATTGGATGAAATATCTTGACGGCAGTTTTTCTCTTTCGCTTAGAGCATGGGACAAAAGCTGGGGTGTAAAAGCCAATTCGCTTTGGAATCTTACTGTGCAAAGAGGCTTTGATAATTTTATGAAGAAAAACTTCAAAGCTGATTATATGAATTGGAAAGAGAAGAAAGCTATCGAAAGAGCAAATTATGCTTTGAAGAGAGGTTTACCAAAATAATTAGAGAACGTTTTAAATAATTGATATTTAATACAAAATAAAAATGCAACTAAATTTATTTTAGTTGCATTTTTTTATTTAAAGTGATTGGGTTTAAACTACACCTTGCGCCAACATTGCTTCAGCTACTTTTACGAAACCTGCAATATTTGCACCTTTTACATAATTTACAAAACCATCATCTTCTCTACCGTAATCTCTACAAGCTTTGTGGATTCCAATCATAATTTCCTTCAGTCTTGCATCTACTTCGTCAGAAGTCCAGTTCAGTCTGATAGAGTTTTGTGTCATCTCCAATCCGGAAGTCGCAACACCACCAGCGTTAGAAGCTTTTCCTGGAGAGAATAATACTTTATTATCCAAGAAATAATTGATAGCGTCTAGAGTTGAAGGCATATTTGCTGCTTCAGTTACACAAAGGCAACCATTTGCAACCAATGCTCTTGCATCATCCAAATCCAATTCGTTTTGAGTTGCAGAAGGAAAAGCAATATCACATTTTACTTCCCAAGGTCTTTTCCCTGCGAAGAATTGAGCCTCTGGATATTTTTTAGCATAATCCTCAGCTCTGTTGTTTCCGCTTGCTCTAAGTTCAAGAAGATATTCGATTTTTTCTCCTGAAATTCCGTCTTTATCATAGATATAACCATCTGGTCCAGAAATAGTAACTACTTTTCCACCAAGATCATTGATTTTCTTAATTACACCCCAAGCTACGTTTCCGAAACCTGAAACCACAACTGTTTTGCCAGCGATAGATTCATTTATGGTTTTCAACATTTGCTCAGCGAAATAAACAACACCATAGCCAGTTGCTTCTGGTCTGATCAATGATCCACCGTAAGCCAGACCTTTACCCGTCAAAACTCCAGTAAACTCATTTCTGATTTTTTTGTACATCCCGAAAAGATATCCAATCTCTCTTGCCCCAACTCCGATATCTCCTGCAGGAACGTCAGTCTCAGGACCAATATGCTTGCAAAGTTCCATCATGAAAGCCTGACAGAAACGCATTACTTCCATATCGGATTTACCTTGTGGGTCAAAATCAGAACCACCTTTTCCACCACCCATAGGAAGTGTTGTCAAACTGTTTTTGAAAACCTGCTCGAAAGCCAAGAACTTCAAAACACTAAGATTTACCGTTGGATGGAATCTGATTCCACCTTTGTAAGGTCCAATCGCAGAATTCATCTGGATTCTGAAACCTCTGTTTACTTGGATTTCTCCTTTGTCATCGATCCAAGGCACACGGAAAATAATTACTCTTTCCGGTTCTGCCATTCTCTCTAGGAGCTTCATTCCGGTGTATTCTTTTTTCGTAGCAATGAAAGGAATTACGGTTACCGCAACTTCTTTTACAGCTTGGATAAATTCGGGTTCGTTAGGATTTTTGGCTTCGATTTTTGCCATAAATTCCTGAATCTTTTCTTCAACGTTAAATAATTCCATTGTTGTACAATTATGACAACAAATTTAATTTTATTTTCGAATTTCGCAAGTAATATTTTGTTTTTTATTGAAAATTTAAGGATAATGATTAAAGTATTTGCAAAATGTATAATTAGCTATTTTATATTAAGAATTCTTAAATTTAATGTTAATTTACTTCAAGTTTCCGAAATGATCGTTTTATCTATCAATCAGATATTGCCTACCAGAAAGACATTTTATATGACCATAAATCTCTAGCTCTAAGAGAATTGGCAAAAGTTTATGGTGTAGAATACCCGATTTTTCGGCGATTTCGTCCAAAGAAACCGATTCATTATCCTCAATAATATCTAATATCATCTGATGTTCTTTTTTGTCCGGATCTAGGATAATTTTCGGTTTTTCTTTTGGGAAAAGTTCTGGTTGAGGTTGAAAATTCAGATTTTTGATCAGTGTATTGATGTCAACAATGGTTTCAGCTTTATTAAGAGAAATCAGTTGATTACAACCTTGGCTAAAAATATCAGTGATCTTCCCAGGCAAAGCATAAACATCGCGATTATATTGATTGGCAAAATTAACGGTCGTTACCGACCCTCCACCATAAGCCGTTTCTACCACAATCAGATTTGGAGAAAATCCAGCGATAATTCGATTTCTTTGTAGAAAATTTTCTTTTGCCATGCCTTCAAACGAAGCATATTCGGTAACAAGCGCTCCATTATTTTCAATTATTTTATTAGCCAAACCTTTATTCTTGGAAGGATAAATCGAACTAAGACCTTGTGCCAAAACGGCAATGGTAGGAATTTGATTTTTAATTGATTCTTCATGCACGCAAGAATCCGCACCCAAAGCCAAACCGCTGATAGTAGAGATTTTGGAATTTGACAAGCCAGAAAGTAAATCTTGGATAAAATTCTTGCCGTAAGAAGTCATTTTTCTAGTTCCAACAATACCGATTGGATTCTGATCGGGGTTCAAATTTCCTTTGTAAAATAACAGGACGGGAGAATCATCACAATTCAAAAGATGTTTTGGATAGAGATCATCGTCTTGAGAAATAATTTTGATGTCTTGTTTTTCGCAAAGGGCAATTTCTTTTTCGGCAATCCTTAAAAATTCTTTATTCCCGATGTTTTGGATTGTATGTTTCCCAATTCCCGATGTAGAAAGAAGAGATTTGGGAGAAGATTCCCAAACCTTTTTAGCTGATCCGATATTTTTGATCAGCTTTTTAAGATTGATGTTACCAATGTTTTTGCACTGTTTAAGTGCAAGAATGTAAAGATATTCCTCGGAGATCATAGGTCATTTGTGTTCTGACCAAATTAAGGATTATTTTTCTCTTTTCCGAATTTCATCCAGATAATCCCAAATATTTTCTTGCTTCAATTGTGGCAATTCCTCAAAATCTTCGGGATGATTCTCCATATACGCCTGCCAGATCTTATCATCTTTTTCACTATAATAATTAGGAAATTCCCAAATGTATTTCTTTTTCTTATCTCCAAATTTTCTAAAGATGATCGCCAAAATAATTCCTGTTATACTTCCTGCCAAATGGGATTGCCAACTGATCTTGCTAGGTTCTTGTAAATTCGAAAAGAATTCTTCAGGGAAAATTCCCCATATCAAACTTCCGTAATATAAAGCAACAACCATAGAAATGGTCAACAGTTTCATATTCCAACGGAAAACGCCACTGAAAAAGATGAAGAATGCCAACATATAGACCAAGCCACTCGCTCCAATGATGCAACTGTAATTCCATTGTCCAGTTGTGATATCAATTGGAGGTAACATCCAGACCAACAATCCGGAAGCAATCCATCCGATGAAGAAAATTCTATAAGCAATTTTGGGATAAAACTCGAAAAGTAAAAACAGGAGAATCGCCATTGGCATAGAGTTGCCAAGAATATGGTCCATACTTCCATGCAATAATGGAGCAAAGAGAATACCTTTCAACCCTTCTGGCATCAACGGAATCAATGCACCATCACAACCTTGGAAAAAACCAATGTTTTGAAGCAGGAAAAAAATCCACATGAGCGCCAACATAATGATTGGCACCAAAATAGATCGCAAATTGAGAGATTTTAAAAACATTGATTTTAGATTCTCAATTTTACAGCCAATTATGAAAAAAGGTAATTTTGTCTGTAAAAATTGGGACAAATAATGTGAATTTGGTTATAAAGGCAGATTCTGAGAAATTTAGTTTTATTATTTTTGTTTAAAATTTGATATTAATGAGAAAGGTACTGGTATTATTTATCCTAATGTTGGGTGTTTTTATGAATGCTCAGGTGACTGATTATCAAAGAATAATAGATTCTATTGGTCAAAAAAAATGGGACTCTATTTCTATCAATATCGATAGTCTTGCAAATCCAAGACTTGTGGACGTCAAATCTTTGAAAAGAGACGAAGTGAAGATCAACAATAGTATTGTGATCGTTCCTAACACAGATGATTCAAGTCCTTTGACGCCATCTTCTATCCTAACTTTGCCAACTTTGAAGCGATGGTTCATTTTCGGGCAAAATACTTTAGTTTTCAATCAATCATCTTTTGCCAATTGGTATGCTGGAGGAAATAACAACATTGGCGTGATCGGGAAAGTGAATTATAATATCGTTTATAAAAAGAACAAACATTATCTGGATAATAATATTCAGTTTGGGTATGGACTTGTTTCCTCTACTGGACAATCTACCAGAAAAACAGATGATTACATCAATATAATGACCAACTATGGATACGAGTTGACCCAGCATTATTATTTATCTACTGGTTTTCAGTTTTTGTCACAGTTTACTCCAGGTTTTAATTATTCTTCAACACCAGATCCGGTTTACGATAATAGGATTTCAAAGTTTATGGCGCCGGGTTATCTTAATTTAGGACTTGGTTTTTCTTATAATCCAAATGATAACTTTCAAATAATATTGAGACCGTTGAATGGAAAATTCACTTTTGTTTTGGATGAAAAGCTCCAGACAAAGGGCAATTATGGTCTAGAAAGAGACGGGCAAAGCTTAAGAGCTGAGGTTGGTACAATGATGAATATTCTTTACAAGATCAAGCTTTTCAAAGATGCAACTTATGTCAACCAGATCAACTTCTTTAGTAACTATCTGCAACACTCTGAACGTGTAGATATCAATTACAGCGGAACCTTGAATTTGAAATTTAATAAATACATCACAACTTCTGTAACGTTGGATGTTATGTACGATCACGATCAAATCCAAAAACTCCAAAGAAAACAAACTTTGGGCGTTGGCGTGACATACAGTTTAGGTTATAAAGTAGAAAGAGATACCAAAACAGGTGTTATCAATCCTTTTGTTAAATAAGTTTTCTGCACTATTCATATATTTGTTATAATAAAACAAATAAATATGAAGAAATTACTATTATCTGCAAGTCTTTTGTGGGCTTTCAGTTCCTACGCACAAGAGCAACCCATTCAAGATTCTACAAAAGCCTGGTCCATAGTCGGACAAAATACATTAATGCTTAATCAATCTGCATTTTCCAACTGGGTTGCAGGTGGAGCAAATAATGTTGGCTGGCAAGCCGGCGTGAACTACAATCTGACCTACGAAAAAGATAAAGACCTTTGGGAAAATCTCATTATTATGGGATATGGAATGAATAACACACAAGGTGTTGGAAACAGAAAAACGCAGGATGTCATTAATTTATCTACCAATTACGGCCGTAAAATTTCAGGCAATTGGTACGCTTCTGTCGGAGCTGGATTAATTACACAATTTGCCCCAGGATACGAAGATGGCAATAATCCAGATGCTGCAAAAATCTCTAATTTTATGTCGCCTGGTTATGTGAATGTCGGAGCTGGTTTTACTTACAAACCAAATGATAATTTCACAATGACACTAAGACCTGCCAATGCAAGATTTACGTTTGTTTTGGATAAAGATTTACAATACGCAGGAATCTATGGTTTGAAAAACGACGGTGATTCTATGTTATTCCAATTCGGTTTCTTGGGAACGGCTCAATATAAAGTGAAATTGATGGAAAATATTACACTGCAAAATACAGCTTCCGTTTTCTCAAATTATCTTGACCATCCTGAAAGATTAGTGCTTTCGTATGGTGGAATCCTGAATATGAAGGTCAACAGATATATCTCCACCAATGTGACTTTGGATTTATTATACGACCACAATCAAATTAAGAAAACCCAGCTGAAACAAACTTTAGGAATTGGTTTAGCTTATAATATCGATAACGGCAAAAAAAGGTCGGACGACAAACGTAATCAAGGTTGGAAATAATTACTGTTCAAAATTTAGCATAAAAAAAGTGGAGTTTAATTCTCCACTTTTTCGTTTAGCCAGCCTAATTCTCCGAAATGTTTTTTGAATTTCTGAATTTTTGGTCCTACAACAGCACTACAATAAGGCTGAGTAGGATTGGCATTGTAATAACCTTGATGGTAAGCTTCCGCTGACCAGAACTTTTTGAAAGGAACAATCTCAGTAACATATTTCCCGTTCCATTCTTGTTTTGCTTCGGATTCTTTTAGAGATTCTTCGGATTCTTGTTTTTGCTTTTCAGAATGGAAGAAAATCGATGACCTGTATTGTGTTCCGATATCATTTCCTTGTCTGTTAAGTGTAGTGGGATTGTGAAGAAACCAAAATACTTCCAATATTTGTTTGAAAGAAATGATTTTTGGGTCAAATGCAATCTGTACAACTTCTGCGTGACCAGTTGTTCCGGTGCAGACTTCTTCATAAGTTGGATTCTCTTTATGTCCTCCGGAATATCCGGAAATCACAGAATCCACACCCTTCAGCATATGAAAACAACTTTCCACACACCAAAAACACCCACCTGCCAAAGTGGCATATTCCAAATTGTTTTTATCCATTTTTTGATTTGTTAAAGGTTTTGTTTTTTTCTCCTGCCCATTGCAGTTGATGAGGAAAAAACTAAGTATTAATAATAAATAACGATTCATTTTCAGGAAGAAAAAATCCTTTGATTTTCCTTGTCATCAATAGCAAAAATTATTCCTATCAAAAAGAAACATCAAAGGATTTATGAATATCAATTATTTATTTTCCCATACAAGAGCACTTGCTCCTAATATAGCTGCATCTGCCTCATCCAACTCGCTGAAAACTAATTTTACTTTTGAGCGGAAGATAGGAAGCAGGTTTCTTTCCATATGCAATTTGGCAGGTTTTAGCAGGAAATCTCCAGCCTTGATAACACCACCAAATAGCAATATTGCTTCTGGAGAAGAGAACATTACAAAATTTGCAAGCGCTTCTCCTAATTTTTGCCCAGTATATCTGAAAACTTCGATTGCCGTCGGGTCTCCCTTTTCAGCACACTCGAAAACTGTTTTGGAATTGATAGACTCCTCAGGATATTGATTCAGCATAGAATCCGGAAACTCTGCTCGGAATTTTTTTGCTGTAATTGCAATTCCAGTTGCAGAAGCATAAGATTCTAAACTTCCTTCAGAACCTGTACTCCAGTGTTTTCTTCCACCAGGTTTCACAATTGTATGTCCTAGTTCGCCTGCAAATCCATCGTGCCCGTAGATTAGATTTCCCCCACTGATGATGCCGCTTCCAACACCGGTCCCAAGTGTTATCATTATGAAGTCCTTCATTCCTCTTGCTGCGCCGAACATCATCTCTCCAAGAGCGGCCGCATTAGCATCATTGGTCATTTTGCAGGGAACTCCGAATTTTTCTTTCATCAATTCTGCAAAAGGAACAACGCCTTTCCAAGGAAGATTGGGAGCTAATTCAATTGTACCTTTAAAATAATTAGCATTTGGCGCACCAACACCTATCCCATCTAAAGTCGTATTATTAGAGACCTCATCTATAAGAGGTTTGATATTGGTGTACAAAGCATCGATAAAATCTTCTACCTGCTTGTAATCTTCAGTTTTTATACTTCCTTTCGCAAGGATTTCTCCGCGATGGTTGACCAAACCAAATTTAGTATTAGTTCCGCCAATATCTATTCCTATTGCTATTTGCTTAGATAAATCAATTAATGACATTAATTTTTAATTTTTTAAGACCCTAAATTTAGGGAAAATCAATGTAATATGTGATAAATATTAATTTAATTTTAGAAGCTGTTTAAATTTATTTTAAAAACCACAAAAGTCACAAAAGTTCTTGTCTTTGCTTCGATTTATCAAAAGTTCAAATAAGAAATTTGTTTTAAAAAGTTAGCTTTTTTGCTCTTTTGGACGTTTTTTAGATTTCCTTTTGTGACTTTTGTGGTTTAATAATTTTTTGTCATTCTAAGTATCCTCTTAAAATTAGAAGCTGACTTTTATCGTTAATCCAAAAGTTCTGGGGTCTCCTAAAACACCCGCATAATGTCCAGCGTTTCCTGCTCCGGGAAGCAATTGCTCAAAATAATCTCTGTTAAAGATGTTTCTAACCCAGACATAAGTCGTAACACCTTGTCTCACTCGGAAACCGAATCTTGTATTGAATAAAGCATATCCTGGAATATTCAAGAATTTGGATGGTGTTGGACTTGATGAGAAGGTTGAACGATAATAACTGTCCAAAGCGAAGAAATAGTCCCCTTCATATTTCAAGAATTTTCCAGCAAAATTAAATTCTCCACCTGTAGAACCTGCCCATTTTGAAACACCAGGCAAAACACCACCTGAAATATCAACATAATTGACACCGCCTGTATCTTCCAAAGCTGGTGGTGCATTGGTGAATTTCTTATAAATCGCTTCTGTATAAGCTAAGTTCGAGAAGAAATAAAAGTTACTGAATGTATAAGAAATATCTGTTTCAATACCTCGAACTTGTACTTTTTGTGCATTAGCAAGATAGCCTCTATTAAGTTGCAAACTTTCTGCCTGAACTTGTATTTGATAATCCTTTATGTCAGAATTATAAACTGTTAAGTTGAAAATTAAATTTTTAAAAAGTTGAGATTTAAGCCCGATTTCGTAGTGTAGGATTCTTTCCGGTTTTACAACTGCCAATTCTGTCATCACTCTTCCGTTGTCCGTAGGAAGTCCACCAAGATTAAGTCCAACCGGTTTGAAACCTGTTGAGAAAGTTCCGAAAAGATTATAATTTTTTGTCGGTTTAAAAGCTAAAGTTAACTGTCCGGAAAAATTAGTATCATCAATTGATGCATTGAACTCCTGATTGCTGTAAACCGAATTTTTTATGGTTTGCAAAGCTTGTCCATTAGGCGTATTTGTATTAATTTCTAATCCACCATAAGTGATTCTTTTGAAATCGATTTCTTTTTTGTCATAATTAATTCTAATTCCTGGTAGTAAACTAAATTTTTCGGTGAAAGCCCAATCCAACTGCCCAAACACTGCTCCACTGAAGGAATTGAGACTTGGGTAAGATTTAATTCCGTAACCATCCAACAGTCCTGCAGTCTGCCAAAGAGAACTTGTTGTATTCTGTGAAAATCGCCATTGGTCTTTTCCTGCTTCTTCGATTTGTCCATCTTTATCGGCTCTTAGTCTCTGCCAGATTCCGAAAACGCCAAAAACACCGCTCAATTTTTCATTGAAGTTTCCAGACCAGCGGATTTCCTGACTCCATTGCTGATGCTTACTTGGTGCCTGTGATTTTGCCAATGCCGAAAGTCCTATAAAATCTCTATCATTGGAAGGATTCCAATTCCAAAATCTCCAAGCCGAAGTTGAAGTAATTTTCCCTTTACCGAGATTATATTCAACATTCAAAGAAAGTCCGCCCATATCTTGTTCAGCTTTCCAAGGCGTGTCTGTATCAACTGTTCTATTGAAGGGGTCAATCTTTGGCAAAGTATAACCAAGGTCAGAAATAATATTATTGAATTGTCTGTAAGCCGCTCTTTTGGTAGTCACAACTCCGGCAATTACTTGTGCATATCCGTTTGCTCTTAATCTGTTATAATCTCCGGTTAGGATTAATTTCAGATTCTCATTCGGTTTGTATAACAATTGGTCTCGGATAGCGATTGAATTAATATCATTAAGCTCCTGATTGGTTCTCGAATTATAAATTGTTCCGTCTCGGTGAGTTCCTGATGCAGAAAATCTGTTTGCAAATTTATCAGTAATTGCTCCAGTTACAGAAGTTTTAGCTTGAATAAAACCGTAATTTCCATAACTGATTTCAGCAGTTCCTCCAGTTGTAAAACTAGGTTGTTTTGTAGTGACATTGAAAGTTCCTGCAGTTGTATTCTTACCAAATAAAGTTCCCTGCGGACCACGTAAAACCTCGATTCTTTCTATATCGACAAAATCCAAAGTTGTAGCCGCTGGTCTTGCATAATAAACGCCGTCAACATAAAATCCTACACCAGGGTCGAGACCGTCATTGGTTAAACCATAAGTAGAACCCAAACCTCGGATGCTGAGACTTGTATTCCTAGGCGTTGAACTATAAAATTGAACTGATGGAACGAATTCCTTCAATCGATTGACATTGAAAGCACCCGTTTCTTCTGCTTTTTTCCCCGAGATGACATTAATAGGAATTGGAACTTGCTGAGCTGTTTCTTCTCTTCTTCTTGCGGTCACAACGACTTCTGTGATTACGACATCATTTGGAAGAATTTTGATGAATAAAGTATCTGCTGGATTTTCTTTTATTGATACAAATCTTGTTTCAAAACTTTTTTTCTGAATTTTTAATTCGAATGGAAAAGAATCGATATTATTTAGAATAAAATTTCCATTTTGGTCAGTTTGTATCGATAAATTTTTATCTGTTTTCGACGATATTTTTACACCACTAATGGATTTGTTGTTAATGCTGTCAAGAATTTTCCCATAAATGGAATTCTGTGCAAAAGAAAATGTGAATGACAAAATAAGAAAGACGAAGATTGCCTTTCTCAAAAAAGTCGAAGGTCTGCTCATAGTTTAAAATTAATGAGCAAATGTAGAAAATAAATAATCTATACTAAAATAGTATGAATTAAATTTAACAAAAAACCCGAATGATTTAATTCAGGTTCTAGTATCAATTATTTTGTTTGTGTTTTCTTTCTTCTTCCCCACCAAATCATAAATCCTGTAATTGGCATCGATGCAATAATCAAACTTACAATGAAAGCAATAATTTTTGTCGGTAAACCTAATATTGCTCCAACGTGAATGTCGTAATTTGCACCAACTACCTTTTCTCCAAAATTTTTGTCTTTCGGGTCGTGCGTATGTAACAATTCTCCAGAATTCTCATCAAAAATCAAACTACTGCTTTTGTGATAAGAATAAGACAAATGCTTCACATAAACTTCAAAATGTGGATGTTCGTGGTCATCGATATGCGGATGTCCTAAGTCCAATGAAAAAGCATAAGCATCGGGATAAAGTTCAATGACTTTATTTGATATTTTATCTAATGTTCTATCAGTTCTCATTTCGATTGGTGCTTTGGTCGTGATTTTTGAAAAATCTGGGTAAGCCGTTTCTCCTCCGGAAAATATCACATAAATCATCGCTTGAACAACAAAGAATGCATAGAACAATCCTGTAATCGTTAGAATCAATGCGAAGATTGAAGAATAGAACCCAAGGATGTTGTGAAGGTCGTAATTCTTTCTCTTCCATTGCGTTGTCTCTTTCCATTGGAACTTGAAACGTTGTTTTCTTGCGGCTTTGTTTTTCGGCCACCAAAGAACGATTCCTGTAATCAACATTATCAGGAAGATAACAACAGGAATTCCGACAACGTAAGTTCCCCATTCCTGTTTCAAAAGAAAACTCCAATGGATGGATTTCACAATGGCAAAGAATCCATTTTTCTCATCATAAGTCTGCAGGACTTTGCCAGTGTAAGGATTGACGTAAGCCAATTTGTAAATCGGAAATTCGTCAAAATAGTTCCATTGGTCAGGCTGATGCTCATACCACCAGAATTGATAGGACATTTTTTTATCAATAGGAACGTTGACCCAATGGATTGGATATTTTTCTTTGGCTTGTTGGTCAACTAATTTTTCCAATTCCCGAATAGGAATCACTTCTTTGGACTCGATGTTTTGCTCATTGTGATAGATGTATTCTTTACGGGTAAAGTTTTCTATCTCATCTTTGAAAACATAAAGCGCTCCAGTAATTGATATAATAAAAATCAGAAAACCAATGGATAAGCCAAACCACAGATGTAGTTTGGCTGACCATTTTTTGAAAAATCCTGGTTTCTTTTTATGATGGTGTTTTTTCTGCATTTCTTAAAATAAAAAACTATTCCCGAAATTTTCAGGAATAGCAAAAGTATAATTTTTAAATTTTAGAATTTGTAATTCAAACTTAAAGACAAAGTTCTAAGTCTTTGTGGCGTAACTGTTGACCAACCAGAGAAATATTTCTTGTTAGCGATGTTATCCAACTTTAAGATGATACTATATTTATCTTCCGTATAGGAAAGAGAAGAGTTCATAATAATGTAACTTGGAAGTGGGAATGCACCTGTTCCACCTCTGTTAAGAGTATAGAATCTGCTTGATGAATTACCACCAAAACCAACTCCAAAGTTTTTAAGTGAACCCTCTTGAACTTTATATGTTGCCCAGAAATTAATCAAATTCTTGGGACCTGCTTCTTCTGTACGATATCCAACATAAGTAGGATCTCCTTTTTTCACATTACTGTCATTATAACTATATCCAGCAATTACATTCATTCCCGGAATCGGACTCCCTAAAACGCTTATTTCAAAACCTTTACTTTCTACTTCTCCACCTTGGATGCTGCTATTTTGGTCATTCGGATCCGGCATTACTTTATCTTTTACCAAAATGTTATAGTAACTCGCAGTAACAGAGAATTTATCCCCAGCTAAATTTGCTTTTGTTCCAACTTCCCACTGATTAGCATGTTCAGGGTCAAAATATGCCCAATATTTACTTCCATCTGCATTCTGATTTTCTACAGGGTCAACATTTTGGAAACCATTCATATAATTTGCAAATATTGAAACCTTGTCTTGAATTGGCTGATAAACTAATCCTAATTTTGGTGAGAAAGTCGTGGTCTCTTTAGACTCTTGTGTAGAATAAGCTGTTGGTTTACCTGTAAAATGATCAACTCTCATACTTAACATTGCAGATAAGTTTGGAAGAATGTTTACAACATCTGATACATAAGCACTGTAAATTTTTGCTGTGAAACTTCCGGAAGCTTGCCCAGAACCAGCCAATGCTTTGTCTAAAGCAGGTTTAGTAAGTGTAGTAGGTAGATTATCTGCATCAGTATCACTCTGATTGATTAAGTCAACCTTACCATAACCAATCCAGCCAGTTCCTCCTAATACAAATTCTCTTTCAAAATAATCAACGCCTACAAGTAATTTGTTTTTAATACTTCCAAAATTGAAATTCCCCACAAAATTCTGTTGGATTCCCGTTGTGTTTGTTTCTCCTGCAGCTTTAGAAATATATCTTGTAAAATCTTTTCCGTTTGACGAATCCCATAGATAAGAATAATAACCATCAGTCTTAGTATTACTTCTTGATAAAATAGTTTGTGATTTCCAATTGTCAGAGATTTTATACTGAGCCTGAGCTTGTAAATTAAAAGTGTAATTATTAATTGTCAAATCATTGCTTGTGTATGACTTTTTGTAATTGTCCTTAAATATACCAATAGAACTGAAACTAAGAGTATTCTCTCTATTTAAGAAAACCATCGGCGCATTAGCAGACTCAGATGTCTTAATTTCTGTATTGATAAAAAATGTCAATCTATCGTTAGCAACAAATTTCACAGAAGGAGCAATATAGAAAGATTCGTTAAAACCTGCATCTTGGAAAGTATTGTTTTTCTGATAAGCGGCATTAACTCTAGCAAATAGATTTTTGCTTAACGGAGCATTCACATCTGCTGTAATTCTATTAAGACCATAACTACCATTGACATAGTTAATTTCTCCACCGAAGTTATTGTAAGGTTTTTTTGTGATGACATTAATCAAACCACCGTAAGAAATGACGCTTCCTCCATACAGAGTTCCGGATGGGCCTTTGATAGCTTCAATGGTTTCAATTCCTGCAGGGTCAAGTGTTCCATTGCTCAAACTTGGCATTCCGTTTACCAAACTTGGTTGCAAAGAAAATCCTCTCATTGTATAATATTCTCCTCCGTCATTACCTCTTCCTGTAGATTCCCATAGTCTAGCAATACCAGTCACATTTTTAAGAGCATCATTGAAGTTAGTAACAACCTGCTCTTTAATAACGTTCTTATTGACAGTATTGTAAACCTGTGGGTTTTCAATCTCTTTCAAAGGCATTTTGTTAACAGACTCTCTATCTCTTGTGATATATCCGTGTACAACAACACCATCAATCTCATTTGACTTGTTAATAGTATCATTTTCCTGAGCGTATGCAAAAGTGGAAGTTAATACCACAGCACTTACAATAATTTTCTTCATTAAGGACTAATTTTTTGCAAATGTATTATTTTTATTAATTCTAAATTAGAAATATACATGACTTTTGTCATTTCTTAAAAATTGTTAAAAAACAAAAAAGTCGTTGAGTTATTCAACGACTTTTCAAATATTTTGTAAAACCCTTTGTTTATGCAGGTATTTCACCTTTATAAAGGAAAGAAACAATTTCTTTGTTTACTTTGTCAACCATCTCGCTGAACAAGTAGAAAGATTCTTGCTTGTAAATTACTAATGGATCTTTTTGTTCGTAAACAGCTCCTTGAGAAGAACGACGAAGATCATCCATTTCTCTTAAGTGTGTTTTCCAATTTTCATCAATAATTGACAAAGAAATATTCTTTTCAAAATCTGTAATCAAAGACTCACATTTTGTTTCGTAAGCTTCTTTCAAATCAGTAACGATAGTCATTGTTTTGATTCCATCTGTGAAAGGAACCTGAATCATCTTGAACATAGAACCTTGATTAAGGAACACATTCTCGATGATTGGATAAGCTTTTTCTTTAAGAAGATTCAATCTTAAATCATAATCCTCCTTTGCTGCTTTGAACACTTTGTCTGTAAGTGCAGGGATTTGTAAACTTCCAAATTCTGATTCACTTACAGGAGATTCCATTGTGAAATGCTTGATAATTTCGAATTCAAAATCCTTATAATTTCCAGTTGCTTTAGCTTGAGAAACAATTGAAGCGGCAGTATCATAAATCATATTCACGATGTCATACTTCAAATGGTCTCCGAACAATGCATTCTTTCTTCTTTTGTAAATCACGTCACGCTGTTTGTTCATCACGTCATCATACTCAAGCAATCTTTTTCTAACACCGAAGTTATTCTCTTCAACTTTTTTCTGAGCTCTTTCAATAGATTTAGAAATCATAGAATGCTGAATTACTTCACCTTCTTTATGACCCATTCTGTCCATCATTTTCGCAATTCTTTCAGAACCGAAAAGACGCATCAAATTATCTTCAAGAGAAACATAGAACTGAGAACTTCCTGGATCTCCCTGACGACCGGCTCTACCTCTCAACTGTCTGTCAACACGACGAGAATCGTGTCTTTCTGTTCCGATAATTGCCAAACCTCCAGCATCTTTAACTTCAGCTTTTAGTTTAATATCGGTACCTCTACCAGCCATATTCGTTGCAATAGTTACAACGCCTGGTCCACCAGCTCCAGCTACAATTTCTGCTTCCTTCTTGTGAAGTTTAGCATTCAGAACTTGGTGTTGGATTTTTCTTAAACTCAATGCTTTTGAAAGTAATTGCGAAATTTCAACAGAAGTTGTACCAACTAAGACAGGACGTCCAGCTGATGTTAATCTCTCAATTTCTTCGATTACCGCATTGTATTTTTCACGATTGGTTTTGAACACCAAATCTTGTCTGTCATCTCTTTGGATTGGTCTGTTGGTAGGAATTACCACAACATCCAATTTATAAATCTGCCAGAATTCTCCAGCTTCAGTTTCCGCAGTTCCAGTCATTCCCGCAAGTTTGTTGTACATACGGAAGTAATTCTGTAATGTAACCGTTGCAAATGTTTGAGTTGCTGCTTCGATTTTTACGTTTTCTTTAGCTTCAATCGCTTGATGAAGTCCGTCCGAATAACGGCGACCATCCATGATACGACCAGTCTGCTCATCAACAATTTTTACTTCGCCGTCAATTACAACATATTCATCATCTTTTTCAAATAATGTATAGGCTTTTAGCAATTGATTCATTGTGTGAATACGCTCAGATTTCACTGAAAAATCTCTGTATAATTCTTCTTTAGCTGCGAATTCTTCTTCTTTGGAAAGGTTTTTCTTTTCAATATCAGCGATTTCTGTTCCTATATCAGTCAAAACAAAGAATTGTGAATCCTCATTACCAGCAGACATATATTCAACACCTTTGTCTGTTAAATCGATTTGATTATTTTTCTCATCGATTACGAAATAAAGATCTTTGTCAACAATTGGCATATCACGGTTGTTGTCAGCCATATATTGACCTTCAACTTTTTGTAATAATGCTCGGTTTCCACTTTCTGACAAAAACTTAATCAATTGTCTGTTTTTTGGAAGACCTCTGTAAGCTTGAAGTAATTTGAAACCTCCTTCTTTGGTATTTCCGTTGGCAATTAATTTTTTAGCTTCGTTGAAAATTGTAGAAACTGTTTTTTTCTGAACCTCAACAATTCTGTCGATTGAAGGTTTAAGCACATCAAATTCTTGTCTGTCTCCCTGAGGAACTGGACCAGAAATAATCAAAGGCGTTCTTGCATCATCTACTAATACGGAGTCAACCTCATCCACGATAGCAAAGTTCAATTCTCCTTGAACCAATTCTGTAGGAGAAGTGACCATGTTATCTCTCAAATAATCGAAACCGAATTCGTTATTCGTTCCGTAAGTAATACTTGCCTGATATGCTTTTCTTCTAGAATCTGAGTTAGGCTGGTGGAGGTCGATACAATCAATTGTCATTCCGTGGAATTGGTACAAGGGCCCCATCCAAGCCGAGTCACGTTTTGCCAAATAATCATTAACAGTTACAACGTGAACTCCTCTTCCTGGCAAAGCATTAAGGTAAATTGGTAAAGTTCCTACCAATGTTTTACCTTCACCGGTTGCCATTTCCGAGATTTTTCCAGAGTGCAAAACAACACCACCAATAAATTGGGTGTCATAATGAACCATATCCCAAACTACTGGCGTTCCAGCAGCATCCCAAGAATTTTTCCAAACAGCAATATCGCCATCTAAAAAAACGAAATCTTTTGTAGCAGCCAGTTCACGGTCTTTGTCTGTTGCAGTAACACGGATTTCTCCATTTTGAGCCAAACGTCTGGAAGTTTCTTTAACCAGAGCAAAAGCTTCTGGAAGAATCTCATTCAGAACTTTTTCTTCAACTTCGTAAGAATCTTTTTTCAGACCTTCGATTTTATTGAAAAGCGCTTCTTTTTCGTCAACGTTTGTAGAGTTTTTTATTTGCTCTTTAGTTTCTTCAATTTGGGTAGTAAACTTAGCAGTTGCAGACTTAATTTTTTCTTTAAACTCTGCAGTCTTATCTCTCAATCCATCATCTGACAAAGCTTGGATTCCAGATTCCACTGTTTTGATTTTTGCGACAACTTTCTTTACTTCTTTAAGATCTTTTGCATTTTTGTCACCCAAAAAACTTTTAAGAACTGTATTTAAAAAACTCATAATTTGCTATTTGCTGTTTGCACTTAGCTCTTAGCTAACTGCGTAATTTATTCAATAAAAAATTTTGGCTATTTGTTTTTAGTCAAAATCCAAAAAACGAATTAATATTCGTCTTCGTTCCAGAGATAATCCTCGTCAGTTGGATAATCGCTCCAGATTTCGTCTATCGCATCATAGATTTCTCCTTCGTCCTCGATAGCTTGTAGGTTTTCTACAACTTCCATAGGAGCTCCGGTTCTGATAGCGTAATCAATTAATTCTGCCTTGGTCATCGGCCAAGGTGCATCGCTAAGGTATGATGCTAATTCTAATGTCCAATACATAATTTAAATTTTTTGCAAAAGTAAAAAATTAGGTGATATTTTATATACTTTTCTATTGATTTTCAATAATATTTAAAAATAGTTTTACGTGATATTTAAATTTATCTGCAATCAAAGAATATTAATGCGGATTTCCCAAAAACCATTCCACAAATTTTTTTATGCCATTTTGGAAGTTAGTACTTGGAGAATATCCAATGAGTGACTTTGCTTTTGTAATGTCTGCATTGGTTTTCTGAACGTCCCCCGGCTGCATTGGCAACATTTTTTTATTAGCTCTTTTTCCAATAGCATCCTCTAAAACAGATAACATTTTATCCAATGTAACTACTTCATTTTCACCAAGATTCAAGATTTCATAAACATCGTTATTCGTTTCCAGATACTTGATTGATTTCAATATTCCGTCAATGATATCATGGATGAAAGTGTAATCTCTTGCGGTAGAACCATCGCCGTAGAAAGGAATTTCCTGACCGTCTGAAATTAATTTTGTGAATTTATGAATTGCCAAATCGGGTCTTTGTCTTGGTCCATAAACCGTAAAAAATCTCAGTTGTATCATGTCTATATTATAAAGGCTATGATAGACATGACCCAAGATTTCCCCACATTTTTTAGTCGCGGCATAGGGCGATATTGGATTATCAACATTATCGGTTTCGGAAAAAGGAATTTTCTCATTATTCCCATAAACACTTGAAGACGAAGCACAAACGAATTTTTTAATTTCGAATTCCTTACAAAGTTCCCAAAGATTCTGAGTTCCTCTTATATTGACCTCTTCATATTCTAAAGGTCGTTCAATAGATGGACGAACGCCTGCTAAAGCTGCCAAATGAATCACTAAATCAATTTTATGATTTTTAAAAATGGCTTCAAGTCCTTGTTTATCTCTAATATCCTGATAGTAGAGTTCGTAATTATCTGATTTTATAGCCGATACTAAGTTTTTAACATCAGTCTCTTTATCGATGAAATTAAATTCAATATCGTTGTTTGTAGATTCTAATGTATTTCTGACTTTAATTTTATAATCATAAAAATTATCAAAGTTGTCAATATTAATGACAGAATGTCCATTTTTCAAAAGTTGTTCCACCAAATGAGAACCTATAAATCCACTGCCGCCTGTTACAAGATAGTTCATAAAATCAATTGTGATGCGAATATAAGAATTAAACAAAAAAAAGAATCTCCATTTTAAGAGATTCTTTTTTAAATATCATTAATATATATTATTTGATAATGAATTTTTTGGATTCAACCACACCATTTTCTTCAACATTCATAATATATGTTCCCTTAGGAAGTTGAGAAACATTTACTTCTTTATCAGTTCCTCTACTGATGACCAATTTTGCAGTAGAATCGTAGATGTTTACTTTTTTAGTTTGATTGCTTGCGGAAGTAATACAGATAATTCCGTTGCTTACAACAGTCGGATAGATGTTGAAATGTTCCTTTTTCACATTATTCACAGCCAAAGTTTGATTTCCTGTTAACTTGATGTCATCTACTCTGAAACCAACATTAGAATCCAAAGGATTTGTAAATCTTATTGTAAGATTAGATGTTGCAGGGATTGTTCCCGTTGGAGTAACCACAATCCAGATAGAAGTTCCAGAACCCGTCGGTCTTGAGTAAGTAAGCGGTGTCCAATTGGTCCCATCAGAACTTACTTCAACCTTTAATTCATTACTTCCAGCATTGGTTCCTTTTTGATGGCCAAAAGAAAGTGCAAGGTCATTATATCCAGTTGTATTGATCCCGCTGATGATAAGTGTTTTCGCAGGTGTTCCAGATGCTGTTGTAAAAGCTCCCAAAAATACACAACCACTAGCACTAGCGCCAGCATAATCAGATGGTGTAGATGTTCTTACATCCGCTGTTCCCGAATAAGAGATTGGAGATGAGTTTTGATAACCAGTATAAGCCGTTAGCAAGGTCGTAGCCGTAGGTGTTCCAAAGCTTTCAGAATAAATCGTTGTTTGTGCAAAAACGAAAGAAGTTACCAAGAATGATAACAAAGCATAAATATTTTTCATATAAAATGTTTTAAAGGGTGACAAATATATTATTTAAAATTAGATTGACAAATTTAATATCGTTTGAAATTAATTAATAATGACTAATTTTAATCCCAATTTTTAATCCCAATCAAAATGCAATTCTCCGGACAAATCCTAAAAATGATTTCCCAAAATGGTCAACCCATCCAATACTATCTCAATCTGAAAAATGATTTGATTAATATGAATCAGCTTTTCGGGAAAGATTTGCATATCAAACATATCGGTTACCAATGTGTGAATTGTGGAAGCGACGAGAAAATCTACCGAATGGGATTCTGTAAAAAATGTTTTTTCGAAAGTCCATATGCAAGCGATACGATTATCCGTCCGGAATTGTCAACAGCTCACTTGGGAATTGCAGAAAGAGATTTGGAAGTAGAAAAAGAAATCCAGTTGGTTCCGCATATTGTTTATTTGGCTTACACGGGCGATGTGAAAGTTGGTGTTACGAGAACGCATCAGATTCCGACACGTTGGATTGACCAAGGCGCAACCTTTGCTTTACCAATTGCAGTTACCGAAAACCGTTATGAAGCTGGAATGATTGAGGTTGAACTCAAAAAACATATTGCCGATAAAACCAATCCGAAGAAAATGCTGGCGGATGAATATGAAGATTCATTAGATTTGATTGATTTTCGAAATAAGATTGCAGAATATTTTCCCAATGATTTCAAAAAGTTTGCAGTAACTGAAGAAGAAATTGTAAAACTCGATTTTCCTTACGAAGCTCCTGAAAAAATCAATGTTTTCACACTAGACAAAAAACCAGAGTTCAATGGGGTTTTAAAAGGCATCAAAGGACAATATCTTTCTTTTGAAGGTGGCGATTTTATCAATGTAAGAGGACACGAAGGTTATGTGATTGAATTAAGTTTATAAATTTGGAATGGTTTTTAGTCATTAATTTTTAAAATAAGATTTATGCTAAAAAAACTACTGAAAATTACTGCAATCGTTCTTGGGAGTGTTTTGATTCTCATAGTTTTACTGAATATCGGATTCAGTCTTTGGCTCAAATATAAATTACCTGATTATCTCAAAACCAAAACGCCTTACGAGATTACTTACCAATCTCTGAACGTGGAAATCCTAAGCGGAAGCATCTCAGCCAATCAAATTAAAGTCAAAACTAAACAACCAGATAATACTGAAGTCTTATCTCTCGATGGAAGTTTGGGTAATTTGAATATCAGCAGATTAGGTATAATTGAATTTTTGAAAAATAATCAAATTGAGGCTAATTCAATTAAGCTAATTAATCCAAGCTTAAAAATTAGATTAGCAAAACCAAAAGAGGAGAAAAACAAAAAAAATCCAATTCCTTTTACCATCAAAAATATTGAAATAGAAAAAGGAAATATCGAGATTCACAAGCCTGATAACGCCAAACTTTTCTCTGCTAACAATCTAAACATCGATGTCAAGAATCTAAGTCTGAATCAAAATCCGGACGAATTACCTTTTGCTTTGGACAGTTATAAAATCTCTGCTAATCAGTTTTATGCACAAATTGGTGAGGTTTATTCTTTGAATTCTTCAGAACTGAAAACGGTTAATGGACAATTGACAATTAATAATTTTGAATTGAAACCATTGATTGATTTCAAAAGTTGGGAACAGAATTTCAAAACTCAGAAAACGCTTTTCGATATCAAAAGTAAAAGTATTTCTTTCAACGATTTAGTATTTAATAAAAAGAAATTGAGTTTTAAAAACGCTCAAGTTGTTGACCCAATTTTCACATTGCAAAATCGTGATAGCAAAGTCATTAAATCAAATAAAGAAAAGTCAAACTTTAATATTGATTTTGAAAACTTCGATATTAAAAATGGACAATTTTCTATCTTGAAATCAAACGGAAAAAAATCGCTTTCTTTAGCAAAATTCAATGCAAACTTGAAAGAGTTTGTAATGAATGAAGACACTTCGAAAAGCAAAATTCCTTTCACTTACAAAGATTATAAAGTTTCCGGAAATCAGTTTTTTTATGATGCGGGGAAATATTATAATATGGATTTATCAAGCTTCGAAATGTCTCCTCAAAACATTGATTTAAAGAATTTTAAATTAAAGCCAAAAGTTTCAAGAGCTGAATTTGTGAGAATGATTCCTATGGAGAATGATTTGTTTGATATTTCCGCCAACAGAATTCAGTTTTCTGGAATTAATTGGAAAATCGAAAATGACAAACCCAATATCAAACTAAAAAATGCAAAGTTGACAAATGTTGACGCCAACATCTTCCGAAGTAAAATTCCAAAAGATAATCCGAAAGAAAAACTGCTTTATTCCAAATTACTGAGAACAATAAAATTCCCTTTAGTTATTGAAAATCTGAATCTTATTCAGTCCAAATTGGTGTACGAAGAAGATACGCCAGATTCTCACGGACCGGGAAAAGTCGTGTTCACACATTTCAATATGGATGTGAAAAACCTCAATTCCAACAAACAAAAAGGAGCCAATACAAAAGTTCCGATTGCAATTAACTGCAAATTTATGGATGTCTCTCCAATGAAAGTGAATTGGAATTTCAATACGGCTGATATGCGTGATAATTTCACAATTGCCGGAACTATCAATGATTTGCCTGCTGTTGACATCAATCCGTTTATCAAACCTTATCTTAATGTTTCTGCGACCGGAACTATCACGAGTCTCAACTTTGATTTCAAAGGAAATAATGACATTATGAACGGGAAATTCAAGATTACTCACAAAGATTTGAAAGTGAGTCTTCTTGATAAGAAAACTAGAGAAAAGAAGAAGTTTTTATCCGCAGTTGTTAATCTGGTTGTAAGAAAAGATTCAAAACCATTTCCAGAATCTGTGGATGTTTATGTTGAAAGAAATAAAGAAAGGTCGTTTTTTAATCTCTTTTGGAAAGGTATAGAAGATGGCTTGAAAAAGACTTTAATCAGCATCAACGTTGATAAAGTAAAGGAAAATGTTGAAGATGTGAAAGAGACCGTGAAAGAAACAAAGAAGAAAATAAAAGAAGCTAAAACTAACATTAAAAATAACCGTTTAAAGAAAAAAAGCGCTCAAACTTAAAAACTTGAGCGCCTTTTTTATATCATTCTGATTTTAAAAATCATATTCTTCTTTCTCTTCGGTTGGCAAAGACTTGATAAAATTATCAAACTCTTGTCCATCATAATTGCTGTCGGCACCGTAAGAATCTATAATCATCGCCTTGTTTCCGTAAACATCTTCCACAAGATACAAAGCAACGTTATCTGCCGGGTCACTCGCTCCTTCGAATCTGTAAGTACGGATAATTTTCAGGTCTTCTGCTCGATGGGATTTTTCCGTTCCTGTTATGACAAATTTTTTATCTTCCGTCATTCTTACCTCGTCCGTAATTCCTTTTTCTCTTAGCTTCTCCATAACCTGAGAGAGCGTAAGCATTGATTTTGTGCTCATAATAATATTTTTTGGGATTGGTAAGTAGAGATAAACAAATCGTGAACCAAAAAACAAAAGACTTTACAAGTTGTGTAAAGTCTTAAAAAAATAAAAGTTATGAAAAATTAAATTTTCCCTCTCTTCTTCATCAATTAGGAAAATTATTTGTTGGCCTTATAACGCTTGTCCGGCGTGCCGTCTTTTTTCAAAGTCTTGGCCGCTTTGTAACGTTTATCAGGAGTTCCGTCTTTTTTTAGTTTAACATCTGACGTGTTCGCCACTTTTGCAGCTTGAGCTTCTACAGATTTCGTTGCTTTCTTTTCAGTTTTTTTAGCTTCTTTTTTTGCAGTAGCAGGCGCTGTTGTTTGTGCTGTTGCTAATCCTACTCCGAAAGTAAGTAGCAACGCTGTGAATAAATTTTTCATTTTTAGTGCTGTTTTGGTTTGACAAATTTATATTAAAAATCATTCTAAAATTAAGAATAAAAAACTTTAACCAGAAATTATAACAACTTAAAAACGCCTTAAAAGTTATAACGATACGCTAAACTGAAGTTGAGAAATATGGCTTTGGAGTAATAATCGGCAATGTCAGGATTTTGATTCCCGATTTTAGCATTATAGAAATTGAGTTTTGTTCCGAAAACTACTTGTTGAGAACCTTCGTTATCAATTGTGTAGATAGCTTTTGCACCGAAATTTAATCCGCCGTTTCCTTCTGTGAATTTGCCAGAATTGTCGAGATAAGGACTTTTCATTCGGTAAGTGCTGTAACCCAAGATTTCTTCCACAAAAAAGTCTTCTGAGATTTTGTCTTTATGGAAAATATACCAATCAAAGTTGTTCATCGAAGGCGCTCCAAGATAACCGAATTTATCGGGATTTTTCACATTAGCTAAGAAGTAAGTGTATTCTACGCCAAGTCCAAAATTTTTATAAAGATTCAAATTTCCACCAATCCCGAAACCATAAAAGTAATCGAAGCTATCTTTCATAAAATTATCGCCAAGTACGGTCATTACTTTAACGTGCGGGTCTATAGAAGACCGAACATTTTCTGTCCAATCCTGTTTTTTTCTTCTCTGAGAAAAAGTTGAAATAGAGATTACGGCAAAAGAAAAAAGTAAAAGTTTCTTCATTATTTCAAAGTAATATCATTGAAAATAACGTAAGTCACACCATCAGGAATCTCAATACTAAGAGAATCGCTGGAGATTTTGCAACCAGGCGTATCGGTAGAAAAAGATTTAATTTTAAAATCTTTGAGTTGAAGTTTGTAAGCACCTTTGTCATAAGGTCCTGCCAAAACAAAACTCCCGCTTTCTTTGGGGAAACTTTCCGCAATTATTTTTTTATTAACCGTGAGATGAATTGGTTCTTCCAGAAATTTCCCATCAGAATAAGTGAATTTCCCTTCCACATAAGCACGGAAAATATTGGCATCATCATCTTTACATTGGATGAAAAGAAGTGACAACACACAGAAAAGGGATAATATTTTGAATGAAAACTTCAAAGTTCAATTTATTACAGAACGTAAAGTTAATTAATAATCATATTTAATTCTAAATAAAATTAGTTCTCATTAATATTGAGTCTTATTCCAACATTAATATTCAGCAATTGAGCCTTAGAATAATATTTGTCTAACCCTTTGTCTCTGAACTCAACAAAAGAATCATAAAAGTAAAGTTTTGGAGAAGCATAGATTTCCAATTTTTTCAGTTTTGGAAATTTATAAGACAACTCTGTTCCTAAGAAAAATGCTCCTGCTTGTTCGGTAAAATCATCTTTGGTGTAGCGTGATTGACTAGTAATCGCCATAAAACTACCACCAATTTGTCCTTGTAAACTAAATGCTTCTGTAAAAGGATATTTATAAATAAAATAAGCAGAAATATTGGTCAGTCTAGGTTTTTCCAAATCGCCATAAACACTACGGTCTTTGACTTCAGAAAAAGCTCGACTTAGTTCTATTCCAAATCCCATATTACGTTTGAAAACAGTTTGATAAGTCAATCCAACACCCACAAAATTTTTCAAACCATCTTTCAGAAAATTATTTCCCATTGGTACAAAAGTAACAGCGTTGATTCCTAATGATGGCTGAACACCTTGGCTGAAAAAAAGTGTAACACAAAAAAAAGCTATTGATAGTAAAAATTTTTTCATTATTCGATGGTGATGTTTGAGAATTTAACCGTTTCCAGATTCTCCGGAAGAATGATAGATAGAGAATCGAAGTCCAAATAACAATCTTTGGAATCTGCAGAAAAATTGATTATTTTTTTTCCTACAATCAATTTTATTTCATCTGCAACATCTGGTCCGCCAAGACGAAAAGAACCATCACTTTTGGTAGTCCCCGTTGAAAGCGGATAAAAATTGGAGCCTAATAAAACCGGAATCCCATTGACAGACTGGCTTTGAGAACTGATTTTCCCTTCCACAAAAACCCGCGAGTTGTTAACATAATCCTCCTCACACGAGATACAAAACATCAGAAGCAAGAAGAGAAAGCTTAATTTGTAATTCATTAGTTTAGTAATTTTTCACTAAAATAGTTTTTATTTTTCCGCCCACAAAATTGGACAGATGAATTAATGTTGAATATATAATTTCGTATTTTTGCAAAGAATTACGATTCCGGGAACCAACTCGGAATCGTTTTCCTGTTTATACATATTTCAAAAATGGAATTAAAAAAAATCAATCAAAATCTGCTTCCGGACTTGCTTCAGAAACAATTCGGGAATGAGATTTTTTCACAATTAAATAACAACCAACATATTTCTGTCAAAGGAAGTGCAGGTTCTGCGGTTTCAATTTTGGCTTCGGAACTTTTCTTGACTCGGAACAAAACGATTCTTTATCTTGTTGATGACAAAGAAGATACGCTTTACATCAATGCGGAAATGGAAGATTTGTTGGGGAAAGAAAACGTGCTTTATTTTCCTGCAACACATCTTGAACCTTATCAAGTCGAGAAAACCCAAAATGCGAATTTGGTTTTAAGAACCGAAGTTATTAATAAAATCAATTCGGGAAATGCTCCGAAAGTGATTGTGGCTTTTGTTGGCGCTTTGTCTGAAAAAGTTCTGAAAAAAGAAGATTTCAAAGCAATTTCTCATCACATCAAAGTTGGTGACCAATTGGATTTTGATTTTGTGGATGAACTGTTGAATCATTATCAATTTAATCAAACAGATTTTGTTTCTGAACCGGGAGAATTCTCTGTCCGAGGCGGAATTGTGGATGTTTTTTCTTTTTCTAATGAAAAACCTTATCGTATCACATTTTTCGGAAATGAAGTTGAAAGCATCAAAACTTTCGATATAGAATCTCAACTTTCTGTTGATAAAATCACTGAATTTCAGTTGGTTTCCAATATGAATTTTTCGGTTTCGGGAAGCAAGGTTTCGTTTCTTGATATTTTGCCTGATGACAGTTTTATGGTTTCTAAGAATCTTTTCGTTTCCAATAGAAGAATTAGAGACTTTTACGAAAAATCATTAGAAAAATTTGAGACTTTAAGTAAAGACATTAAGCATAGAACTCCTGAAGAATTATTTATTTCTGAACCTGAATTTCAGAATCGATTAATCAAATTCAAGACGATTGATTTCAGTTCGCAAGCTTTTGAACTTCCAAAACTTAAAACCTTAGAACTTAATCAAACTCAACAACCGAGTTTTCACAAGAATTTTGAAATGTTGATTCAGGATTTGGAAGAGAAACAGAGTCAGGGTTTTGATACTTGGATTTCTTTTTCATCGGAGAAACAAAAGGAAAGATTAGAATCGATTTTCGAAGAATTGGAACACGAGATTCCGTTCAAAAGTTTCAAATCGGAACTTCACGAAGGTTTTGTAGATTCTGAAAATAAAATTCTGGTTTACACAGACCACCAGATTTTTGACCGATATCAGCGTTACAAATCCAAAGACACTTTTGCGAAGTCGGAGCAACTGACGCTCAAAGATTTAATGTCTTTGAAAGTTGGTGATTACATTGCGCATATCGACCACGGAATCGGGAAATTTATGGGATTGGTAAAAGTCAATAATGACGGGAAAATTCAGGAATGTTTTAAACTGAGTTACAAAAATGGAGATTTGCTTTATGTAAGTATTCATTCCCTTCATAAAATTTCAAAATATAACGGACCGGACGGAAAAGAAATCGTTCTCAGCAAACTCGGCTCACCGGCTTGGAAGTCACTGAAACAGAAAACGAAAGCTAGAGTTAAGCAGATTGCATTTGATTTGATTAAATTATATGCTCAGAGAAAAACCGCGAAAGGATTTCAATATTCTCCGGATTCTTATCTTCAGAATGAGTTGGAAGCGAGTTTCCTTTACGAAGATACGCCGGACCAAGAAAAAGCGACTTTGGACGTGAAAAAAGATATGGAAGCGGAAGGTGTGATGGACCGATTGATTTGTGGCGATGTTGGTTTTGGTAAGACGGAAGTTGCAATTCGTGCCGCGTTCAAAGCGGCGACTGATAGCAAACAAGTTGCGATTCTGGTTCCGACCACGATTCTGGCTTTCCAGCATTACAGAAGTTTCAAAGAAAGATTGAAGGATTTTCCTGTTAATATTTCTTATTTGAATCGATTCAGAACGGCAAAACAAAAATCTGAAACTTTAGCAGGTTTGAAAGACGGAAAAATCGATATTGTGATTGGAACGCATCAATTGGTTTCTGATAAAGTTAAATTCAAAAATCTTGGTTTATTGATTATTGATGAGGAACACAAATTCGGAGTTTCGGTAAAAGATAAATTGAAAACGATGAAAACCAATGTCGATACATTGACATTGACTGCAACACCAATTCCGAGAACGTTACAGTTTTCTTTGATGGCAGCGCGGGATTTATCCGTGATTAAAACACCTCCGCCAAATCGTCAGCCTGTTGATACGAGCATTGTTGGCTTTAATGAAGAGATTTTGCGTGATGCGATTTCATACGAATTGCAAAGAGACGGACAGGTTTATTTCATCAATAACAGAATCGAGAATCTGAAAGATATTGCCGGATTAATCCAAAGATTAGTTCCTGATGCAAGAGTGATTACAGGTCACGGACAAATGGACGGAAAGCAAATGGAACAGAACATCCTCGATTTTATGAAAGGAAAATATGATGTTCTGGTCGCTACAACAATAGTAGAAAGCGGCGTTGATGTTCCGAATGCGAATACGATTTTCATTAATGATGCTCATAGATTTGGAATGGCGGATTTGCACCAGATGCGTGGAAGAGTCGGTCGAAGCAACAGAAAAGCGTTTTGTTATCTGATAACGCCTCCGTTTGATATGATGACTTCTGACGCGAGAAAACGACTGGAAGCGATTGAACAATTCTCGGATTTGGGAAGTGGTTTTCAGATTGCGATGAAAGATTTGGAAATCCGTGGAGCGGGAGATTTGTTAGGAGGAGAACAAAGTGGATTCATCAATGAAATGGGATTTGAGACTTATCAAAAAATGATGCAGGAAGCTTTGGAAGAATTGAAAGATGATGAGAATTTTGAAAATCTTTTCGAAAATGAGGAAGACAGAAACAAGCTTATCAAATCCACAAAAGAAGTGAACATCGACACCGATTTGGAATTGATGTTACCTGATGATTACGTGAGTTCGACTGAAGAACGTTTGTCACTTTATCAAAAATTAGCTGAAATCCAGAATGCGAAAGAGTTACAAGCTTTTGAAAATGAGTTGAAAGACCGATTCGGAGAATTGCCAAACGAAGCGATTAATCTTCTAAAATCTGTAGAACTGAAATGGCTGGCGGCGGAAATTGGATTTGATAAATTGGTGGTAAAGAACAAAGTTTTCCTAGGTTATTTCCCAGCAAATCCTCAAGACAAATTCTATCAAAGTGAAAAATTCAAAAAAATCATATCTTATCTCACACAAAATCCTGCAGAAGCGACGTTAAAAGAAAAGAATAACCAGCTGATGATGAGAAAGGATAACGTAAAAAATGTGGATGAAGTGAATCTGGTTTTGAATAGGATTTTGGGTTAAAAGATTTATTATAAAAAGTTAACTTTGCAAACAGAAACGAAAAAAATGAAAAATATATTTTATTATCTAACCGTCATATTCGGGATCTTTACATTATCTTCTTGTGACCCAAGCCAAGATGCGAACGGAGATTTTTTGAATGGTGTGGATTATGACAATACAGGAACAGGCGGAACAGGAACAACACCATCAAAATTATTGAAAAAAGTAACCATTAATGATGATGGGGATATTGTGGTATATAGCTATACTTATAATTCGAATAAAAAACTGACGGGCGTTACGAGTGACGATGGCAGTATTAAAATAAATATTACCTATCAATCATCTGGAAATATTGCCAAAATCGTAAGAACAGAAAATAGTATGGGAGTCATTAATACAGAAGAAATAGTTCCTGTATATACAAGTAGTCAAATAACAAAATTGAATGTTACACACATAGAAGCTAGTAAGTCCATAAAAAGTGTAGCTAATTTGACTTATGCTTCTAATGGATGGCCTGCAACAATTAAAGAAGAAATTTATGGTGAAGATAACACAAGTGTTGTTGCTAATTTTGTTTCCAGTCTTTCTTATTCTGGAAATAACATCTCAAAGTGGAATTTCAAATCAAGCTTTAAAATAGGATTGCCAGTGCCTGTATTTGATTTTTTACAAGAAATGGAATTAACCGTTAATCTTTCTGATTATGACAATAAAATCAATCCTTACAATCTGCTTCCGAAAGATTATTTAATTTCTACAATTCATGCAGAGGCAGATGCCAGCAGCATTACGGGTTTTGCAAAAAATAACTCAAAGAAAGCAAATGTTGTATTTGTTTTCAGTGGTACACCTTTCACAGATAGTCAAACAATGGCTTATACATATGATAATAATGGCTATCCTACTTCTGCAGTAACAACAGATATTACAACCAAATTTGAATATCAATAGTCATGAAATATCTTATTGTCGGCATCGGGAACAAAGGGGAAGAATATGCAGAAACGCGACACAATATTGGCTTCAAAGTAGCTGAGAAAATTGCCGAGAAGATAGAAGCTCCTTTCAAATCTTCTAATTTCGGGCTTCTCGCCGAAGGTAAATATAAAGGGAGAAAAGTCTTTGTCCTGAAGCCGGATACTTATGTTAACCTTTCTGGAAATGCAGTTAAATTCTGGATGCAGAAAGAAAACATTCCGCTAGAAAATATTCTGATTGTCACAGATGATTTAGCCTTACCTTTTGGGTCACTCAGAATGAAAATGAAAGGTTCAGACGCTGGGCATAATGGACTGAAAAGTATCCAAGCTCAATTGAATACTCAAAATTATACAAGATTAAGATTCGGGATTTCAGCAGATTTTTCTGAAGGGAAACAAGCAGACTATGTTCTTGGACAATGGAACGAAACAGAAAGAGAAACGCTACAGGAAAGAATCGAAAAATTTTCTCAGGCTGCTTTGTCTTTTGTATTTGCTGGTGTTCAGAATACCATGACCGCTTTCAACGGAAAGTGATTTAATCAAAATCTGTTCTCCAAGACCTTATTAACAGAATAAAAAAACCGGGCTTCTGTCGGAAAATAATAATAAACATCCATAATATCGCTGTTAAAGTATTTGGATTCGTCTGGTTTTCCTAAAATAGTTCTCGCTTTTGATAGCTTCATTCCTTTCTTTATCTGTGTAAATTTATATTTATGATTAGCCTCATAAATACAAAATCCCAGAATAAAAAAAGCAAGAATACAGATTAAACTTAAAACCGATATTATTATTGATTTCATTTTACATGGCTAATTTGGATTTATAACTATATTAAAATCAATTATATTATAAGCTAGGTAAAAATAAGTAAGCCGGATAATAAATTACCCGGCCTACCACCCTAATTGTATGAAGAAAAAATATTTCCTATAACCAATTTACAACGCCTGTTTCTACGTCGTAATTTGCACCAACGATTTTGATTTTACCTTCGTCTTCCAGCCTTTTCAAAGTTGAGCTTTGTTTACGAATGTCCTCTATGGCGTATTTTACATTGTGATGATTCAATCTTTCTAAAAGATCTTCGTTTTTGGAAGAACGCTCTTCACCATCTTTAATGATATTTTTGATGATCGGGTCAAAATGTCCAATCAAATGATTCAAATTATCCATTCCCAATCCTTCGATTGCTGCTGCATCCAGACCGCCTTTCAATGCACCACATTTTGAGTGTCCAAGAACAACAACCAATTTAGAACCAGCTACGTTACAACCAAATTCCATCGATCCAAGAATATCTTGATTCACGAAGTTTCCTGCAATTCTTACACTGAAAATATCGCCAAGACCTTGGTCGAAAATCAATTCAGCAGAAGTGCGGCTGTCGATACAACTCAATATCACAGCAAATGGCCATTGTCCGGCGCGTGTTGCATTAACCTGCTCCAAAAGGTCTCTATTGGCTTTCAAATTATTTACAAATCTTGCATTCCCTTCTTGTAGAATTTCTAACGCTTTTTCTGGGGTAATGGTCGATTGTGTTTCTGATGTATGTGCTTTCATATTTTTTTAAATTTTAAATGTGTGTGTTTTAATTATTTATAATTAAAAATTGATAATTTACATGGCCCTTTTATGTGTTACCACCACATGAGAATCCTGATCACTTGCATAATCTTTATATGAAGTTTTGAATCCTACTAGTTCAACATCGATGTCTTCTTCTTTCGCTCTTACGTTGGCAAAATCTTGGATCATTTCCAATACATCTGTTGTTATATAAGAAGTCGTTTTTGCATCTATGATTACTTTCGATCCCGACTTGATATTTTTTAATGTTTTCTTAATTGCTGCTTTATTTAGGAAAGAAACTTCTTCTGCCAATTTGATTGTGATCTCGTCAGCATCGTTTAATGTTTCTCTACTTAAGTAATAAGCTCGTTTCATATTCCCTTGTAAGATATAGACAATGGAAATCAGTAATCCAATTCCTACACCTTTCAAAAGGTCGGTTGCTACAACGGCTACAACAGTTGCCACAAAAGGGATGAACTGATATTTCCCATTGTGCCAAAAATGTTTGAAAGTTGCCGGCTTTGCTAATTTATATCCTACCAAAATCAGAACTGCAGCCAATGTTGCCAAAGGAATCAAATTCAATATCACAGGAATCGTTAGAACACAAATCAGCAAGAGAACACCGTGAATAATAGCCGAAGTTTTAGAAGTAGCTCCTGCATTAGCATTGGCAGAACTTCTTACAACTACGGATGTCATTGGTAGTCCTCCGATGAATGAGCTTATCAGGTTTCCGATTCCTTGCGCTTTCAGTTCTAGATTGGTGTCTGTGATTCTTCTTCTGACATCTAACCTATCCGAGGCTTCTATACAAAGCAAAGTTTCGATAGATGCTACAATGGCAATGGTCGCCCCAGTGATCCAAACTTTAGGATTCGTGAATCCATTGAAATCAGGAAATGTTACCAAGTTTTTGAATTCGTCCAAAGTCGCAGGAACAGGAAGATTTACCAAATGTGCTGGAGAAACAGCTAATGAACTTCCCGAAATTTTGAAAAACTCATTGATCAAAATTCCAGCAATAACAGCAACCAGTGCTCCAGGCAATAGCTTCAGCCTCTTCAGAACTGTGATATTGTCCCAAGCTAGCAAAATTGCCATCGATATCAATGTTATAATGATTGCCCCTGGATGTATCGCTCCAAATAATTCTGTGAAATAACTAATATTTAATCCATTATCAAAAAGAGATTCGTGTCCCTCATAATCTTTGTCAAAACCCACTGCATGAGATATTTGCTTAAGAATGATAATAATACCAATACCAGCGAGCATGCCTTCGATTACGTTATTCGGAAAATAATTGGAGATGCTTCCTGCCCGGATAAAACCAAGAACCAACTGAATGACTCCGGCAATAATACCCGCACAAAGAAATAATTCAAATGCTCCTATATCTGTAATCGCAACCAAAACAATGGCGGTAAGACCAGCTGCGGGACCAGAAACCGAAATATTGGAATTACTGATCAATCCAACTACAATTCCCCCTACAATACCTGCAATAACTCCGGATAATGGAGGCGCTCCAGATGCTAATGCGATACCAAGGCACAACGGTAATGCAACAAGAAATACTACAAGACCAGACGGAAAGTTTTCTTTGATTCCTCCAAACAAAGATGTTTTCTTTTTCATAAGAAATTAATAATAATATTATTTGCCTTGTGTCAAAATCTTGATAAGTAGATTATTACAACATCACAAATAACCGACAAGTTGAAAATCAACTTATACAATGAAATTAAAAATGATTAATTGAGAATAAATGATTCTGCTAGCCATAGAAAATAGCCAACGCAAAAGATGATATTTCTGAAAAACAGAAATAGAGTTATGCCTCCGGAGGTGGAGAGAATATGCTGAGAGAAGGCGGGAAATAAAGTGTAGATTCCCAGCTTACAGCTATTTTATTATGAGTATCTGCTTCATAAAACTTCAGAAAATCATGGATGTCCATCGTTTTAGGAATCGTTTTTTCGTAGATTATGATTGTATTATTCGAATGAGAATGCTCCTCTTCGCTAATCAAAACATTGGTTCTCGGCAATTCCCAGCCAAACATTGCGGCAATTCCCGGAAGAGCCGTAAAGTTTAGAAAAACCATTAATGTTATGATACTTAAATACTTCATATACTTTCTTTGATGGCTTATTTTTTTCTGCTCATCACCCAATCAGAATCTGTCAAATTATAAATCTTCTGAATGTCCTTTAATATTTTTTCAAAATCAATCTCGAGATCGATTATTTTTCCTGTTCTAAGGTCAAACACCCAGCCATGAACAACTGGAAACTCTTCCAAGATATAACGTTCCTGCACGCAGGCCATTTTGATTACATTGATGCATTGCTCCTGAACATTCAGTTCCACAAGACGGTCATATTTTTTATCTTCATCTATAGAGTCCAACTCTTCCTGATGCAATCGATATACATCCCGAATATTTCTCAGCCAAGGGTTCAAAAGACCAAGATCCTGAGATGTCATTGCTGCTTTTACACCACCACAATTATAATGTCCACATACAATAATGTGCTTCACTTTCAAATGTTCCACAGCATATTGAATAACAGCCGTAGAACTCATATCCAGAGTATTCACAACATTTGCAATATTTCTATGGACAAACACTTCTCCTGGTCCTAATCCCATCAACTCCTCCGCCGTTGCTCTACTATCAGAACAGCCAATGTATAGATAATCTGGATGTTGTGTTTTAGCGAGCTTGTGAAAATATTCCGGATCATCCGAAATTTTTGACTCAACCCACTTTTTATTATTTTCGAAAATAGCTTTGTATGAATGTGCCATAACGATTAAATTACATCAACAGTAATTATTAATTTTCTCTAAATTCATTTTTAAATTCAATAGACCGAATCAATAACTATACAAAAATATACTTTAAATTTTAAAATTACGAAGATTTAACAAAGTTTAATATTAACAACATGTTTTTTGAAAAATCTTAATCAATAGATTGTTTACAGCAATAACTTTAGGCCAACACATAATATTGAATTGAAGCATAAATTCATTTGTAATCTTTGTAAAAAAGTATGACATTTCTCTTACGGCAAAAGAAAAGAATCTCAGCATAAAAAACTTAACTTTACACAAGCAAAATGTAGTTTATGGATGATTTTCTAGCCGCCAGATCTCAAATGGCAATGTCCTTGGGCTTTCACATTATATTTTCCTGTGTCGGGATGGTAATGCCTTTTCTAATGGCGTTTTCACATTACAAATATTTGACAACTAAAGATGAAGTCTATAAAGGACTGACCAAAGCTTGGAGCAAAGGTGTAGCAATTCTTTTCGCAACAGGTGCTGTTTCCGGAACGATGCTGTCTTTTGAACTCGGTTTGTTGTGGCCAAAGTTTATGGAACACGCAGGTCCGATTTTCGGAATGCCTTTTTCTTTGGAAGGAACAGCATTTTTCATTGAGGCTATTGCAATAGGTTTTTTCCTTTACGGTTGGGATAAGTTCAACAAATGGTTTCATTGGTTTTGCGGTGTTGTTGTTGGCGTGAGCGGATTAGCTTCTGGTATTTTGGTTGTAGCTGCGAATGCTTGGATGAACAGTCCGGCTGGTTTCGATTATATTAATGGAGAATACTTGAACATAGACCCGATAAAAGCAATGTTCAATGAAGCGTGGTTTCCGCAGGCATTTCATATGACTGTTGCAGCATTCGCAGCTACTGGATTTGCTGTTGCAGGGATTCACGCCTTAATGATTTTGAAAAAACGTAATGTTTATTTCCATACAAAAGCCTTTAGGATTTCTGCAGGATTTGCAATTATTGGTGCATTGTTAGCGCCTATCAGTGGAGACGTTGCAGCGAAATCTGTTGCTGTAAGACAACCAATAAAATTAGCGGCAATGGAAGCGCATTTCGAAACTGAAAAAGGTGCAAGTTTCGTAATTGGTGGAATCCCTGATGAAGAAAATGAACAAATAAAATATGCTATAAAAGTTCCAAAGGTCTTGAGTTTTCTGGCTTGGGGAGATTTTGATGCGGAAGTGAAAGGGCTGAAAGATTTCCCAAAAGACCATTGGCCTCCAGTTGCTGTGGTTCATTATGCTTTTCAGATTATGATATTTTTTGGAAGTATAATGATGTTGATTGGCATAATTTACCTCATCGCTAATTTTTGGAAGAGAGATTGGCTCACTAAAACTTGGTATTTGAAAACCTTTGTTGTAGCAATTCCTTTTGGTTATATCGCTTTGGAAGCCGGCTGGACAGTGACGGAAGTCGGCAGGCAACCTTGGATAATTTACGGAATTATGAAAACGATTGATGCAGTAACTCCGATGCCGGGAATCCAATATTCGTTTTACTTTTTCACATTGATTTTCATTTCGTTATCATTGATTATCATATTCTTATTATTAAGACAATTGAAAATGGTTCCGAAATTATACGACCCAACTGACCCTAATTATAATCCTAAAAACAAGAAATAATGATTTACGTAGTTATTGCATTTCTCTGGGTTTCAATTTGTTTGTATGTGATTACAGGTGGCGCAGATTTCGGAGCAGGAATTATCGAATTATTTTCGAAAAAATCTTATCGTGATAAAACGAAAAAGATAATGTCCAAATCTATCGCACCAATTTGGGAAGCGAATCATATGTGGCTGATTATTGCGGTTGTAATTTTGTTTGTCGGATTTCCTACCATTTATACAACCGTTTCTACTTATCTTCATATTCCTTTGGTTTTGATGTTGATTGGAATCATCGCACGTGGAACAGCTTTCACATTTAGAAATTATGACGCAGTGGAGGATAATTGGCAAAAGATTTACACACAGATTTTTTATTATTCGAGTTTGTTGACGCCTTTCTTTTTGGGAATTATTGCTGCTGCAACCATTTCCAGAAGTATTGATACAGAAGCAAAAGATTTCTTAAGTCTTTACATTTTCAGTTGGCTGAATCCTTTCGGAGTTTGTGTTGGATTTTTCACCGTTTCGCTTTGTGCTTATCTGGCTTCATTATTTTCTCTTCACGAAGCGAGATTCAGTGATGCTTTGTCAATTATGATAAAAAAATCGAGAGAAACCGCTATTTATGTTGTGGTTACTGGGCTTTTGGTTTTCGCAAGTGCATATTATTCTGACATTCCCTTGTTGAAATGGATTTTTTCCAAAGCTCTTGGTATCATCGTAATTACTGTTGCGACAATCAGTTTACTATTTACGAATGAGGCCATCAAAAAAAGTAATTTTCTAATTGTAAGATTTCTCGGTGGATTTCAAATCGTAATGATTCTGGTTGCAGCCACATACCAGCACAACCCGAATATCATTCTTTTTACGAATGGTGGTCATCTTTCTTTGTTTGATGCCAGTGCTGCGCCGAAAACAATTGAAGCACTTGGTTGGGCGCTTCTTTTAGGAAGTATTTTTATTTTACCATTTCTTTTTTACTTGCTATTTTCATTTGGAAATCAAAGCAAAGTGAAACATTCCGAACAATAATTATGTCCTGACAATCGTTATTTTCTGCGTAATGGTTTTATTTTTGATATGAAGAATCCATTGAAAATTTAATATAATTTAATTATGAAGAAGTTACTCTTGACGTTAGGATTATTTGCAGGTGTTTTATCTTATGCGCAAGCTTGGAAAGGCGCAGGTGACCAAAAGGCACAAGCCGGAATTAATGTTTGGGGATTTGGAACAGGACCTACTGCAAGTTATGATTATGGGCTTTCTAACCTCATCTCTGTTGGTGGAGGTGCGAATGTTTATTTTAATGAAGATGAAGACAATCCATTTGTTTTCGGGCGTGTTGGATTTCACTTGCAAGAAGCATTAGCCTTACCTTCGGAAATCGACATTTATCCTGGTGTTAATGTAGGAGTTGCTGGTAGAAATTTTGGTTTGGGTGTTTATCTTGGTGCCAGATATTTTTTCACAGAAAACTGGGGTGCTTTTATAGAAGCTGGAAACAATGGAAGCTTCGGAGTTTCTTATTCTTTCTAAATTATCAACTTAAAAATATAAAAGCTTCTGAATATCAGAAGCTTTTTGTTTTATAGATTTTGGCAATCTTATTTATCAATTTCTTTTTCAATTTTCAACAGCATTTCTTTAGCGTTGTGATTGGCTGGGTCTAAATCTAATGATTTCTGATAATCGCTTTTTGATAATGTATATTCTTTCTTGTTAAAATAAGCTTCGCCACGGCTGTCATAAGCATTTCCTGACTTTGGAAACTCATTCACATTTAAGTTAAAAATCTTAAGTGCAGCATCTAATTGATTATCTCTTAAAAATTCATAACCAAGTTCATTCAATTCATTTTCGTTGGCGAAGTTATAGCCATTTGGATGATTCTTTTTCAGTTCTTTGTACAATGCAATTCCTTTGTCAACATTTTTTAAACATTCTTTTCTAATGGTTAAACCAATCGATTCTTTTTGAGGCTCAATTGGATAATTTTTCCATTGGTTCAGACTGGCAATACTTAAAAGAATTTCGTCAATTAATTTAAAATTATTTCCATTGGTCATCACGGCCAAGCCATTTCCATCTTCAAGACTTCCAATATAGTAGCAGACAAAACCTTCATTTCCACCGCTGTGTCCGAAATATTTTGTGCCTTTGAAGTCATTAAGAAATACACCGTAATTATTCTCAATTCTCTTTATAGACATTTCCTTTGACAAGATTTTATTCGATTTTCCTAATAATGACAACTGGGTTTCGATAATATATTTTGCCAAATCATTGGGATTGGTCCATAAACCGGCTGCTGCTTTTTCAGGATAAATATGATATTTGCCTTTTACTTCTTTCCCATTATTATAAGCCGTTGCGAGGAGTTTTGCTTTATCTTGAGAAGGTGGCTGATTGTAAGAACTTTCGTTCATTCCTAATGGCATCAAAACATTTTTCAACATATAATCTTCATACTTTTCACCTGTCGTATTTTCAAGAATTAATTGTGAAATGGTTGTTCCACCACCAGAATATTGGAACTTAAGATTCGGCTCAAATACAGACCGAACCGCTGGAGAATTGGCTGGTTTTTGTCCATCAAGAATTTGTGTTATCGTAGGTAATTCTTTTCCTTTTTGATAACCTCCGAAACCGTGAACAGACAAGCCAGCTTTATGACTCAACAGATTTGCAATAGAAATTTTTTTCCCTTTTGAAAGTGAATCGTATGGGAATTTCCAGGTTTTTAAATAATTATTGATATCATCATCTAAAGTTAATTTTCCCTGTTCCACCAATTTTAAAATTCCAAGACTATTGATAGACTTACTTATAGACGCCGCCTGAAACAATGTTTGCGGAGTTGCTTTTCTGTTTTCGTTTACATCAGCATAACCATAAGCTTTTGCCCATTCTACCTTATAATCTTTGATGACTGCAATACTTACCGCATTCATATTGTAGAAAGCCATTCTTTCTTTTAGAGTCCATTTTTTTGTTTTCGATTTATCCCAACTGAGGAGATTTTCTTCAAAAGATTTTATTTTATTATTTACATTTTGCGCAAAAACATTAAGCGATAAAGAGAGCAGTAGGATTAGTTTTAGTTTTTTCATATATAAATTATTGATTTTCTATTTGATAAGACAATTAAAAAGAAGATGTTGTTACATTTTGGGACACTTTTATTTCCCTATTTCTTTCTCGATTTTTTTTATCATTTTTTCAGCATTCCCTTTCGTTCCGCCAAGACTGATTGCTTTTTTATAACTATCCAATGCCAAATCGTATTGTTTATTGGTAAAATAAGCTTCTCCTAAACTATCGTAAAAATTAGCATTTTGAGGATATTCTTTGGTTGCAAACTCAAATATTTCAATAGCTTTTTTGATGTTTTTATCTTGATATAACAAGTCATATCCGAGACTATTTAAAGTATCTGCCAAATTTGTATTGAAATAATTTTCGCTTTTTTTTCTTAAGGCATTGAATTGCCTTTTAGCCGATTTAGGATTTTTGAGAAATTCAGATTTTAGTATGGATTTTAAATTGAGTTTTGGAAATTTTATCAAGTCTGTTTCAATTTTATTGTAGAGCGTTTCCCAATCGGCAATTGCTTCATCAGATTTATTATTGATGATGATAATTTGACCATAATTACTATCTGGACAAATCAAGATTCCACTTCTCACACCATATGAATCGCCAGTTTTGGAGTAATAAAATCCTTCTTCTTTCCCAACACCCATATCTTGCCACAAATACCCCATAACGTTATCTTGGTCATCTTCATACAAAATCCGTCGCGATTCTTTGACTAAAGGATTATCACTTTCAAGCTGAAATTTCATTAATTTCATCAAATCAGGCAAAGTCGTAATAATGCCATAGCCACCACCCAACAATGGATTTTTATCTAATGGAGCGAGTTTTCCAGAACTTCTGTAACTATTTGATAAATATTGTTTATGTTTTTGATAATCTTGCAAATAAGTGTTTTCCATCTTTAATTTATTCAAGAAGTTTTGCAAAAGAATGTTGTAAGATTGATGATAAACTTGCTCTAAAATATAAGCCAGCAATTCTGAACCCACCGAATTATAATCATAGAAAGTTCCTGGTTTTTTATCTAATTCAACGGTTTTCAGTTCCTCCAAGAAATCTGATATGTTATAATCAAAAGGTCGATTTTCATAATAACCCTCAGAAATTTTTTTATTGATTTCTTCTAATTTTTTTGGTGTTTTGTTTTTAAATCCAAGCGTGTGAGTTAGTAAATTTTTAATCGTTATCGGCGTGTTTTCGAATTCTAAATTTTTATATTCTCCCGTCAAGTAAATTCTAATATCATTATCCAATTTTACTTTCCCTTCTAAAACTGCTTTCGCTACCAAAGAGCCAACAAAAACTTTGGAAATCGAAGCGATTTCATAGAGTGTTTTATCATCAGGTTTGGTGTGAGAATTTTTATCAATTTCCCCATAATAGTTATGGAAAACCTCACCATTTCTATAAATAGCTAAAGCGATTGAGTTGATATTTCCTTTATTGATTTCATTTTCAGCGTATTCATTTATTAAATGAGATAATTTTTCGAAAGGTTCTTCTTTAGCTTTTTTCAAACTGTCCTTAATAATGGTTTTCCCATCAGAATTGACTTTACAGATTGAACAGGAAATTACCATTTGCGGAAAAAACAGGGCTATTACTAATATTAAAGGAAAAGCATATTTCATTTTAAAGTAATTGATTTTTAATTAATTATAAAAAATTATCGTTACAGCGTGTTTTTTTACTTAATCCAAACTTCTTTATTTTTAAAGTCAATTGTGAAAATATATTGACTGATTGCATCAAAATTCAGAACTCCATCATAAATAATATCTCTTACGAACGGTTTTATTTTTAAATTTTTATTGCCAATTACAAATTCTGATTCTGGATTATTTCCATAATTATCTTTTTGATTTTCCTTTTCTATTTTCCAAATTTTAGAACTTTCGTTTGATAAAAGCATTGGTCCGCTGTTGCCTGAATCGAAAAGAAACCAATAAAGTTTGTTCTGTTTTGGGATTCCGACAAATATATTTAATTCGCCTCCTTCCAATCCATTGGCAAATCTTGTTGTTAAAAGTGATTTTCATTTTAAAGCTTTCTTCGCAGAATTTTTATTTTCTATTATTAAAATATTTTTGGAAAGTTCAACAGTAAGAACATTTTGAGCAAAGGATTTAAGCGAAATAACGCCATCAATTTTTGGAAAATCTTTGGGCAGAATACTCATCAAATCCCAAACACCGACAGTTGGATGAAATATTTTTGTATTGCCCATTGAAAGTGAAATACCATCTGCTTTTTGAGCTTTAATAATTTCTCCGCTCATTCTAAATCCTGTTGTACTTCCGTAGATTTCTTTCTTAATTGTATTTGCAATTTCTGGCGAAATAATTGTTTCTGCGCCACCTGTATCAAATAGAAAATTGTATTTTTTTCCTTCTATGAAAACATCGACTGTTTTCATATTCTCAATGTAAGGTTTAAGCTTGATTGTATCTTGTGCGAACCCCTGAATTATACCGCAAAAAAACAGTAAACTATATAATAATACCTTCTTTATTCTCATTGTTATTTTTTATTTATTGTCAGATTTCAACCAATTGATAAGTGCATCCATTCCAACTAAGTTATTTTCAGCCAATAATTCAGTCGCTTTTTGAAGTTGTCCCTTTTGTAATTGATGAAGAATATTTGCGTGTTGATTACTTGATTTTTCAACCGTTTTATTCATTGCCATATAAGCGTATTCATAACGTTGAGATTGGCGATGCAAGGTTTTTATCATTTTTAATAATCTTTGATTGGGACAATTTGAAATCAGTAGAATGTGCCAGCTTTCATCTAACTCAACTATTTCTCTAGGCGATTTTGAATTGATAATTTTTAAATTAATTTCATTGAGTTCATCCAAAACTGTTTTATCTGGAACGCCCGATAATTCTAAAGCAAACGATTCCAATTTTGCTCTCAACGGATAAATTTCAAAAATATCAGCTTCCGAAAATTGAGCCAATCGATACCCTTTTCTCGGTTCGGAAACTACAATTCCTTCCCATTCTAATTGCTGAAGTGCGTCTCTCAGTGGCGTTCGACTGATGTTTAACAATTCTGTTAATTGTACTTCACGCATCGGTTCATTAGGCAATATTTTTCCATCGATGATTAATTGCCATAATGCTTTTATGATTTGACTTTTCAGTGATTCTTGTGTTATCATAACTAAAATTTGCATATTGTATACAATGTGCAAATGTAGAGATTTTTACTGAGATTAAAGCTCTAGCAAACAGTATTGTAAGTTTTAGTTAAAGTGACTTTAAACTCAAAACTAAAAAACGGGCTAAAACCCGTTCCAATTGCAAATAATTTAATTATTTAATACTCTATTTCACCTTTTCTTCCTCAATTTTTTCTATCATTTTTTCAGCATTCCCTTTCGTGCCACCAAAACTGATTGCTTTTTTATAACTATCTAATGCTAAATCGTATTGCTTAATTGTAAAATAGGCTTCTCCTAAACTATCGAAAAGATTAGCATTTTTAGGAAACTCGTTTGTGGCCAATTTAAATATTGTTATAGATTCCTTGATTTTTCCGAGTCTTAATAATTCATATCCTAATTTATTAAGTTCTCCCGGATTATCAAAACTATATTCACTTTTAGAATTTTCCTTGAGTAAATAATATGTTTCTATTGCTTTATTTACGTTATTGAGAGCTTCTTTTCTTATCGCTTGATAAACAGATTTTTTAGGAATTTCGTAATCCTTTCCTAACATCAAATTGTGAATAATATGACCTAAATCCCAAACTCTATTCAGATTGTTTGATACTAAAATTATCGTAATATTATTTTTAAAATCGTTTAGAAAAATAGATTCAAATTTATATGAAACGCCATTATGTCTTTGAAGTTCTTCTTTTTCAAAGTATCTGCCAAGTGAACCACCTTCATCTTTCGCATAGGGATTATTTAACAGCGTTTGAAAGGATTCTTTGGATATTAAACGGTTATGATTCATTGCATCAATCCATTTATAGAGGTCATTGATATCTACCCAAAGCCAACCACAAAGAAAATTCATTTCAGGACATCTATTATTGTCCATATCATAACAAGACGTTCGGTTTTTATAACCAAATTTTGGGTCAAAAACTGAATTGGTCATTTTCAAAGGTTTAACAATATTTTTAATGACAAACTCTTGGAATGACATTCCGCTTACCTTTTCAACGATTCTTCTTTGTAAAAATACATTGCCATTATCATACTTGTAATTAGTTCCTGGCTCAAAAAGTAAATTATCACTGCTTCTCAAAATTCTCCAGGCATCTGCATCAGTTACGGAACTTAAACCTGACTCTATTTTAGGAATTCCACTGGCATAATTAATAAGATGACGGATGGTCACCTTCTCAGCCCATTTTGGCAATCCTAAATTAAATTTAGAAATCGGGTCATCAAGATTAAGAAGACCACGTTCGACCAAAATCATTATGGCAACCGCATTAAATTCCTTTGCGATAGAACCAATATTAAATATAGATTTGTTATTTAAAGCCGTTTGTTTCGTTTCATCTGTAAATCCAAATGATTTCTGATAGATGATTTTATTGTTATTAGTGACAAGAACATTTCCGTTGAATAAACCTCTTTCATAAGATTTTGACATTACGGAATCAATTTTATTGATATAAACTGATTCTTTTTTCAATTTGTCTCTATTGTTTAAATCATTCACGGTTTGTGCAAATGTGCTTATTGATAAAAGCAGAATCAAGATTAAATGTAGTTTTTTCATTTTATAACTATTTTATTAGTTATTGATATAACAACTATGGAAAAGCTTTTATTACATCTTGATATGAAATTTTTCATTTAATCAGGAAAAAAGAAAAGCATTCCGATATTTCGAAATGCTTTTTTACTATCTATTCTTTTAGCTTAATATTTTTATTCTGTGGCGGAAGCGGAACATAACCATCATCATTAATTACTTTAGGAAACTCGTGGTTTTGCCATCTTGTTTTGGCGTCTTCTATGATTTCTCTGGAAGTTCCAACGAAATTCCAATAAATATATCTTGATTCCGGAAAAGGTTCTCCTCCAAAAATATAAACTGTCGAATTCGGTTTTAAAACAAAATGACAAAGCTTGGAATCTTTCGCAATCAAGATATGTTTCGGATTGTAAAGATTGCCCTCGCTTTCGATGTTGCCTTCCAAAATATAAAGTGACGATTCTCCGAAAAGGTAATCTCCCAGAATAATTTCTCTGTCTTCCTGAAGTGTATTCTTCACTTCTAAAAAGTAAAGTGGCGAATAAGCCGGAACAGGAGATTTTCTTCCAAGGATTTCGCCAGCGATTAATTTATAGTTGATTCCATTATCTATCCAACTTGGGATATCTTCTTTGTTGATATGGAAAAACTCGGGTTCCATAGTTTCCAATTCTTTTGGAAGCGCGACCCAAATCTGCAGTCCGTGAAGATGTTTATCGGTTGTTCGTAGATATTCTGGTGTTCTTTCGGAGTGGGCAACGCCTTTTCCTGCAGTCATCCAGTTGACAGCTCCTTCTTTGATTTCGATTTCAGTCCCGATGGAATCTCTGTGCATTATACTTCCTTCAAACAAAAAAGTGAGTGTAGAAAGTCCGATGTGCGGATGTGGCGGAACATCCATATTTTCGTAATCTTTGAGCGCTGCCGGTCCCATATGGTCGATAAATACAAATGGTCCAACACTTCTCTTCTGAGAAAATGGCAACAATCTACCAACCAAAAAATTACCAATATCGGCTGCTCTTTCCTCGATTATCATCTGAATATTTGACATATTTTCATTTTTAAATTTGATTTAAAATTAAGGATTTCTATTGAATCCTAAACATAATATTCGAAGTCGAATCTCTTGCAGCCCGACTTGAGCGGAAATCCTTTTTTGCTTCTACAAAAGTTCTATTTAATGTGAAATCTTCCTGCAAAAAAGATTGGGAGCGGAAGGCGGAAAAGCTGCCCAAATAATTAATAATTCACCAATTGATGACTTTTTGACAAAGATTTTTCGTTGGTACAGTTTATGACTGAAATGATTACCTTTGTGAACCTATAATTTTAAAACATATTAATGGAATTAGCATTAAAGATATTTCAGTTTGTACTGAGCATCTCTATTCTTGTAACTTTACACGAAATCGGGCACTTCTTGCCAGCGAAATGGTTTAAAACCAAAGTAGACAAATTCTTTTTATTCTTTGACCCTTATTTTTCCATCTTCGCAATGAAGAAAATCAATGGAAAATGGCAATATAAATTCCTTTCCAAAAATCAGCCTACTGAAGAAGAGGTTGAAATTGACGGAAAAAAAGTTCTTCAACCAATTGATGTTTCTAAACTTCCGGAAGATGACTGGAGAAGACACGAAGGTGTGAAATATGGAATTGGATGGCTTCCTTTCGGAGGTTATGTGAAAATCGCCGGAATGGTGGATGAAAGTATGGATACAGAGCAATTGAAAAAACCGGCAGAGCCTTGGGAGTTCCGTGCGAAACCGGCTTGGCAACGGTTGATTATTATGCTTGGCGGTGTGACGGTGAATTTCTTTTTGGCTTGGGCAATCTATTCTTCGCTTTCTTATTTCAATGGGGAAACTTATCACGATAATGCTAAATTCGAAAATGGAATCGCGGTTTCTGAGCCTGCACAATTGCTAGGTTTCAAAACGGGAGATAAAATCTTGAAAATCGATGGTAAACCGGAAGAAAGATTAGAAGACAGTTTCCTTGATATTTTATTAAGTAACGAAATCACGGTTTTAAGAGATGGTAAAGAAGTGAGTTTCGCTCCAAATGAGGACGGAATTGCGCATATCTTAGGCGCTAATGAAGCTAAGGCTTATATCACGCCAAGATTCCCAGCTGTAGTTGACAGTCTTGCTCCGAATATGCCAGCAATACAAGCAGGATTGCAAAAAGGAGATAAAATAGTTGGCATCAATGGTCAAAAAATCGAATTCTATGACCAGATTGGAGATATTCTAAAAGCAAACAAAGGTGGAAAGATTTCTTTGGATATTATTAGAGATAACCAGCCATTGACTATCAGCTCAGATGTGAATAAAGAAGGAAAAATTGGTTTTACGCCAGACCTAAAGCTTGCTCAAAGCTATCTTAAGAAAAGTGAGGTAACAAAAAACTACACTTTCTTACAAGCGATTCCAAGAGGTTTTGACAGAAGTATTGCTTCTTTGACAAAGCAGGTAAAGCAATTCAAGCTGATTTTCCATAAGAAGATACAAGGTTATAAAAAAGTAGGCGGTCCAATAGCGATTGTAAACAATATGCACGTTGATAAAAGCAAAGATGGAAGTTTATCAATCAATTGGGAGTTTTTCTGGGGCTTTACGGCAATGTTTTCGGTTTGGCTGGCTTTTCTTAATTTGATTCCGATTCCGGGATTGGATGGCGGTCACGTTCTGTTTACATTATGGGAAATCATCACAAGAAAACCCGTTCCACAGAAAATCTTGGAAAATGCACAAATGGTGGGTGTGATTTTCTTATTAGGGCTTATGGCGTTAATATTTGGAAATGACATAGTTAAGCTGATAGTGCAGGCTTTGGGCTAAAAAAAATAAAAAAGTTTCAAAAAAAGTTTTGGAGTTTTTAAAAAAGTTTCTATATTTGCACACGCTTAAAGCAAAAAGAAACATTCCTCTTTAGCTCAGTTGGTTAGAGCATCTGACTGTTAATCAGAGGGTCGCTGGTTCGAGCCCAGCAAGAGGAGCAAACCACTAGATTAGTCTAGTGGTTTTTTGTTTTTATGTACTTCTTGTATTGGGTTTGTATTGGTTTTAGGGGATTTCTGTAATTCTGCTATCCTAGCATCTTTCTTTAATTTCTATATTTTTCTGGTGTGCATCTAGGTGTGCAATATTTTTTCTAAGGTGTGCATCTCAAACACCCTATTCATCAACATTTAAAACTAAATCCAATGAACTCAATAAAAACACTTTTCCTACTAGCAAGAAGCAGATTAAATCAACAGGGACAATGTTCCATCAGATGTAGAATAACTTTTGAATATGAGAGAAAGGAATTTTCTACAGGACTCTTCATTAATCCTAAGTATTGGGATAGCAAAAAACAGATTGCTAAACCACCTAATGAAGAAAACACATACATAAACAACCAACTAAGCCTGATTAAGAATAAAATTAATCAGGCTTTTTTATTGCTCCAAGTCAAAGAAGAACCTTTTGATGTAAATGATATTTACAATCAATATGCAGGCAAAACATTAACTAAGGAATATAAACTGATAGAATACTATCAAATCTATCTTGACAGGCTTAAAAAGCTTATTGGAATTGAAATTAAGCAACAAACTTGGGATAAGTTCAGCTACATCAAAGAAGATGTCTCAGAATTCATAAAATACCATTATAAGAAATCTGATATGAAGCTAAAGGATTTGGATTTCAACTTTATTTCTGAATTGGAATACTATTCCAAAACTGAACTGAAACATAAACAGGTTACCATTAACAAGGCTTTACAGAGACTAAAAAAAGTTGTAAAACAATCTGTGATTAATGGTTATTTGGATAAAAATCCTTTTGAGGAACATAAACCAAAAAAGGTTTATCCTAAAATCATATTTCTGACACAGCAAGAATTAGATAAGCTTGAAAAACATACTTTCCAATCAGAAGCTCTTACAAGAGTAAAGGATTGTTATTTATTCTGCTGTTATACAGGTTTAGCTTACAAAGAGATGTTTGAACTGAAGAAAGAAGATTTAATAACTAAACCTGATGGAATTAATTGGATTTACAAGGAAAGAGAAAAGACAGAAAGAACATTCTCTGTTCCTTTAATTCTCCCTAAGGCATTAGAGATTATGGAAGCTTACTCTTCTGAAAGTGAATTCCTACTACCAAGAATTTCTAATCAATCTTTCAACAGGCTTCTAAAGGAAATAGCTTCTACTCTGGAAATATCAAAGAATCTAACTCATCACACAGCAAGAAAAACCTTTGCTTCCACAGTTCTTCTTAATAATGATATTCCAATAGAAGTTGTCTCTAAACTTTTAGGTCATTCTAAAATTACAACTACACAAGAATATTATGCAGAGCTTATGCCTGAGAAGTTGAGTGAAAACTTGAAAAAACTGAAAGATAGGCTGGAGTAAAATGGGCTACCTATTACAGTAGCCCAAATGAAGTTTTTTTCATTATTTTATTCCCAAGTTTCAATATTGAATTTAGGACTTGCCCCAACTTCTTTTTTCATAGTTTTTCTCATGAAATTTTCCACAATTGGCACGTACTCTTCTATAGTAACAATAGAATCATGTATTGTAAATAGTGGAATGTGAGGATAGGCTCTATTAATTCTATTGCAAATTTTATCAAGTATCAGTTCTGCTTCAAGCCTTTGTAAAAGAATTGAATATGCCCTATGTTTTTTATGCCCAACTTTTATCAACTTAATCATTTGAAAAACATTTGGAAAAACACATGAAAAAATCCTCACCTCTGGGTTGTATGCAATAGCTGTATTTGGACTATAAAGGCTAGCAAATGTTATTTCTTTTACTTTGGCTCTTATAGACTGCTCTTGTACATCTCCCTCAAAAAGGTCATTTTCAACAAGTAGCTCTCCAAATTTTTCATAAAATTGCCCATTTTTTACAATTTCAAGATAATTTTTAACGTCAGACCTTTTTTTAATTTCATCTATTTTTTCTACTACCATAATAGGGTAGGTTGGTAATGAAATAAGTCTTTCATTTATTATCTTGTTACTGATATTGTTTCTCCTAAAATAGCCCTCATTAAAGAGAGGTCTTGCTAGGAAAGGCTGTGAATTTACAATGTCAATTGAATGGAGATTTTCTCCATCATATTTCACAAATTTTCTTAGCTCCTTCATAGTTCTTGTTAGATTGGTATGAAGCCTAAAGCCTGTATTATCTACACCAAAAGAATACTCTCCGTAATGCAATTCCAATAATGGAAGTAATCTCGAATTATACGCTTGTTGTGCATGCTGATTACCTGCTTCAATTTCTTGTTCTTTTAATAAAGAAAGAAAATTTGCAGCTCCATCCAAATCAATTTGAATTTTAGGATTAAACCATTTTTTCAGAAAATGAACATCTTCAGTTTTTTCAACATTTACATTAGCATGATAACCAGTGATACTCTTGATAAGTGTCCACTTAGTAATTTCAACAGGAACTAACTCTGATTGATACCTTGCACTAATTCTTAACCCCATAGATTTCACATCTGGGATGTAATGCCTGTTTTCTTCTATAATACCATTTCTAATCAGATAAGTGAGGTAAGGTTTATACTCATGTATTCTCCTTTGCAATACTTTTCTATTAACAGCAGTATAGCCGTCATTATCAATCAAATCCCAATTTCTAGTTGGAATGGAAGTAATGACATGAAGAATATAAACAAAGCAATCCCTTTGATAGACAAAATTTGGAGGATTAGCTTGCAAAATCCCATCAATACCTATATTTCTTGGAATAAATAATGTTAATGAACTTCTTCTCTCGCAGCTACCATTTTGGACAAGCTCTATACCCTGACTTGTGCTGCTTTGTTGGTTATAGTGGGAAAAGGATATAGATCCCACTGTAATAGCATTTGTTGCCATTACCCCTCTTAGAGGTCAGCTTTCCCATTGGGTGCTTATTAAAAAGCAAATGGCGTAATAGCTTTACTGTAAACCAACAGATTTATAAAATTAGCTAAAATTAATAAGTATTTAGTTGTTTTTATTTTTTCAAAACTCTTTCACATTTTTATTAAACATTTTAAAAATTAATCTTTATGCAATTAAGACAATCACAACGTAAACAAGCCAAAATCAAGATGGCATTACAAGGTTCAGCAGGAAGTGGAAAGACTTATTCTAGCCTACTTCTAGCTAAAGGAATTACAGGTGGTAACTTATCTAAAGTTGCCATTATTGACACAGAGAATGGAAGTGCAGACCTATATGCTCATTTGGGCAATTACAATGTCCTCACATTAGCACCACCCTACACTCCTGAAAACTACATCAAAGCTATTGATGTGTGCGAGAAAGCAGGAATGGAAGTGATTATTTTAGACAGCATTTCCCATTGTTGGGATGAACTATTGGATTTCCATTCTAAACTAGCTGGAAATAGCTTTACCAATTGGGCAAAAGTTACACCTCGTCAAAAAGCATTTGTAGATAAAATACTACAAACAAATGCCCATGTAATAGCTACTATGAGAACAAAACAAGATTATGTACTCAACCAAAAAGATGGTAAGTATATTCCTGAAAAAGTAGGACTTAAGTCTATTCAAAGAGATGGATTGGACTATGAATTCACTCTGGTTTTTGATGTGGACATCAAACATTTTGTTGTAAGTTCCAAAGACAGAACAGGACTATTCATGGGTAAACCAGAATTTACCATTTCTGAAAATACAGGTAAAGAAATTTTTGATTGGTGTAATGCTGGCTCAAATGAAAAGGAACTAAATAATTCTATTCAAGAGCCTAGTTCACCTCAAAAAGAACTTCAAAATCAAGCTAAATCAGAAAATCCCACCCCAATATCATCTAGCTCCAAAAGGAATGGAAATCTACCTAAAATAGACCCTAGCAAGGCTTTTGAGTGTCCTAAGGAAGAAGAAAGTTTCATTCCTAGTCAAGATTTGGAAAATACTACAGAAGCAGATGTGTATGAAGCTTTGCAGGGGTGTAATTCTATTCAAAAGTTGTATGGGTTATACAAAGCCTTTCCACAATTTCAAGATAGTTTAAAAGTGGATTTTGAAGCAAAAAAATCACTTATTATGAATTTAACAAATCCTAAAAACTTTTCACAAAATGGACACAACAGAATTCAATAAAACTACTACCATAATAGGGAAAGATAATATATCCAATAATGAGGTATTGGTATTACAGAATGTGTCAGATATGAAATCTATTAGGAATCTATTCTTAGATGAAAAGATGATTTGTTTGGATATTAAAGATGCAGAAGTATTTTACTCGAGTAAGATGAACAATAATACTTCTGATAATTTAGCTGACAAGGAGGCTGAAACTAAAAATATAGTTCAGCCTTTTTTAATGCCTTCTGGTGGGCTTGAAAAGGGAGCTATATTCAATAATACTAATGATTTAGCTACTCAAAAAGAATATGAACCAAGTCCTTTTATCTTAGCCAATACAATAGATGCTTCATTACACCACCTTAGAAATGAATGCATTATTCCTGTATTTTCTAAAGATAATGAGAAGACTATTGCCCATCAAGAATTTATTGATTTAGCCTACAATGCTGTGCAAAAAGTATTTCCTATGCAGACTATTTCTGCACCTGAAATAAGGGTTTCACATCAAATTAAGGGTAGAACCCCTGATGCAATTCATTTGAATGTAAAAGATTTGCTGGAGCATCAGAAAACTATTTATTATGAAAGAATGGCTTTTATCATTAGAATACCTAGTATTACAGAAGTTATTAATGGAAATGAATTATCTCTGTGTATTGGTGGTGTAAGAAGCTATAATCTGGAAAACCTGTATAATAAGAAGTCTTTTGAGAAATTCAAATTCTTTATTGGGTTTCAGAATAAGGTCTGCTGCAATCTGTGTGTTTCTACAGATGGATTTTTAGCTAAAATGAAAGTTTCCAGCACACAAGAGCTATATTCTAAAGTTCTAGAGACTATTCAGAATTATGATGCTGAGCAACATCTAATGGAAATGAAAAAGCTCACCCAGGATTATCTTTCTGAACATCAGTTTGCCCAATTAATTGGTAGAAGTAGGTTGTATCAGCACTTGCCTAAACTAGAAAAAGAAAATATTCCTGTCCTTAATTTTAATGACAGTCACATTAATACAATGGCAAAAGATTATTATGAGGATAAGAATTTTTGCAGGTTGGAAGATAGTAGTATCAATCTTTGGAATGTTTTTAATCTCTTTACACAAGCTAATAAATCTTCTTACATAGATACTTTCCTAGATAGGAATTTGAATGCCTTTGAGTTTTCAAAAGGTCTTCAAAAAACTCTCAGTGGTAATTCTGATTATCATTGGTTTTTGAGTTAAGAAGGCTACCCCATTAAGTTGGGGTAGTTTTTAATATTCTTATCCAAGATAACGTTATGATAGTATTTTTCTAATGTTAATATTTAAGAGCTCGAGCATTTCATCATAATCTTTATTTCTGAGTTTGGCTAAATTATTAACTGTCTCACCAATATCAGTTACCCTGAAATGGCTTTTATTTTTATTCAGCACAAAAGGATAGTCAGATTCTAAAAGAAGTCTATCAGTAGGTATATGATTGATGACTTTTAAACCATTATTAGAATTGAACATTGCGTTATTAATAGAAAAGTAGGCTCCATTAGCAACTGCTATATCTATATTTTTTAAATTACCTGAGTACCAATGTAAAATGAACTTACTATTGAACCTACTTCCTATAATAGACAAAACATCATCAACACTATTTCTACTATGTATGGTTAATACCTTCCCTCCTAACTCATTACACTTATGAATAAGTGATTCAAAAAAACTTAATTGAATTGCTTTTGAATTAATTGCAAACTTATAATCCAAACCAACCTCTCCAATATATTTTGCTTCATCTAATAGGCTCCACATTTGAGGTATATACTTTTGGTATTTCTCAATAAGTTCAGGATGAAACCCTAAAGCGGGTTTTATATATTTTGATTCAATTCTACTTTTAAACTTAGTGTAAAGAGGAGGAAGATTTGTTACAGCTATTGTGTATATTTTTAGTTTTTCAATATTATTAACTTCCTCATTGAAATTAGTTGACAAATCTAAATGAGCATGAGTATCAAACAAAAAATTAGTCATTCTTCGTATTTATAAAAGTAGCTAATTCTTCCATTCCTCTCTCATATAGACTTTCATATTCATCTAACTGCTCATCTATTTTTCCAGACATTTGAATTGTAAATCCTTTATTATTTTCAGCGTAGTCTAAAAGCCCAATCTTATAAGATCTTAGCTCTATGTTTGCTTTTCCATTTTTATATTCAGTATCTTTATATGATGTAGTATCAGTCTCGAATGCCTTTAAAACAGATGCTCTTCTAATAGTGCATGGTAAACATGTGCCACAATGTTTAGGTTCAGTAGTACCTTTTATCCATCTAACATGGTCTGGATGAGAGCATGACATAGTCTCTTTGTAATGTTCTTTAATAAAATCTGGTTCTTTACAGTTTAATAGCATCTCTCCTTTAGTTAAAAACTGATATGGATTTTTTAATGTTACTTTTACACCAAGTTTTACTAATAGTTCCTGAAACATTTTTAGATAATAAGGATGCGTTGTTCTAGTACTACTACTGCCCAGTCTAGAATTGGTAAGAGGAATATTTAAAGATATTAATCCGTTTTCAGGAATATATAAATCTACTTCTTTATTCATGCAAGATGCTAGAATAATAGCATGCATAAAAAACATAAATGAACGTGTCCTTGTTGTATCCTCAACTCCTCCAATTGGTGTTGCATTAAAATTAAAAAATTGTCCTTCTTGTAATTCGAATTTATCTTTCAATAATGAGATGACCTTATCTTGGAAAGGCTTTACCCCTTTTCCTCCTCCATAATGCCCAATAAATGCGATGTTTTTGTTTTCTTTTAGTATATCTATTGCACCAATAAATGAGTCTAATCCTCCTGATAACATACAGAAGCAATCAGGAACATACTTGGTTGAGATATAACTTCGAGCAACATTTTCAGATATTTTAGTCTCTTTTTCATTTAATTCCCTTTTTCTAAACTCAAAATCCCAAATATCACCACTCAAGTAAGAAATCATTTCTATGAGCAAGTCCTTGTTTTCATTCCACTTATCAACTTCTAATACAGGAATGTAAAGTTTTACTTCTCTAGTCCAATTGTCATATGTTCCTTTCCTTAATACCTTCCTGTCAACATAATATACCATTAAGGAGATGTACCATAAATCTAATGCCTCATTTTGAAAGAAGCTTGGCATACGATATAGAGGTCTTAATAATTTAAAAAAAGTATGATTATAGTCTGCTTTTGAAGTTAAATCTATTTCAACTGCTGAGGTTACTGTGAATGTATCATCAGTATTTAGTTTAAATATAAATTCTGTCATAATAAATCTTCTATTACGGTGTAACATTGGTTATAAAGGCTCAGTATTTCTTTTGTAGAGAATTTATAATCTTTAATCTCCTTACCTTTAAAGACAATTTCAATCTTAGAATGAATATATTCTTTTATATCCTTTTCTAAAGCCACCGCACCTGCTGCGCTTTTAGAATTACTTTCAATTCTTGAACCTAAATCATTTATAAGCTTCTGATAGATATACACTTCTATATAAGTTGGAATTATGATATTTACATCTAAGTTTTCAATAGCCTCTATCTCTAAATCTTCTTTTTCTATAAGCTCATATAACACTTCCATTGTAAGTATCAATGCCTTTCTTGAAACAGCATCTTCTTTTGTATTAGGGGAAGGAGCTAAAATATTTACTAGCTCACTTAGAACTTCTTTCGTGCTTTTATGTTGATAATCAATTTTGTATTCATCAAGAGTTTCTTTCAGTCCTTGCTCTGAAATGCTTTTTACAAAATTTCCAAGACTAATGGTTGTTTTAATTCCTCCTACTGCATTTTTTGATGCAGATTTAGCACCTCCATATGCTTTTACATATTTTGAAACTGCTCCTTTAATATTAGAAGATCTCCCTGAAGCTACATTAGACATGAAAGTTTTTGCATTACTCCATTCAACAGTCTGTTTTTCTTGCTGTTCAGTATTATTATCCTCTGAATCTTTTTCAGGGTTTTCATTTTCAGGATTCTGACTTTCTGGATTATTGTTGTTTTCCTGTTCGTTATCTTCAAAATCTGGTGGTATTAAAGGATTATTTTGTGAACCTCCATTGGAATAGCCCCCATACATACTTGATGTTCCCATAGTTTTCTTTAGTTTTGTTTTGTTTCCTGCTCAATTGCCTTCTTTAATCTTGTGTTTTCTTTTTCCCATTTTCCTGCCAGTTCTTTAATATCTTCAAGCTTATCAGTAGCTCTCCCAAACTCAAAAATATTGGGTATGAAAGTGAATTTTATAGCTTTTGCTGGTAAAGTTGATAATTTTGCTATAGTGTCAGAATGTAGGCTTTCCTTGGTTTTACCCCATTCAAGAAATGACTTTAATAAATTTAAATCAATCTCTGTCGATGCTTCTATTGAGATAAAAAGTGTTTTTAAAATCTCTGAAGATTCAAATTCATTTATATTTCTGGATTTTTTAATAGCTTCATTTCTGAAAGTATCAGAACCTGCTTGCAACCCACTTAATATATTTTCAGCTTCTGAACTAAGAGAGTAGGATGACTTAAAGAAAGTAGTTTGTAAGCTTTCCCTTGTGAAATAAAAATAGTTTTGTAAATCAATATCTGATAGTTTTGGTTCAGAGCTTATCCAATTATTTAACCAAAAATCATCTTTCCAAAGCTTCAAAGCTTCAACATCATCCCATTTGTTTTCTTCGATTAGTTTAATCTCTGTTGGCTTCCCATTTTCATTTGACTGAAGTTCTCCAATTTTCTTAAAGACATCATCTTTGAAATATTCTATTAACATTAGCTTAGCTAAAACTTTTTTGTCCAAGCTAATATTTTTAAACTCAGCCATTTTCATTCTCATGGATAATGCATTCAAGAACCTTTTACAGTGTCTTGGATTCCCATTAAGCCTATTAGAGAGTACTGATGAAAGTTGTTTTGAAACTGATATTACCTCTTTCAATTTATCTTCATCAATTTCTTGGAATTTATCTTTTATTAAGTCATAACTAATCTCGAATTTAATGAAGTTTTGCTCTCTTTCTTCTTTAAGAAACTCTATTATTTCAGTATATTCTTTTTTGAAAGTTTCTTGAAGAAATAAAGATGTGATATAAAACTCCATCTCATAAATACCTAACTGAGGTATTTTGATTGGATATTGTATCATTTTCTCTAGATATTCTTTACCAATATCTAAATGATTCCCTTTAACTTCTGGAAATCTTTTTCCTACAGCATACATTACTTGTCTTTCATCTGCACCAATTATAAATGAAGTCCCTTTTGTAAACAAGAATAATCTTATTGCTTCTAATGTCTCTAAAATTGTGTCATGGTTACATCTGTCAAGTTCATCTATAAAAACAACTAATTTCTTAATTTTAGTTTCTTTAAGTAAGTCTTCAAAATCTTTTTGAAATTCTCTAAGATTTTTTCTAACCTCCTCCTTTGAAAAAGTAGCTTCAAGAACTTTTTTTATTTCTTCATCCTTAACTTCCTGACCTGCTGATTTTAGATGTGTAGCAACCTGTTGTATTGTAATATCTGCAATAGTTCCTAGTCCACCTGTGAGCATGAAATCAACTCCATACTTTAATCCTTTACTTGCTAAGTCAAGATAGTTTATATTTTTTAATAGTTTCTTTACACCAGTCTTAGCCTTTGCAGTAAGAGTTCTCTTTTCCTTAATTTTATCTATAATTGTACCTAGCAAAGCTGTTTTGGCATCTTCATAATCTTCAAACAACCATCCATTAAACTTAATACATAAAAAATCTTCATTGCCTTCATATGACTTTAGAATCATTTCAACCAAACTAGACTTTCCACTTCCCCAATCTCCATATACTCCAATTGTACAAGGAGATAAGTCTTCATTTTCAATAATATCCTTTGTGACCTCAACGAGATAATCAAAGTTCAATAAGTCAATATATGTTTCACTATCTTTCCACATGTCCTTAATTTTGTTTTGAGCTCCTAAAATATAAATATTTTTTATGTTATGATTATGGTTTTCAGTAATATTAGATAAGTTTTTTAATTATGCAGTAATGTTTAGAATATAAATTTTCCAAAAAAAAATTTCATAACAATTATTCACACTCAAGCCCACTTCAATCCCATACCCCCATCTTCTCAATTTTCCAAACTCCCCCTGTCCATCTCTAAACAGTTTTTTTTCAGGCAGATAATTTATTTCCTGATTATCAGAGCACCTCACCAAACACCTCCACTTATTATTGATGTCTGAAAGGACAAGTTTTCAAATTTTAACTCAAAAACTTTAAAACAATGGTAAGAATTATCAGCTACAAAACAAGACAAAGAGAAGATGGAACAGAATTCTATCTTCTAGAGGTACAAGGAGGTATAGAAATGGTAAAATCCAAAACCTCAGAACAGTTCTATGCCACAGCTAAGAGAGCCACAGTTTCCACAACCTTTGATGAAGAAACCTGTAAGGCCCTCATAGGGACTCAAATGTCTGGAAAGATTGTAAAGATTCAAACAGAACCTTATCAGTACTCTATCAAAGAATCTGGAGAGGTTATAACACTAGAGCATAGGTATATCTATATTCCTGAAGGTATAGAGACTGGTGAAGAGAAAATGGCAAGACAGCTTGAAGAAGCTATGGCTTAAACTAAAGAAAATAATACGTCCAAAATTCTAAAATCCTATATGTGGGCTTAAGAAAACTGGACGTATTTTCTTTTTTAAAGTGTCCATTTTTTGCAGAAGTATATATATGAAAATGGACATTTATAATTTAAGATTTACACTAGCACAGAGGAACTAGTGACTACTAATAATCTCCTAGTTGATGTGAAATGTATAAAAATAGCTACATATATATTATAGCCAAATCAGTTAAACAGGTTCATTATTCTAGTTTACAATGAATTTTATACTACTCTTCTGCATCTAGAGGAAGATAAATGGAAGATAGAAACTATGATAATTTAGTAAACTAATAGCTAAATATATTTTTGAGGAATTTTTATATATCTAATAAATCTTTAGGTTTTGTTTCCAATGCCTCTGCAATTCTGAATAATGTAAAAACTGTTGGATTTGTTCTACCTGATTCTATTCTGGAAATATTAGTAGTATCAATTTCTCCTTCAATTTTTCCAACCAGTTCAACTTGAGTTAAGCCTTTGCTTAATCTAACTTCCTGTATTCTCTTGCCCACCTGTTTAAGGATTTGTGATTTTTCCATATTGACATATTTGACAAGTCAAATAAAATTCTATATTTGCAGGTAGTTAATGCCATATATGGCAATAATTCAAAAATGGAGGTTATAATTTTTTTAATATCAATTTTCGTTGTTGGCTTTTTCATAGCTATAGTTATGGAATTAATTAAGAGAAAGAAAAATCTAAAATATCTGCCTCGAAAACTAGAATATATTATACTACTAGTGTATCTAATTCTTCTTATAGTTATCAATAAAATTGTAATAGCATTAGTAAAATGAGAGCAAAATTATTTTTCTTATTCCTTTTCTTAGGAGTCTTTACTTTTTCGCAACAGAGAAACATAGCAGAAAATTTCTACAGGGACATTTTAGATTTTGTTGTTCAACAATATGATATTAATTCTGTAGGAAATGGCTTTGAGAAAATAGGGTTTGAGAAAAGAAGTACTTCTTTTTCAAATGATGGTAAAAATATTACGATTGAATATAATTTACCTGATGAGGCAAGATTACTTGTTGTAAGAAATACTTCAAATGCGAAGACTAATAAAATATATTTACTTCATAAGATTGATATGTCTTTCTTTCTTATAAACTATTTAAGTGATATAGCTTATACATATGAGTCAAATCAAATTTGGTACAATAAAAATAAAACCATCATCATTACCTATGAGGTAAAAAATAATACTGTAGGAATACTGGAAATATTAGGAACTATATAAAAATAAACTATGAAAACAAAACTGAAATTAATTATTAGCTGTTCTATCTTATTAACAAGTTGTAGTATAAAAAAAGAATTATCTGTTATAGATGGCAGTAAATCTGATGGAACTTTAACTTTAGCAGCAGAGTATGATGGAGCTTTTATTGTAAAAGTAGATTTACAAAAGGCAAAAGAAAGAGCCCAAGAAAAATGCAATGCTTGGGGTTATAAAAGTGCTGAACTCTTTGATGCAGGAACTACACAATCTATTGGGGGAGGTAGAAAAAGAATTGTTTATAAAGTCCAATGTACTGATTAATCATAATGTACAAGCCCAAGGAAATTATTCTAATCAAAAATATGAAATATGAAAAAAATGTTAATTATCTCAATACTAATTACTTTATATAATTGTAGCTCTATAAGTTATACAAAGGCTCAAAAAATTGAAGTTTTAAAAACAGGACAATTTGAAGAAGGGAATAAAGAAAATGGTGTTATTATAATGTCAATTACTTTTGACCCCAGAACAGAAGAGGTTAAAATGAATATTCCTGAAACAGAAGCTAATGCAGGACAAGTTTGTAAGAATTGGGGCTATTCAGGAAAAGCAAAATTTGAGGGAGGAGATTCTCAGGCAAAATGTATTTCTTTCAATAATAATGGAGGATGCATGCTTAGAAAACTACCATTTAAAGTGATTTGTCAATAAATATTTATGTTAAATCTTAAAAGAAACCACTCTAGTTTAGAGTGGTTTTTTAATCCCCAAAACACATGAAGAATAATCTTTTGCCTTTCCAAATAGGAGAGCATTATGAGAATTGGGAGTTTGATTTGGAGGTATTAGATGTTGAAAGAATGGAAGGATATGACAGTTATACCTATATCAGAGAGATTGTTTTTCTAGGAGCAATTCCAATATATGTTGAGCTGATTTTCTCTTGGGATATTTTGGAAGCAGTAATATTAGTTTTTAGTTTTAGTAACTCATCCAAAGTAAACAATTTTAAAAATTCTTTAGATGGGTTAAAAATTCAAAATCTAAAATACAAATCCACTAATCAGCTACTAACCTTAATTTATGGAAGATTAGAAACATTAAAATCAATTGTCAAGTAAATTACCCTATTATGGTAGTAAAAATTATTAACAAGGCATACTTTTAGGCACACCTAAAATCAGAATACTCAGCAAAAGCAATCCTACAAAGGAAATTACGTAATGGTTCGAGCCCAGCAAGAGGAGCAAAACCACTAGATTAGTCTAGTGGTTTTTTTATATCATTTACGTTTATAGATTCGTAAGATGCAATATAATTTTATGATAACATTTAAATTTCAGTAAAGGGTGGCGTCAATTTATTTTGAAAGGAAAAGAGAACAAGACCTACCTTAGACTTTATGTTGAATCTTTCAAAAAGAGCATTACGATATACGTCTACTGATTTAACCGACACATTCATTTCAGATGCGATTTGTTCATAAGTAAGTTCTTTCTCATCGCAAACCAAACTAAGAAAATGGAACTCTCTATCAGACAATTTTATATCTTGAAAATTGTCATTTTTCTTTCCATAATTTTTAATCCGCCTAAGAATATCCGTTATATTACTATACCCTACTGAAAGAATATTCTCAATACATGCTTTTAGTTCAACGGCTGTACAATTTTTATGTAAAAATCCTCTAGCTCCATGCTGGTATGCCCTATCAATAATATCTTCTTCCAAATGTTGTGTCAATAAAAGAACTTTATATTCTTCATCTTCCTGTTCGAGTTTCTCAAGAATTTCTATTCCATTAAGATTTGGCATTGAATAATCTAAAATGAATAGATCTGGTTTCTCCTTAAAAGGTAAAGAGTCGATAAAAGACTGTCCATTTTTAAATTCATAGGTAATTTTAAAGTTTCCTAATTTCTCAATAAGCTCTTTAAGCCCTTCCCGGACTATTTGGTGGTCATCAATAATTGCAATGGTAAAAGTTTTCAAATGATCTATTTTTAATTAAACTGTCTTCTCAAAAATCTGGATAGTCGTTCCCTTTTGTAACTCACTAAAAATTTTTAATTCCAAATTAATAATTTCCGCTCTTTTTTGGAGTGTATTCAAGCCTAATTTATCGTTTTTCTGGTCGATAACAAATCCTTTTCCGTTATCTGTAATTTGTAATAAAAAAGGATGGGATCTAAGCTCTATCTCTACTTTGTCTGCAAAAGAGTGCTTCAAAATATTATTAATGATTTCTTGATACATTCTGTACAGAATCTGCGAATGATCCAGAGTCAGATCAGAAGAATGAGCCGGATATTTGTATGAAAAATCTATGGTGTGATTTTGTTTAAGATATTCCAGGTCTTTTTGGATACGTTTTTCAATGTGTTCTTTATCCGAAAATGAAGGATGTAATCTATGACTTGTGGAACGTACCGATTGTGACAGCTTTGCTAGAGAAGAAGAGAGATTTTCCAAGGGAACATTAACTTCAGGAAAGTCAAGCTTCAAATTTTCTACTTGAAAATTGAGAACCGTAATTTGTTGCCCAATATCATCATGAAGGTCGCCAGCAATTGTGGATCGGATTTCCTCTTGACTTTCTATGATACTTTTGGTAAGCGTTTTCTGGAAATCAAGGTCTTTTTGATATATACTTTTTTGATAACTTGTTATCTTATAAATATGAAGCCTTATCAAAATCACACAGAATAATACCAGCAAACACACCAGCAATAGTACAATGATGATTCCAAGTGCTATTTTATACATATCCTTTGTTTTCTCTATAAATATAACAGTTTATTAAAAAATAATAAATGATATTGACAAAATAACAAATGATGATATACAAATTAATGTCATTAATTACTTTTATGTGAAATAAAGCGGATGTATCAAACGCAAACAACAAGCTCATCCCTGTAAAAAACAAAACAGGGGAAGAAAGAATTATATAGCTATTGGAAAGGAAAAAGTTGAAGTTTTCTTTCTTTAAATTCTGAAAACTGAAAACAATAAAACTTGAAACGTAGATAAATGTTCCTAAAACAAAGGAATAGTAATTAAGAGATTTCGCTCCTTCTATATAAAGAAAATCAAGTAAACAAAAAATACTGTAGAGAGGAATGATGTATCTCAAAGCCTTTTCTTTTTTCACCATTTTGAATAAAAGAAAAAACCACAATACAAAATGGATATAGCAGTATAGTACCGTGATCTCAACCAAGCTATTATTGAAAGAGAAAAATGTTTCCGCTGCTGCATTCAGCAAAAGAATAGAGAATAATAAGCCATTATTTCTCTTTTTCAGAAAAATAATGGCCATTAAAAATGTAAGGATTTCTATATAACTGATAATCGTAAAATTCATTTGAATTTTATTTATTTTTTCCTGGTGGGATATGTGATAAGTTGTAATAAACATATCTATTTCCATTCTTATCTGGCTGCTTAAGCTCTACTGCAAATAGTGCTTCTATGTAATGCCCATCTTGTGTCGAGCAGTTATTCCTTTCTCTCAGCTCAGATGCATCTATTTTCTCTTTACCTTTTGTAATTACAAAACGTTTAATATTAGAATCACTCAATATATTTTTGAATAAATCGCAATGGTAAATGGAAACTCTGTCATCAAATTCGCAAAAATTATCCGTTGTTGTGAACTCAAAATCATTTGCAGATTTAGACCTCGGAAAGGTTATTTTGATAAGTTTTTTATCCGAATTTTCGGCTTCATTTAAAGCTGCCAGAAGTTTTTGATTTTGTTCTAATGGTAATACCCAATAACGGCTTCTCCTAATATTTAACTCTTCGAGATAAGATGCAACAGACTCTTCAAAAACCTCTTCTCCTATCACATGTCTTTCTAAAACTGTATCATTATTTTTCTGTCTTTCTGTTGTAGCAGACAAAGCAGCAATCTTAAAAGTTGGTGGAATTGGATTCTCATAAGTTTTTTTGAACTTCACGGTAGAGCAATTCCAAAGGAAGGTCAAAAGACAAAGTAAAATTAATTTTCTCATAGTTTAATATTTTAATTGTTTAGACAAATTTCTCTGCATTTACTTTTTCTCACAATGGGAAAAAATCTAATTATTATTCTCTTTTCCCTAATTCTTTTAAGGAAATCACCCATATAAAAATAGCCTTTTTCATATTGATTAACAAATACTTAAGAGATTATTTTTGAGACAAATTAAAATATACATTATGAAAACAAAATTATTATTACTGCTTTTGCTTTGGGCTGGGATAGTGCAAGGACAACTTTTTAATATCGCTTTTACGAAAGATAGTTTGATTGTAAATAAGAATAATAAAAACGAAGTTATTGTTCCTATAGAGATCAATACGCAATTGGGAAAGGGAAACCTATGGAAAGATTATACACTAGGATTGAAAATTGAAAAAAGCTCACTCCCGGCAAGTGATTATGAGATTGATTTTAGCGTAAGGGAATTTTCAAAGATCAGAGATAAAGAAACATTGTATATTAAAATAAAAATGGACTCATTAGTTGACAGAGAAAGACGCCTGATTTTGAGCTTAATTACTAAAGAAAATGACAAAGATGTAGACGAGCAGAATATAAGTGATAGAAAAAAATTCATTCTCATTGTAAAATCTAATATGCCAGAAAATATATCAGAAAATTATAAAGTTCTCTCTTACATAGGTACTAATTTTGATATGGCGGAAGGAAAAACGAAAGCACAAAATCTTTTTTTTGCCACTAATGTTTTTGTTCCTCCGATAAATGGTAAAAATAGATTTGGTTTTTATCTAAGCTTATATGGTAATCGAACGATGAGCAGAACAGATTCCACATCATATACTAACCGCACTATCAAAGTTCAACCAATAACAGATTCAACATATTTCCGACAAAGAGGTTCAGGAACACTTTTGACAACTATCACATCTGACAATGTAGGAGCTTTCTTTAGTCCACTCATAAAAATAAACAAAAGAATAGATCACAATTTTAATCTTTATTATGCTCCATCACTCGAATTTATCTGGAGACGGATCAACCTAAATCGTGTCTTTGGAACACCAAGTGTTGTAGATACCATACAATCATCAGGATATATTCCAAATACAATTATTCTGGACCAAAACAGTAAGTCAGAGTTTAATGAGTTTGATTTTAATTTGGGATTAATTGGTTTTTTAATGGTCTATGAAACAAAAGAAGTAAGTGTAAGAGTTCAAAGTTCGGTAGGCTATTTAGGTAGATTTTACAGTGAATCGAATAAAAATTTAAATTTCAATGTTCTTGGTAGCGAGGCTTATCCACCAATGGCTAAAAAACATGAAATCTTTTATTTAGGAAGAGCTTGGATAACCGAATCTGTGACAGGAATTACATTACAAGCAGAAATAAGTAATCAGCTTAAAAACTCAAGACCATATTTCGGAGTAACTTTATCGAAGGCATTCAAATTAGATAAACTTGGGACTGTATTTAAATCATTAATAGATAAATAAGCTTTAAACTTCTAAGAACTATGAAAAATGACCTTTTATTATTCGCAATATTTACAACATTAAGATTGGATTAGGATATTTCAAAAAAAATTCATTTCATCAATACATTGAATTCCATATTGTACTCAATTATTTTATTTTTATTTTTGTGCATAATGAAAAAGATAAAAGTAATCGAACTTTTTGCCGGAGTTGGCGGTTTTAGGATAGGTTTGCAGAATAGCAACAAAGCTTCTTCGAAAGAGAATTTCGAGATTGTCTGGAGCAACCAATGGGAACCATCCACAAAAACGCAGCATGCTTCTTTGGTGTATGAATCAAGATTCGGTAAAAAAGGACATTCTAATCAAGATATTGCCACAGTTCCAAGTGAAGAGATTCCGGAACACGATATGCTTGTTGGCGGATTTCCTTGCCAGGATTATTCAGTAGCAACAACTTTGAAAAATTCCAAAGGTCTCCAAGGAAAAAAAGGTGTTCTTTGGTGGGAGATTTATAGAATTTTGGAATCAAAAAAAAACAAACCAAAATTCCTTTTTCTGGAAAATGTAGATCGACTTTTAAAATCCCCAACCGCTCAACGAGGAAGAGATTTTGCGATTATGCTAAAATGTTTGTCTGAACTTGGATATGCTGTGGAATGGAGAGTGGTAAATGCTGCAGATTATGGGATGCCACAAAAAAGAAGGAGAACTTTCATCTTGGGCTATTTGAAAGATTCTGAAATTTATAATTCATTGATAAAAACCACGGAAACGGATTGGCTTCTGGATGAAGGTATTTTTGCAAAGACATTTGAAGTTGATAAAGTTTCTGAACTCAAAACATTTGATCTGAATCAAAGCGTAGAAGAAATATCGAATTCATTCAATAAAGAAAAAAAAGACTCACCTTTCCAAAATTCCGGAATGATTCTGAATGGTAAGGTGACAACTTTGAAAACATCGCCGAATTACGAAGGAGAAAAAATTTTATTAAAAAATATCTTGATTCCTATAGATGAAGTTCCTCAAGAGTATTTCATTGATGAAAACGACCTCGACAAATGGAATTATCTGAAAGGGGCAAAAAAAGAAGTGCGACAATCGGCTGACGGTTTCTCATATAATTACGGCGAAGGTGCTATGATTTTCCCTGATAATTTGGACAGCCCATCCAGAACAATAATCACAGGTGAAGGCGGAAAATCAGCTTCTAGATTCAAACATGTGGTAAGAACAAGCAAAGGTCTAAGAAGATTGACACCAATCGAGCTGGAAAGATTGAATATGTTTCCTGATAATCATACCTTATTGGAAGGAGTAAGCGATGTAAAACGTGCTTTTTTCATGGGAAATGCCCTGGTTGTAGGTGTGATAGAAAAAGTCGGTGAAACGCTTTTAAAATTTAATCACAAAGGGTAGATTCTTTTGGCAACACCGATTTTGATCAACCATCCGAGGTATAACTTAAGGTTCAAAGGCTTTTCATCTTTTTGAACAGAAAAATACAAGCATCCCTCTTCTTTTTCTTTTAGATTAAGAAGAGGGATATTTTCTTTCTGGCCAGAATCTCTTATTTGTCCATCCAGATCATTTAAATTATCCCAATTGAGTCCGATATTCTCAAGATATTTCCTAAGTTTTTTTGCATTGACACTTGTAATTGAGCAGCTTTTAAAACCATCTTCAATATTTTGAGTCTTTGTGAAAATATCTGTAATCAGAAAATAATGGTCCGTAATCTTGTTTTTATCGAATAGCCAGCCTTTTTTCCATCGAGCTTTCTTTAAATAACTTAATTCAAAAGCGAATGTCGGTAGAGATTTATTAAGATAATCAAGCTGTGCTTTTTCGTCGATATAGAACTTTTTACCCTTATGCTCAATGATCAGATCTACACCTTTATTCTGAAGGTCAAACTCATTTATCCTAGTAAAATTCAGGTCAAGTTTATCATAAACGCTCTCCAAATATTTACCTAATAAATATTCTTTCTTAAGATCCTGGTCAAATGTCGACATCACTATACATTTGGATTTGACCAATCGTTTTTCTAGGCTCCGGCGCAGTGTGAACGACTCTAAAACTTGCAGGAGCTTTCAAACCTATTATTAGTAATGGAACCGTCAACAAGTTTTGCAGTGGTGGCAAGTAATCCAAAAACTTCTCATAGGTTCCAATTGCACCATCAAAACCGCCTAATAACTTCATATTTTGCGTTGCTGTGATAACAACTCCTATTTTCGTTTGTATCGCTTTTTGAACGTGATTGAGTTCACTTGCCAAAACAGGTTTTATCAAATTCCAAGCAATAACTGTGGAATGATTAAAGGCTACCTCAACCGAGATATCCTTCTTTGCAAAATCTAACCTCCAGGTTTCTCCTGTGTAGTCTGCAGCTTGGAAAATTGAGGATTCATGATTCCAATTCGCAGCCCTTAATCTTTCTTTCAACAATTCATTGATTGCTCTGGAAATACTTTTGGGAGTATTGATAATGTTATTTTCTCCATACAAATTATGTTTAGCAATTATATCTTCATCGGAAATATCACGAATGACGTTTATCAATTCATTGTATTGATCTATAAATGCCGATTCATGCAAAATGACCTCTGCATGCCTAAAGGAATGAGTTACAAAATCCATGGTTATCTATCTTAAAATAAAGATACTGCTTTTTCTTAATCCAATACTGAGATAATTTTATACTTGTGACATTAAAAGCATAAGCAGGAACAAAGCCACAAACATTAGTATTATCAAAATAATATGGCTAAAAATAGACCTTATAATGACACTTGCTAATTTTATTCGGTTAAAAAACTCAATATTTGTCCAAAAATGCAATCCCAAATCAATCAAATAAACAATCAGCATCACTGTTCCAATACTGAGAGAATGTTTAATCAAAAAGATAAATGGCAGAAAAACAATCTGAACAATCAATCTTTGTCCGGCTTTATAAGTATTCAGAACGAGATATTCTACAAAATTGTAGCATTTATTATAAAAACAAATCCAAGTTCCTGCAGTGTATAAAGGAATGGTCGCCAAGGTAACCCAACTGAAATGGGATAAAAACCATTCATCCAGATTTAAAGATTTTCCAGAACCAATTCCGGATTTTAAAGATTCTTCCGAAGCCGAGAACAGATTAAGACCAAGCCAATGACAAAGTAAAATATAGAAACCTGTCAATATCAGAACAAACGAAAATGGCGTGATGTAATTCACTCTTTTCCCTTCCAAATAATCTCTGATAGCGTGTCCTGGTCTCAGAAATAATTGCTTAATCGTATAAAACAAACCTGCATTGATATGAAAAAGACTGTGTGTGAGTTGATGTCTCAGATAATGGAAATTAAGCCTTTTGGTTTCCGCAGTTTGTCCGCAATGGTTACAGAATTCTCCTTCAAAGCGATGTCCGCAGTTTTTACAAATTTTCATATCGATTAGTTATTTTTTATTTTTCTCCTCAATCCACCGGCTCATATATTTTGTCGAATTCAATTGATGGTGCTGAAGGATTTTTCCAAGATAATTTTCTGTCCGATGAGCTTCAAGATTATTCTCAATTTTCGAAATGGTTTCCCAAAACTGATTGACATACAATTGTTTGTCAAAAATTTGTTCAAGAATTTGATAAGCATTTTCATTAGCTTGATTCCAAATTGATTCGTTTTGATAAAGTTCAACAGCTTTCTCAACAAAAAACTCATCAGAATCTTCGATAAAACCATTCCAATCTAAATCTTTGTGCATAGCTTCCGCACCAACAGAACTCGTAACATTTGGTAATCCGAATTTCATACTTTCCCAAAGTTTTCCTTTCAATCCTGCTCCAAAAGGAATCGGAGCTAGTAAAACTCTGTATTGATTAAAAATTGATTCTACATTATTGGCTCGTCCTTTCACCAAAAAACCTTCTTTCTCATTATGTAATTGAAAAACCTTTTCCGAAGCATAAGCACCATAAATATGAAGTTCTGCATTTGGAAGTTCTTTTCTAATATTTTTCCAAATAGATTTCAGTTTCAGAACAGTTTGCCAATTGGGTTCGTGAAGGAAATTTCCGATGCTTACAAAATGTTGTCTTTCTTGAAAAGCCTTTTTATTTTTTTCAATCTTTTCGGTCAAAAAAGGAATATAAAACAGAATATCAGAATTAATTTTAAACTTCTCTGTTAGTAATTGATATTCAAATTCAGAAATAATTAAAGATAAGTCACAACGCAAAATCGAAGCTATCTCTCTTTTGAAAATATCATTTACTAAATCTTCATTATCCACTTCCCTTTTCTCAATAAAAGCTTTTCGCCTTGCTTCTCTCAGAAAATGTAAATCTTCTGTATCAATAATTTTGATTGCTTGAGGACAATTCTCAGAAACCCGCCAGCCAAATTGTTCTTCGGTTACATAACGGTCAAAAAGGACAATATCTGGATTAAGCTCTTTTATCTTTTTATCAAAACTTTCATTATTGATTTCAATTTTCTGGATTTCGATTTTTTCTGAAAATTCGACATTGTTAGAAGCGGTCAGAAACGTGATTTTGTAATCTGCTTCCGAGAAAAGCTGGATGAGTTGCATCATTCTGTGACCCGCTGCAGTAGAAGCCGGCTCTGGAATAACGAGACCAATAATGACAAGATGTTTCATGTGGAACAAAAATATAAATTATTAATAACAAAAAATTTGTGTTAATTTTGAAGTATGCGAATAGAAAACGAAATCAAGTTAGGATTCAAAGATGTGATGTTTCGTCCGAAGCGTTCTACTCTGAAATCCCGTTCAGAAGTGACAATAGAGAGAGAATTCACTTTTCTTCATACTCAGAAAAAATGGAGCGGTGTTCCGTTGATTGCTGCCAATATGGACACAGTCGGAACTTTCGAAATGGCGGAAGCGCTTTACAAAGACAAAATCATTACGGCCATTCATAAGCATTATTCTGTACAGGAATGGTCTGATTTTCTGAAAGATAAAAACGACAACTTCTACCAATACATTGCACTGAGTACAGGTACTGGAAAAGCTGATGAAGAGAAAATCAAAACGATTCTGGATGCCAATCCGAAAATCCAATTTCTTTGCATTGATGTTGCAAATGGTTACTCAGAACATTTTGTTCAATTTGTAAAAAAAGCAAGAGAAAATTTTCCTGATAAAATCATCATTGCTGGAAATGTTGTAACTGGTGAAATGGTGGAAGAACTGATTTTAGCGGGAGCTGACATCATCAAAGTTGGAATTGGACCAGGTTCGGTTTGTACAACTCGTGTGAAAACCGGAGTTGGTTATCCTCAACTTTCAGCAATTATCGAATGTGCTGATGCAGCGCACGGTTTGGGAGGGCAAATCATCGGTGACGGTGGTTGCAAAGTTCCTGGAGATGTTGCGAAAGCTTTTGGCGGTGGTTCAGATTTCGTAATGTTAGGAGGAATGTTTGCCGGACACGACGAAAGTGGTGGCGAACTTATCACAGAAAATGGAAAAACTTTCCGATTGTTCTACGGAATGAGTTCTCAGACAGCGATGGATAAACATTCCGGAGGTGTTGCAGAATATCGTGCTTCCGAAGGAAAAACCGTGAAAGTTCCTTACAAAGGTCCTGTTGCTGAAACAGTAAAAGATATCTTAGGCGGTGTTCGTTCGACTTGTACTTATGTTGGTGCATCAAAGTTGAAAGAATTGTCAAAAAGAACAACTTTTATCCGAGTTCAAGAGCAGGAAAATCAGGTTTTTAACGGGTAAAATTTGAAGTATATCTTTCACATAACCAATGGCGATTGTCTTGCTGAAGATTTGAAGAAAACTTCAATCGAAGGTAAGATAATTGTTTGTCGTGAGGCTTTGCTTATTGGAGATTTAAAAGCTGATTCTTTGGAAGAATTTTGGGAAATAAGAGCAAAATCTATTTCTGAAGATTATAATGTTTCTAAGGAAAGTTATTATGAAAAATCTGTTTTGGAATTTGAAAAGATTCTGAATATTCCTGAAGGTTCTGAAGTCAATCTTTGGTTTGAAGATGATTTGTTTTGTCAGGCTAATTTGTGGTTTTGTGTTTCTTTACTTTCAAATATTAAAGATTTAAAAATCTATAGAATTTTTCCAAAAACAACTACAGAAAATCATTGGAAAGGTTTTTCAGATTCAGATAATTATAATTTAGAAGAGTCCTTGGAATCCAGAATTTTATTTAATGAAAATGATATCAAATTAGCTCTGAATCTTTGGAAAGCTTATCAAAATAATGATATCGATTATTTGAAACAATTATCTGAAAATCAATCCATTTGTTTTCATTTTTTAAAAGAAGTTATCGAATCTTACATTAATATAAATCCAGAAGATTTCATTAAAAATCAAATTGAAAATGGTTTGAAAGATTTTGATTCAGTCTTTAAAAAATTTCAGGAAGAATTAGGGATTTTTGGTTTTGGAGATTTGCAAGTCAAGAAGATTTATGAGAAAACTCTCCACGAAAAATAAGTAAAACCAGCCAAATCCGGCTGGTTTTCTATTAAAGATTATCTAGTTCTCTTCTCAACGCAATCGACGCTTTTTTCACCTCTTGTGACCAATCATCGGCCGCATTTCCGTCTGCTCCGTCAGAAATATACTTCAGACACAGAAAATCTATTTTTTCATATTCTGCAACCTTGGTAAGGGCAAAAGCTTCCATATCGATGACATTATATTCCGGATTAATATGTTCCATTTCGAATTGGTCGCCGGAACCGCAGATTCCGTTAGGGAGATTTTCTACATTTAATCCATATTCCAGAAGAATTGGTTCCCCGGAAAGTGGTGTTTCAAACTTCTGAAAACCCAAAGCTCTGACATCCATATCTCTCTGAATAAAACGACTGCAATTCACAACACTTCCTCTGTCAAACGTTGTACTTCCTGCCGTTCCAAGATTGATAATCAAATCCGGATTAAACGTCTGAATAGCTTTTGTAAGATTATAAGTCGCTTTAACTTTTCCTATTCCTACAAAGACTTTATTGTAATTTTCGAACTCGTTTCCAGCTTCAGATTCCAAAGCAAAAACCAATAAAATATTATTGTAAATCTTTCCGTTGATTGTCATTATTAATGTAAATACTATTTAAAACAAAACTTTGTCTTCTTTTCTTAATTCCTCCAGATATTGGCTTTTATCATCACGATAAAAAAGATTCATCGTCTCAAACGGAATCATCTTCAAATCTTTGTTGACAATATGAACGCAGGATTTTTTAACCGCTCTGACATCAAAATCGTGAGCATCCATAAAATTCATAATGATGATTCTGAACAGATTATCGTAATCCAAATCAGGAGCAGAAACTTCCGGAAGACAACATAATAACTGGTTTACTTTAGGCTTCACTTTATCAACCGAAATTCCTGTACTGAAAATATCCAAAAGTTGCATCTGCAATCCTGTATCTTGTTCGTAAACAATGGTGTTTCGGGTTTCATTATTCAGTAAATCAGCAGGATTGATGTATCTTGTTAAAGGAATTGTTTCACCTTCCAATTTCAAAATATAACCCATCGCTAAAGCATCCGGATTACACGGAACCGGAATGATGTCGTCTGAATTTAATAACGGAAACTGATTCAAAATTTCTTGTCTTACTTCTGTTAAAGTTATCTTTTCGTGAGCAGAATCTTCCCTATTTCTTCCGGCAATTTCGACAGGTTGGAAAGTGATTCCTCGCACACATTTTTGTTTCAGAGCAAATTCGATGATTTTTCCAATTTCATCAATATTCTTATCTTTTTGAAGAACGATTACAAGTGTTGTGGAAAGATTCAAAGCATTGAGTTTTTCTAAAGCCCTCATTCTAACATTCGTTAAATCCTTTCCTCGGAAATCCTCCAGAACCTCAGGTTTAAAAGAATCAAACTGGAGATAAATTTCGAATTCAGGTGCATAAGTTGCCAGCTTTTCAGCAAAACCTTGGTCATTGGCGATTCTTACACCGTTGGTATTCAGCATCAGATGTTTAATCGGTTTTGACTTAGCAATGTCCATTATTTTGAAAAACTCGGGATGAATCGTCGGTTCTCCTCCACTGATTTGAACAACATCCGGCTCGCCTTCATTTTTAACAATGACATCAAACATCGCTTCAATCTCCTCAAGACTTCTATGACTTCCGTAATGTGGCGAGGACATCGCGTAACAGGTTGGGCAAGTCAGATTGCATCGGTCTGTAACTTCCACGATAGAAAGACAGCTGTGTTGCTCGTGGTCCACACACAATCCGCAATCGTAAGGACAACCATATTCTACATCCGTCCCAAAATGTACCGGTATTTCAGACGCTTTGTTGTAGTTTCTGATATTTTTATAGTAATGAACATCTGATGCAATTTTAGTTTTAAAAAATCCGTGGTCAGGGCATCTTTTGGTCATAAAAACCGACTCTTCCTCGATGATAATTTTGGCTCCTACTCTTTTCAGGCATTCTGGACAAAGACTGATAGTATAATCGTAATATGTATAATTTCTTACTGGCATAATTCAAATTCTTACATTCCTCCACAAACAACGCCACTTATCAAACCGCAAATCAATAATGAAATCAGCATCGTCTGCCAAAACTGAGAATTGGAAAACTTGCGTCCGTCTTTGGATTCATAAATTGATTTTACAAAATATGTAATGAAAAGGGAAATAACAAGCGCTACAATTATCATAATACCAATAATCATTGCTACTAAACCTCCCAAATTACCGACTTCTAAAAGTGTTAGAGTTTTCATCTTTTATGGATTTGATTTTTGATTCAATGTGTTTTTCATTTTAAAGATATAATAAATTATCACAACAATACACACCAACTGAATCGTTCCAAGATTTCCTATGATTTCGACTTTTGGTTTTATAAAATCAAGTATCAAGCGAAACGTGAAGTAACTCAACATAAATATCTGAAATATAAAGCCCGACGGAAATTTTGATTTTGCTTGAATCATCTTCAAAGCAATCCAAAGAATGATGAGAAATGCAATCTCATAAAGCGCAACAGGATGTCTGAGATATTGGTCGCCGAGATGCATTCCAAAAACCGAATCAGTCGGAATCCCATAAGTTTCCTCATAAACTCCGGTGAAAAAGCAACCAATTCTCCCGATAATCATTGCTAAAATCAAAGGAAAAACGATTAAATCGCCCGTGCTTTTTTGATAACCGACAATTTTTTTTGCTAATTCTACTCCAATTAATCCAAATGACAATCCTCCAACAATCGTATTATTGGTCCAAAATCTTTTGATATTAAAATCATTGAACAACAAATAAGGATTTTCCAAATTTCCAATCAGCTTTGAGCCAATCAAAGCTCCCGCAGTAGCTCCAATAAGAACCGCAGCTGAACTGCTGAATGACATTTTCTCCGATGATTTTCTTTTCAAATAAAAGTAATAACGCATCGCCAGAAAAATCCCAACTGTTTCAAACACAGGATGCGCCAAAACAGTTTTACCAAAAATCTGAAATGTCAATGGAAAATCTATGGTCATAATTTTTATAAAAAAAGCTTTCTGTAAAGAAAAGGAAAACGAATTTAGCTGAGAACAAAAAAATGTAAATTTGTTTTTTATTAAAAACCGATGAAAAACACATTAATTTATTCGCTCACTTTACTTTTTTCTTTTATGACAGTATATTTTCTGCTCAGTTTTAGAGTTTTGGAAAATACTTCGATAGGAAAATATATTTATGATGAAAAAATACCAATAGATTCTATTAGTGTAAAACAAAATCTTCCTCCGACAACATTACAGTCCGGCAACCAGTACGAAGAATTTGAATTGGACGAAGTTGAAGGTAAAACGATTTCTGACGAAGATTTTGAAAAATGGAAGGGAAAATATTTTTTTGAATGTATAGAAGCGCAGGGAGAAGGTCCGTATAGAGCTTTCATCGAGATAGAAGCACCAAATCCTGAAGATGTAAAAGCTCACATTTATTATAAAAACATTGAAGATGATAAGGTAGATGAAGATGTCGGCTACCGTTTACAAGGAAGATTTGTTTCAAGAGGAAGTGTCGCAGACAGCATATTTTTCAGTCCGAAAAAATTGTACGATGGTAACAATCCTTATACAAATTATGATTTCAAACTTTACGAAAAAAATGGAAAATATTGGATAAAAACAGAAATGGTAATTCCAGAAAATTATGAAAATTCAAAATTTCCGATAACAAAATTAGACTAGGTTGTTTGCCCTTTTATCTTAAAATATACAAATGAAAAAAGCTTTTACAATACTTTTAATGATTCTTATTGGAGGATTCGGAGGATATTTTTATTACAAATATTCTCAAAAAAATAAAGAAAACAATATTACTTCAGAAGCAGAAAATATTACAAATACTCCAGAAACTGTGGAAAATCATAATGAAATTTTAGAAACTTCCAATGCCGAAGAATCTGACGGAGAATCTCCACATTCAGGAAAACAAATTAATGAAACACAACTCGATGAGGAAAGTTTAAAAAAATGGAAAGGTGAATATTATTTAGAATATTTCGACGAAAAAAGCAAATCTATCCATCCTATAAAATTATCGTTGAAAATAGACGCTCCTGATGACAGCAGTATCTTGATATGGAGATATGATGAAGATAAGCAAACGGACAAAGAAGCTGCCTTTTCGGGCGAGTTTTGGAAAATGGGAAATGAAAATAATGAATTAGATTTTATTTTGGGGGTTCAAGCTGGTGTATTTGAAGGGAAAAATGAAAGCACATTTTTTCTATCCGAGAAAGACGGAAGATTCTTCATAAGAACCAATTATTTGAATAAAAATGACGCTGTGTTGATTAATAAAATTAAATAAAAATCTGTAGGGGATTTAACAAAAAACCGACCTTTCTGGTCGGTTTTTATTTTTATAAATTAAGCTTAATATTTTAAGTCAACATTCCTCCGTCAACATTCAGAACCTGACCTGTAACGTAAGAAGATAATTCACTTGCGAAGAAAACACACGCATTAGCAACGTCTGCAGGTTGTCCTCCTCTTTTCATTGGGATTCCGTCTCTCCAGCCTTGAACTGTCTTTTCGTCAAGAGCCGCTGTCATTTCAGTTTCGATGAAACCTGGAGCGATAGCGTTGCAACGGATATTTCTAGAACCTAATTCCAAAGCGATAGATTTAGTAAATCCAATTGCTCCGGCTTTAGAAGCAGCATAATTCGCTTGTCCTGCATTTCCTTTAACACCAACAACCGAAGTCATATTGATGATAGAACCAGATTTTGCTTTCATCATTGGTTTGATAACCGCTTTTGTCAAGTTGAAAACTGAATCTAGGTTAACTTTAATAATCGTGTCCCAATCTTCTTTTGACATTCTCAACATCAAGTTATCTCTCGTGATTCCTGCATTATTTACCAAAATATCAATTGTTCCAAATTCTGCCAACACATCCTCAACTAATTTCTGAGCAGCGTCATAATCCGAAGCATCTGACTGATATCCTTTGATTTCTGTTATTTTGCTTAATTCTGATTCCAATTCTTTAGCTTTTTCAACAGAACCAGCATAAGTGAATGCGATTTTTGCACCTTCTTTGGCAAAAACTTCTGCAATTCCTCTCCCGATTCCACGCGTTGCACCAGTGATGATTGCAACTTTACCTTGTAGTAATCCCATATATTTTTTAATGTTTTCTAATTTTGTTATGGCAAAAATAATACTTTAAATGAATTTTGCAGATTTTAGTTCTTCTTTATCCATATCCATTCTATCCGAAAACCATTCTAAAACTACATTTTTAAATTCAATTTTATTAATTGTATTCGAAGTTCTTCTGACTTTAAAGTAATTTTCCAAAACCATTTTATTCGCCAATTCTCCTACTGTGAAAGTTTTAAATTCCTTTCCATTTTTAAAAAGAAATTCAAAAACACAATACAAAGAAATTCCTAAAATCAACGCATAAAAAAAATGATAAAAAGCGAGTATTATTGTTGATAATGAAAGAAATACTGCTAAGTAAAACACAATGTTTTTTGCTCGAAGAACATCAAGTTTAAATCCTATTTGTTTTTCAATTTCTTTAACTTTCTGAATTCTATTTATTCTTGGAATTAATTCTGCCAATTCTGTATTTGGATGAATGTTTTGATTTCCAATATTCAAATTGTTCAGAACATTTCTCAATTTGTAAAAAGCTTGCTGACTAGTGCAATCATCAGAATTTTTATAATCAAATTTGTTTGAAATGGCTTCTGCTAATTGTTCAACACATTCAATAGAATTCAATTCATCTTGATTAAAATGAATTCCATATTGCTTCTCAAAATCTGACAAAGCAAATTCTAAATCTTCTATTTCGTATCGGCCTAGTTTATTATTTTTCATATTGAATTATTGACAATCCTTTGGTTTTTTCTCAATATGTTTTTGAAGTTTCTCACTCCATTTGTAACAATGCTCTTCAGATAAAACCATTTTATTCTGCTTTACTTTATAGATATTTTTAACAATAGATGCTCCTGCACAACATTGATTGGTTTCTGTAATCAATTTATTTTTCTCATCGAATTCCAAAGACGTTCCATAAAAATCACTTGCAAAAAATTCATTCTTTTTCTTATCAAATAAGAAATAAGTTTTGGAAGTATTTGGACCAGCATAAGATTGCATACAGCTGGAGAAATCTTCATAACCATCAAAATTATAATCTCCAACCGAAACATCATAAATACTATCAAAACTGCATTCTTCCATTTTCATTTTTTGAAAAATCTGATTGCTTTTTTTATCAATAATTAAAAGATAATTCTCATCATTATCTTCAATTCCTCTGAAATAAAATCTTTTGGTACTTTCTGATTGTAAGAATGATTTTTGATTTACCCTTTTCTTTAAATAAACATTAAATTGAGCCTTTGTTTTAAGATTTGTCCAAGTTCCCGAGTATTCTTCTTTTCCATTTTCAAAGCTATCAAAAAAGAATTTTGCCGTCTTCGTATCTCCATCCAATTCAAACAATGTTAAATGTCCATTCTCAATATTTCCTTTAATAGAAATCGGCTCATTGAATTTTGAATACATATAAATTCCATCAGAGAATTCTCCTTCATTATTTAGAACCAACTCAATTGGATAGTTACCAATTTTTCCTTCATAACTGACTTGAGCAAAGAAAAAAAACGGAAAAAATAGAAATATGAGTTTAAGAAAATTCATTTCCTTAGATTGAATTATTCACAATCAAAACAATCTCACCTTTTAAAGTTTTGCTTTTCGAGAATTCAATTAACTCATTGATTGTTCCTCTTTTAGTTTCCTCGAATTTTTTTGAAATTTCCCGACTCAAACTAGCTTTTGTTTCTTCTCCAAAGAATTCTTTTATCTGTTCAAGGGTTGTATTGATTTTATGTGGACTTTCGTAAAAAACGATTGTTTTTTTTTCTTCAGCTAGTTGTTTTAATTTAGTTTGTCTTCCTTTTTTTTGAGGAAGAAATCCGGCAAAAAGAAACTCATTATTTGGTAATCCAGAAACCACAAGAGCTGGAATCAAAGCTGTTGCGCCAGGAAGGCAAATCATTTCCAAATTTTCATCCGCACAAGCTTTTGCCAAAAGATAACCTGGGTCGGAAATTCCTGGAGTTCCTGCATCGGTAATGATGGCAATATTTTGACCATTTTTGAGGTCATCAATTACTTTTTGGGTAGCTTGATGTTCGTTATGTAAATGATAGGATTTCAGAGGTTTAGATATTTCGTAATGTTTAAGAAGAACACCAGAAGTTCTTGTATCTTCACACAAAATATAATCCACCTCTTTCAGAACTTTCACAGCTCGGAAAGTCATATCTTCCAGATTTCCAACAGGTGTCGGAACAAAATATAAAATACCACTCATCTACAAAAACCTATTTTCTACCAAAGTCCACAATCTCTGCGCATAAGAATCCACCTTTTTCCAATCTCTTTCGTAATAGATATCACTCAAAAATTCCTGAGCTTTTTCAACAGTAGTAAAAGAATTTAGAACAGAAACAACTTGATTCAATTCACTTTGACTTCCGTTAAATAAGTATTGAGAAAAAGCGATTCTGTCATTCAAATCCAGCTTGAATTCTGGTTTTGGTTTCGGTGCTTCCATATAATCTGTCGGCACATTATTTTTCAGAAGACTTCCGGAAGTTTGAACCGGAGCCGGTTTTTCTGTCTCTTCCAAATGGTCATCATCAAACAAAGATTTGGCGATTTTAAGACCTTTGATATTCGCTAATTTGAATTTTTTGTCGTGATGCTCATCAGAGTTTGATTCGTAAACTTCTTGAGATTTCTCTTTAGGCTGAGTATTTTCTTTGGAAAACTCTACGATTTTTCTTCTGTTTTCTTCAAGTTCTTTCAGCTTAGCTTCTTTTTCTGCCAATCGAGCTTCGTAATCATCTTGAATATTTTCTGCAACTGGTTCTTCTTTTGTCATTGCAAAAGAAAACTGACTGTCTTGCATCGGTTCCAATTTCTCAGTTGGTTCTTCTAAAAGACTTTCTTCAAAAGTATCAGTCTCATTTTCAACTGCGGAGTTTTCTTCTACTTCATCTACAATTTCTTCTGTTTGATTAGAAACTTCCTCAATCAAATCATTTTTCTCAGCTTCAATGGTTTCTTCAACTTGATTTTCTTCTGTTTCTATTTCTGCAAAATTTGAAATTTCTTCAACAACATTTTCTTGAGAATGTTCTTGCTCATCAATTTCTGTAAAAGAATGAACTTCCTCTACTTCTGGAACATCATCGAAAATATCGTGAACCTCGGTTTCTTCAAGAATGATTTCTGCAACCTTATTTTCTTCCTCAAATTCTTCAACTGAAATCAAATCCGAATCAACATTTGTTAATTGATTGTCAATAATTTGCAACGGTTCAACTTCGGTTGACGAAAAAATAAAATTCTGAGAAACTTTAAGAAAAGAAAATTTTTGATAAAGCTGATTGATTTCATTTTCCTTCGCCAAAATAGCTTCATAAGAATCAGATTTTGATAATTCTGACAAAAGATTCTTAATCTCTCCGAAAATTTCTTCGTATGTATCTTGCAGGTTTTGCATAATATATCTTATTAATTTTTACTTAAATTTGATGCTTATAAATTTAAGAACAATTTTGTTCCTAAATAAAGGTTTCATCAAGTTTTTCTTTTATAATTTTAAAACAATTTTTTGCTAAATTAATAATGTTTTTAGAAAATACAATTAATCATTCCAAACAAAGCGGTTGGATGGAAGTTATCTGCGGTTCTATGTTCTCCGGAAAGACGGAAGAACTCATCAGAAGACTCCGTCGTGCGGAAATGGCTGGTCAGAATGTCGAGATTTTCAAACCGAAAATCGATACGCGTTATTCTGAGGAAGATGTTGTTTCCCATAATCAGACGAAAATCCGAAGTACAGCTGTGGAAAGTCCTTCTGAGATTCTTTTGTTGGGTTCTAATTGTGATGTGGTTGCGATAGATGAAGCACAGTTTTTTGATGATAGTATTGTTGATGTAGCTAATCAATTGGCAAATAACGGAATACGAGTTGTGATTGCTGGTTTGGATATGGATTTTCTAGGTCGTCCATTTGGACCAATGCCGAATCTAATGGCAACGGCTGAATATGTAACGAAAGTTCACGCAATTTGTAAAAGAACAGGAAATCTTGCCAATTACTCGATGAGAACTTCTGCAGGAAAGGAATTGGTGGAACTTGGAGAAACTGAAGCTTACGATGCTGTGAGTAGAAGAGTTTTTGTGGATGAAGTTCTTAATAAAGATAATGAGATTAATTAGTTTATTTTTTGATATTCAATGAATTATACAGCAAAAGAAATTGCAGAAATTACCAATTCTGAAGTGATTGGAAATCAAGATATCAAAATCAAAAATATTGCTTTTGACAGCCGAACGATTTATTCTACAAAAAATACTGCGTTTCTTGCGATAAGCACCAAAAAGAATTCCGGACAGAAATATATCGAGACTGTCATCGAAAAAGGAATCGATATAATTATTACTGAAAATAAAATCGATAATCCTTCTATCAATCAAATCATTACAGAAAATTCGGTTGATTTTTTACAAACACTTGCCAAATATCATTTTGAACATTCGGATATCAATTCGATTGGAATTACCGGAAGTAATGGAAAAACGATTCTGAAAGAATGGCTTTATCAATGCCTTTCTAGTGAGTTTGTTACGGTTAAAAGCCCGAAAAGTTTTAATTCTCAAATTGGATTGCCTTTATCAATATTACAAATCGATAAAAAACACGAATTAGGAATCTTCGAGGTTGGAATTTCCAAGCCAAACGAAATGGAAAAACAGGAAAATGTTTTTCACCCAAAGATTGGATTATTGACACATATTGGAACAGCACATTCAGCAAACTTCAGTTCTGAGGAAGAATTGATTAATGAAAAACTAAAGCTATTCAAACAGTCAGAAATTATATTTTTTAATTCTGATAATGAATTGACAGACAAATTAATTAATCAATTATATTCAAGTAAAAAATTAATATCGTACGGATTAAAAAGTAATAATGATATTACGATAATTTCTGATGTTAGCGACCGAACTCAGGATATTAAAATCAAATATTTTGAGGAAAAATTTTCTCTCCCAATTAATCAAAGAGATGAGGCGACTTTGACCAATGTTTTAGCTCTGATTGGAATTCTGAAAGAGTTTAACTTGTCAAATCTTCAAATCAAAGAAAAAATTGATGCACTCAAAGCAATTGAAATGCGTCTTGAAAGCATCGAAGGAATTAGAAATAATCTGATTATTAATGATTCTTATAATCTGGATTTGGATTCTTTGAAAATTGCTTTTCAGTTTATCGGCGAATATAACAAACCTAAAAAATCTCTCATTCTAACAGATATTTTGGATTCTAATGAGAATTCGGAAGAATTATATTCTGAAGTTTCTGAGTTGGTTAATGAACAAAAATTTGATAAAGTTTTCTTGATTGGTGAGGAAATCAGCTCGTTTTATAAACTATTTAATTCTGAAACTTTTACTTTTAATAATACGAATCAATTTATTGAGAGTAAAGTTATTAATGACTTAGAAAATCAAGTCATTCTTCTAAAAGGTGCAAGAAAATTTGAGATTGAAAAAATTAAAGAAATTCTTGAGCTCAGAAAACACGATACGGTTCTCGAAATCAATCTGAATGCAATTCTTCATAATATTAATTTTCATAAATCTTTGCTAAAACCGGAAACTAAAATGATGGCAATGGTAAAAGCAAATGCTTATGGATTAGGAAGTTATGAGATTTCCGAATTTCTTCAGCATCATCATATTGATTATCTTGGTGTTGCATTTGCTGATGAAGGTGTTGAATTAAGGAAAAAAGGAATCACAACGCCAATTATTGTGATGAATCCTGAACAGCACAGCTATGACAGCGTTATCGAATATAATCTAGAACCAGAAATCTACAGTCTTCGGGTTTTAGAATTATTCAATGAGCAGTTGATAAAATCTGGAAATCAGCAGAAATATCCGATTCATATAAAACTGGAAACAGGAATGCATCGTCTTGGTTTTAAGGATTTTGAATTAGATGAATTAACTGAAAAATTAAACTCAATGAATGTCAAAGTTCAGAGTATTTTCAGTCATCTATCATCTTCTGATATGCCGGAAGAAAAAGAATTTACTTTGAATCAATTAAAAACTTTTGAAAAGAATTCGAGTTATTTGATTGAAAAATTAGGTTATCAACCAATCAGACATATTCTTAATTCTTCAGGAATCACCAATTATACTGATTATCAATATAATATGGTAAGAATTGGAATTGGAATGATTGGAGAAACTTCGAATCCTGAAATTAAGAAACAACTTCAGCATTCTGTAAGTTTTAAAACTGTAATTTCTCAAATTTCTGAAGTAAAAACTGGAGAATCAGTTGGTTATAGCAGAAGATTCAAAGCGGAACAGGATACAAAAATTGCTACAATTCCGGTTGGTTATGCAGACGGAATCCCAAGATTGATTGGAAATAAAGTCGGAAATGTTGGAATTAATAACAAACTTAGCCCAATTGTCGGAAGTATTTGTATGGATATGATGATGATTGACGTGGATAATGTTGTCGCAAAAGAAGGCGATTCTGTAACGATTTTCAATTCAAATCCAACTCTTGAAGAATTTTCAAAATATTGTAAAACAATTACTTATGAAGTATTAACTTCGATTTCTCCAAGAGTTAAAAGAATCTATATAAAAAATTAGCAAATGATTAAGAAACTCTTTTATTTGGTTACTTTTCTAGCTTATCTGATGAGTTATTCTCAGGTAAAAGAAAATCTTGTCATTCCCAAAAATCCGCGAATTGGACTTTCTCTTTCCGGCGGAGGCGCAAAAGGCTTCACTCACGTTGGAGTTTTGAAAGTTCTGGATTCTCTTGGCGTTAAAATCGATTATATTTCCGGTACAAGTATGGGTGCGATTGTCGGCGGTTTATACGCTTCTGGCTATACAGGTAAAGACATCGAGAAAATCGTGATGGATACAGATTTCTATTCCTTGATAACTGAACCAAAAACAAGACAGGAAACCAGTTTTTTTAATAAAAGTGTCGATAAATATCTGTTCACAGTTCCTCTTAAAAACGGAAAAATTTCTTTTCCATCTTCCATTAGTACAGGGCAGAGAAACGTTTATATGTTGAAAGAACTGCTTCGAAACGTCTCTAATATTGATGATTTTTCCAAGCTTCCAATTCCTTTTATGTGTATTGGAACTAATCTGGAAAGTGGAGAAATGAAGATTTTTGAGAAAGGAGATTTGGTTTCTTCGATTATGGCTAGTTCTGCTTTTCCTTCGCTTTTGGACCCAGTTAAAATTGGAGATAGTCTTTATGTAGACGGCGCAATGACAGTTAATTTCCCTTCAAAACCTCTTAAAGATAAAGGAATTGATATCGTGATTGGCGTTGACCTCAATCAACCTTTGGCAAAGCGGGATAATCTTACAAATATTATTTCAATCTTGAATCAGATTGTTGATTTCGGGATTCAAAAAGAAACGAAAAATCAATATAAATATACAGATATCAATATAAAGCCGAATCTTACAGGAATGACCGCTACAAGTTACGATGATAAAAGAAAAATCCTTGATAGCGGTTATGTGGAGGCTCAAAAATATGTTGATATTCTGAACGAATTACCCAAGCGTAATTTCCAAAGAATAAGGTCTTCTATCAATCCAATCTATTCCAGTGTGTACAAAATAGACAGTCTTGTCGTAGAAAATGGCAGAATATATAAGTCTAATTATATTCGTGGAAAAATGGGGCTTACTTTGCCTTCTATGCAGACTTATGGAAGTATTAACAAAATGATTGATAAGCTCTATGCAACCAACAATTATAAATTTATTAATTATGACATCGTTCAGGAAAATAACAGAAGTTATCTCAAATTATATGTTACAGAAGATGATTCTCGACATTTCTTGAAATTTGGACTTCATTATGACGAAGTTTTTAAGACTGGACTATTGCTTAATTATTCTGCGAAACGTCTTCTTTTTAGAAATTCAAACTTGTCATTTGATGTTGTGATTGGAGATAATCCTAGATATTATTTCAATTACTTTATAGATAACGGTTACATTCCGGGCTTTGGAATTTATTCTACAGGGATGACTTTCGACCTCAAAAACTTTGATAACAATACTACAGAAACTTGGGACTGGTTCAGAAATGAGGTCTTTTTACAATCTGTTTGGAAAGACAAATTTGCGATTGGCGGAGGTTTGAGCCACGATTATTTTGAAAGCAATATCAATGGTACAAACAAAAACGTAGAAAAATATCTAAGTCCATATTTATTTCTGAAAAGCGACACTCAAAACGATAAAGATTTCCCAACAAAAGGATTTTATTTAAATGCTGAAGGAAAAATAATTGACCTTTTCAATTCAGATTTAGAGAAAAAACCAATTACTATCAAAGCGGATATCAAGATGAATTTCTTTATTTCAAAGATGTTCACTTATCGTTTAAATCTTTATGGCGGAATCACTATTGGAGAAGAAACTCTGCCTTCGTTTTATAAATATAGAGTCGGTGGAATTTTTGAGCAGTCAATCGTTAATTTCAAAAGATTGAATGGCTATCAATTCGCTTCTTTGGCGGATAACAATATTTTCATTGCATCCAATGATTTCCAGTTAAGGTTCAGTAAAAACTATTTTTTGGTTGGTAATTTCAGTTTGGCAAATATGTTCAGTTCTATAAAATTCGAAGAAGCAGCGAAACTTAATTACAGCTCTGTTGGACTTACGGCAGGTTACAAATCTCCTTTCGGGCAGATAAAAATCAATTACAGTAAATCTCTTAATAAACATAAAGGCGTTTTCAGTGTCATCTTAGGACATTGGTTTTAAAAATATGATAAACTATTTTTTTGAAGAAATCGACAAAGTAGAAATCCATTCAAAAACTTCTGAATGGCTGGAAAATTTGATTCAAACAGAGAACAAGAAGCTCGGCGAAATCAATTATATCTTTTGTGACGACGAGTATCTTCTCAAGGTCAATCAAGATTATCTCGACCACGATTATTACACAGACATCATCACATTTGACTATGTGAAAGGAAAAACCATTTCGGGAGATATTTTCGTATCTTTGCCGCGCATTTTGGACAACGCTTCTACCCTATCCCAAAACTTTGAATCAGAATTTAATCGCGTTTTGGCTCACGGGATTCTTCATCTTTGCGGATACAAGGATAAAACTGAGGAAGAACAAATCCAAATGCGAGCAAAGGAATATTTTTATATCAATCAATTTAGAAATTTTTAGGAGCTAATCCTGCTTTCCGCTATATCTTTTTTGTTTTTTAGAACGCTTTCCAATAGAATAAAGTGAGAATAAAAAAAACAAAAAAGGATGCCGCTACAATCAGGGCTAGTTACGAGAGTATATTTAAAGCAAATTTTTGACAATGTTTCACGTGGAACATTCAATTAAATAAATAAAATGATTACAGACATATACGATGTTATCGTCGTTGGTGCAGGTCACGCAGGTTGTGAAGCCGCAGCCGCAGCAGCCAATTTAGGTTCAAAAACCCTTTTAGTCACAATGAATATGCAAACCATCGGACAGATGAGTTGCAACCCGGCAATGGGTGGGATTGCCAAAGGACAAATCGTCCGTGAAATAGATGCAATGGGCGGATATTCCGGAATCATTGCAGACAAATCTGCTATCCAATTCAAGATGCTGAATCTTTCCAAAGGTCCGGCAATGTGGTCTCCAAGAACTCAAAATGACAGAATGCTTTTCGCAGAAGAATGGCGTCTAGCACTTGAAAATACACCAAACCTTGACTTCTTTCAGGATATGGTAAAAAGCTTAATCATAGAAAATGGTAAAGCTGTCGGCGTTGTAACAGGATTAGGTATTGAAATCAGGTCTAAATCTGTCGTGCTAACAAACGGAACATTCCTTAATGGTTTAATACACGTCGGAGACAAACAAATTGGTGGAGGAAGAATGGGCGAACCAAGAGCTTTCGGAATCACAGAACAACTGGTTTATTTAGGTTTCGAATCCGGAAGAATGAAAACCGGAACGCCTCCACGTGTCGACGGAAGAAGCCTAGACTATTCCAAAATGGAAGAACAAAAAGGCGACGAAAATCCTCAGAAATTCAGTTATTTAGATACACCTAAGTTAACCAAACAATTAAGCTGTCACATCGTTTATACCAACGAAACTGTACACGATATTTTACGTGAAGGATTTGATAGAAGTCCAATGTTCAACGGAACTATCCAAAGTACAGGACCAAGATATTGCCCAAGTATTGAGGATAAAATCAACCGTTTTGCAGAAAGAAACAGACATCAGCTTTTTGTAGAACCAGAAGGTTGGAAAACCGTAGAAATTTACGTGAATGGATTCAGTTCTTCTCTTCCGGAAGATGTTCAAATCAAAGCAATGAGACATATTCCTGGTTTCGAAAATGTAAAAGTTTTCCGTCCTGGCTACGCGATAGAATACGATTACTTCCCTCCTACTCAACTTTATCATACACTTGAAACTAAATTGATTCAAAACCTATATTTCGCTGGTCAAATCAATGGAACTACTGGTTATGAAGAAGCAGCTGGACAAGGCTTAATGGCAGGTATTAATGCTCACAATAAAGTTCACGACAAAGGAGAATTCATTCTTAACAGAGATGAGGCTTATATCGGCGTTCTAATCGATGATTTGATTACAAAAGGAACCGAAGAACCTTACAGAATGTTCACTTCCAGAGCTGAATATAGATTACTTTTAAGACAAGATAATGCAGATATTAGATTAACTGAAAGAGCTTATAATCTTGGTTTGGCAAAAGAAGAAAGATTGAGAAATGTACAGGAAAAAATCGCTAAAAGTGATGAATTAGAAGCTTACTTAAGAGAAACTTCTATCAAACCGGGAGTTATCAATCCAATTTTAGAAACTATAGAATCTTCTCCTGTTGACCAAGCTTACAGAGCTTCTCATTACCTAACTCGTCCAAATATGACGTTGGATAAATTAGAAGAAATTCAGACCATAAAAGATATTACTTCAGCTTATAAAGAAGAAGTAAGAGAACAGGCAGAAATCAATATCAAATACAAAGGTTACATCGAGAAAGAAAAGGAAAATGTTGCTAAATTGAATAGATTAGAAACAATCAGAATTCCTGAAGACTTTGATTATTCTAAAATCACTTCTCTTTCTGCAGAAGCTAAACAAAAAATGGGTAAGGTAAAACCCAAAACTATTGCACAAGCAGGAAGAATCAGTGGCGTTTCTCCAGCAGATATTAATGTACTTTTGATATATTTGGGAAGATAAAATTATAAATGTTCCACGTGAAACATTCCAAAGAACAATGTTATTTTCATTGTTCTTTTTGTTTAAAAACTTTGAATTAATTTATGAAAATTAAAGACCATTTTCTTACACAAGAAGAATTTGAAATTGTAGAAACTGAAACAAAAGGTGTTTTCAAAACCTCTCCTATTCCTTCCAATATTTCAAGATATTATGAGAGTGAGGATTATATTTCTCACCATCAGGATTCGGGAAGTTTGAAAGAAAAACTTTATAAATTTCTACAGTCTTTTAATCTTCAATACAAAAAAAATATTCTCGTAGATAGAATTAAAAAAGGTTCTAACGTTTTAGATTATGGTTGTGGTGCAGGAGAATTTGTAAAATATATTGAAAATGATTTTCAAACTTCTGGATTTGAACCAAATTTCGATGCAAGAAATGCAGCAGTCAATAAAACTCAAAAAGCTAAAATAATTGATGATTTAAACTCAATTGAAAATCAAAGTTTAGATGCAATTACACTTTGGCACGTTTTCGAACATATCGAAAATCAGAAAGAAATGCTGAATATCTTTCATTCAAAATTAAAAGAAAAAGGTTTGCTAATAATTGCTGTTCCTAATCCAACTTCTTATGATGCGAAACATTATAAAGAATTTTGGGCAGCGTATGATGTTCCAAGACACATCTATCATTTTTCAAAAAATGGAATGGAAAATTTGATTTCTAAAAATCCAGATTGGAAATTAAGAAAAATCAAACCTCTCCTACTCGATTCATTTTATATCTCGATGTTGAGTGAAAAATATAAGAAATCACCTCTTTTTTGGCTAAAAGCAGTCGTTCACGGAACGATTTCTAACGTAAAAGCACTTTTTTCGAACGAATTTTCAAGTTTGATATATATTATCGAAAAAAAATAGAAAATCGATTTTTAATACAATTCTGAAAGCGAATTTTCAGGCATTTTGTTCAAAAATTGTTAATAAATACAAAATTTATAAAATATTCAGTTATTTTTCATTTTCGATTAAACTCGCTGAGAATCTCTTAAAAAATTTTTACTGAAACTTATTCAAGTATAGAGAAAATAAAAACCGACAAAAATTTGTCGGTTTTTAAAATTTATGTGGAAAAGTAAATTTCTATTTGTTAATTGCAGCAACTCCCGGAAGTTCCAATCCTTCCAAACTTTCCAACATTGCTCCACCTCCAGTTGAAACATAACTCACTTTATCAGAATAACCGAATTGTTTCACGAAAGCAACACTATCTCCTCCTCCAACTAATGAGAAAGCTCCTAATTTCGTAGCCTCAGCAATACTTTCTCCTAAAGCTATAGTTCCAGCAGCAAAATTTGACATTTCAAAAACACCGATTGGACCATTCCACAAAATCGTTCTTGAGTTCAAAAGAACATCATTGAAAATTTCTCTTGACCTTGGACCAGCATCCAAACCTTGCCAATCTTCCGGAATCTCTCTGATGTCAGATACTTTTCTTTCTGCTTCATTGTTGAAATCATCTGCAATCACAACATCTGTTGGAAGATAAACTTCTACATTATGTTCTTTTGCTTTAGCTAGAATTTCGATAGCAAGATTCAATTTATCATCTTCAACAATAGATAGTCCAATTTTTCCACCAAGTGCCTTGATGAAAGTAAATGACATTCCTCCACCTATAATCAAATTATCAATTGCAGGAAGAATATTTTCTATAATTGTAATTTTGGTAGAAACTTTAGAACCTCCAAGTATTGCAGTTACAGGCTTTTCACCAGATTTTAGAACTTTATCAATAGCAATTAATTCTTTTTCCATCAGTAAACCGAAAAATTTAGTAGAAGGAAAGAATTCAGCAATTACAGCTGTAGAAGCGTGCGCTCTGTGGGCAGTTCCAAAGGCATCATTCACATATGCATCACCTAGTTTTGATAATTTTTCTGCAAAAGCTTCATCACCTTTTTCTTCTTCATTATGAAAACGTAGATTTTCCAACAACAAGATTTCTCCAGCCTGTAAGTCAGCAGCAGCTTGCTCAGCCTTCTCTCCTACCGATTCTTCCACGAATTTTACTTCCTGACCAAGAACCTTAGAAACTTCGCTCAAAACGTGTTTTAGAGAGTATTTATCATTCACTTCTCCTTTTGGTCTTCCAAGATGCGTCATTAATATAACAGAACCACCGTCTGCCAAGATTTTATCAACTGTAGGTTTTACAGCAACGATTCTTGTATTATCGGTCACATTAAGATTCTCATCCTGAGGAACATTGAAATCAACTCTTATTAAAGCTTTTTTGTTTTTAAAATCGAAATCTTTAATTGTTTTCATTTAAAATATATTTAAGGTTTTTATTGAGATTTGAAATCACTCCTCCTCTCTTTGTTTCACAAATTTAAAACTTATTCCCTCCTTTCGGAAATTTTATTCTCAAAAAAATTCCACAAACTTTTCTTACAATCATAAACAACTTTCTTTTTCTTTTTAAAAAAAATAAGATTGTAGTATATTGTTGTAGACGAGAGTATGGGGATAAATAAATCGGGAATATTTTATCACAGGAAATGTGAATTAATTAAGACTTTTTTAACATAATTAAGATTCTATTAATCAATTAATTAATAACGTTATCAACAAATGTTTATAATTCTGAATTTTCTCTCTTATTCAAAACTATCTTGCGGATAAACGAACCGAATCTCCAATAAAAGTTTTCTAAAAATTTTGTTAAAAAATTAGTTGGTAGTTTTCATTACAAAATTTGTTCAACTTTTAAAAGAAATATTTGACAGAAGTTATCCACAGGTTTTCTAACAATTTCTAACATTCTATTATCTTTTTATTAATGATTATAAATTTTGTTTAATTAATTATCATTATTAATTTTATATCGTTGATATTTAAATAATTAATTCAAAATATTATTGATGATTATATTAAAATACTATGCCAACAATTACAAAATATGTAGTAATTTTATACTGAAATAAAAGAATAATATAAAAAAGCAATGAAAAAGATAGCAATAGCCGCTGACCACGCCGGTTTTGAATACAAAGAATTAATAAAAAAATACCTCGAAGGTAAGTACGAAGTTCAGGATTTTGGAACCTACTCTACTGATTCTGTAGATTATCCGGACTTTGTACATCCTGCAGCAAGTTCTGTAGAAAATGGAGAAAACGAATTAGGAATCTTGATTTGTGGAAGCGGAAATGGTGTTCAAATCACGGCAAACAAACATCAGAAAATAAGATGTGCATTGTGTTGGATGCCGGAAATTGCTTCTCTTGCAAGACAACATAACGATGCGAATATGATTTCGATTCCGGCAAGATTCATTTCAAAAGAATTGGCTTTCGAAATTGTAGATAAATTCTTAACGACGGATTTCGAAGGTGGAAGACATCAGAATCGAGTTGATAAAATCGCATTCTGCTAGATATAGAGACTTACAATTTTGTAAGTCTTTTTTATTTGAATTAAGATGAAAAATCCAATTATTAATAAAGTTGTATCTTTGCACTGCATTTAATAGAGAAAGTTCTTTCTCACGAAACCATAAATTAATACAATGGTTTCCCAAACTCCCCTATTTTATTTTATCTTTAATAAAAAATTAAATCCACTTTTGGATTAAAATAAAAATGCAAGAAATATCTTTACTAATTTCCAAAATTGGAGAAACTCAAGTTTTCTTCAAAAACCAAGCTCAGAGGCAAGTGAATGTTGCACTTACTTTGAGAAATTGGTTGATTGGTTTTTATATTTCTGAATACGAACTTAATGGTAATGACAGAGCGGAATACGGAAAAAATCTGTATAAAGAAATTGCAAAAAAATGTAAAAACATAGCAGGACTGTCCGAAAGGAATCTCTATTGGTTTTCTACATTTTATAAAACATATCAAAATATTTTGCAGTCACCGACCGCAAAATTGTATATTTCTGATAATCAACACAATGAAATTCTGCAGTCACTGACTACAAAATCTTTAGAATCAAAAATTAGTTCAGATAATTCATATTTTGAGAAACTCATCAACCAATTGAGTTTTACACATATTGTAGAATTTCTAAAACTGAATGATTCAACCAAAAGGACTTTCTATGAAACAGAAGCTATCAAGAATAATTGGTCAGTTCGGGAATTGCAAAGAGCCATCAATTCTATGCTTTTTGAAAGAACAGGTCTCAGCAAAGATAAACTGAAAGTCTTAGATGAACATCAAAAATTTGAGAAACCTCAGGCAGAAAACTTTTTCAGAAGTCCTTATATTTTGGAATTTTTGGGTCTCAAAGAAGAAACATCTTACACAGAAAATCAATTAGAACTCAGTATTATCAATCATTTGCAAACTTTTCTTTTGGAATTGGGTAAAGGTTTTTGTTTCGAAGCAAGACAGAAGAGAATTACGTTTGATAACACGCATTATTACATAGATTTAGTTTTTTATCATAGGATTTTGCGATGTAATATTTTGATAGACTTAAAATTGGGAGAGTTTTCCCACGCAGATGCTGGTCAAATGAATGTTTATCTTAATTATTATAACGAAAACGAGAAAAACGAAGGCGACAATCCACCAATAGGAATCATCCTTTGCGCTAACAAAAATGAATCTTTGGTAAAATATGCTACCACAGGACTTTCTCAACAGATTTTTGTGAATAAATACTTGGTAAGTCTTCCTAAAGAAGAAGATTTGAAAAGGATTATTGATGAGGAACAAGATAAATTTTAGATGAACTAGACATCTTAACAATTAATTAAAATTAAATGAAAAACAAAAAAAATACATCTCATAAAAACGAACAAAAACTTCTCGATTTAGGAAGAACAATCCTTCGTTTTATGAGCAAGAAAACTTCCAAAATCTACAATTACAAACAGATTGCGGAAGGAATAGATTACAAAAATCCAAGACAGAGAGAGCTGGTAATTCAGGCGCTTCACAGACTTTTGGCAACTCAAAAAATCAAAGAAACCGAGAAAGGAAAATATATTGTCAATCTCAATATAGAAGGGACTTTAACAGGCGTTATAGATTTTAACCAATCCGGAAATGCTTATGTAAAAGTTGAAGGAATCAATGATGATATCTTCATACATCAGAAAAATGTGAAAGACGCTTTGCAAGGCGATAAAGTCCTGATTGTTACTTACAATTTCAAAGGTAAAAAGCTGGAAGGTTCTGTTGTGGAAGTTTTGGAAAGAGCAAAAGAGGTTTTTGTTGGAACTTTTCAGAAAATTGCTGAGAAAGATTTCGGGTTTGTGGTTTTAGATAAGAAGAAACTTAACACTGATATTTTTATTTCCAAAAACCATTTCAATGGCGCAGAAGACGGCGACAAGGTCATCGTAAAAATGCTGGAATGGAAACCGGGAAGCAAGAATCCGGAAGGCGAAATCACAACCGTTTTAGGCGCACCTGGCGACCACGAAACAGAAATCCATTCAATTCTGGCGGAATATGGGTTGCCTTATAATTTCCCACCAGAAGTGGAACACGACGCAGACCAAATCGACAGAAGCATAAATGCAGATGAAGTGGCAAAACGTTGGGATATGCGTGATATTCTGACATTTACGATTGACCCAAAAGATGCTAAAGATTTTGATGATGCTTTGTCTATCAGAAAATTAGAAAATGGACTTTGGGAAATTGGTGTTCACATTGCGGATGTTTCTCATTACGTGAAACCTGGGACTATTTTGGATGAAGAAGCTTATAACAGAGCAACTTCGGTTTATCTGGTGGATAGAGTAGTACCAATGCTTCCGGAAGTTTTGAGTAATGATGTTTGTTCTTTGCGACCAAATGAAGATAAATTCACATTCTCAGCCGTTTTTGAACTGGATGAAGATGCGAAAATCCATAAACAATGGTTTGGTAGAACGGTTATACATTCGGACAGAAGATTTGCTTACGAAGAAGCTCAGGAAAGAATCGAAACAAAAGAAGGAGATTTGGTTGAGGAAATTCTTCAGTTGGATAAATTAGCCAAAATAATGAGAGCGGAACGTATCAGAAATGGTGCAATTACTTTTGACAGAAGTGAAGTTAGATTCAATCTTGATGAGAACAGTAAACCGATTGGCGTTTATTTCAAAGTCAGCAAAGATTCTAATCATTTGATTGAAGAATTTATGCTTTTGGCGAATAAAAAAGTATCCGAATTTATTTCATTAAACAAAAGAAATGAACCAAGTGGAAACACTTTCATTTATAGAATTCACGATGACCCAGACCCTGCAAAATTAACAGCTTTACGAGATTTCGTAGGAACTTTCGGTTACAAAATGGACTTGGCAAATACCCAAAAAGTAGCTGAATCTTTGAATAAATTATTAAGCGATGTCAAGGGAAAAGGCGAAGAAAATATGATAGAAACGCTGGCAATGAGAAGTATGAGCAAAGCCGTTTATTCTACCGACCCGATTGGACATTACGGACTTGGCTTCGAGTATTATTCCCATTTCACATCGCCAATTCGTCGTTATCCGGATTTGATTGCACACAGATTACTTCAACATTATCTTGACGGTGGAAAATCGCCAAATAAAGAGGAAGTGGAAGAGAAGGCAAAACATTGTTCAGCAATGGAAAGATTAGCTTCTGAAGCGGAAAGAGAAAGTATCAAGTTTATGCAGGTTAAGTTTATGGAAGACCACGTTGGCGAAGTTTTCTCAGGTGTTATTTCCGGTGTTGCAGAGTATGGTTTCTGGGTAGAAATTCCTGAAAATGGAGCAGAAGGAATGATAAAACTGCGCGATTTGGTGGATGATTCTTACTCTTTGGATGCGAAAAATTATGCGATTGTAGGTTCCAGAACGGGCAATACTTATCAGCTCGGAGACGAGGTAAAAATAAAAGTTGTAAAAGCTAATTTGATTGCTAAGCAACTTGATTTTAAAATTATTAATGACTAAAATTTTCATCAAAATTGTTCTCTTTTGAGTTGGAGAAATCAATTTTGATGAAATTTAAACATTGCTTTAAATTTTAAATCTCTATTTTTACAGCCGGTTCTGAAATTTAAAAAGAATGCTCGAACTCATTTTATACGCTGTCGGATTAGGAATAATGCTAAGTTTGGTCTTTATAGGGCCTATTTTTTTCCTGCTGATAGAAACCAGTTTTTCCCGCGGTCCAAGACACGCCATTGCTTTGGATATCGGTGTAGTTTCTGCAGATTTACTTTGTATAGTTGTCAGTTATTATGCCAGCGCGGATTTGGTAAGTCTTATCGATAAACATCCCGGATTTTACCGGATTTCGGCATTTCTCATTCTGATTTATGCCATTTATATGCTTCTTTCCAGAACCAAAATGCACATCGAAGGCGAAGAAAAACTCATCGACCAGAATTATATCAAAACCTTTCTGAATGGATTTCTCCTCAATTTACTGAACATCGGAGTTGTTTTATTTTGGCTTGTAACAGTTGTTTCCGTTCGAAATGCCTATCCAAAAGTTCAGGATTTCATACTTTATATTGGGATTGTGATTGGAACTTATCTTCTCATCGACCTTTCCAAAATCCTTTTAGCAAAGCAATTTCACGATAGACTCAATCAAAAAGTAGCTAATAAAATTAGGAAAGCAGTTGGTTGTATTTTGGTATTATTCAGTTTCTTTATTTTCCTTCAAAGCTTCAAAAAGTTCAATAAATTTGAGGAAAAATTAGAAAAAGCAGAGAAACAACAGCCGAAGATTAAGTAGTAGAATAATTTGGGCAACTTATCCGCCTTCCACTCCCAATCTTTTCACTCCACTTCGTTGCGTAAAAAGGATTTCCGCTCAAGTCGGGTTGCAGATTCAATATAAAAATAATTGACAATCTAAACACAATATCTGTCATTCCGTAGGAAACCTAACGAAGTGGTTCGACGAAGTCAATCCAAACTTTGATGAGCTAAGCGCCTTTGTGAACCTAAAATATTTTCAATAAAATAAAAAAACTTAGTGCTCTTTGTGTTAAAAATACAGCATTAATTATTTAAAAATCTTTACGACCTTTACGTTCAAATAACATCAAACACAAATGCAAAAAATAACCTTCCCAAAACCACTCAAAAAAGGAGATAAAATAGCCATTATTTCGCCAGCTGGCTCTGTCGAAATTCCACAATTGGACAAAACTTTAGAATTAATAAAGTCCAAAGGTTACGAACCTATTTTAGGCGAAAATCTCTACACAAAATACCAAAACGGCTATTCATACGCCGGAACAGAAGAACAGCGAATAAACGATATCAATTGGGCTTTAAATGACCCAGAGATTTCTGCAATCTGGGCTTCAAGAGGTGGTTATGGCTGTCAGCATCTTTTACAGGATTTGAAACTGACTGAATTTAAGAAAAATCCAAAATGGTACATTGGTTATTCTGACAATACGGTTATTCAAAGTTATTTGCTGAAGAAAGGTTTTGCTTCCATCCACGGACAAACGATTAAAACTTCCAGCTTTGGAGTTACAGAAGAAAGTTATGAATTGATTTTTGATATTCTGAAAGGCAAGAAACTTAATTATAAAATCGATTCAAATCCAAATAATAGAGTAGGAGAGACTTCCGGAATTTTGGTTGGTGGAAATCTTGCTTTGGTTTATGCACTTTTGGGAACGAATTATTCTTTTGACTTCACAGATAAAATTTTATTCATAGAAGATATTGGAGAAAACTTCTACGCGCTTGACCGAATGATTATGAGTTTGGAATTAGCCGGCGTTTTCAAAAAAATAAAAGGATTAATCGTTGGTGGAATGACCAATATGGGAAGCGAAACAGACAACAAAGAATATGAAGAATCATTCGATTCATTTGCTTATCAATTGATTGCTGGCAGAGTTTCTAAATATGATTTCCCAACAGTTTTTGGCTTTCCAAACGGCCATATTTTTGATAATAGACCTTTAATCATCGGTTCAGAAATCAATCTGAAAGTTGGTAAAAAAGTAAGTGTCGAGTTTCATCAATCATAATCTACAATGGCTGACCACAACGATTTTGGCAAAATAGCTGAAGATTTAGCAGTTGATTTTTTAATCAAGAATCAATACAAGATTTTGGTTCGTAATTTCCGTTACCTGAAAGCCGAAGTTGATATCATCGCAGAATTTGAAAATCAAATAGTTATTGTAGAAGTCAAAGCCAGAAATACAGATGCGTTTTTGGAACCTCAAGAAGCTGTTAACAAGAAGAAAATCAAATTATTAATTTCAGCTTCCAACTATTTCATCGAAGAAAATAACATTGATAAAGAAGTGAGATTTGATATTATTTCGGTGCTTCCAAACAAACAAAAAACTTTGGAAATCCATCATATCATTGATGCTTTCCAAAGTTTTGAAATATGATTTTTTAGACTAAAAGATGAGGGACGAATAGATAATAGATTTATCAATGGATGTCTATCATCTAAAAAGTCTAGCTTATTTTATCTCCACACATCCAACTCTTCCGCCTGCATTTCCAGTTGGTTGGGTATGGAAATCGTCAACTCCTGCGTGGATTACGATTGCTTTTCCAATAATATTTTTCATTGGGTCATCACAACCAAGACACCATTTATCAGTGGTGAAAACCAATCTTGCCTGACCGTCTTTTTTAGCATCTAGATTTCCAATATCTCCCATGTGAAAATGTTCTGTATCCCATTTTCCGTGGTCATCTTTGGAAGGATTCCAATGTCCGCCGGCAGATGAAGCATCTGTTGCACTACAATTTCCAAATTCGTGAATGTGAACAGCGTGAAAACCTGGTGTTAATTTAAAAACACTCAAATCCATTTCTACTTTACCTTTTTTCTGAATAAAAGTTGCAGTTCCCTGAGTCTCAGTATGAGATTTTGGACGAATGATATATTCTGTCGAAACAGTTTTGCAGGAAGCCAGTGTCAAACTAGCTATTCCAATTAGTAATAAGTTTTTCATAAGATAGTTTATTTGTTTATTTTTTCGATATAACAAATTTAAAGCCAATGTTATAAATAATTGTTTTACGTGAAACATTTACGATTCGGTTATTAATTTATACGGTTCGGTCATAATTAATTTAATATTATCATTCACTGAAATATCTTTGAATCAAAATTAAGAAATATGAAATCGCAATAATTTGGAAATACAAATTCCTATGATAATAAGCGATTCCATATGACCTTAAAAACAATAAATAAACTACATATGAAAACTCAAGGTAAAATTATCAGCTTATTATTATTTTTGATAAGCATCAGTATCTGGTCACAAATTACTATTTCCGGAAAAGTAACTTATAAGAATAAAGCATTGAAAGACATTAATGTAACACTCAAAGATACTTACGACGGAGCAACTACAGATGCCAATGGAAATTACACTTTTACCACCACAGAAACTGGAGATAAAACCTTGGTTTTTTCAGGACAAAATTATGATGAAATTGAACTTCCTGTAAAGATTGAAGGAAAAGATATTTCTATGAATGCCAACCTCAAGGAACAAATCAGCGAAATCAATGCGGTTGTGATTACTGCAGGAAGTATAGAAGCCAGCGACAAAAAACGTGCAACAGCTTTATTAACGCCTTTGGATGTTTATACGACAGCTGGTGCGAATGGACAGATTTCGTCGGCTTTAGGCTATTTGCCTGGCGTTCAGAAAGTGGGAGAGAGTGAAGGGTTATTTGTGCGTGGTGGAACCGGAGCTGAAACTAAAATTTTTATGGATGGAAATCTGGTCAATAATTATTTCACTAATTCGGTGCCGGGAATTGCGGGGAGAGACCGCTTCAATACATCTTTATTTAAAGGGAATGTATTTTCAAGTGGTGGATATTCTGCAATTTATGGACAAGCTTTGTCATCGGTTTTAGTTTTGGAAAGTGTAGATTTACCGGAAACGACATCTTTTGACTTCGGCGTTTCTCCGATTTTCCTTAGTGCGAATTATCAAAAACTGAATCAACAAAAAACAGCTTCTTGGGGCGTCGCTGGTGGTTATTCGAATCTTGGATTGATGGGAAAATTATTTAATTTTAATACAGATTTTGATAAATATCCTCAAGGTTATGGATTTGATGGAAACTTTAGAATTAAAACTAAAAGAGGAGGATTTATAAAATATTACGGAAGTGTAGATGAAAACAAAATGGCTGTTGGTTCGGAAAGTTTGGAACCGGATTCGGACAAAAATATGGTCAGTCTGAAAGGTCAGAATATGTATCATAATTTGTCTTACAGAGAAAAATTTGGGAAATACCTTTTGAATATTGGAACTTCTTATACATACAACTCCAGCGATTTGAATTTTGCAACATTTCTTAATGATGTAGAACAGTCTAATACGCTAATTAATAATAAATCGAATTACATCAATGCAAAAGCTGTGATTGAAAGAAAAATCAATAGAGCAAGTGTTTTGCGAGCGGGATTTGAATTGAATAATGCTGATGAAACGATGAAATATGGAACTTTTGAAAGAAATTACAAAGATTTGATTTCGTCTGCTTTTGCAGAAACAGATTTGATTTTTACTAATAATTTAACCGCAAAAATAGGTGCAAGAACAGAACATTCTTCTTATCTGGACAAATGGAATTTCTCGCCAAGAGTAGCATTAGCTTATAGAATTTCGAAAGATTGGACCACATCTCTAGCTTACGGAATCTTCTATCAAAATCCGGAAAGCAAATATCTTTACAGCAAAAATTTTGATTTTCAGAGAGCAGACCATTATATCTTTCAGGTTCAGAAAAATGCGGATGGAAGAAGCTTGAGATTCGAAGCTTTTTATAAAAAATATGATGATTTGATTAAAACCATTTCTTTGGCAGATAATGTTTCTTCGGCCAATAATCAATATTATCAAATTGCCAATAGCAATGCAGGAAAAGGTTTTGCGAAAGGAATCGAACTGTTCTGGAGAGATAAAAAAACGTTCAAAGAGATTGATTATTGGCTGACTTATTCCTATTTGGATTCCAAAAGAGACTTCTTAAACTATCCTTTTAGTTTAGCTCCTAATTTTGCTTCGAAACATACCTTCAATGCAGTTGCTAAGAAGTTTGTAATGGACTGGAAAACAGGATTTAATCTGTCTTATACTTATTCCAAAGGGCGACCTTATTATAACATTATGACTAAAGAAGTAAATGGAGAACTAGTCAATTATTTGGATGATTCTGGAAAACTTAAAGATTACAGCGGACTGAATTTCAGTGTCAATTATGTTCCAAGCGTTGGGAAGAAAGATTCGAAATCTTTCACGGTTTTTGTTTTGAGTATTAATAATATTTTGGGGAATAAAAATGTCTACGGATACAATTATTCTGCAGATGGAAATAGTAGAACCGCTGTTAGACCACCGGTTAATACATTTGTTTTTGTTGGAGTGTTCGTAAGTTTTGGGGTTGATAAGACAAATGATGCGATTAATAATAATCTGTAGATAACTAAAAGGTTAATCACAAAGACACAAAGAAATTGAATCTATACTAAACTATTTAAGGCACAAAGATTAAATCGAAGATTTTTTAGTGTCTTAAAAAGAAAAGCATATAAATGAAATTTGTGTCTTTGTGTTTAATAACAATCGAGTTTAAACTATTACAACTCAGTCATTAAAAACAACAGTTCAGCAGAATAAAATTTCATTGAATAAAAACTCATTCTATCTTTGAATCAGAAATTTAAAATAACAATTAAAAAATATCCAAATGAAAAAATTAATCTTAACAATCAGCCTTTCTTTAATAGGATTTATAACTTTTGCCCAAACTGCTTTTGAAAAAGCAATGACAGAAAAAATAGCTAAAGTAGAAGATCACAAAACACCAGATGAATTCACAGCTTTGGCCAACGATTTTGACAGAATCGGAATCAAGGAAAATACACAATGGTTACCATATTACTACGCTGCATTTGCAACAATTCAAAAAGGAAGAATCCTAATGCAATCCGGAAAAACAGCAGAACTTGACCCAGTTGCAGCAGAAGCAGAAAAGTATGTCGCTAAAGCAGAAGCTTTGAGCCCGAACAACGCCGAACTTTTTATCCTGAAAAAAATGACCAGTGGACTCAGAATGATGGCTGACCCAATGTCCAGATATATGAGCGAAGCACCAATTGCACAACAGGCTTTAGCAAAAGCTCAGGAATTGGATCCCAATAATCCAAGAATCACAGTTTTGCAAGCGGAAGATGCTTATTTCACACCAGAACAATTTGGTGGCAGTAAAGCAAAAGGAACAGAATTGTTCAAAAAAGCAGTAGAGCAGTTTGGGACTTACAAATCGAAATCATCTCTTGACCCAAAATGGGGAAAAGCAGAAGCAGAATATTTCCTTAGCCAGAAATAAACACAAACATTCATATTTCATAAGATTCCTTCGTCTTGGGCGAGGGAATTTTTATATCCAAAAAGTTCCCTGATGTGTCAAAATTTGTCGTGTTATATTTTCAAGATGTTTATAATTAGTTATTTATGATTTTCCATTTAACATAATATGTGAGTTTGTATATCCCTTGTATATCCGTTCTTCGATAGTTGTATATCCATTCTATATCCTTTGTATGACCGTTGTATATCCTATGTTCGATGCTCGTTGGATAATTCGATGGGGATAATTTCGGAAATCATTACAGAAAACATTGATTATTGTGGTTTTTCCGTAAGGTGATTCTCAAAAAAATAATTATTTTTATAAGCAAATTATAAAGCGACAAGTTTTGTCGTATCTCGTAGCGACTATTGCACCGAGAGAATAACACTTAAAAACTCAAATCATGAAAAGACTCTACATCAGTGTGGGCATGCTCATTCTATGTCATGTCCATGCCCAGAAGGTGAGCTGGCAGAAGAATATAGATTCCAATACCCAGGATTTCCTTTCGGGGTTGGCGGTCACCATAGACGGACAATACCTGGTCTCAGGCTCATCCATCCAAAAGAACCAAGATCAGACCACCAACAATGGACAACCATCAACCAACAGAGGTTACGATTACCATATCCTGAAGCTTGACCATCAAGGTCAGAAAGTTTGGGAGAGGTATTTCTCGGGTGACCGGCACGACTACCTCGGTTCCACCATCTCTAGCCAAGAGGGCGGTTTTCTTTTGGCAGGCACCTCTTATTCATCATTGGCCTTGGACAAGAAGCAGAGGTCCAACGGTTCTTCGGATATCTGGATCATCAAAATCGATGAGAATGGGGAGGAAGAATGGCAGCAGACCATCGGGACGAGATACAGTGAAGAGGCCAGAAGTGTTACACAGACGACCGACCACGGCTATGTCATCGCAGGAAGTACGAACCATCCGAAACTGGGCTACGGTTCCAAAGATGTCCTTGTGACCAGATTGGACAAGACGGGAAAGGTCATCGGCCAGCTTATCTTGGGCGGTAAGAGATTGGATGAGGTTGAGAAAGTAATTGCCACGAAAGACGGCGGAACTCTGCTGGGCATCTATTCGAGAAGCGGAGTTGTAAATAATGAAGAATTAAAAATCAAGAATGAAGATGCTTCGGCTCTGCTCAGCATGACAGGCGAAGAGCCAATGGCCATCAACTATCAACCAAAAACCACAGACAACCATGGCGAGGGCGATTATTGGGTGGTGAAGCTTGATAAGGACATGAAGGTGCAATGGGAGAGGAACTATGGGGGAAGTGCAGATGACCATATCCGGACGATGGCCTTGACGGACACGGGCTATATCATCGGAGGCGAGAGCCGGTCGGAAAGCTCAGGTAATAAAAGGGCCAAGTTGGAAGAAGGCACAGACCTGTGGCTGCTATCCTTGGACGCCGATGGGAACGAGCAATGGCAGCAATCCTATAACTTCGGGAACAGGGATGTATTGATGTCCTTAAACGAGATCAAGGAACAAAGAGAAAAGAACCAGGAGGGGACGAAAGGTTTTCTGATAGGTGGTTACACCCAGGCAGAAGGTAAAGTTGAGAAGAATGACGAGACTTTCTGGATGCTGTACGTTGATAAGAATGGCAAGGAAGTGTGGAGGAAATATGTGGAGGGCAAGGACAAGAAAAAGGAGGAGAGACTGACGAGTGCGATACTGAACAGGGACGGCTCATACATCTTGGCAGGCACGAGTGCGGAGGAGCTGGGCAAGGAGAACTGGAAGGTGGTAAAGCTGTTGGACAGCGATGTTGGGAACCTGATGGAGAACAAAGATATCCAGATCTATCCGAATCCTGTGAAGGATTACTGCTATGTGGAGATAAGTGTAGGGGGGGGTGAGAGTGGGAGTACCGGAGGGTTGTCCGCGGACATCTATGTTTATGACATGGCTGGGAAGATGATACAGCAATTGCAGACGAAGAATAAGGTAACTAAGGTCGATACAAGCAGATTGCCACAGGGAGTCTATATCATCAAAGCGAGTATCCCGACACAAAAAGACAAAAAACTAACTACTAAGATCGTGAAAGAATGATGAAAACACAAATTATGAGAAAGAGATTGCAATTATTATTTTTAATTTTTGGATGTGTCACAGGAAATGCACAATCGGGAAGTATCAATAATGTATCTACTATTCCAAATATAACACCTCCAACACATCAGACCTTCTCTCTAAGCAGAGTGAATTATAATGGCGGCTCAGACGGAAAATTCCATCATACGATACCATTGTTTAGTATTGATGACAATTCTGGACTGAACATATCTTTGGGATATAGAAGCGACGTAAAAGTTGATGATATTGGGGGAAGTCTCGGTATGTTCTGGCAATTAAACTTTGGAGGCGTTGTCTCAAGAGTTGTAAAGGATGAGGCTGATGAGGGAAATAATACTAAATGGTATCCTACAGATGTAGATGCAACAGCAGACTTATACAATATCAGGCAAGCAGCAGCTCCAGGAAACGTATATGATACAGAGTATGACTGGTTCAATTTCAATATATCCAATGGACTGTCGGGCTCATTCTATATAGATGAGAATCTGAACGTTTTCTCAGAGAGTTCGGAAAATGTCAAAATACAAGTATATCAAATAGGTACGGCAATATCTACATATGGGAAAAAGCTAGAGATAAAATTAACGGATTCCCAAGGTAACGAATATTATTTTGGAGGGGATGACCAATATATTGAAAGAACCAATTTTGCAGCCCCCGGACGAGATAGATCCTCGATAACCGGGTGGTATTTAAAACAAGTAATCAACAATAAGAAGGAGGTGATAAATTTTGCATATGATATTGAAAACATAAGTTATATCTCATCTGCCTCTGCGGGTTTTAATATTAGTGAAGTTTGTGTAAATAATGGTAGTAATGTATACAAGTACAGCGATATCCAGAAATCAAAATCGTTGACTACTTCCCATACTCCAAGAATTAAATCGATCGTATCAGAGAATCAAAAAATATTTTTTGAATATGGACAATTCAGAAAAGACCTTCCGACAGGCACCGGAAAATTGTTAACAGGTATTTCTTTAAAAGATAATAATCTTGATCTTATAAAACAATACAATATAGAGTACTATAATATACAAAACTCATCACCGGCTATATACTACAATATATCTTCCAATGAGACCACCACGATTAATAGGCATTATATAAAGTCTTTAACAAATTTAAATAATGTTAGGGAGCAATATTCTTTTGATTATTATGATATAGATAAAATGCCTTCCAGGTTTAGTTTGAACACAGATTACTATAATTATTATAATTCTGCAAACAACAGTTCTCCTTTTCCAAATAGTCCGGAAATGTTTAATTTTTTCAGTAATATATTTCCAATATCAATTATGAGTGCCAATAAAGAGGTAAAACCTGAAAATGCTTCTTTTGGAAATTTAAAAAAGATCAATTATCCGACAGGAGGTTTTTCAGAGGTTTTTTACGAACCTAATTATTATAAGAAGAAAGTAACCAAATATTTACCTTCTGCTAGCCATGAGTTTGTATTAGATAAACACTCCTGCATAGAGCCCAATAAAACTGTTGATACATTTACAATCACGGGAAATGGACAATCATTGCATGTATCCAGTTATGGAGGGATGTATAATGAAGATTGTAATCCGGATGTTGATGACAGGGACAATTATCAATTGGATATAATAAGAAAAGAAACAGGGCAAGTTCTAAACCATGTTAAAACCAACTTATTATCTTTTTTGAATTACAGTTTTCCAACAGAGCAAAATGTAGAGTATATTATTAAAATTACACTTGAAGTAAGATTTACTTCGGTGCACTTAGAATGTAGTTTGGCATATGGTTTTGAGCAAGTTACCTCTGAAGTTCCACAATATGTTGGAGGTAGTAGAGTGAGTAAGGTACAAGAGGACGATGGTAAAGGGAAAAAATATACTAAGAAATATTACTATAATCTGCTGAATAAGATCAATGACCCTTTTCCTTCTTTGAAGAACTGGGCGGCAGATAAAACCCATATCGAAAAAGGAGAGTATAGTCAAAATTGCCAGAATGAATCTCCTTTTCCGAGATTTATGATCCTCAATATATACAGAGTATATGAAAATCCTTTGTATAATGATTTCAATAGCAGGAACACAGGAATTTTTTATTCTGATGTCACAGAAATTATTGATGAACATAGCGCCAAGGAAACAACTTATTCTTATGTTGACGACAATGACCCTAATTTTTTGAAACCTCCTTTCTATACAGGAGTTGCAATGTCAAATTATGGACAGATCTTTCGGGGAAATGTTGCTCATGAAAACAGATATGAATATAAAGATGGGGCATTTAAAATAATAGAAGAGAAAAGCTTCAAATATGATTTTGTAAAACATTTTACTAAAAGAAGTTTCTTTTTCAGGGAAAACTTTTCCTACGTGCCTTTGCCTGTTGAAGACCAGTTGATAAACATTTCATACGGTTTTTATGATAATTATTATGGATTTAGGAAACAGACCAAGGTCGAAACTACTAGTTATGCTAATGGTACTCCTTTAACTACTACTACAGAGTATAACTACACCAGTCCATCCCATTACCAGCTGACCAATCAGAAGACTATTTTTCCGGATGGAAGTAGTCAGTTAACGAATTACAAATACGCCCATGAAAAGCCTAATCAGAAGTTGATAGATGCGAACATTGTAGGGATTCCTCTGATAACTGAAACGAAGAGGGATGGGAAGACGATTTCCAAAACAGAGACAGATTATCCTACTTCATTACCTGATGTGCAGACAGGGAATCTTTTACTTCCGAAATCTGTATCCTCTTTGGACCTGATAACAGGCAATATGGGTACGGAAGTTACCTACAACCAGTACGACAGTCATGGCAACCTTTTGCAGTACACCACGAAGTCGGGAGTTTCCACGGCCATTATCTGGGGCTATAACAACACCCAGCCGATAGCCAAGGTGGAGGGCGCAACGTATGCACAGGTAAGCGGTTTGGCTTCTGCTATCATTTCAGCATCGGATATCGATGCATCCGCAGGAGCTGGCAATGACGAGTCGTCCTTTCTGGGTATTATGAAGACCTTCCGTGGGGCTTTGTCCAACTATCAGGTGACGACCTATACGTACGACCCTTTGATAGGCGTGAGGAGCATCACTCCGCCAAGCGGGATCCGCGAGGTCTACATCTATGACACGGCCAACCGTTTGAAGGAGGTCAGGGATGTGAACGGGGATATCCTGAAAGAATACCAGTACAACTACAAACACTAATGACCATGATGAGAAGAACAACACTAAGAAAGATGATGGGCCTCTTGGCCCTGGTATTTGGCTATGGCCATTACCACTCCCAATTGACGGATGCCGAGAATTACATCTACAGCAAGACGCATCTGTCAAAGCTTGGCGATCCCGAGCAGAAGTCTGCGGAGACGGTGACCTATTTCGACGGCCTTGGCAGACCTAAACAGACGATCCTGATAAACGGCGGCGGCACGGCGAATACCGACCTTGTGACCCCTATCGTGTATGATGGGTTCGGGAGACAGAGGCTGGACATCCTGCCGGTGCCTTTGCCAACCTCGCTCAAAGCGATACATCCGGGACTGGATGAAAACAGCGGACAGGGCTTTTACGGAGCAAGACCCTATGCGGAGAAGAAGCTGGAAAGCTCCCCGCTGGACAGGATAGAACAGCAAATACAGCCGGGAGGCGACTGGCAGTCCCACCCTGTGGATTTTGACTACCAGACCAATGCTGCGACTGACGTTCTGAAGTTCACAACGGACACACGGACAAGTGGCGGAGCGTTCTATACCCATGAGCTGAAGGTCAATGGTTTCTATCCGGCTTCCAAACTTTACAGGAACATGGTCTCCGATGAGGACGGGAAGATATCCTATGAGTTCAGGAACGGAGCAGGACAGACATTGCTGGTGAGGAAGTACCTCTCGGACAACGATGATATCGCACAGTCCCTTGTGCCACAGCCGGGCGGGACCTATGTTGACACGTACTATGTGTATAACGAGTACGATCAGCTGGCGTTCGTGATATCGCCGTTGGCATCCAGGGAGTTCAGGCTCAACAATACGCAGACCATCAGCAACCCGAGAGATGGCAATAATGCAATAATAGATAATCTTTGCTACCAGTACAACTACGACGGCAAGGGCCGGCTGGTAGAGAAGAAGCTTCCCGGGAAGGGCTGGGAGTACATGGTGTATGACAAGACAGACCGCCTGGTCATGACACAGGACGCCCAACTGGCAGGCCAGGGGAAATGGCTCATCACCAAATATGACAAATTGGGCAGGGTCGTGTGCACAGGCTTCCATCCGTATGGAAGCAGGGCAGAGGCGCAGGACCTGATAAAGGATATGGTGATCACGGAGGAGAGGGACGGAACGGGATATGCCAAGAACGGGTTGCAGATCTACTACAGCAGGACCTATTTCTATGATATGGAGTCCTACCTCTCTGTGAACTACTATGACAGCTATCCTGGCGGCACGCCTTTCCCGGCAGGCAACAAGGTCATGGAGCGGCAGATACTGCTTCCTGCACAAGATGACCTGGGACGTTCCACAAGGTCACTTCCATTGGCATCTATGGTGAAGAACATAGATGAGGACAGCTGGACGCGTAACTACACTTTCTACGATGACAAAGGCAGAGCTATAGGAACGACAAGCATCAACCACCTTGGAGGGAGCACGATCGTGAACAGCAAGCTGGACTTTGCAGGCGTTGTGAAAAGGACGGAGATCCTGCACAAGAGGTTGGCAAGGGAGACGCCCCTGAAGATCGTGGAGGACTTCTTCTACGACCACCAGAACCGATTGCTGAAGCACTACCACGAGGTGGAGGGCAAGACCGCGAAGGAGCTTCTTGCGGACAATACCTATGATGCATTGGGACAGCTGAAGACCAAGAAGGTGGGCTCTGTATCGGACGGTAACCTGTCCGTTGTCACCCCGCCATTGCAGACCATGGAGTACGGCTACAACATCCGTGGGTGGATGACGGGCATCAACCTGGACAATGGTAACCTGGACCCGGGCAAGCTGTTCTCCTATAGGATAAGATACAACGACCCGGCGAACACGGGCATCAGAAAGTACAACGGCAACATCTCCGAGGTGGACTGGAGATATGGCGATGGGGAGACCAGCAGGTACGAGTACACCTATGACGACCTGAACAGGTTGAGGAGAGGCAACTACAAGACGGTGAACGGTACGACGACATCCGACTCCAAATATTTTAATGAAGAATTGGGCTATGACGTGAACGGGAACATCATGAGCCTGAAGCGTAACGCAAGGCCGAGGACTGGTATCACGGGTATACTGGTGGACGACCTGACATATGCCTATGAGAACGGGAACAAGAGCAACCGACTGTCCACGGTGTACGACAACTCGCAGAACAGTAGCGGCTATCCCGCCATCACCGTGCCGCAGCCTATGACGTACGATACGAACGGCAATATGTTGACGATGCCTGACAAGGGTATCACGGAGAACATCACGTACAACTACCTGAACCTGCCACAGGTGGTGACCAAGAACGGACAGCCTGTGACGTACACCTACAGGGCGGACGGTGTTAAGGTCCACAAGCTGTTCCAGGTGAACGGTCAGGACATAGAGACATGGTACCTGGACGGCTTCGTCTACACTACGCCCTACTCGCAGAGCGTGGAGGGAGCCCTTCGGGAGACGCAGGTCGCGGAGGAGATGTCCGTTGCGGGACAGCCGGAATCCCTGGAGTTTGCAGATAAGCCGATAGCGGAGGCGGTTCCGGGTGGCGGGATAGAGGCGACGCCTAATTTCTTTGCCACGGCGGAGGGTTTCTACGATTACGATAATTTTCGTTATATTTACCAGTACAAGGACCACCTGGGGAATGTGAGGCTGAGCTTCGGGCGGGACGAGAACGGCGATCTTTTCACGGAGAGCAGCAATGATTATTATCCATTTGGATTGAATTTCATCAACAACTCTGGCAGGACAGGTCCTGCACAGGTGTACAACCCAAGTGCTACTTACAAGAACTACAAGTATAATGGTAAGGAACTTCAGGAGACGGGGATGTATGATTACGGCGCAAGGATGTATATGGCTGACGTAGGGCGTTGGTTCAATGTTGACCCGTTGGCTGAGCAATATAGAAGATGGTCCACTTATACATACGGTGTTGATAACCCAATTAAATTTTTTGACCCAGATGGACGTGGTGTTCTTACGGACTATTACAATTTGTCAGGACAATTCACAAAGCGTGTTGATGATGGAAAAACAGAAAAGAAAATAGCTTTAACTACGAGTAATAAAGAATCTGATACAGATGCTGCTATTAGTAAGGGCAACGTGATAAATCAATTATCAAATGATGATTTATCAAAATTATCCTCAATAGCTAACTTCGGGTTATCAGATAAAACTAATACGGAGCAAGGTTTTTTATTAGGTCAAAATGGAAAATCTTCTAAAATTGTGACAGGATCTGAAGCTGGAAAAGTCGATAGCGGAGCTTGGGCAGAGGCGAGTAAAGATTTAGCAGCACAAGGTGACAAAGTGGCTTCTGACGTTCATTTACATCCATTAGTTTATAATGCTGAGGGTGATGTTGTTCAAGTTGGGGACTATAAACCTTCGGTAGGAAAAAATGCAGATACGGATCCTAAAAACAATAAAGGATTTACTCAACCTTCATTGGTAATAGGTTTTGAAACTATTCCAGGAAAAAAACAAACTTATGGACCTCCAGGTCCTGATACATATTTGCCGACAATTGGATTTTATAATACTTCAGGAAGTATTAATAATTCAAAAGAAAAACCCATAAGTATTTCTGTTAGTAGTTTTGTGAAAGCAATGCAAAAAGTCAATAAATAAATTTCAGTATGCAAAAAATCATTATAATTTTCATTCTTTTAACTTTATTTTCTTGTAAATCAGTCATAGATTATAATGAAAATGATAGCATAAAAGCATCTGGCTTTTCATTCCAATATAATAAAGACCATAATAAATTCCTGTATTATAATAATATTAATGGAGTTGCTGAAAATCAGATATTCTATAATACTCATTTTGAAATAAAGCTTCCAAAAGGGATTATTAATTGGAGTGCTAGGAGACATGATTTTATTTTTGAGTATAACAACAAACAAATCATTTATGTCTATGTACCATATAAAAATGAAGGAATAGAATCTAATCATTGGGAATTAAAAGATATTGACTATCATGATGCTTTAAACTTAGGGGAGTATTGGGAAGAAAGAAAATATAAAGAAAATCATCTTTATAAAGAACATCCAAAAAGGATTTCAAAGATATATACAAATGGAAAATATATAATAATGCTTTATAACATTAAAGATATAAACTATCCTAAATTTGTTCAAAGTGTAAAAACATTTAAGCTGATTCAGTAATATTTACCAGTACAAGGACCACCTGGGGAATGTGAGGCTGAGCTTCGGGCGGGACGAGAACGGCGATCTTTTCACGGAGAGCAGCAATGATTATTATCCATTTGGATTGAATTTCATCAACAACTCTGGCAGGACAGGTCCTGCACAGGTGTACAACCCTAGTGCTACTTATAAGAACTACAAGTATAGTGGTAAGGAACTACAGGAAACGGGTCAATATGACTTCGGTGCAAGAATGTATATGCCGGATATTGGGAGGTGGGGACAAATAGACCCCTTAGCACTGCTATATCATACAAATACTCCATACAACTATACTCTTAATAATCCTATATATTATAAAGACCCTGATGGAAGAAAAGTCATATCTGCTGATGCGGATACCCAAAAAGCAATTTTGGGATATATAACAGATCAATTGGGAGAAAATAACGGATTTTACTTCAACAAAAAAGGCGAATTAGGATATAAAAATTCATCTTTAAAAAAGATTTCTAAAGGTTTTAATGATGAACAAAAGTCATTGGCAGATGGATTAACACAGGTTGTTAATAATGAAGATAAGATAATAGAAGTAATATCGAATAATAATACAGATGAATTTACTGTAAACTTATATGAACCTGGGTTTGTTACAGAAAAAGGGGAGGATGGGAAAGAAAGGCTAGTAATGGAAAATGGAGTTCCTAAAAGAGAAGGGTGGAGAAAAACATCTATACAAGGAGATATAAATACTACAGATGCAGGAGGTGCTTTATTTTGGTCTCCAGGTAAAAAAGACAATACAAATAAAGGATATGCGTTCATTGCGATGAATAGATCAAAAATTTCAACATTACAATTGCAAGGTGAAAAGGGGCAACTTACTGTTCCTAGTGCAAGTTCTGTATTTTTCCATGAATTGTTGGATCATGGATTAGATTATTTAAAAAATGGAAATGTGAAAAGCTCTAACGGACCAGGTGTAGAAAATGTTAATTTTCATAACAAGGCATTAAAAAATATTAGTAACGGACAAAGTCCACTTAGAATATCCCATTATGAGACTAAATAAAAAATTATTTTTTGTTTCTTTTTTATTTTTTTTGTCGCTAAAGGCACAACAAATAAATATTATTTTAAAAAATTTTGACACAGAAAGTATTAAAAAAGGTGATTCCATCTTGAGTAAAAAGAGTGATGGTACGTATTCATTTGAAAGAAAAATTTGTGAAAAAAAATTATCACTAACTATTTCTAATCAAGAAATTTTAATTAAAAATTTACCACAAAAAGTGAGATTTATTATTATTGATTATGCTCCTTCAGCAGAACAGGGCTGTTATGTAATAAATCAATCAATTGGTGATGTTGTTGAATCTTTTAATATTGAAAATATAAAAAATTGTTCAGCAGTAACCAATATCGGATTATATGAGAAAAATAGTTTACCAACTGTTAAATTAAAAATTAAAAATTAGGGTAATGTATCAAACTTAGTGATGGATATGATTTTAAATATTAAGTTATTGAAAATCAAATAAAATAATAAATCGAAATATTAAAAACGAGAGTAGGGATTCCCTACTCTCGTTTATTTTTGACAAAAAAACATATCCTAAATGATTGGGAATCATAATAGGTGTATCAGAGATTACTATGACATGACCAAATAAAATCAGCAAAATTATATTAAGATTTCTTGG